>OX639973.1:4800000-6656312 GCA_951828385.1 uncultured Poribacteria bacterium
GCCACCTTTGCCGATAATACTCTATAATCTTGGGTATCTCAAGCGTCAAATCTGTTGTAAAGACGCAGAAATACCGATACGGTTTTGAGGCTTTCGGGCGGTTTCGGATGATGACGAGTCGGACATCTGCATCACACATCTTCGTCCGCACGACCTTTGAGGCAATCGAATAACTTTTTGCGCCTATATCTATGTCCTTATATCGGAGTCGGCGAATATCAAGACGGTCTCCGTATTTCCGAGGTCGCCCGCGTTGGCGACGTTTAGGAGGTTTCGGTAAACGATAGAAAACAGCATTAGATTTCGCACGACATAAGATATGATGTCCGAAACTTAGAGCCATTGTAAAGACTTTTCGCCATGCGAAACCACGATCAAAGATGATAAGTCCCCGGGGGATGTTTGAACAGATACGCTTCAGAACCGGAAAACTTTTATCGCGGATTGACTGTGGCAGAATGAGTTTCACCCAGACGGGGAATAGATGCCACTGCGTCGCTGTCTGGCAAAGTAAACCTAATGCCCCAAACTCGTGTCCGTAATGAAACTTCGATTGATTCACACGATGCTTTTGATAACTAAAGTTGCGGAAAAAAATGCAGCCCCCATTGGGATTTCCCAGTTTTCAGTGCCTTGGTTTCATCGTAGACATAAACCCAATGTGTAAAAGCGTCTTGAATACGTCTGATGAGAAGTGCTGCGACAGCATCGGCGTTCCATTGCCCACGGCAAAGGAACTTCGGAAATGACCAATACTGGGTTTGCGAACCACTACATTGATAAAGTTCCGTCAGTGTCCCACGCCCGTTATTGGCGATGAATCCGAAGATAAACGCTTGGAAAAGGGCGAAGTTTTGTTGATTGAATAAATGTCGAAAATCCGATAGAATATCTCCTAAGCAGAAAAGGAGGTTCATGTTTACTTTCCTTTCAAAACAGTGGTATGTTTTTATGAAAGGATACCTGCTTTTCTGCTTTTTCGCACTATAATTCTAAAAATTGTCCAAACTTTAGTATAAATAGCCTACTCAATCCGTTTATAACATTGACAAATCCCGAAAAAGGGATTAAAATTATTAAAAATCGGTTCTATCTATAGAGGTAAGAAAGAAAACAGGAACCTATGACTGAAGGAAAATCAGGTAGAAACTGGCGCGAGATTGTAACTCCTGAATGGTCGCTCGCCATTTTAATCCATGTAATTGTCTTGGAGATACTGTATGTATTTCTCCTACTCAGACCTAACGGAGAAACCCTAAATACTATCATATTAAATACAAGCGCGGCCTTACCCATTTTTACATTTATCGCCGTGATTCTCATGGAAATATGGGAAGTTGCTTGGGAGGTTATCATGTTAGTGAAAAGACTTTTTGAGAAGCTCGAGCACCGGAGACTCGAAAAAGCGCGTTTAGAAGGGTTAGCTGAAGGCTTATCCGAAGCGGAGAAAAAACATGCAGAATGGGTGGAATGGGCTAAAAACGGTCAGGATAAACCGCAACCCAAACCCCCAAAAGCTCCAGAGACGGATAGTTAGGTAGGCACACTCTCTGATCCCGAGCACAAAGGATAGAATGAAATGGCACAGCAATTGTGCACGATCCCCTGCATAACTGAAATCCCGGAAAACTATCGCGCTTTGTGGGAACTTTGCCTTACCGATGTTTGGTGTCCAACATCGCTTGAGGAGTGGCGAAAACGAATTGATTCACCTCGCGAAATTGACCCAGATACAATCCTTTTTGTGAACCTATCTCCTTCAGACAGAGAAGAATTGACACAGGTTTTCGGTTTTCCAACAGTTGAATTTCCTGAACTTCCTTCGATAGAACAGGTCAATGCAGCATTACCAAGCCGCTTTGAGACAACACATCTATTCAAACAGTCCGATGTCGCTGCAGAAATTACAAAACGGATTCATCAGGAATTACCACAGATAGTCATTCTATTGGTTTTCGATGGCTTATCCTTTTATGATGTCGTAGATTGGAAACTACCCCAAGCGACACTGGAACCGTGTCTTGTGGATGGGTTAAGTGTCACGAATAGTGCTATGCAACGACTCATCGGTTCACCTGTTTTAACACATAGACTTTTTGAGTTGGGATACGTCCGGCGGTTGGGCTTTTCATATTGGGAACGCGCAGCAAATGTATTGACCGATGCGCTTTTTGCTGAGTTTCCACCGAGCCAACTGCATCGCATGACAACCTTTGACGAAGTTTTAGGGAAGATAAAGACATCTGGATGGGAAACACATACATACGTTCAGATTATCCGTTCTGGACTTGATGGGGTTTGCCATGTTAACAGAGAACGCCCAAATATTAAGTCGATTCTTAGCGATCTAAAGCGAGATGTTCTCTTTCTCATTGAGGTCTTACAGGAAACTGAGAAATCATTTCGTCTTTTTATTACTGCCGACCATGGGATTCTTTGGTACGCTGACCAAGACATTGTTCCTCTGGCACAAGAGAAATTCAATGCACGGTACACTGACGGATCTATCACACGAGGGGATAATCTACTAACGCTGAATACCGATGAGGGCACCTACACTGTTTTAACTGGCGACAAAGTTATCGCGAAACAGCGTAAAGTGACAGAGTGGGGCTTTCACGGTGGAGTCTCAGCACAAGAATCATTAGTCCCATTTTGGGATGTCCGTCAATAAAGTGAGAAATTTATAATGGCTGAAGTGAATCTACGAGTCGGTACTGACTACGAAACTGAAGATATAGCGTATATCCGAGCAACTGGTTCTCGTGCTGTTTTTATCTGTGGCAAGCGAGGTTCCGGAAAAAGCTACACACTCGGCGTGATTGCAGAAGAATTATTTTCACAGGAACGCGGAAAAGCCGTTCTGATTATCGCCGATCCCATGGGCATCTATCACACAATGGTTTCAGCCAACGAAAGCCAGTCGGATGAGGTTCGACAGGCTGGATTGCTGACGGAAGGGTTTCCTGTCCGTCTGATTGTACCGGGTGACCCACTTGCCTGTTTCGGAGACGCTCAAATTGTGAATAGACTCCAAACGAACGGCGTTGAAGTAACATCGCTCTGGATTAACGCCCATGACCTATCAGCAGATGCATGGTGTGAACTGTTTGATTTGGAAATCAATAATGCTATGGGAATAGCGATGTGGCGGGCGGTGGATACCCTTCAGGAAACCCATGAAAGTTTCAATATTTCAGATATCCTAACAAGTCTCCGTAAAGATACGCGCGCTAAAAGCACCACAGTAGAAGCACTCGAAAATCGCTTGACAGCTGCCCAAAGATGGGGATTTTTCTCTGAGGAACCAACCCACTTAACAGATGTATTTTCCTTGGAACACATTAACGTTTTGGATTTAAGTGTTATTGACGCGGGTACTAAAGGATTGCGAAACTTAGTGTTGGATATTGTTGCGCGGCGGTTGTTTACAGAACGGACGCGGATGCGCCGGCGCGAAGAATTTGGAATGGAAACAAGTCTTCCCCGAGTTTGGATGGCAATTGACGAAGCACATCAGTTTATACCGCAGGGCAAGGGATCCTTATGTAAAGAGATGTTAATCCGTTGGGTGAAAGAAGGTCGCCAGCCCGGACTGAGTCTTGTCGTCGCGACGCAACAACCCTCCGCAATTGATTCCGAATTGCTTTCTCAGTGTGACCTGATCATGGCACATAAAATTACAACATGGGACGATATCAACGCACTTGATCGGTTGAGTGCGACCTACATGGAAGGTGATTTAAAGGGATATATCCGACAACTTAACCGTCAGGGTGAGGCTCTTTTGGTTGATGACGAGACAGAGGCCGTTAACATAATTCGCGTCCGTCCACGGCGCAGTGCACACGGCGGGGCTGAAATTCAGGAGAAAACGACAAGCCGTTCCTTTTTCTGATGTTCTATCTGTAGAGGAATTAGTGGATATCGTATATTAAAATGGACAGATATTATCGTAAAGCCTATCCAAATGATGACAGAACCTTACCATAGAGGGCATCCGTATCGCATGGACGGTGAGTCTATAACGACTATTTTCCAATCCTCGAGCATCCGTGAAATCCGCGTTTTTTATCAGATACTACACAATAGGCGAGGTTCCAAACCCCGCCTGCAGTGGGTTTGCGTAAGTCCTGTTATAGTAAACCTCATAATTGTTCACACACGTGTTAGGGGTGATACGGACTGGGAAACCCAGCCCCTACAAGGATGTCAGGCCCGGTTCTATTATAACACTACACCATTTCACGCGCAGGATAGTGCTTATCACCGGGGGATACATCCGTCGGATCGTTCAACACAGCTGCTTCTGGCGGCACCATAATCTGGTGATCGTTCACCGGATCGTCGGTTTCTGACCGCCACTGCTCTAAACGGTTTCGCATCTCGGCAAGGACATCCGCATAATCCGGATTCCCCGCGAGGTTGTGCGCTTCCGACGCATCAAACACAACATCGTACAACCGCTCCGATTCAACAGGTTGATCCGCCCAACCGTGTTCCAGCATAAAGGTTTTACTGATACTATCGTCACAGTTCGGCAATGCCCATTTCTCCGCGTCGTCATAGCGGCGGATATATTTCCATCTCTTCGTCCGAACAGCGCGCTGCGGTTCATAACAGCAGTGATAGTTGACTTCAGCGAAAATAGCGTCACGCGTATCGTCCGCCTCACCACGGACCAACGGTAAAACGGAAGCACCTTGCAACCATGCAGGCGCATCAATACCTATCAGTTCGCAAATAGTCGGGAACAGATCAATTTGGCTCACTAGTCCATCCACGACTTGTCCGCCATCAAAACCGCCGGGACCGCGGACGATCAACATCACACCGATACCGTGGTCGCTGAGATGGCATTTCATTCGGGGGAAGGCGAGCCCATGGTCGGTTGTGCATATCACGAGCGTGTTATCAGCGATCCCATTTTCCTCAAGTGCATCAAAAACCACGCCCATCTTTCTATCCAGTGTACGTGCGGCGTCTATGTATTCCGCCATATCCTGACGGGTGGTAGGTGTATCAGGGAAGGTTACTGGCGGTTTCACGTAGCGCGGGTCTGTTTTCGGTTCGCCCTCGGGTGGCGGATCAAACCCTTTTGCGCGCCGATGCGTTTCACCAAAGCCGACATCTAAGAAGAAGGGCGCATCATGTTTCTCAGCGATGAAATCGCGTGCCCGTTCTTCTGCACCTGCACGCACGGTGCCTTGAGATAAAAGTCGTTGGTAACCTGTCTCTTTCAAATCTCGCACGACGTGCTGGAATCCTGCTAAGGCAGTAGTGTACCCAGCTTGATTCAACGTATGAGGTATGAGATGCTCTGGAACTGGAAGACTCCATCCGCGATTTGCCAACCCGCCCATACCGCAACTATGCGCCCACTGTCCGGTGAGGAGTGCGGCGCGCGATGGCGAGCAGGTCGGGTTCGCGCAGAACGCGTTTCGGAACACGACACCCTCTTCCGCAAGTTTTTGTATGTTCGGAGTCGGTATCGCGTGTCCGTACGGTTGCACATACCGTCCCGTATCGTGTGAATGAATATAGATTATATTTGGCTTGTTCATATGTGTTTATGGTAAATCCGAAAATGGAAAGCGGATTAAGACGACTTCTCCGGGTCTAAATGCTGTAGGTGGGCCCATGCGGCATCTTCCTCTGGCCGCAGCCAATGTTCAGCGAGTGCGGCTTCACTTAGCAAAGCAATTTCAGGAACGTGAAGTTCTTCGCTAAAAATTGTCACAAACGTCCATCTATATTTTCGCAACTGCGTCGGTTCCATTGATTTCACGTTGTTTTGTTTATCAGGAGTTTTTAACATGGTTCACCTCGTTCACAATGTGCGCAAAGCATCTCAACCATAAGTGTCAATTTTAGAAACAACAACCGTCTCAGACCCCAGGCCCGGTAGGTTCGGTTTTTGCGGCGTACACGCCCAGATGCGACGTGCATCAGCGGCGTACTCGCCCAAATGCGACCTGCATTCCAACCGAATCGGACTTTGAGCAGAAACTTTGGATACTTCAAACCTCTCTTGAGTCCCGTAGGTTTTATCTGCTTGGGTATTTCTTCAGCATGTTTATATCTACAGTTGCTAAAACGCTATCAAAACCGCTAAATTGACACCTATGGTGCGCAAAGCATCTCAACAGAAATTGTTAAACTGATAACGGCAAAATGTGGACAAAGACGGCTAAACGCATTCAATAGATGGCTCGAGTATATAGTGGAACTCTAAAAATGTCAAGAATTTTTTTATTTTTAGCGGAGCATCCGATTTTTTTTCAGAATTATGCACCCGTATCGCTTCTAACTCGCGTCAATAAGTATTGAAGTGAATTGATGAAAATATTTTGTCTGGAGGTATATAATGAAAAATGATGATGTTGAACTGATTCACCGCGTGCTTGCAGGGGATGAAGCGGCCTTCTCCATCCTAATCAGAAAGTATCAGAAACAAGTTCACGGACTCGTATGGCGGAAAATTGGGGATTTTCATCTCGCCGAAGAAATTACGCAGGACACTTTCTTGATTGCCTATCAGAAGTTGGCAACCCTGAAAGATCCGACACGGTTCTTGCGATGGATTTCTGTGATTGCGAATCGCTGTTGCATTACATGGCTCCGAAAAAAGCGGATACAGACGCAACTACTCGAGGAGGAAGATGAAACGCTGATACAGCAAGATGCTTACTCTTTGTATGTTGTCGAAGAACGCGCGAAAATTACGGAAGAGTCCCAAAGGGAAGTCGTCAGAAAATTGCTTGCGAAGTTGCCAGAAAACGAGCGCACCGTGATTACGCTTCACTATTTCAGCGAGATGACATGTGAAGATATCGGTGCCCTTTTGGGCGTATCAACGAATACGATTAAGAGTCGACTCCGACGTGCCCAGCAACGTTTAAAGCGAAAGGAACACTTCATTAGAGAAGCTTTAAACAGTTTCCAACTTTCTGCAAATCTGACTGAAAACGTTATGCAAGCCTTGAAAGAGACGGGAGCCCATATCGAACCGGCAGCAACTGCCGCAAGCAAACCGTCTTTGCCGTGGGCACTCGCCGCTGTGAGCAGCTTTGTGATTGTGCTGATGCTGGGCATAAACGGCCACCACGCAATCCACTCTCAGCAAGCTGCAAATTTCGATGCTTCAACGGGCTATCTAACGGTGATGGCTTACGACATTTCTGTTTGTAATATCACAGGTTTGCTATCGTCTGTGGCAAACAAGGAACCGTTGGCACAAGAAGAAGTTGTTGACCTCTTCAAGCAAGCTATTGAGTCCGATTTTCGAGAGCGGGCTGCGGCGTTCGCCAGATCTGTAAAGACATCTCAACCACACGTCATCGCGCTACGAGGGGTTTCGTTAATCCGCTTACAAACCCCTGAGAACCTGATCGAAGACGGGCAAGTTCCGGTTGAAGATGTTGCCTTGGATTTTTATCAAGTTTTGAACCATGCGCTGCTAACAGAAGGTTTAACCTATCATGTCAGTGTGAAAGGATCACGCGTAGACGTTAAAGCACCCATGTTCGATGGTGAGGCAATTCGCGATGTCCGCTTTACCGGTCATGATCTGGTTCTGACGCGTGACGATGTTCATAATTCTGGGAATGTAACTCGTGCCTTTAGCAGTCCCTACTTCGACCCACTGACACGCGAAAATCCCGACCTTGGAATTAGGGGGTATGCTTCGGTATATGTCAATGTTGCTGGCACCACATACGTCATTGTTACGACACAGTTAAATGTGCTTACAGCCGAAGCACGAGTTGTGCAGGCACAGGCATTGGTGGATGCTCCCAATTTTCGGGACGAAACTACTTCACCTATTATCTTTTTGGCGGATATTACCACACCTGCACTTGAGAGTAAGTCTTACCAACTGTTCCTATCGGAAGGGCTTGTTAATATTGCCCCTGCGAAAACAATTTACGAGGGCGAATTATCAGCACGTACCAATCTCGTTCTTGTGCGGAATGTAGAACTTTTACAGGGAGATGTGATTACACACAGTGTTCGCCTAAATCAACCGCCTGCTGACTTACCGCAACCATACAAGATAGCCACTATTGTGCATATTCCCATTGAGTAAAGGGGCATATTTTAGAAATTTTCGAGTTTCCAATCAAATTTGTGCTATCCTTTTTGGCATGAACGGAGTCTATCTAATTAAACTTGTGTATTCTAAATAAGACTTACGCAATTCCCCGGTAGATGCGGTTTTGCGGCGGACTCGTCCAAATGCGATCTGCATTCCTAACCGCACTTACCGCGTCGTCATAGGCATAATTCCCGATTTTGCGTAAGTCCTGTTAAAGTTGGAGGCGTTCAGCATGTTAAAAAGATTTCGTACTGTTTTTACACTTTTACTCGTCTTGGGTCTCAGCGCAGCACTCATGGGTGATGAATCGGAGATTACCCCATATTTTCCTGGGACACTTGGAAGTTATTGGGTTTACGTAGACCCAGATGGAAACGAATTAACACGTCGTGTCGTTGAGGGTGAGGAGATAGGAGAGGAGACGTACCTCGCCTTTGACTATGAACCTGCCTTAAAGAACTCGGTAGATTACGACTATCACATCCACCCGAATCTCTATCAAGTCAATGAGGAAGGTGTTAAGTTCTTGGTCGGCGATGAGGCACGAAGGGCAGTGCGGGCACGCCTTGCTAAAGAGATGGCAAATCTCCTCAAAATGATGAAGGAGATGGCACCACCGGAAGCGGAGGCAGGCTTTAATCTGCTCTATGAGATTGAGGTAGAGGCACAAGACCACTTCTACATGCTGCCAGCGTCTACCACCGACAACGAAAAATGGGACGTGTCAGAGATAAAAGCCAAAATCACTATAACATCTGATCCGCCGCAAGGAGATCCTGATGAAACCATATTTGAATTCACTATTGTTGAAAAGGGCAAGGTCTTAGGCACGGAGAGCGTTGAGACACCTGCTGGCACTTTTGAAGACTGCCTGAAGATTGAATACCGAACATATACAGGCGTGGTGATATTCCCTGATGAAGTAGGAGATGAAGACATAAAACCACCCGGCGAATCCATTACAACGTTATGGATGGCTCCCAACGTCGGAATCGTCAAATTTCACCAAGAAGCAGAGGATATCCTTCTGAAAACTCTTCCTATGCCTGGAATTGTGACTTCAACCACGGTCAAAACCCTTGAGCTAAAGAACTATGAAGTCAAATCCGCTGATTCAGTACGAAATGGCAGCGACTAATTCCGCAGGGCATGCCCGATTGAAATCGACCAAAATCTATCTATTACCGGCAGAATACCACTAACGCCGCGGTATAGGCGGGTTCGCCTTGTAAATCTCTGTCAGCAAATTCATGGCGTGCAACGACTCTTCTTTGCCATATTGCGGACACTGATGCAGACCCGCTGCGAGGCAGCGATGGATCGCAGCGGCTTGGTACAAGAAACCGTGCTGATTTGGGGAAGCGTTTCGCATGCGCACTGTCCGCGGTAACGGGTACTCGAAGGCGTGGAGTGGAGCAGGTGCATTTTCTGTTCTGTACTGAGAAGGCACGCCATTGGGTGGCGGGATTCGGATAGAGAGACGCGTCGGACAGTGCGCCGGACGCTCAAGCGTGATACGTCCTTTTGTGCCGACGAGTTCTGTCACCTCTGGCAACTCTGAGTTGCGGGGCGGAAATGTCAACACCGCGCACTTATCTTCACCAAATGCCACAATCGCACCGCGCGCATATCTACCCGTCGCGACAATTGAGGTCGGTACGGCATCCGCACCGAAGCCAAGTGGCACAGCCTGGATCGTGTAAATCGGATCGAAAAAATCTGACTGGACAAGCACAACTTCACCGATAGTACCGTTCTCAATCTCGGTTCGCGCATGTTCCACCGCCGGAAAGAAGCGGGTCCAGACACCATCTTGTAGCATCACACCTTTCTCTTCAGCAGCAGCGTACATTTCGCGCGCTTCAGAGATATTCTCAGCAAACGGTTTTTCACACAAAACGTGTTTGCCCGCTGCAATCGCGAGAAGGGTGTGCGCCTTATGCAATCTGTTGATCGTGCCAATGTAAACAATATCTACATCATCGGCTGCCACCATTTCCCTGTAATCGCCGTAGGCGGTCGTAACCCCATACTGCCTTGCGAATTCTTTTGCCCGATCTATTTCGCGCGCTGCTACAGCGGTTACAGTTGCCCCTTCGCAGGCGTGCAGCGCCTCTACCCACATCCCCGATATTCTACCAGCACCGAGGATACCCCATCGTAAAGGAAAAGCGACATCACTTGCATTTGTGAGACCTAGGCGAATGTCTAACGGTGTTGAGAGTGGTAGGTTGTTTGTCATAGCGATTGCTTCCATCAAAGTAGGTTAAGTTAATTGGATAGAACTTACGCAAAATTCATTCGTTTGCTTGCGGAGTGGAAAGTGTTTTTGCTTGGGTGTTTCCCCTAGGAAGATTGGAAGTGTAGACGGGTTTCCACCATTCTTCCGTTCCTTCCATGCTTCCGTTCTTTAGTATTCCACTATGTGTAAGTCCTGTTGGGTATCAATGCTTATTCCCATGGTTCCAGGACAACTTTCCCGCAGTTATGTGTACACTGCAATGCCCATGCATCCTGAATCTGGCGCATAGGGAAGGTGTGCGTGACGAATGTATCCAACTGATCCTTCACCTGTGTAATCATCCGCATCATAGCAGGTGTGTCTGTGAGCCTGTAATGCCGTGTGCCGTGTAATGTCAAGCCGTGATTGATAAGAACACCCCAGCTCTTAATTGCCACTTCACGGATGCCACCGATCAAGGAGATATGTCCTTTCGGGCGCGATGCATCAATCAATAATTGGACTGCTGCCGGAGCCGCTGAGCACTCCACACCTTTGTCGACACCTCTGCCATCGGTCAAATCCAGAATCTGATTGAGAACATCTTCGTCTTCCGGATTAACGACTTCCGCTGCACCGAGTTTTTTCGCGAGAGCTGCACGATACGGGTGGCTTTCAACAGCTATGACGTGTGCCCCTTGATACACAGCATTAATCACACCGCCAAGCCCAATAGGTCCCATCCCCGTGATGAGGACGGTATCAAGCGCGTTGACGTTCATCAATCGCATGGCATTAAACGTCGATCCAAGCCCACAGCATGCCATGCCAGCGTGATGATAGGAGACCTCCTCTAAAATAGGCACCAGTTGCCAGTCCTGTTTAAGGATGTACTGTGCATAAGTCGCTGTCACACCCGTCTGTTCGGGAATGTTTGGGGGCTTATGATCGTTCTGGCAGTGGGCATATTCACCCGCTAAGCAGAGGTAACACTTTCCACAGGGGTAGTGTGGCATCACGACAACGCGGTCACCTACCTTGACAGTCCCCTCCTGTGCCATTTCTACCACTTCACCAGCGGCTTCGTGGCCGAAATGGTCGCCTGTCCCTTCATTTTTGAAGCTTTTGTATTCCGTACACATAGGTGCTGAATGAATTTTGACGACAGCGAATTGACCCTTAGCAACCGGGTCTGGTTTGTCAATTAAGCCCGCACTTTCGGTACCGAATTTTGCAACGACCTTCATCCAAATCTCCGTTTCTCAAGCGGTGGACCAAAGTCCATCGCATGGATTGTATCAATGCTCCGATGACGACTGTATGCCAACTGATAGATATGCGCTGGTGAATCAAAATGGTGTTCCGTGTTTATGGAAGCCATTGGCGACGGCTAACACAACCAAAGCAACCATCGCCAGACCGAAAAGTCCGATGGCAACATAAAGATCGGCATTCCCTTGAAAGGCGAAACTTTTTTCCAAACGTTCATTTCCCGATTGCCGAGCCTTTTTCGTGAGGACCTGCTTATCATAAGTTGTCAGTTTCGGATCGCCGGGAGATGTGAGTGCTGCCCGTTGATCGAGAAACCGTTGAATCCGCCAGGATTGCCACTTCCGCAACAAGAATCGGCACAGGATAACAGTGCCAGTGACTGTAAATAAAACCATTGCTCCTATGCACCAATCTGTCAAAGGTAGGTGCCAAGGTAGGTGTTTGCCGTCCATGGTTTTCTCCTTAAAGAACGCAACTATAGCGTTAAAAATGAAACAAAAGATAACCGCGTGAAATTACCTGTTATGAAATTATAGCAGATTTTGATGCGTAAACCTAATTAAAACCAGAGACATTCAATTCTCCATTTTCCGATCGAATCTTCACCACCAGGCCCGGTAGGTGCGGTTTGGAACCGCACCGGACTTGAAAAAGAAGATTGAAAGAATTAGACAATCCGACAATTTATTTAAAACTAAATGACCCTGAAAGAAAATAGATTCCGCTTGACATTGCGCGTATCTTAGAATAAAATAGAAAAATTGATACCTCAACGTTCTGTTTAGGCAATCCAAGTGAATCGTATGCAACTATTCAAATACACCTTCATGCTTCTCATATTTCTCCACACACTGCCTACAATTGCCGCACCGCGGTATCATCCCGAAGCGGCACGATTGTATGACGCAGGGGTACGCGCACTCACACATGGAGAACCGGAAAAAGCCCAAACCGCTTTAGAAAAGGCAGTCGAACTGGATGAATCGATAGCCGATGCGCACTGCATTTTGGGCGTGATTTATAAAGGTGCCGAGGAAATCCATGCCGCGGCTGAAGCGTTTCAACGGGCGACAATCGCAGATGAAAACTATATTGAGGCGTATTATGAGCTCGGCGATGTACTACTCATTCACTTAGGCGACACCGCACAAGCGACACAAGTCCTACAGAAAGCAGTAGCGATGGATGCCGATCATGCGCGTGCGCGGACCCTATTAGGCATCGCCTATTTTCGGGATAATCTCACTGATGCTGCTATTAATGAACTTCAACACGCGATTAAACTGGATCCTACATCACAAATAGCGCGTTACACGCTCGGTACCGCCTTTCTTCAGCAGGAGGCGTGGCAATTCGCTATTGATACGTTCAAAAAACTCATTGAAATGGATCCTTTCCACGCAAAGGCACATTTTAGTTTAGGCACTGCCTATCGCCGTATTGGCGAAATAGAAGTAGCACGGAAGCGTTTACAACGTTTTGAGGTGCTATCTGTTGAAGAAGAGCAGTTGACACATCTTAAGCGATTTGTGCAGCAAAACCCTACCGATGCCGAAGCGTGGTACCGACTCGGTAGAATCCAACTCAAGCGGCAGCTATGGCGTGAAGCGACACAATCTTTAGAACGTTACGTTACACTCGCGCCACAAGAGACGCGCGGCTATGAAGCACTCGGTTATGTCCATTTTCAACAGCAAAACTATAAGCAAGCAGCGGCGATGTATCAGAAAGTGATTCAACAAAAACCGAACGTCGCGACTTACCGCAACAGTCTCGGTGGTACTTACTTGATGTTAGAACAATATCCGAAAGCGATAGAACAATACCAAACTGCTATCCACTTAAAGCCTTCCGAACCGCGCTTCTATCTGAACCTCTCTAAAGCGTATGAACTCGCTGGAGCACAGGCAGAAGCCGAGAAAACCTATAAAGAATATGAGCGTCTTACATCAAAGTCAAAATAAAACAACCGTAAGGACAGAGCCGCGGGGCTGTCCCTGTACAAAATTCCTAATCCTACTTTTCATAATTGCGGGATTTTTACCTGATGCGTCGGCTGAACCTGATCTATGCCTCATCCCGGCTGGCACCTTCACAATGGGCAGTGATGACGACCTTCCGAATGAAGCACCAGCGCATAAAGTCTATCTGGATGCCTACTATATTGGTAAAACCGAGGTAACCAACGCCGAATATTATCTGTTTTGGCTTGAAAGTGGTGGAACCGATAGTGAACATACGCCTATAAGTTATAAAGGAGAATTCGGTACTTGGCCCGAGATTGCGAAGACGAAGCCGAATTACCCTGTCGTCGGTGTTTCATGGGATGCTGCTACGGCTTATGCGGCGTGGCGAGGCATGCGATTACCCACTGAAGCGGAATGGGAAAAAGCCGCTCGCGGAACAACGGCTCGACGCTGGCCCTGGGGAAATACTTTCGCACAACGGATTAAAGACGCAACCCTCCACGCAAACATTTGGAAACAATCAGGCGCACACCTGAAACCCGTTGGCACCTACCCTACAGGGATAAGTCCTTACGGTGCACACGATATGGCCGGTAATGTCTGGGAATGGGTGGCTGATTGGTATTCAGAAAACTTCTACCGCCACAGTCCTGATCGAAACCCGAAAGGACCCACGGTTGGGAGTCGGCGGGTCGTGAGAGGCGGTTCGTGGTTAAACCCGGAAACGTTCGCGAGGTGTTCCACGCGGTTCGGTCAGCACCCGCCAATCGGTACCAGTTTTATCGGATTCCGCCTCGCGAAAGATGCAACGCCACCTCCCCCCCATGAAAATTAAAATGAAAATTAAAAACACGAAAAGTAAAAACACACTCCTTTTGATTATGTTCCTCATATCTGTATCACCCTTGTTAGAGGCTGCGACGATTCAATTCGTTGATGTAACCGAAAAAGCGGGCATCAATTTCCGACATGTCAACGGCGCTGAAGGCACCTACCATCTGCCCGAAACCCTCGGTGCCGGCGGCGCGTTCTTCGATGCAGACAACGATGGGTTTCTTGACATTTACCTCGTCAACAGTGGCTATTGGGATAAATCACCATCGGCAAAACAGACGACAAGCACGCTCTATCGTAACAATCGTGATGGAACTTTTACTGACATCACAACGACCGCAAGGGTCGAAAATCTCGGCAACTATGGACAGGGGGCGGCGTGTGCAGATTATGACAACGATGGAAACGTTGATCTTTATGTAACCAATTTCGGCGCGAACGTCCTCTACAGAAACAACGGCGACGGCACCTTTACTGATGTGACGGTCTCAGCAGGTGTCGGTGATCCAGGATGGAGCAGCAGCGCCTGTTTTCTTGATTACAACTCTGATGGGCATCTCGACCTGTTCGTTGTCAACTACCTTGTCTATTCACTCGATGTTCACTATCCGCCGTGTGGAGAAGACGGCATACACACCTATTGCCATCCATCCCTATTTGAAGGCGCGCCTGATAGACTCTATCGCAATAATGGCGATGGCACGTTTACCGATGTCAGTCAAGCGGCTGGCGTTGGTGCGATGGGTGGCTTGTTTCACGGAAAAGGCTTAGGGGTCGTCTCAGCAGATTTCAATAACGACGGCGCACCCGATCTTTACGTTGCCAATGACGATACCCGAAACGATTTCTTTTATAACAATGGGGATGGCACATTCAGTGAAATTTCGCTCCTCGCGGGGTGCGCTTACAGTTTCAACGGTGTTGCACAAGCCGGTATGGGCGTTACGGTCGGTGATTACAACAACGACAGTTGGCTCGATATTTTTGTCACGAACCTCTCTTATGAAACCAATGCCCTTTATCGGAACAACGGCGATGGCACCTTCACAGACGTGATTTATGAGGCGCATCTCGGAAAAGAGAGTTATCTATATGTCGGATTTGGCACGGGGTACTTTGATGCGGATAATAATGGGTGGCTTGACCTTTTCATCGCTAATGGGCATATCATTGATAATATTGAAGACACACACGATATACTAACATACCGCCAACCGGATCAACTATTCCGTAATAATGGAGACGGCACGTTTCAGGAGATTTCTGATAGCGCAGGCGGCTATTTTCAGCGTCCCACAGTGAGCCGAGGCACGATATTCGGTGATTACGATAACGACGGCGATGTTGACCTGCTCGTCACACAAAATAACGGTCCTGCAACTTTATTGCGAAATGAAACGACACCGCAAAACAACTGGATAACGATTAAAACCGTTGGGATGATCAGCAATCGAGACGGTATTGGCACACGTCTCACTATGACCGCAGGTGGGCACACACAGACGCGGGAAGTAAATCCAGGAGCAAGTTACCTGTCCAGCCACGACGCTCGGTGCTATTTTGGGTTAGGGACAAACACAACCGTTGATAGACTTGAGGTGCGATGGCAGAGCGGTGTCGTCCAAGTCTTTGAAGACCTACCCGCTAATCAGGAACACGTCATTTCTGAATTTTTGGATACACCGGAGGATCGTCTCTTCAAAGCCGTATGGACAGGAGATGTTGCCTCGCTTCGTGGCACAAGCGTAGATGTAAACGTAAAAGATGCCGTGGGGCGGACACCGCTACATATTGCAGCGGAGAAAGGGGACATTGACGTGGCGATATTTCTCATTGAGACGGGGGCAGATGTTAACCTAACGGATGCCAACGGTAATACGCCTCTGATTTTTATCATCCACAAAACTGGGGATCTGAAGATGAGCAAACGGTTGCTTGAAAAAGGGGCAGCAGTAAACACCCAAAACCATACCGGTGAAACGGCGTTGATGTACGCAGCGTGGCGCGGGCATACCAATATTGTTCACCTCCTCCTTGAAAACCGTGCCGATGCTACCCTAAAAAATCGGCAGGACGATACGGCATTAACGCTTGCCCAATCACAAGGACATCTGGAAATTGTGGAGATGCTCAAGGTCGCAACGAAATCGGCAATACCTATCGAAGATTAAGGAAACAGTAGGAGAACGCAATGGTTCTGACCCGTGGTGTCACCCTAAAATCGGTCACACTATCACTTATCCTAATCCCGATCAACTGCTATTGGATTATGTATACGGAGATGGTCTGGTGGGGACTCTTTCCGACAACGATGTCGCTCTTTTTTAATGCAGTCTTTTTTCTCTTTATTATCACACTCTTCAACCTGCTTCTTCGGCGAGTAAAACGGCAATGGGCATTGACGCACGGTGAGCTACTTGTTATCTATGTGATGCTCTGTATGGCGAGTGCTATCGCATCACACGACCACGCGCAGGTGCTTATCCCTATGATCGGACACGTCTTCTGGTTTGATACGCCTGAAAACGAATGGCGAGAACTTCTCTATCGATACATGCCGACATGGGGAACAGTCCAAGATAAACGGATTTTGGAGGGATTTTACGAAGGACAATCGACAATTTATGACACAGAGGTTTTACGGGCATGGTTAGGGCCGACATTGTGGTGGACGAGCTTTATTTTAGTGCTTGTCTTTGTTATGCTGTGCATCAATGTTGTGCTACGCAAACAGTGGACAGAACGCGAGAAACTCGCCTATCCGATCATCCAACTGCCCTTGGAAATGACGCGGGACAGCGGCGCAAACTTCTTCCGGGGCAGAGTGTTTTGGACAGCGTTTATCCTCGTTTCACTTCTAAATCTTGTTAACGGACTCAGCTATCTCTTCCCAACAATCCCGATCATCGGGGTTCGGTTTCGGAATATCAGCCAGTTTTTTAATGAAAAACCGTGGAACGCTATCGGATGGACACCCTTTTCTATCTATCCGTTTGTCATTGGACTCGGATTCTTCATGCCGTTGGATTTATCGTTTTCTTGTTGGTTCTTTTACCTGTTTCGCAAGATGCAAAGGGTCGGTGGCGCGATCATCGGGGTTCGGAGTCTACCGGGATTCCCTTATGACCGTCAGCAATCCCTCGGTGCGTATCTCGGACTTGCAATTTTCGCGGTATGGGCGAGCCGTAAATACCTCGCTGAAGTCTTCAAGCAGGTCGCCACCGGACACTCAAGGCTTGACGAATCGGTTGAGCCGATGCGGTATCGTGCCGCAATCATCGGTATTGTGTTAGGATGTGTCTATCTTATAGCGTTTTCTGTGAAGATAGGCATCAGCATTTCGCTCGGTATCGCCTTTTTCGTCATGTATTTCGCACTCTCAACGGGGATCACGCGCATGCGGGTGGAATCCGGTGCTCCTGCACATGACCTACATTATATGGGACCGGATTACGCCTTACCCGCGATTTTAGGTTCACGTGGCATGGGTGGCTCTAATCTGACGGCACTCTCTTTCCTGTTTTTCTTCAATCGCGCCCACAGGAGTCATCCGATGCCGCATCAATTGGAGGGATTCCAACTCGCTTCACGCGCAAGATTTAACCCGAAACCGCTGGTCTGGGCGATGCTTTTGGCAGTGGTTGTGGGGTCTATCGGCTCGTTCTGGGCATATCTGCATGATGTCTATCGATTTGGGTCTGCAGGCAGCTTCGCACATCATCCGTTCAATCGACTCCAACAGCAGCTCAATTTCCCGACAAACACGAACATCCCTGAAGTAACGTTTATGGGTATCGGGATGGGATTCACCTTTCTTCTGATGTTTCTACGGATGCGGTTCTTTTGGTGGCCCTTCCATGCTGTCGGGTACGCTGTCTCTGGGGCAGCGGATTGGTGTATGAACTGGCTCTGGATATCACTCATGATTAGCACAATCGCAAAATGGCTGATTATCAAGCAGGGCGGATTGCAATTACACCGAAAAGCAGCTCCTTTCTTCCTCGGTTTAATCCTTGGCGAATTCGTCGCCGGCAGTTTGTGGAGCTTCTACGGCATGGTAACAGAGACCCGTATCTTTCCGTTTAAGGACTGGTAATTCACTTTTCCGCCTATGAATTCCCTCAAAAATTAACCTCATCTAAATTGACACCCATTTACACTTATTGATAATGAAACCCATTATCAATATACTTTTGCCAAAGTAATGATACTTTGCCTAAAACCCATGTAATGACTTGGTTTGAGGGTTTTAAATCTCGAAAATCCAACACCAGAATTTTGGCGGATCAATTTTAAACGTCAAGCATGGGCGCACCTGATAATTTCAGTAACATTGACCCAGAAAGGGCGTTGTCGCTGCCTTACAAGCCAGATTGGCACTCGAAAAATATTAACGAAAAGATAAATTAGGGATACCCCTAAAATTAGGGGCGCGTGAGTCTTGTTGTCGTAAAAAGAGGATTGGTGATAGGGGAAAAAAAATGGCGAGGTTGGGAAACCTCGCCAGCGAATATGTGAGAGCGCGCGGTCTTAAGAAAGGTTTTGCAAACTACCCGTGCTATCGCCTATTTGCGCCAAATTTACATCCATACGGTTGAGCATCGACAACCAGAGATTATTGAGCGGTGTCTCTTTCGGATAACGGATATGGCGACCACTTTTAAGCGTGCCACAGCCACCGCCTGCGAGCAGAATCGGGAGATCGTGGTGGCTGTGTCGGTTGCCATCCGCGTTTCCGCTACCATATAGGATCATCGAATGATCCAGCAGCGAACCCTCCCCTTCAACCGTAGCATCAAGTTTCTCTAAGAAGTATGCCAACTGTTGTGAATGGAAAATATCGATCCGTTTGATCTTTGCCTTCTTCTCTTCATCACCACCGTGATGCGACAAGTTGTGGTGTCCTTCAGTGACATTGACAGCCGGATACGACTTATTACTGCCTTCATTTGCTAACGTAAAAGTCACAACACGGGTCACATCTGTCTGGAAGGCGAGGATAATCAGGTCCATCATGAGTCGGACGTGTTCTTGGAAATCTTTGGGAATCTCCTCCGGCGCGGCGTAATCTGGGCTTTCGATGGGTGGAAACTTTTCGGCTGCGTCAATTCGCAGCTCAATGTCCCGAATAGCGGAGAAGTACTCATCAAGTTTACGTACATCGTTTCCGCTGACTTGACGGATCAAATCCTTTGAGTCCTGCGTGACAAAATCAAGGATACTTTTTCGCTGTTGATCGCGCTCGACGCGTCGGGCATTTGGCATCGTAGAAAACAGGCGTTCAAAGGCGAGTTTCGGATTCACCTCTTTCGGGAGCGGCTGCGTCGCAGAACGCCACGACAGTGTTGAGGAGTAGACGCAACTATAACCGGAGTCACAGTTTCCTGATCTGTAACCCGGATCAATGCCGAGTTCCAGGGACGGAAGACGGGTCTGCGCACCGACATGCGTTGCTGCGGCTTGGTCAACAGAAACGCCAGCATGAATATCAGCACCGTCAGTTTTACGCGGTTGTGCACCTGTTAGAAATGCCGCCATCGCGCGGGCATGATCACCACCCCCGTCGCCGTTGGCGCGTGCCTTATCCGCCGTTAAACCGCTAAGTACCAGTGTTTTATCCTTCACACTCTCTAACGGTTTCAGAATATCTGTAAGCGCGTAGTCCGCCCCTACCTGTTTCGGAGTCCAATCCTCCATTATCTTTCCGTTAGGCACATAGAGGAACGCCATCCGATTCGGTACAGTCTGCGTTGCCCCTGCGGGCGCGGCTGCCCACGATGTAACAGGTCCCATCACTTCCAACCACGGTAGCGCGACAGTGACCCCTAAACCTCGTAGAAATGTCCGACGTGAAAGTTGTTTTGATGTGTTCATAACTTTTCCTTGGTGATGTCGCCTATTGCTTAAAGGCAGGGCATCTCAATTTTATGTATGCATAAATTATATTACATTTTTAGGTCAATGTCAAGTCTTTGTTTCGAGAAAACGACTGGTTCTAATTCACTTCTATAGCGTGAGATGGAATGTAAAAAGGCGATTGCGATCCAACATCGCTGCTGGTATCAACAACCGCCTCTACCCTTGAAGCATTTCTATTTTCAAGATAACGCCTCCTAAGAAGTTAGTCTGCTAAACCCAGTTTTTGCGCCGCGTTTGTCAGTTTGACGGTCACTTGGCTCACCAGCTGGCTGACGCGCGACTCAGAAAGCTGCAATATTGCGGCAATCTCACAATTCCGTTGATCCTCACGAAGACAAGCGAAAACGGCTTGTTCGCGGGGGGTCAACACTTTTAAAAGCGTAGGCAAGGCAGATGCAAAACTGATGTCTCGGACGAGTTCATCCTCAAAGTCAGCATATAGGTTTAGAGCCGTACCTAACCGCGCGACATACTGATTGGTTCCATCATCAATGCCGTTGTGCGGATTCCAATTGAGAAGTTCACGATTACTATGGCTGAGCTCCTTACCTTTTGCATCCATCAAAGCCCACAGATCCGAGGGCGGATGAAAGTTCCGAAGCTTGCACCACTTTCATGTGATGGGTTGAACTTCGGTCCCTTTTCAACAAGCGTTAAAGAAGCAATTTGTAACATATCATCGCGGAGATCAGGACGTTTCGGTGGCGCGGACGACATGCACACCGCACAGCACTTCAAATCTGGCAAAAGTGATTTTACGGTTTTATTATCCGGTTGGAAAATGCCCTGATGTTTGTACGCTGGACATTTTACACCACCCGATTGACATTTCAAAGCCATCTGTTTACCCTCCATTTTCAATTGATCAGAGGTAATTCCAGACTACACATATTTATTCTAAGACATTCAAAGTAAAAAGTCAAGCTTATCTTAGCGGTCGGCAGGGCTATTTAGTTCTCGGTTTTTTCGTCCAATTTTGGCCCCCAGGACCGGTAGGTGCGTGTTTCTAACCGCACCGGATCTGTAACAAAAAGCATAAAGCCCGCGAATTTCTTAAAACTAAATCACCCTGAGCGGTCGGTGTATAAAGTTTTTAGCATTAAGTCATCCCTTTCTCTTATAATGTGGCAGTAAACTGTCATTCATCCTGCCCATGAAGGGTAACACGGTTTGATAGTATTGCGACTGCAATATCCTCATTGTCGAAATGCTCAAAGATATTAATAAGCCGGGTTCGGATAATCAAGCTTTTGATGTTCATACCTACATTGATAACACCAATACGCCCTTTTTTCCGCCTCGCTACAATATACGCCTCTACCAATGTTCCGAGGCCCGAGCTGTCAATCTTATTAACCCGTTTGAAGTCGATGAGAATGCCTGACATATCAGAGGCATCCATCTGAGAAATGAGTTTTTCTCGAAATTGCGACGCTGCAACGCCGATGAGTTTCCCGTATGGTTTCAAAATCGGAACGCCGCCTTTCAAGCGCATTATAGTTGTCATAAGTCTTCCCCTTTTGTTTGAAGGCTGATTACTGATTATGTCCGTCTATCCTATTAATTATAGAGATGAAACTGAAAAAGTTTAGGGTAAACTTCATTTTTTTTTAAATTTAATAAAAAGTATGTGCTGCTGTAGCACACTGAACGGTTTTAAACGATGGATAAGGCTGTTAATGGACAACGACCGAACCCATTTGAACATGGACGTTCAGCTGCTACTTGTCAACATAGGAGGGACGCAGCGAGTCTATCGCTCGCTGCGTAAGGTGGGTTATCTGTATGAGACAGACGCGCTAAAACAGCGGTGCGCCTTGCGCTTCAACATAAACCGAGTACAGAGATTGGCTGCCTGTCATAAAAAGCCGGTTCCGCTTCACACCGCCGAAGCAGATGTTGGAACAAATTTCTGGGAGGTGAATCTTACCAATAAGTGTTCCGTCCGGTGCGAAGATATGCACCCCATCGTAGCCTTCACCGACCCAGCCTGTACCCGCCCAAACATTGCCATCAGTATCACACCGGAGACCGTCAGCAGCACCAGGTGCCATCTCAGCGAAGACCTGTTTATTACCCAACCCTTCGCTATCCACGACATCAAAGACAACGATATTTTTAGGTGTCCCTGTGTCAGCGATATAGAGTTTATCGTAGTCAGGCGAAAAACAGATGCCGTTAGGTTTTTCGAGTGCTTCTGTCACAACAGTCGCTTTACCGGTGTCTGGATTCAAACGATAGACAGAAGTCGGCAGTTCAAAGGGGGCTTTATGCCCTTCGTAATTAAACATGATACCGTATCCTGGATCGGTAAACCAGATATGTCCATCTGGATGGACGACCACATCGTTCGGTGCGTTGAACCGTTTGCCTTCAAAGCTATCAATCAGGACAGTGACCGTCCCGCCATATTCGGTGCGTGTAACGCGCCTTGTGCCGTGTTCACAACTGATGAGCCGACCTTGTCGATCGCGCGTATGACCGTTGGTGTGGTTAGACGGTTTGCGGTAGACGCTCACCTTGCCGGTGGCTTCCTGCCATTTGAGAATACGGTTATTCGGAATATCGCTCCAGAGGAGGAATCCACCATCGCCAAACCAGACGGGTCCCTCGGACCAACGTGCGCCTGTCCATAGGCGTTCCACGACGGCGTTCCCGATTTTATATTTCGCAAAACGCGGGTCGATAACTTCAACTGCTGGATCCGGGTAACGGGTAATCGGTCCCTCTTTTGAAGGGATATCTGCCAAAGCCGTCAGCGGATTAAGGACCGGTAGAACGGCACTGACTCCCAGACCCCGTAAAAATGTTCGACGTGAAAGTTGTTTTGATGTGTTCATGTATATTTCCACTGTTGACGTTAGTAGTTTATCAAACAATTTACGAATGAATTTTGTTACCTGACTATCACTAAGGATCAAGGATAAGCTTCCAGTGGGAAACCCTTTATGTATATAGAAATACCGGGCGTGTTTCTATGCGTCTAACGCTTGTAGGAACGCTTCAAAACTGGGAGTCTGGATTGCTGTGAGATGCAGTTCAGTCAGGCGATCGAGGCTAAAAATGGCTTCAAGTGCCTGTTCCACGTGCTGTGTATCACTATGTGGAAAGCGAGCGATAAGCGCAGAAAGAATATTTTTTATTGAGACTTCGCGTGCACCTTGTTCAATGCCGCGCTGTATCACGAGTTGGTAAAAAGGAGACTCTTGCATCATATTGCGCCATATCTGTATTATATCGTTGTTTATAGCAGGATGTCAATCGTTTTTTCGGAATCTTCTGTCGGTTCTATTGGAGAAGTCGCGATAACGCGCGTTATTTATAGTTTGTATCAAATGACCCCATGAGTTACACTAATAGTATGCGTTAACCTAACAAGTAGATGTATTTTTATCACCGATACTCTACTCATGGAGGTCACTATGACACGCCAAAATGATACCGCCTATGGTATCAAACGACTCGAATCCAAGAACGCAAGAGCTGCGATTATTCAGAAGATTTCAGCAGACTTTAATCTTATGCCTATCGTCGCTGAAGCCTACTATAAACAGATTTCAAGTTACTTTGAGCAACACGCCGATGTGCAACTGACATCCGGGCAAATCTGTTATGAAGCCGTCGCCGCCGAGGAACCCGCAGGTAAACACATCGCTTTAGCGAGAAAAGTCTCCTGTCGGTTGACACTCAATGCCATTCAGGAGGACTTTGAAGTCTTAGGCACTTATGGGCTCGCAGGACTCAGACGCCATCGCATCCTCCGATTGACCAAAGAAGCTTATGACCAAGAGGCCTTGTTGAGTCATGAGGATCTGGCGGTGTTATTAACCACCAGTCCCGCCACTGTCAAACGCGACATCCGAGCGTTAAAGCAGGCCGGCTATTTCGTGATGACGCGCGGGGCAAAACACGACATGGGCCCCGGCACGTCCCATAAAACCCAGATCTTGGAGTTGTATTTCAAGGCGTATACCTTCACCGAGATTGAGCAAAAGACGAACCACTCTGAACGCGCTGTCTGGCGGCACTTGAAAGACTTCACACAAGTCGCAACACTGCATCATCAAGGCTTTCCTGACGCACAGATACGGCTCATCACTCACTTCTCCGACCGACTCATACGCGAGTATCTCGCGCTGTATAAGGAATACCAGAACACGGACCGAATGACCGAGCGCCTTCACCCAGAACCAGCGGATCCAAAAAAGGGGGAACTCTCATGAGCAAACCTTTGACGCGCACGCAGATCAACGAGAAGAAGTTCAGACGCATCAACGATAAATCGCTACGCCAGCTGCTGATCCATCGCTTTCTCAATGACTATGGCTATGACAAAGGCGAAGTCACGGCTACCGCTATTGTTGATGATATTCTTACGACCGTTGAGGACTATTTCGTGATTACCCTCCCTTTGGAGAAACTCGCCACGGGGGATCAACTCCCTGATGAACGGTTGCTGAGTTATGGACACCTCGTTTGGATGGCTGTGCCTATTGAGGAACACCCTGAAAGAGGAAAATCCATCATCAAAACGCGTATGAAACCTATCATCCTGACATACCTCGCCACAGAGGATATTGAATCCTTTCGCAACGGTTTTACCTCACGGAAACCACTGCGGATCAATCGCTTGGTTCGCTGGTGTCATCAAGCTTATGACCAAGGGGCCTTATTGACACAACTCGACTTAGCCGTCTTGCTCAATGTCTGTGATGCTGTCGTCTGTGATTATGTCAATGAGTGGCAAAAGACCACCGGCGAAATCCTGCCCACTCGGGGCAATATCCATGATTTATCGGGGGCTATTACCCACAAGAAAGAGATCATAACCCGCTATCTTCAAGGATATCTCACCCCGAGTATTGCTGCGAAAACCAAGCACTCTAAAGAAGCAGTTGACCGATACATTCGCGACTATGAGATCGTCAAAGTCGTTCGCAAGGCAACCGCTGATATTGACAACATCTCACAGATTACACGACTTTCGAGACGCGTCATTTCTCAATATCTCGACCTGATTCCCAAGCACCAACTCCAAGCCATAGATGCAAACCTCGCCAATTCAGCCGCAAACGATAACGCGACAGAGCAAGGAGAAACCCAATGATACCCTAACCTCCTGTTCCTAACCCATTTGACTTGGCAAAACCGGAGCCGCTTCTGTAAAAATACGCTTGACAGTCGTTTCCCGGTTTTGCTATACTTTAGACGTGTGGATCGCTCAGCACATCATTTTTCAATGAAGATGCCAGCGAATCCAACGCAACCCACTGAGAAACCATCGCTGGGAAGTCAATAAACATCAACCTTCCAGCTATCATAAGGTCATTTGATACTATTTTACTATCAACATTTTGCGGGTAGCCTTGAAATCGCCCGCTAAGAGCGTGTAAAAGTAGACACCGCTTGCCACTGGCTCACCCATTCCATTCGTTCCATCCCAATACGCCGCGCGGGCTCGACTCCGATAGATACCAGCGGATTGATATCCCAATGCTAATGTACGGATCAAGGTGCCGTTGGCAGAATAGATAAACACAGTAACCTCTGCAGGTTCCGCTAATTGATAGGGTATCCATGTTTCTGGATTAAACGGATTTGGGTAGTTGGGATACAGCATCGTCTCTTTGGGAATCAATGATGCTAAGAGTTTTTGCAGGTTCGCAATTCCCTGCTGGAAAGCAAGAGATCCGTCGCTTTCAACTTGTGCGCGTATTATCCACGCTTGTATCAATGTAGGGGTTAAGTCATCATTGTTCACTGCAAAAATAGAAGGGGCACCAGGGGCAGCGGCTTCACCTATGTGTTGGGAGACAACAATGAGATCCAAAACATTGATGACTCCATCGCCGTTTACGTCAGTTCGCGGGTTGATAGGAGCGTCAGCGTCCAAGTTTTGTGCTACGAGGATTAGATCGAGGATGTTCACTTGTCTATCTTGATTAACATCCCAAGGAGGACTCTCAGTTTTGTCTTCCACAATAATAATAATTTCAAGAGTACCAGAAGGGATCACCTGTTCAGTTGCAGACCCAAGTTGAACATTACTCAATGTCAGTGTACTTTCCCCGAACGCCTTTGCCGCAAAATTAACGGATAATAAAGTGCCTGTGCCACTGATACCACCTGCTAATCGCGCTCCATTAAAACCAGTAATTTTACCTACAATGTTGTCAATTTTACCTTCCTGGAAGAAGGTACTTACTCCATCTGATTTCAGAAAATCCCCCTCACTCACGTCAATGACTTCGAGGATAGTAGGATCAAACGCTATGTCAAATTGCCATCCAGCTAAATTAGTAACATCTTCTGTATTGAAATGGAGAGTGAAGGTATCACCTACACGAACGCGTTTTGCTTCCGCAGCAGAGGTGGACTTGGGACCAAGACTCAGCACTGTGACATCAGTAACTGGAGGCAATACTGTATATTCTGCATTGGGAGCAAATCCGAAGTAACCACTCCAATCTACCCCCCCTCATAAACAGCGACCAGCAAGATGTTTGATCCGTGTTTGAGAGTTATAGGAAATTCGTCCTGAAAGTCATCGGCACCACGATCCACGGGATTGTTGTGAATCAGTTGTCCATTGAGCCAAACCTTGACAGCATCATCGCTACCAACATACATCATTGTATTCTGATCTTTTGGAGAATCTAATTCAATACAGCCGTAAGCAACATGATGATCTATATTACCTGTTCCTAAACCGGAAGCATTCACCATGTCATTGATATTATTCAAGGGCGTAGTACTAATTTTGTGAGCAGTCCAAACGCTGTTTCCGACAGCACTTCCGTCAGTAGCACCTTCGGTAGCAACCATTGACTCTGTTAGGGCACCTCCACTCATTTGTGCTAAAAAGTCTATTCCGGAAGCAGCAGCACTTGAACCGGACCTTCCGTCAGTTGGTGCAATTACCCATAACCACGGCCCCTCTATTTTCGGACCACCCCGGAAGCGGAGTATTTTAGGCAACCCTGCCAAAGGCGAAAAGTCAGATATCAAATTATCTTGAAGATATAGATGTTCCAAGTGAATTAAACCTGATAGTGGAGACACGTCGAATATTACGTTATTTTGAAGACCCAGAAATTCTAAGCTAATCAACCCAGATAGTGGAGATATGTCCGATATCCTATTGTATCCGAGAGACAAGGATTTCAAACCTGTTAGGTTCGCCAATGGAGTTATATCCGATATTGTATTTTCTTCCAGATTTAATCGTGCCAACCTTTTTAACTCTGCCAGCGGAGCGATATCCGATATCGTGTTGTTTTGTAGTTCTAACTGTAGTAGCCTTTTTAAGCTGGCCAGCGGGGATACATCCGATATTATGTTGTGCTGAAGTGACAGTGTTTCTAAGTTATTTAACGTTGCCAGCGCGGAGATGTCCGATATTCCGCTGTTGGGAATTATTAACGTTCTTAAAGACGTTAAACCTTCCAGAGAAGTGATGTCCAATATCGGGTTGTCACTTATGTTTATTGATCTCAGTTTGGGTAATGCGGCGAGGGCAGAAAAGTCTGATATTGATGTCTTCCAAGCGTCCAAGGTCTCTAAACTGATTAATTCTGCAAGCGAAGATACGTCAGATAACGGATTGTCATTAATCGCTAACCAATCTAATTTTTTTAAACCCGTGAGAGCGGATAAATCCAATATCACATTACGCGAAATATCGAGCGATCTCATATTGAACAATCCAGCAAGTGGTGATAGGTCAGTTATTGCGTTATCTTGTAACTTCAACCTCTCCAGTCTGATCAAGTCTGCCAGAGGTGATAAATCCGATACTAAGTTGTCTCTGAGCTCTAATACCTCCAGGTTTTTGGCAAATTCAAGACCTGTCAAATGTTGAATACCTTCGTTATTTCCATAAAGCCTTGTCAAAGTTGCCATCTCGTTTTCTGTGATTGGAACCACTTCGGCTTCGCCTTCTTCTGTTTCAATGATGGCATGCAGTGGTCCACTATCTTTGCCAAGAGCCTTTTCAATAACAGCGCGCAGATTGCGATCTGGAATGTCAACGGTTTGTGCTATTGTACTTGGTAGAATTAAGAGAGAAAGAGTGCCAAAAGTTAGGATATAGGCAAGTGCCAAGTATATCTTGAAAGATTTTTTTGTAATAATATATCGCGATATGAAACATTTCATAATGTAAGTATCGGGGATTTTCTCCTTAATTTACATCAGATTAGACGGCGTATAAAGTTTGCTATACGTCAGCATAATCCGATTGTGAATAAATTCATATTTCTCAGGGCAACAGAAGCGGAGTTTATCGGGATACACAAAATAGAATCCGATACTTTCTGCCATATCCTCATTTGGATTTTCTGTATAAGCGTAATCTGTTACAAACGCGGATCGTTCTTGAGTCGTTGACCAACCCGATTCACTTGCATCTCGGGACCAGCCGCCAAGTTTCGCCCAATCCAATTTAAGTTGGTCATTAAAAACATAAGCCCATAAGAAGTGTGCCTTCTCGTGGGTAATTATTTTACGCGTATCCTTAAGAGCGTAAAGACCACTGCGCATGAGAATAGATTCAGCTAACACTATAGAACCGCGACCTGGCCGTGCATAACTCATGCCTCTTTCTTCCGTATCAATTCTGCGGACTATATACTTTAATTGCGGTATTTTATGTAATGCCTGAGGGAATTCTTCAAATACTGATATAATGAGCATCAGATCGTCATTTTCAAAAGCCGAGTAGCGTTCTGGTGTTCTGTTTGGGGCGACCCCGGTTAATGAAGCGCGGACATATACACCATACCTGTTTTGCAATATTAGTTCTATTACGGATCTGTTTGTTCCATTCTCTGTTACGAATTGAACGACAGCATAATACAGGTCCTTGTCCGGTGACAAAACCTCTTCGGATCCTTCAACAGGAAAGATATTTCTACTAATCGTAACGAGTTTTAACTTATCCTTAGGTTCAATCTTAATACCATTTTCTAAATCTTCATTGCTTATATGCCATCTGGAAAACTGTAGATTCAGACCGAACGGCATGGATTTAAAGACCTTTAAAAGCGCAGCAGCCTCTTTTGTCGTCCAGGTAGCATCTAAATAAACAGAATATTTTGCCTCCAACGCCAAATGAGAAGCGTATTTTTTCTCCCGCTGTGAAGTCGGATTTTTATTTACTGTATTATACTGGGATATATAACAACTCGGTTGTAGGATTATGATAGCAAGCAGAACGAAATTACCGATAATTCGCATCGTCAATTACCCTGAGTGCCACGTCGCAAACGGAACGGATCACTTTTAACAATTTCAGTAATCAAGACGGAGCTCCTGTAACCTTCAGATTCAAGTTGTGCTACGATTCGGTCAACAGTTGGGCGATCGTAATATTCCAATCCTCTCCCTAAAGCATACGTCAACATTTTCTCCGTCAAACAGCGTACAAACTGTTGATGCCTATCTTTAAGGATCTGCTTCAGGTCTGCTATACCGTCAAAGGCAGTGCCATCTGGTAATTCGGCGGTTGTATCAATTTCCAATTCGCCTTCTTTGGTCCGAAACGCCCCAATCGCGTTATAGTTTTCGAGTGCGAACCCGATGGGGTCCATCTTGGCGTGGCAGTTAGCGCATGCAGGGTCTTCTCTATGTTGTTCAAGGCGTTCTCGCAAGGTGGTTCCGGTAATAGCATCGTGGTCCTCTTCCAATTCTGGGACATCTGGGGGTGGAGGCGGTGGCGGTGAACCGAGTACCTGTTCCAAGACCCAACGTCCCCTTTTGACGGGGGAAGTACGCGTCGGGTTAGAAGTTGCCGTCAGGATACTGGCGTGCGTAAGGATACCCCCACGTGAGGCACCTTGCAACGTAACCCGCTGAAATTCTTTGCCTTTAATCGCTTCGCCACCGGGGACTGTTTTCTTCTGATACAGCCAGTTTCCATTGGTGTCAGCAATACCGTAGTGGTTCGCCAATTCCTTATTGAGGAAGGTATAATCTGCGTCAAGCAAATCAAGGACACTTTGATCCTCACGAAGGATTGACTCGACAAAAAGCTCTGTTTCCTTCAACATCGCGGCTCGCAATCTACGACCAAAGGTTGGAAATCGCTCACGGTCAGGCGTAACCGTTGCGATGCGTTGGATTTGCAGCCATTGTGCGCCAAAGTCACGTGCTAATTCCGTTGCTTTCGGATCTGCTAACATCCGTTTAACTTGTGCTTCAAGAGTGTCAGTCAGTTGGTTTTGCGCCGCGAGTTCAAAAAGTTCGTCATCTGGCATACTGCTCCATAAAAAATAGGAGAGTCGTGACGCGAGTTGGAATTCATCAATCGGATATGGATCTGGGCTTTGTGGACGGTCATCTAACTCCAATCGGAATAGGAACTTCGGTGAACAGAGAATAACTTTAATCGCCTGCTGAATCGCTGCTTCCCACTTTGCACCATCGGCTTGAATCGCGCCTACAAACTGTGTGAGCTGCTCCACTTCGTCTTCAGTCGGTGGACGGCGATACCCTCGACGTAGTAGACGGGTCAACACTTCACGCGTCTGTTCTACTTGTGGGATGTCCGGTGTACACGCCAAAATTTCGAGTTGGGTATCAGGACGAGTATCCAACGGACCTTCTGCCCAAAGCACCCGAATCTGGAGTTTCGCGGACGGTTCACCTTCTGTAGGTTTAACCATCGCAATCCCTGCGCGTTCGATGTTCGGGATGCCAGTAACAAGGTACTCAACAGTCTGTGTCTTTTTCGGGTCGCGGGAAGTAACCTCAAAGGTCTTTAGAATCTTAATCCTGTTATCCGCTGCTGGGTCCACACCAACTAACTGGGTAAGCTCTTCTGGCGGAGAAACTTCCTCTAATGCTTCACCTTGAATAAATAGGGCAACTTCAATAGGGGTTTGACGCTCAGCCTCAGCGATAGGCGTTTCACTATCCGTTTCAGCGGCAGCGGTTTCACTATAGGGATCAGTTTCAGCAGCAGGTGTCCCACTGTCAGGCTCAACGTAGAGTGTTGCCTTGTAGATGATTTCTTCATCCGGGAACATCTTGAAAAATGCCGCACCTGTTGTAAAGGGACCAGATTTCCACGCCTCTGTAGCCGTTGGGTCAAGGAGTCGGAAACGTTGATCTGGGACATCATTGTGGCGTGGATCGAGACGCGACCCCCTTTGGTAGCGTTTCGAGGGCGGTGGCGGTTCCACTAAAATCACGCGGGTGGCAATGGCTTCTGCCGCTTCAAGATAGCGTTCCATCAGGAGCGGCGACATCGTCAGTACATCGCCGATATTATCAAATCCGTGTCCTACGTCATCCGCTGGGAAATTTTCGGTAGGGTCGAAATCAACGCCGAGCAGGTCTCGGACGGTATTTTTGTATTCGACTTTATTGAGTCGGCGGACGGTTACTCGCCCTGGATCCGGTTTCGCCGTACGGTCTGCGTGTTCAAAAATCGCCTCAATATGCGCAACAAACGCATCTGATTCTTCTAAAACGGGTTGAACCTCACTCTCCGATGGTGGCATGTAGCCTGTTGATACCATGTCTAAGACCCGGTCCCAGACATCACGATTCTCAATGAGCGACATATCATCTGAAAATGCATTGAGCGCGAGTTCGGCGGCGGGTTCATCGCCAGCATGACAACTGAAGCAGTATGTTTTCAAGAATGGGAGACCCTCTTGCGAGAAACTGGAAGTTTCCTCTCCACCCGGGTTAGCGGCGAATGCAATGAGGATCAATACTAATATTAGGCAGAGGAACTGTGGGATATGATTAAGCGAAATCATGGATAAACTCCGCAAGATGCAAAATTGGATTTATTTGCTTATGGCTAATTGTTTGTGTCTGTTTATGGCTTGGTTCCTGTATAGAGTAATAATACCACAACTTTTTACGTAAAGTCAAGCAAAAGGTGAAGCAGAGCCATTCAGTTCTCCCGTTTTTGGGTCGGGTTTTCCGCCCAGGCCCGGTAGGTTTGGTTTCCTAACCGAACCGGATACTCGGCAGGAACCTTGCATACGCCAGAAGACTTTTTGAGTTTCTCCATCCGCAGCCCCAGGCCCGGTAGGTTTGGTTTCCTAACCGAACCGGACTTGTCTCAACCCGGGCCGTTTAGCGGAAACCCTGTTTAGCAAACCCTGCGGCTGAAGGTTTTCGCGGAGAATCCGATGTGGTTTCCTAACCGCACCGGATCCTCTCAGTTTTCTATTTTTTACCGATTTTGGGGAAAGCGTCGCGACCGGGAGGTCGCTCCTACAGTAAAGAGTCTACCCGCAAAAAATCGAAATTAAGGAAGGGTTTTGGACATTTGTGAGGTTGGACGGATTGCCGTAAAAGAAAATGCCCTAACTGGACGGTAGGGCGGTGGTGTTTTTCAGACTACAAGGATTATAGCGTTTCTAATCCTCTAACCTTTTCATAATTCTCATAATTTCCGATTTAAGTTCTTCGTCTCCTGCCTTCTCCATTAAATCTAATGTTATCTGATAATCTTGCTTAGCGTCATCAATGAGACCTAACTTTCTTTTCACAGTCCCCCGGTTGGCATAGGCATACGCATCATTTGGGTTTAGACGGATCGCCGCATCAAAGTCAGGTAGAGCTGCTTCAGGATGTCCCAACTTAATTTTCACACCACCTCGATTGTTATAAGCATCTGCAGCATCAGGGTTTAGACGGATAACCGTATCAAAATCTGAGATAGCTTCAAAATGCTGTCCGATATTGTTTTTCGCATTGCCTCGATTGTTGTAAGCATTTGCATCGTTAGGATCTAAGCGGATAGCCTCATTATAGTCGGAAATAGCGGCTTCAGAATGTCCCAAGGAGTCTTTTACAATAGCCCGATTGTAATAAGCACTTGCATCGTCAGGATTTAGCCGAATAGCCTCATCGTAGTCAGAAATAGCTTCAAAATGTTGTCCTATCTTACCCTTTACAACGCCTCGATTGTAATAAGCACTTGCATCGTCAGGATTTAGCCGGATAGCCTCATCATAGTCGGAAATGGCTTCAGAATCTTGTCCGATTTTGCTTTTCGCATTGCCCCGTTTAAAATAGCCAACAGCAAGGTTCGGGTTTAGTTCAAGTGCTTTATCATACGCCGAAATAGCAGATTCATAACCTCCTTGACCAGACAAGGCATTTCCCTTATCAAGATAGTTTTCGGCAGATTTGGCATTGCCATTTGTGTTGTTAATGTTTTCCATTAGACTTTCTCTTCTGTGGGAGGAGAATAATTTTTTAGATGCTCTAATAACTCTTCTTCCTCGGAGAACCCTGACGACGAGGTTGAGGTGGAAGCTGCTTCGCCTTCACTATTAGTAGAAGCGGTTTCGCTTTTACTCGGTCTGTTAAGTATTTTTTGAGTGAAAATGTAATACACTATAGGAGCAATAATCGCTACCACCAATGGGGCTATGATTGATGCCAAAATCACGTGTTGCACCTTAGCGATTCCCTGCGTCCTTTCGTCAATTTTCCCAACTGTTACTTTCAGGTCCTCTACCGTTGTTTTTAGGTCCTTCACGGTCGTGTTGAGTTCCCCGACAGTCATGTTGAGGGTCTTCACAGTCGTGTTGAGTTCCCTCAGATCTATCTTTTCAGTAACTGTTATAATGTTTGGATCCGACGGATCCTGTCCAAACGCAGCAGCAACAAAGAGGACACAAAGAATCCCGAATAGCACAACCCGCCCATTTAGCATTATGAATCTCCCAGACTTCAGTTTTACCGAATGAAAATAACGTATATACCACTATTTTAGTTGATAGGTTAAATTATTTTAGCATATTACTAAAAAAAATGCAAAAAAAGTACACTATGTATGCTACCCTTGCGGCGCAGCAGCGTGCCAAGGAGATTGATAACAAAAGCGAGAACTCCAAATTAATCCTCCGCGCCCTCAGTTTCTATAGTTCCCTGTAAATGACTAAATGACTCTGAAATTTGCTTTTTAAAAACGGATTTGCTAAGATAATAGCACTAAAACCGTGATGGGGGTTTATAGTCATGAATCAACACGAACAAGAACGAATTGTGAATGCAACAGCGTTGCAAAGTGTCTGTAGTGCGCTTTACCAGAAAGTCGGCGTTGCGCAATCAGATGCGGATACCGTCTCGGAAATGCAAGTACTGATGGATTTGCGTGGCGTTCATTCACACGCGACACGCGGCATGCCGGGTTATGTCCGGGGCATCATCGGTGGGAACATTAATCCGAATCCACAACTCCAGACGCTTGCGGATAATCCTGCCTCTGTGCTATTGGATGGCGACCGCGGATTGGGACATCTCGTCGGTGTTCGGGCAATGAACATCGCTATTGAAAAAGCGAAGTCCGCCTCTATCGGTGTGGCGATTGTTCGGAACAGCAATCACTTCGGGGCTGCCTCCAGCCATGCGATGCGCGCACTTCCGCACGATATGATCGGTTTCGCAACGACCAACGGACTCGGTGTGAATACTGCCGTTTTTGGTGCGAGAACTGCTTCGATCGGAAATAATGCGTTTTCCTTTGCGATCCCTGCTGGCGAAGAGCCACCGATTGTGTTGGACATGGCGTGCGGTGCTGCCGCCGCTGGACGGATTGGGACTGCAAGGTTATACCAAGAGAAAATCCCGTTGGGATGGGCACTTGACGCGGACGGTAACGAAACCGATGATCCAGGGAAAGTCGCCGTTATCCTACCCGCTGCAGGTCCGAAAGGTTCCGCGCTCGCGATTGTGATGGATGTCTTGTGCGGTCCGTTGAGCGGTGGGTTGATGGGCATCAACAAACACTTTCAACCCGGGGACGCGCCACCAGAGAAGCGCGTATCGGCACACTTTTTCCTCGCGATTAACATTGCCAGTTTCACCGCTGTTGCAGAATTCAAAGCCGAAATTGACCGACAGATTCGGATGACACGTCAAGCGACCCCACGCGCCGGTTTTACGCGCGTCACCCTACCCGGTGAGATTGAGTCGGAATTGACGCAAGAACGCATCGCAAACGGGATTCCGCTGCACAACGAACCGTTGCAAACGATCGAGCAACTCGCCGACGAGTTAGAGGTTGAAATCCCATGGAGCCGACAGTGAATTTTCTGCTTGCAATCGCGCCTTATATCCGTGTATAATTGGCGTTGTCTCAAATCCGATTGCCAATGCTACACGGGGAAACGCCATGCCGACACTTAATATCAAACCGACACATAAACCCATCAAAAACTATTATGCAGAACTTGAAGCATACACGAAAATCGGCGCGGAACACGAAGGCGCAGTCCGAACCGCATTCCAAACGCTCCTCCAACACTATTGCCGACAAGGGGGCCTCATCCTTGTCTGTGAAAAGACACGCTACACAAAAGCGAACAGGCGCATCCAGTTAGATGGCGAAATCGTTGATGCTTTCGACTTACCCCATGGACACTGGGAAGCAAAAGATACACAGGACGATCTGCCGACCGAAGCGCGGCGAAAATCGGAAGCAGGGTATCCGTTTAAAAATATCATCATTCAATCCCCAACACGCGCACTCCTCTATCAGAACGAGCACCTCCGCCTTGACCGCGACCTGACGGATCCAAAGAATCTTATCGAGCTACTGAACACCTTCTTCGCGTATCAAGAGGAAAACATCGTCGATTGGTATGCTGCAGTGGAGGAATTTCGGGAGAAGGTGCCGGTGCTGGGCCGCGGTGTCGCACAGCGCGTTGAGACCGAGATGCAGGACAACCCGTTGTTTCAGCAAGCCTTTACGAATTTTCATCAGCAGTGCCGAGCCGCTATTGACCCAAACCTCACCGAGGCACAAGTTGAAGAGATGCTCATCCAACACCTCCTCACCGAACGGATTTTCCGCACCGTTTTTGACAATCCCGATTTTACCAACAGAAACATCATCGCCCAAGAAATTGAGAAGGTGATCCGTGTCCTTACGCAGCGTTCCCCAAGCCGCTCCGAGTTCCTGCGTCCCCTAAATCCGTTCTACATTGCGATTGAGAAAACCGCCGCGACTATCACCGATTTCTCACAAAAACAGTCGTTTTTGAACACCGTCTACGAGCAGTTTTTTCAAGGTTTTTCGGTGAAGGTTGCCGACACGCACGGCATCGTTTACACGCCACAACCCATCGTGGATTTCATGGTGAAAAGCGTTAAACACGTGCTTAAAGCCGAGTTCGGACGGTCGCTTTCGGATATGGGGGTTCACATCATCGATCCGTTTGTTGGCACCGGTAACTTCATTGTCCGCCTCATGCAAGAGATTCAGGGGCGGCGACTGCCACAAAAATACCGAGAGGAACTACACTGCAACGAGGTGATGCTCCTTCCGTATTACATCGCCAGTCTCAACATTGAACACGCCTATTTTGAGCGAACCGGCAGCTATGAACCCTTCCCGCATATCTGCTTCGTGGATACGTTTGATACAGTGGATTTAATGGACGCGCCGCATCAAACAGGACAGTTTTCCTTTTTTACACCGGAGAATACGCTTCGGGTTGAGGAACAGAGAGAGATGCCAATGTTCGTCGTTATCGGCAATCCCCCGTACAATGCAAGACAGACTAACGAAAACGATAACAACAAGAATCGACCGCATGCAGGCGTTGATGAGCGGGTGCGGAACACGTTTGCCGCTGATTCTAATGCACAGTCGAAAAATAAACTCTATGACCCGTACGTCAAGGCGTTCCGGTGGGCAATGGACAAGCTTGGCGATGAGGGGATCGTCGCCTTCGTGACGAACAACAGTTTTATTGACGCGCAAATGTTTGATGGCATGCGAAATCACCTCTCCGAGGAGTTTGACACGCTCTATATTCTGGATTTAGGTGGCAACGTCCGCAAGGGACAGCCAGGAGATGCGAATGTGTTCGGCATTCAGGTTGGCGTGAGCATCAATATCTTCGTCAAAAGTAGTAGGCACAGTCCCTGTGCTGTAACTGCTGAAGGTGTTTCGCGTATGCTTTACAATGACGAAACTGCCGAACTAAATAAAGCACGTACCTTCGCGTTCCTTGACGAAAATCAGCATATTGGTAATATAGAATGGCAGGAGCTAACTCCTGATAAACGGCATACATGGCTCACAGCGGATCTCCACACCGATTTTGACACTTTCATTCCGATGGGGAGTAAGGAAGCAAAGGCAGGTCAGGGTAAAACTGAAGGAACGCTTTTTAAAACCTACAGTCTTGGTGTGTCAACGAACCGAGATGCTTGGGTTTACAACTTCAATACAGCCTCTCTCACTGAAAACATTCAGCGGATGATAAAATTCTACAATGCTCAGACGCTTGAGTGGGTAGGTACAAAAAACAACACGGGAGTGAATCTCGATGATTTCGTGGATTCGGATCCGCAGAAAATTAGTTGGAGTGAAGGCTTAAAACGTAAACTGAAAGCCAGACAACTCGCAGAATTTGCTGAATCAAAACTACGTCAATCTCTCTACCGACCATTCACAAAAACAAACCTATTTTTTGATAGGCTCATGAATGAGCGCGTTTATGTATTTCCCTCCATTTTTCCTACGCTTGAAACGGAGAGCGAAAATCGGATTCTCTGTGTCAACATGACTCCGGAGAGACCCTTTGCTTGCTTGATGAGTGATTGCATTCCTGTAAATGTTATGGCTGGTGGCTTTGGATCGCCGACACAGTGCTTTCCGTTCTACACCTATGATGAGGATGGCACCAACCGCCGTGAAAACATCACCGATTGGGCGTTGACGCAGTTTCAAAAACACTACGCAGATGACACTATCACCAAATGGGACATCTTCCATTATACCTACGGATTACTGCACCATCCCGATTATCGCGAGCGGTATCAAGAAAACCTCAAACGAGACTTACCGCATATCCCCTTTGCGGGAGATTTTTGGGCGTTTGCAAAGGCAGGCGCGCGGTTGGCAAACCTCCACATCACCTACGAATCCCAACCCGAATACAATAAACTTGAGCCGATTGAGACACCGGGCATGCAAGTCAATCTGCGTGTGGAACGAATGAAATTCTCCAAAGACAAAACGCAATTGAAATACAATGATTTTCTGATGTTAGAGGGCATCCCGCCTGAAGTATTTGCATATCGGTTAGGGAACCGGTCTGCGCTGGAGTGGGTTGTGGATCAGTATCGTGTAAAGGTAGACAAACGGAGCGGCATCAAGAACGATCCGAATCGACTTGAGAATCCAGAGTATATCCTTCGTTTAATTGGACAGGTCATCACAGTCAGTTTAGAGACGGTGGATATTGGTAAAGGCTTGCCCGCTTTAAAATCGTAGGAGAATCCGTGCCTTGTGCCGTGAATATCATTGTACGGGCTAACCCGACAAAACCATTTAGTTCTCCGTTTTTAGTCCAATTTTGAACCCCCCAGGCCCGGTAGGTTCGGTTTCCTAACCGAACCGGATTCTACGCGGAAACCTTGAAGATTCATAACGCTCTTAGTCCCGTAGAGACGTTATGTTTATAGAAATGGATATGAAAGAAGGATTCCAACCCTGTAAGGGTGGCATGTTTATATCATCTATGCTAAACGCCACCAAAAAATCGCTAAATTGACACCTATAGTGCGGTTTTTGCGGCGTACTTGCCCAGATGCGAAGTGCATCGCGGTGTACTCACCTGCCCCCCTGAGAAGGGGATAAAGGGGGCTTGCGATCGGCATTCCTAACCGCACCAGATCCTGGAAAAAGGACGAGAAACTCTATAATTTCTTAAAACTGAATGACTCTGCTAATCTCGACAAAATGTTGCAAAAACCATGTACAATGTGATATAATGTTGAAAGGAAAGTCAACCGGAAAAGTGTGTGGCACTCGCCTGACTTTGCACTTTAACTTCTGAAAACGTATCTTTACAAGCACCAGGCTATTCGCCGGAACGCCAACACGAAACCGGAGCGGGAATTTGCAAATTGATGAGATTATATGGCAACAACAATTTGTTGAGAAATTAGCGATAAAGCATGGTGTAGAAAAAACGGAAGTTGAAGAAGTCTTAAGTAATCGTCCTCGTTTTCGTTTCGTTTCTAAAGGCAATCGGGCAGGTGAAGATGTTTACTTGGCTATGGGACAAACAGACGCAGGACGTTATCTCATCGTTTTTTTCATTCAAAAACCAAATCGCCGGGCGTTGGTTATCAGCGCAAGAGACATGACGAGAACGGAGCGAAGGAATTATGGCAGACAAAAATAAAAAACGAGATCCAATGCCACCTCCGGATGCAACACCAGAAGAGATCGGCGAGTTTTGGGATACCCATAGCCTCGCTGATTATTGGGATGAAACCCATGAAGTGGAATTTCAGGTTAATCTCAAATCACGTCAAAATCTGTCGCCAGACGAAACAGTTGAACAGAGAGACGCACTTTCGGCAGAACGGGGTTGGCAAAAACTAAAAAAACTTATCCAAAAAATGGACTATAGAGACTTTGAAAAACTCGCTGCTGCGTTGCTAACATCATTTTTCAAAGTCCGCTTTGTTGTTGCGAGATCTGGCGACCAACCAAGCGGTGATGCTAGGAGTCTGACAGGTGAGGTGGCAATTCAAGCCAAGAACTACAGTAACAGAACAGATCCTAGAGACGTAGAAATTGTAGGAGATATTGATATAGTAAACGAAAATTTACAGGATCTCCAAGTTTATGTCTTAGTTATTTCTCGTGATATTCCGGCACAATTGTTTGATAAATTGGAAAAGAAGAAAAAAAATACTGGCTTGGACATTGTTGCCCTTGAACTTTCTGATGAGTTATCAGATTTGGGGGCATTGTGTGTTACCTACTGGGAGGATATCTGCCATTTCTTTGACCTGTCAGACACTAATCCAGAATTTTCAGATTGGGTTCAAATAGCAAAGAATGAGTCACAGACCCGCGAGAAAATGAAGGATGTCCGAAAGAAGTTGGAAGAAGGAATCCAAACTCAAAAACAAATTCAAAAAGACGTTGAGAAATATCTACTTAAGCGTTTTAATAGTCCTGAAGGTTTCAATCCAATTAACTTGTCCCAAGCGATAGACCGGGAAAAAGAATCACAGATCTCAGATTGGTGGGGAACCGAGGGGGCACCTATTTGCTGCCTTGAAGGGGAAGAGGGCCACGGAAAATCATGGCTTGCTGCCAAGTGGATAAATTCAATTCGTGAAAAAGAAAATATTGTCACTTTTTGGTTAGATAGTAGAGACTGGAGCGGTGCTAGGTCTATATTTAATTTGCTTTACACTTGTTTTGATGTAATCTATCCATCTTATGAGGAAAGAAAGATCAGCAAACTTCAGAACAAGCCCGCAAAAATCTGGCGTAAAACGCTCATTATCCTTGATGGGGTCAATGAAAGGAATGCAATTGAGGCAGCACAGCGAATTCTTGCTGAATACTTTAGGAACGACGAAAGCGAGTGGAGAGATAGAATCCGTTTTCTGCTGACCACGCGTCCTTTGGATGACTACCCGGATTTGTGGAGCGGGTGCCATAAAATTTCTGTTGACCCTTTTGATGACTCTGAACTCCAGGCGGCCCTAAACCGACAAGGACTCCAACTTGATAATTTGCCAGATTCATTAAAAGAAGAAGTTGCAAGAATTCCTCGGTATTTTCAGAGGTGCATTGAACTACGAGATGAACTTGGTTCATTTGCGGTTGTCACCAAGGAAATGGTTTTATGGGCGGATCTGCTTTACAAAATCAAATATAGTGGCGACCGACAAATTCGGAAAAAACTTGATTGGCAGAGCATTGAAGATGCTCAGGATGACCTTGCAATGCTCGCTCGAGAAGCGAAGTGGACCGATGCGCCACATGCTTCTGTAGAACTGCTTAGAGATTGTTTTCCTAATTACCGTAAAATCCGTCGAGATCTTAAAGAACAACGGATTGCCCTTAAGGCACATAAGAGACAAGCCAAGTTGAATACAGATCATATTGTACTCGGTTGGGCTCTTTACCTTGCTAATCTGTTTGATTGTACAGAATTTACCGGAATTAAAGATTTCGCCGAGGGTTTTCAGAACGCGCTTGAGCCGATCCCTTCAGAAGATCTGAGAACTGAAGCACTATTTGTCGCACTACAAATCACTGTGATGTCCCCCGATCCTGACATTTCACAAGACCAACTTTCACAAAAACGAGCTGCCTTAATGCTAGCGTGGTTTGATAGTCACAATGCACAGATTACCAATAAGCGCATTTCTTTTTGGGTACAGACAGATATCGATGCCTATGCACAATTTGTCAAAGTTCAGTTGGAAACTCACAATCAATCGAGTTATGAAGAAGCACTCATTACGCCTCTCGCCAAAGCCTGGTTGCACGAAACAGGTCAGATTGATCAATTAAGATTGCGTCTTACTAAATGGTTTCTCGCTCCATTAACCGATGATGGATCAGAAGATATTGTCTATGTTGGTCATAAAGGGAATCAATTTCCTCGGGAAAAGGGTGATATACAGGCTCAATTATCACGCGCCGCTATCTCAATTTTATCCCAAAGGCCAGAGCATCAATTTCTAAAAACACTTGCAAATTGCTACGCAGGTTTACAGAACGGAAAAAAGTCTGACGAAAGCAATCATAGATTTTTCTATTTTAGTGAGCATCTCGGCAGACTGATGCGATGGGGATATACTGAAGCAGTTTTGGAAGATTTGCGTTTGTTAGCAGAACAAGCCCAAGGCGATGAATTTTTGTTGAACGGGATTTATGGGTTAGCTGCTAATCTTCAAGTAGTGGATTTACCCCCTCTCTTGCAACGACCTCTCTCAAAAGAAGATAGAGAGCTGTACGCCCGCGCAGCGGAATTCCGTCGTAACTTTAAATCCGCTTTTGATCGTGTCTCTAATCAAGAACAATTACTAAAAGGCGAATCACCGGAAGCGAATGTAAAAGGTAATTTCCACGGACTTGACTATTTAGCAGTTCGTACAGACTTGCCTGATTTGCGTAATGAAGATAAGGTTGAAATCAAAAAGGTTTTGCACCATATCTCAGTAAATGCTGAATTGGCACAAGGGCGTTCTGCATCACTGGAAGGTTTTTGTATAGAAAACTTAATGCCGTGGGTTGCCAAATACTCTCCCGAGGATTACGCCGAACTTGCCTGCAATCTTAAACTTAACGCCCTGAATCAAAAATGGGCGCATATCGGCCTTCTGTCAATTCAAGGGCTTATTTTTGAACCGGAAGATCGGATAAAAATTACGGAAGCAATTTTGGAGATGAAACAACGTCTCGTTCAAGACGTTCAGGCGGATAATTCATCTTCGGAGACTATTTATTTAACCTCCGTACTGACAGAAACTCTTCTTTTTTCTGCTTCTGAAGAGAGGTTAACCGATTGGTTTAAATTCCTTGCTGCACATGAGCCACTTAGAGTTGCAATTTGCTATGATACACTCCCGTGTTTGTTGAGGGAATTATTACCTGAAACAATTGTGGAATTGGCACAACAGAAGTTGGAAACACTTTGGTCTTCGTCATCTGATGATCAAATTGCGGACGATAGTGAAGCGAAAGAATTCTCGGAGGAAGAGTTCTGGTGTACGCTTTACGCCTATGGTGCCCCAGCTGATAAAAACGCAGTAAATTATGCATTAGAAGCATTGAAAATCAGAGATCCCGATTCGACTGGAACATATCCAATGCTCTGGTTAGCCTTATCTGGTCCAAATCAGTTTTTGGCTGAAACGTTAACTGATAAAGAAATACGGAGGCACCTTTTTTCTCGAAATGGTAAACGGTTCAGAATACCCATTTACGAAGGTGAAAATGTCCCTTCTTATGATGTGTTAATGTCGTTGTTGCCTCCAAGAATTGTGGGTTATTTTCTCTGCTCACCGGATCGGTGTAGCGATCTTTCTCAGTGGGGCAAAGAAATTATCGAGTGGATATTTTCAAATCTTCAAGGTATTCAGGTAGACTTCGATTATGATTCGGCAATAAGGTTTTCGGTTAATCCAAAAATTCTTCGGACTTGGGCAGAACAGAATACGACAGATTTCTTACAATTAGCGGATGAATATCTCGCCGAACTTTCCAAGTTCCCTCAGTACAGCCAAGCATTGTCGGACTTCACGGATGCCGTTCTCTGTTTGTTATTGCGTTTCCAGCCTACTGTCGCAATGCAATATTATCGTCAATCGAAGACTGAAGGTTTCAGAATAGTGTGTTCAACGCACTACGGCTTAGAAACATCCATTGCTCAACTCTGGCAGGTTGCGGAGTGTGGATTAACTGAACATCGCGACCTCAGACGCAAACTGTTGGAGGAGTGTCTAAATGACGAAGATATTATGTTTATGACACTGGCTGCTTTAGTTGGCGGAGGCGAGGAAGAGTTGTGGAACTTGGTGACACAAGAGTACTTAGCAAGTCCGTACGCAAAAGAACGGAATCTGGGTGTTTCTATTTTACCGTGGTTTGGAAACGACAAAGCAATTGAGAAACTTAAGGAATTGAAATCGGATGATCCAAGCCAGTGGGTTCGAGGACACGCTTGGTGGGCGTACGAGGTTGCGCAGCAGGAACGCAGTTGCCGAGAGGTCTACCGAGAAGCCTTGCAAACGCGCGACCTATTCCGAATCTCTGCCGTTTTCGAGCAAATAAAACCTGCCCTTTCACCGACTGCTCGATGGTGGCATCGTGAAATTGAAAAAGAAGAAGGATTCCATGAGGAATCACTATACATCGATCCCAGGCTTGATGCTCTCCATTACCGATTTTGGTATCGGTGGGGTAATTCTTCAAAGACAAAGAGTAACATTGAAGTTTTCGGGAGAAAGTTGCGGGAGTATTGCCGAGGCGAAAAACTGTCAGCAGGTTCGCCTCCTCGAATCGCCCCTTGGTGGAAACCTACCTCCGATTGAAATAAGTGATTGAGCAGTTATAGTTTATGCCTGAATCTAATTACATACCGTACGCAATTGTGTAAAAGACGGTGTCAACCACAACGGGTTAATTAACCTGCAAATCCTCTAATCCTGATTCTGACAACCATTCCTTTGACAACTGAATGCTTTTCCAAACGGACCAGGGTGATTCAATTGTCCGTTTTTGGTGTTGTCCTTTTCGCAGGTGTTAATACTTTATGTATGTTATGTTTTAAAACAAAACGCAGAAAAATTCGCAGCATTTCGCAGCATTTCGCTAGAAAAACGTCCAATCCAATACTTTCTTAAAATTGAATGGTCCTACTGAAAACCAAATTAACACTTGACATTCCTTTAAAAGTTAGGTATAATTATGCTTTCTTATTTACCGCCGATAAGCAATTCAAAACGACATAAGCATGATTCGCGAAGAAAAAAAACGGTGTGCCGGTTTCCAAAGACCCGTTGTGGAGATAATTATGCATCTAATTTCGCTGAACCCTTGGTCAGAAACAGATATTCTTGAGACGGTCGAAAACAGTCTGAACATAAAAAAATATCCCGAAAAATATAGACACGCTGTAGGTGGAAAGAGCCTCTGTCTGCTTTTCCAAAAAACCTCCACGCGCACGCGCTGTGCAGGTGAGATTGGCATTACACAACTCGGTGGACACGCACATTACCTCGACTGGCGCACGACAAACTTCGCATTAGCTGACCTCGGCGATGAAATGCGCGTCCTCTCTGCTTATGTGGATATTATCTTGGCTCGCTTCTTGAAACACACTGAACTCGTTGAAGCCACCGCTGCCGCAACAGTACCCGTCATTAACGGCTGTTGCGACAAGTATCATCCAACGCAAGCACTCGGCGATCTAATGACGATACAGGAACACCTCGGCAGACTGGAAGGGGTCAAATTGTGCTTCATCGGTGTGCATAATAACGTCTGTAATTCGCTGATTGCTGCGGGTATGAAGGTCGGTATTGAGGTTACTGTCGTCGCACCGGAGATAAACCCCGCTGCTGTTGACAAAGAATTATGGGATGCAGCCGCCCAGAAAGGCCTCTATAAGACACTTGACACAGACACGCCAAACATCAGTCCTGCGCTCGAAAAAGTCATCGCTGAAAGCGATATTGTCTATACAGATACGTGGGTGGACATGGAATTTTTCACAGATCCGGCTTTTGAAGAAGAGCGGGAACGCCGGCTAAAAAAGATGGCACCGTATCAATTGAACGCCGAATTGCTGAACAGACACAAGTGCAAGGTTATGCACTGCCTCCCCGCGCATCACGGATACGAAATCACAGGTGAACTCGTCAACGATGAGCGTTCAATTATCTTTGATCAGTCCGAGAACCGTCTCCATAGCATGAAAGCGATCCTTCTCAGATTGCTCGCGCACGCCTAATTCACCCTCTATTCTAACAAGGAATTTTTTCTTGGAGCAACATCTCTCTCTCGCGCATAGCGAAACGTTAAAAGACCTTGAATGTAGCAAGTGTGATGAAACCTACCCGCACACGGTGCCGCAGAACGTCTGTACCGCTTGCGGGAAACCGTTACTTGCCCGTTACGCACTTGAACAGCTCGCCGGAACATGGACACGTGATTCCCTTCTGACACGTCCCGCGTCACTCTGGCGTTACGGAGAACTCCTGCCTATATCCGACCCCCAGGACATAGTAACGCTCGGCGAGACAATGACACCCCTCATCCACGCCGAAAGATTGGGCGCGAGGTTTGGTCTCACGGAGGTATGGGTGAAAGACGAGTCGCGATTACCCACCGGTAGTTTTAAGGCACGCGGCTTAGCAATGGCAGTATCCAAAGCGAAATCCCTCGGATTGACGCAGTTGGCAATCCCGTCCGCTGGTAACGCCGCTACGGCACTTGCGCTTTATGCTGCTGCAGCGGGTATGACCGCACACATTTTCATGCCGCAAGATACACCCACCTTCAATAAAGAGACGTGTCAACTCGCCGGGGCTAACGTCACACTGATTGATGGTTTAATCAACGATGCTGGTAGGATCGTTGCAGAACGGAAGGCAGATGAAGGGTGGTTTGATGTGTCAACCCTCAAGGAACCGTACCGTGTGGAGGGTAAAAAGACAATGGGATTTGAACTTGCGGAGCAATTCGGGTGGGAACTACCGGATGTAATTATCTACCCTACTGGTGGTGGCACGGGTATTGTCGGGATGTGGAAAGGTTTCGCGGAATTAGAGGCGATCGGGTGGATCGGTAAAAAGAGACCGCGTTTTATCTCTGTACAATCCACTGGTTGCGCACCGATTGTGAAAGCGTGGGAGGAAGGCGCAACTGAAGCAACACCGTGGCGTGATGCACAGACCGTTGCGAGCGGTTTGCGCGTGCCGCAAGCGATTGGTGATTTCCTTATCTTAGAGGCGATTCGTAAGAGCAACGGTGCCGCAATTGCTGTCACGGACGATGCTATCCGTGAGGCAATGCAACTGCTGCCTACAACCGAAGGGATTTTAACATGCCCTGAAGGTGCAGCGACCGTCGCTGGACTCAAACAACTTGTTGCAAAAGGGATGATCAGACCTTCCGAACGCGTCGTCTTATTCAATACCGGTGGCTATCAGTCATAAAGAGAAATCACTATCGGTTTTCAAGATAATCGTAAGTTGGCTTTTCCTTCGCTTCCTCTCCCTCTTCAGCTGTCTTGTTCTTCAGGTGATAGCCTACCTCATGCTTCTGCACCGATATAATTGGATAGGGACCGTCAAATCCGACGACGGTTCCTTGTACTTCAACCGGTTTACCGCTAACTCCAACATCAGTCCGGAGCTGATCGAACTCAGGGTTCGCGTCGAAAACGAAATTCTGCCCCTGATTTTCGGTGACCATCGCATGATGGATATTAGAGGTTTCCGGCCGCCAGCGTCGCCATGACGGAACGTTTCGGATATAACTCCGGGCGAAGCCGGGGTGTGCAAACATATTGCCGCGAATAGTCGCATGGGTTTTCAGGACACGCGCACCCCCGAGCCCATGGCGGCCCCGGAAGCGTGAATCGTTAAGCTGCCGCATGATGTTATACACATCAAACGTATGTGTTTCGCTGTACTTGCTAACCCCTTGTCTCGCTTTGACTTCTACGACGGTCGTGAAATGTCGCTTTCTACCGTGCTTGTCAACAGGTGTACTGAAGGTAACATCTTTCGGATCCGCCCACGGTTCCAACAATCGCCGAATCTGGCGCGCATCGGCGTTGCTAACAACATCGGAAATCTCTATTTTTAAGACAACCGCATCTTCAGCCATGCTTACCACGCTGATACCAACAAATAGGATGACCACGAGAAAAGTGAGCCAATAGAAATGTGAACGTTTCATTCTAATCTCCTCCTGATTTTCTCCCTTAATCTATAAGTTTCACGTCTCACTTATATTAGACACCATTTGATAAAAAAAGTTTCAAAAAAAATCACTGAGTCCAATCCGATAACTTCATCTAACCTGTTAGGACTTACGCAAACCCACTACATTGGCTGTCAAGGTTTCAAACCTCGCCAGTGATGCCTTAGTATGTGTACTAATTTTGTGTAAGTCCTGTAACCATTAATGACGCGATCTCACAGTAAAAAGGGTGCATAATTTTAGAAAAAGTCAAAATCCTAAGTTTTACAACGTGAGTTCGACGATCTGAAAACCTAAACGCTCAGCATCATAAAGAAGTTTACACGGAAACATATAATTTACGACTTTGCGCTTTTACGTTGGAAACTCGCTACCCAGCTTAATTCGACAATGTAGTACAACACCGGTAAGACGAGCAATGTTAAAAGCGTGGCAGTTATCATACCACCACTGATAACAATTGCAAGCGGTTTCTGGAGTTCTGCGCCTGAACCGTGCGCAAGTGCGAGGGGTAACATCCCTAACCCTGTGGTCAGTGCTGTCATTAACACCGGACTGATGCGCTCCTCGGCACCTTTCATTACAGCATCGTAGAGCGACATCCCTTCTGAACGCAGCGTATTGATGTGTGACACCAAGATAATGCCGTTTCGGACAGCAATACCGAACAACAGAATGAAACCCACCAGCGACGGGATACTCAGCACACCGCCGGTGAGAAAAATACTGACCACACCACCGATTAACGCTAACGGCAGGTTCAGCATTACCAATAGTGAAAGCCGAAATGAACCCATTGCCAGAAATAGCAGAACACAGATACCAGCAACCACAAAGCCCGTCTGAATCAAAATTCTTCTTTGTGCAGACTGTTGGCTTTCAAATTGCCCGCCGTAGGTCAGAAAATACGCTTCGGGCAAATCAATATGTTCGTTAATTGTTTGCTGGACTTCCGCGATAAAGTTGCCGAGGTCTCGATCTTGGACGTTACACTGAATGACGATACGCCGCGAAACGTTCTCGCGATTGATCGTATTCGGTCCGTAGCCAAAGCCAACATCAGCGACCTGTTTTAACGGAACGAATGTCCCGGAAGGCGTTCGGAGTTCTAAGTTTTGGATGGATTCAACGGTGTTGATAAGTGTCGGATCCATCCGAACAAGGAGCGCGTACTGACGCTGCCCTTGGATAACCCGACTGACGGTCTCACCTTTGAATGCAGTTTCTGCGAAATGTGTAACGTCTTCAACCCGTAAACCGTAGCGCGCCGCTTCAAGGCGTTTAACTTTGATTTGAAGCTGCTCCACTTGGACCTGCTGCTCTACCTGTAAATCGGCTGCACCTTCAATCTCGGAAATAACTGCTTTAATTTCTTCTGCCTTCTGTCTGAGCGTATTAAGGTCTGGTCCGAACAACTTCAGTGCCACTTGCGCACTGACCCCAGACAACAGATGGTCGAGCCGATGCTGAATCGGTTGACCGACAGATACGAGGACCCCTGGAAAGTTTTCAGGCGATAACAGTGTACGTACTTCCGTGAGGAGTGCTACCCGTGTTTTTTCGCGTTCATCAGGCGGAATAAAGTTCACAAGGATTTCGTGCGTGTTCACATCGTGCGCGTGTTCATCGGCTTCTGCACGTCCAGTGCGACTACTGACACTCGTTACTTCTGGAATTGTTAAAAGCCTTGTTTCCATCTCTCTACCGATACGGGTTGATTCGCCTAACGAGGTTCCCGGCGGTGAAAAGACACTGATAACAAACGTGGCTTCATCCATAACGGGCAAAAATTCGCGACCCAAACGCGGAATTGCCGCTACTGTCAATACAACCAATAACAGTGCCAAAACGACAACCGCCCAACGTAAACGCATCACCAGCGCGAGCATCGGACGATAAGCCTTTTTAATCCACACGACTATGGGGCTCTCTTTTGGTGGTGCTGGTTCGGCATCGGATTCTTTTCTTATATGCTGCCAATGGAAACGCGTCAATAGTAAATCGCTTAGCACGGGAACCACTGTCAGTGCAACGAGTAGCGATGCCGCCATCGAAATGACAACAGCCCAACCGAGTGGACGGAACATCCTGCCTTCCATACCACTCAAACTAAATAGTGGCACGAAGACAAGAATGATAATCAACGTCGCAAACACAATGGATGCCCGGATTTCATCACTCGCACGCCTCACAACTTCTGATGGTGTTTCGTCAGGTTCTTTACCCATATAACGCAGCCGAAAGTATTCCTGCAATCGTCGGAAGATATTTTCAACGTACACAATAGCGTCGTCAACCACCATGCCAACTGCAATCGCCAACCCCGCGAGTGTCATAATGTTGAGGGTGCCTCCTTGAGAAAGCAAGGCAATAACGGCTATGATTAGAGAGAGTGGGATCGCTGTCAGGGTAATCAGGGCGGTGCGAATATTAAAAAGAAAGATCGCTAAAATGATAACGACGAGGATAGCACCATCGCGTAGCGCATCTTTGACGGTATCCACAGCACGGTGGATTAAGTCCGCTTGCGCGTACTCGACTTTAATCTTTACACCTTCAGGCATTGACTCCTCAAGTGATTTCAAGACGGAAGTCACTTTATCGCTGAGGTTTATCGTGTTGATACCCGGTTGTTTGATGACTTTGCCTAACACGGTTTCTTCGCCGTTGTGGCTCCCCGCACCGCGCCGAATTTCCGGAAGCGATCCGATTTTCACTGTCGCAACATCTTTAACGAAAATCGGTGTGCCGTATCCCCGCACATCAACGACAACGTTTTCAATATCTGCAACCGTGGAAATTCGTCCTAATCCGCGAATCATCAATTCACGGGACTCTTTGATGAGGAAACCGCCTGCAGAGTTTTCGTTGCTCTTTTCAAGCGCAGAGGCAACATCTTCAAGTGAGAGTTGGTAACTGATCAACCGCTCAGGCGTGACGAAAACTTGAAATTGTTTTACGTATCCGCCGATGTTAATCACGTTAGCGATACCACCTTGTGATTGCAGCTGGTATCGAATAATCCAATCTGCCAAATCCCGCATCTCCATCTCACTGAATTCCCCTGTTTCATCAACGAGCGCATATTCTATAATCTCGCCCAAAAGAGAGGAAGTCGGTAAAATAATCGGGGCATCAACATCTTCAGGTAAATTCGGTGCAACAAGTTGAAGCCGCTCAGAAACCATCTGCCGCGCAAGGAATATGTCCATACTCCAGTCGAACTCAACGAAGACAAGCGACAAACCGATTGCTGACGAAGACCGAACCCCTGTAACATCCGGTGTACCGTTCATCGCACTTTCAATCGGTAGCGTTACAAGCGTTTCCATCTCCTCAGGCGACCAACCGTGTGCCTCCGTCAGCACGGTAATACGTGGCGGGTTGATGTCAGGATAGACATCAATCGGTGCCGATTGAAACATCCTGAAGCCGATGATAACCGCCACAATCGTACAAGCGATGACAAGAAGTCTGTTTTTGAGTGAAACCTCGGTGATTTTTGACCACATTGATTTGCCTCCTCTATCCACTTTAGTGGGTGTGTCCCGCATGCGCATCAACAACTTCGGAGGGAGCTGCCATCACTCTCATCAGTTGATGCGTCCCCTGAACAACTACCAGCTCACCCGGCAGCACACCATCTCTAATCTCTATGTACCGGTCATCCTTGGTACCGACCACAATTTCGTGCTTTGTATAAGTAGCACCGTACGCAACAAAAACAAACCGGCTACCGCCATCTTCAATCACCGCATCTAACGGAACGCTCAAGACATCGACACCTTTTTCGAGGACAATCGTCTGTTCAGCAAACATCCCAGGTTTCAGCTGATGATCAGGATTTTCGATTTCTGCCCAAAAGTGAACGGTCTGCTCCTCTGGCTCCACAATATCCGAAATGCCAGAAATCTTGCCGGTGTGAATTGTTTCTGGGTACGCAGCGACGTGAATACGCACCTCACTGCCTATCTGCCATTTGTCCTGAATTAACGCAAGTGTGTCTTCGTGAACTTCTCCTTGAACCCAGACAATATCGGTGTCCAGTATTGAGAAAAGGACATCGCTCTTTTCAACTGTCGTGCCGACTGTCACATGCTGCTCGGTAATTTGCCCAGAAGCGGGTGCCTTGACATAGAACATAGCGGACGGTTGACCTGTTTGAATAATCTTGTCGATGTCTTCAAGTGTGAGTCCGGACACCTGAAGTTTCTGGCGAACTTTGTCCAAGGTGATGTTCGCATTGCGCAATGTTTCTTCCAGTTGAAGAACCCCCTCCAATGCTTCCGAACTTTCTACAAAGGCGAGGTAATTCTCAATCAAGGCATCGGTGGACAAATCGTCAAAGGACGTGATTGAACCCGTTTCAGCCAAAGCTTCGAGGAGTGTTTCGGTTAATCCAGCAGCCAAGGCGCGTTGTCTGTTTGCTGCAACCTTGATAGCCGCAAGTTCGTACGCCACTTCTGCATCAACCAACCTTGTTGATCCCTCACTAAGCACCGCATATTTTTCCAGTAGGGGCGAGGTTACCTCGTCCCTTAGAGGCGAGGTAACCTCGCCCCTGTCCAGGCTCTCTGTATCTAATAGCGAGAGGATGGGTGTCTCCCCATTATCACGCAGGATCTTTTCCAATGTCTGTTCGCTGATGCCGAGGATCTGGAATTGTCGCTTCGCATCTGCTAACTCATTTTTCGCTTTCTTATATTCTGCCTGTTTCGCAATAAGCTCTTTCTGTGCTGAGATACGCTTTTCTGTGAGGGTCTTAATCCTTTTGAGGATGCTATCAAGCAATTGGTGTTCAACATCAGCCTTGACCAATCTAAACCGCATCTGTTCTAATGCTGAGGTAATCTGCGTTACGGCGAGGGCTTTGCGTTTTTCAACCGTCTTATGCAGCTGCTGTAGTTCGGATAGCGATTGCAAGTAGTCAATTTGCCGTGTTTGTAATTCCCGGCGAATTTGTTTGGCGAAAACCTCTGTCAGTCTCGCCAACTTGGATACAAGTGATTTCTGTTGAGATGCTGCTTCAATAAGTTCGATCTGTGCCATTTGTAAATCAAGGCTCTCCAGTTCAAGCAGCACATCGCCTTTTTTCGGCGTTTCGCCAACGCTGAAATGGATACGCTTCACGATACCGCCGGTTCTCGGTGTGACAATGGCTTGCCGTTCTGGGTGTGCCATTACGTTTCCGTGAACAGACACAACCGTTTCAATCGCACGAATATCGGCTTCATCAGTCTTCAGACCGATATTAACTTTCGCTTTATCGGTGAGTGTCACCGTATTCTCTTGGCTGTGTGCGTGTCCAGCTTGCTCACTATGGGTATGGGCTTGCTCATCGTGAACATGTGTATCTTGGGCCCAAGTCAATGTAAGCGTGAGATTTAGCGCAATCAAGCTTCCCATTATGATAACGAGGATTCCCAAAAGTGGTGTGATATGAGAATAACGTAACATTTTGATTTCTCCTTAGTTTTGTCCATCAATCATTGCCGGTCTATGGTACGTACGGATTCGAGAGTTGTGCCTACAGCTGCTTCAAGTTCAGCTAACGCCTTATGGTACGCTGCGAGCGCGTCAAGGTAGGCAAATCGTGTTTTGATGTACTCGTTCTGCATCAAAATGACCTCTAAAAGTTCTGTTTCCCCTAACTCGTATGCGGTACGTGTTAGCTTAAGGTTTTCGTTGAGTAACTTCAGTGAATCGCCTTCATAAAACGTAAGCATTTTTTGCGTGGTACTGAGAGACAGAAATGCTGCCATGACCTCTCGAACAATCTGTTTCTCAGCATTATTAATTTCTGCAGTGTCCACCTGCTGTTGGGCTTTTGTGGCATTGATCTCGGCACGATTCCTATTAAACAGTGGCAATGGAATCGAAAACTTCACACCGAGTGCCCTCTCGTTTACACTGCGTTCGGCAAGTGCTCCAACACTCAAATCTGGGATGTTCGCCGCCTTCGCGAGTCGGAGTTCGTTTTCAGTGAGTTGCGCGTTGAGTTGCAGCGACTTTAGATCGTTACGATGGGCAAGGGCTTGCGTCTTCAAAGCGTCAAGCGTCAATTTCTGCAGTGTATCTGGCGGTGCCTTTTCGCGTAATTCCCCGACAGCGACACGTACTGTCTCAAGCGGGGCACCCATCAACCCGTTAAGGGATAGATGTGCCAGTTGCAATTTGCTCTCTAACATCACTGCTTCGCGCAGTGCCGATTGCAGATGAATGGTCGCCAGATTTGCTTGTGTTACCGAAATGTCACCGGTTTCAAATCGGGTCTGCGCGATGTCGCGCATCTGTTCATTATGCTCGACAATCTCTTGGGCTAACTTAAGTTTCTCTTGGACAAGTAGCAACTCATAAAAAGCGATTTTCACCGATTTCGTAACGAATTGCGACGCTTTAGCAAGTTCGGCATCTACTTTTTCGAGGTGTGTCTTTGCAAGTCGTATCCGATGTCCACGTTGGCCACCGAGCTCGAACGCCTTGGTTAATTCGAGTTTCTGTTCAGCATGCGCGCCTCCAACAAACTCGGTTTCGAGTTCCGGGTTACCAAGCAGTGCGATACCGTCAATGCGAGCGCGAGCGACTTTAACTTTTTCACGAATCGCCTTAAGTTGTGGATTTTCGCGCAATGCTGTCTCAATGGCGATCTCAAGTGAAATCCTACTCTCTCCATTTGAAAAGGCGGACGGGATTTGCACCATGCTCAACGTTAACAGGCAAATTCCGCCTATCATTAAAATATGGTTGAATGTGGCTTTGGTACGCAATTCTCTCCTCCATGTAAAATAATTTATGAATGTCTGTCGGTATCCTCTGGAACTTGAAGTGCGAGGTACCTGTAAATACTATTGGTCACACCTACCAGAGATATTCCGTTCTGTCACATCGTTAATTTCAGGATCGCGATGCTCCGCTGTAGGCGCGATACGCGCATAAAACCGGCACAAAATCCGCAGCTGAATAGCTTTGAGATACTTATAGATAACGGGAATATTTGAAATAAGTTCACATTAGTACGCGTCAACGCCTAAGTTAGGATTGAACAGGGTGATGCAAGCTGCGCTTAGGTAGAATGGCAGCAAAATTTTAAATGAGAAGTGTGGTGGTCCGAAGAGATATAAGCGTAGGATCTACTACCGATGGCGTGTTCAGACAGGAAGGATATGTCAGAATCGTGGAAGCGAGCGTCTGGTCTGTCGTAGGAGCAACTACGAAAACCGGGGACTGTATTGAGGCATTTTTGACCGGAACAAGATAGGATTCAGTATCTATGGAAGCAAAAATGGCGAGATCGATACACGAACCGCAGTGATCTTCTTCCGAAGCGGCTGCAGCGATCACAACTTCCGTATGTTCCCTGCTAAGACCGTGTAGGTCAGTACATCGTCCATTAGCTGCGATTTCAAATTCGACGTGCCCGTCCGAACCAATACACAGCACATAGTTGGACAACTGCATCGGAACTATGGAAAGATAGATCAGTAGCCAAATCAAAGGAATGATCGCGCTCTTTTTTTTCACCAAAATGGATTCCATTTTTCTCTTCCAAAAAGTGATATAAGTCTTTAAACGCATCCAGTTGACTGTTCCGTTCAAACACTTTGCATTTAAGTATACACGACTTTCTCAAAAAAGTCAAGAAAAAGTGTCAAAACCCTCCATGTTATTGTAACCTAAGAACGCCACTTAAATTATAATCCGGAAAAGGTTACAGATTTTGGTAGTAGAGTAGCCATCAAGTCTCATCTTCTTCACAATCGCAGCATGAATTTTTACCTTGTGCCTTTTCAAACGCTTCTTTTCCTTCCTTTGCTGAGAAATAGGCAATTCCCAGAGCAGCTATACTATCTAAATAGCCTAAGTGCGTCAGTTCGTAGATGAGACTTGATGCTAATAGAACAAACGACATCCAAAGACATACTTTCGTGCATTTCGCATCAGCGATAATGGGTTGAGAGTCTAATTGTTTTCCGACCTTCATCTTCAAAACGATTAGAATCCACATCGTAATAATTGAAACTCCTGAAATGACAATCCCCCAGAAGGTTGTTTCAGGTTGATGACTCCGAACGATGTTGAGAACCGCAGTAATAACAAGCCCGACTGTTAGAAGATAGAAACAGCTTCCGGTGATACGTAGCGCAGTGATTTCAAATCTATCCCTTGATACATCTGGAAAACGGCGGATTCGAGTAATCATATAGGCGATACCAATTGCTGAAATTAACTCAATAAAACTATCTATCCCGAAACCTACAAGTGCGAGCGTTTCGTCTTGAAATCCCAGCAAGGTAGCAACTATCCCTTCTATGAAATTATAGCCAATCGTAAATGCACTCAATCGCAGTGCCCACCGAAAAGCTTGTATTTCTGTTTCTTTACTGATTACTTTCTGTGTTAGGAACATTTAGGCATTTCTCCTTCTGCTTAGAAGATATTCTATCGGATTTATAGTATACCAGATTTTATCATAACATAACGCAAGTTGTTATCTAAAAGGTTATAGGCAGTTTAGGCTATTAGGTACGCCCCATTTCGTGCAATCGATTGTAAAAAATGCCCCGTTTTGTGCAGTACATTCTCTGCGTTTTGTAGAAAATCGCGTCAGTGTGGTATTGTTCAAATTGGCACGAAATTTGCTACATCTAACCAACAGAAAAATCAATCAAAAGGTGTTGGACATAGACAGGATGCAAGCAAGGTTTAAATGAGAAGGATTTCAGTATAACAAAATTTTCCAATAAAAATCAAAAAAAAAACGGTGTAGAATTAAATCAAACCGAATTTAATAGCACCTTGGGCATGTTATGGGTACTGGGCGAATATACAAATTTCTTGAAAATTACGCTGAAATATGCTAACATTTAAAAAATGGACGCTATTCCATGAGCTTTAAGTCAAACAGAAATATAGGACAAAACAGGAGACTACGATGAAAAAAATGTTTTGGGTAGCGATGCTCTTTGTGATGTGTGTTGCTACCAGTTATGGGCAATATAATGGCGAGTGTTGGGTTGTCAGTGGAGGCGATACGGTTTACAAATTGCATGCGAATGGTAACGCCGATCCGACGGTCATTCCCAATTTGGCGCAAGCGAGTGCTGCGGAGGTCAATCCTACCAATGGTGTCGCTTGGATCGCTATTTCTGCGTCAAATGCTGTCTACAGGTACGATCAGGCGGCCCAGCCTCCCGATGAACCATTCACACAAGCACCGGATATTGAACGTCCAAACATGATCTCTGTGAATCCAGCAGATGGCACTGTCTGGGTGGCATGGCTGCACGGGGTATCGAAGTTATCAAGTGACGGAAAACAAATTCTCGCCCAGGTAGTCCCAGAAGGTGGGCCTCCCAACGTAGAGACAGGTAGGTTCAATGTCGCTGTAAACCCTAAGGATGGCAGTATCTGGATAGCGGACGCACGCGGTCCCATCAATCGTTACGACGCAAACGGCAATCAAATTGCAACCGGCCCGACGATGCCAGACCCGGAAAGCGGTGTCCCGATTCCGGTAATGCGGGAACCGAAAGGTGGTATCTCTGTTGACTACGCGGGCAACGCATGGGTCGCTGATAGTCAGTTTAACACACTCATTCGGATTTCACCAACCGGTCAAGAACTCGTAAAACTTACGATCACCAGTCCAGTTTCTCCGCGCGTCAGTCCTAAGGATGGCAGTGTATGGGTGGTTTCGGAGCAGTCAATGCTGCTAAACTTATCAGCAGACGGGACGAGAAGACATGAATTTCCTGCAGGGATGGCTGTTGTCGGAATAAGTCTCTCACCTGCAGATGACGGTATTTGGGTCGCAGACCTGCTCGGGGCAACTTTCTCCGGCGAAGTCAGTAAGTTTTCTACAAACGGAACGAAACTCTTCGCGAATCCTATTCCGCAACCTTCCTCCGTTTCGGTCGGATTTTGGGAAGGAAACTAATCCACAGGACTACCACGGATTGCGTCGCTACGTTCATCTGCTTATCGGAGTACTCGCGGGCATGATGGCAACTTCTCTGAGAGATAAATGTGAGGTGTATTATGATTGGTTATCAGCCTTTAGCACAGCATAGAGGTTTTCAAGGCTTCCTGTTAAAATTCGCAATCGGAATTTTTATTCTTGGATTGTGCGCTACGAGCGGATTCGCGCAGCTGCCAGATTTCCGTGTTGATACGAATAGTATTACCTTTTCCAACCCCACTCCGGTTGAAGGGGAAGAGATTACCATCTCGGTTGAGGTGAAGAACATTGGAGATGGCACCCCGACGATGAACGAGGACCTCGTTGTTGAGCTTTACGAAGGAGACCCAGCGACGCAACCGCTCCAAATCGTCTGTAAGGATGTAATCATCGAATTAAAATCTGGGCAGACCGGCAGCGTGAAAGCTCAGTGGCAGCCACCCCCTGGTAAAACAGAAATTTACGCTGTCGTTAACCCGGCAGGCACTAAGCATATTGAGGAAGCGGATGCGGGAAATAACGTTGTGCATACGACGCTCGTCGCCCAAACGCGGACATTCCCTACGGTCACGCCCGAACAAATCCAGAACGCAATCACAAAAGGGGTTGATTGGATAGAGGCACAGCAGGGAAAGCATAGCCGTACCTGTTTACAATGTGGCACTGAAAACCAACTCATCTTGATCTGCATCACCTGTCAGGCGAGTCTGAAGGGGTTGGCTGAAAACTTCATTCCTGATGTTGTATGGAATTTTGGTGAAGATCAAACGCAGGAGACAGCACTGGCATTGCAAACCTTGTTTGCAGCCGGACGTACCCCTTCGCATCCAGCCGTTAAAAGCGGCTTGGAATTCCTACTGGCGCAGAATTGGAATGAGTTCGCTGTTTACCAATTCGCAGTTATTGTTCCAGTACTGGTAGCAACCCAAGATGAAACGTACAGGGAACGTGCGCAATTTGCCGTGAACCAGTTGATCAAAAAACAGCTCCCGGTCAGTGGTAGTGAGTTCGCTGACCCAAGAGACGATGGCGGCTGGGGGTACGGTTTTACTGCCGATGGAGCGCACATGAACATGGTGATCTATGCACTCTATGCTGCAAAGCAGTGGGGGCTTGATATTCCACAGGATACCTGGGCACGATCCGAACAGTGGATTCGCCGGAACCAAACCGAAACAGGCGGATGGCTCTATAATTTAGTTGACGACGGTTCACCGTGGGCGATCGGTGTGTACGGTAGTATGACTGCAACCGGATTGTGGGCACTTCGCGCGTGTGGTGTGCCCGTCGAGGATCCACAGGTACAGAAGGGCATGGCATGGGTGAAAAGGCATTGGACGCTAACCCGGAACCCCGGTTCTAACTCATGGCTCTACTATTATCTGCTCTCGTTGCAACGGTTCTGTGACATCCCACCAACCTTAAATACGTTTGATGGCTACGATTGGTACGATGAAATCTCACAGATGATGGTGGCACAACAAGAATCTGACGGGAGATGGCGGGGATCTGAGAGCGATTTTTTATCGACCTGTTTTGCCGTGATGTCCTTGAGTCACGCGCTCGCGGGGCCAACAGAACCCAATATTGGGATCATCCCACGGAGTCTCCGGTTTTCACCACCTGCCCCGCGCGTCGGTGAGGCAATTCGGCTCAGTGCAACCCTTCGTAATACGGGAACACCTTTTGATGGGATCCTCAACGTCCGGTTTTATGTAGATGACGAAGAGGTTACCTCAACTGAAGTGCTTTGGACACCTCAATTAGCGGAGACTGTCGTTTCAGCGGATTGGGCACCTACGACTGAAGGTGACATAGAACTTGTCGCGCGCGTGGACATCGCAGAGACAGATGAAAGTGATAATACTGCTTCGGAAAAACTCACTGTCTATCCACAATCTACCGCAGCGACAGATGTCTTGTCGATGAAGCCTGAGAAAATTAGTGAAAATGTTCACCGACTCGGCAATGTCCTTTTGGACACCAGCAAACGGGAGGTAACTCTGCCGGCTGAGATTAACATTGTCGGTGCGGATGCCAATATTGAATTTTTTGCCTGCGGTAAACTCGGAAAAACGCATGAGAGCATCTTGGTTGTTGACGCAGAACCTGTCCATATACTCTTTGCACTCGGCGCATTGGAGTTGGAACCAGGCAGGAACCTCGCTGTTGAAGGCGATCCACGAATTCCAACAGGGGCACCCGTTGAAATCTGGGTACAATGGAACCAAGACGATAAGGTAATTTCACGACGCGCGCGCGAGTTGGTATGGAATGCCTTCAAAGAGCAACCGATGCAAAAAACACCATGGGTTTTCACAGGGGGACGGATAAAAAATAATCAACTGACATCCCAACTTTTCCATAATATTATTGCTGTCTATCGCGATCCAGATTCCCTCTTCAATCATCCTTTACCCACCGGTACAGATGACCGAACCTATCGCGTCAATACCGATGTGATTCCACCTAAAGGCACGAAGGTAAAGCTAATCATTCGGCCCGTCGCGGCTTAGAGGTAAAACGATGCCAATTTTTGAATACCATTGCAACGACTGTGAGACTGAGTTTGAAGTGCTCGAACGCGCAGGGAACGCCAAGAAACTTCCGAAATGCCCCAGTTGTGGTGCACACGACACCAAGAAACGCTTCTCCGCGTTCGCTACCGCAGGGACGCAAAAGGAGTCCGCCAGCGATAACGCCACCTGAGCAATTCCAGCTGGCGGCAGTTTGCCCTAACCATCTATCCTACTCTAAACCATTTAACCTGTGATAGCACCCACTGCCTAAAGGCAGGGGCTTCGGCTTCGTAGACAATAGCAGTTTTCCTGAAAGGTCAACCGTCTTACGCTGTCTCCACCAGCAGGCGATTCCCCGAACGGTGAATTAAGTCCCTTCGAGCATATCATGCGGAAACTTTCATGGCTATCCCCGCCTGCCTCTCTCCAAAATGGAGAGAAAAGTTGAAAAAGGGGGCAGCAATAACCGCACCTTTCACCCAAACCACGGTAGGTGCGGTTTCCTAACCGGGGTCCCCACCCGTTACTGGGAAGGGGCACCGGGCATAACCAAAAACAGTAGATTCTTTTAAGAGGAATCATCAATTGGAATTGGTATTATTTATTCGGTAAACACTTGTAAGCACCTTGATCGTCGGTGTTTTGTTATTATCCGGTATTCCTTCCCAAACTATACCTAAAGGAAATTTTAATGAAACAAAAACCCACAAATCCACCACCAAATATCCTCCGAGAAATCCAAGCGAATAAAGTTTTCCCCGTGTATCTGCTCTGTGGCGAAGAAAGTTTTCTCATTGAGGGAACCCTCAAACAGATGCTTGATCATTTGCTGACACCTGATACACGCGATTTCAATCTCACTTTTTTAGAGGATACTACTATAACAATTCGAGAAATTTTGGGTCAAGCGGATCTCTATCCAGTCATGTCAGATTGGAGGGTTGTGGTTGTCCGAGATGCCCCTTTCTTTAAAGTTCAGCAACGTACAACACCGATAACAATCGTCCGAAATGCATTCAAAGTTGAAATTACAAATCCCCAGAAATCTATCTCTACATTGGCAAAACTTTTGGAAGTCAGTTCACAACAGATCGCCGAAAATCATTTAAACTACCTAAATGCTGTTGATTCGCTCATTGATGAACTGGATACGAAGCTCACCGATGAAGAGCGCGGTTTTCTTGAACGTTTACCCCAAATCGCTCAACAACTCGAGACATACCCTACGGAAACTGATGATACCGACGATGTAGCCGTATTGCTTGAATGGCTTCAAGGCGATCTCCCCAAAAATAGCGTCCTGATATTTACAGTACGGGGAGTCGTGAACGAGCGCAACCAGGTTGTTAAAGCCATTGAAGCCGTCGGACGCTACCGATCTTTCGACCCAGTCGAGGCTGGACCGTCGTTGAACCGAGACCCGCTCTATAAGAAAGTCTTAGACAAATTCGCTGAATTTGATAAGCAGATTACACCCCGAGCGTTCTCTCTACTACGGACTCGAACCGGCGGCGATATGCACACTGTTGCTGAAGCCATCAATAAAATTGTCAATTTTGTTGGCGACAAACGCCAAATTGACGAGCAAGATGTCCGAAACATGGTGACACAGAATACATTTGACGGCATCTTTGATCTCACTGATGCAATCGGAAAACGCTCGGTCGGACAGGCGTTGAAAAGCCTTCATGAGGTGTTAGCGAGCGGTCAAGAACCTATTCCTATTCTTTCAACAATCGCCCGCCAATTCCGATTTGCGCTCCAAGCGAAGCTAATCGCTGAAAGGAAGGAACTCCGGAACGTCCACAGCCGGATGCCGTTTCGTGAATTTACAGCAAATATATTCCAACCACTCGCCAAAGAAGTCGGCGGTATCTTACCGAATGCTGCTACGCACAACATTCTGAAGCAGAACCCTTATGTCGCTTACAAAATCTTTCAAACGCTGAACGCTTTTACGGTTGATGAGTTAGTCACTGCCCTTGAAAAAAGCTTAGATGTGGATGCCCAATTGAAGACGAGCAATCCAGACCCTACGTGCATTTTGGAGCAATTAGTATGTGAACTTTGCACCAGTGCAACCGGCAGGAGATCCACACCTCTCTAACACATATAGGGTAACCGATAAAGTTTTTATTTCGTTTTATTGGATATATGTACTGTAAGTGAAGGAGTTTTTAAATGAAAGGCACAAGACCATTAGATAATTCCGAAATCCGAAAAGTATCGGAGGCTTTTAGCGGTACGTTTGCCATTCGGAATCGGTGTTTGTTTATGTTAGGCGTATCCGTTGGCGGACGGATTAGCGAACTGCTTGCGTTGAAAGTGGGAGATGTATGGCAGAATGGTAAGTCCGTCAAAGATTTGCTGTTTGATCGGAACATTGTGAAAGGCGGTGAGGTATCAAGAGCCGTACCTGTCAATGTAGACGGCAGAGAGGCGATTGAGGCACTTATTGCTTGGCATGCCGAACTATATGGGGATATTGATGCCACCCGTCCGCTGTTTCCGTCGCGAAAAGGACAAGGTTCACAACCAATGACGAGAATATCGGCACACAGATCACTGAAACCGGCATTTGAGGCCGCGGGGTTGAATGGAAAACTTAGCACACATTCCCTACGGAAGTCTTACGCACAGCGTCTTTATGAACAGACGAATGACATTTATGCCGTGCAAGAGATGTTAGGACATAAAAGCGTGGTGACAACCCAGCGATATTTGGGTGTCAATTACGCCAGTGTTCGGGATGCATCGGAGGCGATGTCGATCCATTCTGAATGTAACGTAACAACGAAAACGTTACATTCGGTAAATGATGCCTCAGATGACGCACTTTTCATCGAATTGCTCCGGAGAGGGTATGACGTGGCTCGCCTGCTTCAAAAAGACGAATCGGAACAATCTATTCAACTGCCAGATGAGAAAAACATATCGAAATTTGTTTAAGATAAATTGGAGGTGTTTTTTTTACTCTCTTTTTCTCTTCTGCTGACTCTAATAAAATAAGACCACATTTTATTCAAAAGTTGGAGGTATTGAAAATGGGAGAAGTTGTGCTGATTATCGCTATTATATCTGGAAGCATCATGGTAATAACGCTCGGATGCGTCTGGATGGGTATTTCTTACGTCAAAAAAAGAGACGGATTGACAAAAGGAGCGTCAGAGCGTGAAATGATGACACTGCAGCAACAGGTGGCAGACGTTCAACAAGAAATCACTGTTCTCAAAAAGGAAGTGGAACGACTCATCAAAATCGCTAAAGGCGTGGATGGGTAAAGGAGGAGGACAGCTATGTCTGCGTTACTCATAATTTTTCTTGTGGTGGTGTTTTTCTTTCTTTTTAAGTTTACCGCTGCGTTTACCGCTATTGTAGCAATAGTTGCAGGGACAACAATAATCACGACACTCGTGTGTGTCTGGCAGGGAACCGCGTATTCTCTGAAAGCATCGGGGTATAAACCAAACAGAAGCGAACAGACTTACCGTCAGGTGGATGCCGGTTTAAAACAGATTGTTGGGGATTTGCAGGAAATCCGCTCTCAATTGGAAGAAACTGAACTACACCTTCAGAATCTGGAGTATCTAAAGTACGCCCGCCAGGATCGCAACGGAGAAAAATAAGTCATAGGCAGGACATATCTGAGTCTTGCCTATTTCGCGTACACCAACATCAATCCGAAAGCACATCGGAAACCGAATCAGTGCTAAAAAGTCAACCATCGTTGAAAGAGAACACCCCTACCTTCAGGTTCAACCACCCGCAACAGCACCTTCCCATCACCAAAAAAATCCACTGCCATGAAACCTGTGTGCTGATGTGCAAACAAGGTATTTTCCCCAGACATTACTTCTGTCACCTTTCGACTCGCGGCAGCCCCGCTGACAAGAATATAGTCAACAGTTTCGCCTTTCAGGACTTGTAGAGAGTGTTCATGTCCTGAAGCATAGATTAAAAGTGATGTAGCTTGATGTGTTGGTTTCCGCGCAGAAAAGGCTCGGTTGAGTTGCGCTATCAAATTGTCGTATGGGGCACTGCCTATATCTTGATCGAATTTGTAAAAGTATTTCCTTGCATACGGATGCACTGAACCAATTACCGGTATTGGAATCCAGAGCCATTCTTTTAAAGCTCTGGTAGGAAAAAGATGTGCCTTCCAGTCAAAATAGCCGCCGTGTGGACCGTAACTTTGCAACGGGTGGTGTCCCAGAACGATGACCGGCAATTCTGTATCCAATAGTGTTATAAGTTCTGCTATAACCGTTTCAGGTGATTTTTCTGGTTTTTCGTGTTGATGGATCCACCATTGTGTATCCAGTACAATCAGCCGGACTACGGGGTTAACTTTCGGCAGCTCAAGCGCAACTGGACCGGGTGAACCTCCAGAGGGCAGGAAATTCTGTTCACCGGCAAGGGCATCATTGATAAACTTCTCTTGTGCAAGAAGCGCACTATACCCTTCCGATTTTCCGCTTGCCCAGTCGTGGTTTCCCGGAATAAAAAGTCCGTGGACACCCGCATCTTTGATGACAGAGAGTTGTGGTCCGAGACGTTCCGGTGCTTCATGTTTTCGGCGTTCAGTCATCCCCTCTGGATACATATTGTCCCCTAAAAAGACGATACTCGTTTTCGCAGCGTCCTTTTGTGCCCATTCACCGAGGGTTTTCAAGACCGGTTCATCCGGGATCGGTATCCCACCATCGCCGAGTAACAAAAGACGATAACGGAGTACGCCTTCTGGTTCACTCTCACGTCTTTCGATATCAGGTATCTCTGGATGGTAATACGGCTTGGTATGACTGCATCCCGCACTTGTCAACTGTATCGCCTGAATAATGCAACAGAGGAGAATAATATAGCGGGTGAAATTAGGGCGTTGATAAAATCGTTTCATTTTTTACAAAACTCCTATTGTTATTTGCAATATTCAACAGGCAATCTTTACATACTTGTCCATTCTTGAATGCGTTTAGCAACTTCACCTCGCGGGACAATGTGCTGTTCCCTGTTTGCGAGGTCTCGGATTGCAATTGTGCCTGCCTCTACTTCATCCGAACCGAGGATAACAGCATACGGGATGCCTTTGGTGTCCGCATATTTTATCTGCGCGCTCATGCGCGCCGGACGGGAGTAAACCTCCGCACGAATACCACTTTCACGCAGAAGCGTCGCGACTTTCAAGGATTCTTGCGCCAGATCGGCATCAAAAACTGTCACTAACACCTGCGTTACCGTCTTTCCGACTGCGGATGGGAACATATCAAATTCTTCCATCACATCAATAATCCGCTCAATCCCGAAACTGGTGCCGGTTGCAGGGTACCCTTGTTTGCTGAAACTTCCGATAAGTTCATCGTATCGACCGCCACCGGTGATACTCCCGATTTTCGGTTCTTCAACGATGGTTTCATAAATCGGACCGGTGTAGTATTCCAAGCCACGTACCATCGCGACGTTCACCTTGTAGAATTCTTCCGGCACACCGAGCGTTGTGAGATAACCGATCAGTGCCTCCAATTCCGAGATACCTTCTCGTGCTGCTTCAGAATCACCGAGTTGCGCATTGAGTGCATTCAGGACTGTCGCTGCATCGCCTTCTACTTCAAGCAATGCAAGAAGTTTTTCAATAACAGGCTCCGGAATCTGGTTTTCCGCTAATTCGGTTCTAACCCCTGCTAACCCAATCTTATCTAACTTATCAATAGAACGATAGAGACCACCCAGTTGCTCAGTTGGCACGCCAGCGAATTGTCCGATGCCAGTGATGAGTTTCCGGTCATTGATATTAATCTCGAATTGCTTAAAACCGAGACGCGTTAGCACCTGATAAACGAGCGTGACGTTTTCGGCATCAGCGAGCATACTCTCGCTGCCGACCGTATCTGCATCGCACTGGAAGAATTGGCGATAACGCCCCTTTTGTGGACGTTCTGCTCGCCAGACCGGATCAATCTGGTATCGCTTAAACGGTTTCGGGAGTTGTGGATACATAGCGATGAGTCGGCAAAGCGGCACCGAAAGATCGTAGCGGAGGGAGATGTCCTCCTTTCCACCGACGTGTCCAGCCTGATAGATAAGCTTCTCCGCATCCGGTCCGTATTTGCCTGTGAGTACTTCCGATAATTCGAGGGCAGGGGTCTGCAAAGGTTCAAACCCAAATTCCTCAAACACGTCACGAATCACATCTATAACATATTGTCTACGAATCATCTGTTCAGGTAAGATGTCTCGCATCCCGCGCGGGACGCGCGGCTTAATGAATGGGGTTGCCATAAGTTCCGCTCCTTTGTAGCATAGACTGTTAGTCTGTGCCTCCTTTGTAGCATAGACTGTTAGTCTGTGCCTCCTTAAATTAAATGTGTCCGGGAAGTGTTTGGCTCCGCCGTCTCCGCAAACCTTTCTGAAGTGTCTGCTTGAATTCTTCAATCTTTTCTCGCTTCCATGCGTCCCTGAGTGCCTTCGGATTTGCAATAAGGGTAGATTCGGATTCGCGTAAGAGTTCAATCTCCTTGAGTACATTCGCCTTGATTGTACGCCGTGATGCCGTCGAATTGTCGATGATAGCATCAGCTTCTTCAGGCGGTTTCCCTTCAGTTGCTCCAAAAGACAACATGAGCGTGATCGGGGACTGGTAAGAACCGGCGGTATTAAGTCGTTTCCACGGTGTTAAGATCGTCGGCGCGACCTTATTTTCCGTCTTTTCAAGGATATATTTCTCGGCGATATTCAAATATTCCGTAGAAATGAGGATATCTCCATCAGCGAGGTTCATCAAATCCTCAAATGTATTGATATCTTTTCGTTCTTCACGAACAGCGAGAATAATATCAATGTGTCCATATTCCAGAGGCAGGATCTCTTCAACGTCTGAATCCGTCTCTTCAACCCAATCTTGACCCGTGATCCCCAAATCGTAGAAATCATCCATACCGACATAGACGGGGATCTCTTGTGGACGTGAAATCTTGATCTGAAATTCGTTATCATCGCGGAAGGTCGCGCGATACGATCTATCAGTTTCGGTATAACCGTTGAGTTCGTAACCGGCACGCTGAAACAGTTCAAGGGTCTCTGATTGTAGACTCCCTTTCGGTAAAAGTAGATTCAGCGTCCGTTGTGATTCCGTTTGCATTTTTTTACTTGTGCTCCTTTTTCTCAAAGGTAATTGCATTCTGTTTCAGTTTTTGACGGGCAACAACACCTAAAGGAGATCGGTAACAGTGATTTTTTGTGTGTCGCCAGTTCTGAGATGAATCAGGTACATCGAAGCATCTGTAGTTAAACGGAGCAGATAATCGTAGTTCAGTCGATTGGCGTAATCCCGTTGTGCTTGGAAATCACGTTCCATTAAATCCACTTCCACGTTCTTACCTTCCCTTCGCAGCGTCTCAGCGAGTCGTTGCGCCTCCGAAGTCTGTTTCAAAGTTTCCGTTGCGATAAAGTAGTCTCTTCTTCCGTTACCTGTCGCCTTTCCTGTGTCGGCAAATGCCTCTACAAGCGCGTCAAATTGGAACGCAAATCCAGCACCCGGTGTCGGTGGACCGCCAAAGGACGCGATGAGACCATCGTATCTCCCGCCACCACAGAGTGATAAACCTTTCTCAGACAATTCAATCTGAAAAACTGTGCCGGTATAGAAATCAAATCCGCGTGTGATACCTAAATTGATTTCAAAGTCTGTAATATTGTAGTTTTCTAAACAGTCGCAAAGTGTTATCAGTTCTTGACGTGCTGTTTTAGCAGTGTCCCCGAGAAGTGTCTCCCACGCTGCCATGACATTTTTCTTATCGCCACAAATCTTTGAGACATCTATACAACGCTGCGCGGTCTCTTCGGAAATATTAAAGTAGCGGAGCCACCGGGCTTTATAAGTTGCCTCGGCAATTGCTGGTAGTTTTTCTGCATAAGTCAGCGCAGTATTTTCGGTCAGTTCTTGAACTTCGGAAGTCTCTATTTTGTAGGCACCTTGGTAGTCGGGGCCTTGCGACCGGCGCAGCATATTGAGCGCGTCTTGAAGCGTTTGTATATCCCAGAGGTAGCTTTCGCTACGGAGACGGGCGAGGTAGTCAATGTCCCATATAATTTCACCGTGGTCCTTGGTATCCAGCGCGACCTGTTTGAAAATCTCGCGGAAAATCCCTGTATTGCCGATTCTTAATCGCGTCTGTGAGATGTCGAGCTTCTCAAGAATTCGGATCGGAATCGCAATGATTTCGGCATCTGCGTGCGCGGAAGCCGGTCCAACAAGTTCAACCCCTGCCTGTCGGAATTCCCGCTTGACTTCGGTGCCGTCAGTGATCGGTTCCTGTCGGACACACTGCCCGATGTAGTAAAGTTTATACGGATGAGGAAGGTCTTTTAGTTCACCATTGGCGATGAGTCGGCAGACAGGGGCAGTCAACTCAGGTCTCAGCGCATAATCTACCCTATCCGAACCGACGAATGTAAACATTTTGTGACGGATCTCTTCGCCAGCTTGTGCGGACAGAAGTGCGAAGGATTCAAACAGCGGGGTTTGAACTTGTGCGTATCCGTAGGTTTCAAAGGTTTCACGAACAATATTTTCAACGAAATTTCGCTGAGCCATCTGCTCGGGTAGAAAGTCATTCGTCCCGGCAGGTTTATCAAACTTCTCCATTTTTTCATGTACCCCAATGAAGGTTAAAAAATAAACTGGGTAATTTACTCCAGGTCCGGTAGGTGCGGTTTCCTAACCGCACCGGGTCCCATAAAAAACTGAAAATTACCCGATTAAATTCTTAATCTTCATAAGCAAGTTTCAATATTAAATATGCACATTGTCCATTGATAACGGGCGGGGAAACCCCGCCCCTACGAACTCGGTGTCATCATCTTCTGAAAAAAATCGGAAGATTATTATTTAATATTGCTTAAGCAATATTAAGAAATAAATTTCAACTTTTGAGGAAGGGTGGAAAACAGGAAGGATGGAAGAACCACCGTGTCCCCTATCTTCCCCACTTCCAACCTTCCAATCTTCCAATCCATCCGAAGATCAAAAACGTCCATTTAATATTGAAACTTGCTTAAGGGTACATCCTCCATGTATTGTTTATGAGAAACTCCAGTTTCAATTTTTAAGGTAAAGGCCTTACAAGTTTCCAATCCTGCCACGGTCTCGGCAGAAACGGAGCGAAAACTTAGTAGTTAAAAAATAAAAAACCCAGTAAACGCTTGCACTTTTCTCGCGCGTGCTGACAACATAGCACGGAGGAGAGCGGCTCGTTTACCAGGGTCCAAACAAGTTAAACTTGCTTCGTATCAAAGATATTTATTCACATTCCCTCATCCGCTCTACTCAAAAGTGGACCGAATGATGGTGATGGATATTAAATGTAGTAGTGTTAAGCATTTTTCAGGATCGTTTGCAAGCCAAAACTTGCTACTAAAAAGTTAGTGACTTTAATTTACACTTAATGATATTATACCCTATTGAATGGTAAATGTCAAATTTTTAAAAAGGCTACCCAATAATGCCATGAAAATTAAACCTATTTTTATCATCGCGATACTTGGTGTACTGCTATCGGTACTCCTATGCGGTATCTACTTCCAGTTCACCTACTTTGAACCAGACACTGTCTCGTATCTATTCCAAGCGAAGTTGTTCGCGGCGGGTAAAATCTCGGTGCCGGCGCCCCCGGAACAAGGATTCTCTTCTTCACCACATATTAATGTTCTCAACGGTAAATGGTATTCAAAATATCCGTTCGGAAACGCCTTGATGCTGATATTTGGCGTTTTTATCAACGCGCCATGGTTGATCCCCGCACTTGCGACAGGTGGTGCGCTACTATTTCTTTACCTTTTTGTGAAAGAGATATATGGAGGCATCCATAACGGCATCGCACTCATCGCCGCGGTGCTTGGACTCATTTCACCAGCGACACTCGGTATGGGGTCAACGTGGTTTAGTGAACCTGTAAGTCGTTTCTACCTCGCGCTCTTCCTGTTTACACTCCTTAAGACATTAAATTGCAAAAGCGATGCCCCACTCCTCGCGCGGATCGGCTACCCCGTGCTCTCAGGGTTCGCTTTGGGATATGCTTTCAATACGCGTCCGCTTTCCGCTGTGGTCTTTGGCGTTGTCGGTGGAGGGTTGACAGTTTATCATTTGTTAACGCAATTGCAGCATCGGCAAGCACTACTCGGCACGATAAAACGCTTCGGATTCTTCTTTATTCCATTTGTTGTCCTGCTTGGTATATGTATGGCGTGGAACGCGCATTTCACAGAAGATCCGTTCATGTTCACACACACGGTTGCCCAGCCTTACGATAAAATCGGGTTCGGTCCTCGGACAGAAGGCTACGTACCTGATATTGAAGGGGCACGTATTTTCACGCCAGCATGGGCAATCGAAAGGACATGGCGACACATTCTCCCGTGCATCAGTTTCAACGCACTCGGCTGGGGAAGCTATCACCACCATTTGTTGAGAGATGCCGAATTATCTTTGACATGGCTGATCGCTTTCGTCCCGTTAATTCTGCCGTGGTGCTTATTATTTATCCCGTTCTTCCACGCTTCGCGGAACAGATACGATGTGTTTTGTCTGACCCTTCTCGTGGCAAACCTGTTGCTTTACGCCTTTTTCTACTTTGAGGGTTCAACATGGGGATACACGCCAGTAAACGCACGCTATTACACCGAATCGACATTCCTCGGCTTCATTCCGTTAGTAGCACGTGGGATGTTTATCTGCTATGAGCGTTTCAAACTGCGTGAGAGGCGTGGACTTGCGTTGGCTGTTGGCGTGTGCCTATTGTTGTTGAGTGTCAACACGGTATGGAGTTATGTTCGTATTGGGGAAAGGTATCAGAATTGGGGGCATGTCTATCAGAAGCTGCCACCGATGGTAGCAGAGCAAAACATTCACAACGCCGTTATTTTCGTGTCTCGGCACCGGGGCGCGCCGATTGGCGATTATCCGTTTAAGAGTCTCCAAGAGGCGGACATCGTCTATTTTAAGCTCGGTCCCGCACCCCGATGGAAACTCACAAACAGCGATTGGGAAAATGTATACGCACAGTATTTCACCGGCAGAAGCGCGTATCTATATGTACCCGGTGAGAACAGTCTGGAACGATTGAAATAGAGATGGACCTTGCTTACCAAAGTGAGTCGGCTAACTTCACCAGTCGCAAAGGTCTACATTACCTGTTCCAAAATAACGATGTCTCCAGGGTTCCATGATTGCGCGATGATGTAAAGTTTACCGTCAATCTTGCGAATCACTGCGCCATGCAGATGTTGGAAGGTCTCCATACCCAACTCTTCTTTTAACATAACAGTTGAGACGAGGTTGTTTCCCTCCAATATGTAGGGCGGCGCGCCCTTCTCTCTATTCGGTCCGAAGAGACTGGCAACGACAGCGTACCCTGCTTCATAATCAATACTGCACGGAAATGAGCCTTTGATGAGCGAAAGTGTTTCCAAATAGGTTCCATCTGGTGAATAGCGTTCAATTTCTGCATTTGCCCGATCGGAAGCATCCAATCGATTTGTCCCGTAAGGCACTGTGATGTGATGTCCTGTCCCGAATTGTCCGGGTTCATCGCCTTTACCACCGAACGCCAACGGATACCAACTTGCTTCAAGCGGTTCAAGACTCGTGAGTTTCGCACCCAAGATGTAATCTAAATCAGAGTAACCGGTCGTAACATAGAGCATGCCATCGATATGCGTTACCCCCGTGGGGACAAACTTTCCGCCTTCACTGAAATAGGTGTTGACCGCCTGATGCTTGAAATCCGTCATTGCGTCTGGAGATTCCAGCGTATGCACGAGCTTCCCATCCATCGTTGTTGTGAAGATTTTACCGACATCGTTAGCCGGAAAAGACAGGTAAGGTGTACCACCGGATGTTGCCCAGACGGTTACATAGTGTGCATTGGCTTTTTTCAACGCTGCGGGAGTCTCAATCAGCTGTGTCGTTTTCAGGTCGGCACTGATTTGGATGATGCCGACTTCTGGTAACGCAAAATAGGTTTCGCCTTTTCCTTCCCGCCGATCCACATCAAACCCACCGTGTGCCTTATCAATCGCAGCGACGACTTCAGCCGGGAAATGGTCGCGCGTATAGAGCACTTTAAACTTAAGCGCGCCTTGTCCACTGGTCAACTTCGTGTCAGGTGTCTCGTGGTGTACCACGAACTGAAAGCCTTCCGTCTCTGCCGGTGGGTGTTCTGTTACGTGTGCAGAAGCGTGCCCGATTATAAAGGTAACAGCGAGAATTAAATAGAAAACCTGTCTCATTCGGAAGTCTCCTCTCTATGCTTGTATCATCGCTCGAAATGTTTGGGTGAATTCGCAGCTGCGCGCAATGCTCGCGATATCTTCCATCTTATATTGGACGACCAACGGGCCGGAAAAACCGATTTCCTTCAAACCTCGCGCAAACGTCTCAAAATCGAAAACGCCGCCACCGGGTTCACCACGGTTGCTCCCCGATACATGTACATCGCCGAGGCATGCCTTCATCGCGTGTGCCGCTGCGTGTGGTTCCGCGCCATCGTTGAAAAGGTGATACGTATCGCACGTCAGGTAGACGGACAATCCTGTGTCCTCAATGAATTGAATACCTTCGCGATAGTTATCAAGCGGACACCCTTTTTCAAACTCCAATGCGATCTTCATTCCATTTTCAGCGCAGGGGACTATCATCTGGGACAGGTTATCGGCGAGCGCGTCCAGAGACGCTTCTCGCGAAACACCTTCTGATGGATTCACCCACACGCCAATAACGTCAGCCTGGAATCTTCGGGCAACTTCGAGTACAATTTCAAAGTGTTGCAATGCTTCGCTTTTACGGGCTGGTGTTGTCAAGATATGGTTGCCGAAACCGATTGTCGGTGCAACGAGTCCGTGTTTCTCAGCGAGGTTCACCGCATCGTCTATCTCCGCCGTGGAAAGTTCACCAAGAAAACCGGAATGTACAGGAATATTGATACCTTCGTAGCCTGCTTCGGCGACGAGATCAAAAATCTCGGCACGCGTAAACTTACCTAATGTGCCAGCATAAGGATCGTAACAGACAGTTAACATGTTTCCTCACTTGAATCCGTTTCTTTTGATAGTGGATACGGATCTTCTGTTGTCAGTTCACCATTCGGGAGTTCATAATATAGGTGTCCGTTGATATCATACACGTTTGGAATCCCTTTTTTGCGGTTCTCTTCTTGTGCCCTTTTTGCGGCGCGATTGCCAATCTGCAAGAACTCCAGTGTTCGTTTGTAAATATCAACGGAATCTAATTCATCTTGATGCATTATGCACCTCCATTGCGAATGTCTTGCATAAACAGTTCAAAGAAATCTTCATTTATTACTTTAACCTGATTGCCTTTACCAATTGCGGTTTCCTGAAAATGTCCAGTAGAATTGTAGAACAGATGCCACTCATCCACTAAATTTCTATAAATGTGCCAAAAGTTATGCTTGCTCCGATAAAACCGACGCACGACATCTTCGGTTGGCACGTGGTGTCCGCCTGCTTCTACCCGATTTCGCACACGAGCAACGCTTGTTTCAGGGGATTTGAGAAAAATAAAGACGATTATTACATTTTTTGACAAAATTGTGCCCTTTCACTCAGGAGGTTGGCTTACCTTTTGTTTAAACAGCACTGCTTATACTTCCGACCGCTACCACACGGACACGGTGAGTTCCGTCCGACTTTCTGTGAGACTTGTGAGGCTATCGCGGTGTTGGCTTGTGCTTTTTCCTGTCGCCGCTGCCGTAGGGTTGGTATGATACTGTTCGCGGGGCGTCCTGCCTGCAGCGCAGCAGCCATCATCTTCATCGGTTCGTCAATATGATTGAAAAATTGCTTATAGCCAGCGCAGAGGTAGTTCAAGCCGTCTTCACCCGTAGGCGTTTTGATGAAACGATTTTTCGGACAACCGCCATTACAGACAAACTTCACTTCGCAGCTGCGGCAGTATTCGGGGAGCGTGTCCCGTTTATCTGTGCCGAATTTGCGTTGGAACGTCGAATCTACCATCTCCGCGACAGTGTTCTCCGCAATGTTTCCAACGTGATAGTCAGGCGTAACGAAATGGTCACAGGAGTAGAGGTCGCCGTTATGCTCAATTGCGAGTGCATCACCGCAGGTCTCATTGAAAACGCAGAGGCTGGGGTTATAACCCAACCACGCCTCCAACGCAACATCGAAAATTTGTACAAAAATTCTGCCGATGTCGTTCACTACCCACTCATCGAAAATCGCACAAAGGAATTTACCGTACTGTCGTGCCGTGACAGAGCGTGGGGTCACATTCTTCCCACCAAAATTCTCAACCGCAGGGATAAACTGCATAAATTCCGCACCAAGTTCTTTGAAGTAGTTATAAACTTCTTTCGGATACTCGGCATTGTGCTTATTCACGACACACAGAATATTATAGTCGACCTTGTGCTGCTGTAAGATGCGCAAACCACGGATTACCTGATCGGACGATGGACGCCCGCGTTTGTCGTAGCGGTACTTATCGTGAATCTCTGGCGGTCCGTCAATACTTACGCCGATCAAGAATTTGTTCCGTTTGAAAAATTCTCCCCATTCATCGTCAAGGAGTGTGGCGTTCGTTTGAAACGAATTCTGGATCTGCATACCCGGACGGCGGTATTTCTGTTGGTATCGGATCGCTTGGCGGAAGAAGTCTACACCCATCAGCGTAGGTTCGCCGCCTTGCCATGCGAACGTAACTTCATTAACTTCTTGTGCCTCAATGTACTGCTTAACGTAATTCTCCAGGACTTCGTCATCCATCCGAAAGGATCGCGTTTCCGGATAGAGCTTTTCTTTATCGAGATAGAAGCAGTATTCGCAATCCAGATTACATATTGGCCCGATCGGCTTTGTCATCACATGAAATGCGCGCGGTGTGTTGTGTTGAACCATCTGATTGTCCCCTTTTCACCTAACCTCATAGCGTACGCTCAAAGATGTCATAAAGTTTAGCATATCTCACGCGAATCTACAAGAAAAAAATAGAGATTCGTTTTGATTGCCGATCCACTACATCGGAAATCCTTTTGGAAAAAGAAAAGAGATATGATATAATAAATACATTGTATGAAGGGAAGATGGGAGAACTTGTTATCCTGACATCTTAAAACTGTTATTATTTGTTTCAAGAAAATTTTGAACATGGAGGCGTTAAAATGAAATTACTAACCTCAAGCTTTGTGTTACTTTTATGTCTTTGCGCTGTTTCATTGGCACTGGAAGAAGATGATCCAGCGATTGTTGGTGTATGGCTCTTTGAAGGCGATGTTAAAGACGTGTCAGGCAACGGTAATGATGGAAAGATTGTCGGCAATTTTAAATTTGAGAACGGTAAATTCGGTAAGGCAGTCGTCGCTGGAGGCGGCGGCAGTATTGATGTTCAAGATTCAAAAAGCCTCCAGAGTGTCAGCGACGAATTGACCGTAGCGGCTTGGTTCCGAGTCGATGCCGACTCAGATACCGGTGTCAGAAAAAATGGTGCGTACTTGCTGGAAGATCAGTCTGGTGGCGAACCTATCCCTGACGGTTTCTCATTCCGGGTCTGGACATCCGACGGTATTACACCCGGATTCTACGGCAAAACAGAACTCGAACAGGGAACGTGGTACCATGTTGCGGGGACGTATGACGGCTTAAACGTTGAGATGTACGTCGATGGTGAACCGGAAAGTGAAAAGGGCGCGTTGGATTCCGCTAAGGCGGATTGGAAACCGCAATGGAACGGTAAGGTCGCTGCGGGTCAGGTGCTTCAACTCAAATTCGGTCCAGAATCGTTTACCGGTGGTATTGACGAGATTGTGATTCTCAGCCGTGCCCTTGAGCAGGCGGAAATTGAACAACTCCTGAACGGTTGGGAGGACGCTTTCGCCGTTGAGCCGGAAGGAAAATTGGCAACAACGTGGGGAAGAGTGAAGGCTGCCCGATAATTTATAGTGAATCCGAAAAATAAATAGACACATTCGTAGCACAAACTTCCAGTTTGGGTTTCCAGTCTGAATACCTGTTATAGGTATTCAGACTGTTTGAGAGTGCCCAATTAATTATAGGTTTTACTATAATCAGTAAAGCAGGTACATTTTCGCTGTGCGAGGACACGCGCAAGTGCGGTCCTCGCACAATATTTTTGTCGTTCAATCAAACGCCAAAATCTTCTTAATCTTACCCGGCTGTGCCCAATTGCATTTTCCCGCACCATTGAGTTGCCGCAACAAAGTCGGAATCTCTGGATCCTCAAGGGCGGTCTTAATCCGTTGCGCGTCATGTGCAGTCCAACACGGAATGAATGCGTGCATTGCCTGATTCCCTTGCCACATCTGTCCCTCTACACTGCTCAGCACTACCGGCGTAAAATCACTTTTCCCGTATGCCTGCCAGATCACTTTAAAAGGCGCGAACGAATATGGTCCCACACCAAGCAGTGCCCACCAGTTACCTCTATTCATAGCAGATCGGAGAAGTGTTCCTTTACGGGATTTTAGCACCTCTTCGGCATTCTTAAGATACGCCTTCAAAGTGTTCCACTGTTCGATTTCTGCTGATATGAGCGGTTTCCCAGTTTGCGGATCGTACGGCAACAGGATCCACTTACACGGTAAAGATATATTTTGCCGCCATATCTCTTTTGTTGCGAGTGGATATAGAAATTGTTCAGGGAGATGTGAAGGTTTGTGATCAAAGATGAAGACACTATTTGCGCCGCATGTATTCACACCCTGTCGCGGTTTTTGCTCTGGCGACAGTCTGACTTCAAGCGTCGTGTCCATATTCAGTTCATCAAGGTCTTTCACAATCCGCCACGGATCTGTCGGGTTTTCGAGCGGCAGTGCCTTATGTTCAACCCATTCACTGTCCGACTCCTTGAAATACGAGACTGGAAAATCCTGCCGTGTGTCTCCACAAAATTTAGCGCAACAGTACGAAGTGCCAACACTGTCAAATACTTTCGTCGATGTGAATTCATAAACCGTGTCTATGGCGAAATCTCTGTGGGAAACGATCCCGTTTCGCGTAGACCTTGCACTATAATTCCGAAATCCACTATGGGCACCGTCGCCAAAAAAGAGAGAAGTAGGCAGATAGAAATATCCCACGCCATTCTCTCTGAGCAATCTTCCCAAAGCAACCTTCAGTACCAGTGCCGCTATATCCGTCCGAGAAGAACCGAGGAGCGTCTTCTGTCTATCTGGCACAAGTTCTTCTTGAAGGAAAAAAGGTTGGACACGCGCCTTATATGCTGTCGGTAAATTTCCGAAGTTTGCCCACGGCGGATTCCCAACGAGAATGTCGTATTTTCCCGCATGCGCCTCCGTAATAACATCTTGGCAGAAGATTTGAGAGGTAGGGAAGTCAACGCTAAACTCTCGTTTGACGTTTTCTCTAAACCGTTCAAGATGCGATGGGACTATCTCGATAAGCGTTAACTGTGACAGGCGTTCAGGCGTAATAGCAATCCCTTTTTGCCTCGCAATATGGAGCATTGCAAGCGGGAACGCACCCTTTCCTGCAGTGGGATCGCAAATATGCGCGCCATCAAGCCACGCATCAAAGATGCCCCATCTATTGATGAGCCACTCTGCCCATTTCAAAGGTGTAAAAACCTGTCCGATACTGTTGTTTGCTAAGTGAGAGGTGTCTGTTTTCATTCGTGGTAATTTTGAGTTGTTTTATTTCAATTTTATGTTATAGTGACAAGGGGTCATGGAAAAGACATATTGGTATAAATGTTACGTGGTGATGAGATATATCCTATCATATATTCAAATGCCACAGTCAACTTTTTTATAAAGGCAAAGAGATGGACATGACACAAAAAACAGGTTTCGCCTACCATCCAGACTACCTGAATCACGACACCGGCCCGGGACATCCTGAACGACCGGATCGGTTACGTTCAAGTTTGGCAGCACTTCAACAAAGCAGTGTATGGGATCAATTGCACCAGATTGAACCGACTCCGGCGAGCGTTGAGCAGATCGCTTACGCGCATAACCCTGCTTATAGTGAATATATCCGACAACACTGTGAAAAAGAAATTCCGCTCACCTACGACACGACCGTCGGATTTGAATCGTTTGATATTGCATTGCTTTCAACAGGCGGTGTCCTGCGTGCAGCAGATGCAGTCGCAACCGGTGAGGTGAAAAACGCTTTCGCAATGGTACGTCCGCCGGGACACCATGCCACCCCGGGACAGAGTATGGGATTCTGTCTATTTAACAACATCGCGATTACGGCACGCTATCTCCAACGGGAACACGGGGTCGGGAAAGTCGCGATTGTAGATTGGGATGTCCATCACGGCAACGGCACGCAAGACATTTTCTATGAAGATGAATCCGTCTTCTTTTTTTCTATCCACCAATCGCCGCTCTACCCCGGCACGGGTTCAAGTCGCGAGCGCGGTAGCGGAAAGGGAGGCGGCACGACGCTAAACGTACCGATGCCTGCCGGAAGTGGCGACGCCGAATACGTCAAAGTCTTTACGGATATTCTCATCCCGGCACTCCGAGACTTCTCACCAGAATTTCTATTAATTTCAGCAGGTTTTGATGCACACTACCTCGATCCGCTCGCCGGCACTGAACTCACAGCAGGCGGATTCGCTACACTCACAGACCTGATGCTTGAACTTGCCGATGAAACCGCATCAGGGCGCGTTGTCTCCGCGTTGGAAGGTGGTTATAGTTTAGAAGGTATATCTGAATCCGTCGTCACACATGTGGAACGATTGGCTAAAGTGTGACGCAAGTGTTCAGTTCTGATTGCCTTGTCGCATTAGGTGTGGAATGTCGAGGGGGCTTCTTGTAACACAGGGATGACATAACTCCGAAGCGTCAAACCTGACACCGTTTCTGTTTCTACAATCGGCTCTGGATTTTGACGGTGATCGAAGACAATATAATAACCCTCCGTTGCGTCCTCCGATTTCAGATAGGCAGCGAGCTGTTGCTTTCCTGCTGCATAGCGGCGCGCCCCTTCCCAAATCTTGGTTTCAACGATGTATTTCTGTTGGTTGTGAAGGATAAGCAGGTCAAGTCTGCCTCGCCCGGTTGGTACTTCAAGGAACATCGTTCCCCCCACAGTGCGTACAAACTGGTCGAGATAAGCATAAAGCAGATGTTGTCCGATGTATTCTTGTGGCGTATCTGGGACCTGTAGGATGCGGAACCCGGCGCGGGCGATGAATGCCCGGAAGTTTTCAAGGAGCTGCCCCATCTCAATCTGTCGTCCACTCGGAGTTAGATAATCAATAAAATTGGTGTCGGTGTCTTCGGAGAAATAATCGTCCTCTAATCCGTTAAATAGCGGTTTGAAAGCTTGGAAGATGCGGTGTTGATAGATCGGATTGACAATTTCACACATACCGTCAGCACCTGCTCTGATAACTCCATAAATGGCGAGTTCATTCATGAGCTCATTGTCTAAACTGAAGGGTATGCCTCTCTCATAAGAGATAATTCGCATGAGGAGACTTTCAAATTGACGTTCTTTGCGGATATTGGTAAGCAGATGATCAATGTTAGTGTTCCGTTCTCGAAGGAGCTGCGTATATGCTTGTGCAAAGTGCCCCATCCTAATCATCTCAGTTTTGGGAACACCGAGTTCTGTGGTGAGAATCTGTCCGAACCGATTAACGAGGAAGGGTTGTCCAGCAGTTTGTCTGTGAATAGATTCAATCACCTCGGGGGCAAAGGGTTGCCCGACTTCGTCGGTATATTGTTCAAAGAGGTCGCGCACTTGTTCCCGAGTAAAGCTCGGCAGATGAAATTCATCTTGGATATTGAAGGGTGAGATAGACCGGTCGTAGTTGAGTTGTGCGATGTTTTTGACGCCTACAATACCAACGCTATATAAACATCGTTCGTCCTCGAAATGGTAGATGTGGCGGAGTGTATGAAGAAAATCACTAACAGCGGCTGGGGGAATGCCATCAAACTCGTCAATGATGAAGACGATTCTCTGCTCACTATATTCAATCGCCAGTAAACTCGCGAAATCTTCAAAAAATTCCATCATTGAACCGTGATGGCTGAATTTAGCGTTATCCAAGAATTGCGTCAACGCTTCAGAAAGGACGTGGCGGCGTTTCTGGAAAACGTTTTTAATCTGTTTGCGGATCCTTCTACAAAGCAATTCGTAAAAATCGGAAGGCGAGAGGTTTTTATAGATATCAAAACTGAGCTGGATCGAAAAATAGGTTGGATCTTCCGCGGCGAGTGTCGCGAGTGCCAATCGGAAAAACGTTGTCTTGCCCGTCTGGCGCGGCGCGAAAAGGACGATGTACCGTCCATCTTTCATGCGGTTGATGAAATCTTTAACCTCTTCGGTGCGTGGAACAACATAATGCCGGTCGGTTTGTACCGAACCTTGGGTACCAAACGTTCGCATCGCTTTCTCCTTTCAATCAGTTTTAATCAGATTGTACCCCAAAAATGAGCATTTGTCAACAGCGAAATTTACACTATTTCTTCAAAAAAATTATTGACTTCCTTATGGTTTCTGATATAATTTCCTTCGGATGGTAACATCTCCTTAAAATTCTGAAGACTTCTCACCAGAATTCTTGTTAATCTCCGCGGGTTTCGACGCTCACTACCTCGATCCATTGGCTGGCACTGAACTCACAGCGAACGGATTCGCCACACTCACAGACCTGATGCTTGCGTTTGCTGAGGAAACTACATCAGGACGCGTCGTCTCTGCATTAGAGGGGGGTTATAGTTTAGAAGGTATATCTGAGTCTGTCGTGGCGCATGTTGAACGGTTGGCGAAAAAGGGCAGTTGAAAATTGACACCAGCATCTCACGCATTAAGTCAAGCACTGTTCCTCGGTTTCTTCCCAACGTGAATAGCAACGATACCGAATGTTTTCCGATGAAACTGCACATCTGTCAGTCCGCACTGCTCCATTTCCGCTTTCAGCGCATCGCAATTCGGGAATTTCATAACAGACCGCGGGAGATACCCGTACGCGTCATCTTTGCTGCGGGAGATTAAGTTCCCGACAAAAGGCAAGATCTTCGTGAAATAAAAATAATAGAGACCCCGAAACAGCGGGTTTGTCGGTTGTGTAAACTCCAAGATAGCGACCCGCCCGCCCGGTGCAACAACGCGCGTCATCTCGCGTATCCCCATCTCTAAATCGGAAACATTCCGAATACCAAAACCGACAGACACAACATCAAAGGTATTGTCTAAAAACGGGAGAATGAGGGTATCCGCTGCCAGAAAGTTTGTAGTGCGGTTAGAAACCGCACCTACCGGTTGTTGAAGTTTCTGATCCCCGATAACGAGCATCTCAAAGCAGAAATCTGAGCCGATAACGAAACCCTCTGCACCAATTTTATCCGAGTATGCAAGCGCAAGTTCACCGGTACCCGTACAGACATCCAGCACCTTATTCGTCGGTTCAACGTCGCTTGCTTTGACTGTTTCCCGTCGCCATATCTTGTCACGCTTGAGACTTAGCAGCGCGTTAAGAAAGTCGTAATAACGAGCAATGGCAGAAAATAGGTTTTTGATCCGCTGTGCCTGCATAGTTCACCGTAGAGGGCGAGGTGACCTCGCCCCTACATCCGTAATTCCGCACCAAGTTCCTGATTGAGATGCTTGACAACTTTATCGTGAAGGGCATTTACTGCCTTGTCTGTCAAAGTTTCGGTTGCAGAATGATACGTGATCGCGTAGGCGAGACTCTTTTTGCCTTCCGGTACCTGTTCGCCTTCATAGACATCAAAGAGACGGACCGATTCAACCAATTCGCCACCCGTTGTGTAGATAAGTGCTGTCGGCATATCCGACAATATCTCTTTATCCACGACAATCGCAAGGTCACGCTCAACCTTCGGATAGACAGGGATAGGTTCAAAACGTTTGGCAAATATGGCAGCATCTACTAACGCTTCCATGTCAAAATCAAAGAGATACGCTTTGTAAGGCAGATCGTAATTTTCGAGCACCTCTGGATGTGCTTCTCCGAAGATGCCTATCTGTTTGTGACTCGACAGCACCGCTGCGTTGCGACCGGGGTGGAAGGTCGGCGCATCCGTTTTCTCCAATGTGTAATCAACAATACCGCAAACCTCAAGTATCCCCTCCACAAGCCCTTTGATATCGTAGAAATCTGGTTCTCGGTGCGGGTTGCTATACACGCCATCCCCGACCTGTCCAGCGAGGATGCCCGTAACCCGTTCCGGCTCTTTCTCCGTTCCATTGCGGATGAAGACGCTGCCTATTTCAAAAAGCGCGATGGTGTCTATCTGATGGTTCCGGTTATGCTGCGCGTTTTCGAGTAAACTCGGTAGTAGTGTTGTGCGGAGCACCGACATTTCTGGACTCAACGGATTTTGCAACTTCAAGACATCGCGGAGTGGATGGTCCACAGCGAAGCGGATCTTGTCAAAACAGTTCGGATCACAAAAACTATAATTGATTGCTTCCATCATTCCGGCGGCGCGGAGAAAATGCTTTATATGTTTCCGAACCTCTGTGCTCAGATTCGGGGCAGGGACAGGAATATCACCCTTGGGCAACGTTGTCGGAATATTATCGTAGCCATAAACGCGCGCAATCTCTTCAACAAGGTCGATTTCACGGGTGACGTCAGATCTGAACGTTGGTACAGTGACTTGTAGGCGCGAGGTCTCCTCGTCCGCTTGATAATTTCCAGTGCCATTGGCTTTGACATCAAAACCGAGGTTGCTTAAAATCTGCACCATCTCTGAGGTATCAATTGTAGTCCCCAATATGAAATTAACACGTTCTGGGCGGAGTTGAATCTCGGTCAAGGGTTGCTGTGCCCCCTTCCCAGTAACGGGTGGGGACCCCGGGTAGACATCGACGACACCTTTACAGATGCTACCGCCTGCAAATTCGGCGATGAGTTGTGCAGCACGGTCAAGCGCAGTAAGGACTGCACCTGGATCGCCACCACGCTCAAATCTGTAAGAGGCTTCCGTGCTAATGCCTAATGCTTTAGCAGTCGCGCGGATACTTGACGGATTGAAATAAGCACTCTCCAGCAACACATCAGCGGTGGTCTCTGTGATCTCAGAATCATATCCGCCCATAACCCCTGCGAGCGCGACAGGCTTTTCAGCATCCGCAATAACGAGCATATCAGATGTGAGTTCACGGTCTATCTCATCAAGCGTTGTCAGATTTTCACCCGCCGCCGCACGCCGCACAACAATACGGTTCTCGGCGAGTTTGTGGTAATCGAAAGCGTGAAGCGGCTGCCCATATTCCATCAATACAAAGTTCGTAATATCGACAATGTTATTAATAACGCCGATCCCAACAGATTCAAGGCGCTGCTGTAACCATGCTGGAGATTGTCCTACTTTAACGCCTCGGATAACACGTGCAGCATAACGCGGACAGAGGTCAGGTGCTTCAATTGTCACAGAGGTTATCTCTTGAGTATCGGTTTCATCTTCGTTGAAATCAACTTGTGGCAGTTTTAAAGCATTGCCTGTCTCCGCACGGATTTCACGGGCAACGCCGATCAGGCTCAGGCAATCTGGACGGTTGGGTGTTATCTCAAGTTCAAACACGACATCGTCTAATCCGAGTGCTGCTGAAATTGATGTACCAAGGGATAGGTCTGTCGGTAATTCCATTAAACCCGCGGTATCTTCAGAGAGTCCTAACTCCTTTTCGGAGCAGAGCATTCCGTGTGAAGTTTCGCCGCGCAGTTTCGCGCGTTTAATTGTCAGCCCGATGGGCAGCGTTGCACCGATTGTGGCAACGGGCGCGAGCATACCTTCTCGGACATTCGGCGCGCCGCAGACAATCTGGAGTTCTTCCGTCTCACCGATATCTACCTGACACAGAACAAGTTTGTCGGCATTTGGATGCGGCTTGATGGATCCAACGCTGCCCACGACCACGCCTTCGAGTTCAGCACCCAGCTGCTTAACAGATTCAACTTCAACGCCTAACATCGTTAGCCGATCAGCGAGTTCGCTTGGAGATAATTCAAAATCGATATAGTTTTTAAGCCAATTGAGGGTTACGTTCATGATAAAGTCCGTAAAGTGTTCTAAAGTGAGCTAAAGTTGTGCGCGGGCCCGAATTTTAGCACACTTGTCAACTTTACGCGCCTCCTCCTTTTAAAATTGACGCAAGAAGCGGAGATCATTCTCATAGAAGGTGCGGATATCTGGGATCCGGAATTGAAGGTTTGCGATCCTTTCGACACCCATACCGAAGGCAAACCCGGTAACTTCATCTGGATCATAGTTCACCGCTTCAAATACGGCTGGGTCAACGGCACCAGCCCCCAGAATTTCGACCCATCCCGTGCCGCCACAACTCCGACATCCTTTTCCTTGACAGACAGCACAGGAAATGTCCATCTCTGCACTCGGCTCCGTAAAAGGGAAGAAATGCGGACGGAAGCGCATCTGCGTTTGGTCACCGAACATCTGTCGAGCGAAGGAGGTCAAAATCCCTTTGAGTTCGCTGAAAGTGGCATGCTTATCCACAAGCAAACCTTCTACCTGATGGAACATCGGTGTGTGGGAGACATCGTAATCCACCCGATAACATTTTCCCGGCACGATAATGCGGACCGGCGGTTTCTGATGCTCCATCGTGCGAATCTGAACCGGGGATGTATGGGTCCGTAAAAGGTGTCCATCCGTTAGGTAAAACGTATCGTGTAGATCACGAGCGGGATGATCGGCGGGTGTATTCAGCGCATCGAAGTTGTAATATTCGGTCTCAATGTCGGGGCCGGTCACGACTTCAAACCCCATTTGGCTGAAAATTGCCTCAATCCGTTCTAAGATTTGCATCACTGGATGCGCTTTCCCGTAGGCAGGCTTTCGTCCCGGAAGTGTGATGTCAACAGATTCTGCCGCAAGCTGCTGCTTCTGTTGTTGATGATGCAGTGCCTGTGTGGTCGCTTCAAACGCTTGCGTTAGCGTAGTACGCACCTTATTGGCGAGCTTTCCAATCTCCGGACGCTCCTCTTTGGAAAGGTTACCCATGCTTTTCATAACATCTGTCAGTTTTCCGCTGCGTCCAAAATACGTAATCCTGAGCGATTCAAGCGCGTCTGATGTTTCCACCGATTTTAATGCCGCAAGTGCTTCTGCCTGAATCGCTTGTAGTTCTGCTTTCATAGTTGCCTCTTAAATAGAAACGCCTATCCCTCTGCCCCGTAACTTCAAGCTTGTGGTTGAAGTTGTTATGGGGACGAAAGCGACAGGCATCTACTTCCGCGGTACCACCCCGCTTGGTGGATCGTCGCGACCTTGAGGTCGCTCCTACAAATCTACCCGCTTCATTTTCTAATTGAGTGACTCCAGGATGAAATTCGGCTGTTGCTCTCAAAACCACGCTTCCAACCGATGACGCGGTCTCTCTATTTGGGAGGTCTCAACAGCTTACGTATGTCCCTTCATAGCCGTTTGATATGTTAATTTTTTAAATGTGCAAATTCACGGTGAACCCGCGCGCCTAACCCTTTGCAAGGGCAACAAGCTGCCCAAAACCGGCTGCGTCATTGATAGCGATGTCGGCGAGGACCTTCCTATCCAATTCGATGCCAGCAGTCTTGAGCCCATGTATGAATCGGCTGTAAGAGAGCCCGTGCAATCTGGCGGCGGCGTTAATTCTCGCAATCCAAAGTCTTCTAAAATCGCGTTTGCGTGCGCGACGATGTGCGTAGGCGTGATTCCATCCCTTCTCTACCGCTTCCATAGCGGTACGCTTGAGATTGTTCCGCCCGCCGCGGTAACCTTTGGAATGCTTGAGCATCCGATTGCGCCGTTTGCGTCGGACACTCCCTGTTTTTACTCGTGCCATCTAAAACTCCTATCGCGACCCGCGTTGCCGTCCGCGATCGCTTCCACTATTTCGCCCGTGACGCGTTGGTGCGTTCTCCGTTCGGGCATTCACTTCTACTTATGAATGAGGCGTTTCAAGCGTTTCTCATTGCTCGGATCAACAAGGGTCGCTTGCCGCAATCTACGTTTCTGCTTTGACGACTTCGAGATAAAGAGGTGTCCAGCATAAGCACGATTGCGACGAATTTTACCTTTTGCGGTGAATTTGAAACGTTTTGCCGCGCCTTTATGCGTTTTAATTTTCGGCATTAGAATATCCTTGACAGCAAGCGTCCGCTTGCAAGTGCCTTTCGTTTTCAGTACACGACCAACGGCCGCTGCTACAGAAAAAAATATATCGCGACCGGGGCCCCACCTGTTACTGGCAAGGAGCGGCCGCTCCTACAGAAAGAGTGCAACGACAAAACGTTACACAGATTTCGGTGTAAGGATCATCGACATCATACGCGTTTCCATGCGTGGTGGTTGTTCAACATCGGCAAGTTCTTCGAGGTCATCTTTAAGCCGCGAAAGAAGATTGCTACCGAGTTCGGTGTGGAGCATCTCGCGCCCCCGGAATCGAACAGTTGCGCGAACCTTCCATCCATTTTTCAGGAAATCCTCAACATGCCGTTTCTTGAACTGATAGTCGTGTTCCGCAGTATCCGGTCGGAACTGCATCCCTTTTAGGACCACCTTCGTCTGCTTTTTTCGAGCTTCACGGGCACGCTTATTTTTCTCATACTGATACTTCCCGTAATCCATGATCTTACAAACGGGCGGTTTGGCATTCGGTGAAACCTCCACCAAATCCAATCCAACTTCTTCAGCACGTTGCAACGCGTCGCGGGGAGACATAACTCCCAGTTGCTTGTTTTCGTGGTCTATCACTAAAATCTCTTTCGCTCGAATCTGATAATTTGAACGACTCTGTCTTTCCTTCGTTCTCTGATTACGTCTGCCTCTGTAGTGTATTTTTCACACCCCCAAGTAAAGCGCTACACTGCGCCGCTTACAAACTCATATAAGCCATAGAGCACCGCTTGCATACCTATTAAAACGGCGACGCACTACGGTATGTGAGCAATTTATCTACAAAACGTTTTGCCTGGACCCGGACATCGCGAAACGTGCCACTTCGCCTGAAACAGTACAGTTGAACAGCAACGCATCTGTGGTTAGAACCTTACGTCCGAATCACAACTAAACTAATTATACCATATAGCCAACACAAATGCAAGTTAAAAAAATCCGATTGTCCATAATGTGCGTAAAATAATCAAACCACCGGCTAAACCGCCGAAAACAACGATTAAACTGATACTGACGACAAGCGCGAACCGAATAATCCGATCGCCGAGTTCGGGGTGTTCGGTTGTCCAAGCACGTGCTAACCAGAAAGTTAACGCGACACTGACTAAACTCAGGACGCAAGCACCCAAGACCGCCAACAGCATCCCCTCAAAATCTACCATCTGGATCGTTTCGGGGACCGACCCGTATTGAGAGTAGTTCAGGATAACACCGACTAAAACACCACCCAAGACTACAATAAAACCGATGAAAACAAATAGTGCTTTCTTAAACGCTGTTCCCATGTCAACTAAAACTTTCTCCAAACTTGCAAGTTGCTTTTCAACAATTGTAACACATTTCAAATTCAATAGCAAGGTTCACTATTATGTCAGTAGTACCATTCAGTTCTCCCATAATTTCGATGTTTCGTTCGTAGGTGCTTCTTACAGGAGAGACTTTCCTGTTACTACACTTACTGATGGCTGATCGCTCGTAACTGAAAATACTTGATATATTCAGCAAAAGATGCTAAACTAAATTTCAACGCATCTATTGAATCTATTTTGGAACTAAGGAGTTTCGCATGAATCTAACATATACACCCCCAATTGCTGAAGTTATCGAAAAATTAGAAGCAGGCAACCCACTACCGACACTCGTCCCGCAGAAAGCATGGAGTACGGAACTGACGGATGCATTGGCATCGAAATCCCTTGACGAACTCTTTCAGGGTGAATCCGTGAAAAATACCACGTTTGGTGATGCTATCAAGAGCGGCCTGCTTTTGTGGAACGATGCACTGGATGCATCACATAATATTTCACAGGGGCTCGCGAATCAGACGGGCAGCTACTGGCACGGCATTATGCACCGCCGTGAGCCGGACTACAGCAATGCGAAGTATTGGTTCGGCAGAGTCGGCACGCATCCCATTTTTCCACAGATCCGCGAACGGGCACTCGCGATATTGAATGAAACACCGAATCCGTCAGACGCTTTGGCACGCATTGCACAGACGATTGAGACGGAAGCGCAGTGGGATGCCTATCAGTTTATTGATTGGTGTCAGGCAGCCGAAAGTGAAGCTGATGATGATGTAACCCGTTTTTTGCAACAGGTGCAGGCGGAAGAAATTAAACTGTTATTGGCATACTCCTATCAGAACGCAGTTTAAGACACGCCAATTGACCTCAAGGAGCCTGATATGTTTAGCCGAAATGAAATTACCGAGGCGAACCGTTGGTGCTATCTTATTATCCTGCTTACTGGATGGGTAGTGTTCAGCTCTTGTGTGAGTTCGACGCTTAACACGACTGGTTCAACTTCACTGACAGATAACGAGGCATACGCCGAAATCAAAGCGATTGCTGGAAAACTTGAAAATAGCGGTGATCCGGCGGCTTATGAGATGTTAGTCGAGAAATCAGCCGTTTTTATCAATGCGTACCCAAAATACAAACGGGTTGATGAGGTCTACTATCTTCTCAGCACCGGCTTAATGCAGCTGGACCGTATAGAAGAAGGAATTGAGGTCTTTGAAGAACTTATTAGGTACTATCCAGCTGCTGATTATGTTGAACCGAGCCTTTTAACGTTAGGGTTGGCTTACGATAAAGTCGGCGAGCATGAGAAAGCGGATCGGCTTTATGAAAAGCTGGTGAATCACACAAAGTACCGTGGTGGAAGGTTTTCTGATGTTGCGCAGCAGCTCCTTGAACAGGATTGGGATACCAGAACGGGTGAATTAGCCGACGCATCTGGTACAAGTGCAAGCCCAAGTCCGAGCCAATTTATGAACAGTCCTGCGTTCGATTTTCAGGTGACGGATTTGAGAGGAGAGGCACTCTCGCTAACGCAATATCGCGGGCAGGTTGTGCTGCTTGATTTCTGGGCGACGTGGTGTCCACCCTGTATCGCTGAAATGCCGAACGTTAAAGCGACTTACGCAAAGTACAAAAACCAGAAATTTGAGATTATCGGTATCAGTTTAGATCGGTCAACAGCACCACTTGAAGCATATATCGCCAGTGAAGGGATCACATGGCGGCAATACTGGGATAATGGTGGCAGGATTAGCGATATGTACAATGTTCGCGCAATTCCATCAACGTTTCTGATTGACGGTGCAGGTGTTGTCCGCCGAGTGAATCTCCGGGGTAGCGCGCTTGAGATGGCTGTGGCTGAACTCGTGCGCGAGAATTTGGAAAATTAAATACCGTTTTCGCTGGCGAGATTCTCATCAAATGTTGCTATAAACAAACAGGTAGGTTCAACAAAGCTGAGGAGGTTTAAATAAAATGTTCTCCCGAAATAAGATAAATTCACAACAGAGAGGAAACAGAGGTTTCCGTAATGTCCTCGTTGGTGCACTCACAAGTTTTGTGCTCATCGGGTTTTGTGTTAACTTCGCTGGGGCTTACTCGGTAAAACCCGCTGACGAATATAAAGAAATTAAGGCGATTACGAAGAGCCTTCGGAAACAGAGCACATCTGAAGATTTGGAGAAATTGGTTGAAAAGTCAAGAAATTTCGTTGCGGCGCATCCGGAATACAAACGGGTGGATGAAGTTTACTATCTTCTCGGTAACGCCTTAGTTCAGTTGGACCGTGTTGAAGACGGGATTCAGGTCTTTGAAGCACTTATCAAGGACCGTCCGGATGCGCGCTACGTTGAACGCTGCCTATTAGAATTGGGTTTGGCGTATGACAAACTCCAGAGGCATGACGCAGCGGATGGTGCCTATCAGAAATTAATAAATCACCCAAAATACGGTTCGCGATCGCAGGCGAAACTTGCGAAAAAGATGCTTGAACAGGAGAGAACCGAACGGAAGGGCGAATTACCGAAACCCGCTGGCGCGCAACCCGCACCCGGAATGAATCCGAGTGAGTGGATCGGTAAACCTGCGCTGGATTTCCATGTGACGGATGTGAACGGTGAAGCACTCTCCTTAGAACAATACCGAGGTCAGGTTGTACTGCTCGACTTCTGGGCGACGTGGTGTCCGCCTTGTATCGCAGAGATACCGAACGTTAAGAAGACTTATGAAAAATACAAGGATCAGAAGTTCCAAATCGTCGGTATCAGTCTCGACAGGTCGAAAGAACCACTTGAGGCTTATATTGAGAAAGAAAGTCTCACATGGCTACACTATTGGGACAACATCGGCAAGGTCAGCGATCTTTACAAAGTCGAAGCGATTCCATCGACCTTTTTGATTGACGGTGAAGGTGTGATCCGAAAGACGAACCTCCGCGGTCATCGGCTTGAGACAGCTGTCGCTGAATTGGTGAAAGAAAATCTCGCGCAACCGGCTGATACCCCTATAAATCCACCTTCCGACTCCCCTGACGGCACGCAAAATACGGAGCCGAATGTCAGCGAAATCATTGATGCTGCTATCGCTGCGCACGGCGGGCTTGAGAGACTACAAGCGGTGAAAAATATCGTGACGGAATCTCATAGCTTTGAACACTTTCCTGACGGGGATGTGCAGGATGAGGGACGGTCTAAAGCCTACTTTTATCCTGACAAATTCCGCAGCGATTGGGATATAGATGGCGATGTAGGGAGTTTAATCTTTGACGGTCATTCTCTATTTCGGGTAACTGACGGAGATGCCAAACCTGTTCCGCCTGAAGAGATTGCGTCTTATCTTATCTTTTTTAGAGATAGTCTTTTCCGAGAACCGATTTGGCTGTTACCAGCACTCGCAAAAGGCGATATTCCTGTGCAATACGCAGGCACAGAGGAGGTAAAGGGTATTCCGACATCCGTTCTCCTCGTTACGCAGCCTTCGGGGAAAAAGCTAAAGGTCTTCATTAGTAAAGAGACGCACTACGTAGTCCAGTTTAGTTATGAGGTTGGAATAGGCGGTGGCGTGGAAAACGTGGTAGCGTTCTTTGAAGATTATCGGGATGTGGATGGCGTTAAAGTCGCACATCATCGTGCCACAAAGAACGGGGAATATCGGCAAATCTTGATTACCGACATCGAATTGAACGCTGAAATTGACGAGGCACTGTTTCGTCCGGGAGAATAAGACAAGGGACGTAACGCTCCCTTATACTTTTTTGTACCATAGGCTGTTAGCCTGTGGCAGTATAACACGCGACTTCACAGTTCGTGCTACCATACGAGTGTATAAGTAATTATGGCACAGGTCACCTTGAAAGACGTCACTAAGATTTACGATGGTGATGTCCTCGCAGTTGAACAGGCGGATTTTCAGATTCCAGATGAGTCGTTTACCGTGCTCGTCGGTCCGTCCGGATGCGGCAAATCGACGATGTTACGGATGATTGCCGGGTTGGAAGAGATTACCGAAGGCGACATCTACATTGACGACGAACGCATCAACGATGTCCCTCCTAAAGACAGGGACATCGCCATGGTCTTCCAGAACTACGCCCTCTATCCACACATGACGGTGTCCAAGAACATGGCGTTCGGGCTGAAACTCCGTAAATATCCGAAAGCGGAGATTGAGCAGCGTGTCAACGAAGCAGCGGAAATTCTAAGCATTTCGCATCTCTTGAACCGTAAACCGAAACATCTCTCCGGCGGTGAACGCCAGCGTGTTGCTGTGGGTAGGGCAATCGTCCGACATCCGAAGGTGTTTCTATTTGATGAACCGTTGAGCAACCTTGATGCGAAGCTGCGTGTGCAAATGCGGATGGAAATCAGTCGGCTGCACGACCGACTCAACGCGACCATCGTCTACGTCACACACGACCAAGTCGAAGCGATGACGATGGGGGACCAGATAGTGGTACTCAATGAGGGTAAAATCCAACAGATTGCCGATCCGGGGACGCTCTATCACAAACCCGCGAACCAATTCGTCGGCGGCTTCATCGGCACACCACCCATGAACTTTATAGAGACGCACATTGTGAATAACGGAGGTCCCTCAAAACTTCGGTTTGAGAGTTTTGAGATGGAACTAACGCCTCAACTCCAGTCGGTACTCATCAAACTTTCGGGAGACGCAGTAACGCTCGGTATCCGTCCAGAGGATATTCACCTCGGCGAAAACGAGACTTCTAATCGTGTTGAAACACAGGTGGAACTGGTTGAACCGCTCGGAAATCATGCACTCTTATATTTGCGGACGGAAAAAAGCAACTTCGTTGCACAATCGGATCTTATCAATATGCCGCAACACAATACGCCATTGACAGTTAACTTCAACATGGACAAAGCACACCTATTCCATCCAGAAACAGGCGAATCGCTTTAACGTTTTTCAAGTATTTTCCTCACCCCGTATGAAGATTAAGAATTTAATCGGGTAATTTTCAGTTTTTTTATAGGACTCGGTGCGGTTAGGAAACCGCACCTACCGGACCTGGAGTAAATTACCCAGTTTATTTTTTAACCTTCATTAGGGGTGTTATAGTGAATCCTAAAAATAAATAGACACATTCGTACCACAAACTTCCAGTTTGTGCCAGTCTGAATGCCTGTTATAGGTATTCAGACTGTTTGAGAGTGCCCAATTAATTCTAAACTTTACTATATGTCTATAGAGCCTGAATTTGCTCCCACGTCTCCGCGTCTATTGGAATACCTTCCCGTTCTCGCTTGCGTTGTTCCTCCCAACCGCGTTCCCCCGGCATCCGAATTGCCTCAACACCAGCAGCGCGTTTCGCCGATTTGAGATATTCTATAAACCGTTCTATCTCCGCACTGAACCCCGGAAACCCTCTAAAACTCGCAACGTTGATGACAAGCACAAACAACCCGTTGCCGACGCGGGCATCTTCGCCTTGGCTACACCCGGCACCTGTGAGCGCGCCTGCCAGAATATCAACAATGACACTCAGACCAAATCCTTTGTGTGCGGCAATCCCACCGAACGGCAATAAGGCAGCAGGTGGCACGCCATAAAAGTCGTCCGCATTTGTCGTTGACTCACCTTCTGCGTCAATCAACCAACCGTGTGGAAGTACCTCGTCTTGATGCTGCTTAACCCGAATTTTCCCCGATGCGACAACACTTGTGGACATATCCAACACGATTGGATCTTGCCCCTCAATCGGCACAGCACATGCGATAGGATTCGTAGAGAGCCTGCCTTCAACCCCGCCGTGTGGTGCAACACACGTACCACCCCCGTGGTCGTTTGCCATGAGCAATCCAATCATCTCCGCATCCGCTGCGAGACACGCATATCCACCTAACCGCCCTGCTTCATTGCACCGTGAAACAGCAACGGAACTAATATCTGTCTGTTTTGCCTTCTCAATTGCCAATTCAACGGCGCGCGTCGCAATCACCGGACCGAACCCCCAATTCCCATCTAACACCGCAATGGATGCGGATTCGTGCAGCGTCTCTATTGGAGCATTGGGTTGAATTAACCCTGCTTCCAGTTCGCGTACATATTTTGCGAGATGAATAACGCCGTGTGAATCGTGCCCGACACGGTTGGCATCCACCATAGAACGGGTTACGATTTCCGCTTCGGCTGCTGGGATGTTTAATTTTTGGAAGACGTTAAGGCAAATAGCGGTAAGTTCTTCTGCTGAGAAATTCGGCATTGCACGGCTCCTTCGCTGGCGAGGTGTTTTTGCTTGGGTGTTTCCCCTAGTAGTCTGTCCAGTCTAAACCTGGGAGTAGCCCCGTTCGTAGTAGGGCAATTCATTGCCCGTTCTGACCGGTGGACGTGCGATAATGCACTTCGCATTTGGGTGAGTACACCGCAAAATCGCCCTACTACGAACCCATCTATCTACAATTTAAAGATGGACAGACCACAAGGAACCCCGCTATATGAGATGCTGCCATTTTACAAATCCCCGTTGGTGTTGTCAAGCACAAATGACGAAAAAAGAATAAGACTTACGCAGCCTTAATTTTTACTAAAGTTTGGACAGTTTTTTGTACCATAGGAAACCGTTAGTCTCCTGTGGCTCTTTTGTACCATAGGCTGTTAGCCTGTGGCTCTTTGTAGCATAGGAGACCGTTAGTTTCCTGTGGCTCTTTTGTACCATAGGAAACCGTTAGCCTGTGGCAAATTCGCAGTTACCATTATTTTTCAGCGAGTTCTGTGGCAGATGAAACACCAAAGAAAATCCTTTCAACCTTTGAGAACGCAACTGAAATGCGACATGATGTCCAAACTACTGTAATTTATAGTTAGATATAGACTTTATAATTTTTTATTTCACAAACAAAAAAAATTGGCTTGTTGTGAGATTTTCCGACGAAATCTGCATTCATGTCTTATGAAAGCACAAAACCTTCGTCCTTTTGAGGTTTGCAATCCTGCTTTCAACTGGAGTGACTCTATGTCAAGTGACTAATGAACAAAGGCGAGATGCAGAACTCGTTCGCCAAATCCTATCTGGAGATGAAGGGGCTTTTGATGCACTTTATAAGCGGCACAAGCAGCGTATCCACGAATCTATTTTCAATAAAATAGGCGACTGGCACTATGCTGAGGAGCTTACTGATGACACGTTCCTCAAAGCAAAAGAGCATCTGAAAACGCTTAGAGCACCTGAGAAGGTTTTGAACTGGATGTTCCGCATTGCCAACCAGCTTATCGCGGGTTGGCATAGGGAAAACAAGAAAAAGAAGCGTGTTCTACTGGAATTCTTCGCTGATGTAGAAGTTACAGCCGCGAATCGGATAGCGGAGGATCACACGCCCTATAAAGAACGATATGAAAAGTTCTGTGAGGCGATAGGGCAACTGCCTGAATTAGAGCAGAAGATGCTCCATCTACAATTTGAAAACAAGAGTTACGAGGAAATTGCCGAAATATGTGATGTCTCTGTGGGATCTGTAAGAAATCGGTTGCCTCGGGCAAAGAAGAAACTCGAAGCCTGGGCGGCAGCTTGGAAAGCAGCGAACGCTGAAGGTCGAGACTTGGATTTCTCAGAGTTTGACAAGGGAAAAGGTAAATAGCACTGTTGTCTCGTTCGCGTCGCGTCTCAGTTGCCTATTGATTTATTTCTCTTTGACAAGAAAGTAAGGCGTGGTGTAAAATGATTCTTAAGGCTTTATCTCGTATTTTGATTTTACTGTTTTGGGTCGCTGCTTTACCTTTTCAGGCAGCGGCTCACCCATAGCAAGAATTGGGTCGGGAAGCTTTAAGGAACGTTGTCCGTTATATTCTCATAGGGACCGGCACCCACTTGGGATGGATTGCCTGCGCCTTCCTTTTCTTTGTTGCGTTTGGGCAAGACTCCCATCCGTAGAATTCAACCCATAAAGGAGAAATGCGATGTTCCGCAAAATCTTTTTGATGCTTTTTCTGTGTGGACTGACCGGCTTCTCGATGCTGACGGAATACCGAACCAGTGCGGAGACGTATGCGTGTCAAGTCGCAGGGGGGTGTCGGTTTCCCGAAACACCGCCTGGGTCTCCGTGTGAGACGATCCCCTGTGTGCATCAAAAACCGATGACAGAACCCGTGATGCGACGTCCAGAAGTGTTTCCGCAAGGATCGACCGACGCTATGTTGTGTCGATGGTGTTCCCTTCGGATGTCCTGCGCGCAGTGAGTTGATAACAACCGAACACCGACACAGACGTGTGTCGGTGCGAAATATAAAGGAGCATTTAACATGTTAAAAGACCTTTTCAGCAACCGCCTTTTTATAGGGGCGTTGGCGTTCTTTGTGTTGTGCGTCTGCGGCAGCCTGCTTTACATGCAGCATGTCAAGAAGCAGACAGCAGAGGATCTGGCAGCACATAAAGAACGCATCAAAGAACTCACCTCTGAACAGAAACCGACAACCGAAGCACCTGTTGGCGATACCTCGCAGGGTGGGCACGTCCACGCCGACGGCACTTGGCACGGTGAACCACATGAGACCCCCTCGCCTGCGGAAGTCGATACGTCCAACCCCGTGCAGGTTTCTGATCTTTCAGCCCCCGCACTGCAAAGGAGTGACAACACAGGCGCGGGCAACCCGCCACCGTTTGAGAATGTTCCCGTAGACCTTTGGGACTTTGAAGCCACGAAAGCCGCGATGATAGAGAACATCAACTTTGTCAAGGCGAACTGGGACCCGAAGGTGTATAACCGTGAAGTGAGCATCGCGAATGCAATCTCGCATAATATAGCGAATGCTACAATGTTGAACATCTACACCGCTGAACAGGGACGAGAGTTAAGAGAGTTATTTTCAAACCTTTTGGAGTTTAAAGGTCATGAACCCGGACGTGTTCGGCAGCTCATAAATGAAGGGCATACAAATGCTGAAGCGATCCGCATCGCCGCCGAAGAAACGCTACAGCGACAGGGGGTGAAATAATGCGACGTAAACATTTGATTTTCGCTGTTGCTATTTCTCTCCTACTCGGTAGTTTTGTGGCGTTGATTGCGGTTTCACAACAGAAGACCCTTCGCCAACTTGAAAACGAGATGGAAGCAGCGTGGAACAACCTTTACAACCCTGAGTATGGTGCTTGGCCGATCTACAAGTCAGCGTTTGATAAGTTGGAGGGGAAGATAAAGAAGTTTATTGAGGATCATGAGAAGTTGCAGGGTATCAAGTTGTCTCCGAAGTTGGACTGGGCAAGCGCGCTTGTGGATGGTGTCAATAAGAATCTGGAGGCGAAACACTTGAGCACTTCCCTGAGACAGCAGTTGTCAGCTATCGAAACGCTCGGCAATGAGGTTGAGTTTTTGTGGCTTGATGTCCAAGCGGCATGGTATGCCTACTATGATGCTGTTGGTGCGTATAATTATGCGATATCCCCAGAGGAGCGTATTGGTATCACGGAACCGACGAAACTGAGCCCGACGGCGATCTTTTTATGTGCGGGTTCGTGTGATGCGTTATTTGAGACGGCATCCTTAGCGCAGGTTTCGCATCAGGTGTATTGTCCGGAGAAGCATGGTACCTCAGGTACGACGGGTGTGACGCTTTATGTCTGCTCAGGCTCTTGCGATCGTTCCGATGAGCATTGGCGTGTCTGCGGTGGGACGTGTGGCAATAAGTATGCGCCGAAGAAGGTTCACCGTCAGGGTAATCATTATGTTTGGGTAGCCAACTCCCCGCATCATGTGACGTGTTCGCATGAGTCGTGTGTGGAAACGTATTACACCTGCGAGCATTCGACGTGTCCGAATGCCTCAAATCACATCAGTGGTGGAGGGACACCGCCAACGGGTGGCACCCCGTCGATGCATCCGTGTAATGTTCACAACACCACCGTGAGTGGGGATCATTCTTTACAATCAAGTTGTTCATCGAGCAATGCCAATGGGACCTGCACCGTGACGAGTTTCTATGCGTGTCAGTCGCATACGCATGTCTACCCGCCGCCACCACCGCCGACGGTGAGATGTGGTCGGTCGGCTTGCACGGCATCTGTGAGTTCCTCGACGGAGCATCAAAGCAGTCCGTGTGCTGCGGGGGATACGTATTACACGTGTAATCCGAATGTGAATGTCTCGCAATGGGAAAACAGACACCGCGTTCGGACCTGTAGACGCAGTGGGTGCGGTAATACGTGGCAATTGTGTCAGAGTTCAACACCGAGTTGTTCCGCGAAATCGGGAAAACGTTGTTCGGCGCGTTAGTCGGTGTTTGTTAACGATGTCTGAAACACAATCCACCTCTGACCTGAAACGCAGAAAAGACGCTGCGCGGGCGCGTGCCACCGGCAGCGTCTTTTCTTGTGGTCTTTTGATTGCGGGTGCGTTTGTCTTACTGGCGACCGTCTTTGGATTCCAGACACCGCCGGCGATCGAGACTCCAAGCGTGAAGGGGATCGCACCGCCACCGCCGCGTCGCGTGGACTTCACCCCGCAAAGCGTCTTTGAGGTCTCCGAAACCCACTATCGCCTCATCATAGAGAATAACCTGTTCCGTCCGTTAGGGTGGACACCGCCGCGCCCGATAGAACCCTATCGTCTCATCGGAGAACCCGAAACTTGCGTCAGACGAGACCACACCCCCACAAGCAATTCTACAATCCACCACAGGACATCAAACATATATCGTGACATTAGGCTCAAACCTCGACGCGGACACCGAAGTGGTAGACATCCAGTCGAAGCAGGTGACACTCTCCACGCGGGGGCAGCACCGCACACTAATGTTACCGATCGGTTTCTAACTTCTTTGGGCGAAACGCCGACCTCTGGATCCAATGAAGGACCGCCAACGGAGCAGTGTTGGCAGATTTCGCGCTTTCCACTCACTATCTTATATTGCTTGCTTGCCTACGGATGCGTGATTCCAAAGTTCTATGTGTGTTTTTTGTTGACACGTTTTTTTATTTCTGCTATGCTATTACTACTGCTGAGGTTTGGACGATTTTTTGGGCTTGACTGGAAATCCCTCAGAATAGGAGCATAGAAATGTTGCGAGAAGTTTTCAGGTCTCGTATGTTTTTTGTTGGTTTGTTGTTTTTTGTGTTGATAGTTGTGGGTAGAGTGTTTTATTTCAAGCATGCCGAGCGCGAAGCAGCCGAGGACTTGGTGCGTCTTCCAGAGAGAGTGAAACCGTTAACTGAGGCACAAAAACTGACGTATCACGCTGAACTCCTTGAGACCCATCCCGTGGAAGCCCTCCGACAGCAAGCCCGAGAATTAGGGCATTGGAGTTCGGAACACATCCCACCGTTCCCACCCGAGGACCCAGAGGCTGCTAATTTCGCACGCGACTTATATATCATGAGGTACTATAAGTATACCGGACAGATAGACGACCCCGCATACCTCGCAGCTGATCAAGCACAGGGTGAATTCCGCCACGCCTTAAGCGATCATGTCGTGGAAACCCCCTGGGAACATGCTCGGAAATTGGATTTAAAGAAGTTAACATGGCCGGATACGACCGGACTGTCGGGCTTAGCGACAACGTCCTGGGTGACAACCTTCACAGAGGGAATCAATCCCGAAAGCGCACGTTCCTTATATCCGATAGAACTTGAGAACTCAAATTTGGGAAGGCGCGACAGCCAGCAACGCCCTGCAAAAACGGACACACCACAGGACGACATGTTGCCTGATACGGTTTCCAACCCCACAGGGACATGGAAGCCACTGACGTATCACGTTGAACTTCTTGAGACACACCCTGTGGAAGCACTCCGTCAGCAAGCCTGGGAATTAGGGCATTGGAGTGCGGAACACATCCCACCGTTCCCACCAGAAGACCAAGAGGCAGCCGATTTCGCACGAAACACCTATCTGTTTCTATACTATATGCGAACAGGACAGACCGACCACCCTGCCTACCTCGCAGCGATGAAAGCACGAAGAGATTTCTACCATACCATACGTCGCGACTATGATGCTGGTTTTAAAAACCCGTGGGAATTTGCCCGTAATTGTGATTTGCAGAAAATAACATGGAGCATGATCCCACCCTTGAACCCGAACCGCTGGCCGACAACCTTCACAGAGGGGATCAACCCCGAAAGCGCACGCCCTCTACTTCCGTTTGAACTCGATGAGTCACTGTGGCGGCGAACATCTGACTGAAACGGTGCCGTGGATGTCGCAGAGGCTGCCAGGGAGAACGCGAAAGACAAAGCCGATATAGCATACGATACGATGCGGAATGCCAATGCTCGGAATATGAGTCGAACCAAGCCGACATCAACAACGGTGTCGTAGTTACGTCAGCAAAACTGGTGGCAGCAAGCGTGTCCGTCTATATCAGCGGCAACGTCTCGTCGAGAAGGGGTTGGATAATCCCTACAGAGCGGACCTGTGAAGGTGGAAGAACTGATAACATAGACCTCTCAAGTCAATCAACCAACCGTGCGGAAGTGCCGCGTCCTGATGCCGTTTAACCCGAATCTTTCCCGATGCGACAGTGCTTGTAGACATATCCAACACGATCGGATCTTGCCTTTCAATCGGTACGGCACATGCGATCGGATTCGTAGAGAGCCTGCCTTCAACCCCGCCGTGTGGTACAACACACGTACCACCCCCGTGATCGTTTGCCATGAGCAATCCAATCATCTCCGCATCCGCTGCGAGGCACGCATACCCGCCTAACCGCCCCACCTCATTGCACCGTGAGACAGCAACGGAACTGATGTCCGTCTGTTTTGCCTTTGCAATCGCCAATTCAACGGCGAGCGTCGCAATCACAGGACCGAACCCCCAATTCCCATCTAACACTGCAATGGGTGCGGATTCGTGCAGTGTCTCTATTGGAGTATTGGGTTGAATTAATCCTGCTTCCAGTTCGCGTACATATTTTGCGAGATGAATAACGCCGTGTGAATCGTGCCCGACGCGATTCGCATCCACCATAGAACGGGTTACGATTTCCGCTTCCGCTGCTGGAATGTTTAATTTTTCAAAGACGTTAAGGCAAATAGCGATAAGTTCTTCTGCTGTAAAGTTCGGCATTGTGATGCGGCTCCTTGTATAAGGTGCCGCTATTTTACAAATCCCCGTTGGTGTTGTCAAGTGGAAATGACGAAAAAAGAATAAGACTTACGCAGCCTTAATTTTTACCAAGTTTGGACAGTTTTTTGTACCATAGGAAACCGTTAGCTTGTGGCTCTTTTGTACCATAGGAAACCGTTGGTCTCCTGTGGCTCTTTTGTACCATAGGCTGTTAGCCTGTGGCTCTTTTGTACCATAGGCTGTTAGCCTGTGGCTCTTTGTACCATAGGAGACCGTTGGTATCCTGTGGCAAAAAGGTTTTGAACTGGATGTTTCGCCTAGCCAACCAGCTTATCGCGGGTTGGCATAGAAAAAACAAGAAAAAGAAGTGTGTTCCACTGGAATTCTTCGCTGATGTAGAAGTTACAGCTGCCGACGCGAATTGGATAGCGGAGGATCACACGCCCTACGAAGAACGATATGAAAAGTTCTGTGAGGCGATAGGGCAACTGCCTGAATTAGAGCAGCAGATGCTCCATCTACAATTTGAAAACAAGAGTTACAAGGAAATTGCCGAAATATGTGATGTCTCTGTGGGATCTGTAAGAAATCGGTTGCCTCGGGCAAAGAAGAAACTCGAAGCCTGGGCGGCAGCTTGGAAAGCAGCGAACGCTGAAGGTCGAGACTTGGATTTCTCAGAGTTTGACAACGGAAAAGGTAAATAGCGCTGTTGTCTCGTTCGCGTCGCGTCTGAGTTGCCTATTGATTTATTTCTCTTTGACAAGAAAGTAAGGCGTGGTGTAAAATGATTCTTAAGGCTTTATCTCGTATTTTGATTTTACTGTTTTTGGTCGCTGCTTTACCTTTTCAGGCAGCGGCTCATCCATAGCAAGAATTGGGTCGGGAAGCTTTAAGGAACGTTGTCCGTTATATTCTCATAGGGACCGGCACCCACTTGGGATGGATTGTCTGCGCCTTCCTTTTCTTTTTTCTTGCGTTCATAAGGCAATACCCCCAAAAAATTTTTTTTACCCCTAAAGGAGAAATACGATGTTCCGCAAAATCTTTTTGATTCTTTTTCTGTGTGGACTGACTGGCTTCTCGGTGTTGACGGAAGACCGCGGCAGTGCCGAGACGTATGCGTGTCAAGTCGCGGGGGTGTGTCGGTTTCCCGAAACACCCCCGTCGTGTGAGACAAACCTTGTCGGTTTCCTTCTGTGCAGTGGCAAAAACAGATGACAGGCCCCGTGATGCGAAGTCCACAAGTGTTTCCTCAACAATCGACCGACACCATGCTGTGTCGATGGTGTTCCCTTCGGATGTCATGCGCGCAATGAGTCGATAGAACCCAAACGAAACCCGATACAGACGTGTGTCGGAACTCAAAACAGGAGTATTTACAATGTTAAAAGACGTTTTCAGCAACCGCCTTTTTATACGCGCGTTAGCGTTCTTTGTGTTGTGCGTTGGCGGCAGCCTGCTTTACATGCAGCATGTCTCTAAGCAGTCCGCCCGTGAGTCTGATACCATGCAGGACCCCTCCGCTGAATCCTCACGCAGAGAGTGGAGAAAGTGGCACGACGAATGGAGTCGATTGGCTAAGGAACATGTCCAAACCACTCAGGAATGGATAGACGCGCTGCCACAGACGCCAGAGGAGTTGGAACGCTTCAATACTGACGAGAGTTACAAGCGAGAAGTGCAACGCCAACTGCAAGCGGCTATGGATAAAGATGCGAAGGCATACGTAAGGCTGCAAGAGCATGAGAAAACAAGACCTACGATTCCACCTACCCGGTAATTCGGGTGACACTTCTCAAAGGAGTTAGGATATATGAAAATTAGAACATTTTTCAGTCTGCTGTCTCTTGGCACAAGACCTCTCGCACCTGCAAGCGGGCGAATTGTGGTGCGAGTTATACCAAAGGTTCAAACCTTGACGCGGACACCCAAGTAGTAGACATCCAGTCGAAGCAGGGGACACTCTCCACGCAGGGCAGCACCGCACACTAATGCTACCGATCGGTTTCTAACTTCTTTGGGCGAAACGCCGACCTCTGGATCCAATAGAGAACCGCCAGTCACTACCTTATATTGCTTGCCTGCCTACGGATGCGTAACCACAAAACCCTATGGGCATTTTTTCTTCACACGTTTTTTGTTTCTGCTATCCTATTGCCTGCTCTAATAATTCTGCTAACTGATCAGCAAAGCGGAATTGGCTATCGTCCTCCGGCGCGTAGTCTATTACCTTCCGAGCGTTGGCAATGCTCCAAAACTTGTGCGTATTATCGCTGATGCCATAAAAAATTCGGAATACCTTCCCGTTCTCGTTTGCGTTGTTCCTCCCAACCGCGTTCCCCCGGCATCCGAATTGCGTCAACGCCAGCAACGCTTTTCGCCGATTTGAGATATGCTATAAACCGTTCTATCTCGGCACTGAACCCCGGAAACCCTCTAAAACTCGCAACGTTGATGACAAGTACAAACAACCCATTACCGACGCGGGCATCCTCGCCTTGGCTACACCCGGCACCTGTGAGCGCGCCTGCCAGAATATCAACAATAACGCTTAGCCCAAATCCTTTGTGTGCAGCAATCCCACCGAACGGCAATAAAGCAGCCGGTGGCACGCCATAGAAGTCGTCCGCATTTGTCGTTGACTCACCTTCTGCGTCAATCAACCAACCGTGCGGAAGTACCTCGTCCTGATGCTGTTTAACCCGAATTTTTCCCGATGCGACAACGCTTGTGGACATATCCAACACAATCGGATCTTGTCCCTCAATCGGCACAGCACATGCGATCGGATTCGTAGAGAGTCTGCCTTCAACCCCGCCGTGTGGTGCAACACACGTACCACCGCCGTGATCGTTTGCCGTGAGCAACGCGATCATTTCCGCCTCTGCTGCGAGGCACGCATATCCACCTAACCGCCCCACCTCATTGCACCGTGAGACAGCAACGGAACTGATGTCTGTCTGTTTTGCCTTCTCAATTGCCAATTCAACGGCGCGCGTCGCAATCACCGGACCAAACCCCCAATTCCCATCTAACACTGCAATGGATGCGGATTCGTGCAGTGTCTCTATTGGAGTATTGGGTTGAATTAATCCTGCTTCCAGTTCGCGTACATATTTTGCGAGATGAATAACGCCGTGTGAATCGTGCCCGACACGGTTGGCATCCACCATAGAACGGGTTACGATTTCCGCTTCGGCTGCTGGGATGTTTAATTTTTGGAAGACGTTAAGGCAAATAGCGGTAAGTTCTTCTGCTGAGAAATTCGGCATTGCACGGCTCCTTCGCTGGCGAGGTGTTTTTGCTTGGGTGTTTCCCCTAGTAGTCTGTCCAGTCTAAACCTGGGAGTAGCCCCGTTCGTAGTAGGGCAATTCATTGCCCGTTCTGACCGGTGGACGTGCGATAATGCACTTCGCATTTGGGTGAGTACACCGCAAAATCGCCCTACTACGAACCCATCTATCTACAATTTAAAGATGGACAGACCACAAGGAACCCCGCTATATGAGATGCTGCCATTTTACAAATCCCCGTTGGTGTTGTCAAGCACAAATGACGAAAAAAGAATAAGACTTACGCAGCCTTAATTTTTACTAAAGTTTGGACAGTTTTTTGTACCATAGGAAACCGTTAGTCTCCTGTGGCTCTTTTGTACCATAGGCTGTTAGCCTGTGGCTCTTTGTAGCATAGGAGACCGTTAGTTTCCTGTGGCTCTTTTGTACCATAGGAAACCGTTAGCCTGTGGCAAATTCGCAGTTACCATTATTTTTCAGCGAGTTCTGTGGCAGATGAAACACCAAAGAAAATCCTTTCAACCTTTGAGAACGCAACTGAAATGCGACATGATGTCCAAACTACTGTAATTTATAGTTAGATATAGACTTTATAATTTTTTATTTCACAAACAAAAAAAATTTGCCCGTTGTGAGATTTTCCGACGAAATCTGCATTCATGTCTTATGAAAGCACAAAACCCTCATTTTGATTTTGAGGTTCGCAATTCTGCTTTCAACTGGAGGATTCTATGTCAGGTGACCGATGAACAAAGGCGAGATGCAGAACTCGTTCGCCAAATCCTATCTGGAGATGAAGGGGCTTTTGATGCACTTTATAAGCGGCACAAGCAGCGTATCCACGAATCTATTTTCAATAAAATAGGCGACTGGCACTATGCGGAGGAGCTTACTGATGACACGTTCCTCAAAGCGAAAGAGCATCTGAAAACGCTTAGAGCACCTGAGAAGGTTTTGAACTGGATGTTTCGCCTCGCCAACCAGCTTATCGCGGGTTGGCATAGGGAAAACAACAAAAAGAAGCGTGTTCTACTGGAATTCTTCGCTGATGTAGAAGTTACAGCCGCGAATCGGATAGCGGAGGATCACACGCCCTATAAAGAACGATATGAAAAGTTCTGTGAGGCGATAGGGCAACTGCCTGAATTAGAGCAGCAGATGCTCCATCTACAATTTGAAAACAAGAGTTACGAGGAAATTGCCGAAATATGTGATGTCTCTGTGGGATCTGTAAGAAATCGGTTGCCTCGGGCAAAGAAGAAACTCGAAGCCTGGGCGGCAGCTTGGGAAGAAGCAAACGCCGAAGGCCGAGACTTGGATTTCTCAGAGTTTCATGAGGGGACAGATAAGTAGCACTGTTATCTCGTTCGCGTTGAGTCTTAGTTGCCTATTGATTTATTTCTCTTTGACAAGAAAGTAAGGCGTGGTGTGAAATGATTATTAATCCCTTATCTTGTGTTTTGATTTTACTGTTTTTAGGAGCCGCCTTGCCTTCTCTGGCAGTTGCTCACTCGTGGCAAGAATTGGGTCGGGAAGCTTTAAAGAACGTTGTCCGTTATATTCTCATAGGGACCGGCACCCACTTGGGATGGATTGCCTGCGCCTTCCTTCTCTTTTTTTATTCCGGTCATAAGGCAATACCCCAAAAGTTTTTTCAACCCCTAAGGGAGAAATGCGATGTTCCGCAAAATCTTTTTGATTCTTTTTCTGTGTGGACTGACCGGTTTCTCGGTGCTGACGGAAGACCGCGGCAGTGCCGAGACGTATGAGTGTCAAGTCGCGGGGGTGTGTCGGTTTCCCGAAACACCCCCGCCGTGTGAGATGATCCCCTGTGCGCCTTCTGTGCAACTGCCAGAGTGTGAGATGCCCGCCTGTTCAGCCGTCCCGCATCCATTGGTTCACCGCCGGTGTGTGCCTTCGTGGCAAAAACAGATGACAGAACCCGTGATGCGAAGTCCAGAAGTGTTCCCTCAACGATCGACCGACGCCATGCTGTGTCGATGGTGTTCACTTCGGATGTCCTGCGGGCAATGAGTTGATAGAACCCAAACCGAACACCGACACCGACGTGTGTGGGTGTGCAAATCAAGGAGAACAACCATGTTTATCCGAAAATACTGGCTACCGCTGTCGGTGTTTTTGGTGACAATCGCAGGCGTGGGACTTTACCTGCTCGCGACGCAGCCACCGAAAGAACCGATCAAGGTTTACAAACTTGTTGAACCGATAGAGAAACCGACAACCCAAGCACCTGTTGGCGATACCTCGCAAGGTGGACATGTCCACGCCGACGGCACTTGGCACGAGGGACCGCATGAACCGGTGGAACAGCCATCGACCGCAGATGGGAATCCACCGCAGTTGCATGTGGAACCCCCATCGGTGATTGCACAAGGAAACCCAACCTCTGATACCATGCAGGACCCCTCCGCTGAATCCTCACGCAGAGAGTGGAGAAAGTGGCACGACGAATGGAGTCGATTGGCTAAGGAACATGTCCAAACCACTCAGGAATGGATAGACGCGCTGCCACAGACGCCAGAGGAGTTGGAACGCTTCAATACTGACGAGAGTTACAAGCGAGAAGTGCAACGCCAACTGCAAGCGGCTATGGATAAAGATGCGAAGGCATACGTAAGGCTGCAAGAGCATAAGAAAACAAGACCTGCGATTCCACCTACCCGGTAATTCGGGTGACACCCTCAAAGGAGTTTAGATATATGAAAATTAGAACATTTTTCAGTCTGCTGTGTCTTGTTTTGATGATGTTGCTGTTCTGCGGGGCTCCGCTGACTGTTCACGCCGACCCCTGTGCGTCATACAGAAGTGATTATGAAAGCAAAAATCTAGCGTTTTTATCAGCGCAATCTAATGCGCAGCGCATGAAAGTCGCAACCGCTAAAGCTACAAATACAAAAGTCGGTCCTGAACTAAAGGATTTAGAAGATGAATACGATGCAGGTCCACAGTCTTTTTTGAAGAGCTTGCTGGACTCGGTGTCTGTGCATCCGAACGTATCCTCTAACGCTTCCGCGTTTTTCGGTTCACTTCTCAATAACATAAGCCAGGCGCAACTCTTTACAGCGGCTTTCTATGCAGGCCAAGCTTACACATCTGCCCAGTCTGCGCTCGTAGCCGCCGAAGCGGCACTCGCCAATTGTACCGGTCAGTCGATTCTGACGGTCTGGTGTGAAAGAGGTGCGAAATGCAAGACCCCGCCGGGCGTGAAGAATTACCCAAGAGATCATTACGTTACCGACTGCTCTAATGATGTTGAAGGGGCATTCAACCTCAATGTGGGGTGTCCGGGGGAGTGGTGGAAATGTGATGGCAAGAACGTCTGTCCTCGCAGTTCGGATCATGTTGTCACTTGTAAAGGTGCCCCGGAGTGTGATGATATGATTGGTCCTGACCGCCAGTCAAGTTACCATCAAATTCTTTGTGAAACGAATGAGGCGTTTATCGGCTGTGGTCAAAAGTATAGTATTTGCTCAAAATCGCAGAAGCAGGCACACAGGGGAGTCGGTAGATGTCCGCTGTCCAACAATTCTGGCAACCCGGGCGGCACCACCGGTACCAATCCTGTCACTGCAAATCCTCCGGCCGGCACGACGAACCCTCCCGCGGACCCCCCGCGTCCGTGTGGTCATAGCACGTCCGCGAGTGGAGATCATTCGCTCCAAGCGAGTTGCACTTCTACGGATGCCAACGGGAACTCCTGCACGGTGACGAGTTTCTATGCGTGTCAGTCGCATACGCATTCATATCCAGAACCGCCACCGCCGACGGTGAGATGTGGTCGTTCGGCTTGCACGGCATCTGTGAGTTCCTCGACGGAGCATCAAAGCAGTCCGTGTGCTGCGGGGGATACGTATTACACGTGTAATCCGAATGTGAATGTCTCGCAATGGGAAAACAGACACCGCGTTCGGACCTGTAGACGCAGTGGGTGCGGTAATACGTGGCAATTGTGTCAGAGTTCAACACCGAGCTGTTCCGCGAAATCGGGAAAACGTTGTTCGGCGCGTTAGTCGGTGTTTGTTAACGATGTCTGAAACACAATCCACCTCTGACCTGAAACGCAGAAAAGACGCTGCGCGGGCGCGTGCCACCGGCAGCGTCTTTTCTTGTAGTCTTTTGATTGCGGGTGCGTTTGTCTTACTGGCGACCGTCTTGGACTCCAGGCACCGCCGGCGATCAAGACTCCAAGCGTGAAGGGGATCGCACCGCCACCGCCGCGTCGCGTGGACTTCACCCCGTAAAGCGTCTTTGAGGTCTCCGAAACCTACTATCGCCTCATCATAGAGAATAACCTGTTCCGTCCGTTAGGATACCGGACACCGCCGCGCCCGATAGAACCCTATCGGCTCATCGGAGAACTCGAAACTTGCGTCAGACGAGACCACACCCCCACAAGCAATTCTACAATCCACCACAGGACATCAAACATATATCGTGACATTAGGTTCAAATCTCGATGCGGACACCCAAGTGGTAGACATCCAGTCGAAGCAGGTGACACTCTCCACGCGGGGGCAGCACCGCACACTAATGTTACCGATCGGTTTCTAACTTCTTTGGGCGAAACGCCGACCTCTGGATCCAATGAAGGAGCACCAACGGAGCAGTGCTGGTAGATTTCGCGCATTCCACTCACCACCTTTTATACTTTCTGCTTGCTACAACTGGTTCAAAGCCTCCATGTGAAAAGTGTCATGCACCTTACAAGTCGTTAATTTCTTCAGATGGAATCGCGGCCAGAGGTCGCTCCTACAGAAAGAAGGGGAATTGCACGCTACGTCTCTTTCGCCTGCTCTAATAATTCTGCTAATCGATCAGCGAAACGGAGTTGACTGTCGTCCTCTGGTTCATAACCAATTACCTTCCGGGCGTTGGCAATACTCCAAAATTTGTGCGTATTATCGCTGATACCGTAGAAAATGTGGAAGGGGATGCCGTTCTCGTCCTCTATATTCTCCGTCTCAATGCTCTTGACGAAAAGTTGCACCTGATCCCGGATACTCAAATACGCGCCGAGTCCACGGTGCATCGCCTTCAAATCGTCTGCTGACGCATTCGCCATATCTGTCTCCCGCGGACCACCGATCCGTAATTGGACGTTCTGTAGTTTCTTACCGTCAACATGTCCCGTAGCAAAAACAAAACCGAGATGTTCATACGCCTCTTTTGCCCAGCCGTAGAAGTTATCTGACAACGGACGCATCTCTGGTGTTACCACATCCCACTTATCTGTCCAAATAAGCCGTTCATAATAGTCGGCAGCGTGGTTAGAACTACAGACGACAACGCGTCGGACATCCGTTTCAACACAGGTTTGGTAGAGGTTGTACGCCATCTGAACGTTGGCAAGTTCGTTCTCAAAACTCCCGCCCTTAAAAGCACAGTGAACGACAGCATCAACACCCTTGAAATAGTGACGATATGCGTCTTGGTCGGAATCGGTGAGTTCAGCAATCTGAATCCCTTCAACCTCTTCTCCCTGTCGATTCGTGGTTCTCACGTCCAACAGTACGAGTTCATAGCGTTCGCGAAACTCAGGGAGCATCCGTCCAGCGATATAGCCAGAGGCTCCAGTGATAAGGACTTTTCTACGGTTTTGCATTGTTTTTGGATTCTCCTTCTGTGGTTGTTTTGAAGGCTATCATAGGACAGATATTTGTGCTGTAATTTTTTGTTCTATTTCCTGTATTAACCTATTCATCAAATATTAACCTATTCATCAAAGGATGGGAAGGAGTCATCTTAAACGCAATTTCATACAGTCCTTGATAACTATACTTGGCAGATCGGTTAGGTGCACTAAGAAATCGAACTAACACTTGAAAAAGTTGTTTCCCTCTAAGTTGAAGTTGATATGCGTTTCTTATTTGTTGTTCAAGTTCTGAATTGGGCTGGCGGAATCCTCGGCGTTGGCGAAAGCCGTTGTCCATTTCAGTTTGACCTTGAGGAACAACCTCATTACAATGGTGATTAAACTCTGGCGTTCTACCGTCCAAAAATTCCTCAACTTCAAAAGCAAACCATTCAATGATTGTATCTAATAGTTGTCTATGCTCAGCTGCTTCCTGAGGATCCATCAAGTTTTCTAAACTTGGATCAGCACCCGCATACAAATCGTTCTCAATGCTATATCCTTGTGTCCAAATGATATTCTCATACCCAACCGGAAGGTGTGTGAACAATTCTTTATCTCGATCCGCGATAAAAGCAACAGGTAAATGGGAAAATTCGCTTCTTCTGTCATAAACGGCAAATAGATTAGGTCTTCCACCTACGCCAAGAATATCAACTGTGTGAATCTTAAGGAGACCTTCCATCCACCGGAAGATCTGCATATCATCTCTACCTTCCACAACAACCGTTGGCAGTTTTGATCTACGAAGAGTAGCAACCAATTCGTCCACCGTAGGGTGTTCCTGTAGCATTAACTTTCTCCGCGATCTTCGTCTAACAGAAATTCTTTGTCGGGGTACTTTGTATATATGAAAGGTGAATGTGTGGCGGCGAAAAACTGATTATTTTGCCCTTGTTCCAGCAAAGTTGGAAATAAACGCCTTTGCCAATCTACGTGCAGGCTTAATTCCGGTTCATCAATGAAAATAGACGTATCTTTGCTAAAGGCGTTGTAACACAAAAAACTGAGCATCTGTTTCTCACCTGCAGAAAGCTTGTTGGAGAAGATAGCATTTGATATGGATTCCGTACTATGGCCAAGGGTAATATTTTCAGTGATACGAATTCCGTAATCTTTAAAAAAGGCATTGACATATTCATCTAATACTGAAATAGGTTGAAAAAGCACCTCTTGTTCTTTATCAACCTTTTCAAGGCTTTTCTGAATGTTATCTAATAAGAGTGTAGCTTCTTGAAGGTCTTGGGTGTCAGTTTCCTCTCCTTTGCTGAAGTAGTCTCGGATTTTTTGTGTAATCTCGTCTGATGTATTCCGATGACGTTTATTTGCCTCACCAGAGATCTCAGAATGTTTCTGCTCTACCAGCCTAACTATATCATGTGTTGAAATTGAAGCAACGAACTTATGGTCTTCAACTGATACTGTATCTAAGAGTTCCGAAATTGCCTCTTGAAGCATTCCAGCCACCCGATATGGAGACCTGCGGGCAATCCGTCTGAATTGATATTCTCTTGTGTCAACCTCAATGTATTCAGAAGAAATAGAAAAACCACCCTCAATTCTTCTAAAGGTTGGGAAGAATAGACTCCGCTTAGTTGTTCGCGCGATACGCTTTTCAAGCGCATTTACCCAATCCACATCCTTTCGGTTGATACTTCCGGTCTCCGCGTCTATGACAATAAATTCGTCCGCTCCTTCTTCTTTACCAAAGCTGCAATCAAGCGTAACTTGGTCAGGTTTAACTCGTTCCATGCTCAAAGCGAACAGATCCGTTTGGATTGCAATGGAACGAAACGGAATTTCAACAAGGATTTGCTCAAGGTGTCCGCTGATGAGATACCACAGCAACTTGAGGAGCGTCGTTTTACCTGAGCCGTTTGCGCCAGTAAAAATGTTCAAGTCTTCATTGAACTCAAATTCACCATCAAGCCGCTTATTGAGTCCCTTAACTTTAAGATATTGTATCATCTGTTTTACCTCACAGAGGTAGTTCGCAACCTAAAATCTGAATGTCTATGGAATCTCTAACTTTTCTTTACACTGCCGCGCGAGTGTCTTCATCTCCGAGATAACCTGCACCTCAGTTCTCATCAGTTGGTTAAAGAGAGGTGGCACAGGTTGCCTATTGAAAAGTCTGTCAAAGAAACTTCGCTGCGCGTATGCGGGTATGCCAGAATGCGAAACGCTGGCACGTGACGAGTCCATCCCTAAGTATTCGATTGAGAGATAATGCGCAACATCCTCTTGCGTAATTTTGTCTTCGTGGATGCTGCCCGTATTCCTGCGTCCGTAACTCACAGCATAGACTCTACCGCTCATTTGGCTGAGTATAGTGTAACCACCAGCATCAACATTTTCGTTCCAACACTTCTCAAACCCATTTTTCGGCAGACGTTCTCGGAGTTCTTCGGCAGAACGCACCACAAATCTGTTCTGATGCGGCGTTTTGATAATAAGGAAACCTTCATCTTGTGCTTCCACTGGCGATTGCCCTGTGAGGAGATCAACGGAGTCCAAGGTCCAGACAATACCATCTCGGATGCCTTTTGCCATGTTATGATGTCTCTCAACAAATTCGCCATTCAGTGGATGCAAGCGATAGCCACCCGTCGTGTTAAAGGTCTCCCGCAATTTTCGACGATGTTCTATGACAGAGAACCGCTTGTTAGGGACCGGTATCTCTAATTGAAGCGTATATCCCGTCTGTAAATCAGTTGTGAGATTCAGTTGTGTTTGACGGAGTTCGGCTAAGCGTGTCAGTGCTGTCTGGCTTTTGGATAAGACGCGTCCAATTAGATACTCACGGCGGAGTCCCGGAATTTCTGTGGCAAGCCGATCAAGCGTTGGCGCGTCTAACGCCTCCAACATAATCTTGTGTTCCCATCGAGTGCCGCGCTCGTGTGCAAGGATTTGGAACTGCTGCATATCGCCAGCGGTTCGGATATACCCGAGGGCTGTCCATGGGTCAAAGGTCGCACGATAGTTACCGCTGCTTTCCGCATCTCCATTCGCCAAGACGCAATCTCGCCGTTCATATCGAGAATAGAGCCCGAATTGAAACTCAAAGTCTTCGTACGGTGATAACGCCTCTCGCAAATCGCGTGCGAACTCGCTGCCACGTGCAAACCGTTTGAAAATTTGTTCGGTCTGTTTCGGCTGATTCAAGGCATCAAGGAACGTTCCGATACGGATGCCCCCCTCTTCTACACCTTCGTCTTCACTTTTTCCAAAGACCTTAGTTTTCGTTTTGAAAGGTGGATTCCGGAGAGAGACATCGCGTTGTGAGACCAATTGCAACGCCGCATCATCTGCTATATCCCTGAGCGCAGGCGCATCACCGAGGATCTCCGCGAGCTTGGCATCGTCAATCTTTTCCGTTAGATCAACGCCACGTTTCAGTTCAGCGAAATGGATAATATCGTCGAGGTTGTACTGGAGCGGTGCACTTGAAGAAAGATTATCGTAGTTAGAGCGATGGAATCGGATGCGCGGCTTGATGCGAAAGACCGGCGTGAGGCCATAATCTTTCAGCAACACATACAACGTGACGGTATAGGAGTCCTCGTGCACCTTCTGTGCCAGAATGCCGTCGCGCTTTGCGTCATCTTCCACGATTAACCGCTCTTGAACGAGACGGCTATCGTTGCCGAAAATCATCATCCGATGTTCTTCTCTGTTATCATCAACTAACATGGATGCTCCCTCCCTCAATTTTGGCGCAGCTTGCAGGTTTCCAAAACTTGCTATAGAAATGTGGTGCAGCTTGCAGGTTTCCAAAACTTGCTATACAAAGTATAACGCTGCTGCCTCTCTGTTACCCTATGTTGCTGTAGCCCGTTGTCGCGCCAGTGCTGCTGCGCCAAGAATACCGGAATTGTCGCCGAGTTTCGCTCGCACAATCTGGACCCCATCTAATGTATTCGGGAGTGCATATTTTTCTGCCGCTGCACGGATATTATCTAAAAACGTATCGTCAAGAGCCTCAACGACACCGCCGCCTAATACAATCATCTCAGGATTTAAGAAATTCACGATAGAGCCAATGCCGACACCGAGGTATTTTGTCACTTTTTTGAAAATTTTCAAGGTGAGTTTATCGTTTGAGCGAATCGCCTTCGCCAAGACACCACTCCGAATAGCACTCAGATCGCCGTCGGTGAGTTTGGAGATCACACTCTTTTTTCCTTTTTTCTTGATAGCCTTCTGGAACTGCTTTGTCATCGCGGTTCGGCTTGCGAGTGCCTCTAAACAGCCACGTGTACCGCATCCGCATCTCGGTCCACCGGCTTTAACAATAATATGCCCGATTTCGCCAGCCGTCTTACTCGCACCGTGGAACAACTCACCTTGGAGGATAATGCCGCCACCAATACCAGTGCCTACGAAAATTCCGACGACGTTCTGTACCCCTTTTCCCGCGCCGAACGCATGCTCGCCGAGCGTTCCAACGTTCACATCGTTGTCAACGAAAGTCGGAATGCCGACGCGTGCTTCAAGTTCAGCCTTCAGGGGGACATCCCGCCAACCGAGGTTCGGCGCAAAAATAACAACGCCTGTCTCTGGATCAAGCGGTCCCGGCGCGCCGATCCCGACGGCTTCAATGGACGCTTCACTAACGCCTGATGCGTCAATAGCCTGTTGAATAGAGTCGGCGATCCGATCAATGACAACAGATGCACCTGCGTCCGCCTTCGTTGGAACTTTGGCTGTACCCAAAATATTGCCTTCCGCGTCTATGACAGCCGAAAGTATCTTAGTGCCACCCATATCAACACCGATAACATTGTTGCTCATCTTAACAATCTCCTATACGCACGTTTTCCACGTGTTCTTTTGGAATTGAATTGATTATGATGCCAACTTTTTAATAGCAAGTTTCGGTTTGCAAGCGGCACCGAAAAAGGATAATAATTTCTGTTTGAAATCTATTGCAGATAGATATTCCCATTTTTCCAAAAATGTTTTGTAATCCGCGTTTCGGGTTTCTCTTGTCTGAGCAGTGAGTTTAGCAATACCTGATGTCACAGTCTCGTGTCCCGGTTGCATCCCATAATCGGTTAGGACCTCTAAGACGACATCACAGTCGTGGATGTCGCCGAGTATCTCTTGCAAATCGACAATTACCCCGAGGAATTCAGCAAAACCTTTGTCGTCCACCGCAGTAACTTCTCTGGAATCCTTTTTTGGAGACCCGTAAGCGACACGAAAAAGTTCCATCGTATACCGGAGACGTTTAATCGAAATTCGCATATTATGAAGTTCTTCGCGCCGTGCTGCGTCCCGAATGAACGGTTCCCATGTGTAAACCTCTTCAACCTTCTGTGGAAGAATAATATGTGCGTTTTCGCGGTAGCTGTATAGCGGTTTAACGCCGGTGATTTTATGTGCTTTCGCCATTTTTTTTCCTAAACAGAGCAATGCTAACATCCTTCATCGGAGTTACAAGCCCCTCCTACAAAGAATTCCAAAAACTCGGTTTCAAAATCGGTCTCTTCAAGTTTCGCGAAAAGTGTTAGCATCGGTTTTCGAGCGTTTTCGTGTTCTTGCTGTAAATGTTCTATTAACCCACGGATATCTGCTTGTTCGGCTTCAGGTAAAGTGACGAATTCTTTTTTAAATCGGGCGATAAGGACATCCAAATCACGTACGGCTCCCAATGTTCGGGTTATCGATTTTACTTGTTTATAGTGTTTATTAAACGCCTTCTCAGGAAAACAGTCAACGAAATTGTCCAGTGCGGCACGCAAGCGACGCGAGGTGACGCGCATCTCATGGACAAATTCAATATCGTTACCCGCCTTGGCACCTTCTTTATAGGACATCATTTGATGAAAATAGTTAACAATGATCCGCCGCGCGCAAACTTCCAGCGTTTCATCGGGTGAGATATTCTCGGTTTTCGGTGCTGTGGTTTCCATTGTCCTATGCTTCCGCGGCTCCGCTAAAAAAGGAAAGTCTTCGCCAATAAACAGTTCATCGACATCGTGTGTGGTTATAATTGTTTGCCCCTGCATCAAGATTTCGCACGGTGGCGGAGCAGATGATCTGTGAGGACAAGTGCCGCCATCGCCTCCACAATTGCAGGCGCACGCACTAACACACACGGATCGTGCCGTCCGCTTGCCTCTAACGTTACCGCGTTTCCGTCTATATCAACCGTCTGTTGCGGCTTGCCGATCGTTGCTGTCGGTTTGAAGGCGATTTGGAAGACGATATTTTCGCCGTTTGAGATACCGCCTTGTGTGCCACCGGAATTGTTCGTGCGCGTCCGAATTCGCCCCGCCGCGTCGCTTTTTTCTACATAAAATGCATCGTTGTGTTCGGAACCCGTCATCGTAATCCCGTCAAACCCCGATCCGATTTGGAAACCCATTGTCGCGGGCAGGGACATCATCGCTTTCGCCAAATCCGCTTTGAGTTTATCAAAAACTGGCTCGCCGAGCCCAACAGGGACGTTACGCGCAACCGATTCAATGATACCGCCAAGAGAATCTCGGTCCCGCCGCGCCTGATCAATGCGTTCCGCCATTTTTGGACTCACAATCGGGTCAGGACACCGCACAAGACTTTCTTCTATCTGTTCGAGCGTCACTGTGTCTGTGTTCACTTCGGCTGATAGTGTATGAATCTGTTTGACATAAGCGAGGGTCTCAGTTCCAGCGTTCTCGCGTAAAATTTGCTTCGCAATCGCACCCCCAGCGACGCGGCCGATGGTCTCCCGCGCACTCGCCCTACCACCGCCCTGCCAGTTTCGGATACCGTACTTCTGTTGATACGTGAAATCGGCATGTGACGGACGATAAAGGTCTTTCAGATGGTCGTAGGCTGAAGGACGAGCATCCTTATTCCATACCAGCATGGAGATAGGCGTTCCGAGTGTTTTGCCTTCAAAGACCCCAGAAAGTATTTCGACTTCATCACCTTCTTGACGCTGTGTCGTGAGACGGCTTTGCCCCGGCTTCCGCCGGTCAAGTTCAAATTGTATTGCGGATATATCTACGTCGATTTGCGGCGGGCAGCCATCAACCACAACGCCGACAGCACCACCGTGCGACTCACCCCAAGTCGTAATCCGAAAAAGATGACCGAACGTATTCATTTTTAATTAGATAGGCACTTTGGAAGCGCGCCTTTTGCTTTTAGAATTGTATATTTTAAACATCTTGTGATACACTATAGCAGATGCTGTCGTAAAAGGCAAGCAATTTTCGGTGCCGCTCGCAAACCGAAAACTTGCTATTCAAAAGAAGAGGACTTATCATGTCATTTTTTAAACGCTATATTGCCCTGGTTCTGATTTTTATAGGTATTGTGTTCTTGTGGGATACACTGTTTGTGTATCCGCTCAAAATCTTCGTGGTGTTCATGCATGAAGTGAGTCACGGGCTTGCTGCAATCGTGACCGGCGGTAAGATCGTCGAAATTCAGATTAACCCACAGCAGGGTGGGCATGCACTTACACAAGGCGGTTCTCGGTTTTGGACGTTGACTGCAGGTTATCTCGGCAGCCTACTGTGGGGTGGGCTTATCCTGCTTTTGGCAGCGAGGACGCACCTTGATAAGGCGATTAGCGTGCTTATCGGTTTGGGCATGGTCGCAATCTCTATCGGGTTCGGCGAAAGCACATTTACCTATCTATTCGGCATAGGCTTCGGAGTTGTGCTGCTCGCTGTCGGGTTTTTTCTACCAGAGGGCGTCAACGATTGGATCCTACGCGTCATCGGTGTAACAAGCTGTCTCTACGCGATTCTTGACATCAAGAGCGATATCCTTGACAGATCTCATCTGCGTTCAGATGCACGGATGCTCTCAGAAGTGACAGGCTTTCCAACGGAGTTCTGGGGCATACTCTGGATTCTCATCGCGATCGGTCTCACGTTATGGTTCCTCTACCTTGCAGGTAAACCCATCACAGCCGCTGAACCAACCGCTACCGAAGAAGAAGATCTCTAATTGTGCTATAGAACGCTCACGTCTACTCAGGAATTCCGTATCAACCAAATGGGCTGAAGTTTTCAGATGACACGCCACTGAAGAAAATAAACCACACACAGAGACCTAATAAAAAAAGCGGAACACAGATAAGCACAATGAGGATGAAAAATCCCCATATCCACGAATTTTTGGATTTAGCAATCGTTGCCAGACGTGCAAGTAACATGCCGCCACATATCATAATTATAACAACGAGACCGAATACCGCCATTGTCAGCATTTTTGTTATCTCCTTCCAAGCGTCTAACTTGCAACCCTCGCTAATATGAGACACCCTTCAAAAAGTCCCATCACCCTACGCGCAACGCTGATCGGCATCATCCTCATACCCTTTAATAGTTACTGGGTGCTACATCTCAGTTATATCTGGGATTCCAACCGTCCCACGAGTTTGGCGTTGCTGTTCAATGTGTTGTTTACCTTGCTTGTGCTTATTGGTGTCGGTGCGATACTCAGGCGTTTGCGTCCCACATTGGCGTTCACGCAGAGCGAATTGCTAACGATCTATGCGATGCTCTGCCAAGCCTCTGTTTTCGCTGGGCGCGATATGTTACAAGTCTTAGTGCCATTGATGGGCAACGGCTTTTGGTACGCGACAACCGAAAACGAATGGGCACAACTCTTTCATCAGCATCTCCCCGAATGGCTTGTCGTCGGAAAGCAAGAGGTGTTACGCGGTTTCTATGAAGGTGAATCCACGCTCTATCTTCAGACACACCTCCAAGCATGGCTGCTGCCGACGCTGATCTGGGTCGGTTTCTGCCTCGTCATCGGCGTAACAATGCTCTGCCTGAATGTACTTTTACGCAAACAGTGGCAGGAGCACGAGCGACTTACCTACCCCATCGCGCAACTCCCTTATGAAATTACACGCGCAGCAGTGAATGTCGGCAATCTCCGAACCGCGCCGCATCTGTTTTTTAATCGACGGATGATGGTTGTCGGTTTAAGCATCGCCGCTCTCCTAAACCTGCTCTATAGTTTACACCAGATTGACCCTGTTTTTCCAACAATTCCGCTCTATCGCGGGTTTCGACTTCCCGACAAACCGTGGAGCGCGATGAATAACCCCGGCTTCCGTATCAGTTTCTTCCCGTTTGCTATCGGAGTCGGTTTCCTAATACCGCTTGATTTAGGGTTCTCTTGCTGGTTTTTTCATCTGTTTTGGCACTTTCAAAGGATTATTGGCGAGAGTTTCGGGTGGCGCGGCGCTATCGGATTTCCGAAAGAGATGGCACAAATTCGGGGTGTGTGGATGGCTCTATTTCTCTGGACACTATGGATGGGACGCGCACATGTCAAGGTAGTGCTGCGAACCGTTTTCGGTAGGGGCGGGGTTACACCGCCCCTACGACACGATGAAGGTGAAGCGTTGCGTTATCGGACAGCGACAATTGGAGTAATCATCGGATTTATTTTGATTCTGGCGTTCTGCATCAAGGCAGGGATGTCCGTCTGGTTTGCATTCCTATTTTTCGCGCTCTATTTCGCGATGTCGGTGACAATCACTCGTATCCGTGCGGAACTCGGTCCGCCCGCACACGACCTTTACAACGCCGGTCCTGATCTGCTCCTAACAGATGCACTCGGCACACGCCGCATCGGCAACCGGAACCTCTCGGTCATGTCGCTTTTCTTTTGGATAAACCACCTTTCTTACCGCGCGCACCCGATGCCGCATCAGTTGGAGGGGTTGAAACTCGCGCATCAAACCCGTTTCAATCCGACCCAACTGCTCTGGGTATTAGCGATTGCTATTTTCGTAGGGGCACTCTCCGCTGCGTGGGGACACTTACATCTTTCCTACCAAGTCGGCTTAGAACAAGCGCGTTCGTGGTATGCCCGCGCTGCTTTCAACAGGCTTGCGGGGTGGCTCTATAACCCCAGTGAAACGAGCATCAGTGGTATGCTCTATACCACTGGTGGATTTGCTTTTGCTGTGAGTCTCCTGCTCTTACGATGGCGGTTCATTCAGTGGCCCCTACATCCTGTCGGATATGTCGTTTCAAGCTGGTGGACCTTTACTGGGTTGTGGTTCCCGCTTTTAATCAGTTGGACAATCAAACGGGTTCTACTCTCAACAGGGGGTGTGCGCTTATACCGCCGTTCAATCCCATTTTTCATCGGGTTGGTTATCGGTGATGTGATTGTTGCGTCCATAATAAGCATTTTGGGATTGATTTTTGATTTCCGCGTTGTTTACCTGAGCTGGTAACCCTTCTCGCTGATAGAATAGAAAAAATCACTTGACATCCGAGGTATATTGCTGCTAAATTTTCTATGCAGGACTGAAGGGATGCTTTTTATAATGAATCCGAAAAATAAATAGACATCTTTGTAGCATAACCTGTTAGGTTGTGCCAGTCTGAATGCCTGTTATAGGCATTCAGACTGTTTGAGTGTGCCCAATTAATTATAGATTTTACTGTAACATACTTCAAATAAAGTACCATCTGAAGGAGCGTGTGCTATGAAACGGCACCATATTGTTGGTATTATTGCAGGAATATGTGGGATAGGTTTGACAGTACGCCATGCCCTATCGGCAGATATCATCGAAGCACTCATAACGTTCACCCTGTTCTCTTTTTTAACCATTTCAACCTTTTTTAAGGATAGATTGCCACCAAGATGGGACCACCAGATATGGCCATTCTGGATATGTGTTATTGTAGTCTGCCTCATATTGCTTGAACTGGCTGATTATCTTCTCTAAAGCAGCAAGACCACTGTCATTTATATAAAATGGATACAACAGACTTATCACTCAGTGTGAATATCGGCGGGATACAGATGCGGAACCCCGTCATGACGGCATCTGGCACATTCGGCTACGGCTCTGAATACGCCGATTTCGTGGACCTGAATCGGCTCGGCGCGGTGGTCGTTAAAGGCGTTACGAGTGTGCCGTGGCCCGGCAACCCGATGCAGCGCATCATGGAAACGCCCTCCGGTATGCTCAATGCGATTGGGCTACAGAACGTCGGCGTAGACGGCTTTATTTCACAGAAACTTCCGTACTTACGCGATTTTGATGTACCGGTCATCGTTAACGTCTGCGGCAAAACCGTTGAAGAATACTTGACGGTCGTTGAGAAGCTAAATACAGCAGAGGGTGTTGCGGGTGTAGAACTCAATATTTCCTGCCCAAACCTGGATTGCGGCGGTATGAGTTTCGGTGTTGACGCAACGTTGGCGCATCAACTTGTCAAAGAAGTCCGTTCAGAAACGCGTTTACCGCTACTGGTGAAACTATCCCCAAACGTCACAGATATTACCGTAATCGCACACGCCGTTGAAGATGCCGGGGCGAACGCACTCTCTGCCATCAATACACTTCTCGGTATGGCGATTAATGCGGAAACGCGGAAACCAGAACTCGCAAACGTTACAGGCGGTCTCTCTGGTCCTGCGATAAAACCAGTAGCACTGCGATTGGTCTGGGAGGTCTACAAAAGTGTCTCTATCCCAATTGTCGGAATGGGAGGCATTATGACTGCGACAGATGCTATAGAATTTTTCATCGCCGGAGCATCCGCTATAGCGGTCGGGACAGCAAACTTCGTCAATCCACAAGCATCAATGGAAGTCGTAAAAGGCATACATGCCTATCTCAATCAAGCAAATATGAAGTCGGTTAAAGAATTGATCGGAAGTCTGAAGGTTGATTCATAATTACTGCTGAAAAAATTGATATTTTCTGGCAATCTGGTGTATAATAACGATATGGCACAATACTTTGACAGTGCAGCGAAATATATCATGCTGGAATACTCACAGGAATTCGCAGAATTCATGGTGGGACATTCAAATATCACAGTTCTGGAGAAACTCGAAACCGAAGAACCGACACTCAAGACGCATCAAAACGATAGTACGTTGAAAGTGCAGCTCGGCAACGAAACAGTGATACTCCATACCGAGGTGCAGACAGATAATAGCAGAAAACCGATGTGGTCCCGCGTTGTGGGATATAACGGTTTTCTCATGAACTTACATGAGATACCCGTCTATTCCAATGTCCTCTATCTGCACCCGAAGGCAGGTAGAGATGATAAAGGTTATTATGCTTACAAGGGACACGGCTATGAATATACATTGCGCTACAAAGTAATCAGGTTGATTCAGATAGATGGACAATCTGTTTTGGAAATGCAGGCACCTGGGTTACTGCCTTTCACACCGTTAATGAAACCGCCAGAAGGAATAAATCCGAATCACTGGTTGGAAAGATGTGTTGATGTAACGGCGTCGGCGCGCACAGACCAGCATACACGGGATACCTTATTGGCAGCATTAGGTGTTTTTAGCGGTTTGGTTTACGAACCACAGTTAATTAAACGCCTTTTACCGGAGGGCATCATGCAAGAATCTCCTTTTTTTCAACACTACATCCAAGAGGCAAAAGCAGAGGCTAAACAAGAAGGTCTTAAAGAAGGTCTCAAAGAAGGCATTGAGCAAGGCATTGAACAAGGCATTGAACAAGGCATTGAACAAGGCATTGAACAAGGCATTGAACAAGGCATTGAGCAAGGTGAGAGAAAAGGCATGATCGAAAGCATTATCGTATTGCTTGGGGTGCAATTCAAGACTGATGCAGTTCAAGCCTTAAAGCCAGCACTTGAATCTATAGACGATTTGCAGGATCTCAAGCGATTGTTACTTACAGTTCCTCAATCTGACAGCCTTGAAGGGTTCATGCAATCTCTCAATAGGTAGAAACTTTAGCCATTCAGAGGATATACTTACAAAATGCGTCCAGAGGAGGAAAATGCGGCATCTGGTAACACTCGACGATTTGTCGAATTTTGAAATTGAACAGATTTTTCGACTCGCAGCAGGCATGCAGTCGCAACAAGAGACGTGGGCAGGGATTTGCCGAGGTAAATTGCTCGCAACCCTTTTCTATGAACCGAGCACACGCACCCGGCTTTCGTTTGAGAGTGCTATGGAACGGCTCAACGGTAGAACCCTCGGCTTCTCTGATCCGCGTGCAACCTCGGCAACTAAAGGCGAAACCCTTGCCGATACTGCACGGATGGTGACGAATTACGCCGATCTCATTGTCGTACGACATAACTGGGCGGGTTCGGCACGTGTCATTGCACAGCACGCACATGTTCCGGTCATCAACGGTGGTGACGGCAGCCACACGCATCCAACACAGGCACTCGCGGATCTCTATACGATTATGCGACGGAAATCGCAGATACACGGGTTAACCGTCGGTGTCTGCGGCGATCTTCAGTTTGGACGGGCGGCACACTCCTTTTCTCTTGCCGTCGCGCGATTCGGTGGGAACTTGGTTCACATCGCGCCGAAACCGCTACAGATGCCGCCGTGGGTACTTGCACAACTCGAACAGTGTCACGGACAAAAACCCCTTGAGGTAGAAAGCGTTACAGAGGTGATTGATAAGCTTGATGTCATCTATGTCAATCGACTGCAAGAAGAACGACTTCCACCGAATATGGATGCCGCCGCTGTACGTGGAAGTTATCTGTTGAATGCCGCGGTGATGAAACATGCCAAACCCGATGCAATGATTATGCATCCGCTCCCCCGCGTCAACGAACTCGCTTATGAATTAGACGACGACCCACGTGCCGCTTATTTCGAGCAATCCGCGAACGCTGTCCCGGTTCGGATGGCACTGATCGCCAGTCTCATGGGGTTGGAACAACTCATCTTAACACAACCCCCAGAGCGAGGCATCGCTGCTTCCACACGTACGTGTGAAAACGCAAATTGCGTCACTAATTATGAGACCTACTTGACTCCGGAGTGTGAAACGTTTAACGGGGATGCCAAATTAGATGCTTGCGCGTATTGCGGAAATCTACTTTCGTAAAGCGACCAACCTAATAATACGCTTTAGTGCCGTTATCATCACTTTACTCGGAAGCATCCGACAACTTCAAAATCAGATCTTCGCGTCGCTCCCCGACTTTGAGTACAAAGACCTCCGACGTTGCGCAAAACCAACGTCGCAGGGTATAATGACTAACGCAAGTCCAGCAACCGGATTTCCAGCTTCATCAACAACGCGTCCTGAAAAACTCGCCCTGTCTATTTCTATAGTTTCACTACAACCCAGCAAAGCACAAATTGTAATCGCAAGGCAAAGCACCACAATTCTATGTAAAAGGTTTCGGAAGTTCACAGGGGCTTCTCCTTTTTCTGTGGGCGGCTTGCCAAATATCGTTTTGGTCGGAAATGGATAACTTGGCCTCTAACACATCATAAATTTTGTGGTAATGATTGGTAGTATTAATCGAAAAATTGTAGGTGGGGTAGGGAACCGGGACCTAAATAGCCCCGGTTTACAAACTATTATTTTTCTTCGGTGGGAGAGTTCTCAGACACATCTGCTTTTTCAAGGATCGTCATCTTTGTCATACGCCAGAACAGGTCGCCGGGACCGACAGCATGCCATTGCCCATCTATAAACGTCATGACAGCACTGTCTTTCTTTTCTGGTGAAAGCGTACTGCGCGGAAAACTGTGCTTGGCACCCCAATTCGTATAAGTAAGCCGTTCACCGTTCTGCCATACCCATTCCCCCTCTTTTTCCGCATCGCTGAGTCCGATCCAGTACAAGTGATTCCCAAAAAACCCTAAAAGCCATTCCTGCTCTGCTTTGTCGTTAATAGCGACGAGATACGCACCTTCAGCAGCAGCGCGGTCTTTTGCGTCATCCAGACTTCTGCACCGTATCTTTTTATAGGCGTGCCCATTTGCAGGGTTTACAGCCCATACACCGATCTCCGAAAGGGACCGTATCTGCTTAACAGGGGTATGTACGCTTTCAAGGATTGCCGCTTTGAGAAAAGGGGTATGTGTACCGCCAGGGGCAACTGCCTGCCATGCGTCGCCCCAGTCAGAGATGACGTAATCGTTCATCTCGGTATTACCACCGTATTGTTGATTCTCTGCCCAGTTGGTATACGTAACCGGTTCACCGCTGTGCCAGACCCACTGCCCCTCTTCAGCGGAATCGCTGAGCCCCATCCAAAAGCTATCTCGGTCAAAGACTTCCAATATCCATGCCTCTTCTGCTGCATCGTTGATGGAAACGAGATAAGCATTTTCTGCAGTGGCAAGGGGCATTGCATCCATTATATCTGAGCAATAAATCCTTTTGTAAGCATGTCCATTTGTCGGGTTCACTACCCATACCGGCGGTGGTTCAAGAAATCCTTCTAATGCAGTGAATACTTGATGAGGGTTCCATCTGTCTGCTGGAACGCCATTGTCATCAAGTGTCAGAAGCAGATGAACTTGCGGTTGTCCTTTATGCAAAATAAAAGGCAGTGCCTTCGCGAAACGCCCCTGATATGCAACACCGATCATATAGAATTCATCATCATTTCCGTCAAGGGTTTCCACAAAGTATCCGGCAGAATCGGTCTGCGTTGTACCTCCTGAATTTCCGAAGCCACTTCCATCAAAGTCTCTGTCTGCCACCAGAACATATATATTCGCGTTCACAAGCGGTGTCCCATCGGTAAAGACGACTCGCGCGCGAACCTGCGGACGATTATCTGTTTGCGCTGCCGTAACGACGTTAAAGGAGAATACTATAACCGCGGCGAAAATGCCAAGTTTTAGACTGAGACGTTGAAGATTCATAGTCAATTCCCTTTTTCAAATGCTGAAACATCCAGCGGGCAACAAATCACCCGACGCTAACTATTATTGCCCATCAAGCATATCTGCTTTTTCAAGGATCGCCATCGCAGTCATCCGCAAGAGTATACTTTTAGGACTAACGGCATACCATTTCCCGTCTGTGAAGGTCGTGACGGCGTAGTCTCTTTCATTGGCATCAGCGGATTCAGAAAAGAAATCGTCGGGTAACCAATTTTCATAAGTGACAGGTTCGCCGTTATCCCACTGCCACTGTCCTTCTTTTTCAGCATCGCTAAGCCCTATCCAATAGAACTCATTTCCAAAAACAGCGGTTAACCATGCCTGCTCTGCTACGTCGTTAATAGTGACAAGATGCGCTTTTTCTTCTGTCGCTTGGGCAACAGCAGCGTCCCGAGACTCACACGGAATCTTTTTATAGGCGTGTCCATTTGTGGGATTGACGATCCAAACCGTTTCAAACGTTGGAATTGATATAGGTTTGGGTGCCGGTGGCGTAGCGGACGGATTGAATGGCATTTTATCAGGTGGTTTGGGGGCAATCGGTTTGCTGTCAAAAGTGAAAGTGAGTCCATCAAGTCGATCCCCCGGCTTAAGAAGCACAGGTCCAGCTGTCGCCTCAACTTCTTGGTACTCCACCGAAAATGTGTAGTTTGCAGTATCGTCTTTCTCGTCTAAATAAAAGAGAAAGTAGCCATCAGCATCTGTTCGGGGTTTTCCGCCTGAACTTCCGTGTCCCTGTCCATCTTCACGAATGTAATTGAAACCAAGGCGGAGCCGCGCGTTGCGGAGCGGTGTCCCGTCTTTGAAAAGCACGCGTCCCCGAATCCGCATCCGAGGTTGCACAATGACTTTCACGTTTTTAATATGCAACCCCCGTTCAACACTAAACCCGATCCGACTAAAATCATTACGCGGATAGAAGGTTATACCGCGGATGTCAATAGATATAACCTCAAAGTCGGGTTCAAAATCGTCCCTTTCCATCTCTGTAACCCGACTCGTGTGTATCGTAGCGAAATCCTTCTCTTCTATAGCTTTCGCAATTTTTGTCTCGAGATCCTTTGGAAACAGTACATCCACGTTACGCGGGAGGGCACTGAAGTACGACATCCTTGCGGCGATACCTGTAATGGAAAACCGTCCGTCTGCATCTGTGAGGGCGCGTCGCGTAATCGGATAATTCGTTGGGAAGAAAGCAGATCGAATCCCGGGTCCGATAGGCATCGTGGGTCCAATCATAACGGGTAACTCTGCAACCGGATTCCCTTCTACATCGACAACGCGTCCAGAGAAAGTTCCTGTCTCCTCTTCCGCAGCAATGCTCTGTGAACCGAAGCCGATGAAAAGCGAAACAACTGTTATTAACAAAGAAAAACCTTTTGTGTAGGATGAACGTTTCATAATTTTTCTCCTTTTGCGTAGAACATAAAACTTACTGCTTCACCGGCAAATTTTCTTTCTCGATCAGTGCTGTCCGAATTAGGGATATTCCCCCATGTCCGGAGCCAAAGTCTTCCCATTTCCCTGAAGGCCCTATAATAACATAATCCTCTGCTCCGATACTGGTATCACCGGGTTCTTGAAGTCCCCAGTTTGCGTAGGTTACCGGTTCGCCGTTGTCCCAGATCCATTGTCCCTCTTGCGCGATGTCGTTAAGTCCAATCCAACTCGGTTCACCCCCCAAAACGACTTGCAGCCATTTCTGTTCCGTTTCGTCATTAATTGTAACGAGATACGCACCTTCGGCAGCAGCTTGGGCTTGAGCGTCTTCCTAATCCTCACACTGAATTTTTTTGTAAGCATGCCCATTTTCTGGACTGACAACCCATACATTATGCGCACGGGAACTTGTTGAAGCCGACGCTCTTGCGAATCCGGGATGCCGCCCAGGCAAAGGCCGCTCTGGCATAGTCTCAAACGTGAAAATAACCTCGTGGGTTTGATCGCCGGGTTTAAGAATAATCGGTTTTGCATTCACCGTCTGTGTCTGATGTCCGACAGACAGCATGTAAAATGTTGGTCCCCCTAAATCCCTCTTGGTATAGTACGTAAAGTACCCTTCGGCATCTGTCCGAGCACTCCCATCGCTGGAAGAATTTCCGTATAAACTCACTGTTCGTAAACGGAGCTCGACTTTCGTATTGACGATGGGTGTTCCGTCTGTATACTGCACCCTTCCACGGATGTGTGGGTGTTGTACGATTACTTTAATGTTTTCAATACGTCTCCCCGGACTCGTGGCAAACACAATGCCACGATCGCCCATTCCACTCGGATAAAAAAATGATGCTCCGATTTGAACTTTTAAAATTCGGACATCCGATCTGTGGAATGGAAATAGCGACAATAGCACGGGACCATCAATAACGCTGGTGATAGTGAAATGACCCGCTGCATCGCTTTCCGCTTGAGATGACGCGGCGTTGCCTTCTCGAATCCGGAACCAAGCTCCATTGCCATCTACAACAGGTGTAACGGCTATCTTGATCCCGGATACCGGTTCCCCCGCTTCATCAAGAATATGACCGGAGGCAGAAGGAAATAAAGTTGCGTCAGGTTTCTGGTTGACCTTACTGTTTTTATTCCTTGTATCCGCATTACCGAACTGATTCCGCACGTCCGGTTTAGCCGCAAGGTTTAGCACGACTGGGGCTTCAATTAATTCAATCGTCATCTCTGACATCGCATCGAAACTATACGGTTTTTGGAAACGCGATAAGTATTGATTACTGGCACCTAACATCACAAATACTAAGGCTACCGTAGAAGCAGCGATCGCCCAAGGTACCAGCGGTCTACCGCCGGACGGAACTGCAGGTTTCAAACGTGAAATCTCTCGCATGATGTCTTCCGGGAGATGCGGTGTGATTTGAAAATTGTCTAAAACCTCTCGAATCATTGGCGCCTCCTTCTTTAAACGCTGTTGCGCACGGCGGAGGCGACTCCTAATCGTATTTTCCGATACACCTAAAAACGCCCCAATCTCTACACTGGACATTTCACCGAAGTAATGCAGTGTGATGACGGTACGTTCACTCTCTTGGAGTGTCGCAAGCAATTGTTTGACAGCTTCGCGTCGGGTTTCTACGGCTGTCTGTTCGTTCTCTTGAATAACATATCCCGAGTACGTTGCCTTTTCTAACTGCGCGCTGCTCGTTTCTTCAAGGGATTGTGTCCGTAGACGCTTTTTACGCAGCCACGTGCTGCAGTGATTCGCAGCAATCACATAAAGCCAACTCGCAAAACTCTGCGGTTTTTTCAGCGTTGCCAATCCCTGATATGCCTTTAGGAATGTATCCTGTGTAATCTCCTCGGCGATGTGGAAATCTCCAACCTTACGCCACACCAGCGCGTGAACCGGCTTTTGGTACTTTTTCACAAGTTCACTGAAGGCAGTATCATCACCATCAAGAACACGGTGGATAAGTTCAACATCGATATTTTTCATAAATCACCTCCGATTGCCCTATAGTGACGCTTGTTAAGGGTCAAATCGGTGCATAATCAGAAAAAAATAAGAGTGTGTCTATATATTTATTCAGGTGCGCCAGCGATGAAGTTTTCTTTTTCCAGAATCGCTTTCTCAATTAGACCCGCAACGGAGCTCCCTTGACGCACCAGCTGCCACTTGCCTATGCTTCCAATGAGGACAGTGTAGTGCTGATTCACATCACCATTTTGACTGTGGACAGTGTCTTCAACAATCTTCTGTGGAGAATGCCAGTTGGTATAAGTGACCGGTTCGCCGTTATCCCAGTATAAGTTTCCTTCTTTTATCTCGTCAGAGAGTCCAATCCAAAGACTCTCTTGCCCAAAGGTTTTGAGATTCCATCGCTGCTCTATTTTATCATTCAACAGCCTTTTTTGTCCAAAGACCTCAAAGAGCCAATGCTGTTCTGCTGCGTCATTGATAGCGACAAGGTGCGCACCTTGTGCCGTTGCTTGTGCTTCTGCCGCCTCACGGGTTTTGCAGTGAATCACTTTGTAGGCGTGTCGGTTATCAGGATTGATTGCCCACATGCCTTCACGCTCTCGTTGCCGCGCGGCTTCAGCACTTTGTGGGTCATGGGCGCGAGGCGGTATCACGACCTTCGGTTTGACTGGCGGTTCGGGTGCGGCTAACACTGCCGGTTTAAATACCGGTTTCACCACGGTTTTTGAAGGGGACTGCGCATTGGGATCATCGCTAAGTGTTAAGACAAGTTCATCAAGCCGCTGTCCATCTTCAAGTAAAATTTTCTTGGATTCTGCAAACTGTCCTTGATACGCTACGGTGACAGTGTAAAAAGCCGGTCCCTCCACGTATTCAACAAAGTAACCCTCAGCATCAAGATTTCTTGGACTACTGTTGCTTCTTGTGTGTCTACCGTTTGTGCTGCGTTGGTTTATCTCAAACTGAACCTTAGCATCGCGAAGTGGCGTGCCGTCTGCAGACAAGACGCGCCCCCGGATACGCATCCGAAGACGCACGGTTATCTCTACATCTTTAACATCTGCCCCCGGCTCAATCGCAATAGGGAATCTATTGTCATACCAAGGGGGACGCAGTGGATCAAAGTAGAAGGTTACGCCCTCAATTTCAACGGCGCGTATTTCATAATCTACCTGAATTACAGGCAATAACATCAGGGACCTAACGGAAGATGGAGCAACGTCGGTCATTGAGAATACACCTGTTTCGTCTGTCTCGGCGGATTGCGGCGGAAGAGCTACAGTGACACCTGAGACGGGTACTCCGGCTTCATCAACCACTTTGCCTGAAAAACTTGCTGCAACACTCGGCAAAGATGTCAGAAGCGAAAGTATAACACTTCCGACGAAAATTAAAAGCGGAATGCGGTAAGCACGTTTCATTTTTAAACTCCCCCAGTAAAATATGCAAAGATAACTTACTCATCATCGGACTTTTCCGCAGCAGGTGCTTTGGAAACCAATCCATCTTTTTCGATGATTGCCTCTCGTGTCATTTGCCAGAAATGGCTTTCGGGACCGATGGACTGCCATTCGCCATCTCTAAATGTAATCACAACATAGTCTTTTTCGGTCTCTGGTTGTCCGTCGGGGAAAACGGGTTGGGTTGCCCAGTTGGTGTAGGTAACGGGTTCACCGCTATCCCACTGCCATGTCCCCTCTTTTTCTACATCGGTAAGTCCAATCCATGTGGAGTGGCTCCGAAAGATCACCTGCAGCCAATGCTGTTCATCTTCGTCGTTAATAGAGACGAGATGCGCGCCTTCTTCAACAGCCTTCTGTTGCGCATCGTGCCAGTCCTGACACTGAATCTTTTTGTAGGCGTGCCCATTTGCCGGGTTAATGACCCACACGCTTTTCGGCGGCTTTGGTGCTTGCGGTGGGACAACCGCTCGGACTTTCGGCTGGACTTTAATCTGTTCAATAATAACGTTTTCAGCACCAGCAGGGACTTTACCCTTTTCAATCTGACCACCGACACCCACTTTCTGATCAGTGGGTCGTTCGACATCAGGCGGATTACCGTCAAGTGTTATAACCAGGTTCTCGGGTGCCACGCCCTCTTTGAACAGGAAAGGACCGGCGCCGCCAGAGAGTCCGTTATATTCGGCAGAAAGTGTGTAAAATCCTGGCTCATCTCTATATTCGGTAAAGTAACCATCGGCGTCGGTAAAGAAGTCTGTATTGGAGCTGCCGCCGCTGTTCGGGTTCGTCTCATCGCGTTGTCGCGTTCTGAGGCGTCCGTTGGCACTGACAAGCGGCGTTCCATCTGCATAAACGATTCGCGCACGGATTCGCTGCCGCGACTTAACAGTAATCTTGAGGTTTTCAAGCGTCACACCAGGTTTCAGCGCAAACGTGAAGCCTTTCATAAAATGAGGAACGTGCCTCTCACTCTTACTAAAAAAGGTGACTTTCCCTATTTGAATAGAGAGAATCTCCATCTCTGGCTCAAGTCTGTCAAACCGCATCAATTCTTGCGGAATCTGCGCGCCTTGTCGAATTTCCTCAGGGTCAAACTTTTCAATTGCATCCAATGTAGCACTCGAAACAGCGTTTAATTGGACAAGCCCGGGGTGGATGTTGGTGGCAGTGAAGGTTCCATCTGGATCGGTTTTCACCCGACTCGTAGTCCGTGGCATTCCCGGACCTTCCATGCCTTCAGGAGGCACCTGAAATCGGGGCATAAAACCGCCTTCGGGTTGTAGATGCCCGTCGCGGAACCGCATAGGTTGAATCGCAAATGTGAACCCTGCAACAGGGTTTCCTTCTGCGTCAACGACTTTGCCCGACATGCCACTCGGTGGTTGTAACGCTGGATTCTCAGGATCTTGTGCCGCTGCGATGCTTATGACGGTGAACAAAAGTGTCAACGCTAACACCGCGAGTTTTTGTGTCGTGTAGGTACGATCCATTTCTATATCTCCTTGTGTGTTGATGTGCTCAACGCTTTTCGGTATCATCCTCTACCTCAGGCGCGCCGATGATGAAATTCTTTTTCTCCAGAATCGCTCTCTGCGTCATACGTATCAGTGGGTTGCCCGGACGTGCCACCCGCCATTTTCCTAACATTCCAACAAGGACAATGTAATTCGGGTTCGCATCGCTGTCTTGAGCGGGTTTGGTGATCTTGGCAGCCTCCTGTGGCGAGATCCAGTTTGTATAAGTGATCGGTTCGCCGTTATCCCACTGTTGTTTCCCTTCTTCTGAACCGTTGATCAATCCAATCCAAAAGTTTTCTCGTTTTCCAAAGACTTCGAGAAGCCATTCTTGTTCGGCTTTGTCATTAATAGTAAGGAGGTGTGCACCTTGAGCGGCTGCTTGTTCCTGTGCTTCTTCACGGGTTTCACAGCGGATCATTTTGTAGGCGTGTCGATTGTCAGGGTTGATTGCCCACATGCCTTCGCGTTCGCGTCTTCGCGCCGCCTCAAAACGTGCTGGATCGTGGACGCGAGCGGGAGGGGCTACAACGACTCTCTCAGGTTGAGGCAGTTCGGTAGACTCACCTGCAAGCTTCAAAACGAGTCCATCCATTCGCTGTCCTTCCTCAAGCAGAATCTCCTCGGATTCCACGGTCTGTCCTTGGTATGTTACAGTGACGGTGTAATAGGCATTTCCATCATCCACGTAGTCCACGAAGTAACCATCGGCATCAAGCGTTCTTGTACCGCCGCCACTGCCGCTGCCTCTGCCATCTACATCGCGATGTTTGACCATAAGGTTAACGCGTGCATTGTGGAGCGGAGTGCCATCCGCAGACAGAACGCGCCCCCGAATACGCATCCGAAGACGCACGGTTATCTCCACGTCTTTAATATCTGTCTCCGGCGCTATGGCGAAATTGAGTCCACCAAAATGCTGCTGGTGTTGATCGAGGTAGAAGGCTATCCCTTCAATCTCAATAGAGCGGATTTCATAATCTGAATTGCGTTCAGGGAACAGTGCTAATCGACTCACCGAAGGTGTAGCAATATTCTTAATTGAAAACATACCTGTTGCGTCTGTCTCGCTGGGTTGGGCTGGTGGGAACATACCTTGAAAGCGTTGGTGTTGATGTGGGGGCGTATTGCCTGGGAATGAGGGAAGGGCTATGATGAGACCTTCAACAGGTTGCCCCGCCTCGTCAACAACTCTGCCTGAGAAACTTGACGCTACGCTCGGCAGAGCGGTCGCAAGTAGAAACGCGACGCTTCCAACGAAAACTACAAAGGCAGTGAGGTAGGATCGTTTCATTGTGAATCTCTCCTTGTGTGGGTTTGGATGAAAAGTTGGTGTGAATGTATGTTACACATATATTGTAACATTTGTGTGGGTTATTGACAACATTAATCATCTAATCGTGCTAAAGACTCTCTAATGCGTACAACTCGTTTGCCGAGACCCTATACTTTCGTTGACGCACCTGTTCGTCGGTAAATTCTATGCGCTTTCGTTACAGCGTATCTCTTCTACAAATGATGGGTCCAATTGTTTAGTCATAGGTACCCACTACCTGAAGGTAGGGGAAACTTGTGCTTCCTCGCGACTGCGCTTTTCTCTAAGAGAAAACCCGTCTTAGTATCGCTCCACTTTAGGCGGCCAAGCCCGCCCGTTTGATATTGATAGCAGCGTTTACGTCTCTATCATGGTGAGAACCACATTCCGGACATGTCCACTGTCTATCAGAAAGAGAGAGTTCTTGATTATGGTATCCACAATCACTGCACGGTTTTGTTGTTGCTGTCCATTGACTGATTTTCACAAGTTTTTTACCATGTTTCGCACACTTCTGCTTCAATATCTCTATGAACTGATAGAAGGCATGGTCAGAAACTTTGCGTCCCCAAAGCCGTTTCATACCGTCAAGGTTCAGGGTTTCAAAACAGAGCGTATCAAACTCCGTGCAAAGTTCGTCAGCAAGTTTCCACTGCCAATCTTCTCTTTGGCGGGCGACTTTTCTGTGGTGCCTCGCCAAAGCACGACACGCACGATAATAGTTGTTAGAACCTTTGACTTTACGACTGACTGCTTTGCTCAGGGATCGCAACGTTTTCAGGGAGTGTTTGAAAAACTGCGGAGATTCTATCTTGTTGCCTTCGTCGCTTGTAAGGAATGTTTTATTTCCGTAATCAAACCCTGCGCTCTTACCCGTCTTGGGTTTCGGTTCCGAATCGTCAACATTCTCACACGAAAAGCATATCCAATAGTCTCCGCACCTGTCACGTTTGAGTGTGATCGTCTTGATTGTCCCGTTGATTTCACGGTGTTTGTGGAAGGAGAACCACGTATCTATACAGTTGATTTTGATACGATTGTTTTCAAGTGTGTAGCCCGCTTGTGTGAACGTCATAGAGGTGTATTTGTGTCTCGGTTTGATTTTCGGTCTACCCACTTTACGTCTCGTCTTACCTGCTTTGCGGTCTTCTATGTTTTGGAAAAATGTGTCTTGTGATTTGCCATATCGCAGAACAACGTCTTGCACAACTTGACTCGGCAAGTCTGCCCAATGTGGTTTTGTGCGTTTTTTGAGTTTCGCAATATGTTTGTTGATCCGAGATGCGGACAGGTTTTTACCGAACATGCGATAATACCTACGCTGTAAAAGCATGATATGCAGGTGTATCTGCCACATATCGTCAAGCATATTGCCGATTTTGACGATGTTCGATTGATTCTGAAGTTTGAACTTGCTGGCTTTTCTCATTGTCCACTTTGACCTTCAATATAGTCCTTCATGACTTGGAACGTTACGCCACCACAGGAACTGACAAACTTTGAACGTGTCCACAGAGAGGGTAAACGACTTTTCAATGAAGGATATTCTTCTCGCAAAACTTTAGCGGTATAGCCTTTGATTTTGCCAACGATTTTATCAATAGAATGTATTGGCATTGGCGGTATTTCTATTAGCAAATGGACATGTTCAGGTTGAGTTTCAACCTCGCAGATTTGATATTCATACGCGTCCTGTTTTTCTCGTATGAGTTGTTTCAGACGCCCTTGTATCTGTGTATCCAAAACCTTACGACGATACTTGGTACACCAAATCACGTGATATTGACAACTATAGATTGTCTTGTTGCTTGTTTTGTAATTACGTTTCTTATTAGCGATTTTGAGAGGCATAATATCTTACCTTTCTATTAGAGTGTATAGTATATTATACCACATTATGATTAGATTGTCAACTATATTTTCTATCAGGGTCTTCGCCGTCTACATCCCGCAAGCTAAAGCATGGGGATTTGACGGGGGAGCGTTAAAGACGCAATTTGGAGGCGAAAAAGGTGCATAATCTCAGACGACCTAATTCAGACAGTATTAATCTTTATGAAAACGTCTCTACTGACAACTATTCCTCTGATAACTGGATACCCCGAACGCAACTATTAATTCTGTTGACAAAATTCAGGGTGGATGCTAACATAACATTTAAAGTTTACGAAAGTCCGTTTCGGGCTGCAGGCTGCTGCTTGCAAGCCATATTCTTTTGAGGAACTCGATGAAGATAACAAAATTGGAAACATTTCTGGTGCAACCGCGCTGGCTTTTCCTTAAAATCCATACAGATGAAGGGTTAGTAGGACTCGGGGAACCCATTTTAGAAGGTCGTGCGAAAACGTGTGCCCAAGCCGTTGACGAACTCGCACCCTACCTCATCGGCGAAGATCCGAGACGTGTTGTCCACCACTGGCAGGCGATGTACCGTCATGCATTTTACCGCGGCGGTCCTATCCTGACAAGCGCACTCAGCGGCGTAGAGCAGGCACTTTGGGATCTTGCTGGGAAATCGCTCGGCGTTCCTGTCTATCAACTCTTCGGCGGACCGACGCGCGACCGCATCAGACTCTACAAAGGCGGCGGCGATCCAGACGGTATCAAAGAGTGGATTGATAAAGGCTTTACCGCCTTTAAAACAGGTGTTGCAGGCGGCAGACCCGCACGTATCATTGAAAACAAAGCCTTCATTGACAGAGCCGTAGATCACTTCGCAGCCCTGCGGGAAGCTGCAGGCACAGAAGTTGATCTCGCAATCGATTTTCACGGGGCAGTCAGCCCACAGACCGCAAAAGTGCTTATTAAAGCGTTAGAGCCTTACCAGCCGATGTTCGTTGAGGAACCGATCCAGTGCCAAAATGTGGACACACTCGCCGAAATCGCGCGAAGCACCCATCTCCCAATTGCAACAGGCGAACGGGTTTTCACGAAGTGGGGATTCCGTGAAATCTTAGAGAAACAGGCAGCATCCATCCTCCAACCCGATCTCTGTCACGCGGGTGGCATCAATGAAGTGCGTATCATTGCAGGCATGGCGGAGGCTTACTACGGCGGGATCGCACCGCACAATCCGCTCGGTCCCATCTCCTTAGCGGCGTGTATCCAGTTAGATGCCTCTATCCCGAACTTCCTGATGCAGGAACATACGACGCTCGGTGAAGGGTATCTCAAGAACCCCTTCGTCTTCAAAGACGGATTCGTTGAACTACCGACCGGTCCCGGACTCGGCATAGAACTCGATGAGGACGCACTCGAAGATAAGATCGACCACGATTGGCAGAACCCAACGTCCTATCACCCTGATGACGGCTCCGTCGTCGATTGGTAAGGAATAGTCATCAGTTATCGGTTGTCAGTTATCAGTTAAGAGCCTCTTGTAGCAGTCCAGTTAACTGTTTTCTCTACAACAACCCTCTTTAACTGACAACTGAAGACTGACAACTGACAACTAATAACAACTATTATGCAATTTATCATGTTCACAAAACATCTGGAAGGGTTAGAAATTCCAGAGATTATCACCGCCTTACAATCGGTAGGTGTCAGTGGCGCGGATCTATGTGTCCGTCCGGGTTATCCGGTAAACCCAGAAAATGCCACAGAAGCATTACCCGCCGCCGCTAAGCAACTTGCGGATGCAGGTCTATCCATCCCTCTTATTACAACGCCGGGCGATTTTCTTGATCCGGCACAGGAAGAGACACGTCGGGTCTACGCCGCTGCCGGCGAAGCAGGTGTCGAAAATATCAAATTGGGATACTGGCATTGGCACGCCGAAGATGGCGGCTATTGGGCACAAGTCGATTTTATCCGATCGCAGTTGGAAGGATTCGCGAAGCTCTCCGAACAATACGGACCCCGGACATGCATCCATAACCATTCTGGTACTTCCATGGGTCTGAATTCGTGTGCAGTGATGAACCTTGTCAGGGATTTCAACCCACAACATGTTGGCGTTTTTGCCGACACTGGGCATCTCTCTATTGTTGGGGAACCGATTAACATGGCACTCGATATCGTCAAATCGCATCTCGCGGTTATAGCGTTTAAGGACTTGGCGCGTGCCCCCGGCGCACGGGGTGGCAGCGTTGTCCGAATGGGAAAAGGTTTCGTTGACTGGGAAACGACGGTGAATACATTACAGACCATTGGCTATTCAGGTCCCATCAGTTTCCATAGCGAATACAGCGGAGAACCCGTGGACACCGTCATCGATCTCGCCCGCGTAGATGTCCGCTTCATTAACAGTTTATTAGAGAAGTAATCCAAGTTGCCACTAACAAATTTTGGTGTTTTTGCTTGAGTATTTCTGCGTATTTCCACGATGTTTTTCAAGTATTTTCCTCACCCCGTATGAAGGTTAAAAAATAAACTGGGTAATTTACTCCAGGTCCGGTAGGTGCGGTTTCCTAACCGCACCGGGTCCGACAAAAGAACTGAAAATTACCCGATTAAATTCTTAATCTTCATTAGGGGTGGTATGTCTATAGATAAGTAGCCAGCGTTAGAAAAATAAAGGAACATAAATGTCACAATTTCAGTTAGGCTTAAATACAAGCACTATCCGCCCTGCTGGGTTAATGGATAAAATTCGGATCGCTGCCGAAACCGGCTATTCAGCGATTGAGTTATGGAACGACGATTTAACGGCTCACGAAGAACAAGGTGGTTCGCTCTCGGACGTCAAAAAGGCACTTGACGATTACGGACTCTCAGTGCCTACCGTTATCGCCTTACACGGTTGGCTCAATACCACAGGTACCGAGCATCAGGAAGCGATTGAAGAGGCAAAACGACGGATGGCACAAGCCGCCGCTGTCGGTTCGACCTATATTATCTCAAGTCCGCCGCGTGAGATAGCAGACCTCCAATTAGGCGGTGAGAACTACCGCCAGCTCCTTGAACTCGGACGTGAATTTGGCGTTAAGCCCGCCATGGAATTTCTCGGTTTCGTGGACGGTGTCAACCAAGTCAAGCATGCATGGGAAGTGATGGAAGTCGCAGATCATCCGGATAGCACAATTGTGCTTGACCCGTTCCATATCTATCGCGGCGGCGGAGAAATAGAAGATATGGAAGGCATCCCCGGCGAAAAAATAGCAGTTTTCCATTTTAACGACGCACCCGCACAACCCGCACGCGAAGCGCAATCGGATGCAGACAGGGTGTACCCCGGTGACGGTATCCTTGACCTCGGAAAGATGATCGCTATCCTAAAAGATGCCGGATATGAAGGTGTCATCTCGTTGGAACTGTTTAATCCGAGTTACTGGGAACAAGACTCCGCAGAAGTCGCACGCATCGGCTTAGAAAAGATGCAGGCTGCCCTACAGTCCTGATATAATTTTTGATTTAATCACCATTTGTTTTTGTAGCATTTCTGCTGTAATTTGTGATACAATAGTCCTGATATGGTTTTTGGTTTAATCACTATTTCTTCGCTAATCCGCAGCCGAGGTTACTTTAAGCGATTGTAAAGATTAAGGGGGAAGGGAAATGTCTATAGAGATAGGTGAACGTCTGACACTCGATGAAATGACAGATCAGTATCCCGACCAGTGGCTATTTATTGTTGATCCTGAAATCAATAATGAAACTTCAGAACTTATATCAGGCATAGTTACTGCCCGTAGTGATTTAAGGGATAATGTTTATAGTGAACTGAGCACCCTTAAAGGCGGTGCTGTTATACGTTATACTGGAGAGATTCCAAAAGGGAGATTGTGCCTGTTATAATGCGTCAGACACGTTTTGAGTTGAGCCCTGACAGATTGATAAGTTGGCGAAGATCTAAGAGGGACCAGCGGATGAGGAGTCGTCGGAAAGTGGAGGCAGAAATGGCGTGGTTGGCAGATGAAATCTCCCAAATGCGTCTCGCCTGTCCGGCGATAAGGAGACATCATGAGAAACGTTGAACTTAAACAACAAGCAATTGCTTATATTGAGCAACTTTCGACTGAAAAGCTCGAGACCGCCCTTAACTACCTCGCTGCTCTTCGGAATTCTAATCTTCGGGCAGCCAAAGCGGAGTCGGAAAAACAAAAAATTTCGGATAAAGCAGCGCCACTCCTTTCGTTGGCAGGGACGTTGGAATGTGACGAGGAGAACATCAGTGATCGCCACGATGAGTTGATCAGTGATGGCTTACTAACAGAGTTATGCGGGCGTGCCGATGAATGAGGTCTTTGCGGATACATCACTTTGAGCAGGCTGGCTTTGTCCCGCTTCTTTTCTGATTTGAAATAAGGTTGCCCACTTTTGGATTTGGCGAAGGTGTTGTATTGTCTATTGCTTTTTTAAGCGTATGTGCTATAATTGATGGCAAGAAATCATCTTTTGAATACTGCGTACAATCGCAGCGTCATGTATAGTAGGAAATTAAACTTATGGCTTATATTGACGGATTATTGTCATCGTTGACACGTCTCAAGAACGCACGCTCATTACGCTCCGCCTCTTGGGACACCACAGGCAGAAATAACGATGCATGGAATGTCGAACCCGGTGAAACCCGTGTTATCGCAGACATTCAAGGGCCGGGGTGTATCAATCATATCTGGATGACCCAGCCAAACGGTTACCGAAACGTACTGATTCGGATGTTCTGGGACGATGAAGAACACCCAAGTGTCCTCTGTCCACTGGGCGACTTCTTCGGACTCGGCAACGAAATCGTTAATTCTTACGATTCCATCCCATTCTCCGCCTCCACACACCAAAACAATATATTCAATACAGGCTGCGCACTCAACAGTTACTTACAAATGCCTTTTAACCGCAGCGCGAGGATTGAACTCGTCAACGAAGGCGATACAACCCATCGTCAATACTTCTATGTTGATTATGAACTGTACCCCGAACCACACGACGATGATGTCGCCTATTTTCACGCACAATTTCATCGTGAGAACCCATGTGACGGGTGGGGACATGAAATTACTGTGAATACCCCGGAAGCCAATATCATCAATGCGGAACGGCTCGCTTGGGACAACAATTACCTCATCCTATCCGCCGAAGGCAGAGGACACTATATCGGTTGTAACCTATCGGTTACCAACTTCCAAGGCACGTGGTGGGGCGAAGGCGATGATATGATTTGGGTAGACGGCTATAAGTGGCCCCCTGACTTACACGGCACCGGTTCAGAGGATTATCTCAACCAAGCCTGGGGGATGCAACAGAACGCCTTTGCACACAACGGCTCCTCTATCCACGAAAATAATACCGACGGTTACCAGACATCTTATGTCTATCACATCGAGAATCCCATCCGTTTTGAGAAGGAAATTCGGGTGACGATTGAGCACGGACACGGTAACCACCTCAGCAATGAAATGTCTTCTGTCGCCTATTGGTACCAAATTGAACCGCATGCCCCCTTCGGCATTTTACCCGTCGCACAACGCAAGCCCGTGCTAAAGGATGAATCTGGTGCATGGCAGATTGAGGCATCCGCACAAACACCATCAGCGGAACTCGTGCTCAACGATGAGATGAAGCAGATGAAACAGAAATGGAGCGAAAAAAAATAAATGCGCACCGGTTTTCAACAGTTTTTAGCCGCATGCATCGGACACACAGAGGAAGAGACGGATCAACCCGACGATGCACAGCGCGATGACGAATCCCAAACGGAATTAGAAATCGCAACCGATAATAATTCCGTAGATGATACTGACCCAACGGTTGACGCGGTTTCCGAAAACCCAGTAACCGAAGAAAATGATACACCGGCCCCGCTGGTGGACGATACTCCGGTTGTCACTATAGATGAGGACGCTGAAACACTTGTAGACAGCAATGCCGAGACTGACGAACCAGGTGCTGACACCGTTTCTGATGAATCAAGTGACGAGGTTTCCGATGCCGCGCCCGCCGAGGGTGATCAGCCGCCCCAATCCTCAGAAAACGCTGATTCGGTTTCCGAAGACGATACAGAATCCGAACCAGAGAGTGCCTCACCTGAACAGGAAACTGAGGACAGTCCACAAGCTGCCGATAGCGAAAACGCAGAAACTGAAACGCAAGAAACCGACGAAATAGATAAAAGCGATGCTGCCGAAACAGCACCTGAACCTCCACAAGTGGAACTCGGAATTGTTGAGGAGATTTACGACTTTGTGGAGATGTTTGGACAAAGCACTGTTTCGGGGACGGAGCAGGCATCCGCAAGTGGGACAGATTGCGCAGGCGGTATTATGAAACCTGCGATCTTTGAGCATCCAACGCCAACAGAAACCGCGAAAATTGACTATACCCTCTCACTTCCCGATGTTGATGCCAAAGAAAAACTTTTCTTACACTTTTCCATCGGCTTGCGAGACGGGGTTGTGTTTGACGACGCAGCGCGACAGCCCGGTGGTGTGAAATTCGCTATTGAAGTTTTTGACCTGCACGATAATGTCGGTTTGGAAGCGGTACCGGATAGATGTTTTGAAGCAGTATCTACGGAGTGTCGCTGGGCGGAAAAAGGCGTTGAGCTCACGCGCTACGCAGGCAAAGAAATCGTCGTATCATTTTTGACGGAATGCAACGTAGAGGGCAATAGCAACTACGCTTGGGCGTTATGGGGCAAACCGCAGCTACGTAAACCCAAACAGACCACCCTCCAAAAAAGAAAAAGAGATGCCGAACCAGAACTCCGATGCGGCCTTGCAATCCTACACTTCAACGATGAGCGCACACAGTTCCTTGAGTTCAACCAACCAACATCAACAGCCGTTTCCGCGCTCACTGACTTTTGCATCGAATCCATAGCATCAGAAGCACCGCCCGTCAAAATATCGCTTTATACAGCACTCCCCAAATTAGAGATTGTAAGTGTCGGTGCGACGACAGCTATCGTCGCTGCGGGTGAAGATTTTGAGATACAATGTACACTTCGGAATACCGGCACCGCGCCGCTCGGTAAGACGGACGATGTCCGAATCTCTATTAACGGTGTAAAGTTAAGGCGTGGACGACCGAGACAAACTGTTAGAGAACTTGAACCGGGCGAAGAAACGTCTCTTTTCTGGGTCGCGCGTCGTTTTCCACAACCGACTGTCGCAACCGCCTCAGTTTCGCTCAAATCCCAAACCGCAGCCGGTGAAACGCGGGACACAGTTCAAGGCAGTGTCGCGATTCGTACTGCACCTCCCAAACTTGAATCCAAAGTGGTGAAAGAACTATACACCTACACTGCGGAAGACGGTAGCGTTGTCATCGGAAATAAAAATCTGCGTATCCTTTTTGTGCGAGGCTCTGAAACTACAGAAAAAACCGATGACAGAGAAGCTAAAGATACTGCCGATCTTGACGAAAACGCTACGGACAGCGGCTTTGAATACTATGTGTTATCTGTCACGAAAGGTGGCAATTATCAACAGGTGGCAACCTGTCCAGCACTCTCTGAGGTTACCTACCTTGATGCATCACAAAACCGTCAAACACTTCAACTGGTTCCAACGGCGTATCAACTTGCGGGGAACAGTCGCGGTGAATCCGTCATTCGGCTAAGCGGTGCAGATATGGATGCTGATGGCGTGAAATGGAACTATGAGATGCAGTGGACGCTTGATGAAGATGCAAAGCGGATTAAAACAGAATGTCAGTTACAAACTGATGACAACAGAGAACTTCTCGCCTTCCGCGGGCCGATGCTTTATGCCGGGCAGGGACGGAATCGCGAAAAGAAGACAGCAGCACTCTTCCCTGGACTTGAATTCTTGGAGAGCGATGAACGCTCTTCAAGCGCGCGGGATGCAGCGCCGCCGCTTGACAACCGTCTCGTACCACATCCGTGTAAAATTACGGTGCCGGTCCTGGCGGTAGAGATGCAAAAGACGCTCGTCGGTATTATCTGGAATCCGTTGGAAACTTGGGACGGGGAAAACCAGATGCTTTCTGCGATATTCGCCTCACCCAATTGGCATCAGCGTCAGAAAAACCATGCACTCGGTGTGTTCTTACCGACCATACCGACCTGGGTTCAGGAGAATCAAACAGAGGCTTCTATTCCGTACCCGCTGACAGCGTCGCGTCCAGTATCCATCAACACCGAAATCATTGTTGATGGAAATGCCTCTATTTTAGATGCTGTGGCACACTGGACGGATGCTTATGGTACCCCTGAGCCGCTGCAACCCCCTCGCAGTGATGAAGAAGAAGTACTGCTTTCACGGCACGGATTTATGCACACGACGTGGGACGAAAGTACTCGAAAATCCCGCCATTGTATCGACTGGGCAGCGCACAACGAACCCGGTTTCGGCACGCTACTCTGGTACGACTACCTCGCTACTAAAGATGAGCAGGTCAAGGAACGGGTGCAAGAAATTATAAGTCATACCGTAGCCGATGCGGGGCCAGGAGGCTTAGCGGCACGTGGCTCCTGTCACATCTTGAGATGGGAGTTCCCGTTCTATATCGGCAGTCTTGATGCCGCGTTAACTTACATGGAAGCAGAGGCGCAGCAACGCATCGCTACACAAGAATCGGATGGAAGTTGGCGGTGGCATCCGACCAACGAAAAAACTGCTATCCTCGGAAAAGCAGGTGAAGCGGTACTCGGCACCTGTGCCGAATCGGCACTTCTACTCCTCAAACACGCCCGGATTACCGGAAACAAAACCTCGCGTGAGGCGGGTTTGAAGGCACTTGAATTCATGAAACAATTCTCCGTTCCACGGGGCGCACAAATGTGGGAATGCCCGATGTACCAACCGGATGTGCTCGCAGCTGCACACGCAATCGGGGCTTATGTTGAAGCTTTTGAACTGACCCAACAGAAAGGGTACTTCAAGCGGGCAACCCATTGGGCAGAAACCGCACTACCGTTCCTCTACCATTGGCATCTGCCTGACCGACCCGGTATGCATTTCGCTTCAATTCCCGTTTTCGGAACGACTTTCTATACACACCCTTGGTTTGGCGTACCTGTCCAATGGAACGGATTAGTGCTTGCGTATTATTTACAACGCTTGAATCAACACACTGAAGATGAACGATGGCATCAGATCGCTGAAGGCATTACCGTGAGTGCGATGTATCAGCAGTGGGAGGATGGCGAACGCAAAGGCACTTACCCCGATGGGTTCTACGGTTTCTGTACCGAAGGCAAGGGACCGCATCTGAATCCTGAGGATATTATGGTTAACGTTTATACGCTCCGAGGGCTTGATCCCCGTATTAAAACCGCTATCACGGGTGATATACACCTCAGTTCTGGAGCGCAGGTAGATGCCCTCACCTCAACCAACGACGGTCAACTGAACTGGCAGCTCAATTACGCCGAAAACGAGATAAGTTATGCCCTCATTGTTGGGTACGGACGTGTCCCACAAGCACTTCGGGCAAGATACCAATTCGCATTGTCTTCGGATGACACCGCAACCGCTACAGGGGAGGAGTCTCCGAGTGATCCTGAATCTGTCAACGGATCCGGTAAATATGCCGAAACTGAGATTCCGCTTGTACAAACGCTTGAGGATGTTGAATCCGGATGGCGTTATATTGAAGATAAGGATGCCATATTCGTAAAGTACCTGCACCCTACCGCGGATGTGCAGTTTGAAATTTCTTAACTATGGACCCTGTTCGGGGCTCCCGTCGTCAAGACCAATGTTTTCTGACAAGGTCCATATATTGCGCCAAGGAGACTACAAAATGGCTAAAAAAATTGTTTTCACCACGTTCGTTCTGGTTACCGTAGCGATTGTTGCGCTTGTTATGTTCACGCATAATGCAAATGCCCAAGCTGACGCGGCTGCGGCAGATCCGCCGATGGTAGACTTCAAAATCTTGGGCGGTTTTATCGTTGAAGGCGTTGTTTTTAGTATCGTCGGATTAATAATTCTGATGGTAGGCTACAAAGTCTTTGACGTAGCGACACCGTACGACCTAAACCGCCAGATCGCTGAAGAGAATAACGTCGCTGCAGGTGTCGCTGTTGCAGGGGTCCTCGTCTCCCTCGGCATCATCGTCGCAGCTGCAATGGGCGGATAAAGTTGTCGTGGCAGTACTGAACATGCACACTTCACAAGCGGCGCGATCAAAATCGCGCCGCAACCGACGAAATTGTATTGATCTATATCCACGCGCAAAAAACGAAGGAAGATAGAGCAATGGCACAAACAACTTACTTGGCAGATCAGGTTGTCAGCGATGAACAGATACAGGAATGGGTTGAGACATTCAACCAGCAAGGCTGCCTATTCTTGCAAAATGTCTTAACACCTGAGCACTGTGCCCAACTTCGCAAAGATTTAGAGTGGGCACTCAAAAACGATCCGAATGGCTTAAATGGTGGAAATCCGACAAGTCGCATGCACTTGAGCCATCGAATGTTTGAACACAGCGAAGCCAATCGCCGATTGTTTGATCTCGAACCGATTGTCTCCTTCGCTGAGGCACTTGTCGCGGAAAATTGCCACGTTATTCACAACAATTCGTTTCAAACCTTCCCCGGCGGCGGAATCACCTCTTGGCACCAAGACGATGCACCGCACTATATCGTTACGGAGGGCGAACCGCCAAAGAACATCCGGTTGCCAGTCCTACTCTTTACAGCGAATTATTACCTCACCGATGTCACCGAGATTGAACACGGTGGGACAGAAGTTGTCCCGGGCTCACATCTTTTTGGCGCATCACCGCCGAATCCGATAGACGGAACAGAGTGGGAAGAAAAAATTCAGTATAATCTTGGCAAAGCCGGAAGCGTTATCATGTTCAACAATCAGGTCTGGCATCGCGGCGGGCCCAACCAGAGCCAGCGTATCCGATATATTACGCAGGTGACTTACGCACGCCGACTCGTCGGGCACAAATATTATCCGTTTATGAACTACAATATGCCGGATTCTGTCTACAGAGACGCAAGTCCGCGTTTACGTCGATTACTCGGCTTCCTCAATCACGGTGCTTATGGATAGTTTCCCTTTCCAAAACCCCGTTGTGTGGTTATAGATTCTACCGCACCATAGGTGTCAATTTTAGAAAAGAATTATGTGTTGAATATACCAGGCCGGTAGATGCGGTTTCCTAACCGCATCGGATTCTCCGCGAAAACCTTCAGCTACAGCGTTTGCTAAACAGGGTTTCCGCTAAACAAGAAACCGAGGACCCAGTTCGGATAAATCCGTTTCGGTACTGAAAACTAACAACCGACAACCAACATGAAAGCAATTGTTTTCTCAGAACAAGGCAGCACGGAGGTGCTTCGGTATACAGATGTGCCGAAGCCAACAATTGATGCTGACGAAGTGCTCGTTAAAGTCGCAGCCTGCGCCGTGAACTACCTGGACCTCCATGCACGACGAAACCGACCCGAGATAGCGGAGAAATTCCAACGCGGCGAGACACCCCATATACTCGGATCTGACATCGCTGGGACAATCGCAGAGATTGGAAACACAGCCCGCGGTGTCGCGGTTGGAGATCGGGTTGTCCTCGCACCCTGTATTCCGTGCGGGGTCTGTAGCGACTGCCGCACCGGTACGGAAAACTTGTGTGACACGCAGGAACTCATCGGCTTCCAAACCAACGGTGGCTACGCAGAATATGTGAAAGCACCTGCCCGAAATGCCATTCAAATACCGGACGCCCTGTCATTCGTTAACGCCGCTGCGATGCCGATTGCGTATCTCACGGCATGGCACATGCTAATGACACGTGCCGTGCTGCGGCCTGGGGAGGATATCTTAATTCTTGGCGTAGGCGGTGGTGTCGGCAGCGCGGGGCTACAAATCGCAAAGTTGACCGGGGCAAAAGTCTTTGCTACCGCAAGTAGTGATGAGAAACTTGCACGCGCACGCGAGATGGGGGCAGACATTACCATTAACTACAAAGACATGGATTTCTCAGAGGTTGTGCTTGAGGCAACGGACGGACGAGGCGTGGACGTTGTGCTTGAACATGTCGGTGCTGCGACGTGGGAGCAAAGCATTGCGAGCTTGGCTAAAAATGGTAGACTCGTCTCTTGTGGTGTTACAACAGGCAACATCGGGACAATTAACATCCGAAAACTGTATCAGAAGCAGCTAACCGTAATGGGATCAGCGCTCGGCACAGTAACTGAGCTCCGGACGCTTGTCCATCTCGCTGCACAAGAAAAATTAGAGCCTATTATAGACCGAACTTTGCCGCTACAGCGTGCAAGTGAGGCACATTTATTGTTAGAGAATCGCAGAAATTTCGGTAAAGTGGTTTTACGCAATGCTTAGAACCGCACATATCCTGTAATGCCCGAAATAAAACTGTGTAAATCTCGCCAAACTCTTTTGAAGCAAGATAAAAAGGCAATGCGTCCAGGACTGTACAGATCCAAGCAAAGGTGAATTGGGGGCATCTTCTATACTAAAATCGCGTCTTCGCGCAACGGTTGAATGCGTAGACTGCTATTCCGTATCCTAAGATGTTTCTTCTGTTGATGCCGCTTGTGTTTCCGCTTTCGTTTTCAGGAATTCATAGAACTCGTAGAGCGTCTCTTTGTCTTTCTCTGTAAATTTCATCATGCCTTTGAACATGGCGTTGATCTTCGGGTCGGCTAAGAGATCATTGTGGCTTTTCTCTGCTTTTCCGAGTAGATAGTCGGTCGTAACTTTTAAAGCGTCAGAGAGGCTGGAAAGCGTCTTGAACGACGGCTTACGAGTTCCCGATTCAAATTGCGAGATTGCGGCAGGCGTTAGATTCGCTTCTTTAGCGAGTTCTGTTTGTGTTAACTTCAATTCACGACGACGCATCTTTATGCGTGAAACGACTTTGTCGACCTTTGTTTCTTCAGGTGCTTTGTTCACGTTTGACTCCTTTGCTCAGACAGGCAGGCATCGTTGAACTGCCTCTAAGTTCTTTTGTAATGTTGGCATCGCTTCCATGATTGTTATGAAGTGCAGTTTTATTTGTAGTGTATGCTGCTTCAGTGGAGAGACGCAGGCGTGAATTATATTTTAACCCAAAAAAAACGTAAATGCAAATTTTAATTTGACAAAAATTGCAGTAATAGTATAAAATATATCTAATTATTGCCAAGATGATATTACAAAAGACTCCGAAAAGCAGATATTTCGAGAAATCAAGGGTGCCGAGTCGGTAAAAAAAAAGATCAACAGGTCACATATTTTACATTAACAAACCAGTGGCGAATACGTTTCGTACAATGTGGCTTTGTAGGTTTTATAGGTGCCCTCGGCAAAATACCCCAATGTGCTATTGTGGGAAATGTGAGAAACCAGAAAAGTGGGAGACTTTAACAATATGAGAATTCGTAGGCGTCGCAAATATTGCTCACGACACTTCACCGCCCTAATAAGTGTATTAACATTTTTTCTTTCTGCCATGCTGGTGAGCCAGTTGCATCATCCCCTGCATGCGCAAACAGTTTCCAGTACCGGTATGAAAACTGCTGCTATCCAGATCCGGGATGACCTCTCTATCGGTAACATCCGCAAGGACATCGCACGTCTGTCAAGTCTTGAAACTCGTGTGACAGGCTACCCGCAAGCCGCAAGTGGCAGCAAATACATCTTTGACCGGTTCGTCGAAATCGGTTTGCAAAACGTCGAGAGCCGCGAATTTCCGGTCACTGTACCCATTGACCACGGTGATAGTGTTATTGAAGTGATCTCGCCTGACGCTACGGTCCTACATACCTTTAAACTCACACCCCTCTGGCCCAACCTTGTCCGTACTTCACTGTTAGCAGATGGAATTAAACATACCGTGTTGGCAGGCGAAACACTGCAAGACATCGCCGAAAGTTACCAAGTTGACGCAGCCACGATCCTCGCCGAAAGCCGAAACGAATTTTTGGCGAGCCCTGTTGTTGAAGGGAGTACCGTGTTTATTCCGACGGGCGGTTTATCCGGGCCCCTCCTTTACGGCGACGATGGCGAACTCGCCGATTTTAACGGCACTAATATCGGCGGATTCTGGTACGAACTCCAAGATGGCGATACCCTCACAACGCTCGCGCGACGCTATCGAATCACTGAAGCCAGTATCACTGATGATATACTCAACGAACACCTACAAAAAGCGTCCGACGGCATTGATAACGATGAGGATGGCACTATTGATGAATACGGCGAGATCCCGCTCCTCTCTGAAATTCGAGGATGGGCAACTGATGGTATTGACAACGATGCCGACGGTTGGACAGATGAAACCCCTGGTGACGCTACTGATGGCGTTGATAACAACGAAGACGGGCAAATTGATGAGTCCGGTGAATTCGTCGCTGCCAGCGAATCAAATGTCTTTATCCCGAAAGGTGCGATCGTACTCCTCGACTTTAACTCCAGCACCCGATACATCAACGCCGCAATGCTCGGCGGCACCGCTGTTATCTTCATCCAACCTGAAACAACCATTCGCGGCGAAGCAGAAAATAAGTTTGGCACCGTCCCCGCCAATATACCGCGATTTTGGATCTCTAAAGCAGATGCCGACGTGCTCAGGAATGTACTTGAAGAACAGCACGCACAAGGGAATCAGGTGAATGTCCGGGTCAGAGGTAAAATGACGTGGGAACGCCGCGTCGGACAGAATATACGCGGATTTTTGGAAGGTGGAGACCCGACACTGCGCGATGAACTCGTCGTTATCACCGCTTATTACGATGCCATGTCTGTGGTGCCAGCGATGGCACCTGGCGCAGATCCGACCTGCGGCATCGCAACCCTCATGGAACTCGCACGCCTCTTTAGTCAGATACAGTATCGTCCAGGTTACTCCGTCCTGTTTGTCGCAGTTGACGGGCATTTCCAAGGACTTGCTGGCATGCGTGCCTTCATGGAAGGTGTCGGGCAGGATATTGTCGGTGCTGCGACAGACTCACCCGGGACACCGACAATGCACGGGCTCCGCCGTGGACTCTCTACCGACATCATCGAATTTGAAGAATTAGGCAGAAGGCTCCTACTTTCTATTGACCGGAGTGTACTCGTTGATCTCCCCGCCGATTTTTTCCACGGTATACACAACGTAAAAGAAGATCTGGAATCGCTGGGGATAACGCTTGACGGTTTGGCAAAAACGCGTTCTGAAATTGAAAATCTCACGAATCAACAGCGTGACTTCTCAGAGCGCCAGAAGAAGCAGGCAGACCGGAACCGAAAACGGGAAAAGCAAGATTTTACCGGTGAAGAGAAGAGTCGGTTGTTGGCAAATCTTGCGCGTTCTAAGAAAGAGGCTTTACAAACAACGCACTTCCTCCGAGACATTGTTAAAAGGTTAGCTGAAGTCCGCACCGAAGCACTTCGCACCAGCCGTGAAGCGCAGCACGAATTAATTGTGGAGTTGGCACTGCCGATCGCCCGACTTGATATATGGGCGGTGGATAAGCTCATTCGCGCTGTAGAAGCAGGTGATATCGACGAATATGCTAAGCATCCGAAGGACGCATATCTTCTGCCTGTACAACAGGGGTCGGACTGGCATATACCGGTGCCTGAAGATCTCCCCGAAGAACTCGTGCCTGATATTGAAACGCTTAACAAAGTCCTCGCAAACTGGGAGATGAGCGATAAACGTAAGTTTGCCTTGATGTGGACCCCTGAAAAAGTACTCGACCGGCATCTCGATTTACATTCACTCAATAAAGCGAAAGAGTCGCGCAGCGTTTTGCGCAATGCCACCGACACCCAAGCAGCGGCAATCCAACGCGAAACTGAATTACTTCAGAAGGTACTTTCACAAATCCCAAACAGCCAACCCGTTGAAGATGAAATTAAGGCAAGCATTCGGGGACTCAAGGCAACAGTATTGCCGCCAGTACCGAATAAAAGGATTTACGGTGGGGAGTTCTTATCGAAAGCCGGTGTAGAACGACTCAACACTATTGATACCCAACTCCGACAACGCTTAGCCGAATCCGAAGACACTGCTGACACCGGTATACTCACAGCGGATCTGCTCAAGGACAAACAGGGTATCTTTGAAATAGCACTTCGGAACGCTCGGTTGGAGCGTACACGGATTGAAAATTTACTCGCAACTGCCGGCACATTAGGACGCGAATATTTGGCTGAAGAACACCTCATTTTGGAAAACTATCTATCAGATGATGAGATAGACCAGGTACTGAAACTCCGTTTACGCATCGCAGCATACATTAATGAGACAGAACTCTTAGCGACCGTTAAAAAGCGAGCAGATACCGACATTGTAGCACTCGAAAATCTTCTCGAGCGGCTGCCGACATTGTATACAGATTTCGATGAAGAAACGAAGACCCTCCTACGCGATAACATGCTAACGCTCCGAAATGCCCGCTTCCGTAACATCCAGAGTCGCATTGAAAAAATGTTGCGGATTGATACAAGTGAGTACAATCGGAAACTCGGGCAGATTGAGGCAGCTATCGCTCTCCAAGACCTATTCAACCGTTATTATACTTCACTCTATATTAGCATTGACCTCTCGTCTCAATCCAATCAGTTCGGTGTATTCAATAAAGGATGGTTCTACGACCAACAACCTGAATTTGTACTGCGGCGTGAATTTGCCAGTATCGGTAATAAACTCGCTACCTACGCACAAGATGCCGACTTCGGTGTCCGGATCCGAAAACTTTGGCAGTGGACAGATGACCAGATCCGGCAAGCAGTGATGGCACGCCAATGGACGGTCGCAAATGGGATTTCCGATAAAACCGCACTCGAAGGAAAGACACTTGAAACGCTACTCAGCTCACACTTCAACAAACTCACTGGACTCAGCGGTGTGAGTCGATTGATGAAGATGCAGTTTGAGCAGTGGCGCAATCAAGGCGAACCTTCCGAGGATATGCTTAAGGATATGGATTATATCCGAAAAGAGGTTGAGCGTTTCATCCGAAACGATGTACGCACCGCAAAGAAAAATCGGAAGAACAGCATTCGTGCACGCGAGAAACTCGACACGATGCTCCGACTCCGGCACGAGGATCCTGATACCTTCTCCGAAGATGAGATTGAGGACATCAAAACCCTCATTTCAATCGCTGGGCTCGGCGGACAATCCAACTTCGTTAACGCCATATCTGCAAGCGGTGGAAAGACATGGAAAACATACATTCCCGGTAAAATCGCCTTTGACAGCGAGGTCGCAACGCTTGTTGGGAAAACCGGAATCGCTTTCGCAACGATTGAAGACGCACGCGTCTTAACGGATACCCCACTCGACACAATTGATCGCGTCGATTTGCGCGAAGGCGGTAATCTCCATCAGCAAGCACAGACATTGGCTTCACTCCTCATTCAAGCACTCCGAGATGAAGAGATGCCTACCGCGGCTCGCGTCGGTAATTTCTACTGCAACCTCTTCGGTGATGTCGTCGAATTTGATGCACGTGAGTCCGCGCTTCCCAATAAACCGGTACCTTATCCCATCTTGACACTTCGCAGAAAACATAAAACTATGATGGGTGTACGCGGCGACCTGTTCGTCATGGGCGATAACAAAGGCAACTTTGAGGTGGCGGGTTTAGCCATGGAAGGGAGAGCAACACGCCGACTCGGGGGCGCACAAGAGGTCGAAGCATATATTCTTGACAAGGATTCAGGCGACATCGTCTTCGCACCCGATTTGGGGAACTATGGTGCAAAACTTCTCCCGAATAAAGTACCTATTAATACACGGAGGCGTGGGTGCCGGGTCGTAACATTCCCCTGTGTCTCCACGACGATCTATGATTTGGTCGACCAGCGGTATCTCCGAACCTTGCGCGAGCTCGAAATTTATGACGCACTCACCGATAGCGCACCGGAGAAATATGGAATGTCCAAACCCTGGCAACAGGAAGGTGTCTCCGCAGCTGAACCGATCGCCCTCGTCTACAGCGAACCGAACACCCGGATTAAAATCGGAATGGCTTACGGGCAGATCGGGAAACGACTCCTCCTCATCAAAGCCACGAAGAGCGGTATGAAGAACCCCACGCTTTACACTGGCGAAGGGTTCGTCGTGCGTGAAAATGGACGCATCCGTCTCACACCCTACGTCGTTGTTCGAGATATGTGGTGGCTTGATGAGAACCGATCACGCCTCTATAAACGTTTCGGTATCTCCAGCGACCGGCTCGACAAACTACATCAATTCGCCAATGAATACCTCGCACGCGCCGAGACTGAACTCCTCCAAAGTGACTATCAACAGGCACTCAAACTTGCACGTGCCGCATGGGGATATGAATCTCGTGCATACCCTGACGTCAAACAGACCGGTAACGATGTCGTCAACGGTGTAATGTTCTATCTCGCATTGTTGATGCCGTTCGCCTACTTTATGGAACGGCTCATCTTCGGCTTCCCAAATATCCATAAGCAAATTCTTGGCTCGTTCGGTATCTTTTTACTCGTGTTCTTCTTCTTAAGCCAGGTTCACCCTGCCTTCCAGATCACGACGACACCTGTGATTATTCTAATAGCGTTCGTTGTGCTCGCGTTGACGGTTATCGTCATCAGCATCATCGTCCGAAAATTTGAGGAGCAGCTCGAAAAAATTCGGCAAGAGGGCAGCAAGGTCTACAAGGCGGATGTCGGTAGGTTGAGTGCAAGTGCTGCAGCGTTTAGTTTGGGGATTTCCAATATGCGGAAACGCAAAGGACGAACGATCCTGACATGTTGCACGTTGGTAATCCTTACTTTCACAGTTATCTCGTTTACCTCCGTCCGGACGTTTATGCATCCGAATAGAACGAGCCTCCCACAGGTGACACCGCGCTATACAGGACTCCTTATCCGCGACCAGTACTGGCGCCCCCTTGAGGAACCCGTGCTGACCTCTGTGCGAAACGACATGCAGAAGACACAGATTACACTCACCGCTTTAGAACGACTCTTGGCGCGAAAAAATGAAATCTTCGTCAAACAGGGACAGCAACCGATTGATGTGGCAGAAGCGATCGCCGCTTTAGAGCAGGACGGCTTCATTGAACAGGTAGACGAAGAATCCATTGTGACCGTCCGAAACGTCATCGCACCCCGCGCGTGGTATCAATCCTCAGGAACTGGGGATCAGTCGTTTGTGCAGCTAACACGCACACCAAACACCGCAGATACATCACCGCCGACGCATCAACTCACCGGTGAAGCATTGACGTTCGCTGCAAACATGCTCGTCGGGATGAGCGAAGGGGAACCCGCTGTTAGCGGTATTAATAGATACCTGCAATATGGAAAGTGGTTTGATCCCGCTGATGCCAGCGAATGGCCCACAGAGTGGCCTTATGCGATTGTCCTCCCGAAAGGGATGGCAGAATTGCTGAAAATCACCGAAAGTGATATGGGCAAGGCGACTGTCTCTGTATACGGCGCAGACTTTACTGTCGTCGGTGTACTCGGCATCGGGTTCAAAGACCTCACCGATAACGATGGTGAAGAACTTACACCCGTCGATTATCAATTAATGCAACAGCAACGCAGCCGCGGTGCTACAGGCGATGAAACGCTTGAGGGTGAACTGCAGAAGTATCTCCACCTCACGCCAGACAGTATCGCTATTCTGCCTTATGAGGTCGTCATGAACCAAGGCGGCACGCTCCGCAGCGTCGCCGTTAACATGGAACCGAGAGAAAATGACCCGAAACTGCTCGGAGCGATTGATAAGTTGGATCTCATCATGGCACCGCTCATGAACCGTATCGCACTTGACTTTTTCGTCGGACGCGATAAAGACACATACCTCTATAGCAGTATCGGGATGACGAGTTTCAGTGGAATGGGCAACCTATTCGTGCCGATTTTGATTGCCGCACTCATCGTACTCAACACAATGCTTGGCGCAGTCTATGAACGGGTCCGAGAGATCAGTATTTACAGTTCTGTCGGTCTCGCACCGGTACATATCGCTTTCCTCTTCCTTGCTGAAGCATGTGTATACGCCATCGTTGGGGCAGTGTTAGGTTACCTCATGGGACAAGCCATCGCGACAACCCTCGTACATTTCGGATGGCTCGCAGGGTTGACGCTCAACTATTCATCGATGTCAACCGTTGTCGCAACAATTATCGTCATGATTGTGGTGCTGCTGAGTACCCTGTATCCAGCAATTAAAGCCTCACGGATGGCGGTCCCCGATATTGAACGTAAATGGAAACTCCCGGAACCAGAAGGCGATGTATGGCACTTCAACCTGCCTTTCACGGTGCTTGAAGAAGAAGCTCTCGGCTTGAACGTCTTTATGCGCGACTATTTTGAGGCGCACGCCGATGAATCCGCAAGCGATTTCTACACCGACCAAGTCGCGTTCAGTGAAACTGCAGAAGACTCCTACCAAATCGGAATGATGGTGTGGTTGGCACCCTATGACTTGGGCGTGAGCCAATCAATTCAATTCGTTACATCTCCAGTCGGCGGTGAAGAGGAAGATCTCTTCAAAATTACATTGGATGTACATCGAGAGAGCGGCGAAATCGCTTCTTGGAAACGGGTCAACCGACGGTTCCTCAACCTCCTACGGAAGCAGCTCCTCATCTGGCGGACGTTCAGTGTTGATATTCGTTCCGAATTCCATGAACGCGGCAGAACTGAAGGCACGGACGCATCCGCAGAAGAAGCCTCACAAATGGATGCGGTGCCGACACCAGCGGATTAAAAAGAAGCGATCAGTCGTCAAGCAATCAGTGCTCAGGCTAAAGAGGGCTAAGACAACTCTAAAGCCTCTCAGGGCTGACGGAACCGAAGGCTTCCGATGGCTGATTGCCAACTAAAAAAGGACAGAAAATGTGGAAAAAATAGCAAGTTTCGTTATTATCCTGGGCACCTTCTTGTGGCTGTTTAGTATTATCGTCTTTGAAGGGCGTTGGCAATGGCAAATGTTCTCGGCACTTGTGCTGATACTCGGTATCTTCTGCGCGCATTTCTGGGAAGAGTTACGAGACACAGGCAACTCTGAAGAGGGAGACGAAGGGTAAGGATTAGTTGTCGGTCATCAGTTATCGGCTGTCAGGAACGAAAATTGCTTACCGATAACTGATAACTAATGGAAGGAGAATATTCAACTTGGCGAGAGAAAGAGTAACACAGGCAGATGAATGGCAAGCTTGGGCACAGCGATACGACATTGAAGGCGGGATCCGTACCTTTGAGTCGGGGCTAACGGTTAAAGTGTTCGTCGGAGCACTTTTCGTTGGCCTGTTGATGATGCCAGGCTCCATCTATCTCAGTTATGTATCCGGCGAATCCGGTGCTGGCGCAGCGCCTTGGGTCGCAGTAATTCTGTTCACTGAACTCGCGCGGCGTTCCTTTACGACTGCCCGGCGACAGGAACTCTATATGCTCCTCGGGTTAACCGGTGCAGCCGTCGGAAGTGGGATGCAGTACCGGAGTTTTATCTGGTACGCCTACTTTATCAATACCCCGCAGGCAGCTTCCTATGAAATTGCTGACAAAATACCAGAGTGGGTCGTACCAGCAGGGGATTCTGTCGGGGTGCTTACGCGGAGCCTCTTACATCCAGACTGGCTCCTGCCTATCGGGATCTACCTCGTAGGAAAACTCCTCGGAACTTTGCGATCTGTGAGTGCGCAGTACATCTTGTTCCGGCTTACGGCGGACCTTGAACGCCTCCCATATCCAATGGCACCCATTACCGCACAGGGAGCAACCGCACTCGCAGAAACGACAGGAAAAGAAGAGACTTGGCGATGGCGGGTCTTCTCTATCGGCTCTATGGCAGGACTCATCTGGGGGTTCCTCTATATCGGGGTGCCTTCGCTCACCGGGGTCATGATGAGCCAGCCGATTCAGATATTGAAGATTCCGTGGATTGATTTCACGCAGAGTATTGAAGGCTTCGCACCAACAGGGGTTTTTGCCTTCCGAACCGATTTCGGACAGATGCTCTTTGGGTTCGTGCTGCCATTCCCGATTGTCATGACGGAATTTATTGCCGCAATGGCAACACAATTCGTCTTGAACCCACAAATTCTGTACCGATTTGAGATACTCCACCAGTGGAAACCGGGTTTGGATGTCCGTGGGGTCGGTCTGTTCAATGGTCTGGATTTCTGGATGAGCTGCGGCATGGGGAAATCTTTTAGTTTCGCAGTTGTCGGTATGGCGGCTTCGGTACCGATGCTCTTTAAAATGGGGAGAACCAAGAAAACCGCTGGCGAACGCGGTGTCTTCGCTCCGCCGCCAAATCGCGGTGATTTCCCGATATGGTTGATGGGATTGTTGTGGTTCGTCGGTATGGGCGGATTTGTTTGGCTCATCCACTGGATGGTCCCGAATTTCCCACTGAGTTTCCTGTTAGGCTTTGCATTCCTGTATACACCGCTCAACTCATATATCACTGCACGGACCTTCGGGGTGTTAGGACGCGACCTATTTGATATACCGTATCTACACGAAATTACCTTTATTTTAAGCCGATATGAGGAAGTCGATATCTGGTTCGCACCACTACCAGACGAAGATTACGGACGCGGCACACAGAGTTGGCGAGTACTTGAATTGACAGGGACAACCTTCACTTCAAATCTTGCCGGCACCCTACTGATTATGCCGATCCTGATTGTCAGTGGGATTGTGGTGATGCACTTTATCTGGAAGATAGCACCTATCCCGAGTGCGCAGTATCCGTATGCACAGATGATGTGGCCGATTAATGCAACAAACGAGTGTCTCTGGAAGACATCGCTGCGGGATGGAAATAGCGAGATGCTCCAAGCCATTCGCGGCGATTATGTCGCCGCTGGGTTTACCGGAAGTCTTGCCATCTACGGGATGTTGTGGGTCTTCAAACTACCCTCAATGTGGTTCTACGGCATTGTCGGTGGTATCGGGGCTGATCCGGGCAGCATGATGGCACGCCTACTCGGGGCAGTTATCGGGCGATTCTATATGATCAAACGATTCGGCATGAAACGTTGGTATATGTTCAACCCAGTCCTCGCAGCTGGATTTGCGTGTGGGGTCGGCCTCATCGGCATGGGCACCGTGGCGATTGCCCTCGTCTCCAAAGCCGTCATCGTTAAACCGTTTTAATGGTTATAAGTTATTGGTTATAAGTTGTTAGTTCAAGAGACCTTTTGTGTCAGTCCTGTTCACTTTAACTGCCACAGAAACCTTCTTAACTAACAACCCCCTATTTGGTAGTTAAGAGGTATGCAAGATTTCAAGAAGTTGATGGTTTGGAAAAAATCTCATGATTTAACTATGAGGGTATATAATTTAACATCCCAATTCCCGCGTGAAGAGATATATGGACTTACAAGCCAAATTCGGCGCGCGTCTGCCTCAATTCCAACGAACATTGCCGAGGGGTGTGGAAGAAAGAGTTCTGCTGAATTCGCCCGTTTTCTTCAGATCGCAATAGGTTCGACGAGTGAAACGGAGTATCTCCTTTTTCTTGCGCATGATCTTAAATATCTCGGTTCTGATCAATATGATCAGTTAGAGGATATAATTATCAGCGTGAAGAAGATGCTAATTACCTTATTAAAAAGGCTCGAAACCTAGAACGTGGTTATGCTACAAGAGGCATTCTTCCAATCAGAAACCTCTTTAACTTATAACTTATAACTTATAACTTATAACTATATAAACATGGACTGGACTGTTTTTGGTTGGGCAGGTATAGAACTCGAAGTACCCATGACATGGGAGCTTAGCGGACTCAGCGGAGATCAGAAGACTGGATATCTCCGGCTTGATGACGGTGATATGCCTCGCCTCGAACTCAAATGGGCGCATACGCGACGTAAAAAGCCAGATCTTCATGCGACACTTGACGACTACTTCAAGTTGATTCGCAAGACTTACAAAAGAAGAGGCACTGAGCTTTCTTTCCGCCGGAACGTTAACCTTGTTAAAGAGGAAGGCTTCTTTGAAGGACGCACGGTCCTCGGTTTCAGCTGGAAAGGCGAGATTCGTGCTAACGGTTTGATTTTCCACGCCGGAAAACGGATCACAATCGTACAGGTGATGGGGCGGCTCAAAGAGAACTGGCGACCCACGGTACTCCGAATTTTCCAATCAATTGTAGACCGTAGTGAAGCATCACAAACATTGTGGAGTGCTTACGGACTCAAGTTGGGGGTGCCGAAAGAATACAGGTTGGAACGTCAGAAGCTGCTCAGCGGCTATCTACTGTTTGCGTTTGGCGCAAAACCTGCACGTTTCCAGATGCCTATAAAGATTGCGAAATTGGTAGCGAACCGCCTACGAAAAACGAACGGTCCTGTCGAAAACATAGATTTTTCGCCACCCGACAGAGGACGGTTGAGCGTTGAACGATACGGGCCGGCTGAGATAATGCTCGGCGACTATAAAGATGATCCGAACCCGCTGGAAGCATGGTTTCGCGCAAAATACGCAAAAGCGATTCGCGGCTACGGGTTTGAGGTGACATCGCATACGAATTCGGAAGATGAACGCCTGACACTGATTGGAGAACAGACACGACTCTACGACGGTGTACCGTTCAGTCCGGTATTGGTACTCGATAAGCTTTCCAAACGGACAGCACTTGTGTTTCACCTCTGGCACTGCAATCATTCGAATCGTATCTATGTCATCCAGTCCATCGGGAGCAACAACGCCTCCCCGACTGTCCAAAAAGTCGCTGAAAGTATTCAATGTCACTAACAACTTATAACTATTAAAAAAATATGCTAAACAGACTTCTCTATACCCTCAAACTCAAAAAACGTCCCGACATGGACCGGACACGGGTCATGAAGGCATTTCCTGTGCGGAATCAGGTAATCACCTGGGAGATAGACGACAAAGGCGAAGCCGCACTCGTTATTCCACAGAAAGAAACACTCTGGATCCGACTCGTCAGTAAACTCTTCATGCTCCCCGGAAAAAGAGTGATTGTGCTCGATTCTATCGGCACTTACGTGTGGCAGATGTGCGATGGCAAGCATACCATTTCGCAGATTATCAAGGGAGTCCAAAAGCAGTACCAATTGACACGCAAAGAGGCAGAAACCTCGCTCTTTACGTTTATGCAGCAGCTCGGCAAACGGAACTTCATACAGTTCGCTATCCCGCAACAGAATGCACCCGCAGCACCCCTTGAACCCGAACCCGCAAAACCGGGACTGCTTGGATTCCTACAGAGACGGTAAAGGTATAATTGTCAGTTATTGGTATCACGCACCGATTAAAAGGGGGTTTGGGTTAACCAAAGCACCTCTTAACTGAAAACTGACAACCAGTAAGGAGAAAAAGTCAGTGACCCCTCACTAAAGTAAGGGGCTTGTGCGAAGCCTATGCCAAAGGTTCACTCCACAAGTTAAACCGCTTTCTACACACAATATCGCGGTATCTTAGCGTGGCAGTTAGCACAATGTTTCGGATGCTCCCAAAGTCTGATTCACTTTTGGATACTGTGATGTGGAAGGGGCAATACACACTCCACAGGAGACTTACAAACTATGTTTGTTCCCGTCGTAGATAAGAACCAAAGACCCCTTATGCCCACAAAGCCTTCACGGGCAAGGAAGTGGATAAGAGATAAGAAGGCAACACCGTTTTGGAAAAATGGCGTGTTTTGTGTGCGTTTAAATATAGACCCATCCGACAGATATTTCCAAGAAGTTGTTGTCGGTGTTGACCCGGGTAGCAAGAAAGAAGGCTTTACCGTTAAATCCGAAGCACACACCTATTTGAATGTGCAGGCAGACGCTCATAGCGGCATTGGTAAGAAAGTCGCCAAACGTCGTGAGTTGCGGAGAAGCCGGCGTTCCCGAAAGTGTCCGAACCGCAAGAACAGAACCAACCGTCTTGCGAACACAGAACGTGTCCCCGCAGGCACGCGTGCGAGGTGGGACTGGAAACTTCGGATATTAGATTGGCTTTCAAAGGTGTATCGAGTCACACACGTATGTGTTGAAGATATTAGAGCACGCACCATAGAACGCGCTAAGAAATGGAATACCTCTTTTAGTCCACTTGAAGTCGGTAAGCAGTGGTTTTATACCGAAATCCGAAAACGGTGGCAGTTGCGAACCCTTCAAGGCTGGCAAACCCAAGAGATACGCGATCGGTTAGGTCTCAAGAAATCCTCAAAGAAGTTCGCAGAAACCTTTGATGCCCATTGTGTAGATTCTTGGTGTCTGGCGTATCACACGGTTGGCGGCTCGGGTGTCCCTGATAACATGAACTTACTGTGTGTCTCACCGATACCGATAAAGCGCAGAGAGTTGCATAGGCAACAGGAAGCGAAGGGGGGGTTAAGAACGAGAAACTTCTGACTGGTAACTCGTAACGTTGCATAGGCAACAGGAAGCGAAGGGGGGTAAACGCTCACGGGTGGGTGGCACTGTATTAAGTCAAGGTCTAATCAAAAACACATTGATTCGGCATGTCAAATACGGTTTAACCCGACTCGCTGGCGTTAACGCCAAGGGTTTGTTTTCAATATACAGCATGGAAACCCACAAGCGATTAACAACAGGTGCGAAGCCGTCTGATTTAAGAGTGCTAACACGCCTTAACTTTTACTACAGGAGCGGGCATGCCTCCCCTGCCTAAAGACAGGGGTCTCCTGCCCGAAGATTAGATGAACGAACAAATAGAAAATGGTGTTGTTGGCGCAACTTTCGCCGAAACACCAGAACGTCTCGAGCGTCTTATTCCCAAGGAAAACACAGTCCGCGTCCGAAACCTCATCAAACGGTATGAGATGGGTACGCAGACCGTTGATGCACTCCGTGGTGTCAATTTCCAAATCCAACGCGGTGAATACATCTCAATCATGGGACCCTCCGGTTCCGGGAAATCAACGCTCTTCAACATGATTGGCGGACTCGACAAACCCACTGAAGGCAGAGTCTACATTGATGAGGTGGACATCGCACAACTCGATGCCTACGAACTCGCATGGCTCCGCTGCCGAAAAATCGGTTACATTTTTCAGTCGTTTAACCTCATCCCTGTTATGACAGCACTCGAAAATGTCTCACTCCCGATGATTTTCGCCGGTATGAGTGCTGATGAAAGTAGAGAGAAAGGCGTTGACCTCCTCTCACTCGTTGGACTTGGTGACCGTGTGCAGCACAAGCCTTTAGAACTCTCCGGTGGACAGCAGCAGCGCGTCGCTATCGCACGCTCCCTCGCAAACGACCCCGCGATTGTCCTCGCTGACGAACCGACTGGAAACCTTGATACCAAAACTGGGTTAGAAATCATTGACCTACTCCGGCGCCTCAACGATGAAAGCGGTGTGACCATCATCACAGCGACACACGACCACAAGATGTTAGATGTCTCTGACCGCATTTTCCACATGGCAGATGGCAAAGTAGAGAAAATTGAGTCTCGCGATGAGATTGACCTCCACGTCGGTAAATTAGACGGTGAAGAAGTGGGGTAAGTAGTTTAGAGTTATAAGTTATAAGTTTTTAGTTAAGACGGTTCCGAGGATTTAACGGTCCTTGGTAACCGTTGCAACCCAATTGTGCTTGAAAGATTAAGAAAAAATGTTCAGCAATCACAACCCAGACTTATAACTTATAACCAACAACTTATAACTACAAAAAATGACTATCTACAAACGCTTAGGCATCCGCACAGTGATTAACGGCAACGCAACGCTCACGCGACTCGGTGGCTCCATTATGCCACCTGAAGTCGTCGCCGCGATGGCTGATGCGTCTAAGCATTTCGTAGACATCATCGAACTCCAAAAACGGGTCGGCGAAGAAATCGCGAAGCTCACCCACAACGAAGCAGCATACATCTCTTGTGGTGCCGCCGCTGCATTGACACTCAGCACCGCCGCGTGTATCACCGGACTTGATGCTGCCAAGCGTGAAAAATTACCCCTCTCTCTCCCCCCCGGTAGGGGCGGTTTCCAACCGCACACAATGAAAAACGAAGTCATTGTCCATCGCCACGGTCGCGTCGGATACGATTTCGCTGTCCGCCAGGTCGGTGTCACATTCGTAGAGATAGGCGACGAGAACGGAACAACGCCCACCGAATTAGAAAACGCCATCACCGAAAAAACCGCCGCCATCTTCTACTTCGCCAACCCCGGTAGAGAACACCTCTGGGTGTCTTATGAAGAAGCCATCGCAATTGCCAAAAGGCACAGTGTTCCGCTTATCGTTGATGCGGCAGCGCAGTTGCCACCCCCAGAGAACTTATGGCGTTTCACACAAATGGGAGTGGATTTAGCACTCTTCAGCGGTGGAAAAGGCTTGTGCGGCCCCCAGAGTAGTGGATTAATCGTCGGAAAAAAATCGCTGATTGAGGCGATTGCCTTCAACGGACCGCCACACCCGTTTATCGGTAGAGGGATGAAGGTAGGTAAAGAGGAGATGGTCGGGCTACTTGCCGCTGTGGAATGGTATCTGAACCATGACCACGGAGAATTACAGCAATCTTACGAGGATCAGGTTACCTACTATGACGAAGTGTTTACGGACACGCAGGGCGTAACAATCCATCGTAGTTTCCCCTCCGAAGCCGGACAACCGATGCCGCGCACCGAAATCCGGTTTGACGAGGAACGCCTCGGCATCACGCGAAACGAGATCCTACACCACCTACAAACGGGTGAACCGTCTATTGACATCGCAGGCGCAGGCGCGAACGGTGTTCTTATCAATGGACAGACCCTAATGCCCGGAGAAGTAGAAATTATAGCACAAAGACTAAAGGAGATATTAGATAACGTCCCATGAAACTTGACAACGGTATTCGCCTGACATGGCTCGGACACTCCACCTTCAAAATCGAAGCAGACGGACAGACACTCCTCATTGACCCATGGGTGACAAACAACCCCGTCTGTCCTGATGCGCTCAAAGCCTTTGACGCACTTGACGTGATACTCATAACGCACGGACACGCTGACCATATTAGCGATGCGGTGCCACTCGCCAAAAAACATACACCGACAGTTGTATCTATCGTCGAAATCGCCGGATGGCTTGGTAAGCAAGGGGTTGATAACACGATTGGGATGAACAAGGGAGGGACTGTCACAATCGGTGGTACGAAGGCGACGATGGTTTCAGCAAACCATAGCAGTAGTTTCACAGAGGAAGATGGCACGACGGTCTATCTCGGTGAACCCGCAGGCTACGTGATTGAATTCGCTAACGGTTACAAAATCTACCACGCTGGGGATACGAATGTCTTTGGGGATATGCGGATTATCGGTGAAATCTACCAACCCGATCTGGCACTCCTCCCTATCGGCGACCACTTCACAATGGGACCGCGTGAAGCTGCTTATGCCGCACAACTGCTCAATGTCCCAGCAATCCTGCCCATCCATTACGGCACCTTCCCACTCTTAACAGGAACACCAAAAGAACTCCGTCAATTGACAGCATCTCAAGATGTGGAAATTATCACGCTAAAAGTCGGGGAAACCTTAGATTAACGCCAGTTTGATTAATCATTTCGGTTGTGTTGCGGTTCTATTTTCGCATCACAGAGACATCAATTGTAGCACAAACTTCCCAGTTTGTGGCGTATATGACGTCCATTAACAGTGAACGCTACATAAGTCCAACATTTATCAAACTCACGTTAGATTAAAAAATTGTTCGGACGAAGTTAGGTGTCTGTCCTATTGTTGGGTCAATTCGGTGTACGCGTACACAGGTGTTGTGATCGTACGAATAGGGCGGCATTTGCCCCACACGGCTTGATGTAAACGCTCAACGGTTTCTGGCGAGAAGTATTTTTCCCCCGTATCAACGTTAACTCGGGCTGGTACATTCTCAACCAGAACGAATTGACCATTTATCTCAATCGTGTAGGTCACATTCTTCTCAACTAAAATTTTATTCCAAGCCACGTTGTCAGACATTTCTTTTCCTAAGCAAAGCGTCCCGATAGGGTCCTTGTAATCCAAAAGCATTCACAGTCCTGAGTAACTCTTGTGGGTTGCCCGTATCGTAACGCTGACCCGAGACCCGGTACCCCGACATACCTTCCTGCTTAATCATTTCTGACATCGCATCCCGCAATTGAATCTCACCGTGCGTCACGATTCGGTGGCTGTAGTTGTAGTCCAATATGTCAAAGAGGAGCGGTGTAAGGAGATCTATGCCGAAGTTACAGAGATACTGCTGCGCGGGGACACCTTCAACGCGGAGATGTTTTTGTGCGAACTCGGCCGTCGGTTTTTCGGAGATTTGTTGTAGTGTAAAGAGCCGATCAGATTCAGCAGCGGGGCTGCCGTGAACGATACCGTTGAGCGAGAGTTCGCTTTCATGACAGAGATCCAAACTCGTCACAGACTGTCCAACCTGTGAATAGACATCCACGAGTTGTTTGGCGCATGAGGTCTTTGATTCTGAAATATAGAGGTGGTCACCAAGCAGAACCATAACCGGCTCACCCGCGGCAAAATCTTTTGCACAGTAGATGGCGTGTCCGAAGCCTTCAGGTTTTTCCTGAATAGCGAAATGCAACCGCTGTCCTATCTCCGCCAATCGGTCGGCTTGCGCTGCCAATTCCACCTTTTCAAGGATCGCATCGGCAACGGTGCCAGAGAAATAGTCGGTGATTGGATCGACTTGTTGCGGTTGAGCAACGATACATACTTCTTCCACACCCGCCAATAAAGCCTCTTCAATAATCAACTGAATGACCGGTTTAGCGATGCCATCTTGCGCAATAATCGGAAAGAGAGCTTTCGGCACGGCTTTCGTTGCCGGGAAAAGACGGGTCCCATATCCGGCAATAGGGATAACTGCTTTTTGAATCGGTTTCATAGGGTTTGCCATTAAGCGAAGATGCCCGCCTAATTTTGGCGGACATCTCATTTGCAACGCACTGCGTATCTCATATAGGCAGCGCATGTTTCAAAGGGTGTCTATTGGGAGGATTTGAGTTTGCCCCAAGTCGTCGCCATTTTTCCAGCGGCATCAACATCTAACGCGCCTTCAATCCCCTCACCGAGTTTTGAAACCTCGTCATCGGTGAGTGTCACGTTGAAGATAACAACCTCATCAATGATACCGTTCCACTGACAGCGTTTGCCACAGCCGGGATCTGCGCCGATGTAAACTTCTTCCGGACATGCCCACGGCGGGCCCTTAGCATCCTCGGTCCCTTGTAATTCCCCATTGACGTAAATCCGATTTTTGCCGCCATCCCAAGTACCAACAAGGTGCACCCATTCCTTCGCCGGGAGTTCATCGCCAAGGACTTCTAACTTAGCACTCCCGTTAGCAGCTCGGATATGAAACGATGCCCTCGTGGAATTTTCACCGTTTTCGTGCGCGCCCGTTCCGAGTAAGAACTGTGACCAAGTTGAACATCCAAGTCCTTTCCATACGACACATTTGCCGGTCGGGTCCTCTGCTGCATAGACCCAGGCGTGGACGGAGAACCCTTCGGATTCTTTGAAATCCAAGGCGGCTAACGTTTTATCTTCACCCTTAGTGCCGAGTTTGACCCAAGTATCTTCACCGTTAAACTCCAACCCGCCGCCGAATTTGCCTTTCGCCCACTTTAGGTCGCCAACAAATTCACCATCGGTTCCGTTACCGGAGAGATCTTTGACTTCCTTACCTTTGCCTTCTTCAAACGTCCACATCCCTGCAATTGAATCTTCATCAAGATTCGCATCGCTTGTGGGTACCATCGCGAAACTAAGCGCGATGATAGCAATCGCAACGAGTGTGTAATTCAGATAGCGTGTTGCCAAAAACATATTTCTTAGCATTTGAATAGCTCCTTTTGATTATGGAAATTAGATTCCATTTGTAAACGCGCCTATTTTTATAGACACATCTCTTATACCTTAATTTACTAAAACCTGTTTATACATTTTAACCTATGCTTTTTCTGTTTGTCAAGTCAATTGCATCCGCTTCGGCAAGTTTCTGCGCAAGCGTAAGGTTATCCTCATAGACAGTTTTGATTAACTCCTCAATATCAGGTTCTTGAACCGATATGTCTACAATTTTGAATCTTTGGAGTATCGCACCGATGAGGTCCGCCGTGCTAATCGCCTCCGGCGAAAACCGGTACTGCACGCGAGTCTCTTCTTGATAGATAACCTGAGCGTTAGGAATACTGATGTCTGAGTAGCTTTCGGCATAATCGACGCTCAAAATCCGTTCTGTCGAAAGCAATCGCCGGAGTGCAGCGAGTTCGCCATCAAAGCAAAGCCTCGCATTGTCAATAAGAATGACGCGTTTGCAGAGTTTTTCGACATCGTCCAAGTCATGTGTTGTTAAGACGACCGTGACCTGTCGCTCGGCGTTAATTTGCTGAATGAACTCGCGGATACGTGCCTTAGCAACCACATCCAATCCGATCGTCGGTTCATCAAGGAACAACACATCCGGATTGTGGAGAAGCGCAGCCGCAATATCCGCACGCATCCGTTGACCGAGACTCAATTGGCGGACTGGGGTCTGAAAAAACTCACCAAGACTCAGCAATTCATCGAAGACCGCCACATTATGGCGGTATTGTACCTGTGGAATTCGGTAGATACGCTGCAGCAATTCAAACGATTCTTGCACCGGTAGATCGAACCACAGATGCGAACGCTGCCCAAACACAACCCCGATATGTTTCGCGTTCTCCTTGCGCTGACGATGCGGGATATAACCGTTCACTGTCACATTACCGGATGTCGGCACCAAAATACCGGTTAACATCTTAAGGGTTGTTGACTTTCCAGCACCGTTCGGTCCTAAATATCCCACGATTTCCCCGCGTGCTACGGAGAATGAAACGCTGTCCACTGCTTGCACAAGGCGGTGTTTGCGAGAGAAAAGGTTCACAAAACTCCCGAAAAACCCTTTCCGGTGGTGATAGACTTTGAAGGTTTTGCTAAGGTTATTAACTTCAATCATATTTTTTAAGGGTTGTCAGTACGATTTTTCTGCGAAAAATCTTTCAGTCATCAGTTTTCAGTTAAGAGAAAGACTTGGCTAAATCAGATATCCCTCTTAACTTATAACTTATAACTTATAACTTATAACTATTTAATGCCCTGTACTCTGATAGCGCAACACGCCCCATCGCCAGAACAGCATGGTAACACCAAGAAAAAGGAACCCCGCGTAAGGTGCTAATTGCACACCGATCGGTGAAACTCCAGAAGACGCGACTTTTTCCAATAAAAAAAGGGACGGAAAATAGTTGACACACGCCAGTGGAATAATAAAAGTAAAGAAATGTCGAAACCACCACCGATAAATCGAGAATGGGTAGCTTCCCATGAAAACGCCACCGTTTGTAAAAATATTAATGATCTCTATGGATTGGACAGTCCAAAAACAGCTGGTCGCACCAATTACGAAAAGTCCGATAAAAAAGCAGGTACCGCTTACCAACGAAACCAGCAGAAATCCAACCTTGCCGAGTGACCAAGAGATATCTAACTGCGCGTTGGCAATCAGCAACACGGCTAATGCCTGTGCGATTCTACCTATCCTTCGGAGTAGAAATTCATGCGCAAAGACTTGATAAAAGGTCCCAAGCGGACGGACAAGCATTGTATCAAATCCGCCGCGCACAACGTTTCTCTGAAAGACATCAAAGCCTCTTCCCATCATTTCAGCAACAGCAAAGCAGATACCAATCATCCCATAGAGAAACCCGACTTCCCATAGACTCCATCCCGCTAACTGTTTGAAACGGGTAAAAAGCAGCGCAATCATGAAAAAATCGATAACGGAAACGCTCGCTTGGGCAAATAGATCAAAGATAAACGAGACCCGATACGCCATCTGTGATCGGATACGCAGCTTAACAAAATGAAGGTAAAGCGAAAGGTGGTGCATGTTTCGGAAAACCTACTAACCGCCCTGGATGACGAGCCGAGAAAATCCACGTCTTAAAAGAATCCGCCCTAATCCAACGAAAAAGACGACCCATATCATCTGTTTGCCGATGGCAACCCAGGCGTCAATACCTGTAATCTTACCCAAATAGATACTAAACGGAATATCAATTAGACCGCCAAACGGCAGCCATGCCGCGATGTGTGCCAACCATTCGGGCCATAACGCAATCGGAACCAACATACCGGAAAATAAGGTGATTATAGAATAAGATAGCCCAGAAATGCCTGTTGTATCCAGCGTCCAAAACGCAGAACTAAAAATGGCTATCGTGATGGCAGCACTCATGAAAGTCGCGAGTGTCATTGAAACTGCAAACGCCACTAAGGTCATTGGCTGCGTCGGGAGCGCAACCGTGAAGAAGATAATGCTAATAAGAAAGGTCGGAAGGCCCCGCATGAATAAATAATAGCAGGCTCTACCACATTCATCTGAGAACCAATAGGCATGGAAATCTACCGGTTTGGTTAATTGGAGTGCAACGCTGCCGTCTTTGATCGCGTTCGTCACTTCAGAACGAGCCCCCCAAAGCGGCATGAGCATAAAAAAAACCTGACAAAGCACAAAATAGGTGATAACTTCATTCAGGGTGAGAGGTTGTGGCTCAGTGCTAACTTTATAGAAAGCGGTATAGACAAAAATATGCACCAACAAAAAAAAGAAATTGGTGGTCAACCCCGCAAGGTTCGCAACCCGATATTGCATCCGCTTTTGGAATGACTTCGTCACAAACGCCAGATAGACATGGAAAGTCAGATAGACGGTTCTCATCCCTTCGCAGTGTTGAGGGCAGCGATAGACACTGATTGCCCCTTCTCTGAGGATGCGTAAATACCGTCAAGCATCTGCATCAGCATGATACCTTGTTCCGCTGAAGAGATAGGTACTTTCCCTTCCACTATGCACGCCACAAAGTGTTTTACCTCTTCGTCAAAGCCGTTAATCGAAGGCGCGTTAAGCGGTTTATCCACTTCCTTGCCGTTTTCTTCCGTATAAAGCGTAAAAGGGTTGAGCGTCGCGCCTGCTTTCGTTCCAGCGATTTTAATGTAATTATCGCCCGGTAGGTTCAGGGACCACGTCGTTTCGAGGATAATAGTCGCGCCGTTTTCAAACAGGATGTGCGCGAATGTCCCATCGTCAACATCGTATTTAACGTTGTCTGGCACAAGATGCCCAAAGTGAGAATACGACGTGCCCATAACCTCAACCGGCCTTGGAGAGTTCATCAACCACCAGATACAATCTAACGCATGAACACCAATATCAATGAGCGCGCCACCGCCAGAACGTGCTCTATCAACAAACCAGCCTTCCTTACCAATCGGGATGCCGCGCCGTCGGACATACGCGGCTTTACCGAAATAAACATCACCGAGTTCGCCTGCTTTAACAAGCTGCTTGAGTTTCTGAGAACTCCCATCAAACCGCTGCACGAGAGCGTACATTAAAGTCTTACCGTTTTCGGCAGCGGCATCCGCCATAGCCTTCGCTTCTTGCGCACTCCGAGCCGGAGGTTTTTCGCATAGCACGTGCTTACCGGCGTTCAACGCGTCGATAGTGATGGGCGCGTGAAGAAAATTCGGCAGACAGACACTCACGGCATCAATGTCTTTGTTCTCCAACATCTCTAAGTGATTAGTGTAGGTATGTGGTATGTTATGTTGTGCTGCCACCGCTTTGGCATGCGTCTGGTCTAAATCGCAGACAGCGATGACCTCTGAACGCGGATCGGCGGTATAACCTTTGAGATGCTGCATCCCCGGCCAACCGAGACCGACGACTGCCGCGCGAACTTTCGTTGTTGGATGTCGCACAGGGCGTGCTCCTTTCGTTTTTGGAAGAATAGTGACTGTCAATCGTCACGGCTGCCTTTTATAGTGAAGCCCATAAATAAGTGGACATCTTTGTAGCACAAACTTCCAGTTTGTGTTTCCAGTCTGTTATTCGTAGCACAAACTTCCAGTTTGTGTTTCCAGTCTGTTATTCGTAGCACAAACTTCCAGTTTGTGTTTCCAGTCTGAATGCCTGTTATAGGCATTCAGACTGTTTGAGAGTGCCCAATTAATTCTAAACTTTACTATAACTGAAGACTGATGGCTAATGGTTTCCGAAAGCCAATAATTTAGGATTTACGGAGTGTCGTCTTTTGTAGCATAGGCTGTTAGCCTGTGCGCTGAGACCGCCTGCGTTGTTTACAGGTATCTCCTCTCACAGAGTCTGCGCTGAGCCGAAGTGCGTAAGTCCTGTAATTATTCGTGACGCAGTGCCTCTGTCGGTGTAAGACCGGCGGCTTTGTTAGCCGGGTACAGTCCGAAGAATATTCCGATTAAGGCAGAAACGCTAAACGCAATCAACGCAGCTTCAATAGAGACGATGGCAGGCCAACTCGCCTTCATGAGTTTTGAAATAATCAAACCCGAAATGGAAGCAAGGCTGCTGCCGATGAAAATGCCGATCAGACCGCCGCAAACGCTTAAAACAATCGCCTCAATTAGGAATTGCGTCAAGATGTCGCGCCGTCTCGCACCGATCGCTTTACGTAACCCGATTTCGCGAGTCCGTTCCGTCACAGAGACCAACATGATATTCATGATCCCGATGCCACCAACGAACAAGGCGACACTCGCAACACCGCCGAGGAGTACCTGGACAATCCGACTGACATTGCCTACCTGTTTTATAATCTGTTTCGCCGTGAAAAATTCAAAATATTTTTCGTCGCCGTGTAGCTGCCGCATAGCGACTTTGATCTCCGCAACTGCCTGTTCAACCTTATCGTAACTTTCGGCTTGACAAAATAGGTGGATCCAACCTTTATATCTACCGATAAAACGAATTCCCAGTGTGGTGAGCGGGATGATCACCCGATTATCCCACCCCTCACTCGCCATACTGTTGCCCTTCTCCTCCATAACGCCGATGACCGTGAACCGCTCTTGTCCGATTCTCAGCTCGAGTCCGATCGGATCCCGCATCTGAAACAGGTCTTTGTGGACCTCCGAACCGATCACACACACCGGATCTCTCCGCTCAATATCGTTCTCAGTAATGAACCGCCCAAATTGGATGTACCAGTTATTGGCTTCTTGGTAGAACGGTGTAACGCCTTGGACATTAAGCGACTGATTAACGTGTTTGTGCGATACCGGACGGTTCATTCCGGATTGCGCAGTAGCCAGTTTAAGAGAAGGACAGTTGTCAACGATAAAGGCGAGATCAGCGTATTCAATATATTCCGGGTGTTTATTTTCGATATACGAGCCATCTTCCCGCCGAATCGCCTCTTTCCGAAAGCAGACGATCATACCCGCACCGCCGATCCGTTCTAATTCAGCGAGCATGAGGTGTTCGGCACCCCCACCGACGGAGACAACCGCAACAACCGCGGCGATACCAATAATAATTCCGAGTGTTGTGAGCACTGACCGTAACTTGTTACGCCGTAGTGCTGCTAAACCGACGCTAACGCCTTGTGTAATTTGCATAGATTCTTTAATAGTTGTCAGTTGTCAGTTCGGTTTTTCTGCGAAAAACCTTTCAGTTTGCCTCGCAGTGAGAGTAAACCACTTGTGGCGGGTACAAATTGTGTCACTATCACAATAAACCTCTTTAACTCAAAACTGACAACTGGTAACTGATAACCGTTAACTACTCCGGTTTCATAGATTCACCGTGCAACAGGAACGCGCGGATGTCATAACGCCCAGGGCGTTCAATCGGTAGATCACCGTTCTCGATCATCAAATCAAGTGGGTTCGCGTGCGTCCGCAACGGCAATTGAACCACTTCATGCATACGCGCGGATTCATAGATCGCCATGATAATCTCAACAGCGGCGCGCCCATGTTTCGCTTCCCCACGGTGTTCGGGACCATCTTCAATCCATTCGACGAGCTCTGCTGCTTGGGCAACGTGCTGGTTCGTACCGTCGGACGGGCGTTCTTCCCATTCGGTGGCTTTATTGTTCAGAAGGCGAACGCGCCCTTCCGTCACATCCGCGATGCCGTCTGTGCCGTAGACGATGCCGCCTTGGTAATTCGGTCTGCCGATTTCTTGCAAAAGCATACCGATGCAACCGTTCTCAAATCCGATAATACCGGCACTCCGATCTTCAATCTGAATATCGCGTTCATAACGCTCAGTTTTGCGTTCAACATTTCCAATCACCCATGCAGGGGCCGGATCGCCGAGAACGTAGCGCATCATATCAAACAGGTGTGAGCAGTCATTCAATAAACCCTGTCCCCCGTGACAGACAATCTGCCGCGGTTCACCGATGGCACCATCGGCGATCAGGTTTCGGGCATCTGTCCATGCCGAGTTGAACCGGCGTTGATGGCCAATGACGACCTTCACATCGGTCCGCCTGGCAGCGATTAACATCTCGTCACACTCACCTAAATTCACACCCATCGGCTTTTCACAGAGTACAGCCTTTGGACTCCGCGCACACGCCGCAATCGTCATAGGCGCGTGAAGTTTATGCCACGTCGCGACGCTCACAATGTCAAGGTTCTCGTTATCCAACATCTCGCGCGCATCCAAATAGCAGTTTTCTGCCGGGACACCGTAGGTGTCCGAAAACTTATCAAGTGCCGCTTGAATTGGGTCGGCGAGTGCGACGATTTCTGTCTGTTCAACACCTTGATAGCCGCGGGCGTGTGCATTCGCAATACCACCACATCCAATAATTCCAACGCGATATTTAGAGGTTTCCATATTCGTACTTCCTATATTTCTGCCACGCTATAGATTCATACACATGGCGATAAAGTCGGTAAAAGCGAAGATACAATTATCAAGCAACCCTTATGATATGCCCCAAATTTTCCGTGAACGCAAATTTTTTGTAACCGCGTCTCAGAGATTGCGTATTACAAAGCGCGTTTTATATTTTATAAAATTATAAAAATCTAAGAGAGGAAAATACAGATGAGCTTCCTTGTTATCCTATCTGTTGTTTGGATTAACGTGCTCCTCAGACTTTCCAGACACTCCTAAGTTCGAGCAGCGTTTCAAAAATTACGCAATTATTCACTTCAAGATTAAGTGGCATAAAAGGCTACAATGGTTAAGCCCATTGTAGCCTTCTGCCTATACCAATGTAAATTTTTATAGTGAAGCCCATAAATAAGTGGACATCTTTGTAGCACAAACTTCCAGTTTGCGCCAGTCTGAATGCCTGTTATAGGTATTCAGACTGTTTGAGAGTGCCCAATTAACTATAGGTTTTACTATAAGTCTCCCAAACCGGACTGACACTTTGTAGGTCAGGTTTGGGACCCCGATTTTGTAGCCTATGGGGTCCTTGAGGGACAGTAAGAGAGACACTACTAACTAATTACTTGTATCTTCACCGAGATGCGACGCAACAATAACTAAATCCCGAATATCCACTGTGCCATCACCATTTATATCCCCCTTAAGGGCTTCACCAGACTCACCCAATTGACCAGCAACAATGACTAAGTCTCGAATATCAACAGTTCCGTCATCGTTAACATCCCAAGGGGTCGGCGGTGGTTCTATCGTCGTTGTTGTCGTGGCTTCAGCAGTCTTCGTGCTATCTGTCTTGGAAGTTGCTGTCACACTAATCGGATAATCACCGGGTTTTGTGAAGAGATCTCCTGCGACCTTCAACGTCACTTCTGCTGCTGCACCAGCTTCAAGTTCTATTGAACGTTCGCTGTCGCTAAGGCTGCCGAGCACACTGCCCTCAATACCAACCTCCGCTGAGGCTCCAAGCGTTATCGTATCCATCATATTGCCGGTATTCGTGACTTTGAGCGTGTAACTCACACCTTCAACGGCATCCATCGTAGAGAGCGCATTATCTCCAACGACTTCCAACGACACGCCCGCGATTACCGGTATCTCTATCGTCGTTGTCGTCGTGACTGTAGCAGTCATCGTGTTATCGGTTCCAGAGGTTGCTTTTACACCGATGACGTAATCGCCCGGTGTTGTAAATAGATCCCCTGCGACTACCAGTGTCACTTCTTCAGATGCACCAGCCTCAAGTTCAACTGAATTTTTGCTGAGACTGCCAAGCACGCTGCCTTGACTACCTCTACTACTCGCAGCAGCGATCAAATCTTGAGTATTCACCGTGCCATCACCGTTCAGATCAGCCGCAAGGTCTTCTCCAGACTCACCGAATTGAGTAGCGATGCCGACCTCTGCGGAGGCTTCAAGCGTTACCGTATCCATCGCATTGCCGGTGTTCGTAACTTTGAGCGTGTAACTCACACCTGCGACAGCATCCACCGTAGAAAGCGATGCCTCTCCGACGATTTCCAACGACACACCTCCGACCACCGATGCCGATTCCGATTGTGTCGTGTAAATATAATCGCCCGTGGTGTTGAAATCGCCATTGGCGGCGTTTCCAGCAGCGTAGAAGGTAACCGGACCCATATCCGCATCTGGTGCAGTCCATTGAAATTCCCAACTATTTGCATCGTTTGTGCCTGCAGCGGTTCCAGCAGTCGTATGGTGGATATACTTTTTACTGTTTGCTTCAAATATCCCGGTATTTCCAGCATCATCGACTATAAAGGAACCGGCACTGCCACCATCGGCATCCAGCGCAGTCATCTCAAATCCCCAACGACTCTGTCCTTCACGCGACAAATTGACGACAATCGTATACACCTCATTTGGAATATATGTTTCAGGAATTGTCAGCATCAGGGAGCCATCTGAGGCATTAAGTTCATTACCAACGTGACAATCCATGCAGGTGCTTTCATTAGGAGCTCCTGTTTTTTCCGCAGGTGGTGCTTGAACAGAGAAAGCAAATGCACTACCGGTGCTTACAGCGAAAAGTAGTACAAGCACTCCCCAAACAGGTAACATATTTTTTAGATTCATCAAAGACTTTTCCTCTATTTATACGATAAAAAACGCCCCAACGCCGACTGCTAATCGGCGTTGATTCGCGGTTAGCTCAACCGGCAGGTCGGGGCGTTTTATTTTTTTTGTAGTTATTAGTTGTCGGTCCTCGGTTGTCGGTAAGAGCGATTTGTAACAATCCGCCTCTTCCTTGGGAATATTCCAGGAAGCGGTCAATTAGTTACAGAGTCCCTCTTTATAGCGAAGTCCATAAATAAGTGGACATCTTTGTAGCATAAACTTCCAGTTTGTGCCAGTCTGAATGCCTGTTATAGGTATTCAGACTGTTTGAGAGTGCCCAATTAATTATAGGTTTTACTATAACTAATAACCAACAACTAATAACCAATAACCATTTACTTCAGGATAACCATCCGTCGGGTTGCAGCAAACTCTGGGGTCTGGAGCGTATAGAAGTAGATACCACTCGCGACGCTCTCGCCAACCGAGTTCTTACCATCCCAATACGCTGCTGTCGCAGGCGTCATGTAGGCACCTGTCGGCTTCAGACCTAAATCCAACGTGCGAATTAGGTGACCCGCAACATTATGAATATGGATCGACACTTCAGTTGATTCGCTCAACTGATATGGAATCCACGTTTCAGGGTTGAACGGGTTCGGGTAGTTCTGCGCAAGGATCGTGTCCTTCGGCTGCACGTCACCAACATTCAGTTGCAGATTCAGGAATGCATTGCGAATATCAGCAGTTGAAACCGTGCGCTGGAAGGGACCGGAAACGATATTCCCGCGTTCGTCGTAAAGTGCAACTTCAAGTTTGTCGCCTGCTTCAACGACGCTCTTGCGGTTGAGGTCTGCCCAAACAGCGGAGGAACGTCTCGTAGCACTGGTAACATTCTCCGTGGCGATAATGCCAGTGCGGAGGTTTTCAGCGACGAGCGTGTAAGCCATACCCGTATGCATACCTTGGATATCGCTGGTAACGACGAATGCCCATGCGCTCTTGAAGGTAGAAAGTGCGGGGGCAGCGGCTGCACCATTTCCACCAGCATCGGCGTTAGCTTCGCCTTCGCCTTCGACAGTGGCATCGGCATCAGCATCAGCATCAGCATCGGCATCAGCAGTGGCATCAGCGTCGGCATCAGCATCAGCGTCGGCATCAGCATCAGCGTCGGCATCAGCATCAGCATCAGCAGTGGCATCAGCGTCAGCATCAGCATCAGCATCAGCGTCGGCATCAGCAGTGGCGTCAGCGTCGGCATCAGCATCGGCATCAGCGTCAGCATCGGCGTCGGCATCAGCAACTGGTTCATCTGGCGTTGGTTCCGGTGCAGGAGGTTGGTTATCCCATGCGCTACCGGTGAACTTCACCATGCCGCCAGCTGGCGTATTAACGATATACCCCATGCCACCGTCAATACCAAACCCATCGCCTTCATCAGCGACAGTATAACCGACGAAACTTTGCGTTGCCGTATCCAGTTGAATGACGACTGTTGCGTTGAGCATTGTTGCCAATGATTTCGCGGTATAAGGTGTTTCTGGCATCAGGGGGAGAGAAATCATGTTCAAGCCCGGGGCGAGTGTAACATCAAAACCAGGACCTGCCGGCTCCGGCGTAGGTTCGGTAGGTTCGGTAGGTTCGGTAGGTTCGGTAGGTGCTTCGACCGGTGTGATCATGAGCATCGCTACCGGTTCTGCCCATGCAAACGCTTCACTGACATCAGCACCACCTTGAATACCTTCGTGCGCCATAATCACGCCACCTTCGGTCGGCACGCGTGCATTACTGCCTGCAGGATCAACTTCAGGATCTAAACCGAGCGGACCCGGAATATCAGAAGCCATCTCTGTGTTATCTTCGCTACCAGCATCGTAAGCCATCAAGTCAATGGTTGCGGTAACGGGCATACCTTCTGCATCAAAGAGTGGTACATCAATAGCAGCGATGAACGCATCGTTCGTTGAGACTAACATGGAGCCGACAGAGAGCGAAGAGTTCACCATATCAGCAGTTACGGTAACCGTCGTAGATTGCCCTGGCATCGTATATCTGTTGGTGCCATCCGCATTCATAGCAATCATCACGTTTGCGCCAGCACCCTCTGCAAATAAGGCGAGTCCTGAGACATCTCCACCTTCAGCCATTGCAACAATTGCTGGACTTGCGGGTTGACCGACTTCAGCAAGTTTAACACCGGCAGGATGTGCTGCGAAAATTGCGGGGGAGAACGTTTGTCCACTGACACCGTGTTCACCCTCAGTGAGGTTCGTGAGTTTAATCTCGAACATCTGGCTAACCGGCATTTCAACCTCGGTAGTTTCACCTTCGGTTTCGCCTTCAGTAGTCTCACCTTCAGTAGTTTCACCTTCGGTGGTCTCACCTTCAGTAGTTTCACCTTCGGTGGTCTCACCTTCAGTAGTTTCACCTTCGGTGGTCTCACCTTCAGTAGTTTCACCTTCGGTGGTCTCACCTTCAGTAGTTTCACCTTCGGTGGTCTCACCTTCAGTAGTTTCGCCTTCGGTGGTTTCACCATCAGTTTCACCATCGGTTTCACCGTCAGCAGCGGCGACAGTTACCATGCCATCTGCAGATGTGGCTTCAATTGTAGTATCACCAGCACCAGCGAGGATAACGTTCGCTATACCAATCGTGGACGCTTTCGCCTCAACAACTTCAAATGTTACCGTAGCAAGTGTACCATCTGCATCCGATGCAGCACCGGCCAGAGAGGCCGCCGAGATTTTGACACCACCTTCAGATTCTATAGCTGGTGTCGAAAATGCACCGGCAGGCAGATAATCCGCGTTCGCACTTCCAACAAAACTAAGTGCAGTCGAATCATAGGATATATCAACTTCGTATCCTAATACACCTTCACCACCCGCTATATTGATATTCACCATGAGTTGTTCCCCAACTGCTGGGGATTCAACTTCAGCAGGATCCACAGAGACAACGGCTTGACCGTAACTCATGGCTGTAAATCCTAAACACATTACAACAGCTAATAAGGAAAATAGGGCTTTCCTATTAAAAAGCTGGTCTTTCATAAAGACACTCCTTATAATTCATTAATATTGTGACGTTTTCTTTACCTTTCGGTATATATAGAGGTCAGCCCCTCGTTCGCGAATATGAGGTATCCTCCAGCGTGGTATGTTTCGCACAAAGGCGGTTCGCTTAAACGAGGTTTTCGTCATAGGTACCCACTACCTAAAGGTAGGGGCTTGTGCTTCCTCGCGACTGCGGTTTTCTCAGAGAGTCCACCGTCTTATTATCGCTCCACTTTAGGCAGCCAAGCCTGCCCGTTTGATATTTTCCGCGAACGTCGTGGGTTGGCTCTGTTTCCACCCATTTTACAGTTTCCCTTCCTACCGAGAACGCCGTGCGGCAAGTCCTGAGACTTCGGGAGGTATCTCCTCCGCTCACGCATTCCAGTCTACGTCTACGTTTTTAGACGCATTGGCTTGATATGGACGCTAACCACCGACTCTAAAGGTTAGAATATAGCGATGGGTTTTATTCCGCTTTCGCTGGACATTTCGTGCTGTCCATCACATTGTTAGCCGTCTACATCCCGCAAGCTAAAGCATCGGGATTTGACGGAAGAGCGTTAAAAGATAAGTTTACCGTAATATTATAACGTTGTCAAATTAAATTCGGTTTAAAGTTTAAAATAGACAATTTTCGTCAATCGGACGAACATACCTTTATTGTTTAAAGTATACCATAAACTTTAGAGATAAAACAAATTAAAAACAAATTACGCATCTACGCGCGGTGCAAGCGCGTTCCAAACATCGGCTAATTCAGCAGTCGCCTTGTAAACCGGATAGAGTGCCTCCCACATCGCTTTGCGCGCTGCAGTCGCAGCATCCGCATCACCTTCAGCGAGTGCTGTTTTAAGTTGATTCCCCATCTCTTGCTGGACGGCTGCACACGTTTGTGTCAGTTCCGCAAGCAATTCGGCTGCATGGTTCTGGCGCGCAACGAGTTCCGATACGGATACCTGCATATCCGGCTCAACATCATAAGCACGAGCAGGCGTGAAATTATGTGGGAGCCGCTCGCCATCTGCTGTGCGTGGCGTATGCGTCGGGTGGATATGTGGCGTGACGGACAAATACATCGTCATCGGTTCATCACCAAGAACGCGCACTGTATGCGGTTGATCTGCCAAAGCCACGCACATCTGCCCAGGACCCAGCTCTTCGGTTTCACCGTCAATTTCAAATTCAACGCGCCCTTCAAGAATCAGGAAAATCTCATGTCCTAAGTCGTGGCTATGGAGCTGAGCACTCTGCCCAGGTTCCATTTTTAAGAACCGTGAACGAATTTGCGGTGTCACCAACACATTGCGGACATCTGTACGGTAATCGTAAACAGGAAATCCCATCGCGTACCTCCATACACTTTTGGGATAAATGTAGCACTTTCTGTAAAAATTGTCAAGAGAAATATCAGTAAATATTGTCTTCATCTAACCATGTTTCAATATTATAGTGAATCCTAAAAATAAATAGACACATTCGTAGCACAAACTTTTAGTTTGGGTTTCCAGTCTGTTATTCGTAGCACAAACTTCCAGTTTGTTATTCGTAGCACAAACTTCCAGTTTGGGTTTCCAGTCTGAATGCCTGTCATAGGTATTCAGACTGTTTGAGAGCGTCCAATTAATTCTGAACTTTACTATAAATTGATGTTTCTGATCTTCAGTTCTTCCAATCTTCCTTTTTTTCACTTTTCCTCAAAGCCTAAAATTTGCTTCTTGATGTTGCTTAACTGAGTACTGATAACTGACAACTAATTACCTTTTTCCTTGACATCCCTTTAAATATAAATACAATATTCACAAACGACTTGATTCATCATTTTCAATTGAAAGGACACAAATTATGGATTTAACACGCCAACCGCCGCGCCGCCCTTCAAACCTTGGAGTCGCCGGAATTGTCGGTGCAGCACGGATGACAGACAAGGCACGCGCATATAACGAGGAAACCCTCGGCGAGTATATCTACGGTGAGAGCTCCGGTTTAGATCAACGCGTCTTAGTATTCTTGGGGATTTCAGCGGACGCTTTCGCCGAAGCCGCTGGCGAACGCGACGATACCGCACTCGGGCACTGGGTGCTTGAAACAAGCGGAAAGACAGCGGCAGAGATTGCCGAGTTTAACGATGCCGCCCTTAGTCAACTGCCCGATACCGATGCACACAAGCAACGCTTAAAAGACCGACTCGCTCGCTTCGCACCTAACAGAACTGATATTACAACGGTGCTACAGTCGATGGAACTCGACGATTGGGGCAGTTTCTGGCAAGTTGACCTCACCGCGGGACCGCCCCGCAGCGCACGCGCGAAAGGTATTGCAGGCATCTGCGGTGTCGCACGCATGGCAGACAAAGCACGGGCGGAACGTGCAGAGAAAATCGGTGAATACCTATACGGCGACGATTCCGGTCAAGATGTACGCATCCTAACCTTCCTCGGTATTTCAGCCGCAGATTTTCAAGAAGCAGCCGTGAACAACCCGAACGATCTCGAAATCGGCGCATGGGTACGCGAAAACTGCAGTAAATCGCAGGATGAGATTGATACTTTCAACGAAACGTTGGTAAACTACGCACCCAATGAAGCATCACAGGAACGGTTTAACGCACGCATCCAAGAGATAGATCCAAGTCGCACGGACATCAACACGTGGGTCGCACTGCAGGACTTGGATGACCAGTTAAGTTTCGGTATTATCGACCTCAATCGCCGCGCACCCCGAAGCCCATACAATACCGATGTCTACGGAATGGTTCAACTCGCACGGTTGGTTGACAAAGGCAGAGCATCCAATTCCAACACACTCGGTGCCTATTTTTATGCTGAGGACTCTGGAATTGACCGGGCAACGCTCGCTTTTCTCGGTGTTTCCGCTGCTGAATTCACTGAAGCACTAAGAAAGTTGTCAACCGATGCAGAAATTGAGGCGTGGCTGAAGGCAGATCATCCAAAAAGCGATGCCGATATTGAGGCATATAACGAGCGGATGACGCAGATGGGACCTACGGATGAACGCTATAAAGCGTTAATGGCAAACATGATCAATAAGATCGCACCAGAGCGCACCGACATCAATACCTGGTTCGCTTTGATGCTGCTTGATGATGAGAAAACCTTCGCATCATAGATTGATTCGGTAAGGTAGTTGATAACAGGTATAAATCGGTCGCCGTTAAAAGAGTAGATTACATCACAAAGGGTTTACAGTTGATGGTCAAGAACTCTCGTTTTGCTGACTACTCTGTCAGGGTTTCTGACGAAGCCTTTGTTGTCAGGGGAGGTCAAAACCGGATAGAAGATATTCGACGCGGCATAGGAACACACCCGAGTGGAATTACTGGGGTGTCGGTAGAAAGTGCTGAAGGTGTAACAATCGTTGAACTTTCTCGCGCTATCCCACATAGGCAAATTGGTGTAACAACAGTAGGTGAAATCCGAAAAATTGGTGGTGATGTTATACGAACTTCTGGTAGAAGCTTGTATCATGCCACATTAACCGGACTTACACCGGAACAAATTAGCAATCTTCTTACACCAACGATTCTAAATCCTATACGGGGAGAAAAATGATGAAGAAATCAAGAGTTTTTGCAGACTTTCATAATGCAGATATGAAAGGTAGGTTGCGCTTAAATTGTGCTGGAACCCTGACTGACCTTGCCTGTCAGAAAATCATTTTGCAGGACAGCCAACGCCTCATCTTTTACAGTGAAGAATTGGAAGTTGACGGTATTGTGCAGTATTCAGACGAAGAAAATTTATGGGTTGCAGTGATTGATTGGAATACTATCCGCGAAGTCCCTGAAGATATGCCTGAAAATGATATAGCAACCTAACTTGTCTGGTTTTAGATGTAAAAAATTTATGAGGGTGTGGGTAGTTTTGAGCAGGTGAAGTGTCCGTTGGCTTAAGCATAGGCGAAACCTGATCTGTTCACCACCGTCGAGCAGTGAGGTGATATTAATGATGAAAAATCTTGAAGCAATTGCGGATGTGCAGTCCGGGAAAACCAAAGTTGCCAACGCCGCATGGTGGGGATTCAACCCAGAGGACGCGACAGAAACCCTACAAGCCGCTATTGACTCCGGCGCGAAACGGGTGATTGTTCCCAATATGCGCGCCGATTGGATCGTTCGACCCATCAAACTTACCGGAAATCAAGAATTGATTTTTGAACCCGGCACAGTCGTCTCTGCGAAACGCGGTGAATACCGCGGCAGAGGCGACTCGATGTTCATCGCACAAGATGTCGAGAATCTCACGATCCGCGGATACGGTGCAACCTTCAGGATGTGGAAACAGGACTATATCACCGGACTTGTGCTTGAGCAGATGGGCTGGCACCGATGGTACGGGCAGTACGAGAAGGCAGAGTGGCGCATGACACTCGCAATTCGAGGCTCTAAAAATGTAACTGTCGCAGGCTTAACACTCGAAGATAGCGGCGGCGACGGCATCTACGTCAACGGCGGCAAGGAACGCTCCTACTCTGAAAATGTCCATCTACGCGACATCGTCTGCAACAACCACTACCGACAAGGCATCAGTATCATCAGCACCGAAAACCTCAAAGTCGAAAACTGTTCGTTTTCAAACACGTGGGGAACGCCACCTTGTTCCGGCGTAGATATTGAACCCGACAAAAGCGAACAGCGGATAAAGAACGTCCTATTCTCCGGCTGCAAATTTATTGACAACGCTGGAGACGGTATTGAGATCTTCTTGGCACACACCACTGACGAAACTGACGACGTGACAATGCGTTTTGAAGATTGCTACATCAGCAGTAGACACGGGACAGGTATCCGTGTATCGAAGATTAGAGACGATGGACCCGGTGGTAGCATTGAATTTGATAACTGCACAGTGGAGAGTACCATCGGTTTCGGTATCAAGGTTCAAGAAAAATCAGTGAAAGGCGCGCGTGTGACCTTCACGAATTGCAATGTCATCAACGCCGCCAGTGATCGTCAGTTCGGCGGCGAATGGGCACCGATTTCCTTATCTTTGCCGCAAACGAACATCGTCCAAAGTATGGGCGGCATTGATTTCATCGACTGTTTTGTTGAGGACAAGCACAACCGTCCCGCCGTCGAGTTCACACAGCCGCAAAGTGATTTCCCACTTCACGACATCACCGGAACAGTCACGGTCTTGAACCCGAACGGGGTCCGTGCTGAGCTCGGTAAACACCGTGAAACGCTTCCACTGATTGTCAAGATATACGAATAGTGTTCTGTCTATTTTCAAATTATTGAAATTGCGGGTAAATCTGGCTTGTAGTAGGGCAATTCATTGCCCGTTATTGACTTGTTCTCACTGCGTAGCGGTACGATCAATCGCACTGCTACGAACCGACCCTAAAATTAAAACTGGATAAAGCAATTGGATGCAAAAATATGTCAAAAGAGCAGACACTTCCTGCAGAACCACTGCCACCGGACACCTTAAATGCTGTTTTGGAGGATTTCTACCAAAACGGCGTGACGATCGTCCGAAATGTACTCTCACGCGAAGCGTGTGAACGCATCGTTGCGCGCGTTGACGAAATTTTCGCCGAACCGTACTTCATGCAAATGCGAAATGTCAAAGGCTCCCGGCAAGATGGCAAAGATCCGATCGTGGTACACCGCCTTTTTGAATGCGACCTCATGTTCCGGGACCTGCTCGTGCGTGAGCCGATTATCAGCATCGCCGAAACTGTACTCGGTGAGCACTGCCACTGTATTGCACAAGGCTGTATCTTGAACCGGAAAGATTTGGGTATCAACCGATTTCACATTGACGATGGTGTGGAATTCCCAATCACGCCAGAGATGGACCGGCACGACCCGAGACTGCGGATGCCGGTGCTACGTATGTCCGTACAAATAGCGTTGAGCGACCAAGATGAAGCCAAATACGGTCCGTCTCAATTTGTTCCGGGCAGCCACTACTCTGGCAGGCAACCCGATGACCCAGAACATCCGACATTTGAGGGTAAAGAACCCGTTTCGCTCCTCATGAAAGCCGGGGATCTCTATCTGCTCAACGGACAAACATGGCATCGCGGCGCGCCGAACCAGACGGATCGGGTGCGTTACCTCTTCCATCAAGTCTACGGACAACGCTTCGTCGCACAGCGGTTCTGGCCCTACCTCAACTACCGTATGCCCGATTACGTTTTGGAGGGTGCTGATGAACGTCTACTCCGCGTTCTCGGCAAACACCCTGAAATGGCATACGGATAAACCGATACCCCTACACGGCAAATGATTTTTTATGGCATGAAAACTGCAGTTGTCAGTATACTACAGGGAGACGTTAATTCATGGCACATCTAGATAAAGTTAAAGAAGAAATCGGCTGGTTGAAGGTAGTCTTCGCTATTTTAATTGCCGCGGACATTTCCTTAGTCGCATGGGTGGCTCAGAACCACCGAAAAGCCGATCCGTTTCTTGTTACAGCAGGTGTAATCGGCGCATTTTTAGTTACATTTGTAGTTGTTTGGATTAACAACGTTGCATATCTAAAAATTAATGATTTGGAGGAATTATAATGGAATGGGCACCAATTCTTGCATTGGCAGTGTTTCTCGTGGGGATCGGTATAGTCGCGGGAACTGCTATAAGAAACGCTTATAAAGATTAGCAGACTGTCAAGCTTTTGATTCGTCGAGCCAATAAATATGTCTATAGACAACGTTACCACTTTATGATTGTCAAACTGCGTTAGAGGATAAAGACAATTATGGATAACTATGCGAAGTTGATTTTAGGACGTGATTTGTATCATATTGCAAATTTGTTGATGAGTATTATGTGTGTGTTTATGTGTATAACAGGTTGTGGAAAGGCGCAGAATGTCCCATCCGACACCGAGAAGATGGAGTGGGGCTACGAAACGGAAAACGGACCAGATGTTTGGGCGCAGCTCAGCCCGGAATACTTCTTGTGTGCTGAGGGGAGACACCAATCGCCAATTGATCTTGTGAACCCGATCCTCGAAAAACTTCCACTTATTACGGATGAGTACTATCACACAAGGGACCTGAACATCCGAAATACTGGACATACCATTGAAGTGGCGTACCCGGAAGGCAGTCGTATCTATATTGATGGCACCGCTTATCAACTGCTCCAATTCCATTTCCACGCCCCCAGCGAACATACAGTAGCAGGTAAACCGTTTGATATGGAGATGCACCTCGTTCACAAAAGCGAAGAGGACAACTTGGCAGTCGTTGGATTGTTAATCGAGGAGGGTCGTCACAACTCCTCTTATGATCCTATCTGGGACCATCTGCCCGCCGTCCCAGGCGAAACGCAACACTTTACGGTTAGCGGGAATTTTCCCGTTGATCCTCGGATGATGTTGTCGCCAAATGGGCACGTAACCGACGAAGCAGTGCGCCCTTTTCCGCCTGCCTACCGCTACGAGGGTTCACTGACGACACCGCCCTGTTCAGAAGAAGTCAAATGGATCGTGCTCACAACGCCGATTGAGATGTCTGAAGCCCAAATCGCAGCATTTAAAGCGATCATTCATGACAACAACCGACCAGTACAACCCCTGAATGGGCGAAAACTGTTGGTAAATTCTATCGCGGACGAGCAATGATTGGTTTTCTGGGGACAACAATGTATTTATACCACGGAAGTAAGCAGTCGTTTCCCAAATTAAAAAAACGGAAGGCGCACGCGCCACAAGGGAGACCCCCTGAAGAAGCTTTGGAAGCAATCTATCTCACGCCTGATTTCCTTTTCGCATTGGCTTGCGCGGCACGTCCACCGGGGACTGCTAACATCGATCTAAAAAAACGGCTCATCTCCTTTGACAATCCCGATCAGTTTGAGCCAGATGAGACGGTTTATATCTATTTTGTAGACCTCGCAAAAATTTTAGATGACAAGAAAATCTACATTGATCCGTGGCAGATTGCTGTAACCGAGGCTGAGATAACACCAGACAAAGTTGAAACCTATAAATCTGGCGATCTGTGGAAATACTATCGCCTTGTTGATAAATCGGATTGATTTACAGGAGGGAACATAATGTTTATTGCCACGAACAACGCTATCTATGCCGTTGAAGATAACGGAAACGACGAACCCACCCAAATCTATAACGGCACAAACCATCAAGATCACGGCGGAAACGGAACGCATGACGCAATGGTTTCACTGTCAAACGGTCAGGCTGTGCTGTCTGCCCTGTCGGATGGCACACTACTACTTTTATCAGGAGATAACGAAAAACGGATTCCAACAGGTATAGAAGATCCGATCGCTTCGTTGCTCGTTGTGCGCGAAGACCCGTTGACACTGCTCATCGGAACCGATGAAGGGGCTTATGTCTATCGCCTCGTGGGAGAGGAAGGACCGGCTGAACGCGTCGTCGCGTTTGACGAATTAGAATGTCGGGAAGATTGGTATACGCCGTGGGGCGGTCCCCCAGCCGTGCGGACGCTTGCCAAAACCCAAGACGGTTTTTGTTACGCGGATATCCACGTCGGAAGTATCATGCGCTCCCACGATGAAGGGATTTCCTGGGAACCCGTCACGCCGGAACTCCATAAAGATGTCCATCAGGTCACTACGTGTCCTGCAGACGATAATCGAGTTTATGCAAACACGCAAAACGGTGTTTATGTCAGTGCCGACCGTGGGCACTCCTGGGAGAATCGGATCGAAGGGTTGCCACGTCGCTACGGCACCGGTATCGCCGTACATCCAACAGACCCAGACCTAATGATCGCCACAGTCCAAAACGGACCTAGAGGCGGCGGTGCTTGGCTCTGTCGTTCAGACAACGGCGGCGCGACATGGACAGAACTCAACGATCAACTCACAGAACCTACCGATCGGATTAGAACAGGTTACATAGCATTTACATCCGATGGAACAGCGTGGGCAGTTATCGGAAAGACGCTTTACATCGGAAAGGACCGAGCCACAGATTGGAGTCCGTTCTGGACACCACCCGAACGCCAGGCATCGTCCAATGCGTATCCGATCCAATCTCTCGCTGTATAACCTATCGTTTGCGTTGGTATTGAAGGGATAGTAAACTATGAAGGGTATTATCTAACAATCCCAATCCTTTAGGTTTAGGTCCAACCCCGTAACGCTCGTGCTGGAGGTCAAAAAACACTTGACTTTTACCTAAAATTGTGGTATAATTAGAGCGTCAGTTGTGGCGGAATGCTTATCGGCTATCACTCAATAGCCGTCCCGCCACCCCTAATAAGCAGGAATACTGACACTGACGATCCAGTGAGTATCGTTATCATACATATCATAGACTCACAGTAGGTTTGGTCACTACAAACCGATATTATCCTCGCCGTAGGGCATACGGAGAGTCTAAACGCCTGTGGAGTCCGTGTAAGACCTCACTTTGGAGGCTGTGGACGTTGAAACAGGAATGGAGGCATCCCACTGCTTTAGCTGTGGGAGGATGTCAATGTGTTAGGTATAGACTTCACGTTTTTTGCGGTGAGCGATATGCAAAAATCGCTCACCTTTTATTGTGACCTGCTTTGGAGGATTTATAATGGAGTGGTTTGCAATTTCTATGGTAGTCATATTTCTCACAGGGCTCGGTATAGTTGCCGGAACTGCTATAAGAAACGCCTATAAAGATTAGGATTTATTAGAAGTAAATATCCCATGTACTGCCGATGGAACAGCGTGGACAGTTATCGGAAAGACGCTCTACGTCGGAAAAGATCGTGCCACAAATTGGAGTCCGTTCTGGACAGCACCCGAATATGATGGTGAATATCCGATCCAATCCTTCGCCGTTTAACCTATCTAGGACTTACGCAAACCCCTTCGCTGGCGGGGTTTGAAACTCCGCCAGCAGCGCGCCTTATGTAGAGGCTCATGAAAAAATGCGTAAGTCCTACTATCCTTTGCGTTGGTGTTGAAGAGATAAAAGATATAAAAACTATGAAAATATTAGGTATAGACTTCACGTTTTTTGCGGTGAGCGATATGCAAAAATCGCTCACCTTTTATCGTGACCTCCTTGGGATTCCGCTGGCATGTTTGGTGCATGACGGTACATGGGCAGAATTCGAGATAGACCCCGGAACGTTGGTATTAGGACAAGGTTATGATTTCACACCTCCCGGTGGTGGGACGGTCGCACTTGCTGTTGAGGACGTGAGGGCTGCCTTGGGAGAATTAGAACAATTAGGCATCCAAATCCATTCGCCTCTCGGTGAATCCGCCGTATGTTTTTGGGCGGTTATCACGGACCCCGACGGCAATCGTGTCATCGTCCATCAGCGAAAGGATAAAACAGTCGGTTGAAATAAGGAACAACCATTTGGTACAATACGCGAAGAAATTTCTGACACTGCAAGTTAAATTCGCCCAGAAAATCGCAGAAATCTCCAATCAAGCACTCGCAGATGTCCTAATCGACTACACAATATTGCGAACGCTGTTCAATTTACGAGTCTCCCACGATATTTCCCATCCATTGTGGGATGCGTTCATCACAGGCCTTGAGCTGTCCGATAACTCTGAAGATTGGACATACAACTTCTATCTCCAGCGTATGACAGTGAACTCGGATACTTCTGATGAACGGCGATTTTTTGGGTGTTTCTCCTATGTCTATCCATGGCGCGGCACGAAAAAACTCCGACTCCATTTTGAAAATCGTGAGACCGCTGACCATGGTGCATTGAGCAAGGAAAGAATGGCACTCCGAAAGTCGGAGTTGTCGGCGATGTTCCGATACGTCCAAGACAATCATCCCGATGTAGAAACGGTGCGTGGTGGTTCGTGGCTTTACAACATCCCTGCCTATTGTAGACTCTTCCCGCCAGATTATGTTAAGACAGCCAAACCCGTCGGTTATGAATATGAAACCACATTCTGGGCATTGTGGGGACAATTTGTTGCTCGCAATGGATCCATTCGAGAACCCGCTGCCTCGCAATTCTTAGAGGGACTTGGTAAGCAGCAAACGATTGAAGGCTGTCTTCAATGTTTTCCCTACCAAGTGCTGAGACCGGAATGTTCGATTGAGATATTCTACGATTTTTATAACTTGTGAACCTCAGACGGCGGATTTCCGTTTTTCCCTATGTTCAGAAGTATGATTATCTCTATTCTTTGCAATTCAGAAAAATTGTAGGTATAATATCATTGAAATCTATTGCTTCTATAAGAAGCGCATGTAATCTAATTTTTTATTTTTTAAAGGAATTCAACGTGAACATCAAAAACAGGTACGTCATAAAACTCACATTTATACTGATTATTACCACTTTGATTGTCGGACTCTTTGCTTGTGACCGAGTTCATCAGGTAATAGAACCAGAAATCTCCGAAACAGATGTCTCCGTGCCGATGGAAGAACGCGACCACGTGTGGGTCGTCGATCAAAACGGTGTTGAGATACCTGTCCCCGGAACATGGGTGTTAGTATCGCATACACATCTGAATTCAACCTCTACAATCGGCGAAAGTTTCACTTTACCACCAGATGATCCGCATAGCACTCAAATATCGGATGGCACATACACAGACGGTGAAGGTATCCTCTGGACAAAGGTAAGGGTAACTACCGCCAGTGGTGACCAATGGCAGTTCTTGGAACGCGTTGACACAAGCGTTACCCCACATCGGCTCTACGTTGTTGTCACAGTAGACGACAACGGTGTCCCTATACTCGAATACGGCGAATACCCTTTCGATTTACCGAAACATAACTTCCAAATCTGGGAAAAACAGTGAGGTTATGAGAATGGTTCAAAAGATTGAAGAACAAGACGGACACATGTTTCTCCACTTTGGTGACCCACCAGAGGATGTAGGAAAAATTGAGTTCGTCAATTGCATAGCGTATCAGTAAAACCTGATACGCTTTTGCTAAGTTATAACCCAAGTTGCTACTAACAGGTTTCGCACATTTCAGAAAGCGTTTTCGTCTCTTTCCCCACCCCGTAGGGGTGATATTGCTTCGCAGTGAGAATAGAAAATGGCGTATTTACGCGATTGCACTCCGTATGAAGGTTAAAAAATAAACTGGGTAATTTACTCCAGGTCCGGTAGGTGCGGTTTCCTAACCGCACCGGGTCCGATAAAAAACTGAAAATTACCCGATTAAATTCTTAATCTTCATTAGGAGTGCTATGTCTATAATAGGTGGCAACTTGCGTTAAGTTATAATTCATCTAATCTTCGGGCAGGAGACCCCGCTGCTTTAGCTCGGGGAGGAATGCCCGCTCCTGTATTATGTAGAAAAAATATTTGAAATTCTATGAAAAATGTTGTATGATAATAGTATCACGTTGGAAACCGACATACGAAGCGTTACCGCCCCCTTCCCAGTAACGGGTGGGGACCCCGGTGACGTGTCGGTTTCCTACCCACTTCGTAGGGGTTAAAGGCGTGATACGTGAAAACCCATGGCGAAAAAACGAAAGCGAAAACAAAAGCGCGTGCGTCGGACGTATAAATATCAGATACGTGAGCATCCACAAAATATGCGACTCGGCAATATGCTGGATGATCTTGCTGATGTCCACAACCATTTTTTGCGACTTGAGAACCGCTATTATCGCAGATATGGTAAATATGCGGGGCGTTTCCGCTTGCAACCGCACTTGACGAACTTGCTGAAACGCACCAAGAAACATTGGGCTTGGATACCTCGTGACACACTTGACGCTGTAATTATACGCCTCCACATCTCTTTTGAAAGGTTTTTCGACATCGTAGGTGTCGGTCGTCCGAAATACAAGAAACGTGGAAAATACCGTTCTGCGAAGTTTCAAAGTGGTTATCTCCTTGAAGAAGGTCGTGTCCGTCTCTCTTTCAAAGCGTGGGACGAACCCTCGCACTCCTTTAAATTCCACAAACGCTGGTTTTCTTTTCATCAGCACCGTGATTGGAAAGGAAATGTTCGCTATATCCAAATCCTTCGTGATGCTGTCGGCACCTATTGGCTCTATGTCGTGACCGATGATACCTCTAAAGAAGTGCTGCCTGCTACGGGTGAAAGTGTAGGTGCAGACTTCGGTATGAAAGACGCATTTTTGACGTTGAACACCGGTGAGAAAATACAATCGCCACAATTCTTGAAACAGTCCTTGAAAGAACTCCGAACACTCAACAAAGCACTTAGCCGTAAAGTCAAAGGTTCTAACAATTGGTGGCGTTGCCTGCGTCAACTCACATGGTTATATCGCAAAGTTTCTAATCAACGCAAAGATTGGCATTGGAAACTTGCCACGGACCTGTGTAGAAGGTTTGACCTTATCGCCACCGAGACGCTGAACCTTTCGGGCATGAAACGCCTGTGGGGACGCAAAGTTTCCGACCTTTCCTTCGGGCAGTTTGTTGAGATATTGAAGTTCAAGTGTTTCAAACATAATCGTGAGTTCCGTCAAGTCGGACAATGGACCCCTACAACCAAACCGTGTTCGGATTGTGGGTATCACAACGAAAATCTTTCTCTCTCTGATAGGCAGTGGACGTGTCCTGAATGTGGTTCTCACCACGATAGAGATGTCAACGCTGCGATAAACATTTTGAGGGCTGCTTGTGGTCCCTCTGTGGAGCAGATGTAAGACGTTTCCTCGGAAATGCGAACTGCTACGAAGCACAAGCCCCTGCCTTTAGGCAGTGGGTGCCTTGACTTTTCAGATTTTTTTGACATTCACGAAAATTGTGGGTATAATTAATCCAATTCGTGCGATTATTCATGAATTTATCGTGATTTTATTTGACATCCGCGAGGGGTGTGGGTATAATTAAAAGATAATGAGATTCGTTATCAATTTTTCAGAGGCATGACCTCGCATAAACATTCGGATTTCACGCTATACAAACAACTAAAATATGATAATGAGTCTCAATATCATATTTTTTGTAAATTCTATGAAAAAACAACTGGTTCTCCTCACTATTTGCGGGCTGTTTACCTTACTCAATATTGGTGCTATCGCTGAATCAAACCCGTTCTCGGTCTCCGGATACGGCGTGATTCACTACGCACACTTCGATTGGGAACTTGATCCTGACAGACGCGCCGCGATTGACGTGGAACGTTTTGTCATCGCGCCAAAATACCGTATCAACGATACCATCCGACTTGAATCGGAACTCGAATTTGAACACGGTGGGACCGGCAGCACGATGGAATTTGACAAATTTGAAGAGTTCGGAGAATTTGAGACAGAGATTGAAAAGGGTGGCGAGGTGATTGTCGAAAAACTCGCTGCTGTCTTCTCCTTCCAGCCATCTTTCAACCTCCGCGTTGGACACATCATCGTTCCGGTAGGTCTCGTTGCGAAACGGCACCGACCCCAACACTACTTCACAACAACCCGTCCCGAAGCAGAGACACACCTTATTCCAACGATCTGGCACGAAACTGGTGTTGAACTTTTCGGTTCACTCGGTTCGCTGAACTATCAAGCACAAATTGTCAATGGATTGGATTCAACCGGTTTCAGTTCGCGGCACTGGATCGTTCGCGGACACCAACTGCGATTTGAAACTATAAACGCCGAGGCTCCCGCGTTCGTCGGACGACTCGATTATGTGTTTAACGAAAACGCAACCGTCGGTATCTCTGGTTATTATGGAGACACCGCGGCAAACCGTCCGAAACCCGATGTAGATTTCGATGCACACGTCGGGATTGTCAGCCTTCACGGATTTTACGAGGCGAATGCCGTGAAAGTTCGAGGATTGTTCCTCTGGGGAGCACTCCAAAACGCTGATCGGCTCTCTAAAGTCAACCGGACCCTCTCCAATAACCTCAATGTGAAACGGACACCGATAGGCAGTTCAGCCCTCGGTTGGTCCATTGAAGCAGGCTATGATATTTTATCATTTTTCAAGCAACCCAATAACAGCACGGACCGCCACAACCTGAAGGACACATCTCCAGATAAGGTTTTGGATGTCTTCGCGCGTTACGACTATTATGATACGATGGCGAGCGTTGAAGGGATTATCTTCGACAATCCGCGGTGGCAGAGAAGTACATGGACTTTCGGGATTAACTACCACGTTCATCCGAAGGTGGTTTTCAAGAGTCACTACTCACTCCGACGCTTAGCAACAAAGGATAAAAACAGGGAAAATACCTTCGCACTCGGCTTCGGTTTTCAATATTGATAACAATTGTCAGTCGTCAGTACGATTTTTTTCTCCAAAAAAAATCTTTCAGTTTGCCTTGCAGTGAGAGTTACAAGAGGTTCTTGGAAATCCCAACGCCTCTTTCTGAAAACTGGTAACTGGTAACTATTCCATGGAGATTTTTATGAAACTTTATAAGATTTGGACACTTTTTGACGCAGCTTGCAAGTCAAAACTTGCTATAGGAATGTGTTGTTTGCTACTTGCATCCGCTTTTATTGTCGGATGTGGGAGGGACGATGAAACAGACGAATCTGGCGATGCGCAGGGCGAGGCTTTTGATGCAAGCACTATGCTCAACGATTTTGCCAATACCGTTGTATTAGCCACCTACACTGAATTAGATAGCAAAGCAGGCGAACTCTTGACCGCTGTCAAAGCGTTGGCAGCGGATACCTCGCAAGCAAACCTTCAAAAAGCGCAACAGGCGTGGAAAGCGACCCGAAAACCGTGGGAACAGAGCGAATCGTTCTTATTCGGGCCCGTGGATACGCAAGGGCTTGATCCAGCATTAGATAGCTGGCCCGTCGATCACGTCAATCTACAATCTGTTTTGGATAGTAACGCCGCCTTAACAGTCGATTTTGTCAGCGGTTTAGAAGATACACAGAAAGGTTTTCACACCATTGAGTTCTTGCTGTTCCGTGATGGCGACCAACGCAAAGCATCGGATATAACTGATCGTGAATTGGAGTACCTCGTTTCGACAACAGAGAACCTTAAAGAGAGTACTTCTCAACTACGGTTGGCATGGGCACCAGAGGGCGAAAATTTCAGTAACATCGTCGCGCAAGCCGGCGCGGGCAGTACTGTCTATCCGTCGCAGAACGCCGCAGTGCAAGAGATGATCAACGGTATGATTGTCATCGCCGACGAAGTCGCAAACGGCAAAATTTCTGACCCTTACAACGAATCGGACACGACCCTTGTTGAATCTCAATTTAGTTTCAACTCCATCTCAGATTTCCAAGACAATATCCGGGGGATTCAGAACGTCTATATAGGGAAATTTATAACTGATGGGCAAGGACTCAACGAATTCGTGAATAGTAAGGATGCAGATTTAGATGCTCGCTTCCAGCAGGAGGTGCAGGCAGCAATTGACGCTATCGGCGCGATTCCAGACCCGTTTCGCGATTCGATTACTGCAAACCGCGGTGCTGTCCAAATCGCGATTGATGCTGTCAGCAAGGTACAACAGACGCTTGAACAGGATATACTCCCGCTCGTTCAATCGAGTGAGTTCAATTAATATAGGACTTACGCATACTGCTCTTTTGTAGCACAAACTTCCCAGTTTGTGTCACCAGAACGCTGTGTTTTCTTACGCATACTGCTCTTTTGTAGCACAAACTTCCCAGTTTGTGTCACTAGAACGCTGTGTTTTCCGAAAATTCTCATCTAACAGAACGGGCTGCAGTCAAAATTGCGTAAATCCTATAATAGTAGTAGGCACGCGCCACCGTGCCGTAAACATAATAGTAGTGGGCATGCTCCGTCGTGCCGTAAACCTAAAGTAGTAGGCACGCGCCACCGTGCCGTTCCACAATCTAAAAATGAGACATTTTCAGAGTCTACTATACTTCACAATCTTGGCGACAATTTTACTGACCGCCTGCAGTTCAGAATCTCCAGTGACTGTAGAATCTACACCGGTATTTTCGACAAGCGAACTTTCCGGGGGTGAGACGACTGTCTTTGATGCGTCAAGCCACGCCTTCTCAATCCCTGCTCCGAATCTTTCGCCAGCAGCACTTGAAAAACACCTAAAAGGCGATGTCGAATTTGAGGCTGTCTTTGTGACAGCACCCGCTGTCGTAAACCCTGGACTCGGACCGATCTACAACAATGTTTCCTGCATCAACTGCCATTCCCGTGATGGTCGCGGACGACCACCGGATGCTGACGAAGGACTGGTGTCACTACTCTTCAGGCTTAGCCTCCCGAAGACAGAAGATGCCATGGACGGGAAGCCACCGATTCCGGTGCCAGGGTTCGGTACACAACTCAACAACCGTGCGATTGTCAACGCAAATCCAGAAGGTAAAATCAAGATTGACTATACTGAGCAGACACTGACAACAGAAGATGGAACGCGTGTGCATCTACGCTACCCGAACTATACATTGACTGAAACCTATCAACCGCTACCGGAAGAGGTCGAAGTATCACCACGCGTCGCACCCGTTGTCTTTGGACTCGGTTTGCTCGAAGCGATTCCTGAAAACGCTATCCTCGCGTATGCAGACGAGGCAGACGCAGACGGAGACGGCATATCGGGTAAACCCAACTTTGTCTGGAATGTCGTGGAACAGCGTTACACTTTAGGACGCTTCGGATGGAAAGCGAACCAACCGACACTGCTTCAGCAGGTTGCAGCGGCGTATCACGATGATATGGGGATAACGACCTCACTGTTCCGAACGGAAAATTCGGCAGGGCAACCGCAACTTACTGCACACAGTGCAACACCAGAAATCAGTGACGAGATTTTAGAGGTGGTAACCTTCTACGTCCAGACGTTGGCGGTGCCAGCGCGACGCAACGTTGAGGACCCACAGGTTGAACAAGGTGAGCAACTTTTCGCCAAAGCGCAATGCGCCAGTTGCCATGTGCCGACGCTAAGAACCGGCGTTTTAGCCGGTGTCCCCTCGGTTAGCAATCAGACAATACATCCGTACACGGATCTGTTATTGCACGATATGGGACCCGACTTAGCGGACAATCGTCCCGATTTTCATGCCAATGGTAGCGAATGGCGGACCCCACCCTTGTGGGGCATTGGTTTGGTGAAAAGGGTTAACGGGCATACCAACTTCCTCCATGATGGCAGAGCGCGGAACCTCATGGAAGCAATCCTCTGGCATGGTGGCGAGGCGGAAGCCTCACGACAAGCTGTTGAACAGATGTCAAAAACCGAACGCGACGCGCTCATCGCGTTCTTAGAGTCGTTATAAAAGTAAAACGCATAATAACCCGTAGGGCGAATTTCTATATCTACCTACTACGGGGTGTTGAATCAAGTCAGCGGGGAATAGGATACCCCGCCTTACCATATTTTGATAATGAGTTTCATTTTCAAATTAAATTATTAAGGAGAAGTTTATGATAACCGTTGCAAATCGAATTTATGTCGCACCAGAGTATCAGGACGAATTTGAGGAACGTTTCCGAAACCGCGCCCGTCTTGTTGATGGAATGCCGGGATTCATCTCTAATCAAGTCCTCCGTCCTGTCAATGACGGCGATCCGTATGTTGTTTTCACACTCTGGGAATCGCGAAAGGATTTTGAAAACTGGGTAGAATCTGAGGAATTCCGTAAAGGACATGCACAGTCCGGCACATTACCGAAAGAAGCATTTACGCAATCAAACAAACTCGAACTTCACGAGGTATTTCTCGATTCCGCTCGGTCAGACCTGAAAGAGGAACCCCGCGGGGGGCCATTCAAGGTTCACTAAAGTAAAAAAGTAGCAGAAAAAGCGACGCAAGAAACAGGACATGCTCCCAACTGCCCATTGTTAGCGACTGTCCACGTTTCTGAGGAAAATCAACACATGTCGATTGCGAACCGACAGCGTTTCGCGTTTCGCGGGCTGCTCACGCTTGTTTATTGAAGCGTTTCGTACCCGATGCCTTTTCTGCCTTAATTAGAATACGCGGTTAACGTTGGAATTGTCAAGAGAATTCGGACTCGGATCCTTAACCCTTGCTATCTTCTTTATCTGGCGAGCCTTCTAACAAATTCAAGAGGAAAAATTATGATTTCAAATACGAAAATTTGGATTTTGCGGGTAATAATCAACCTTGTATTCGGATTGCTTCTATTGGCAATATTGAGTTCGGCAGAGAGCGAAAACGACATATCCGAAACCGGTTCTGCCGTGGAATTAGAGCCTGTTGTGGTGACAGCGACAAGGACACCACAACATCTGAAAGATACACCCGTTATTACAAATCTCATTACGCGTGCAGAGATTGAAGCAACCGGAGCAGAGAACGTCGGAGAAGTACTTGAACATACGGCAGGTATCATTATCCACCGTGATGGACATGGCGACGGTGTACAACTCCAAGGGCTTGACTCTGAGTACGTGCTAATTCTCGTGGATGGCGAACCGCAAGTCGGGCGCATTGCTGGCAAACTTGACATGGCGCGACTTGCTATTGAAAACGTTGAACGCATAGAAATCGTCAAAGGTGCAACCGCTTCTCTCTTCGGCAATGCCGCACTCGGCGGCGTTATTAACATCATTACCCGTAAAGCGACTTCACCCTTCTCAGTACAGGTCTCCCAGACTTTTGAGCAAAACAGCACGTTTGATAGCCGAGGCACTCTTGAATTACAACGCGATAAACTTAACGCCCTTTTAACACTGAGTAGGAACCACCGCAGTCCTATTGATTTAGACACTTCGGATATCACAACGACAATTGACGGTTATGCCAATGTAACGGGTTCCGCGCGGACGGAATATCAACTCACACCAGCGACAAGTCTACTATTTTCCGGACAATACTTCACGCAGGATCAGGAGGGAATAAGTGAAAGCGGTCCCACTGTTTTTGACAGACTCGGCGACCTCGAAAACTTTAGTGGGAGTTTGGGAATAGAACATGAATTCGCTGATGCTACTTTACTAACCGGAAAAATCTATGTAACCCGATACGACGATGAATCGACCGTAATCAATAGAGAGACAACAGCGGTAGACTCCCGAAACCTCAACATCCAAGACCTTGTCAAGGGCGAAGCGCAGTTTGACACAACGCTCTGGCGGAAACATCAAATAACCCTCGGTGGCGAGGTCGTTCTTGAAAATCTCCAATCTCAGCGGATTACAGGCGGGGAACGTGGAATTCTGACCAACGCTCTCTTTGTGCAGGACGAATTCCGTCCGATCTCTGCATTCGCACTCGTCATTGGTGGACGTTTAGACAATCACTCCGAATTCGGTACGCATTTCAGTCCAAAGTTAAGCACGCTGTATCGAATGACCGACAACCTTCGGGTTCGTGCCTCGTATGGGCAAGGCTTCCGCGCACCAGATTTCAAAAACCTCTATCTCGACTTCACAAATGTGACATCCGGCTACCAAGTATTAGGCAATCCGAGCCTTCAACCTGAATCCTCACACAGCTGGAATCTGGGACTGGAATATGAGATATTCAACGGTTTGCTTGGCAGAATCCACCTGTATCGCAACGACCTGCACAATTTGATTGAAGCCGAGCGTATCGGACAGAGCGCGGCGGGTGGAAGCAAATTTGAATACCAAAACATCAGTAGAGCGTTCACAGAGGGCGTTGATGTTGAAGCCGTTATCGGAAGTATGGGTGGATTTACCTCAACCCTCGGTTACGCTTATCTCCGGGGCGCGGATAAGAAGACTGGATTGGCATTGCTGAACCGTTCAACACACAGCGGCACACTTAAATTAGCATACCTACATGCCAATAGCGGCTTTCACGTTGACTTACGCGGACGCTACGCCAGTCCTTGGGGATTCTTTGATGATGGCGACAAAGTACTTGAACCCGAAGAATTGGCACCGAGTTATTGGGTCTGGAACCTTCGCGCTTCAAAAACTCTTTTTAAGATATTTAAAGCCTCGATCGGATGCAATAATATCTTTGATTTCAAAATTCCTACATTTTACACGTTCACCGGGCGTTCTTTTTATGGCGGCCTCGCTTTAACCTATTATAGTGAAGCCCATAAATAAGTCGACATCTTTGTAGCATAAACTTCCAGTTTGTGCCAGTCTGAATGCCTGTCATAGGCATTCAGACTGTTTGAGAGTGCACAATTAATTATAGGTCTTACTATAACACGCGAAAGGATACACAAGGCATGATACGGTTTATATGTTACACAACCTTACTGTTAGTTTTCACCGTCAGCACTGCTGTCCTCACAGCGTCTGCTGAACTTTATCAATACACCGAAATTAAAGTAGTAGGCATGCTCCGTCGTGCCGTAAGGAGACTAAAATGGGTTACAAAGCAGAATTTTTATCACAAACCGAGGTATGCGCCATCTATCAATGCCTTGATGGACATATCCACCTGAAATATCGCACTTTAGACATCGCGATGGATGCTTGCGATTTCCACCAAGTTGCTGAAGTTTTTGTCGAAGCACTACGGGTTTTACAAAAGGTCGAAGAACCCGTAACCGAAGAAATCGATCTGAAAAACATGGATACGCTCGTGAAAGTTTAACCCAGCGTGTCAGAAAATCACCGATTTAATCTTGTAAAAAGATAGGCACAGCACTTGTGCCGCTACTTGACAGGAGAGCTAGCATGGAAAACATCAGAAGTTTTGTCAATCAACACGCCACCGTCTCTCTTATGCTAATACTCGGCGTTGTTATCCTTTTCAGTTTCGGTTGTGGTCCCGTTGGTGAAGAAGACATTGAAAAACTGCTTCAGCCAGAGGAAACCGCCGACACGACACCGCCGGTGCCGACGGATACTGAGGCAACAGTCGAAGACCCCGTCGGACTTGAAACACTAACGTTCACGATTGACGCGACGAATAGAGAGGCGTGGGTATATTTCTCTTTCGCCACCGGGGACGTTGTTGAGGTGGAAGATGCCGAAAATTCGGATGCGTGGGATATCGGTTTTCAGATAACGAAAGTCAAACTTAACGGAGGTATCAGCGGACCAGGAATGGGCAGTGTCGTCATGCTCACCGAGACAACTTTTGAGGCAGTGACAGCTGCCCCAGCAGACGGATACAAGGCTGATACGGAAGACACCCTTGCTATCGTTCCGCAAAGTGAGAAAGGGTGGTACATCTACACCGGACCCCCAACACATTGGATCCTGCCCTTAGAAGATCGCGTGTTTGTGATAAAAGCCGCAGATGGAACGTTCGCCAAAGTCCAATTTGTCGGATATTACAAAGACAACGAAAACAAGGAAGATAGTGGTTTTGTGACCTTTGAATACGTCCATCAGCCGGACGGAAGTTCTAATTTTTAATGTACGCTCCCGCTTGAAGATCAAGACTTGTTATTAAAAATCTTATAGGGGGAACCGCTAAAAATACCCCTATCTATCGTCCATACAGAACAACTGAACAACGCGTTCATGAGCCATTGGGCATGGGATACCGTGCATCATAAATCTCCTAAAAAAGTTAAAACGGATTCTATGTCCAACGACTCATTTCTATAAGGGAGGAAACAATGCTTTTTTGGCGTAACTTGCAACGCCGGGGTCCCCGTAGCGAACAGCGTGCGGGGCAAACTTGCTATAAAATAGTTCGCTCAAACGTGTTCAAGGCATGGATATTAAGCGTTTCGATCTTTATATTTTTCGGCATCATGCTCTGCCTTGCTGTCGCAGATGCAATTGAGGTCACAGATGCAGACGACAAAACCGTCGTTATCACATCATCGGAACGGATCGTATGTCTCAACGGCAGCACGACCGAAATTCTGTTCGCATTGGGTGTCGGGGACAAAGTCGTCGGTTGTGATGCCTCATCGTCATATCCGAAAGGTGTGAAAGAAAAGTTGCCGAGCGTTGGGTATCAATATGGACTCAACGCTGAAGGAATTCTCTCTTTAAATCCAACGTTGGTGATTGGGCGTAACGATGTAAGACCGCCACAGGTCGTGCAACAACTCCGCATGGCGGGTGTAACCGTTCTACTGCTTAAAGAACCCCGCAGTTTTGAAACTGCCAAGCAACGCTTGCTAACGATCGGTAAAGCCGTCGGACGCAAGAAAAAGGCTGTGGAATTGATGGCGGCTTTAGATGCAGACATCAAGAAGCTGGAAACCAAACTCGCCGCTCGAAAAGACGAACCGAAACAGAAAGCACTCTTTCTCTACCTACGAGGCACACAAACCACGCTCGTGTTAGGGACAGATACCGCACCGGGAGCGATGTTTGATATTGTTGACGCTGAAAATGCCGCTGGAAACATCAAGGGAAACAAACCGATGACGGCAGAAGCAGTGATCGCTGCGCAACCCGATGTCTATGTACTGTTTACTACGGGCTTGGAATCAATCGGTGGGGTTGATGGACTACTCAAATTACCCGGGTTAGCACACACACCCGCGGGACAAAACAGACGCGTTGTGACGCTTGATGGACAATATTTGTCCGGATTCGGTCCCCGTTGTGGACGCGCTGCACTCGACCTATTCCGAGGCATCTACGAAAAGGATGGGCACTTTATTGCCACAGGCGAATAATTCTATAGTATCGCGCCTTTAGACAAAATGCAAAAGCGAACGAAAATTCTGTTCATCCTGATCGGTTTACTTCCGATATCAATGTGCATCGCAGCAGGGATAGGCGCGTATCAAATTCTACCGTGGCGTATCCCGCGAATTCTATTTTTCCGAGAAGAGGGTTTCGTTACTGCACTCATTGGCGGCCCCTTCTTCTTGTGGCTACTGCTCAGATTTAAACGTGAAGTTTTTTTATAGGAGAAGTTATCCGCTGTCAATTAGTAGGAATTGGATTCCCCAACCCATACGTCCCCAATGGGTGTACAAGTAATTATGGGTTTTACTATAACGTTCATCAGAACCCTCTTTAACTGACAACTGACAACTGACAACTGATAACTAAAAATACAATGATTGAATTGGAAAACGTTGGTTACCGCATTGGCGCGAATTGGTTGGTCCGAGACATTAGTGTCACGATTGAGAACGGGACGTTATGTGGATTTGTCGGTCCCAACGGTGCTGGTAAATCGACACTCCTACGCCTCATCTCTGGGGAACTCTTGCCAACGACTGGAGAAATCCGGCTCATCGGCAAACCTATTCGTAGGTATGAACCGAAAGAATTGGCACGCCTCCGGGCTTATCTCCAACAAAAACGGGATATAAACTTCCCTTTTACCAGTTTGGAGGTTGTCCTATTTGGACGACATCCCCATCTCAACGGCACAAAAGAGACTGCCAAGGACATCACAATTGCCAAAGGCGCGCTGCAGCGCGTTGAAGCCGATATGTTTGAAGGACAACTCTATCCAACGCTATCTGGTGGTGAAGCAAGCCGTGTTGATGTCGCACGGATCCTCACGCAAGCCCCAGACCTGTTTCTGTTAGATGAGCCGACGAATCACCTCGATCCGAGACACCAAGTACAAATACTCGACCTGTGTAAAACGATTTGTAGTCGAGGCAAAACGGTCATCACCGCAATTCACGACCTGAACCTTGCATCAATGTATGCCGATCAGTTATTGCTATTGAAAGATGGGATTTCTGTGGCGTGCGGGCCGCCTGAAACCGTGCTGACCCTGGGGCTGTTAGCAGAGACTTACGGTATCCCGTTTGATATGTTGCCGCATCCAGATGGCTATTCGTGGGTGATGCCGAGCCTGAATGTTTTGTAACAGTTTCATTCATACGTAAGAGGCGGAAAAGATTGAAGCCCGTCCCAACGTATGGTATACTAATAGATACTAAAGTTTGGACAGTTTTTTGTAGCATAGGAGACCGTTAGCCTGTGTATCTTCTGTAGCATAGGCTGTTAGCCTGTGGCAAATTCGCAGTTACCGTTATTTTTCAGCGAGTTCTGTGGCAGATGAAACACCAAAGAAAATCCTTTCAACCTCTGGGAACGCAACTGAAATGCGACATAAATTGTCCAAACTACTGTAATAGATAGACCAATCATTCAATCTTAAACCCAATCATCTACGATAGGAGAAAAACAATGGAAGACGGAAGAACAGACGCAATTATCAAAGAACTGACGCGTGCTTATTGGTTAGAGTTGGAAACAACATTAATTATCTGGCGATCTCCGTCGACTTGGACGGCATCCGCGCTGAAGAAATTAAAAAATCCTTGGCAGCAGATATCCAAACAGAAATTACACACGCACAAGAACTTGCCGCTCGCATAAAGGAAATTGACGGACGGGTCCCCGGTTCGTTCGCCTTTAAACCCGAACAGGCATCGCTGCAACCGCCCGAAGATTCAACGGATGTTGTGGCAACGATCCATGGGGTCATTGAAGCCGAAAACGCCGCGATTGAACAGTACAACAAAATTATCCGCTTATGCGATGGAATTGACTACGTCACGCAAGACCTCTGCATCAAACTTCTCGCCGATGAAGAGACGCACCGCCGGGAATTCAGAGGGTTTCTCAAAGAATACGAGAACGACTAATTCTAACCCAAGTTGCCACTTTGTAGCATAGGCTGTTAGCCTGTGCCTCTTCGGGTTCTCCGAAAATGGCAGGAAACACGCCAAGTTTTTCGCAAAAATGACCGCTTTTCACTGAAAAATGGTGTTCGTGCGTCTAAAATCATATAGGTAACACGTTGGGTTAATTCTAGTAAAGCGGACCGAAAACGCCGAACAACGGGTAACAATACCCGTTGTTCGTTTTTAAGGCAAAACATGGAAGAACGTCAGAAGATATGCGCGAAAAAGCAAACCTACTGCTTCTCAAGCACCATCTCTTCACCAGTAGCCGTTATCAGGACAAGTGTATCCCCCTGTTTCGTACAAGCCGATCGCGCAAAGGGTGTGATGAAATCGGACCTGAAGTCCTCGTCATAATCTTGCTCTGCTTCTGCGGGTGCCTGATCAAATGCCACCTGAAAAAAATCTTTGGGTTCAGGGGCTATGTGCACCTCTGATTCTTTTGTAAATATGGAGAGCGTCTGACCATCGAAAGCGTAAGTCCCCGACCATATCCCAGTCGCCTCAAGAGTGGCAGGCGGTATATCCGGAAAATCAATTAAAGTTCTTTCCTCAAGATCGCAAGTCCATGAATCATCAGCCGCAAAAACGTAGCTAAGGTGTTTTATCTTGATTTCTGCCTCGCCGCCAACTGTGAAAGATTCAAGATATTCTTCGGCAGTCTTGCCGTGGATTGATGCAACCTCCCAAGTACCGTATAATTCTGCATTTGCCAACGACGAAACAGACGATTCAACTGTTGACGCTCCAGTTTTTTCGTCTCCTAACAATGCAGGTTTTTCCAAATCCTGACCACAACCAACTACACCTAAAAGCACCATACCCACAAGTAGAACTGAAATAACAAAACTTTTCCGGATCATTTCTCCTCCTAAATTTGGATAGACCAGAAGGCTGTTCTATAACCTTGTCTTCAGCGCACCCCAAACCGTCGGCAACTTCTGCGCGGGTTCCACAGCAAACCCGATTTTGGACCCAAAATTTTGGAATACTTCAGCATCGGTAAGCGGTTGATAAAGGTATCTCAGGGTTCAAAACGCCGTTCACTTTACCCAATAGAAATCACCGCTCGAAGCCGGCCAATCAAGCACATACAAAATTTGAGATTTTGTCTCATATTTCTCAACTTCGTTACGGACACTTGCCCAACGCTTCTGGACTTCATCAGTTTCAAGTTTGTTAAAGATTTCTGGGTTTTCGTATTCTGGTATAACTTCCTGCCAGCATGTCATTGCAAGGTTTTTCAGATTTTCGACCTTTTTTTCCCGAGACGTGTGCGTATCCCTAATCAGTTCGTCTATTTGGTGTATGATTCGTGGTACCGACATTTAGATCTCCTTAGTGTTAACATCTTGCTGTAATGAATGTTCGTTGGTGAATGATTCTTCGCTGTACTGAGAAACCTGCTTTATTTAGAGCGTCACTTATTGCAAATTCACTAAATTGTCCGGTTGTAATAACAATTCGCTTTACTTGTAGGCTTTGGGCCTGCTTGACGAAAGCATTTGGTTCGACAAATGCTCCTGTTGGAACTGGAACGAAAGGAACATTTGATGCTCGCAAAAATCGAACGTGTGTCCCCAAAATATCTCTCAATTGCACTTCATTGACATTCGCGACAATTGTGTTTGGCCCATGATTCAAGTCCACATGTCTGAAATCCTGACGCTGGCTTCGAGGTGTGATAAAGTTGTCTAAGGGGCCGCCTACATTCACAACTTTTACTTGTGTGTGTTGGGTATCTGTATCTACAATCACTGTTTATCTACTCCATCCGCAACCTCGGATCCAAGGCATCTCGAACAGCATCACCGAACAGATTCGCAGGCAGCACCAACCCGAACATAAAAGCAAACGCCGCAGCGAGATTCCACCACACAATCGGATCGCGCGCAAGTTCCAAACGCGCCGTGTTAATCATATTTCCCCAACTCCCGGTCGTCGGGTCAACACCGATCTGGAGGTAACTCAGCAACGCCTCTGTCAGGACCAATCCGCTAAATCGTAGGATAGCAATGATCAACACAATATGCATGAGATTCGGTATGATATGCTTGAGAATAATCAGACCACGCCGGACACCGAAGGCTTCAGCGGCTTGGATGTACTCCAATTCTCGGAGTTTCAAGGTTTCGCCGCGCAAGATACGGCACAACCCCGTCCAACTGCTGATCCCCATGATAAGACAAAGATTGAATAACCCTTGCCCAAACAGGAGCATGAAAGCGACGATGAGGAGGATACTCGGAATCGAAGCAAGCGTCGCATAGATGTATTGAACAACATCGTCTACCCAACCACCGAAATAGCCCGCAATCACGCCAAACAGTATAGCGAACGGCACAGCAATCAGGGTCGTAAATCCGCCGATAATGAGACCCGTACGCACCCCCTTTAAAGCACGATAAAAGACATCACTGCCGACTTTGTCAGTACCTAAAAGATGCGCGCGTGGATATTCAAGCGGCGGATATTCCCGAACCGTTCGACCATCCGCGGTCTGAACGTTGCTCTTCGCATACAGGTGTGTTGCTAAAGGCGCAGAATAGGTTTTCTCGCTCCGTTTGCGAAGTGGCGTGCAAAGCCTATCAAGAAGGCTCAAGCCTCTCGGTTTATAAACAACGGCACCGTTCTCGTTTCGGGTGAGCGTCTGATCCGTCTGACGTATCAACGGGTCGCGCCACTCGATACTATCCAATACACCGATGAGGAGATACCCTAAGAGGATAAAGAGACAGATCATAGCAAGACGGTTTCCGCGTATCTGTCTCGCAGCGTTCCGCCAATGCTCTTGCCGCGCGGCGTATCGGAGGAGCCACCCCGCAGCAACGAGAAATGCGATAACAATGATATTCTGATATGCATCGGAATGCCAGACCCAACCCAGTCGGTCACCGATTCCAATGCCTTCAGTATCTACTCCCAATAAAAAAATAGGCATTTGATAGTTGTCAGTACGGCGACTGCGTCTCCTTTCAGTTGTCGATTATCAGTACTCAGTTGTCAGTACTCAGTTAACAGTCCTTCGGTTCATCACATCTCGCTGGTTGCAGGTGAGGTTAACTGAAAACCAGTCCTCTGACAACTGAAAGGTTTTCGCAGAAAACCGTACTGAGTACTGACAACTATTAACTGAAAGATTTTTCGGAGAAAAATCGTACTGAAAACTATTCCTGATACACGGCTTCACGCGTATGAAACCCATCTTTAATGACAACCGCGTCCAAATTGTCTTTGTCAACCTGAATAGGTGTCAGCAAAATGGAGGGCACCTCAATTTTACCGTTGTTCACAGTCTGCGTGGCGTCAGCAATCGTCTCACCCTTCGCGAGTGCAACAGCCGCTTGTGCTGCCTTTGTTGCAATAAGGTGAATCGGTTTGTAGACCGTCATCGTTTGTGTGCCTTTAACGATCCGCTGACACGCCGCAAGTTCAGCATCCTGTCCAGAAACGATGACACTCCCCGCCAAATTCTGGCCCTCAAGTGCCTGGATAACACCACCAGCGGTGCCATCGTTAGATGCCACCACAGCGTCTACTTTGTTATTCGTCTGTGTCAAAACCTGCTCCGCTTTTTTCAGCGCATCACGCGGATCCCAGTTGACTGCCCAATGTTTTCCTTCTGCCACCAACCGGATGTCGCCTTTGTCAATCGCAGGTTTTAATGCACGCATCTGTCCTTGCCGGAGGAGTTGTGCGTTGTTGTCCGAGGGCGCGCCACCGAGCAAGAAATAGTTCCCTTTCGGTTTTTGGCGCAGTAGGTATTCGGCTTGTAGATACCCGACCTGTTCATTGTCGAAAGAGATATAGAGATCGGGTGAACTCTCGCGAATCAATCGGTCATAAGCGATCACTTTGATGCCTTCTGCCTGTGCAACTTGAACAATTTGGGCAGCAGCGACACTATCCTTGGGTATCACAACAAGGACATCCACGCCTTGCGTAATCATGTTCTCTGCTTGTTGAAGCTGCCGTCGTTCATCACCATCAGCAGATTGAACAATAACTTCAGCCCCGAGTTTTTCTGCCTCAGCCGTGAAGATATCCCGATCCTTCTGCCACCGTTCTACACGGAGCGAATCCATGGATAAACCGATTTTAACTTTCTTGGCATCGGCATATCCAAGTAATGGGGCGAGACACATTACCATAACGCAGAGAAGGAGGGTTACTTTTAAACAAGCCTTACTTTTAGGACGGCTGTTACGGTAAAAAGTCAAGAAATGCATCATACAACTCCTTTCAAGAGTCACTCTTGTTCTTCGGATTCTTCGGAAGGCGGTGCTTCAGGCGTAATCTCACTAACAACATCGCCCCTTTTGAGGGGTTCCGTTATTTCAACGACGCGGAAGATAGAGACCTTATCCGTCTGGATCTCCGAAACCGCCAAGGTCCCGATCTTTTTTGGCACGTAAGTTAAAATTTCGCCCGTATCTATATCTCGCACGGGCTTGCCCTTGGTAAAGACCGAAAATTCTTGATTAATAGCTATACCCGTGTTGGAACCGATATTGACGTAAATTATATCTGGGTCAACATACACGATCTGCCCTTTGATAGGTCCCTCTGTTGCCATTGAAGGCGTTTTCTTACCTTTTTCGGCGGTTGCAGGTTTCGGTTCCCACGGTGTAATGAAGTTCGGTCCGACGGTATCTCGGAGTGCCAATACTACCTTGATTAACGCTTCATTCGTTACTATGCCGAATAGCGTCTCGTTGTAGTGGTGGGGATGTTTACTCTTATCCTCGTCCGACTGATTATCCCAGTCTACCTGAGTGGTAGCAAACTTAATTTTGTTGAGTTCAGTCGGTTTAACAATCGGACGTGGATTCCTCCGCTGCCTGTCCGAGGTCTGACCAAACGAGAGATTTGTCCCTTCTTCTGTCACACTCGCTTCGAGGGAGGCGAATTTTGTGCCGAGATAATTGTGGTCCCGACTCGCGGAGATTCTGGGTTCTGCTACAGCGTTGCCGGACGCATTGTAAAATTTCATGTTCAGTTCAATGGCGGCACGGTGTACAGATCCCCGCAACATAACAGGAGCAATATAGCTTGCTCCGACAGGTCCCCGCTGCGCTTCGCGCCCGCCTTCCCGCAGGGTCCGAGAAGCGTTGGTGCGTAGCCGCTCCTGATTAAACTTGCGGATATTGCCTAACACAATGACATCAGCATCGAGATGCTTCGCAAGTTCCGCCCGCTGCTCCTGATCTAATTTCTTCAAGTTATGTCGCGAGAGTGTCATCATTGCCATCGCGTCTAAGAGTTCATCTGTCGTTACCGGCTCGTATACATTCGTTTGCACTAACTTCCGGTTGAGCATTTTTGCGAATCCTGCCTCCAAATCCCACCGTTTTTTTGTACTGAAAATATTACCGATAAAACCGGGTATGCAACCACAGCCCGTCGGAGAATCAAAGCGACTGTTGTCCTCAAAATAGAGCACCGCAACCCGTTTTTTCGGTGTTGCTTCACTAACGGCAGCAGTACTAACAATAAAACCTAAACTGAATCCTACCAACAATAGATATGAGAAGAAGCGTTTCACTGTATTTTAGCCTCCTTTTCGTCTACTCATCTTTCACGGTTATAGTTTAACAGTTGTTTCAACATTTATCAAGAAAATTTAACATGCAAAGTAGTAACGCCAGTTTGATTAATCATTTCGGTTGTGTTGCGGTTCTATTTTCGCATCACAGAGACATCAATTGTAGCACAAACTTCATAGTTTGTGGCGTATATGACGTCCATTAACAGTGAACGCTACATAAGTCCAACATTTATCAAACTCACGTTAGTAGGCACGCGCCGCGTACCGTAACACCCGAAAACTTACTTCCTCACAAAAGACTTGAAATGTCTCAAAACATTTGGTATCATTTCTATGAGTTAATGCGTACCACCTGCAAGCCAAAACTACCTATTCAATATACAAACGAAAAAGGAAACCTCTATGTTTACAATGAACAAACCTATATATCGCAATTTACTGCACAATATATCTATATTATGCCTCGCACTGGCTATATCTGTCGCACCGTACGGTTGTAGCGATAAACAATCGGCTGAAAAATCGAAAACAGATAACACCGTTTCTCAGGAAAAGGAATGGCTCTCAATTCTCGGAGGCACGATCGGGGGGAGTTTTTCGCAATTCGCAGGCGGCGTTCGCCAAGTCGTCGCGAAACACGAACCCCATCTAAAAATATCTGTTGACGGCTCCGCGGGGTCTGTCGAAAATACGCGGCGTGTCAATGAAGACCCGGAAGCACTCGGTGTCGTTTTTGCCGCTGAAAGTTATCTCGGCTACCACGGCAAAGATATTTTCGCCGAAGAGGGACCAAAGACCAATATCCGCGTCGTGACGCTCCTCTTTATCGCCTATGACCAATTTTCAACGTTAGCGAACAGTGATGTCCATCAGTTTGAAGACATCGTTGGCAGGAAAATCGCCGCAGGCGCGAGCGGTTCCGGTACCGCACAGACGTTGGAACGGTTATCGAAATTGGCGGGTATCTGGGGAAAGTTCACGCCGATTTACAAAGGCGGCTCCGCAGCCGCCGAGGCACTTCAAAACGGGCAAGTTGATGGATTCCAGTGGTTGGTGAGTGTGCCGAATAGTGCCGTTATCGAGTTGACAACGATTAAATCCATCCGGATGTTGGACCTTGACACACCTGCTAAGAAGTACGGCTTCTATGAAAAATACCCGTTCTACCTCCCCGGATCTTTGCCTGAGGGCGCGTATGACGGGAAAGTTAAACCCGTAAAAACTATTTTGATGCCAACACTCCTCATCGCCCACAAAGATGTGAACGAGGAGACGATCTATGCTATCCTAAAACACGTTTACGCACCGGAAGGGCATCAGGCAATGCTCCTCGTAAATCAAGCCGCAGCAGATATGACAATAGAAAACGGACAGAAAGCATTTGTTATCCCACTACATCGGGGTGCGTACAAATTTTGGAGTGAACAAGGCATCGAAATCCCAACCCACGCAATGCCCGTGGATTAATTGTGCTCACTTCTAATCTACATATAATAACGACCTGTGCTAATTGTTTGACGGAGATATTATTCACACGCTTTTCGTAGTGTCCGCTGTTAGCTTGCGCCATAACGAGGCCAATCTAACAGATGATGCTACAAAGTCAACGATTTGGTATAACTGCTCTCGCTGACAACTATAGTGAATCCTAAAAATAAATAGACACATTCGTACCACAAACTTCCAGTTTGGGTTTCCAGTCTGAATGCCTGTTATAGGTATTCAGACTGTTTGAGAGTGCCAAATTAATTCTAAACTTTACTATATAGTGAATCCTAAAAATAAATAGACACATTCGTACCACAAACTTCCAGTTTGTGCCAGTCTGAATGCCTGTTATAGGTATTCAGACTGTTTGAGAGTGCCAAATTAATTCTAAACTTTACTATAATTGCTGACGGCTGACAGCTAATTACCGATTGCTGACAACCGACAACCGATACAAAAAATTTGACAAACGCCGCCTTTCATGATATAATATTATGCGGTGATGTTCGCAATTAGGCAACACCCTATTGAGGGTGAGGCATGCGAATAATAGACTACAAAAAGTTTGGTTATTAGTAAAAGGATAGGGAATCATGGTACTAAAAACGAAAACCTATTTTCCGAAAGCGGATAAAGACATTAAATGGTATGTGGTGGACGCGGAAGGACAAGTGCTTGGGCGTTTAGCATCTCGGATCGCACACGTGCTACGCGGAAAAAATGACCCGCGGTTTACACCCCACGCCGATTTGGGTTTTCGCGTTGCTGTTGTGAACGCAGAGAAGGTACACGTCACCGGAAACAAACGGGAGCAGAAAACCTATTTTAGGCATAGCGGCTACCCTGGTGGTGATAAATACCGTACCTTCGATAAACAGATGGAACTCAAGCCTGAGGCGATTATCACCGATGCCGTCAAGGGGATGCTCCCCAAGAATAGCCTCGGTCGCCAATTAATGAAGGGACTCAAAGTTTACAAGGGACCCTCTCACCCCCATCAAGCACAGGAACCGGAAGTCTTAACGTTTTAATTGAGTTGAAGAACCGCCATAATGGTAGGAGGGGTTTGTAACCCCGATTGACAATCTACCTCATAACTGGTAGGAGGGGTTTGTAGCCCCGATTGACTTTGGAGAGTATGAGCAGTATGGCTATTGAACAATTCTGGGGAACCGGTCGACGTAAAACCTCAGTGGCGCGGGTCCGTATCATCCCCGGTGGTGAAGCTGGGATTATCGTCAATAAGAAACCGATTCAGGAATATTTCCAACGTGCCGACCATTGGCAGGCAGCACAACGCCCCATTGAGCATGTTGAGAAAAGCGGCGAGTTTACTGTCCACGTCAACGTAAAAGGCGGCGGGCATACCGGGCAGGCAGGTGCAATTTCACACGGGCTTGCACGTGCTCTCGTCAAAGCGGATGAAGCCTTGAAGCCTTCCTTGAAAAAAGCAGGGTTTTTGACTCGCGATCCGAGAATGGTCGAGCGGAAGAAATACGGGCAAAAAGGCGCACGCGCACGCTTTCAATTCTCTAAGCGTTAGAATTGTCGGCGACCCCGCATATTTCATCACCGTTGGACGGATATTGAAACCCGCCAGCAGCGTTCCCCTTAATCACGGATTTTATATCAGTTGTCAGTTGTTAGTTATAAGTTTTTAGTTAAGAGGGTTCTGATCACTCACATATCTTTGTTACCTTTGTCGCTTCAATGTAGGTAACGACGCGGACAAAAATATGATCCAGTATCAGAAAACAGACTTATAACTTATAACCAACAACTTATAACTATTTATAACGCAAAATGCACGCTTAGGTCGTAACACAGGCGCGGCTAAAGGTCGCGTCTACACGTTTTTGTGAGTAGCAAGAGGTTTTCTATGTCAAACATTGTCATCTTAGGTGCACAGTGGGGCGATGAAAGTAAAGGAAAACTGACCGATGTTTTTGCCGGTGATGCGGATGTCGTCGCACGCTATCAAGGCGGCGATAACGCCGGGCATACTATCGTTCTCGGTGACAAAACATTTATTCTTCATCTCATCCCATCAGGTATCCTCAGAACGGACACCGTCAACGTTATCGGCAACGGAGTCGTTATCAATTTGGAGACGCTTTTCGGTGAAATTGACCGGCTGCAGGCACAGGGGATCGAAGTCAGCAGCGATAACCTGAAAATCAGCGACCGCGCCCACCTCATCCTGCCCTACCATAAGGCGGTTGAGCAGTGGGAACAGATGGGAAGTGCTACCAAAATCGGCACGACCTCGCGCGGCATTGGGCCCACCTACTCCGATAAGATGAACCGGCACGCCGGCATTCGCGTCGGCGACCTGCTCGAGTTTGACCATTTCCAAAAGAAATTGGATTACAACCTTGAAACCAAAGCCGAAGCACTCCAGATAGGCGGACCCGATCGACACGTCCTGCTCGAAACTTACTACGCCTACGCACAGCGGATCGCGCCTTATGTGACCGATACCGTTGCCCTCATGCACGATGCACTCGCTGCTGAAAAAAAGATTCTCTTTGAAGGCGCACAGGGAACGATGCTGGATATAGATTTTGGGACATATCCCTACGTTACCTCTTCTAACTGTACCGCAGGTGCTGTCTGCACCGGACTCGGCATCGGGCCCAAAGCAATTGAGGAAGTACTCGGTGTCTCCAAAGCCTACGTAACGCGCGTCGGTGGTGGCCCCTTCCCAACCGAGATGCCACCCGACTTGGACGAAGAGATTCGGCAAATTGGCAAAGAATACGGTGCCACAACGCAACGTCCAAGACGCTGCGGTTGGCTCGATCTCGTCGCACTCCGATATGCAACGCAGATTAACGGACTCACCGCTATCGCAATGACGAAACTTGATGTATTCGATACGCTTACCGATTTGCAGGTCTGTGTCGCTTACCGCTATAAAGGAAAAGAGACAACCCGTTTTCCGAGCAGCCTACAAGTGTTAGAAGAATGCGAACCGGTCTATGAAACGCTGCCCGGATGGGAACACCCTTTAACCGAAGCACGCACCGCAGCGGATATTCCGCAACGCACCAAAGACTATGTCGCTTATGTCTCGGATTATCTCAACGTCCCGATTCCGATTATCTCTATTGGACCCGATAGAGATCAGATTGTACACTTAGGACAACCGCTCTGGTAACTAACTGACTACTGACTACTGATAACTGAAAACTACTAAAATTTTTTCACTTTAATTTGACATCCACCTAAAAGTATGGTATCATTAAAATTTGTGATTACTTTGAGCCGTTAGCTCAGCTGGTAGAGCATCTGACTTTTAATCAGGTGGTCACAGGTTCGATCCCTGTACGGCTCATTCACTTTCCTTTGTGGAATTGAAATGTACGGTTCACATTCTTACGCCCCCGTCGTCTAGCCTGGCCAAGGACACCGCCCTTTCACGGCGGCGACACGAGTTCAAATCTCGTCGGGGGTATTTTAACGAAAATAGACAAGCCCCGTCTCCTCGGGGCTTGTTTTTTGTTTATAGTGAATCCTAAAAATAAATAGACACATTCGTAGCACAAACTTCCAGTTTGTGTTTCCAGTCTGAATGCCCATTAGAGGCATTCAGACTGTTTGAGAGTGCCCAATTAATTATAGGTTTTACTATAAAGCATATACACGCATCAGCGCGGTAGGTGAGCCGCAACGAGCTGCTCCAATCTTTTCCCCCATGCTTCAGTCGAATACACCTTCCCGGATCGCGCCTCAATCACTTTTCCATCGGTATCAATCAGCACGACTGCCGGGAGGTCGACTACGGAAGATAGTCTCTCTGACACCAAGCTGAACTGCTGAGCCAGGGGTCCCTCATCGTCATCATAGATATGCTGTCCTGGATACCCCTTCTCGCGGATATAGTTACGTAGTGCTTCTTCATTGTTCCATCCGCCAGTGTCAATACAGATAATCTCAAACCCTTTGTCGTGATATTTTTGGTATACCGTGTCCAGAGATGTTAGTTCCGCTTCACAATAATCGCTCGTCCTCCAAAAATAGAGCAGCACAACCTTCCCACGGTGCGCCGAGAGCGAAACAGGCTCCCCATCTACAGTGACTGCTGAGAAATCTGGAACCGCTTTCCCAACCCGTGTGAGTTCAGTCCACTTTATAAGTTGCCCGAGCTGTTCACCTCTGGTACTAACTGAGAGAATCTTGCCATCTCGGTCAATAAGCCACTGTGAAGGCACGCTATTAATGCCGAAATACCGTGCAAGTTCACTCTCCCATCCTTTTCCATCAAAAATCTGGAGCCACGGAATATTGTGTTCCTGAATAAATTCGCGGAGTTCCGCTTCGCTTTCGTCTAAACTCACACCGATAACGTCGAAGCCATCCTTGTGATACTGATCGTATGCTTCTTTGATATGCCGAATCTCTGGCTCGCAGAAACCGCACCATTTTGCACAGAAATTGAGGAGTACCATTTTGCCTCGGTAATCCGAGAACGACACCGGTGTGCCGTCAAATGCTACCGCTGAAAAATCCGGAAGCTTCCTGCCGGTCCACGCTTTCTGATCCCATACGACCTCTATCTCTGAATGTCCCGTCCACGGATATTTTTCTGCGGATTCGGTTTCATCCAATGCTTCATAGATATCGCTAAGTCCACGCAAGGCGTACCAATCGTCGGGTGCTTGTTCGAGCCGTTGTTGAAAAGCGTGCTGTGCTTCAACAATCAAAGGTTTACACCGCGCAAGCAGTTCGGCGTTTTCCTCGGAATTTCTCATCAAATTCCGGTAGATATAGCAAGGCGTTCTGCCTACATCTTTGTACAGTTTTGCCAGCCAGTGATACAATTCAAATTCATCTTGCTGCTTCGCTCTTTCAAACAGCCTTTCGAGTGTGGTAAGCGTCAGTTCAAACAAAGGATCTGAAGATTCTTCGTAGTGGCTAAGCGCAAGAAAACAGGTCTCCACATCATTAGGAGCCAGCGTCATCGCCCGCTCAAGGAACTGAAGGTCCCTGTCTTTCTCACCGTGAAAGACGTTCTTACCTTTCCAAACAATAATTGCTAACACTTTAGCTGCTGCCCCGTTGCCTGGTTGCTTTTCAAGCCTCTCTTCAGCGAACTCCCGGAGTTCTAAAAGCATGGCTTCAGGGAACCGTGAAACGTACTCAGGCAGCTGCGGGGGCAGCGTCGTTTTACCGTCAATAACGCCTGCCTCAATCCTCGCTTTGAAGTAATCCAAAAGTTGTTCCTGAACTTTCGGTGTGAGTTCCCACCAAGGTCTTGAAAGTCCACGGTTCTCCAGTGAATCAAGGTAGGTATCCCAAAAATCTATGTTTTCGGGTGCTCCATTGTCGAAGCCACACGCGTTCGCCGATTCTTGAACCAAGCCTTTCTGAAACGCTGCTTGCGCCTCGGGTAATAAGGCTCTACATCTTTTAATCAAGGTATTACACTTTGCCATCAATGTACCGAGCTGCGCAATTCGCTCCGGCGTTTCATAGTCTGCCTTGAATGCCTTGAGTTTCTGATAGACTGCATACGGCGTTATTCTATGCCTTCGATAGGCAAACTTCGCATCCCGATAGTACGGCGTATCATCTTGTCGCTTTGCCCATTCAAAGAGGTTCTCAAGCGCAATAAGCACTTTTTCTTGGTTGCTAATGCCACCAAAACCGCCGCTTGCCCTGTACTGGTCAATCACAAACAAATTCACACACGGATCCTTCGGTAACAATTCCACTGCTTCCTCTAAAAGCGATTGATATTCGGGATCCCTACAAGTAAATGCTATCATTGCCAACAATGCAGTTGCCGCGTCGTTGTCTGGAGCTGTTTCAAGAATGCCCTCTGTTAACATTCTGAGTTTTGAGAGCATCCCTTCAGAAAAACGCCAAAAGTAGTCGTGAAGACCAGGCGGAAGTGCCGTCTGTCCGTCAGAGACTCCCGCCTCAACCTTCGTTTTGAAGTAAGCAAGGAGTTTCTCCTGTGTCTCCGCGTCTATCTTCTTCAATTCATCTCTTGCGAGTCCATCGTTGTAAAGTGAGTCGAGGAGTGTATACCAAAAATCCGTAGAATTGTCTTTCGTAGTCATAATCTTCTCCGTGGTTACCTTTATAGTAAATCCCATAAATGAATACACACTTTCAACCCCCGGTAGGTGCGGTTTTGCGGCGTACACGCCCAGATGCGATCTGCATCCCTAACCGCACCGATGCTGAGTGTCCAAATAATTACAGAATCTACTATAAGAAAATGCAACTTCACATATAGCAGTTTACCCAGAATTAGTGTCGCGTCTCTAACACCTATTTGTCAAGCAAATATTAGACGCGAGTTCAACTGTTCGATAATAAAAATGCGCGGGGGACCGTAGGTTGGGTTGAGCGGTAAAACACCAAAATCCGTGAGTTTATACGGGGAATTCCGTTTTCCCATGATGTATTCGTGAAGATAGGCATAGCGAAACCCAACAATCCAAACACCGTAGGCGTGAGAATGTGCTGGGTTTCTCAAAAGTTATTCAAAATACGCTGCGTTGATGTCTGTGTAATCTTCCCACTCTTCTGGAACCTCATCCTCTATAAAGATCGCCTCAACCGGACACGCCGGTTCACATACAGCTCAATCGATGCATTCTTCGGGATCAATATAGAGCTGATCCACCTCTTCAAATGCATCAGCTGCATTGGTCGGATGCGGGTGAATGCAATCTACAGGACACACGTCAACGCATGCGCTGTCTTTTACGTCAATACAGGGTTCGCAAATTACATAAGTCATCTCATTTATCTCCGTGTTATGTGTTTTTTGATCGGTTGGCACACCAATGCCAAATACCGGTATTCGCGTGCCAACCCGTTGTTATTTATTCAAAATATGCTGCGTTGATGTCTATGAAATCTTCCCATTCTTCAGGGACCTCATCCTCTATAAAGATCGCCTCAACCGGACATTCCGGTTCACATACACCACAATCGATGCACTCTTCGGGATCAATGTAGAGTTGATTAAACTCTTCAAATTCGCCCGCTGCGTCAGTCGGATGTGGATGGATACAATCCACGGGGCAGACATCAACACAGGCACTATCTTTTACATCGATGCAGGGTTCGCAAATTACGTACGTCATTTTTTTCTCCTTTTTGTGTATTTTACTAAGGCAAGTTCTCCAATACTGAATCTCAGACGTTGGGATCTTGCCAATTGGGTTCGTTTTGTTTCAAAGTATCGGAAGTGCAGTATTCACACCAGCAGAATGCCAATGGACTTCAGGATTTTGTACATCATTTGAATACGAATAGTTCCCTTGCACATAGTGGATCCCTACCATAATCTCTAAACGATAGGTGAGTTCCTTCGCCTCAGCGATATCTACCTCATCTTCGGCGTTCTTCTGCAGTTCAAAGCCTTTATGGAGCAATTTTACCTGCAATCCGTGTCCTTCTAAAGCAGACGCAAGACCATTGGCTAATGCTTCGTACTGTGAAAACGGGATTTCAGCACTGATCTCTTCCCGCCACAGACCAAAACCGTTATGAAGCAGCGAAACATCTAATCCCTCTTTTTCTAACATCGCTTCCAGTTCTACCATATCGGCACACCCATAAGCTACACCTTCATTTGCCAAAACTTTCAATCTAAAACCGTTGTCAACCACGGTCAAAGGCAGGGATTGTTCCGCTACTAAGGATTTCAAAATCTCCTTGATTTCCGGAACACGGTATGTCTCTAAGGCAAGAATCGTTATCGCTTTCTCTATGTTGGAAGCCGTTTGTCCAGTATAAATAGAATGGCTCTTACCACATCCCATCCATTGATCCACTACTTTTTCCACTCTCGATTTTGTCGATGTATCCCATGCTCCGTTATTTACTAATTGTGGACCGCTATTAGAAGCGCGGAGGGGGAGTTCGAGTTCAGTAATCAAAACGTCTAATAGGTCTTTGACATCATTTGGACGCATGAGTTTTCTCCTTTTCTTGAATTAGATATTCTGTCCAATTTTCGGTTCAGCGTCTCGGAAACCGCCACAGAGAGACACAAATACTCGCACTCGTCCAGCTCGTTTCCGAAGCATCATCACGGTTCCCGTATTCATAAGCATTCAGCACATAGTTGATGCCGAGGGTTATATCTATCTGTTCTGCAATCTCTTTGACCTGTGAGAGCGGCATCTCGGCTTCCGCCTCCTTTTCGAGTTGGAAACCGCGATGGAACAGTTTTGTTTTCAATCTGTTCACCTTTAACCAAGCCTCAAACTGATGGGCTACTGCCTCAAGTTCCGATAGTTCTACCGCCGTTCCGCCCCATTTCTCTAATCTAAATCCACCGTGAAGAATTTTAACAGGGTAACCCGTCGTATCGTCCTCTGAGAGTGTAATCAACCGGAAACCGCAATCGGTGAAACGGATAGGCAGCCCCTGTTCCCCTATGACGGATTCAAGGAATGCTTCAACTGCTGAGGCTTCCAACAATTCCTTTACCGGTGAATCGGCATCAGTTTTGACATAGAACTCCATAATCTCCGGTCGTCCCGGTGGAAGAGCGTGGATTTTACTGTTCTTATTCCATTGGGTGATAACATCCTTAATCCGCGCCTCTGTCGTGGAATGCTGTGCCTCTAAATCCTGGGAGGGTGCTATATCAATAACATCAATCGGTAGACATTCCTCCGCAATTAAGGTCTTTAGCAATTCCTTGACCTCTATCGGTGTCATGTTGGACTCTCCTTTTGTGAATTAAGAATGCAAATCAGCAAAAAAGGTTACATCGGCTATGCAATTTCTAATCTTTGTCCCGAAATATATGATCAAACTCGCCAGGATATTCCGATTTCATCCAAGCAACTAACTTCTGTTTTGCCCGATACAACCGCACCTTCGTCGCCGATGAACTAATGTCTAAAGTTTTGGCAATTTCCTCAAGCGTCATGTTCTCAAGCCGCAATTCAAACGCACGCTGTTCTGATTCTGGCAGCCGCTGTGCTAAAGCACGGACGATTTCTAATTGCTCCTCAGCAATTATCGATTCCACAGGCGAGCGATGCTCAGGTGCTATCGTGTAGGTTTCAAAGATTTCATCGACAGGATCCGTCTCAATACTTCTCCGGTTCTCTCTGATGTGTGTCGCAATCAGTTGCTTGGCGATACTAAACATCCAACTCGAAAACTTTTTGCGATCCCGAAGCGTTCCGAGGTGTTTGTGCACTCTGATAAACGTCTCTTGCATCAAGTCTTGCGCGGTTTCCCAGCTCCCAACGCGTCTATAGAAAAAGTTGAGAAGCGACATCTCATAACGATGATAAAGGATTTCAAATGCACCCTCATTCTCGTCGTCTAAACTTTGATGCACCAGTTCCTCGTCGCGTGATTCATCCATTGCCATTACAACCTTTGTTGATTGATAACCTAACCCGCTTTACCCTCAATTTCTGCTTCAATGAGCTCATCTAAGAGGGAGCCTCTCGCTTTAACCGAGAGCACCTTACCTTCTCGGTCAATCAGAAATGGCGCAGGGATACTGTGGACCCCATACTGCTTCGCAAAAGTCCCGCCAAACCCTCCGCCGTCCAAAATTTGCCGCCACGGTATCTCTTTTTCCGCAATGAACTCGCGCAGCACTGCTGCATCTTCATCAAAACTCACCCCGATAACGTCAAAACCTTTGTCATGGTATTTCTCGTATGCCGCTTTGATGTTCGGTATCTCTCCGAGGCAGGGACCGCACCACACCGCCCAAAAATCGAGTAAAACCACTTTGCCACGGTAATCAGCAAGTGAAATCGGATTGCCATCAACATCAACCGCAGCTGAGAAATCCGGCAACACCTGACCTTCCCACCCCAAACTGGGGTCCACTTTGAGCTTATATGCTCTGGCAAGTTCGGCATTCCCTAACCGTTCATGGATGTCCGCTAATCCGCGTAAAGCGTTCCTATCATTTTCATCCTGTTCCAACTGATTTTCAAAAACCGATCGCGCCTTCTTGAGCGTCTTTTCTCTCGCCGCACTATTCCCGACAGCTTCGTGAATTTCGGTTAACATACGGACGGTATGCCAATGGTCAGGTGTTTTCTCTAACTGTTCTTCAAAAACAGCCTGAATCTTTCCCATCACGGCTGTCCACCGTTCCATTAACGGATTATCGCTCTCAAGCCTATTATAAAAATTGGTGGGTCTTGATACAACGTACAAATAGTCATAGCAACACCGGAATAGCCACTGGTACAAAGTCGGTTTTTCACCTTCTCGGTACCGTTCAAATAGCCTTTCAAATGCGACGACACCTTCATCAAGCAGGATATCGAAACCAGCATTTTCAAACATCAAGTAGCAAATATCCACCTCGTTTGGCAACAGTGTCGTGGCTTTTTCCCAGAGATGCCAGAATTTATCGGTGGGTACGTCGTAAGCCGTTCTTGCCTCCACAATGGTCAAAAATTTGACCGCTGCGCCATTATCAGGATCGGATTCCAGCACACGTTCAGCGGAAGCGGTCAACTTGTGGCGCATCTCCTCTGGAAAACGCCAGATATACTCATTCCATATTAAATCCGATGGAAATGCCGTCTTTCCGTCAACGACACCCATATCAATTTTCGTCTTGAAGTAGTTGATAAGTTCTTCCTGAACCTCCGAAGCGACCTCCCATTCACCCGATAGACCGCGATTTTCAAGTGTATTGAGAAAGGCATCCCATACATCTACGCTGTTTTCTTTCACAGTTTTACCTCCAAATTCTTCTTATTCACAAAACATGTGGTTTCGGTTTGATATTCTTGAATTTGAAACTTCATCGTAAGTTAAGAATGCAAATCCGAAAAAAAGGTTACATAAAAAAGTGACCACGCTACAATTAAAACGACGGGCTTCTATACGACGGGAAGTCTCTTTACTGACAACTCTCACTGCGAGGCAAACTGATAACTATTATAGTGAAGCCGATAAATAAGTGGACATCTTTGTAGCACAAACTTTTAGTTTGTGCCAGTCTGAATGCCTGTTATAGGTATTCAGACTGTTTGAGAGTGCCCAATTAATTCTAAACTTTACTATAAAACTAATAACCATATTTTTCCCATTTCATGCTATAATCATTCATCAAACCGCTCAAGCGAACATATTGTATGAGTAATACCACCCATTTGATTTTGCTACTGCTCTTTTTTACGACTACCGCTGTTGGTATCTGTCAAACACCAAACGGCGCATCCCTCCACGGCACGTTCATCGATGCCGAAGACAGGCAACCGATTCCCGATGTCCTGGTCCGTGCCGATGCTGAGAAAATCGCGAGCGTCTACCCTGACCGAGATTTCGAGCACGCAACAGCAACAGACGCAAACGGCACTTTTTCACTGACGATTCCAAATAACCCGCAGACCTACTACGCCTTCTCACTCATGGCAATCCACCCGAAGTATCAGGCGAAACGCTTGCGGCACGAAATGTCGCCCGAAAAAAGTAAATATGAGTTAGGAAAAATTGCCCTGAAACGCACTTTAATGTTGAAAGGCAGTGTTTCTGGAGAAAAGAATCTCGCTGGACTTATCGTGAACCTAAAGATGCACGCGAAGTCGGCAGATTTCTTCCGGGCCGCCGCACCCATTGAACACGCGGTGAAGGCTAACACCACGGGCAATTTCCACTTTGCCGAACTCTATCCGATTGCCTACACCTTGACAATTTCTCGAAACGATGTTATTATAGCCTACGTAGAATCTATTAACCCACAAAAGCAAGCTGAGGTGGCTATCCGCTTGCCGAAGTCGGAGACGTTACGCGGAACAGTTGTTGATGCGCAAGCACATCCGATCGCGGGCGCGCAGATTTACGCGACGCGGCACACGGAAACACCGTCTGCACACAACGCAATCCTCGCAGCAGCACAGACAGACGATGCTGGCAACTTTCAGATGCAGGTGTTAGCAACCGAGCCACAACTGCTATCACTTCAGGTAAGTAAGAGAGGTTATTTTTCCAGAATCTACGAGAACGTGGATATCGGCAAAATGCCGCCGATTGTTCGACTTGAAAAAGGCGTTACTGTTAAAGGACGCGTCGTCCTACCACAGGACCTCCCCGCGGATGCACAGTTCACCGTGAAAGTATTCCCCGCGGATATACAGATAGCACCGAGCCTGAATCCGTTGGCGTTGCATAAACCGCTCTTGGCAAGATATTTTCCTGTAACAGAATCCGCTTTCCGCGTTGACGGACTTTTTGCAGAAAAATACACCCTCTATATCACCGGAGACGGCATCTCGGCAACACGTATGGATGTGGATGCATCGACAAAGACCGAGGAACGTCTTATTATCATAGCGGATCAACCCACTGGAACGCTGCAGGGGCAAGTACTCTGGGCGGATACAGGCGATCCTGTTCACAATGCTGTCGTCTCGCGGTCATGGTATCCGTGGGAATTACACCCGTCTGACATGGCGATGACACTGGACCGCTTTGAGACTGAAACCGACACACACGGCAAGTTTAAGTTTAGCAATCTCACTGAAGCGCGCTATCAACTATACATCCGCGCTGTCCACACAGTATTTGAAGATACCACGAAACGTTATCAACGGACGCGCATTCACAAACAGGTCGCAATTCCTGCTACTGGCACTGCATACCGCATCTATCTCGGAAAACAAGATGGCACCCCGTTCGCAAAGTAGGGGCGAGGTTTCCTCGTCCGATAAGTGTCGATTAAAAAAAATAACCGCTATTACCCGATCGTCCCAACTTTCTAAAGACCTTATGAAAAACATCGCACATACGCTGATAGCAATCATAATTGCTTATGCTTTTCTCATTCCACTACAAAGCGCGGAGGCTGTGCTTTGGGAAGACCATTTTGACCAAGAAGCAGAAGAGGATTGGCAACACAAAGGCAACAATTCCGTCTGGACAGTTGAGGACGGATTTCTAAAGACAGAAATTCAGGCGCAAGAACAGTGGAGTGCGATATTTGAACGTTATCAATTCATCGCCTACCCCGGTCCCTATAACGACTTTACAATTACCCTCGAAACTGTCGGCGCAACACGTGCCAGATTTGGCATCGCACTCGCAAAGCATTTCTATGACCCTGTAACCGAAATAGACGAACACGGCTACTACCTCTTTTTCACAAACGATATGTATCCATCAAGAGATGGCGACGTGTTTATCGGGCCCGGACAACGCTGGAATACCGACGAACTTCAACAGATGGCGCTGCATTTTAAAGACGGCAGATTCCAACTCAATGCCGATGGCGAAGCCCGCATCGACTTTACCGACGCAAACTTCGATCACATTGATACCATCGCTTTTGTACTTGCCGGATTTGTCACAGAGGATGTCAATGTCGGCAGCGCATGGGTAGACACCATTACAATCGACGGACTCGCAGTCTCACCCATACGAAAATTAGCAACAACATGGTCACATTTAAAAACCGAAAATTAATAACTATGTGCTCTATTCACCTCGAAATTGCTGGCAGATATGGTTCGTAGTAGTGCGATTCTGCGGCGTACTCGCCCAAATGCGAAGTGCATTATTGCCCGTTCGGGACCCCCAGACGTGCGATAAAACGCACTACTGCAACATACCCTCAATTTGAAACTCAATGTAACAGTAAATGCTTAAAAAAAATTTAGACCTCATCTTCAACGCATTTTTACTCATAATCGTCCTCGCCATCGGGTTTTGGAACACCTACGCCAGAGCACGGTTGAATCCGGGAGAACGCGCACAGCCCCCCAGTTCAGGCTCCTACTATAGAACCCCGGGGGTAAATGGAAAGTGGTTCGGACCTGAGCTCAACTCTCTCACCCTTTGCGAAGGGGTCCATAATCCTTACAACAATAGAGGGCAGTTTGACATCGTAGAAACCCTTGAAAGTGCAGCGGTCTCCCGCTCAAGTATCCGAGGCGCGCTCCATTGGTACCGTGGACAGCGATGGTGGTTCGCTACAGACGATACGCCCTGGGGCACAAACTACTCCTACATCACACTCAACGACGATTTGGGATGGAGTGAAATTAGTGTCGGTGGCGGCACAACCGGCTACCCGTGGAGCGGTGTTGAACGGCACTGGCGCGACGGCGATATTATCCGCGCACAAACCTTCGTCATCGGGTGGAAACGGTATGCACGCGGCGCAGAGCGATGGGTCTGTCCGATGTATTACAAAATCGGCGGATGGGAAGGCGAGACCGTTGAAGTTAACTGTAAAACCCTAAGAACTTGGTTTCCGCCCGATTGGGATGTCTTGAAACAGAACGACGGAGACTTCGGCCCCCCCGTCGAACGCAAACCCGGTGTCTTGAGCCGAAGAGGAAAGAAAACACAACGCTGGTACGACTGCATCAAAATCAATTAATTGTCCGCATTGTAGCATAGGAAACCGTTAGTTTCCTGTGCCTCCGTGAGAGGCACTTGTAGCATAGGAAACCGTTGGTTTCCTGTGCCTTCGTTATCAAATTTCGGTGTCAAAACCCCCTTGCTTTAGCTGGGGGATGTAGACACCGCCTTGGTTAATTAGACTATGGGTCTATGTTGAAAAAAGTCCGAACCTTTTACGGACAAAATCGTCTAATATATTGTATTCGGCATTGGTTGTGAGTTGATGCACTGGTATATTGCTTGATATTGAGACAACTACGTAAAAGCCCATACACCTCAGAAATATCTAAAATATGCTCGTCATGTGTTTGGGAAATCCGAGTCATGTCGTATCCCAAGAGAATGTAAAGAGGTTAATCCCTCTCACAACACATCAAAATGTTCATAAGGACACTTGAGTGTCGCAGTCAGGATAGTGTCTGTTGCAGGAGGCTATGGAAGTCTTTGGTTTTTGACATTCTCAAAACAAAGCAGTGGTCGTTGATCGCACGAATGCTTTCGCTTAGCAAAACTTTGCGGAAGCCCCATGCTTTAGCTGGGGGTCTATCACATCCTTCTATGTCACACAAAAACCTACGCATCTTCATACTTTTCTACATACTCCTCAGCTGCACCTTCTCCGTATCCGCCGAAATCTGGCACGACGATTTCGATACCGAAAACTCGGAAGCATGGAAGATCGTCGGAAACGATGCTGTCTGGAAAATAAGCGACGGATTTCTACGCGCAGAAGTAAACCGCGATTGGAACGTACAATACGATCTCTACCAATTCACCGCAATCCCTGCACCCTACAGAGATTTCGTGATCAAGATAACCGATTTCGGCGGCAACAAAACGCGTTTCGGGTTTTGCGTCGGACGGCATTTTGCCGATACACCCGGCGAAGACCCCTTCTTTTACGTCTTTTTCCCCGATGAAATCAGGGCACGCCGTTTTGACGGCAAAGGCAGCAGCCATCCCTTCCGGTACCGACTCTCCAGAGAGCCACGCATCCGCTGGGAGACCGATGTCCTCACAGAGATGGAATTGTACTTTCATTCCGGATATTTTGTGCTATTTGCGAATGGCGAATTCCGCACCTCGTTCCAAGACGCAAACTTTGATAAAATTGAGATTCTTGGTTTTGTCATGGAAGGCCTGAATATCGCAAACCAGTGGATCGGCGAAGCGTGGGCGGATGCCTTCACCATCTCAGGACTCACCGTCACCCCAGAAGTCAAATTAACCGCAACGTGGAGCCAACTCAAGATTAGATGATGTGTAAAAAGTATTTAGAGCGTGTCTTGATGCCACGCTGTCGGTGGATCATCTTGTAGGAGCGAGTTGTGCTCGCGATTGCTATAGGCTTAATTTTGTAGGAGCGAGCTGTGCTCGCGATTGCCATCTGCGTCATCTTGTAGGAGCGAGCTGAGCTCGCGATCACCTTAGACAGGTGCATAAGGTTTTTAACACGCCAGAAATAAAAGTGCGGCCCTGTAGCATAGGCTGTTAGCCTGTGTCCTGTAGCATAGGAAACCGTTAGTCTCCTGTGTCCTGTAGCATAGGAAACCGTTAGCCTGTGGCACGTATCCCTTGTAGCATAGGCTGTTAGCCTGTATCCTGTAGCATAGGAAACCGTTAGTCTCCTGTGTCCTGTAGCATAGGAAACTGTTAGCCTGTGGCACGTATCCCTTGTAGCATAGGCTGTTAGCCTGTGTCCTGTAGCATAGGAAACTGTTAGCCTGTGGCACGTATCCCTTGTAGCATAGGCTGTTAGCCTGTGTCCTGTAGCATAGGAAACCGTTAGCCTGTGGCACGTATCCCTTGTAGCATAGGCTGTTAGCCTGTGGCACGTATTTCCCAATCTGCGAAAATCCGTGATTTGCGGCGTACGCGCCTGCCCCTTGATGACGGCGGATAAAGGGGAGTGTTTTTGCTGGAGTGTTTTTTGCGACCTGCATTCAGGCAACAATTGACAAAATATTTACACACCCCTTGCATTCTTTCCACTGATATGATATACTATCTGAACCAGTTTGGGTGGCACTGCGAAGCGGACCGCACGGCCCGTCTGCCCCCCTCCCACCTTCACAGCGGGATAATAGACTGGCAGCTGTGGCAACATCCAGCTAGATAGACTAAAGTTTGGACAATGCGTGTTGCGTGAGAGTTGAGGTTTCAACGGATTGCGTATTTTCCATAAATTTCAGATGCTCACACAACTCTGAGAAAAAATCCCGCACTCCAGCGGAGTGCTATATCTAACCCAAGTTGCTACCTAACATGTTATAGACGTAGGACTTACGCATGCTGCTCTTTTGTAGCACAAACTTCCCAGTTTGTGCCACCAGAACGCTGTGTTTTCCGAAAATTCTCATCTAACAGAACGGGCTGCAGTCAAAATTGCGTAAGTCCTAAGACGTTTGAATGAGTTTTCAAAACTTTCTTCACCCTGTAGGGGTGCTATATCTATAGAAAACATTGTCTTCCAGGGACCGCACCCCGTATGAAGATTAAGAATTTAATCGGGTAATTCTGAGACGTGTGATAACAAGTAGATCGGTTCGTAGTAGTGCGATTCATCGCACGTCGTGTTGCCACAATTACCCAATTTATTTGTTAAACTTCATACGGGGTGCAGCTTCTGACACATCGGATGTTCTATAGACATAACACCCCTACGGGGTGAAGAAAGTGTCGGAAAAACCGTGTTACAATGCTCAAAATCCGTTAGTAGCAACTTGGGTTAGATATATTGCAAGCACTTAAAGCGCGTGACATGCACGAAAAATTAGAACGCGCGCTTTTTGCAGTCGAGTAGACGGAAACGAAAGGACAAACCAATTTGGCACGTTTAGAAGACCTCCAACAAGGCACTATCGTTAAAGGCGTATTACTTGACCAACACGTAACAGTTATTGCTGTAAGTTGGCGACGCGATATTGCAGTAGATCTCGTTTACAAAGATTCGACGGGTAAGCTCGGTACCGAGACCCTTTTCCGAGGAAGGGAATCCACGCTTGAGATCGTTGATGCCGGTACCTCTTGGAAATTTGATGGAGACGGGGAGATGTTTCGGCTTGTTTCTGAGGCATATCGCATTCAATTAGCACATCTATTTGATCCACTACTTGCATTGCATACATCTGACGTGGAGCCCTACCCGCACCAGATTACTGCAGTCTATGAAGAAATGCTGCCCCGTCAACCGTTACGGTATCTGCTTGCAGATGACCCTGGGGCAGGAAAAACGATTATGACAGGGTTGTATCTCAAAGAACTCCTTGTGCGCGGCGACCTGAAACGGTGCATGATTGTCTGCCCCGGCAGCCTTGTGGAACAGTGGCAAAGCGAACTTTACCGATGCTTTCAGTTACCCTTTGAGATCCTTACCCGTGATAAAATTGACACTGCCTTGACTGGCAACATCTTTCAGGAAGAAAATCTGCTCATCTGTCGGCTCGACCAACTCAGTCGTAACGAGGCGATCCAAGCGAAATTGAAAGATACCAGTTGGGATATAATCGTCTGTGATGAAGCACATAAGATGTCTGCTTCCTTCTCCGGAGGCAACATACGGCCTACAAAACGCTATGAACTCGGACAGCTGCTTGGAAAACTTACACGTCACTTCTTATTACTAACGGCGACACCTCACAACGGCAAAGAAGCAGATTTCCAACTCTTTATGAAATTGCTGGATGAAGATCGCTTTGAAGGACGTTTCCGAGACGGAGTTCATGCTGTAGATACTTCTGACTTGATGCGTCGAATGGTTAAAGAAGATTTGTTAAAGTTTGATGGAGAACCACTGTTCCCGAAACGAGATGCCGAAACTATTAATTATGAGCTCTCGGAGTTAGAAAAGGATCTATACGACGAAGTGACGGAATACGTCTGTAAAGAAATGAATCGTGCCGACCTAATCAGAGGGCAACGCGGTAACAGAATCGGCTTTGCACTCACTATTTTACAGCGAAGGCTCGCATCCTCGCCAGAAGCGATTTATCGCTCGATTCAACGTCGCCGGGAGCGATTGGAGGAACGACTATCGGATACCCAATTCGGAAATCAGGAGGAAATGACTGGAATTCCGACAAACACTGAGGAAGCAGACGACTTCTATGATGAGGCACCCGCTGAAGAAGTCGAGAGAAAAGAGGAAGAAGTCGTTGCGCGTGCTTCAGCTGCCGGAAACGTTACTGAATTATATGCCGAGATTCAGACCCTGAAACGCTTAGAGACACTGGCACAAAAAGTTCGCCAAAGTGATACCGACCGAAAGTGGGAAGAGTTGTCAGATCTTCTACGTGCTGAAGAACTATTTGACCTACAAGGACATCGCCATAAACTCATTATCTTTACAGAACACCGCGACACGCTCCATTATTTGACAGAACGTATCCAAACCCTGATTGGAAACCCCAACGCTGTTGTTAAAATCCATGGGAGTATGCGATGGGAGGAACGGCGAAAAGTTCAAGAGGATTTCAAGAATGATAGAGAAGTACAAATTCTGGTCGCAACCGATGCCGCAGGAGAGGGTATTAACCTACAACAAGCACACCTGATGGTGAATTATGATCTCCCTTGGAATCCGAACCGTATTGAACAGCGATTTGGGCGTATTCACCGAATCGGGCAGACGGAAGCATGTCATCTCTGGAATCTTGTTGCCGCAGAAACTCGCGAAGGCGAAGTGTTTAACACACTATTTGGTAAACTTGAACAGCAACGCGATTCCTTGGGTGGAGCGGTTTTTGATGTACTCGGCAAATGTTTCACCGATACCTCACTTCGAGACCTTCTTCTTAAAGCTATCCGTGAAGGCGATAGACCTGAAGTCAGAGCACGACTGACAGAAACCATTGATGGTGCACTGGATCTAACGCACTTACGGGCGTTGATTGAAGAAAACGCTTTGACGCACGGAACAATTGACACAACGCGGATCGGCAATATCCGTGAAGAAATGGAACGCGCCGAAGCACGGCGTTTGCAACCCCACTTTATCGCATCCTTTTTCCAAGCAGCGTTCAAAAAACTTGATGGAACGCTACGGAAACGCGAAGAGGGACGCTATGAAATTCGCCATGTTCCCGGAGGTATCTATAACCGCAGCAGCTTAGGTGTCGGTAAACCTATACTGAAACAATACGATCGAATTACATTTGAAAAGGACAAGATGAATGTCCGAGGAAAACCGCTGGCAGAATTCGTTTGCCCCGGACACCCACTCCTTGATGCAACACTCAGTGCAATTTTAGAGCGACATCGGAACTTACTCAAACAGGGAACTATTTTGATTGATCCCAACGAGCAGAATGATGAAGTTCGTGTTCTATTCTACCTTGAACATGCAATTCAGGATGGACGCGTGGGTAATGATGGGAACCGACATGTTGTTTCACGACAGATGCAATTCGTCGAAATCAACAGCGACAAGATAGTTAGCACCCCCGGATATGCGCCCTATCTTGATTACCGTCCGATAGACGAGGGTAAACGGTCAGCGATTGAACCCGTGTTAGAAGAAGATTGGCTAAGCGCGGATTTGGAATCGGAAATTAAAGATTACGCCGTGGAACACCTCGTCCCAGTACATTTCGACGAGGTGAAAGCACACAGAGAAACACTCATCCAAAAAACGATGCGTGCAGTCAAGGAGCGGCTTACGAAAGAGATTTATTATTGGGATAATCGAACTTATGAATTGAGACTACAGGCGGAAACTGGAAACAGGATGGCAAGCCTCAACGCTGCACAAGCGAGGCAGCGCGCCGACGAATTGGAAACAAGACTTGAAAATCGAATGGAAGAATTGCAACAAGAGCTGCATATTTCACCGATGCCACCGGAGGTTATCGGTGGCGCGCTCATCGTTCCCCAGAGTTTATTAGATACCGCATCGGAGCCTGAACTCCCTGCGCCTATTGTGCCTTCACAAACTGATAGAGAACGGATTGATAGACTGGCAGTCGAGGCTGTTATGGAGGCGGAACGCAGACTTAGACGCGAACCGACAGAGATGCCCCATCAAAACCCGGGCTACGACATTGAGTCCAAAGACCCGAACACCAATCAATTACTATTTATTGAGGTGAAGGGGAAGTCAACCGATGCGACAACTGTCACTGTTTCCAAAACACAGATATTTACCGCATTCAACAAGCCCGACAGCTTCATCCTCGCTATCGTTGAAGTAGACGGCGACACAGCGAAAGAACCGCGCTACATCCGGAAGCCATTCCAGAAGGAACCAGATTTCGGCGTGACAAGTGTAAACTACAACCTCAACAAACTGCTCGCACATGCGGAGGCACCGCGATAGGAGATTGAAAAGTCACAAACCTATTTTGTTTTTTGCTATGAATTATGCTATAATTAACCCAAGTTGCTACTAACAGGTTTTGGTGTTTTTGCTTGGTGTTTTTGATAGGGTGTTTCTGCGTATTTCTGTGTATTTCAACTTGCGTTTCCAGAAATTGGGCATAAAAGGAGAAAACGATGGATAACAAATTTATCGCAATTATGACAGAGCGCATCGTCCGTGACTTTGATCCGTTGCAGATTATCCTCTTCGGTTCACAAGCACGAGGGGATGCTGATCGGCATAGTGACATAGATTTGCTTATCGTTTTTGAGAAACTTGCAGATAAGGATAAGCGGAAAACGGCTGTTGACATCCGCGTCGCCTTGGCTGACTTACCCGTAGCGAAGGACATCGTTGTCACAACACCGGAAGAACTGGAACACCACCGCACGCGGATCGGATCCGTGCTGCGCTATGCCCAACAAGAAGGAAAAATACTCTATCCAAACAACTGAGGTCTCCGCAGAAACGGCTCGCTGGCTGCGCTATGCCGAAGAAGACTTGATAACTGCTGAAACGCTTTTAGCACAGTTCTTGTAATCAGTAGGAGGAAAGTTAACACTGAATGGAGAACCTTATGAAAAAACTAAATCTCAAGCCTACACACAAACCGATACGAGACTACTACGAGGCGTTAGAACAATACGCTCAACATAATATCACACACGAAGGCGCGGTCAGTAATCCTTTTGCCTTCTTACTTGCTACCTGTGCAAAAAAGGTAGGTGTCATGCTTGAGCCGCAACACGCTATGCGCAGCCCAAAAGGAAATCGCATCGTCATTGATGGAGCAATAATCGACCAATACAGACTCCCAATCGCCTACTGGGAAGCGAAGGACATGGATGACGACCTCCGAAAAGCAATTCAAGAGAAACGCGACAAAGGCTACCCGTTCAATAACATCCTATTTCAAAACCCCGAGCGTGTCATCTTATATCAGAACGAAGAGGTAGCACTGGACACAGACATCACCGATCCCGAAAACCTTGTTGAAGTGCTCCAACGTCTCTTTTCATATTCAGGCATCACTTTTAGCGATTGGTATGATGCTGTTGATAAATTCAATGAACGGATTCCAGCACTCGCAGCCAAGTTGAAAGAACTCGTCGAGCAGGAGCACAAAACGAACACCCAATTCAAGAAGGCATTCACCAGTTTCTACCAGACCTGTCGTACCTCGATAAATCCGGATCTCTCACAGGCTGCCGTTGAAGAGATGCTCATCCAGCATATACTCACTGAACGTATCTTCCGCACAGTTTTTGAAAGGTCAGACTTTACAAGCCGAAACATCATCGCCACTGAAATTGAAAAGGTCAGTAAAGCACTCATGCAACACTCGGTGAGTCGCGACGACTTTCTTAAACCCTTAAACCCGTTCTATACCGCTATTGAAAACGCTGCTACTCATTGTAAAGATTTCTCCGAAAAACAACACTTCCTCAACACCGTTTATGAAAAATTTTTTCAAGAGTATTCTGAGGATGAGGCAGACACCCACGGTATTGTCTACACCCCCCAACCGATTGTCGATTTTATGGTGAATAGTGTTGAATATCTCCTAAAAACCGAGTTCAACCGATCTCTGTCGGATATCGGAGTGCATATTATAGACCCGTTTGTCGGCACCGGCAATTTCATCGTCCGTATTATGCAAGACATCCAAAAAATGGCACTGGAGGGTAAATATCGGCACGAACTGCATTGTAACGAAGTACTCTTACTCCCTTACTACATTGCCAATCTGAATATTGAACAAGAGTTTTTGAATCATACAAAGAAATATCTGCCCTTTGAGGGAATAGTGTTCGCTGATACCTTTGAGTTGTTTGATCAATCCCAAGAAGAACTCTTTACCGAGGAAAACACAAAACGCGTGGAACAGCAAAAAGCAAAGGACATGTTTGTTGTTATCGGCAATCCACCATACAATGCAGGGCAAGAAAGCGAAAACGACAATAACAAAAACCGTCCATACCCAGCACTTGACAAACAGATAAAGGATACGTATGTGAAGGATTCCAAAGCGCAGCTCAAATATAACACGTATGACCCATTTGTGAGAGCGTTTAGTTGGGCATCAAAGCGAATTGGGAACTCCGGTATTGTTGCGTTCATAACAAACAACAATTTTATTAAGGGACTGGCGTTTGATGGAATGCGCAAACATCTTGCTGAGGAATTCAACGCACTGTATATGCTTAATTTAGGGGGGAACATCAATAAAAGGCAGCCAGCAGGCTCCAATGTATTTGACATTAAAATCGGTGTGAGTATAGCATTGCTCGTAAGGACAGGAGAACCTATTGATTCTTCATGTATATTTTACAACAATAAAACAGAACTATCGAGTAAGGAACAGACATTCCATTTCCTTAAAACGCATGAAAACGTAGGCAACGTCACATGGCAAGAGATTCAGCCTGATAAAAAGCATACTTGGATCACTGAAGGACTCCACGCCGATTTTGATACTCTCATCCCGATAGGAACTAAAGAGGCGAAAGACGGAAAAGGCACTGCAGAAACCACAGAGGGTGTGATTTTCAAAAACTTCAGCCTCGGTGTGTCAACCAATCGAGATTTCTGGGTTTACAACTTCAATCAAGACGCACTCCGCGATAATGTTCAACGCATGTTGGAAACTTACACTACAGAAGTGGATCGCTGGAGACGTCAGGTTATCGAATGGAAACATGGAAATGCTCCCGAACCTCAAGTTGATGACTTTGTTTTATCTGATGCCACCAAGATAAAATGGAGCCGAGACTTAAAAAAGAAAAAGTTGATGCAAGGAAAAATTACTGAGTATGCTAACCACAAGATAAGGACCTCTCTCTACCGTCCGTTCACAAGGACCAATCTGTTTCTGGACGAAGTTCTAGTCGACAGTCCTGGACAGTTTCATACTATACTGCCGATCCTCGAAACAGAAACGGAAAATCAAGTAATTTGTCTGACAGATAAGGGATCCGAAAAGCCTTTTATGATCCTTATGAGTAATCAACTCACCGATTTACATGTTGTGGGTTCAGGTTGTGGTGCTCAATGCTTTCCCTTCTATACCTATAGTAAGGATGGTAAAATTCGTCACGAAAACATCACTGACTGGGCTTTAAAAAAGTTTCAGAACAATTATGGTGACGACAGCATAAGCAAATGGGACATTTTCTACTATAATTACGGCATCCTACACCATCCGGATTATCGAGAGAAGTATCGGGAAGATCTCAAGCTTAGCATGCCACGTATCCCTTTCGCCGACGATTTCTGGGCATTTGCGAAAGCTGGAAAGCAGCTAGCGGATCTCCATATCAATTATGAGTCCGCTCCAAAATACACAGGACTGACGCTCAAGGAAAAACCCAATATGCCCTTGGATTTGCGCGTTGAGCAGATGAAACTGTCTAAAGACAAAACGCGGATTCAATACAACGATTTTCTATCTATTGAGGATATTCCCGTTGAGGCATATAACTATAGGTTGGGAACTCGATCAGCGTTAGAGTGGATAATCGACCAGTACAAAATCAAGGTGGATAAAGACACTAAAAAGCATAAAGGAAGTTATATTGTCAAAGACCCAAACCGAGTAGCGGAGCCGCGGTACATTGTAGACTTAATAGCACGTGTCATCACAGTAAGCCTTGAGACAATGAAGATTATCAAAAATTTACCCGCATTATATCCCGTTGATGAGGACTAAGCGAAAAAGGCCTGTAATTTCCAAAAAGAGCGACCAGGATTCCTACTTATCCCGATTTACAACTCTTACCCAGAAGTGCAGGAAACTCAGCCAGAATTCGATATTGAGGAGTCACAGTCATGAATAAAACAATTTCATTAGACGACCTGCCACGTCAGGTTGAAAACCTACTACGGGCAACTTGGGAAGCGGATGAGAGTCTTGTGCTTGAACAAAACGGAAAGCCTGTAGCTGCTATCGTTCCAATGGATGAGTATCGCAAATTACATCCAGATGAAAATGCCGCCGCTTACGAACTCCCGGTTCATTTACTTCAGGCTTATCACGGTTTACTTGATAAGAAGTTCTCTACGGGTCTAACTCCCGAAGAGGAAGTTGAACTGACACAATTAGACGAGCAACTCAACGAAGCAGAAGCAGCGCAGCCGCTTATACAATCCATGCAAAAACGCTCCGCCGCGCGGCACGAAAACTGGATGCAGCGGTTTGAGAAAGTCATGGCTAAACTACGCAGCTTGACGAATCTGACTTCTCAACCGTAGCACACTTTTTGGAGAAAACTGATGCCGCTTACACCCTGGAGAGAAATTGTCACCCCTCACCGCGACATTGCGACAGGGCGTTATCACCAAGCGGAATTCGCTGCCAACCTCGGTGAAGTTATCGCAGGCAATGCCGATACGGAATACCAAGACCCGATAGAATTTTTCGATCGAACCTACCTCACAGCGGGTATGCAACGACTTCTCGCTACCGCTGTTAAGCAGATAACAGGGAAAGACGGGGAACCGGTTGTCCAACTAAAAACCGCATTCGGTGGTGGAAAAACGCACAGCATGTTAGCGTTATATCACCTGCTTCGTGGGGAAGCGGATGCCACACAGATGGAAGGCGCGGAACAGATTCTCAATACCGCAGAAGTTAACGAACTCCCAACGGCTCGTTTCGCTGTAATTGTAGGAACGGCTCTCAATCCAGCCCGCACGCAAAAAGTAAACGGCATTACAACCCGGACGCTTTGGGGAAACATTGCCGCACAACTCGGTGGACAAGACGGATATGCAATCATAAAAACCGCTGACAAAAAGAGTGTTGCCCCCGGCGCAGATGACCTCACTACACTCCTCAACGAATTCGGTCCCGCAATCATTCTTATAGACGAATTAGTCGCGTATACCCGTAACATATACAATGTCAATGGCTTGCCAGCCGGTTCCTTTGACGCGAACCTAACCTTTGTGCAGGCCTTGACAGAAGCAGTCAAAAATGCAGAACAGAGTCAACTGGTCGCTTCAATCCCCGAATCCGACATCGAAATCGGCGGCAAGGCAGGACAAGAAGCATTAGCACGCATTCAACACACTATCGGTAGGCTTGAAGGTATTTGGAGACCCGTTGATGCAGATGAAGGATTTGAAATTGTGCGGCGGCGGTTATTCTCGCCCGTCAAAGATCAAACCGCTCACGATGCAGTCTGCCGAGCGTTCACCCAGTTATACGACGAAAATCCTTCAGACTTTCCAGTTGAATGCCGTGATGCCCCGTATCTCGATCGGCTCCGTCGAGCGTATCCGATCCACCCTGAACTGTTTGATAGACTCTACGACGACTGGTCACCCCTTGAGAACTTCCAGAAAACTCGGGGTGTACTGCGCTTTATGGCAGCCGTTATCCATCACCTCTGGATAAACGAAGATCGCGCCCCACTCATTCTGCCCAGCTCTATACCACTCGATTCACCGCATGTGCGAGAGGAACTCCTGCGCTACCTGCCGGAAAATTGGAACGCCGTTGTCGATAAAGACGTAGATGGCAACCGTTCTGAGCCACGCGCGATTGACGAAGCCAACACACGCTTTGGTGAGATATCCGCGGCGCGACGTGTGGCACGCACAATCTTCATGGGAAGCGCACCACATGGGAGTGAGCAAGCAGTGCGCGGTCTTGAAGAAATGCGAATTCGTCTCGGGACCGTCCAACTCGATGAGCACGTTTCTGTGTTCAACGATGCGACCAAACGTTTGACAGATCGACTCACGCACCTTTACACCCGCGCCCAACGCTACTGGTACGACACGCACCCGAACCTCCGCAGAACAATGGAAGACCGGGCCGCTAAGTTAGAACCAGAGCTCGTAGAAACAGAGATTGTCCGCCGATTGAAGTGCCACCCTTTATTTAGACCACAATTTAGCAAATTTAAGAGAAGGTTTGCTGTTGAAATTCTATAGGTGTCAAATACCCTAACGCCGAATGTGGGCGTTTCTGATTATACACCTGTGTGATAAAATGCCCGATGTGATCTCTCGCCTCGGTGATGTTTTGATAGTCATTGATGTAAACTTCTTCCTCTTTGAGCGTGCGTGTGTGGCAGATTATACACTAAACTGCCACAAACACCCTCTTACTGATGGCTGGTAGCCGAGGGCTGACCTCCGACCGCTATCCTACGCCGGACGAGAATATCTCTGAGCGATATTCTCAAAAAATACCTTTCCAATCGAAATTATTTGGTTAGTCCCATATGCTACTGCGCGATAATTTACGAAGGTAAAGAGGTGTTATTATCCAGATATCGTCTGATATTTCCGTCGCTTTTTTTAATGTCAATGAAACACGCATCACACACATCTTGGAAACGGGTCAGCACTTTGCGACTCGTAGCCTTCTCATCCTTGACAATTCCTACCGAACTGAAAGATAGACCCCACTCTTTGAATTGGTACAGCGAGATTGTAGCATCACGCGTTTTATTATCATTGGCAAGAGCATACACAAAAAGAGGCTCCGGCATCCCATTAATTAGACAATCTACTTTATAATTCGCTTGCGGATCACGATCGCTATCGTGCCATCCAAACACCATACGCGTCGTGTTCACCTTTTCATGTAAGAGTTCATGGAAATCTTCCATAAATGTGGATTGGACTCGTTCCCTTGACAAATATGACACGTCCGTTATCTTGAGAAGAGCTTGAACAAAGTCGTATAGCGCTTCACCGTAATGCACATCCGATACCTCAAGTATTAATTCTCCACTACGATCTTCAACTTCAAACATAGAAAGTGCTTTAGAGATAAGTTTCCAGCGTGTACCACTATAAAGCAGTTTCTCATCAATATCGTAGGCGAGGTGCCTGTAGGTATGCGATTCGTCGGAGAGCAGCCACCGTTCACTTTCTTTCTTCAGGACAATAACTAATTCATCACCATCCTCGAATTGGAAGGGCGTTAATACCCGGAAACGGTCTTTACCATCTGCTGAAAGGCTGATCTGTGTTGAGACCTTATTAATAAAGTCTTGTTGTATGGTATTAGCAGACATTGCTCACACCCCCTAAAAAAGTACCTGTTGCGGCGGTTCTAAAAAATTTGCATCTTCGATTAAGCAGCGAAGGGCACCCTCGTAATTGTTATAACGCTGGGTTTGTACTGCGTAGGTTTCTTCCTTTGATCCTCTCCGCTGATACCGCTCTGTCGCGTAATGAATATGAAACCCTTCAATTCTTTCTTTTTCAATTTGGTTTCTGTGCCTACCATGCCGTCCATTGTAGCGGCGGAGTTTAAAATCTTGGTTTGATCTGGGAGGAATAACTACCAAAATGACTGAAAAGTCTAAAGGCATAGCGTCGTCTGGTCTGACAATAATTCGGAACTCATTCCCATTATCACCTATGACAGTTAATTCTCCCTTCTCTTTATTCGGTCTAATCAATTTACTATACCAATCATCCGGTAAAACCTTGCGTTCCTGCATAAACCCTTCTATTTCCTGATCTGAATATCTGATTTTTTGAGCGTTTACCATAAAAATTAGTCCAATACATACAATACCATACATAATGTGGAATGGCAAATAAAAATTGAGTATAAATCAGGAAAGCAGCGGATATAACCTACTTCCCGTGCATAATACGACCTTTAAGAAAATGCTGTTACAACAACTGCCTCTCACCAAAGATGTTGAATTTACGGGCATTCGGGCGTAAAGCCCAACGCTTTAGCTTTGGGATATAGGTTTCCCGCTAAAGGTGTAATCCCTGTGAAATAAATTTGACAATGCAGTCAATTTGTAGTATAATGATACTATCGCGTTGGGGACACAACCAAGCCCGCTGCAAGGCGTGTCTGTCCCTAACCTATCTTGGTTGAAGGTTAAAGACGCGATACGCGATATACCGTGAAAACCTACAAATATAAGATTGGCGATCAATCTAATACAATCCGCATTGGCAACTTGCTTGACGATATGTGGCAAGTGCATGCATATTTTCATAAGTGGCAAGACCAAAGATACAAAGACGGCTTGCCGTATGCCAACTACGCTGCAATGTGTCAACATGCAAAAGATTTGAAACGAACCACACATCCACATTGGAAGTCGTTGCCAAGCCAAGCGATCCAAGCAGAGTTGGAACGCATTGATAATGCGTATCAAAGGTTCTTTAATAAACTTGGGGGTAAACCCCATATCAAACCTCGCCATAAGTTTAAGTCTATCACTCTTAAACAAACTGGGTATAAACTCACTAACAACCGTATTACACTCACATTTCGCAAGTGGGATAAAGGTAAATGGCGATTTGATAAAGTGCCATATACGTTTCATAAACACCGCCAGTGGCAGGGAACTATCAGTCGTATCACCATCAAACGAGACGCTTGCGGGGACTATTGGCTCTGCCTAACAACAACGTACACAGATTTTAGACCGCTGCCAGCAACAGGTGAAAGCGTTGGGGCAGACTTCGGTATGAAAGACGCATTTTTGACGTTGAACACGGGTGAGAAAATACAACACCCACAACCCCTGAAATCTAACTTGAACAAACTTCGGTCTCTCAACAAAGAACTTTCTCGTAAAAAGAAAGGTTCTAACGGTTGGTGGTGGTGTGTCAGGCAACTCGCACGTCTGTATCGGAAAATCAGCAACCAACGCAAAGATTTTCACTGGCAACTATCAAGCAAACTCTGTAAGAAGTTTGATACGATTATCCTTGAAACGTTGAACCTTGAGGGTATGAAACGCTTGTGGGGACGTAAAGTCTCTGACCTTGGCTTCTACCAGTTTGTTGAGATAGTGAAATATAAGTGCCAAAAACATAAGCGTGAGTTGCGTCAAGTCGGACAATGGACGGCTACAACGAAACCTTGTAGCGATTGCGGTTTTCATAATGAAAGCCTAACTCTGAATGATAGACAGTGGATATGTCCTGAATGTGGTTCCGACCACGATAGAGACATAAACGCTGCGATAAACATTTTGCGGGCAGGGATAGCCGTCACTTGACGATATGCCTTGTATCCACTTCTTTCAGGATACAGGGGAAATGCCCGTCGGTGGAGCGCAGATAAGACGGTGGACTCTTTGAGAAAACCGCAGTCGCTATGAAACCGAAGCCCACGCCTTTAGGCGTTGGGTGCTATCACTAACGCCAGTCTTTTATCACTCAGCTACGATGGGTAGTAAGCAGAAGCAAAATAGGCTGATTTGTGACTGTGCTGCCCGAACGGGTTAACGAATATATCACGAAAATAGAAAGATTACAAATGCTTCCACGTTATTATGGAGACTAAAAACATTGTGCATTCAGACAAAAAATAAATTTGCATTTCAAAATAAAGTATGTTATCATATATAAACAAGTTATCTATAAACAGGTTATCATACATAATGTAGCGAACACCCCCTGAAAACCACGAGCTATAGACAGTCTAAATTAACGAACGTTAACCCATAAATTAGCATTTTATGAACAACCCAAAATCGAACCGCATTCAAAAAACGCCACCGAGCCAATCAAACACTACACGCGTGGCACTTCAGAAAGACACTGACAAAAATTAAAATTACCCAATTGTTCACGAAAATTACGGAAATCCAGAATTCAACAACGCCATCAACCCTTGTCCTAACTAAGTTTATGCCCTTTACAGAGCAGAAAAAAGTATCATGAACAATTTCATGAACATTAATGAACACCGTACCAAAGAATTCATCACGCACCGCATCGATGACCGCCGCAAACCCGTGTATCAAGCGGGTTTAGAATCCATAATATCATGAACACCAAAATTGAATAAATACCCAATGTTCGCGAATGTTCATGAAATTCCGTGCCATGTTCACGAAATGTTCATAATTTACGCCTTGAAAACCCATTGTCCACAAAACAACAAAAAATTAACATATAGTTAACTTATATCATTTCTGTGAATAAATCTCTCTTTTGTAGAATAAACTTTTAGTTTGTTCCGCATCGCCAGACATTTCATGAAAGCCGGTAATGCAATATCATTATCTACAAATGGTATTATTAGTCTGTCAACATTCAAATGAAAGGTAAACCTGGTTCGTAGTAGTGCGATTCTGCGGCGTACTCGCCCAAATGCGATCTGCATTATTGCACGTCCTAAAACACAATGAATTGCGCCACTACAAACCATCTGTCAGTTTATATGTGACAAAGCATTATAATGTTTGGAGGAAACCGTGCTGAAACGAAAAGACCTCAAATTCAGACTCGCAAATCGACACAAAGAATTCGCTATCATCCAGTTTGCGCAATTCATGAAACCGACCGATGTCGTCACCGCTGTCATGGAACAATTCAAAACCGAACTCGCCGCCGACATAGAAAAATACGGCGCAGGCGAAATCCGACGCTACCTCTCACACAACTTCTGGACACTCAACCCCAAAAACGGGAAGATGCCCGAAAAATTCAAGGAACTCTTTGAGACACACAAACAGTTATACCTCAGTACCTACACCGATAGCTACCTCCGCCACCCCCGAAACGTCGTCAGAGAACTTGACAACCTCTATGAAAAATGTACGGAACAACTTCAAAACGCCGAGCCAGACAAAACACGACAACTCGTGCCGACAATGCTCAAAATTATCCAGACTGTCAGAAACACGATCGACGCAATCCCATTCGACCTCGAAAATGAGGAGGGCGAGCTTGAAAAAGTACAAGCCGCAATGGTACTCAATTCGGAAATGGCAATCCCCGATCCGCTTGAGGAGGAAGATGAACAAAAACTCAAAGAACTGCTTGACACGGATGCGCCTTTTGAAAAAATCCGCAACTTCATTGAATATCTCAGATGCAAAAATCACGACATTTTTTCTGTCATGCCCGTGCGCGATGATGAACAGGGAAAGCAAGTATTCCTTAGAGGCAGACGCATCGAACTCATAGGATTTGGGCATCCAGAACCTGAAGAAAGACAACCCAATACCGCTGTCGTCGGTAGCATAACGGAGCACATCGACTAACGTAGATAAAACCAAACCATGTCCAAACGCGCAATCCTCACATACATCATTATCCCCACACTGCTGATTTCGGGGTTAATCATCGTCCTCGTCAACAACCCACGAGAATCCGCTACCGAGTTAATCCTTGCACAGCAACACATTGACTTCGGAACCCTCCCAGAATGGGAAGGGCCCGCCACACGAACCGTAACCGCACGAAATGTAGGCAAAAACACACTCCGCATCCAAAGCGTTCACACAGGTTGTAGTTACGCAAAAATTACGGGACCCGAACAAATCCATCCCGATGAAGCAGCAGCCTTCCACATAAGCATCAACCCAGAAATCCTACCGGAGGCCCAGACTTCAGCAACCGCCACCATTTTCACCGATAGTCCGAAGACCTCAAGCGTCGCTTTAACGATTGTCGCCACCGCCAAACGATTTGCGACACTCAACCCGGATGTCTGCGATTTTGGAAATATCCACCCAGAAACGGTGCATCAAAAAGAACTCAAACTCGCTGTGAACGCGCCGCTCAACACATCGGATATCCAACTCCTGCCCTCAAACCATCCGAAATTGACATGGGAGATGACACCTGACCCTGACACAGACAACTTTTTTATCACAATTCAACTCGCTCCGCGCAAAGACAGGGGCCCCTTCTCGTCGCTACTCACTGTGGCGTTTCCCAACGAACGGACGTTGACACTCCCCGTCACTGCTGAAGTCATAGCACCCGTCACAGCACACCCGCAAACCCTCTCATATCGCGTAGCAGTGTCAGGCACACAACCGTCGTTAGAATTCACACTCTCCGCTGAAGTCCCCTTTGAGGTGCTGAAAGTTGAAACCCCTGACGCTTTGGATGTTAGTGTTATGAATAACACCGGTAAACAGCACCAGAGAAGACTAAAAGTCGTGTGGCGTGTACCAAACTCGCCGGAACCTTTGCGTGAGGAAATCCGAATCCTAACCACAGCAGACCCCCTACCCATCCGCATCCCCGTCTACGGTTTCACCCAAAAAGACTAATTAACCCTCGTGGTCTCACCATTTTCAAGTTATCGTCAACTTAAGGGTGAATGTAGTTTGTCGTAGGGCAATTCATTGCCCGTTGGTGACCTGTTCTCACTGCGAAGCAGTGCGCTGAATCGCACTACTACGAACCGACCCTTAAATTCAAAGTTGACAAAGCACTCCTGTAAGAGCACTATCGAACCTATAGAGTCACCTCCTGACTGCTGACGGCTAATGGCTGACTGCTGACAGCCAAATAAACACTTGACAATATCGTGTAAATTGTAGTATTATTATATAAATGATTTGTAGTCATTGCTATGTTTTATAATGAATTAGTTTTGCGCTTTTTTAGCAAAACCTCCAAACAAGAACAATTTATAGTGAATCGTAAGAATAAGTAGACATCTTTGTAGCATAAACTTCCAGTTTGTGCCAGTCTGAATGCCTGTCATAGGCATTCAGACTGTTTGGAAGTGCCCAATTAATTATAGGTTTTACTATAGTTATAACCCAAGTCGCTATCTAACGAGTTTTATATATTCAAGCGAGGGACTGGCACTTTCCACACTCCAGCGGAGTGTTATATCTATAGAATTGGGTTACCTACAGAGATGATACTGTGGAGGAAGATTACAATGGGAAAATTTGTTGGATGTCTCAAAGAACTTGCGGCATTGCTCGGAGTCCCTTCCCAAACTGTTAGTGATGTTGTTTCCGAGTTCGCGGACAAAGAAATAATAGAAAATTATCCTTCCGAGGAAACAAAGACAGTTGAGGAAATTTCGTTTTCACCTGATTTAAACGCATCTATATTTCGTAAGGTGCGCAGCTCCTACAATATTGATAGTCGTGAAATGGAGAGTACGCCTATCGAAATCGTTTATATCATGGAACATCGGGATGAAATTCTTTGGAAGGTTGGGAAAAGTGCTCAGGATGTTTACCAAAGAGCAAAAGCTGTATCCGGTTACGATAGGGGCAGTTTCACACCAGTTTTTTGGGTATATGAACCCAAAAAGCGATCTTATAGAAATTCGGTAATGTCAAATCTGGAAACTGTTATGATACAAGCGTGCGAAAAGTATATCATACCAGGTGAGAAAAAACTACTTGAACGTCCTTCAGACATAAGTACCTCGGATTTTGAAAGTCTACGTAGTGTTTACATTTTTTTGGCAGTAATGAGTACAGCTGCGAAATAGACGAAACCGAGGTAGCGACGGGCGTATTTATCATAACGTGTAGCCACCCGACGATACTGCTTCAACCGATGAAAAAAACGTTCGATAACATTACGAAGTTTATACAAGTCTTTATCATAAGGGCGATCTTCAAGACGGTTCTTCCGGGGACGGATCACCGGAACACTTCCTTGATCAACGATCTCTGCTCTCAAAGCATCCGAGTCATAGGCAGCATCGGCAATGACAGCGTCGCAGGTGTAGCCAGCAATCAACGCAGGCGCTTGTGTCACATCGTGACGCGCACCTGCCGTCAAGATAAAGCGTAATGGCAGAAAGGTATCACTTACAGCCGCATGGAGTTTCGTGGTAAAGCCACCATGACTTCGCCCGAGGGCTTCACCGGCTTGTCCTTCATTTTTTTTTTAGGGGCACCGGCTGCAGAGGAATGCGCCCGAATGACCGTTGAATCCACGAGGAGCGCAGAGATCTCACCGGCATCATGGAAATGTTCATGGAGTTTTTCAAAGACCCCAGCATCACACCATCTGCCGAAACGTCTATAGATAGTATTCCAATAACCATAAACTTTCGGCAGCGCACGCCAAGTGGCTCCCTGTTTTGTTATCCAGACGATTGCCGAGAGAAAACGTCTACAGTCTTCGGGTTTACCGACATAAACGTTTCCTAACGTTTTCAGAAACGGGTGGATGCTCTGCCAAGCAGCATCACTAATCATCATAGGAAAATCTTGAGTGTTATCTATCTTTTGAGTTTTCATAGAAAATAGTCTACCAATCCATGCTCAAAATGTCAATAACTTCTAAATGTAAACACTACCTACTTATTGGGAAGCTTTCCTCTCTAAAGCGAGAACGTCTTGCTCAACGTATTAAGATGGCGGATGAGTCTATAGTGAGACATGCTTTACTTTGTATTGGAGAGAAGAAGTTGGAAGTTGAATTGGAACGTCAAGCCGAACAGGAACGCCAAGCCGAATTGGAACGTCAAGCCGAGTTGGAACGCCAAATTTTAGCAAGTCAAGCTGCCGAGAAAGATTTACCTTTCGCTGACCCGATTGACGAAGAAGATCCCTCCAATTTTGGGCTTGCCCCCTTTAATTCTGAGGGATGGACACCGGCAACTAAAAGATTTTGGGATATGTGGAACAGTCCGCTTGGAAAAACTATTATCAGACAGATAGGACTTGTCCCGAGACCTGATGGATACAAAGTGGGAAGTACCGAAGAATGGATAGTTTATCGTTCAGATAAGTTCAGGTAGGTTTATTAATAATTCGCACGCCATTATGATATACAAACTGTAACAAAAATCCTTCATGGAAAAACGATACTTCGATTTCAGGGATATTTTCCAAGTCATCCGTTACGGATTCAGTGGACGAAAGATCGCTGTTCATTTCATCGGACTCGTCATCGCGTATCTGATTTATGAACTTTTGGTGTATCTCAGTCTTTTCGTTGAAGGTGGCACCGCTGCACAGGACTTTTGGAATACGTCCGCACTCCTACCCGTACTGCCCTTCAGTAACGCAGAACTTGCACAGCTAACTGAGATCGCAATGTGGATAGGAGTGGCGAGTTTCGCGTGTATCTTCTTCTTGGCAAGCACCGTGGCTTCCAAAATTACCATCGAACAACTCCGCGGGGATTTCTTCTTTTCGGTCGGCGATGCCGTAACTTTTCTCAAAGGGCATTGGAAATCTGTTTTAGGCGCGTTCATCGGGTTACTTCTCATCCAGATATTTCTCGCCCTCATACCACTGAGCATTGCCGGACTCGGAAAGTTACCGGTCGTCGGAAAACCGTTTCTCACGGTTGCTTCACTGTTCATGCCGATCGGATTTTTCCTCGGCGTGCTAATGGCATTAATAGCAATCGTTTTCTGTGTCAGCCTGCTCTTTGTGCCAGCGGTTGTCGCGACGACAGGTGCCGATGCGTTTGAAACAATCTATCAGCAGTTTGCCATCGTCTGGAACAAATCGTGGCTCACAGTGTGTTATGAAGCGATGTTGTTTCTCATAAAACTTGTCTTTGTACCCATCTGGGCTCTTTTTTGCCTCGCAGGGTTTTCAATCGTGATGTTCCCTGTGTCTTTTCTACACACCGGACAGATGGAGCACATCACGGCGTGTGCAAACCTATGGCTCGGTGGCGCTATCGAAAAATTAGCGATGCTGCCCTACGTTAACAGTTTCGGTGTCTTTAACATCGGTATGGCCATGAAAGAGACATCTACGTTCACGACAACAGTGACAGCTATTTTTCTCACAATCACGCTGCTAATAGGTATCGGGGTGGTGATCGCATACCTGTTCTCAATCGCTTCTGCCGGGAACACGGTGGTTTATACAATTTTACGCAAGAAAATTGATGGACACAATTTATTAGAGCCATTTGACGTGGAACTGGCAGAGACACCAGATAAATAAAGGACTTCCACAATCATAGAACTCACTTTCTGAAAACTGACAACTGATAACTGAAAACCCCTAAACAGGATAACAGCTATGTTTCAAAAAGTAATAACAAAAGTCTTCGGTAGTAAAGAAGACCGAGATGTCAAAAAATTTCGTGACATCGTTGAAGCCGTCAACCAGCGCGAAGCGGGTGTCAAAAAACTCACGGATGCCCAACTACAATCCAAAACACCCGAATTTCGCCAAAAATTGGACGCAGGCGCATCGCTTGATGAACTCCTACCGGATGCCTTCGCTGTCGTCCGAGAAGCAGCCGTACGGACGTTGAAACAGCGACACTACGATGTCCAAATTATGGGCGGGGTCGCACTCCATCAAGGCAGCATCGCCGAGATGCGGACAGGTGAAGGTAAAACGCTCACCTCAACACTTGCCGTCTATCTCAATGCGCTCACCGGAAAAGGCGTGCATCTCGCCACTGTTAACGACTATCTCGCACGCCGGGACGCAGAATGGATGGGCAAAGTCTATAACTTCCTCGGACTCTCTGTCGGGCTCACACTCAGTCTAATACCCTATGAACAGAAAAAACTCGGATACAAGGCGGACATCACCTACGGTGTTCACAGCGAGTTTGGATTCAATTACTTGCACGATAACAGTGCCCTTTCGCTTGACGCGAAGGTGCAACGCGGGCATGCCTATGCGATCCTTGATGAAGTCGATAGTATTCTCGTTGACGAGGCACGGACACCGCTCATTATCTCAATCGCCGCTGGTAAACCCGCCGAACTCTATAGGCAAGTAAACAGCGTTGTCACACATCTCAAAGAAGGCGAACATTTCCAGATTGACCAGCAGGGGAAGTCGCGCGGCTCTGTAACGCTCACCGATGAAGGCGTTGAAGAAGTCGAACGCCGCCTCGGTGTCGGCAATCTCTACGAACATACCAATATCGCTATGGTCCATCACGTCAATCAGGCACTCACTGCAAACCACCTCTACAAACGCGATGTCGATTATCTCGTCGAAAACGGCGAAGTCCTCCTCGTCGATGAATTCACAGGACGAAAACAGATTGGGAGACGGTTGAGTGAGGGATTACACCAAGCGATTGAGGCGAAAGAGCGCGTTAAAATCGTTCAGGAAAACGAAACCAGTGCCAAGATTACTTACCAGAACTACTTCCGCATGTACGATAAACTCGCAGGTATGACGGGTACCGCCGCTACAGAGGCAAATGAATTCGCGCATATCTACGGGTTAGAGGTCGCCGTTATCCCGACCAATGAACCCATGATCCGAATGGACAATCCTGACCAGATTTATGCGACCGAGGACGCGAAATATGAGGCTGTCTTGAACGATATCGTCGAACAGCACGAAAAAGGGCGGCCGATACTCGTCGGTACGGCTTCGATTGAAAGCTCTGAGAAACTCAGTAAGATGCTCAGAACCAAACATCGAGACATCAAGCACCAGGTGCTGAACGCCAAAGAACACGCACACGAAGCCGATATCATCGCACAAGCAGGTGTCCCGGGAGCTGTAACCATCGCTACGAATATGGCGGGACGCGGTGTGGACATCCTCCTCGGCGGGAACCCGGAAGGCTTAGCGAAGGAGACGCTCCGCAAGCAGAAAACTAAAGGACCGGAACCTCATCCAGAGTCCGAAGAATTCCAAGCAGCACTCAAAAAAGCGGAAGCAATTTGTAACGCGAGCAAAAAGAAGGTGTTAGCCGCAGGGGGGCTCCATATCGTCGGCACAGAACGCCATGAGTCGCGGCGTATTGATAATCAGCTCCGCGGACGTGCCGGTAGACAGGGTGATCCTGGCTCATCTCGGTTTTATCTCTCACTTGAAGACGAATTGATGCGGAAATTCGGATCCGAACGTTTGCAAGGGTTAATGACGCGCGTCGGTATGGACGAAGAAGTGCCATTAGAGCACCCGTGGGTTACCAAGTCCATTGAAAAAGCGCAGACCCGTGTTGAGCAGATACACTTTGAAATGCGTAAGAACCTTCTGAAGTTCGACGATGTCATGGATTCACAGCGCGACACCATCTATACCTTGCGCGACACCGTTTTGGCATCCGCGACCGACATGTCCGTATTGTCTGAGGATGAGGATGGACCAGAAACAGACGCACCGGAATCGACAGAAAACGAGCGTGTGCCAGAAGAAATCGGACTTGCAGCACTTGCTGATAAAGAAGGCAAAGCCCCGGCTACCCTGAAAACAACAATCTGGCAAATGATTGAGAGAGTCGTCCAAGATGCAGTCGATGACAATCTGCCAGAACGCGGTGGAGACACCCTTGAAAACCCCGACAGATATGAGCAGTGGTTAACGAACAAGTTTCCAGTCAAACCGATTTGGAATCCGCCATTAGCACAGGCGAGTCTTGACGAGGTCGAGGAACAGACCTTGGCAACATTGCGCGAGATTTATGAGCAACGCGAAGCCGAATTCGGACCCGAGATGATGCGTCTTCTTGAACGCCTACTCCTTCTTGATAGAATTGACGATCACTGGAAGGATCACCTCCAGAATATTGACTACATCGAGGAAGGTATCCGGTTCGGCGCAGGATACGGCGGTAAAGACCCGATTGTCGTCTTCAAAAATGAGGCACTCGCGGTCTTTGAGAGTATGTATCAGCAAATTGAAGAAGAGGTGAGCGAATTCATCTTCAAATCTCGCGTCAACACCGAAGCACCGCGCCGGGCTCCCGGTCGACGCACAGCCAAACCGCGGAGACGACCACCGAGGCGCGCCCAAGCAAACACCTCAACTTCAGCCAGCGATACAGCCGAATTCGCCTCACAACAAGCGATGGGGAACATGCCGAAGGTCGGCAGAAACGCGCCTTGTCCTTGCGGTAGTGGTAAGAAGTATAAGAGATGCCACGGCGCATAGTTGTCAGTTTTCAGAGCGATTTTTTTTCAAAAAATCTTTCAGTTTTCAGAGTAGTGGTTAATGGTTAATGGTAGTTGGTAAAGAGGGAAACCTTTTCTTTTCAACAACCAACAACTAACAACCAACAACTAACAACCATTCCTCTGACAACTCTCACTGCGAGGCAAACTGACGACTGATGACTGATAACTGATAACTAATAATGGAGAACACCTTTGAATTCCGAAAACGCTTACACACTCTCGAAAACACTACTTGACATCCTCGCGTGTCCGGCATGTAAAGGCGGAATAGTACACGATGAAACGGCACAGAAACTGGTATGTATCGGTGAGTGTCAGCGTCGCTACCCGATCCGAGACGGTATCCCTGTGATGCTCATTGATGAAGCGGAATTGCCTGATGAAAAACCGTGATAATGTAAAGGGACCGTAGTCTGGCTCCGGTTAAAATTAATCAGAGGTCACCGCGGGCGGATAGAACATCTTAAGATAACGTACGCAGCATCTATCGCGTCAAAATTGATCAGATCCCATCGTGGAACGATGAGCAGAGGCCCATAGTTAAAAAAATGAAAATTTTATTTTTGAGCCTCCGGTGTCCGTATCCACCACATCGAGGCGATCGGATCCGGTCGTATAACTTTATCAAGCAACTCTCGAAGCAACATGCCATCACACTCGTTTACTTCGCTGAGTCCGAAACCGATATCGAAGCAGCGAAACATTTAGAACCTTTTTGTGAACGCGTAGAGTGGGTGCGGTTCCATCGTTCTTTTGCATACCTGAATACCGCGGTTCACTGTTTATCGCGGCATCCGCTCCAACTCCACTACTGGTACGCACCGCAGATGCAACGCAAGATCAACCAACTCCTCGCACAAGAACGGTTTGAGTTGATTCATGCGCAACTCTTTCGGATGGGACAATATGTGACAGATGTCCAAGGACCCGCCAAAGTACTGGATTTATGTGATTCGTTAGCACTGAACCTCAATCGACGCGCCGAACTTGAAAGTAATCCTTGGCTCGCAAAAATTAAATTAGATTGCACTCCAAAACGTTTTTTGGTAAAATTAGAGGAAAAGCGGGTACAGCGTTACGAAGTCGATATTATGAAAGCTTTTGATTGCGGCACCGTCGTCGCACGCTTCGACCGCGACTACCTATTGAAACAGGACGATAGCTTGAATCTATCCATTGTGCCGATGGGTGTGGACCTCGGATATTTTCAGGCGGAACCGGTGGAGGCACCCGCACCAGTCCTGCTCTTTACAGGAACGATGAACTATTTTCCGAACGCTGATGCTGCAACCTATTTCTGCGATGAAATTTTCCCGCGCATCCGAGAACGGCATCCGAAAGTCTGCTTTTATGTCGTCGGTAATCAGCCATCGGAACCTGTAAAACGACTTGAAGCACAAGAAGGTGTCGTTGTGACCGGTTATGTCCCAGATGTCCGCCCTTATTTTCAGAAGGCATCTGTTTTTGTTGCCCCCTTACGCGCCGGCTCCGGTATACAAACCAAAAATTTGGAGGCGATGGCGATGGGAGTACCGGTTGTTACCACTTCTGTCGGGGCTATGGGGTTAGAAGCAGATATCGGCAAGGAACTACTCGTCGCGGATACGCCGGAAGACTTTGCTGAACAGGTCATTTATTTACTTGATAATGAGGACTTACGAAAGACATTTTCGCAATCTGCCAGAACCCGTGTTGAAACCAATTATAGTTGGAAGGCTATTAGAGACCGTTTAGAGCAGGTCTATGCACAAGCAGTCCATCGCAATTCCCTGGTAGGTTCGGTTTGATGAAGTTTAAGAAAATATTTCGGTAATTCCATATTTTCCCCAGGCCCGGTAGGTTCGGTTTTGCGGTGTACACACCCAAATTTTGCCCACACGCGGCAAAATTTGTCTTAGCTTTACATTTGCGATCTGCATTCCTAACCGAACCGGGCATCTCTAAGAAATTACCGAATTAATAAATTAATCTTCATGAACCGCACCGGACTTGAAGAAAATATCAAAAATTGAGACAATCCGACAATTTATTTAAAACTAAATGACCCTGTGACCAGAAAACGAAGGAGGTACTATGGATAAACCCAAAATAAAGTGGAGTTCTATAATTATTGTTGATGTCCTTCTTGTCAATATAGCGTTTCTATGCGCTTACTTAACCAGTCTGCAATTCGGTTTTGACTTTTTAGCACAGTCAACGCCGCTCTTCGCCATATTGCAGAGTGTGGACGTAACCCCCACTCAGCATTTTTTCGGTGTCGCCGCTGTCGTCACAATAGTCCGCATCGGTTTTTTAGTGGGGTTTAATCTCTACAAGCCAATGTGGCAGCACGCCGCTGTACAGGAATTCCGCAAACTGGCGACCGCAATTATATTAGCGACTGTCGGGCTCATCGGGGTGTCTATGCTACTCGAGATCGCTTGGGTGTTATTCTTGATTGATGGATTCTATAACTTCGCGCTCATCGGATTTACCAAATTCTCTAAGCAAATCCTTCAAAATGATAGACGCGTGGTCGTCACGAGTTCCCCGAACACCAAAGGTTCAAACACTATAAACGCCGTATCAAGTCTGCCCGCTCGAAAACCGCCGACGAAAGTCCTTATTGTCGGCGCAGGTGAAACAGGGATCGGTGTACTACGCGAACTCAGGAACCATCCTGAAAAAGGGTATGTACCGATAGGCTTCATTGACGACGCGCCACGTAAAGTCGGCAGAACCGTCGCTGGGCTTGAAGTACTTGGCACGACCCGGGACCTAACGTATATTACCCGGAAGCGGGAAGTTGACGAAGTCGTCATCGCTATCCCGTCGGCACCCGGCGGAAAAATCCGGGACATTATTCGGCAGTGTGAATATCGCGGCTGCCAGTTCAAGATTGTCCCCAACATTCACGCCATCCTTGAAGGCCGCGCGAGTGTCAGTCAGATTCGGGAAGTCCGATTTGAAGACCTGCTCAATCGCTCTATCTCCCAAATGGACATCGCCGAAGTTTCCAAATATCTCTCCGGTAAACGCGTGATGGTCACCGGTGCAGGGGGGTCTATCGGTTCCGAACTCTGTCGGCAGGTGGCGAAACTCGATCCTGAACTCCTTATCCTTTTCGGACGCGGTGAAAACAGCATCTATCACACAGATATAGAACTGCGAGAGTTTGAACCGGAACTTAACCGCGCTTTGATCATCGGCGACATCCGAGATAACGCCAAGGTCTCCCAAATTACGCGCAAATATCGGCCACATATCATCTTCCATGCCGCCGCGCACAAGCATGTCAAGTTCATGGAGAATCATCCCGACGAAGCCGTGAAAAATAACATTCTCGGTACCCAAAACCTGATTGATGCCGCAATTAAACACAACGTAGAGGCATTTATCCTCGTCTCCTCTGATAAAGCCGTGAATCCAACGAGCGTTTATGGGGCTTCCAAGCGCGTGACGGAAAAATTGATTCAATGTAAGGCGAGACAAAACGCGACTCGGTTTATCGCTGTCCGCTTCGGAAACGTTATCGGCAGCAGAGCAAGCGTCCTCCCTAATTTCAAACGTCAGATCGCTAAAGGCGGCCCCGTCACAGTTACACATCGCGAGGCAACCCGCTATTTCATGACCATTCCTGAAGCCGTCCAACTGCTCATCCAAGCCGGTGTTATGGGAAATGATGGCGAAATTCTGATGTTGGATATGGGAGAACCTATCAAAATTCTTGATCTCGCACAAGACCTCATCCGACTCTCTGGGCTTGAGGTGGACAGAGACATCAAAATCGCATTTACAGGTTTAGAACCCGGTGAAAAGTTATATGAAGAACTGCTTACGCCGCAAGAAGGCGTTACGGCGACGAAGCATCAGCGTATTTTCGTAGCACAGTTGGAAGAGATTGAAGAACGCCAACTCCTCTCCCAGATTCAAGAACTCTCGCAGCTCGCGGACGCACTCGATTCAGAAGGGATTGTCACCAAATTCCAAGAGTTGGTGCCGACATATCAACCGAACCGCGCGTTCATTACTGAAACGGATACGGAGAGCGGGTCTGAGATTATTCAGTTCCCCTCGGAAACGAAAACCGCCAGTGTCAATCGTCGGTAGGGGGAATCGCATGCCGCAAATCGTAAACCTCCAAGATGTTATTATCGCACCGAAGCGTGCTTGGGTGAAACGAACGTTTGATCTCGGGTTTGCGATGATCGCACTCCTGCTGCTGGCACCTCTTTTTTTCCTGGGTAGCCTGCTCGCAAAGTTGCAATCCAAGGGACCTGTGTTCTATAAAGCAAAGCGGGTGGGTAAAGACGAAACTCTCTTTGAAATGTATAAATTCAGGACGATGGTCGTCAACGCGGATACACTCGGCGGCAGCTTGACAACCTATCGGGACACACGGATCACACCCATCGGTAGGTTTTTGAGGTGGACGAAACTTGATGAACTTCCAAACTTAATCAATGTTATCAAAGGAGAGATGAGTCTCATCGGACCGCGTCCCGAGGCACCTAACTACGTTAAACACTATACGGAGATACAGAAGCAGGTGCTGCAGGTGAAGCCAGGGATGACCGGGCCCTCGCAACTCGCTAACCGTGATGAAGAGCAGAAACTCAAAGGGCAACTGGATGCAGAGCATTACTACATTACAGAGTTAATGCCTAAAAAACTCGCCTTGGATCTTCACTATGTCGCAACACAGAGCATCGCCTCCGATATAGGATGGTTGCTAAAAACATTCTGGGTCGTCATCGTTAGACGATAGTCCTGCACCTTTTTCCGGTTTCCCCAGGCCAGTAGGTTCGGTTTTGCGGCGTACTCGCCCAAATGCGACCTGCATTCCAACCGAACCGGACTTTGAGCGGAAACTTTGGATCCTTCAAAAACCTCTTCAGTCCCGTAGGGTTTATTTGCTTGGGTATTTCTTCAGTATCTATGTAGCACACGTGTGAACTGAAAAATGGAACATCTCTAATAGGGTGCTTATTATGTTTATACCAAAGTTGAAACGTCAGTATTTCACATATTTCCTTTTTGCTCTTGGCCTTAGGATTTCCAGCATCATTGAAACTTTCCAGGAGCTGGATTTCAGTCGTTTAGTCTTCAAAGTATTTATGGTGTTCATCTACGCTTTCCTACTTTATTGTGTTGGCTTTTGTGTTGGGACACTCATAAAACGGATTCGCATTAATCAGAAAACGACAATCTGACTAAGGGCTTATGTGCGTAGGTATATCTTCAACGTCCGTGTAGAAATTAGCGTGGTGTAAATCTATTATAGTGAAGCCCATAAATAAATGGACATCTTTGTAGCACAAACTTCCAGTTTGTGCCAGTCTGAATGCCTGTTATAGGTATTCAGACTGGTTGAGAGTGCCCAATTAACTATAGGTTTTACTATAAACCGGTAATCATTCCGATGTCGCTAAAACGCATCGAAAACCCGATTGGGCTGTAAGACCAATCGGAGCAAAAACCCAATAATTAAAAATATGAAGAATAGACGAGTTTTGATTATCTTAGGCACTATCGTTGGCTTGTTTTTCTTGATGCTCATCTTATTACGTTCTATGGGCGGAAGCGCATCAATCGGACAGAAAGTCGCTGTGATAGATGTTACAGGAATTATCACTAAATCCGATGCGACCATTAAACTTATTCACGCCTACCGTGATGACCCCAGTGTCAAGGCGATTGTTATAAGAATCGATTCACCCGGCGGCAGTGTCGCCCCCGTCCAAGAGATCTATACGGAATTGGAAAAAGTTGAAAAACCGATAGTCACTTCAATGGGCGGAAGCGCAGCATCGGGCGGCTATTATATTGCCTGCGCCGCTGACACAATTCTCGCAAACCCCGGCACATTAACCGGTAGCATCGGCGTTATTATGCAGTTCACGCGGATGAAAGGCTTATACGATAAAGTCGGATTAGAACACCAAGTCATTAAGAGCGGTCAATTTAAGGACACCGGTTCACCTTTCCGCACATTGACAGAAGAGGAGCAGGCAGTACTCCAAGCCACTGTCGATGATGTTTACAATCAATTTGTCGATACGATCGCTGAGGCACGCAGTAACCTTTTAACACGTACCGAAGTCGTCGAACTCGCAGATGGACGGATCTTCTCTGGAAGGCAGGCGTTGGATTCAAAACTGATCGACCAACTTGGCAATCTACCGGACGCGATTAAAATCGCTGGAGAACTCGGAGGCATTGAGGGCAAACCTAAGGTGCTACGTAAGGAGAAAAAAACATCGCTGTTTGAACAACTCGTCGGTATTAAACAGATGCCCCCTTTCGATGAGATGTTTAGTCTCCCCGGTGTTACCTTCCGTTACCAAATAAACCTTGGCGACTAAATTCCACGACTATGAGACACGAAGATGGATGACACCTACCGAGTGAACCCAGACTGGAGAAAACTTGCGAGTCAAATTGTCAAGCGGCAACAGATTGTACTCGTGATCGGCGCGACCGATGCAGGAAAATCGACGTTTTGCCGTTTTTTAGCGGATTTCGCACTCGCAAAAGGATTCAAAGTCGCTTGCGTAGACGCAGACATCGGCCAATCCCAAATCGGGCCTCCCACCACAATCGGTGTGAAGTCTTTCGTACCGAGAATTGAAACCCAATTACCATCATCCCAGGAACCAATTTTGGAAAGCGGACAAAACCGAGGAGAAAAGGACATTGTCCTTGATGGCACCGCTGACCGCCTCTATTTCGTCGGTGATGTGTCGCCGAATGGGCACTTTCTTGAAACCCTCACTGGCATACGTCTGATGGTAGATAGCGCACGGGAAGCCGACGCCGATTTCATTATTGTTGATACCACCGGCTATGTTCATGATCCCCCGGCAGTCATTCTCAAACAGCATAAAATTGAACTCATCAGACCCAACCACCTTGTATGCATCGGTCGTTCTACCGAATTCGAGCAGATAACGGCGTGCTACAGTCAACAGGCGTGGCTCAATATTCATTATCTCTTGCCACACCGGAGCGTCCGATTGAAAAGTGGTCATCTGCGAAGTCGGTACCGAAAAGACCGATTTGATATGTACTTCTCTGAGAGTCGCGTGCAACAGCTCCCTTTTGAACAGATTCGTGGTGGACGCACTCCCTTTTTCATAGGGCGTCCCGCAAATGAGAAAGAATTAGAAATCCTCTCTGGGCTCGCGGAAACGCAAGTTCACCATGCTGAATGGGGACATCGCACCTTATGCTGCATTGTGTCGAAACATCTTTCCAAAGCAACGATCAGCCATATTAAAAATTATTTAAGTTTGACGCGCGTTACAGTTGAGGTCTCCACCTACTTTAAACGCCGCTTGGTTGGATTAATCGACAGTACCGGTAAAACTTCTGCCATCGGTGTCATTGAGGCTGTGAATTTCCAAAAGCGAGAACTCAGCGTCCGTTGCAAAACTGATGCTGTAAAGCAGGCGTGTGCGATTCAATTTGGCGATTATCAGTTAAGGTAAAGCAAATAGACTGGAATGAACCGAACAGAACCCAGCGGTCAGGATCAGGCATGGACAAAGAACCCCTCACAAAAAACCCAATCTTTAAACGGTTCGTGCGGTATCACACACCGTATACTGGATCCATTCTCTTGGCGATGTTTTGTGCCTTGGTGGTTGCCTTATGCGAATTAGTGGCTCTTCAAATTTTATTCAACGATACAATTAACGCGCTTGGAGTCGTCAGTGGAAGCACATTTGAGCAACCTGTATCTATCCGCTACTTTCAGCGTGAAGAAGGGATGATTGCTTTCGACGGCTTTGAAATATTATTGACGAATGCCAACGATGCCCTTAAAGCCTTTCTATGGTTGCTGGGTGGTATGCTCGTCCTCATTTTCATCAAAGGTGTTTTCGCCTATTGCAACGACTATGTAATGGCGAGGGTTGGACATAAACTCGCTTTTCGCTTGCGAAATGCCCTCTATCAGCGCATCGTTTCTGCTCCTTTAGGTGTTTTACGTGAAGAACGCATTGGCGACCTTATGACGCGCATCACTGATGATGTCCGGGTGTGGCAAAGTCTTGTCGCTGCGATGGCGAACATCATACGGGCTGTTGTCCTTGTTACCCTCTTTCTCTCGGTGATGCTCATCACTAGTTCCAAATTTACCCTCTTTGTTCTACTAATCCTCCCACTGGTCGCTTATCTGATTACATTTATTGGGAGGCGAATTCGTGCCGCCAGCACAGAAATCCAGCAACAGAGTACTGATATTTATTCCCATCTCAAAGAGACACTTTTCGGGATCAAAATCGTCAAAAGTTTTACATCTGAACAGGAGGAAATTCATCGTTTCCGAACGATTAACTGGAGCCAATATTGTTCAGCAGTACGGCGCGCGCGCTTTGCTGCACTTCTCCCTCCGACAATTGAATGGTTGGGGTTTGTAGGTGTTGCAACAGTTTTCGGGTTGGGCTGTTGGGAAGTTATTACAGGACAACTCGCTACAGCGGCTTTTATCAGTTACATTGCAATGGTAATTTGGATGTTCAAACCGATTAAAACAATAGGCAACGTTAACAGTGCTTTACAGCAGTGCCTCGCCTCAGCAGAACGGATTTTTTATCTCCTCGATGTTAGAGCAGAAGCAGGTACAGAAAATGACGCTGGTGAGCGCGACCTACCTACGGAGAAATCGACAGACGGTATCGAACTCCAAAATATCCGTGGCACCGTCACATTCCAAAACGTCACCTTCTCTTATTCGCAAGACTCAAAAAACCCGCAAGCACCTTCCAAACCTGTTATTGATAACGTAACTTTCGAGGCGAAGCCGGGCGAAGTCGTCGCACTCGTTGGCCCAAGCGGAAGCGGAAAGACGACGCTCCTTAACCTTTTGCTGCGTTTCTATGAAGTCAATTCTGGGAAGATTTTGATTGACGATGTACCTATTTCTGAAGTAAAACTCAAGTCATTGCGACAAAGTATTGCACTCGTTCCACAGGATACTTTCCTCTTTGATGGGACGATTCTGGAAAATATCGGTTATGGCTGCCCGGGTGCTACCGATGCAGCGATCATTGCAGCGGCACAGAAGGCAAACGCGCACGCGTTTATCACAAAAATTCCGAAGGGATACGCGACACCCATAGGGGAAGCAGGCGTGAAACTCTCCGGTGGCGAACAGCAACGCCTCTCTATCGCGCGGGCACTCCTAAAAGATGCACCGATTCTTGTTTTAGACGAAGCCACATCTTCACTCGATACGCAGTCTGAAGCACTCATTCAAGAATCGTTGACAAACCTCATGCAAGGGAGAACCAGTTTTATTATTGCACACCGGCTATCAACCGTTGTCCGAGCTGATAAAATTCTTGTGATTAAAGATGGAGAGATTTTAGAAACTGGAACACACCAAACACTGTTAGCGAAGGGCGGGTTGTATAAAAAATTCTGTGAGATGCAATTCAGTTAACTGGTATTGTAAGCACTTTTGGCAAGTGTACCCGTTTGCTTACGGAGAGATAGAAGGGCTGTTAACCCCTTATAAAAAATCGTACGCGAATTGTCCCAAGGAAAAAAATGAACTTTAGATAAACCTCTTGTGTTATGTTAACGTCACATATAATAGAAAAAGGGAGAAGTGCTATTAAGTATTTTAGTCTCAATTTCGGAATCGTAGGAATCATCCGCGGATTGAGACTATCAGTTAGAAGTGCCAGTGAGTGCTATAGCGAGTTACGGAAACCCGCGAAGAAGTTGATCCGCTGCTTAATTGCGTCCTTTTTTGGTGATAGCGCCTTCGAGATCGGATTCGCGATACACGGCTTCAGAGAGATCGACCTCGTATAGATACGCATCTTTGAAGTTAGCACCAAGCAAAATGGTACCTTTCAGTTTGATTTCGCCAAAAATTGCCTCTTCAAGGTTCGCATTCTCAAAACTGGTGAGGGATCCAAAAGGGCCCGGCACCTCGCATTTCGGGCAGCCGAGAGTGGCACGGCGCAGGTCAGCACGCTTGAAGTTTGTGCCACAGAGGAGACTTCCGCTCAGGAAAGCACCGCGTAAGTTCGCTGCCTCAAGGTTCGCGTCCGTTAAATTACAACCAACAAGGTACGTTCGATGTAACGTGGCACCAGAAAGGTCGGCACCGGCGAGATTCGCATCGTTGAGATTCGCTTCTGTTAAGTCCGTATTCCGTAGGTCGGTACCACTCAAATCTGCTGTCGACAGATCAATGCCCGCGAGCGATTGATTCGCTAAATCAAGGTTTGCAAGATTTTCACCAGAACAGGATTCACCGGCTTGGCACCTTTTTACTATTTCGTTTTGTGTGAGCTGAGCCATTAACTACCTCCAATGGTTATACCGAATTCGCTCTTATCTTTTTTTGTGTGCGACTTCCTAAACTTGCAGGCTAATATTAAGATAGGTCAAATGCTTACGCTTAATAGCATACCATATACCTACTAAAAAGTTAAACCTTTTTTCATAATTTTCGCCGTGTAAGGCAAATTCAAAAACACTTCGGTCTGGAGATCGATACTATAGTGAGGTGAGGACATGAGAAACTATTACCCGGCATACCCGGTAGAACCTGAACTTTTTGCAGAGGAAGAGGAGAAGGATGAGGACCCAGTAGAAGCGCCAAGGGATGAGACCTTCGCATACTTACAAAAGATCGCTAAAACACCTTTGTTAGACCCTAAACAGGAGACCGCACTCTTTGAAAAATACCAAGAGGGTCTCCGGATGTTCACCGCTAAATTAAATGCTTTTCCGAAGTGGATGTTAGCCTCACTTAACATTCCTGAAGAAAATGCGCCAAACAACAAACACAAATTTGAACCTCCGCAATCAGAACACGGATTAATTATAAGCCAAATTCGCGCCGAAATCCAAGCACTTGGTGTTTTATTGGACAAATTAGAGACTAAGGCGAAATTACTTGAGCAAGCGCGATGGAAGATTTTTGAAGGGAACGCACATCTCCTGAAAAAATATGTTGACGAAACCTCGTCCGCTGAATTAATGCAGGCGGGAAGCCTGGGACTCTTGAAAGCTATCGACAATGCCGATACAAAACGCGGGGCGGCATTCCGAACTTATGCCCGACAAACCATCCGGCGCAGCATTACTGCATTTAACGAAAAAGTAGCGAAATCGAGGCAACAGCCACGTGAGATCCCACTGACAGAAATACCACCGGTACGCGACTTTGCGCGTGTCCCACTTACACCTTTTGACGAGGAGCAGGAATGCCACGCTTTTCAAGAGTACGACGTTATTCGTTCTGAGATTGAAACACTCTTGGAGGAATTACCGCCCGATATGTTACCCAACAGGACTGCTACGCGTTCGCTACGCGCATTACGGTTCGTTCTTGAAGACTTACGAAACGAATTCGCACATATCAAGTGGTTAGCCGATCAATTAGAAGCAGCGGATCAAATTACACACGGCACGAAACTGAAAATCGTTGAAGCGAATCTCCGCCTTGTTGCCAGCATCGCGAAGCAACATCATTTCAGCAAAACATCGTTAACATTTCTCGATTTGATGCAGGAAGGCAGCCTCGGATTGATGCGCGCCGTGGATAAGTTCGACCACACCCTCAAATTTCGATTCAGCACTTATGCGACATGGTGGATTATGCAGTCCATCAAACGCGCACTCGATCAACAAGGGCAAATGATTCGCGTCCCATGCTATATCGGCGAAGCCCGACGCGCCATTAAACAGGCACAGTCGGACCTGACAACCGAACTCGGACGCGAACCGACAACAACCGAAATCGCAAGTGCCGTTGAACTTACTGAAAAAAAGGTCTCTGAAATTTTCAACGCTACGCGGGATCCTGTACCGCTTGATGCACCCATTAATGAGGATTCCCCGGACGGTTCATTTTCTGAACTCATCCCGGATCAATCTCAAATTACACCCGAAAACTATTTGCTCGATTACGCCAAAATTGAGGTTATCACTGAGATCCTCAACCGGACGCTCAATCCACGTGAAACACAGGTCATCATCTTACGGTATGGGTTGATTGATGGCACTGAATACACACTCGCAGATATCGGAGATAAACTCCGAATCAGTCGCGAGCGCGTACGGCAAATAGAGTCTGAAGCCATTTTCAAACTCAAACGCCACGAATCTAAAGAATTGCTCCAAGAGTTGCTTCAAGGCGCTTAAATCGTGAACATTGCGACGGTCATCTCCTTGAGGTGACCGTCAACTCTTATAGTGAATCCTAAAAATGAATAGACACATTCGTAGCACAAACTTCCAGTTTGTGCCAGTCTGAATGCCTGTTATAGGTATTCAGACTGTTTGAGAGTGCCCAATTAATTCTAAACTTTACTATAAATCGATCTTGGCAGAGTCGTAGCCGCTACTACGCGACACCAAAGATCCAAAAAAGGTATAACCACGTTGAAGATTGCGTATTTTGACTGCTTTTCGGGTATCAGTGGCGACATGACACTCGGCGCTTTGGTTGATGCAGGCGTGCCACCGGAAATACTTACAGATCGATTGGCGACCCTCAAACTTGATGCTGAGTTCAGTCTTCACTTTGAAAAATCCGTAAAACACGGCATCACCGGCACACGGGCGATTGTAGAGGTGCATCCAGCGCACACGCCTTCACACGAGGCAGCCGCGCATGAGCACACCCATGATCACGGGCATTCTCACCAGCATCATGAACACGGACCAAGTCGCCATCTTTCCGATATTTTCAAGCTGCTTGACAATAGCGATGTGGATGCTGAGGTGCGGGATACCGCCAAACGCGTCTTTGACCGACTCGCTGAGGCGGAAGCAAAAGTTCACAATACAACGAAAGCCAACGTTCACCTCCACGAAGTCAGCGGGATCGATTCAATCGTAGACATCGTCGGCGCTGTCATCGGTCTGGCACATCTCGATGTTGACGCTGTTTACGCATCTCCACTCTCTCTTGGTCGGGGTTTTGTCCGATGCGCACACGGACTTATGCCTGTCCCTGTCCCCGGCACGATGGAACTCCTACGAGGTGTGCCGATCCATCAAACCGACATCCCGAAGGAATTGGTCACGCCGACTGGCGCGGCACTCATTACGACGCTATCACAGGAATTCGGAGTCATGCCGCAGATGCGACTCGACCGCGTCGGATACGGTGCCGGGACCCGTGACCTTGAACAACGTCCAAATCTCCTCCGCCTCTGTCTCGGCGAAAAAACGTCGGACATCAATTCAAAGACGCACCACCATCACACCGAAACTGACAGTGTTGATATTATTGAGACCAATGTAGATGATATGTCGCCAGAGATTACCGGTTATGTTACCTCCCAACTCTTTGAACACGGCGCGCTTGATGTCTTTCTCATCCCCATCTTCATGAAAAAGGGTAGACCCGCGACACAAATCACTGTGCTAAGTCCTACTGCGCATCGTGACAAACTCATCGAACTCCTCCTCACCGAAACCACGACTTTCGGCGTTAGGCTCTCTTCCGCCGATCGGATCAAACTGCGTCGTGATTTTGTCCAAGTCAAAACACAGTGGGGCCCGATCCAAGCCAAGCGCGGGTATCTCAACGGCACGCTTATCAAAACCGTCCCTGAATATGAGGACTGCAAACGCCTCGCCGAACAAAACAACGTCCCACTTCGACAGGTCTACACAGAAGCACTCAGCAACCTCGGTTCTGTTAACCCAGTAGATCAACCCGAAATCTAACCCTTCATTTGTCTCCTCTCAGTTTACTTTTGATGCTGCGCGTACGCGCGCAAGCGAAGACAGACTTTTTCACCAGCAACATGCCTAAATTCTGCTTCTCAGGAGGTCTATAACTGAAATGATGGAAATTAATAACCGTGACGTTACAACGTGGGCACTCCCAGAAAACGCCATTGCCCGACTCGGTAGAGGAAAAGTTAGAGACGTAGCGTTTGCACCAGATGGCAGTCATCTCGCCGTCGCAACGGATATTGGACTGTGGTGGTGCGAACTTGCTACAAGGCAACCCATCGCATTGTGGGAAACCGAAAGGGGGATGGTTTCTGCTGTCTCATTTTCCGACGATGGACAATGGATTGCCACTGGCAATGCAGATAGTATTGTTAAAGTATCGGATACGCGAAACCAGCAGTGTGTTTTAGAGATAGGACAGCGAAGGTTGAACCATGGAGTCGCCCAACTCACATTTTCACCGGATGGACAACACCTTGCCGCATCACACTACCATTTTCATTCCGTGTCTGTCTGGTCTACGAAAACAGGGGTGTCCGTTGCAAATTCTGAACTTGAGGAACCGAAGGCAAGATATGGTCGTTTTCCGCTCTGCTTTTCACCGGATGGGACGCTCCTCGCATACCTGTCTTGCGATAACGAAATTTCAGTGAAACAAATAGCAACCGGTGAGTACATTGCGCGCTTCACCGTACACACGCCACGAGTAGACGGCAGTCTCGTTTTTTCACCGTGTGGAGAATTCCTCGCTGCTGGTATACGAAAAAAAAACGACGAGAGTCAAACCGTTGAAGTTCACATCTGGAATATCCCTAAAGAGACTGTGGAAACGGCTATCAAATATAACGGATATCAGATTAGACTCGCTTACTCATCTGAGGGTTCCTTACGAGTTGCTGACATTCATGAAGACGAGGTGATAATTTGGGACGCGTCCCATCAAGAGAAACTTGATACCTTTAAACATCGCCATCATACTCGCGCTGCACGTTTTTCAGACGAAGGGCAGCAATTCGCAATCGCCAGTGCGCGCGATTTTCAGGTGTGGCGTGAAAACGCGCCTCAGGTGGTGTCTCTTCAAGGACATCTCGGTCATCCTAATTCGGTAACCTTTACACAAAACGGGAAGACGTTGGTGAGTGGACACGCGGCAGACAGCGGTATTGTGTTTTGGAACGTGGCAGAGAAACGGGCACAACAGACGCTTCTTATGAACACAGAACTGCCTTTTAATATACTTAGGGGCGGACTTGCTGTGTCACCCGATGAGGAATTCTTGGCTGCGAGTTCCCAAAAAACCATCGAATTCTGGCGTGTTGCGTCTCGTACCCGAATCATGACATTCACTGAACCTCAGTATGTTGGCCCGCTCGCCTTTTCGCCTACAGGTGAATGTTTTGTCAGTACAACAACAGACGGTGCACTTTATATGTGGGATGTCAATCGTTGGGAAAAGCGAGAAACCTTATATAGGCACACGGACCATATTCGGGCATTAGCATTTCGCCCTGATGGTAAGATACTTGTAACGGCTTCACAGGATGGAGCCGCACGGGTGTGGGATGTTGCGCGTGGAAGTGTTGTGACTTCGCTTCCGTTAGCATGGTCTTTATCCCTAAACGTGTATAGAGGCGATAAAAAGGCAATCGAACGCGCCCTTAAAGTAGCTGCGTCTAACAGTCAAAAGGGGCCAGCCCACGAAGTTTGGAGCATCACGTTTTCTGCCTGTGGGACTCTCCTTGCCGGTGGTAGACCAAACGAGATTCGGTTATGGGATGCGACCACATACGAAACGCGGATGGTAATATTTCCTCCGAAGGAAAGCAGTCGACCGTATGCTTTAGCCTTTTCGCCCTGTAGCCGGTATCTTGTTTCTGGCTCTTGGTGGGGATTCAAGGATAAAGTCTCCATCCGGTTATGGGATGTTACCACCGGTGAAAACGTCCACACGTTCTGGGGACACTCCTCGGATGTGCAAGACCTTGCCTTTTCACCGGACGGTGACCTTTTGGCAAGTGCGGGTTATGATGGTGCTATCCTGCTATGGGATATGAAACCTTATATCTAATCACAAACCGCGCCTACCGAATTTGGATGTCGAGACCACCGGTTTTTCTTAAACCTATCGGGCAATAACCTTCCTCTTTATAACAACTGAACTTTAACGCTGCATCCATCAAAAGTGCATCCACACGTATGTATAAGTGGAAGTCTCCAAAAACCCACTACTTTCCTAATTAAACTTGATGCTGTCCATACCGAACCTTTTTTGGCTGCTTGTGATCCGATACAGACGCTAACGCGGAATCAACCTGAGGATTATGCACCTTTTTCACACCAGAATTGTGTCATTAATAAACAGCGACTTCAGCGGATAAAATATACACAAAGATTACAATCGCTCAACTCGACTGAGAAACACTACGGAGCATATATTTTATTTATAAAATGAAACTACATGATGCTATTGCTGCAGGTATTGCACACCTCGCTCAAAATCGGCTTCGCGCTGGGTTGTCCATTCTCGGTATCTTCATCGGGATTGCCAGTGTGCTTTGCATGATGGCAATCGGCGATGGTGCGAAGAAAATTATTTCTGATGGGATTGAAACACTCGGCGGGATTGACCAAGTCCAGTTCCGAAACAACTACGGGTATTATAGAAGAGGACGTTGGCACCGAATAACGGAGCGTCTCAAATTGGAAGATGCCCTTGCAATTGAAGCCGAAGTCCCCAATATTCGATTCATCTTGTCTAAAAATGAAAGCTATCGTATCCTCATTACCAACCGAGACGGTAGACAGGCACGATCTATTCTGGAAGGCGTAACAGCAGACTATGCAATCGGGATGCACTGGAACGTCCAAGAAGGTAGATTTATCTCTGAAAGCGATGTAACACAGGCACTACAAGTCTGCGTCCTCGGTAACAACGTTGCTACTGAATTATTTGGCGCAACATCTCCAATTGGCAAAGAGGTAAAAATTAAATATCGCTATTGGTACGCATCTATTAGAGCGCGTGTTGTAGGGGTAATGGCAGTAAAAGGCACAGCTGTTAGCTCTACGTGGACACTTGATAATGTCGTTTGTGTACCATTGACAACACACCAACAGCGGATTTCGGGGTATGACTATGTAGAACGTATTACAATCTTCACCGAGAAAGACGCTGATAAGTCCGCAATTATTGCTGCAGCGCGCGCTGTGATCCGCAGAAAACACCGGAACAGAGATGATTTTGTTCGCCATTGGGTACCCACAGGCAGCATCCAGCGGCTTGAACATATCCAAAGAGTAATAAAAATCGCTTTGGGAAGTATTGCAGGGTTCTCGTTGTTCGTGAGCGGCATCGGTATTATGAATATATGTCTCGTCTCTGTGGCGGAGAAGACACGAGAGATAGGGTTGCGCAAATCGGTGGGTGCAAAACGGATTCACATCTTCTATCAGTTCTTGACGGAAGCCCTCTGCCTCTGTTTCTGTGGCGGCGTACTCGGGGTCGCAGGCGGTTGGATTGCAGCGCACGGGATGGCACGCCTTGCTGTACGCATCGTGCCGATTGTGCCCGAATGGCCCGTTGTGCTCTCTTGGCAGTGGATACTCATTGCTATCGTTTTCTCGCTGTTTATGGGTGTTAGTTTCGGTGTCTATCCGGCAATGCGGGCAGCACGGCTTTCACCAATCGACGCACTCCGCACCGAAAATTAGCTGGCGGCTTGCGTTTGGCATAAATCGCACGTACCGCATCGGTAATCATCATCAATGGATTCTCCGAAATAGTCCCGAATCACGCGCATCCGGCAAGTCGTTTCTAACGCATAAACAATCATCTGATCAATCTGGCTCTGTTTTCGACGGACATAGTCGCCAACTTCAATCTGCTCATCTGTCAACGTGCTGAGCATTTGACTGTCTTCAAGCAGTTCAATGAGTAATAAGTCCTCCTGTCCCCAGTACTGAATATAGCCGTCGCTTTGCAGCTCAGCGAGGTCCTCCATGATCACCTTCGGATTTTTCCCGATGGCTTCGCAGAGTTCCAGAATCGTTTTTACGCCGCTTCGCAATTGGCGGAGGAGTTCTTGTTGTGCTGCAGCTGTTGGTTCTGTTTCTTCAGTCCAGAGTCCGCGGAATCTCACAGAGAGTTGAGAGGGAACGTTATACCACCGCTTCAAGAATCCAAGCTTTTCGAGATAACTCAGACTCACGAGAATCTTGGTCGCATTGCCCCCACTCATCCACTCCAGCTCCTCGTTAGAGATTGTGCGGTACCTCTCGCTGCCCTTGAAATTTTCAACGACTTTTAAGAGTCTAAGCAAAAATTGCTTATCCGGTGCGCTTTCTCTGATAAAAAATTCGTGCAACCCGCGATCATCGTGGCAGAAAAACAGGACACAGTGTGCGTCCTTTCCATCTCTACCCGCCCTGCCGACCTCTTGACAGTATTCTTCGAGCGTCCCGGTGTGCGTCCAATGCACAATATATCGGATGTCGGGTTTGTCGATGCCCATACCGAAGGCGTTCGTGGCGGCGACAATATCTAATCCGTTCGCGCTGTTATCGAAAAAGGCTTCTTGCACACGCGTCCGTTCCTGCGGTTCAAGGCCAGCGTGGTAGAAATCGGCTCGAAACCCACGCCTTTGGAGAAAAGCTGCGATCTCTTCAGTGTCACGCCGCCGCCCAGCATAGATAATCCCATTTTTCAGACCGGTTTCTGTGGATTCGGCGTTTGCAGTTGAAAGGTCCCGAACCTGCCCGCTGAGAAACTTTTCGAGTTGTAAATACTTTTCATCGTCGTTTTCATTGTGTTGGACGCTCAGCTTCAGATTGGGACGCTCAATCCCCTGCGTAAGCACAAGCGGTGTCGGTATACTGAGCACATTGAGAATGTCGTCTTGGATCTCTGGCGGAGCTGTGGCTGTGAAAAGCGCGATAACACGCGGCTGAAGCACATCAATCGTATCTTTGAGCGATAGATAAGCCGGGCGGAAATCACGTCCCCATTGCGAGATACAGTGCGCTTCATCTATAACGAATAGGGAGATAGGGAACGCATTCAAGATGTCTAAAAATCGACGGCTTCGGAGACGTTCTGGAGAGATATAGAGCAGTTTGATCTCGTTTCGCCGCAGACGTGCCAGTTCATTTTGGTATGCTTCCCACGTCTGTGTGCTATTTATGAGCGAGACCGCAGCGATGCCTTGTTCGCATAAAGCATCAACTTGGTCCTTCATCAACGAAATAAGCGGAGAGATGACGACTGTTATACCATCGAGCATCAGTGCCGGCAGTTGGTAACACAACGATTTTCCGTGTCCTGTTGGAAATACAGCGAACACGTTTCTACCCTCTAAAATCCCTGCAACAATCTCACGTTGTCCTTTACGGAAGAACGTATAACTGAAATGGGTATCGAGTGCTGCCAGAAGCGGATCTCGCGGTTCGCAGTCTTGTACCGGCTCTACTGCATCAGTTGACTCCAGAATAGCATCTACCTTTTTAAGCAAATCCTGCAAGTTTGGCATATTTTTGGGTGTCTATGATTTTCTACGAGAAAAATCGGAAGCGGAGAATGTGGAAAATTGCGGCAATGCCATCTTTCCAACTAACGGTCTTTCCTTCGTGATAATCTCTGCCGCGATAGGAGATGGGAACCTCAACGATTTTGCACTTCCGCTTGGCAAGTTTCGCTGTAATTTCCGGTTCAAAACCGAATCTGTCCGAGTAGAGCGAGATCTCCGTTAGAATGGATGTCCGCATGACCTTGTAGCAGGTTTCCATGTCGGTCAGTTTTGTGCCGTTAACAATATTGGCGAGGGTCGTGAGAAACTGATTCGCGAGATAACTCCGCATCAACCCTGTCTGCTTGCCCTCCATAAACCGAGAACCATATACCACATCGGCTTCGTCATCTAATATAGGCCGCAGCAATTGAGGATAGTCCTTTGGGTCATATTCCAGATCGGCATCTTGGATAAGCGTAATATCGCCAGTGATGTGTTGGAAACCGGTACGGAGTGTTGCCCCTTTACCCTTATTCACATCGTGATAGAAGACTTTTGCCGAGATCTCGTCTCCGTTTTCAGTGGGCGCGTTTGTTGCGAGGTATCCGCGGATGCCGTCTGGATTTTCTTGTGTATCTTCAATTTCTCTTAGAATATCACGTGTGCCATCTGTTGAGAAATCGTCAACAAGAATCAATTCTTTTTTCATACCGATTTCAACATCAGCAACCTGTTGCAAAAGTTCTTTTAGACTTGTTACCTCGTTGTAAATCGGAATCACAATAGATAGCGTAGACTCCATCTGGATGTCCCCAATGTTTTCCCACTTCTTTAGCGTAGGATATGATATAGTCGCAGCGAAGTTGAACACAATCAATTTCTTCTATCTAAATGATACCCAATCTTTTTGTTAAAAGCAAGTATAAAAACAGAGGACTTTCTTTTCACCTCCCAATACAACCTTCGTAAACCTGCTGGGTCTACGGCATGAGATCTCAATTGATGCTCACCGGAGAGACGCTCGTTGTCGCCTTGAAAACTGAATTCACAGCACCAAAGAGAATTGGCAAATTAGCCAAAGTAAAATTTGTTCTGTTTCGCATAAAAGTATCACCGACAAGCCGTCCAAATTCCCACAACGTTCCGTCGGTAACAATACCATATACCGGAAAAGCAGGGTCATTATTTATTTTCTGTGCAGCGACCAACTCAGCCAAACATTGTCCCCAGCCTTGCTCAAAATCGTTTTTCTTCGCTTCAACCAAGATTATCAACGGTGTACCAACAATGAGTTTGCCCAATTCAGATTTGGTAGAAATGAGGTAATCCGGTGTTCCGCTCAGGGTCTCATCATAGACTATGGATTCCTTGATCCAGAGAGCGTAGTGATCAGCGTACCCTTTATAGACCTCTCTTAAAACCGGGAAGATAACGGCTTCGCACCGCGCTGCCTCCGATCCGAAAATATTGATGTGTTGCCTTGTAAACTCAAATTCTTGTAGAAATTGGTCTGAAGGGTTTAAGGGAGCCTCAACCGAGAAAAAATCGTTTTCCAAGTATTTGATTCCGAATCTTTCTTGAACCTCAGGGATCGTCTTGAAATCGCTGAATGCCATAAGTTTTACCCTCCTATAACTTCGATGTGAGTCCAGCAGCTTTTATGCATAGGACAACCGCTCAACCCGTTTCTCCAAAGGCTCCATCGTTTCAAGAATATGGCGCAGCAAAGAGGCTTTATCGTCAGCGTACGTAATATTATCCCACAAATTCTTCCGCTCACCCGGATCGTTCTCCAGATCATAGAGTTCACCATAAGCGTATCCACAATACCATGTCAACTTCCGCGTATCGGTTACAATCGTTTTAAGCCGCAAGCCGCGCGGATCGTCTACACATTCAACTAACACAGAATCGCGGGCAGACCCTGTCTCTCCAGTAAGCATCGGCATCGCGTCTACCCCATCTGTATCTCCCGGAATCGGCAAACCGATCGCAGACAGAACTGTCGGCACAATATCAACGTGGCTAAAGAGGGCTTGTGTCCGTTGCCCGGCAGGAATAGCCGCAGGAAACCGCAGCAACGTCGGGACACGGACAAGTTGTTCGTAATGGAACGGTCCCTTCATCCACAACCCATGGTCGCCGAGCAATTCACCGTGGTCAGTTGTAAAGAGCACTAACGTGTTTTCTGCCAACCCACACGTATCAAGGCACTCCAGAATCCGTCCCATCTCCTGATCGATAATCTTCACCATATTGTAATAATACGCCCTACCGAGGCGTGCGTCGTCTTCTGACACTTTACTGAAATCGGCACCGCCACCCTGTCCTGCGATAGCGTACGTTCCACGTATCTCCGACTTTTCAAGCTGCCCGCATCGCGCCTCCAAAAAATGCGGCGGTTTGTCGGCTAACTCGCCTTCAACAAAATCAGGCAGTAGCACTTCGGCGGGATCAACGCGATCTTCAAATTCGGTTGGAACGCAGTGTGGATGATGTGGATCTTGGAAGCCGACTGCTAACAAGAACGGCTGAGAAGCATCGCGATTAGCCAGAAAGTCTATCGTCCGATCCGCTGTCCAGACGCTGTTGTGGTATTTCAGCGGTATGTCCCAATCATAAGCCTGACCGCCGAATCCTCTCTCACCGAGGCGTGTCGCTTTGCTGTAACCGTTGAACGTCTCCTCAGACACTTGCGAGCGAACCCATTCGCCGTAATGTCCAGCGATCCCATAAGTCGCATGCCCAAGTGCCAATTCGACGGTCTCAAATCCGTAGTAGGGACCTTGAAAATCCGGGTAGCGCGTTGTATCGCTTCGTGTCTCCATGGATTGATCTGGAGAGGCACCGAAGGGTTGGAAGTGCGCTTTACCTATATAGTGCGTGCGATACCCAACCGCATCAAGTCGGTGCGATAGCAGGGTTTCGGCTTCGGGGACGTTCATACCGACGTTCCACGCACCATGACGGCTCACATACCGTCCAGAAAAGATTGAGGCGCGGGCAGGCGTACAGACCGGGTTCGCACAATACGCACGCTCGAAACAGACCCCTTCAGACGCGAACTTATCCAGATGGGGTGTATCTGTAAACGTTGACCCGTAGCAGCTCAGGCTATCTGTCCGCTGTTGGTCGGTTGTGATGATAATTATATTCGGACGTTGTGTGTTCATCGGTATTTCCTTGATATTGACAAGCTTAATTTTTTTGGGCTGCTTTGAAAACAGAATCCACAGCGCCGAATAAAATAGGCAAATTTGCTAAAGTAAAGCTGGTTCTGTTTCGCGTAAAAATGTCGTTGACAAGTCGTCCAAATTGCCACAATGTTCCATCAGTTACAATACCATACACCGGAAAATCAGGAGTGTCATTCATTTTTTGCGCTGCAATTAACTCTGCCAGGCATTGTCCCCATCCGTGTTCAAAGTCATTCTTCTTCGCCTCAACCATCATTATCAACGGTGTCCCGACAACAGTAATGCCTAATTCAGATTTTGTGGCAACAAGATAATCTGGCGTGCCATTCAGAATCTCATCGTAAGTAATAGATTTCTTTACCCAAAGTCCGTAGTTTTCAGCATAATCTTTATATATCTCTCTTAAAATTGGAAATATAACCACTTCACATCTTGATCCCTCTGATGAAAAAAAATCAAAATGTTGCTGACTAAATTCAAGTTCTTTCACAAATTGTTCTGAAGGGACTTTCGCCTCAACCCCGAAGAAATCATTATACGAGTATTTGATGTTAAATTTTTCTTGAACATCAGAAATTGTTTTGAAATCACTAAATGCCATGAGTACTACCTCCTACAATTCAATGTCAATTTAAGCTCGTAGTGCTTCAATGTTGAGTTTATAGGGGATCCTGTTCGTAGTAGGGCAATTCATTGCCCGTTCTTGATGTGTGATAATGCACTTCGCATTTGGGTGAGTACACCGCAAAATCGCACGACTACGAACCTGCTCTCATGTTCAAAGTTGAAAGACTACTCGAACGAATTATAGATTTTGATACGTACAAAACGGTTTTAGATACGTATAACTCTGTTCCGCTGCGTCTTCTGGCTCCATTATCTCACGAAACGCCTGATGCACCGTTACGTAGCCGTCGTAACCGATAGCTTCCAGACCTTCAAATACCACCGGAAAGTCGATACCGCCTTCGTCCTGTAAACGGATGGGATCGTGTGGAACTACGCCTTGAATCCACGTCAGAAGGTGCGTCTTCCCCTCCGGTCGGCGGATATGGTTCTGAAGATAGACGTTCAAAAGATAGGGCGAAAACCGTTTGAGCGTCTCAACACCGTAATCCTGTGCGCAGAGATCAAGGTTGGCAGGTTCATAGATAATCCCGAAATTCTTCCGACCGACGCGTTTCAGCACATCCACCGAGCCATCTACCGTTTCAAAAAGGCTCTGCGTATGTGATTGATGCGCAAGTCGGATGCCGCGTTCTGCGGCTTCGTCAGAGGCACGTTGTGCCCAAGGAATGTCCGCCTCAACCTTCATCGCAATACGGATAAGGTCTGCCCCAAGCAGTTCCGTTAAATCGAGATACGGGGTGATGTTACGAAGTCCGTCCGGTCCTTGCGCGTTGTTGAGTGGCACCGGGAAATCACCGGTGATCATGGAGACCTTCAAATTGAGCGATGCTGCTTGTTTACGCGCGGCGGTAATCTGTTCTAAAGGTGAATGGATGCCGACTTGCGAAGCACGCATACAGACCGCTTCGTAGCCGAGTCCTGCAGCGAGTTCTGTCAGTTGTGCGAAAGTATGTGTAGCGTCTCTTTTCGATGCTGTTTCTGCGACGCGTACGGAAAGTGAAAGTTTCATTTTTTAATTTTACCTTGCGGAGAAACAACGGACATTTGAACTTTAACGTGCGTTTCTCAAATCCGTCCTCCACTTCGTTACGGACTACGGGTTTTGGGATTATCTTAAGAGACATCCCTTGTTAGACGAAAACCTCTTTACCGATAAAGACAATTATAGTGGATCCCCTAATTCTTTTTACATCTTCCGAACTCCGAAACCGCTACGGCACAGGCTAACAGCCTATGCTACATGTGTAAACTTATTTTCGGATTTTACTATAATCGACAACCATTCCTCTGAAAACTATAACAGTAAAATATCGGCAATTGAGAGTGCCATCAAGACAAGGCTAATCATACCGTTCAGTGTAAAGAAGGCGAGGTTGACACGGGATAGGTCCGTCGGTTTGACAATCGCGTGTTCGTAGATAAAAATTAGGACGACAATGCCGACACCGATGTAATAGAACAATCCCAATTCGACAAGGTGCGGGATGCTGAGCAGGAGCAGGACCGCAATAACATGCAGCGTAGAGGAAAGCCATAACGCCCACCGGATCCCGATTTTCGCTGGGACGGAGTGTAGCCCATGCTTCCTATCAAAGTTGACATCTTGACACGCATAGATAATGTCAAACCCCGCTGTCCACAGCAGCACGACAAGACAGAGAACTATCGGTGGCAACGCGAAGCTGCCCTCAATGGCAATCCACGCACCGACCGGTGAAATGGAGAGCGCAAGTCCAAGCCAGAAGTGAGAAAATGTAGTGAAACGTTTGGTATAGGAATAGCCCATAACGACAGCAAGGGCGACAGGTGATAACGCGAAGGCGAGCCGGTTCAACCGCCACGCCGCGAAAACCAACAGTCCCGCAGAGATAACCGTAAAACACCACACCGCGCCCTTTGTGATTAAGCCCGCAGGGATCGCACGCATAGCAGTGCGCGGGTTTTTACGATCAATCTCGGCATCGGCAAGCCTATTGAACGCCATAGCGCAGCTCCGCGCCCCTACCATCGCTACGAGGATCCACCCAAACTTATCCAGCGAAGGCAACCCATCCGCGGCGATAAAGGCACTCATCACCGCAAACGGAAGTGCGAAGACGGTATGTTCAAATTTGATCATCTCTAAGATAATTCTGAGTTTCCGCATTCTCCATCCCCATTAGCCCAACGCGGTAGGTGCAGTTTCCAACCGCACCGAGTAATCTATAAAAACCTCTTAAAACGGCAAAAGATTACCCACAGCGTCAAACGCAAACGGCTGCGTTTCGCCGATAACCTCTAACCTTGAATGCAGTTTCGCATCTTCAAGCAGCACCTCAGAGATATCGAGCTCCGTCAATCTCAACGTGCTCTCAATACGGAGGACCCGTGCATCTTCGGGTTCCGTGAGACCGATAGTGTCCAATGCCACTTCGATCGCTTCGCGGTCGGTATCGTAGTAGAACGGGATTTTCGACTTCTGCGGTCCAAGCGCGGTGATGCCGTTCATGTAGGTCGAGTGCCGGTCAATCTTGTCTACAAGGCGGGTCGTTGTGAAATCAGCAAGTCCGATACCCGTGGCATTGCCATCGCTCTCTTCAGTGAGATCCCGGACGAATATACGGAGGATCGCCGGTTTCGCAGGTTCAGGTTCAAAGTTCTGCATCATCCTACCGATGACGTTCGTATCCATACCGGTACCACTGATATTTTTGCCTGTCCAATCCACGATCAACAGATCGAGTTCATCGAACGGGAGTCGCCCCATCAGCGATTTCGCCTCAACGAGCAGTTCACGTTCGCCTTGAAGAAGTTGCGCAGCGGGCATCGCTACTGCTTTCGCGGTATTTTCGTGTGCGTTCTCAATTAATCCCAAACCGAAGGCGATTTTTCCGGTGTCGAGAATAAACCCACCGACTGCCATGATGACGTGTTCAAAGCTGTACTGGAAGAAGGCGCGATGATAGAGGTTTGCACCCTGCTGTTTGCCGAGTCCGATCACCATCATCTTCATCAAGCCGCTCTCAATAGATCCATTGAAATCTGTGTGTGCCTTGATACGATTGAGCGGAACGACGTGGTCTGCTTCAGCGGCATATCGATCAAAGAAAACCGGTAAACCGTCCGCCGTTTTGCCGAGTTCCACGACCTCCATTGTCGCTTTCACCGGTGCACCGACGGTTTCTTCGGTGATACCGTAATGCTCTAATACGCTTCGTTGTCCTTCAGCGGTTGCACCACCGTGGCTTCCCATCGCTGGAACCACAAACGGTTTTGCGCCGAGTCCTTTGAGATAATCAACCGTTGCCTTGACGGCGATATCAACATTTGCGACACCGCGGCTGCCAGCGGTAATCGCGACAGTCTCGCCCGGTTTGACAATAGTCGCGGCGTTAATCCGATCTAATTCTGTGTGGATTGCTGCAGGAAGATCCGTAAGCACAGGTGCCTCAAACTGCTGTTGAATCCGTGTCATTTTTGGAAGTGCCATGCGTTTCCGTCCTTTATATTTTACCTATGGGTGGAATTTAAAGGCAATTTTACCAGAAACAGGATAAGAATGCAAGAGAAATATGGGAGGGTGACAGAGCCATTCAGTTTTCGGTTTTTCGTCCAATTTTAGACCCCCCAGGTCTGGTAGGTTCGGTTTTGCGGTGTACACACCCAAATTTGGTTTCCCACACGCGGAGACCAAATTTGTCTTAGCTTTACATTTGCGATCTGCATTCCTAACCGAACCGGATCCTACGCGGAAACACTGAAGACTTCAAACCCCTCTTCAGTCGCGTAGCGACGGCATGTTTATAGCAGCGTGTGCCCAGAAAGATCTAAGCCCTGTAAGGGCGGCATGTATAGAGAGACTGTTACTGTGGAAAAATCCGAGATTGCTTGATAGCAATACAGATGTGTGCTAAACTTTGAACATCAAAAATACCACTCTTACAGGATTGAGATTTCTTTCGAGACAACCAATCAGCCAAAAGGAAACGATGAAAACAGTAAGATTTTTTAACATTACCTTTATTCTCTTGTTAATCGCTGGCTTCTTGCAATCCAACGGTCTCGCGCAAGAGTATACCCGATGGCAGCTGCCACAAGGTGCCATCGCACGTTTGGGAAAAGGGAAAATAAATGAAGTTAAATATTCACCCGATGGCAACACAATCGCAGTAGCGAGCAGCATCGGAATCTGGCTTTACAACGCGCACACTGGGGCAGAATTAGCACTGATGACGGGACACACACGCAACGTCTACTGTGTCGCCTTCAGCCCAGACGGACAAACGTTGGCAAGCGGGAGTAGCGACAACACGATTCGATTGTGGGATATACAGACCCGAAGGCGGAAGGCGACCCTCGCTGGACACAGAAACCGGGTGAGAGCCGTTGCCTTCAGCCCAGACGGGAACACGCTTGCAAGTACAGGTGCAGATGATACAGTTCGTTTATGGAGTCTTCGCCTCAAAAGGCTTAAGAAGATACTCACTGGACATACAGGCGTTGGACGGACAGTCGCGTTCAGTCCAGATGGCAAGGTGCTTGCGAGTGGCGGTGAGGATAGCACAATTCGGTTATGGGATGCCCACACCGGACAACCTTTGAAAACCGTGACAGGTCACAAACGAGCCGTAACTTCTATCGCGTTCAGTCCAGATGGACAAACCTTCGTTAGCGGTTGTGACGATAGCACAATTGCGGTATGGGACACACGTACTGGAGAACAATTACAACACCTCCTCGGACACACCTGGTATATTGCATCGGTGGCCTTTTTACCAGACGGAGAGACAATCGTCAGTGCAAGTTGGGATAACGCTATTCATCTGTGGAATCCCTACACCGGCAAACTCCTGCGAAGACTTAAGGAGCACACAGGCCCTGTCATCTCAGCGACGTATTCTCCGAACGGAGAGACGCTCATAAGTGGCAGTCACGATGGGACAATTCGTTTGTGGGATACACAGACGTGGGCAGCGAAAAATACCATCTCTGGACATACAGGCGATGTCAAGGCAGTCGCGTTTTCGCCAGATGGACAGACAATTGCGAGTGGGAATACAAGACACACGATCGACTTGTGGGATGCTAAAACCGGTGAACACAAAAACACACTCACCGGACACGGTTGGACGGTTGCTGCTGTCGCCTTTAGTCCTGATGGCAGCACGCTTGCGAGTGGCAGTTGGGACAATAATATCTACTTGTGGGACCCAGAGACAGGGGAACACAAGCAGACACTGAATGGTCACTGGGATTACGTTGTCGCTTTGGCTTATTCGCCGGATGGCAGCAGACTCGCGAGTGGCAGTAATGATGATACCGCCCGGTTGTGGGACGCGAAAACCGGCACCCCCTTGCGTATCCTCAAAGGACATACAGGTGATGTCAGAGCCGTCGCGTTTTCACCCGATGGCAGGACACTCGCAAGTGGAGATGGAAATGCTAACGAGATCCGTTTATGGGATGGACGCGCGGGCAGACACAAACGAACGCTTGAAGGACATAGTAACGATATTACGGGACTTGTTTTTAGTCCCGATGGCAGCACGCTTGCGAGTGCTTGTGATGATAGAACAGTCGGGTTATGGAACGCATATACCGGACGGAATATACAGATGCTCAGCGGGCACACGACGTACGTTTTAACGGTAGCGTACGCGCCGGATGGTGGCACGCTCGCCAGCGCAAGTTGGGACATGATGGTTCGCTTGTGGGATACCAAAACCGGAAGACCTAAGTCAGGCTTGATTGGACATACAGGGTACGTTTTATCGGTTGCGTATTCACCCGATGGGCGGACGCTTGCAAGTGGTAGCACCGATGGCACAGTGCTATTATGGGATATGACCCCGTTCCGTCCTAAAACCGATTAAAGCATTTATAGAACTTACGCATTCCCTCTTAAAGTCCCCCTGATAAGGGGGATTTAGGGGGTTTAAAGGACAGAAATTACCGGTTTTTACGTCTAAATTCTTGATATTTGCTCAATTTGCGTAAGTCTTGATTTATAGTGGAACTCAGAATTGATCCTACATATTTGTAGCACAAACTTTTAGTTTGTGGCACTCTTTCTGTAGCATAGGAGACCGTTAGTTTCCTGTGGCACTCTTTCTGTAGCATAGGCTGTTAGCCTGTGGCACTTTCAAGGACGATCAAAGCACTAAGAATTGTTTGAGAGTGCCCTCTTAATTCTAAAATCTACTATAGTTATCAGTTGTCAGTGGTCAGTGAGTATCGCTCTTACAAGAGAAGTTCACGGTTAGAAATCGAAATCATAGGAGAACTGATGAAAAACCTTAACCTGCTTCCCATCTTGATAACTCCCATCTTTCTGTTATCATTCTCAAGCAGTTTCGCCCAAGAATACACCCGATGGAAGCTGCCTGAAGGGGCTATAGCACGCTTTGGGAAAGGAGCGATTGACGATATTGCATATTTCCCAGAGGGTACCCGCCTCGCCGCAGCGAGTAGTATCGGCATTTGGATCTATGATACACGGACAGACGAGGAACTTGATTTGCTCACGGCGCAGAAGGACCAAATCATTTCTATAGCATTTAGTCCTGATGGAAAAACATTTGCCAGTGGAGGTTGGGGAACCATTTACTTGTGGGATACACAAACTGGGAGACATAAAAATACGCTTACAATGCCCGCAGGGACCAGTATTTATGATCTTGTGTTCGATTCGCGCGGTAACACACTTGTGAGTGGAAATCGAGAACGCATTCATTTGTGGAACGTCCAGACAGGAAAACTATTGAAAACGCTCACCGGTCATACGAAAGATGTCACTGATATAGTATATTCACCTGAAGGCACGACGTTCGCGAGTAACAGCTGGGATCGGACAATTCGTTTGTGGGATGCGGACACCGGCAAACTTCTACAAACTATTACTGATCATTCAATGGACATCTCATATTCACCGGACGGAAGGACACTTGCCAGTGGAGGTCAGGATTCCAAGATTCGGTTGTGGGATGTTGACACCGGGGAACTCCTGAAAACAATTACAGGACACACAGAATCTGTTACCTCCGTCGTATATTCCGCTGATGGTGAAACAATTGTGAGCGGCAGTTGGGACAATACAATCCGGTTGTGGAAGGCAGATAATGGGACACTTTTAAGAACCCTTACCACGCATGCCCACTCTGTTAGCACTTTAAGGTATTCACCAAACGGAGAGACGCTGGCGGGAGTATGCAGCAATGGCAGTATCTGCTTCTGGGATGCAGATACCGGAAAACTTTTGAAAACGATCGGGGGGCACACGTTTTTAGCCAGATCGGTAGCATTTTCGCCGAATGGCAAAACACTTGCCAGTAGTGAAATGGCAGACTACATAATACCACTGCGAGATGTCCAGACCGGAAAACTTTTGAAAACCTTGATTGGACACACAGATCACGCATGCTCTGTGGTATATTCACCGGATGGTCGCACGCTTGCGAGTGGAAGTTGGAGTGGTCCGATTTGTGTGTGGGATGTGCATACTGGTGAACTTTTGAAAACACTTGCCGGACATACGAAAGGAGTTCCTTCCATCACATATTCACCGGACGGTACTGCACTTATTAGCGGAAGTTGGGACAATACAATTCGGTTTTGGGATGTACACACCGGCAAACTCTTGAAAGCTCTCACCGGGAACATCACAGAATCGGATCCGACTAAGATACGCGGCGTAACATCTATTTCACTCAGTCGTGATGGACACACGCTTGCAGCAGCAACAGTTGAGAAAACGATTCGGTTATGGAATGCACACACCGGTGAGGTCAATACTACCTTTACTGGAACTCTCAGTCCAGTAACTTCTGTCGCGTTTTCCCCAAGTAGGTACGTGCTGGCGAGTGGCGGTTACGATCGGACAATACGACTCTGGGATGTTGCCACCAACGAACTCTTACAAACCTTCCCAGAGCAGCTGGACGGTATCATATCCATCGCATTCAGCCCTGATGGACAGACAATTGCAAGCGGAACTACGAGGGATGTCTACGTCTCAGATGTAGCCACAAGCAAGCACATAGCAACGTTTAGTGGACATAGGGGCCCGGTCCGATCCGTGGCGTTTAGTCCTGATGGCAAGATACTCGTAAGCGGCAGCGATGATTGCACAGTGCTGTTATGGGACTTGACGCAAATCCGACTTCAAAACGATTAGCACCTATCTTGTAGGCGCGCCCGCACCTATTTAAACCTTTCCTCCAAAAGCTCTCCTCTTTATATTAAAACCTAATTGGATTAGAGATTATGCAATACGATCTTGAAAGTCTCAAGCGTCTAACAGACGAAAAACTCATACGATTGGTACAAAACCGGGATGAAGCAGCATTCGCGGAGCTGATGTCGCGCTATAGTCCTCGTATTTGGCGCGTCGTTATCGCAAATTCGAGGCAACGTCGTGATGCCGAAGAAATCCTGATGGACACCTGGATGGCAGTGTGGGAAAACATCAATGGACTGCGGAAAATAGACAGTTTTAGTGGCTGGTTGCGGCGGATCGCTTATAACGCTTGCAACAGATACTACGCCTCCAACCATCAGGCACAGCGCGAAACCGCAGAAAGCACCCCGGAGTTGGTTGCGCATATTGACCAGAACGCAGCCTCGCGTTTTCGGGAGGCACAACTAAACGCAGATGTGAGAGAAGCTGTGCGACACCTTCCAGAGCGGATACGCCGTGTCGCGGTACTGTACTACTTAGGATCGTGGCGTATCAAGGAAATCGCGAAAGAACTTGACTTACCGATAGGCACCGTCAAGACAAAACTCAGGGAAACACGAGAACTTTTGCGTAGGGAATTTGCGGTGGAAACTGAAGGAGGAGGAATTATGTCACAAAAGTCTGCTGATTTACACAACAGATATGGCATGTCGGACGGCACGTGTCGTGTGCCAGCAATGGGGCAGGTGGAAAGCGACCGGGAAGCAGCCCTATGGATGCTCCCTGAAGATGCCCGCGCCCGATTTGGACGTGGAACTATCAACACGATGGTGTTGTCCCCGGACGGTGAATATCTTGCTGTTGGTACTTACATAGGATTGTGGTGGTATGAAGTTGCGACGCTATCGCCTATTGCGCTATGGCGTACCGACTGTGAGAATGTTCTGGCACTGGCTTTCTCACCATCCGGCGAATGGATTGCCACGGGACATGAGGATGGAAGTGTCAAGGTATGGGATGTGCAGCACGGAAACTGCATCACACAAGTGGCACGAGCGGCACGAGTTCATTTCATGAAAAGGATTAACCAGCTCGCCTTTTCGCCTGATAGCCAGTGTTTAGCTGCAAGTGGTACAGATGATTATGTTATTGATGTCTGGAATCCAGAGACCGGCATCCATCTTACGAGGCTTGGTAATCCAGAACTCAGGTTCCGGGGCTGCTCATTTGCTGGAGCTGTCGCTTTTTCCCAAGACAGTCGTTTGCTCGCTTGTGCAAATCCGCCCGACGACGTGGAGCGACTTACCAGTGGCTATTGGACGATTGAGCCAGAAAGAGACGTTATCGCCGTCTGGGATGTCTCTCGTGGGGAACGTATCACTCAACTCACGGATTATACGAAATATTTGTCCGCGCTCTCCTTTTCCGCTTGTGGCAATTTTCTTGTCGCCAGTAGCGATGGAGATGCGTTATCGGCGTTGACAGTATGGGACACGGAGCATTGGCAGGTCGAAAAAGCGGAACAGACTTATGGCGGTCATCAGTTGACTCCTGCTTATTCCACAGCAGGAACGATGCGGGTTGCGGCGGTTTCTGATACGCATGTCACCCTCTGGGATGCGGTGTGCCATGAAAAACTTAATACCTACCAGACACCCTATGGAGACGAAACCCGAAGATGGTCTTTTAGCGGGTCAGAGTTTGCCCTCGCGACAACTCATGAACTCAGCGTGTGGACAGTTGGAAACCACCGACCTCACACTGTTGCCTACAATTCGCATCCCGATTATCTATCATCATTAGCATTTTCGGCGGATGGGGAAACCCTTGTCGCTGAGTATCCGTTTCCTGAGGGAACGTTTCGGTGCTGGGATGTTGTCACGCATTCACAAACGCCGCGCGTTTTTAAGTTACCGGGTGAAAAACATTGCCTTTACGCGTCAGGTTCAGGACAGCTGCACACTACCAGCGTTGAAGGAAACAGTATAAAAGTACGGGAATTCGGGAACGACATGCCTATTGCTGAGTGCGGTATTAAGGAGCGTCCACGATATTTGGCTGTGGCGTTCTCGGACACAGCACAACAGATCACGTACGGGGACTCCGATAAAAATCTATATGTATGGGATATCGCGCGTGAGGAGATAATCAGGACCTTCACGGTGTCTGAATCCAACGTTGCGTTCATAACCTTCAGTCCCAACGGTAAATATCTCGCAAGCGGTCAAGAGATAGGGTACTATCGCCTATGGGATATTGCGCGTGGCGAAGAGATACAGGCGTTTCATAGTCATCAGATAGAGCACATCGCTTTTGCGCCGTGTGGCAATGTTATTGGTGCGGAGGCAGAAAAAAAATTTATTTTGTGGGATATCGAAAGTTCTAAAATCCTGCTTACAATCCCGAAACCAGACGGATACGTCTATTGGTGGCAAGGCGGTATCGCATTTTCACCGTGTGGCGGGTATCTAGCTACGGGTTTGGAGCGAGTGGCAGGGATGGCAAGCGCGCCTATCAAACTGTGGAACACTGCCACAGGTGAAAATGTTGCCACCTTTGAAGGACACCTCACCCATATCCTTTCGCTTGCCTTTTCACCGGATGGCACGTTTTTGGCGAGCGGAAGTTATGATGGCACTATCCTTCTCTGGAATACAAAATCCGTTATCGGTTCTTATGGTAGTTAACTATCAGCCACCGGCAGTTAGTTATCAGAAGCAAGTTGAATTTTTTGGCAAAATATGTTACCATATATTGTAAGTATGAAACGAAACTCTCTCAAAGTTTCATAGAAACCAGCACCTGAAAACTCTACAGTTAACTATCAGGTGTTTCTCCTCAATACGAAATGCCTATGAGGGCAATTCCTCACTGGGTTCGCAAGCATTTCAGCGAACATTTCAAAGCCTATTTCTTAGGTGTTCGTCCAACCCACAAGTGCCTGCGAAGCCGGTTCCCTACTGAATCCCCAACAAAACCGACAGAAATACGCTTACAAGAAATTTGTCACGCTATCGTGACTTTTTAAAAATTATCTCCTAAATATTATTTTGTCGGATGCTATCTCCGGGCAAAATATCTTACAATCTATTTATGAGTTGACCGCTCCCCCAGCTGAAGCTTGGGGGGATTCTTCTGAAAGAACTCCCAAGCGAGTTTCTCAACCTTTACCATCACTTCCACATGAGGTTTAACGGTATGGGGCCATCTGACTACCTTATAGGTAGCTTGCTCAAGACAATTATGAGCCAACACGAGTACAATCTCGCGGTGCGGGTCATGCGGGCAACTCTCTTGAATGGAAATATGCCCATTTAGCACACTACGGATACTTCCTGAAACTTGTCGGAAGCGACCGATACTTTTGACTGCTACATGCAGTGCCAAAACTTGAACTATTTCGTCTACGATATACAATCAAAGTTGCATAGTTTATGAGACTTTTCATTCGTTTTTTATGGTGATTAGCCATAGTCATTCTACCCATACAAAAGGGTGATTGAGACCAACGGCAAGGTTGCCGAAGTTTGTATGTCTCAATCAATGACTATAGTAATTATACAACATTTTAGACCGAAAGTCAAATCTATTTTCAAACGTTTGGTCTAATTAGCATAGGCGGTGTCTATATTCCCCAGCTAAAGCAAGGGGGTTTTGACACCGAAGAATTTGATAACTTGCAAGGAGAATTGATCATGACACACCTAAGTCTGCTTACAATTCTGATAATCCTCTGTGCTCTGCTGGGGTTATCAAATAGTTTTGCCGAAGATTATACCCGCTGGAAACTCCCTCAGGGGGCTATAGCGCGCTTTGGGAAAGGCAGCATCAGAGAATTGGTATATTTCCCAGATGGTACCCGACTCGCTGTCAAGAGTTCAATCGGTATCTGGATATATGACGCACACACAGGAAAAGAAGTTGAGCTGCTCACACGGGATGAGCTGCTCGCAGGGGATGCATGGGATGTTAATGCGCTGGCGTTCAGTCCTGATGGAAGAACACTTGCTGTCACGAGTGACAAAAACATTCGTCTATTGGATTCACACACGAGAACTCAAATAGGTGTTCTCGCGGGACACACAGGGGGGGTGTATTCAGTAGCCTTCAGTCCAACTGGCGAAACCCTCGCAAGCGGGAGCAGTGATACCACAATTAGATTGTGGGATGCACACACCAACAAGCTGCTGCGAACCTTCACGGGACATACTGGCAACGTCAAGTCGTTAGCATATTCACCCAATGGAAAGATGCTTGCGAGTATTGGAGGCAAAGATGCTAATACGATTTACCTATGGGACCTACAAACGGGTGCCTTACGCCAAACCATTACTGAGCATCCAGAAACCATTTACAGCATCGCCTACGCACCGGATAGTTTGACACTTGCAAGTGGCGGACAGGACAGCAAAATTCGGCTTTGGGATGTCCGTACTGGACGGCTCTTAAAAACGCTCGTCGGGCATACAGGGATCGTTTTTTCGCTCGCGTATTCAATAGATGGTGCAACGCTTGCCAGTGGCGGTTTGGACAACACAATCCGACTTTGGGATGTACACACCGGCAAACCCCTAAAAACGCTTAGTGGGCATAGGAATTACGTCCGATCTATAAAATACTCACCCGATGGCAAAACGCTTGCCAGTGGGAGTCATGACAGAACCATTCGTTTCTGGGAGGCACACACCGGCGAACTCCTGCGAACCATCACCGGACATACAACCTACATAAGTTCCGTGACATATTCACCTGATGGAAAGACGCTTGCTGCCGGAAGTGCAAAGGGTAAGATTCGCTTGTGGAATATCCAAACAGGAGAACTTCTGAAAACCCTCATAGGAACAGACCACATCGGTGCTATGGCGTATTCGCCAGATGGCGAAACGCTTGCTGCAGGAGATAGTGAGATCTACTTGTGGGATGTCCAGACAGGAGAACTCCTGAGAACGCTCACAGGACATAAAGAAGGACTCTCTTTTCTTGCTTATTTTCCGGATGGTGAAATACTTGTGAGCAGCAGTCGGGACAATACAATCCGTCTCTGGGATGCAAGCACGGGAAAACTTCTGCGAACTTTCACCGAGAGGCTTCCGAAAAAACCGAGTATCTCACTCAGTCCAGACGGGTATACCCTCGCTGCCGCAACGGATGAAAACGTGATTCGGTTATGGGATACGCGCACAGGCAAGGTCAAAACCCCCCTTATAGGACATGCACATTCAGTGAATTCCGTCGCTTTTTCGCCAAATAGGTCGGTGCTTGCGAGTGCCGGTAGTGACGCAAAAATCCGGCTGTGGAATGTTGCTACAGGCGAACTCTTGCTAACCTTTCCAGAGCGTCTGAGGCGGATCAGTTCCATCGCATTTAGTCCGGATGGCCAAACAATTGCGAGCGGGAGTTGGATGGAGGTCTATATATTAGACATAACCACTGGCACACATACGGCTATCCGTACGGGACACACGCGCGTTGTTAATTGCGTAGCATTTAGTCCAGATGGGCGGACACTTGCCAGCGGCAGCAATGATAGTACGGTTCTTCTGTGGAAGGTGCCGGGTGAAGTTCTCCCCGATAATAGATAGACTGTCCGAAACGCGCTCGTTACGTTTTGAAGTTTCGTAACGAGCGCGCTTGGCATAACAAATATTCTCTAAAAGGGTGTGCCGCGCGTTGTGAGCGCACACCAGCGCGAAGTAAACAAGTGATTGAAAAGTGCGTCCTGCGCCTCCGATGTGTTAATCTGCTTTAACGCTAATGCTGCGTGAAACCGAACATATCGGTCTTCATCTCCTAACTGCGCGACAAGCGCAGGCATCGCCGGTTCAGCAAGCGTTCCGAATTTCGCTAAGGCACGGGCAGCGTTATCGCGAACAGGCAAATAGTCATCACTCAACTGAGTTGCCAAGACCCGCACAGTCTCGGACACATCCATCTCGTCAGACACCAGTTGTCCGATGAGTCCCAACCCCTCTGTAGCGTGTCGGCGGACCGATTCGGAGGGATCTTGTGCAGCGCGTATCAACGCAGGCAGTGCTTCTTGCGCGGCTTTTCCCATATCTGCCAAGGCGAACGCTGCGCTTGCCCGCACTGAAGCGTCTGTCGCTTGCAAGGCATCAATAAGCGTCGGAACAGCAGGTGCACCAGTGAGACTCAAAGCATACCCCGCATATTCGCGGATGGCATTAGATTCACTATGTAACATCTGCTTCAAAACAGGCACAGCAGCCTCACCGACCCGCCCCAAGCGATACGCGGCATTTAGCCTCTCTTTTTCATTATCGCTATCCAAGGTTTCGATGAGGGCATCCACTTCCGCGTGCGGAACACCGTTGGCAGGGTTTCCGTTCTGTTTCCCGCAGTACCAGTCCCATACCGACTCCCACAGTTCTGGATGCTCAGATTCTTTACCATCACCGAGCGTATGCCAGTCGGCAGTATGACTCTGCCATAAAGGGGCTTGTGGTTCATCAAGTCGGATAAAGAGAAACTTCAACATATACCGCTTTTTGTCGCTTTGATTCGGGGTTGCACGGTGCCACAAATCGTAGTGGACGATCGTCACCGTGCCTGCCTCGCCACAGAGTACGGCTTCTGGCTGTTCGTGAGCACTTTCACCCGTCTCGTAATACTGGGAACCCGGTAGGACAGCCGTCGCTCCCATATCTTCTGTGACATCCTGTGGATAATAGAACGCCATCGTCCAACGGCACCGGTGCCGACGGATCTGTTCGTCGCCTGCGTAGCTATCTTTATGAAAATTCTGACCTTCGCTGCCCTGTTGATTAAAATGGCAGTATCGGTGTGGATGCATCACATAGTCCGAACCGAGTACACCTTGCATCGCACCGTGAACAACCGGATGGTCAAAAACTTCTTGAATTTCTGGGATGGCTGGCAGCAGATTGTTCCCCAAATTCCCGGTTTCCTCAAACATTGTGTCCAATTGCTGGCAAATATTCTCATGAAAGCTCGGCGGGAAATCGGGCTGGACCTTGACGTAGCCGTTGATGATGAAATCCCGCATCTCTTCATCGGTAAGTTGCAGTGTCGGTCTGTCCATTTTGTGCGTCCTCCTCTGTTTCATACGATTGCGATAGGCAGCCAAAGTCTATTAGGCATTTAAGGGATATGCTCTAATAGGGCGTTTCGCGTGTTGTTAACTCACACCAGCGCGAAGCAAACAGATGATTGAAGAGCGCGTCCTGCGCTTCCGGGGTCTTAATCTGCTTTAGTGCCAACGCTGCATGGAAACGGACGTATCGGTTCTCATCTTCAAGTTGTGCGACGAGCGTAGGAATCGCTGGCTCAGCGCGTGTGCCTAATTTCGCTAAGGCACGGGCAGCATTATCGCGAATCCAGTAATGGTCGTCCCGTAATTTGTTTGTTAAGACCTGTACAGTCTCAGACAAATCCATCTCCTCGGAAACCTGTTGTCCGATGAGTCCCAACCCTTCTGTCGCGTGTCGGCGAACCCATTCGGAAGAATCTTGTGCAGCGCGAGTTAAGACAGGTATCGCTTCTTGCGCGGTTTTCCCCATATCCGCCAAGGTATACGCAGCGGTTGCCCGGACCGACTCATCTGTCGCTTGCAAGGCATCAATAAGCGTCGGAACAGCGGGCGCGCCTGTGAGGCTCAAGGCATATCCTGCGTAGTTGCGGATAGCATCGGATGTGCCGTGTAACGCCTGTTTCAGGGTAGGTACAGCAGCGGCACCAACCCGTCCTAAGCGATACGCGGCATTTAGCCTTTCTCTCTCATTATCGCTGTCTAAAGTCTCGATGAGGGTATCCATCTCAGTGCGCGAAATACCGTTGGCAGGGTTTCCGTTCTGTTTCCCGTAATACCAGTCCCACAACGCTTCCCACATTTCCGGATGCTCAGGTTTTTCGCCGCTGTGCCAATCAGCAGTATCGCTCTTCCACGAAGGGGCTTGTGGTTCACCGAGTCGGGAAAAGAGGAATTTCAACATGTAGCGTTTCTTGTCGCTTTGATTCGGGGTTGCGCGGTGCCATAGATCGTAGTGGACGATTGTCACTGTGCCTGCCTCACCACAGAGCGAAAGGTCCGGCTGTTCGTGTGCGCTTTCACCGGTCTCGTAATACTGGGAACCGGGCAGGACAGCTGTCGGTCCCATATCTTCTGTGACATCCTGAGGGTAATAGAACGCCATCGTCCAACGGCACCGATGCCGCCGAATCTGCTCATCGCCTTCGTATGTATCCTTATGGAAACCCTGTCCATCGCTCCCTTCGGGATTGTAGTGGCAGAACCGGTGTGAATGCATCACATAGTCTGAACCGAGTACACCCTGCATGGCACCGTGGACGGTAGGATGGTCAAAAATCTCCTGAATTTCTGGGATGAGTGGCAGGACATTGTTGCCCAAGTTGCCGGTTTGTTCAAACATTGCTTCGAGTTGTTCGTAAACATTTTGATGAAAACTCGGCGGGAAATCGGTCTGGACCTTGACGTACCCATTAACAATAAAATCCCGCATCTCTTCATCGGTGAGTTGCAGTGCTGGTCTACTCATTGAGGAACCTCCATAATTTTGGGTTAGTCCTATAAAATGCCTGTATTTTTCAAACGTGCGATGAGTTCGGCTTGTGTGCCGTTTCCTTTAGTGGAGTTGCACGCCCCGCAAAGGAGTTGTAGGTTTTCTGCGTGGTCTGTGCCACCTTTGGATCGAGGTACGAGGTGGTCAATCGTCATATTCCGAAACGGGAAATGCCCTTTACAGCCATTGCAGTAGCCTTCCTGTTTGCCATAGACAGTATGCTTATGGGTGCGATAGTTCGGTAGTTTCTCACTGCGTCTGGGTATATCCTTACGCTGGATAATCTCGCCCAAGAAACCCACTTCCCGCTCTAAACGCAGATTCACCAATTGAATTGCCTTCGGTGATATGTCTATACCGATCCAGTGCCGGTTGTGACGCTCGGCGGCTACACAGGTGGTCGCACACCCACAGAACGGGTCAAGGACTATATCGCCTTCGTTAGATGAGGCTTTGATAATGCGTTCTAATAAGGCGGTCGGTTTTTGTGTCGGGTACCCGACATACTCTTTAGCTTGAGAATTGAGCGCGCCAATGTCCGTCCAATTGTCTAATGCGGGTCTGCCTTTGGATTCGTCAGCATAGCGTTTATAGCCTGGAATCTTGACTCGGGAGCCTGGGGTAATACTTTGGTGGACGATACGTCCTTCCTTCAACCATTGACGCGCTTGTGCTTCTGTCATACGCCAATTTTTCGTAACGCCTAAAAATTCGTAGTGATGCCCGCTACCTCCTGGAGCGTTTAGGTTGTCAGCCCGAAACCTACGTCCATTCTCATCTTTGTAAACGTAATGGGATTTTAGATATGCCTCACTCAACGGTGTATACTGCATATTGAATTGAGATTTAGGCATCCCGTAAAACAGGATAATATCGTGACCTCTGCCGAAGCGAGTTCTAACGTTATTTTTCACGCCTGTGGCTGAATTCCATACGATTTCATTTTTAAAATTATTTTTTCCAAACACACTGTCCATAAGCACTTTCAAGTAATGACTGGCAGTGGGATCGCAGTGTAAGTAAACACTCCCTGTATTTTTTAAGACGCGTTTCATTTCGAGCATACGCACCGCCATCATAATCAGATAGGACTTCATGGATTTGCCGTGTGTGAGCTCAGCGGTATGAATGGCTTGATAAAGCACGGGTTCACGTTCTGCGATTTCGCCGTGCCAAGCTTTATCTATATCTGATAGTGTCCACGTGTCTGTGAATGCAGCACCTGCAGCTTTACTTCCGATAGGGGCAGCGTAATTGCGATTAGAGTTGAACGGCGGGTCCAGGTAAATTAAATCTACAGACTCGGAGTCCAGTCCGCGTAGGATATGCAGGTTATCCCCTTCAAAGATTGTGCGGTTTTGGACGTTCATTTGATACTGCCTTTCTGGATGCCTACCCGACTTTCACAGACGCTTACGGAATCGGGGTTACAAACCCCTCCTACAACATACCCATTTTTTCCGTATCAAATAGAGAGATAGCAATCTTCCTATTTCACTATCTAATACCCTAAGTTGCTACTAACGGATTTTGGGGTTTTTGCTTGGGTATTTCTGCGTATCTCAACACAGTTTTTCAGACACTTTCCCCACCCCAGAGGGGTACTATGTCTATAGAAAAAGGTATACCAACGTCTTGCACTCCAGCGGAGTGCTATGTCCGTAAATAGGTGGCTTGCGTTATCTAATAGTATCCCATATTCCAACAACAAAATCAAGTAGAAGGTCAGTCCGCATGTGAGTCATTCAATTGTCAGAACTGTGATTTTTTGGATTTGGAGATTATCAAGATAAGGTTTGTTCCGCTTCAGTTAAGGGATTTTCGTTTAGGAGCAACCTCTTATGACTGACAACTGATAACTGACAACTATTCCTCACTTTTTCACTGCGCCAAATGTAACGCCTCTGAGTAGATGCCCACGCATGAGGAAGGTAAAGACAGCGACGGGAAGCAGAAAAACAAAGGTCGATGCAGCGATTTTTCCCCAATCCATCCCAGCAGAACCCGTCGCGCTTGTAATTGAGGGCGGCGCGGTCACCGCTTTGCCACCGACCTCCGTGAGCACCAAAGCAAAAGCGAACTCGTTCCACGCGGTAATGAGACAGAATACCGCAGTCGCGGCGATACCCGTAACAGACTGCGGTAGGATCACCTTCACAAAGGTTTGGAACCGTGAGTAGCCGTCAACAAGCGCAGCATCTTCATACTCCTTCGGAATTTCGTCAATAAACCCTTTCATGAGCCACACCGCAAACGAAACATTAAAGGTGGTATAGAGCAAAATCAACCCAAAGTGTGTATCGCGCAACCCAAGCGCGCTATACATCAGATAGATTGGAATGACGACCACAACAGGCGGCAACATCCGCGTACTGAGAATAAAAAAGAGGAGGTCATCTTTACCCGCTACGTCGAATCGGGAAAAGGCATAAGCTGCGAGCGTTCCGAGCCCTACAGCGAGAATTGTGCTACCGCCACCAATAATAATGCTATTGAGCAGTTGGTAGAAATACTTGGATCCGCCGTTCGCCAATGCCACACAAATCGCGATCGTTCCAAAGACACTCGGTAAAACAAGCGTCAGGCGCAGTTTCTTCTCGGTTTGTAAGACGATGCCGCCCGTTTTCTTTAAAGGGACCATCAAAAGATAGGCGAGAATTGTGCAGACGATCAGTAGTAGGAAATTGAATCGGGCATCCGTTTGGAGACGACTTTGCAGCGGCGGTAGACTTATAAAGCTATAGAGACAGGTTAAAACGAAAATGCTATTCCAGATTAAGCCAAGATTTCGGAACGACAAGACACGGGGTAACTTCACCTTAAACAGAGAAAAAACGCCGAACAGTAGCAGCCCTATAAATACCTCCGCCAAAAAGAGATATGTTACACCCGGTACCCCCTCTGAAGGCATCAACTTCTGATAGTTTTCCAGCGAAACCTTAAAAACGAACTTCGGAAGTTTCGTGGTAATATCTGCGAAACCTTTCAGCGAAGTAGCCAAAATCCAGTAAATCGGGGTGATGTAGACAATCACAGCAACGGCAATCAATGCTATTATGAGGTAGTGCACAAAATTTTTCCGATTCCGCATTTTCCTTAGGTTTCTCCCTTAACGCTATTCAGGTATTTCACGTAGATATTGCTCAGTGCAACGATAATGATGAGCAAAATATATGCCATCGCGCACGCTTTGCCGGTGTTATAGTTCCGAAAGGCGAGTTTATAAAGGTTCATGGATACAGTCTCTGTGGCGGTGCCGGGCCCCCCCTCACGGGTTAGGACATAGACGATGTCGAACATTTTGAAGGCATCCATCGTTCGGAACAGGAGCGCAATGAGTAGAAGGGGGGATACCAGTGGCAGCGTAATTGATCGAAACTTGAACCAAGCGGAGGCTCTATCAACATCGGCGGCTTCATAGAGATATTTCGGAACAGCACTTAAGCCCGCCAAAGCGATCAGCATCATGAATGGCGACCACATCCACGTATCCACAATAACAACAGCCAACATCGCCACTTTCGGATTGGTGGTCCAGCCGATAGGTGATTTCAGAACAGGCGTGAGCGTAAGGAAAAAGTTTAGCAACCCAGAATTATCTGAGTAAAGAATAAACCGCCAGAAGAGTCCGACGACCACGGGCGATAGCATCATCGGCAGCAGGAGGAGTGTTGTAATAAAGCCTTTATATCGGAACTCGCGATTCAGGAGCAGTGCTAACCCGAACCCGATAAAGAATTGTGCCGCCACCGCAAGTAATACAAAGTAAGCAGTGGTTTGAAAATAACCCCAGATTTCTGGATCTTCAAGCAGGCGTGCATAATTACGAACACCGATGAATCTTGGGGCTGCGGGCATTGAGGCTTTGTAGCGATGGAAACTCAGATACAGCGACCAGAGCAGCGGAAAGATGTTCATTAAGATGAGCAAAATCATGGTCGGCATGATAAATGCCATCTTCAATTGGTAGTCGCTCATCCCACGCGACGCTTTAAACGGATGGTTGGTTTGCATGTTGTCTAAGAATTAGAGAGTGCCATTAGAATAGAAGGGCGAAAGAAATAGAAATGTTCTTCCGCCCTTTCAATCTTTACTCGTCGTAGTAGCCCGCGTCCTCGAAGATTTCTTCGTGTTTGCGTGCGATCGCGTCGAGCGCTTCCTTTGGGGACTTGATTTCGGAGATAACTTCGCTCCAATTCGTCTGGCAAGCCTCTAAGAGTTCTGCATATTCCGGCACTGCCCAGAAATCGCGAAGGTATGGGAAACTTGCGGCGAAGGCTTCGTTAAAGGGTGTTGCCATCTTGAAGGTATCTGACTGTAATACCTCTTTGTGGGGTGTGAAACCGCCGAGTGCCGCCCATTTTTCTTGAACCGGTTTCTGCATAAACCATTTCATGTACTGTTTGGCAAGATCCTTGTTTTTAGAATAGGAAGAGATAGACATCCCTTGTCCACCGATACTAATGTAGTGTCCTTTCGGACCAGCAGGAGCAATAAAGAAACCGCTCTTATCATGAGAGATCTTATTCACTTCTGGATTAATCACCCCAGGGAAAAAGGCGAAGTAATTCATTGCCATCGCGACCTTACCAGAGTTGTAAGCATTCAACGTTTCTGACCAATAGTAGTTCGGCGCATCCGGGGGCGCGAACTGGAGCAGATCGGTATAAAATTCGAGGGCTTTCGCAGCGTCTTCGGAGTTAAGGTGCCCAGCGACCTTATAGGTCTCGGCATCACCATAAGTACCGCCAAAGCTCCACATCACCTGTTGGAACCCCATCGTGATACCGTCGTATTCCTTGCTATACCACGTCGCGATACCGTAGAGATCATCGTCCGGGCGCGTAAAGAATTCGGCGATATCGCGGAGTTGATCGTAGGTTTTCGGGGGGGCGAGTGCGTAGCCGTACTTCTTCTCAAAAGCAGCCATTTCCTTCGGATCTTCAAACAGGTCTTTCCGATAGACGTATCCAGCAGCGTCCACCTCGGCGGGCAATGCCCAATATGTGCCACTGCCTTTCGGATATTCAGCAAACGCTGTCATCGCGGGTCCATAGATAGAATCTACATCAATATTTTCATTAATCCAATCTGTTAGATTGATATAGTTTTCGCCTTGAGAGTTCCTGCCGAGCCATTGACTATCGCCAATGACGATGTCGTAAAGATCACTTTTCCCGACAAAAGCTGTGAAGACCTTATCTTGAAAATTGGGCCACGGAATCTGGATAACATCAACCTCAATTCCGGTTTCAGCGGTAAAGTCCTTTGAGAGTTCCTGCAAATAATTAGCCGGATCCCATTCTGCCCAGACAATAGTTAAGGCTTTCTGCGTTGGCTGGCATGCTACGAACCCGAGCGCGACGATCAGCACTACTATCAACAGCAAACTTCGGCTTGCAAAACGACTTATGTGAACACTTTTCATATTTCTGTCCTCCATATAGAGATCATGCGAGTTGTTATCAACACCGGTTAAAATCTGACATACGGTTCGGTGCTTTACCAAGCATTATAAGCAAACAGAAAAATTTTTGCAAGAAAAATCGTTTGGGTGAGAGCGTATAAAAATCTTGACACCTGCCCGTAACTACGCTATAATAGAATCACTAAAAATTCCTGGAGGAAAATCATGGCAACGCGAGGGGCCCAAACACACCTCACACCAGAAGAATACATCACTTTAGAACGCAAAGCGATACCTGATGCCGAAACAGTTAGAAGCGAATACATTAATGGAGAGATTATCAACATGTCCGGGGCAAGTTTCGCGCACAATCTTATTACAAGTAATATCATTAGTGAACTTCACACGCGCTTGAAGGGCGGTACGTGTGCTGTTTTCGCGAGTGATATGCGTATCAGTATTCCCACAGCAAAATCTTATTTTTATCCTGATGTCGGCGTTGTCTGTGAAGAGCCCCGTTTTGAAGACGATGTCTTTGACTCGCTCCTGAACCCGATTGTCATTGTAGAGGTGCTTTCCCCATCAACCGAGGCGTATGATAGAGGTGAAAAATTCGCTTATTATCGTCAACTCACATCGTTGCAGGAATACGTTCTCGTTTCCCAAAATCAGATTCGTGTTGATCACTACCGCCGCCAAGAAAGGCTGTGGATTTTTACCGATGTTGAAAAACATGATGAGATCCTGCAGCTGCCTTCCATCCAATGCGAATTACCCTTACAGGAAATCTATGCCCGCGTCACATTCCCTGATTAGGATTTCGGAGGCCGATAAACCGAAAAAGAAAACGATCGGATGCTGGCAAAATCCCTAAATTGACACCTATGGAGTGTCTGTTAAAGTTCACCAATGCAGAACACGGTATTCTTTGCTTCTAAACTCCGAATTTCGGAATAGTGGTAAACTTGAGCAACTTCCGCTCCATTTTCAACGATGGCAGTAGGGCGTTCGATAACGAAGTCAGCAAAGTGCGGTGCGTTGAAAGCAACGTAAGCGAGGCTGAACATCTCAATCTGTGGATCGTATCGCTTTGACAGATCTGGGAATAGCACAATCCCTGTATCAACTTGGTAGATGCCCGCGTTTTCATCTATATTCATCGTTTTAACCGGACACTCGATAATTGCCCGCTGCTGTGTATCGGTATCCCATATTTCTGTGTGCGTTACGATGGGTAGACATTTTTGTGTCGCCTCAAAAATGGCTGCGTTGCTATCAAGGACCCGGACCGGCGATGCCTCTTGAACATCAAACAGCGTGCCCCCCCAATACTCCCGCGCCGGTCTATGCTCGACGTAGGTATCGTTGCAGGAAGCATGCCTTCTGAATACGGCTGTATGTTCTTTGCCAAAAACAGGGAGGAAGTCATAGTTTGGATTCATGAAGAGATTTTTCTCCGCAAAGGTGTGTTCACTCTTACACGAGCCACATTGGTAATAATCGCTGAAACTTCCATCTGTGTCATCTATGATGCGGCATCGAGATTCGACCCAAAAACGCGGCGCATTCCCGTTGCCAACAGTGTTGATAAAAGAGAGTCCATAATCAAGACAATTCATTGATTTTCCTTTTGATGTGGTATATTATCCGTTAGACCCATTTTATCCCAACAGTATTCACTTGTCAATCGGAATCTCTACTATAAATCACCCTGCCATCATCTGATTTCCTTGATATTGTGTTCAGCCTTCCCAGGCCCGGTAGGTGCGGTTTCCTAACCGCACCGGATCGTTAAAAAAAGACATGAAATCCAATAATTTCTTAAAATTGAATGGCTCTGGCCATCATCTGGTTTCCTTGACATTGTGTTCAGCCTTATGTTAGACTTATGAGCATTGAATGAGGATGGGACAAAAGGATTACGAAGAATCTCTATCTCATCATTGTTAACCGAAAACCCTTAATAAGATAATGGATCAGGTCAAGTAGGAGTCAAAAAATGAAAACTGTAACTGTCACATCTGCTTTACTATTACTCATTGGACTCACCGCGCAACCTGTACTATCCCAGAATGTTACTGATGGAATAGTCGCGTATTGGGCATTCAATGAAAAAGCTGGCGATACTGCAACCGACTCAAGTGGCAATGGACATGATGGTAAACTCATGGGAGACCCACAATGGACGGATGATGGATACTTCGGCGGCGCACTTGAATTTGATCAAGATGGCGATGAGGTGAACGTTCCTTATCATGAGGATCTTAATCAAGAGACCTTCACGATATGTGCATGGGCAAACGTGGAACCGGGGAGCGCAAACCATCGGGCTGTTGTCTCTTCGCGTGCTGACTTCCCGCAACGCGGGTATATCTTCTATGCTGAACCCGGCAATACGTGGGAGTTTTGGATTGGTGCCGGAGCGGATCATTGGAAACCGGTTCGGGGCCCAGCTGTGAATCTCGGCGAATGGGATCACCTCGCTGGCACTTATGCTGATGGTAACCATAAGTTCTACGTAAACGGCGAATTTATAGGAGAAGAGAACTTTGAAATTGATGTTAATCCCAGTGAGGAATTCCTCATAGGGGCAGGCGGGAATGAACGTCCGACGCATACTTACCTTTTCCAAGGTATAATTGATGAAGTACGCCTTTATGATCGTGTGCTGGACGAAGACGAAATTGCAGCGGTAATGGAAAGTGATTCATTAGCTGTTGAAGCCGTTGGTAAGCTTGCAACGATGTGGGGAAAACTCAAAACTGACTTTTTAAAGTAAGGTGAGATTCGGCGCGGTTTTCAACCGCGCCTACCCTATCCAAAATAACTTGATACGGTCGGGAAACTTTATCTGAAGCCAATCGGCAATCTAAAAAATGCCGAAGCCTATGACGAGTCGGATGGCACCTATGAGAATGGCTGCGGCACAAAGGAGACACCCCGCAATGGCGAGTTCTTTTTTTGATGATAAAACAATAACCAAGATGCTGAAAAGCAAGCCGAGGACTGCGAACGGAATGTTAAGGTAATTAAGGGAGCCAAAGCATGGAATGATGCCGACTGCCATGCCAATAATCGCTAATATCCCCCAAACTAAACTCAAGATTGATAGTAAACCCATGATGATTCTCCAAACTATGACAATACATTATCGCTATGAAGCATTGTACCTATATTTTTTACAAGACGCGCGTTTCGCTTTAAAGTGATTAGTGCACAGAGTGTATTTAGCAGAAAGGTGAAGTAGATGTAGAGGCTGAGCGGATTCAAGTGATGTGCTTGGACGAAATCGCCGCGCGAGATAGCGTAGAACGCGGTACTCATCCCACAAAAAGCGCACGGTTTGTGAAATTGGGATTGCCAAGCGCATTCGGGGATAAATTCCGCTAACTGGTGTTGTGGCACAATAAACGGGAGCAGAAGTATCATAAAAATACCTACGCTCAGGATGTACCACACAAACACGCCAGCTAACGTCAACTCGCTTCGCCTGCTTTTTAACACGTTACACCTCTTCCGGTTGATCCGCTTCTATCTTTCTTAGAATGATATTTCCACCGACAGAACGGAGTTTTAACAGCGGACCGCCACCATTAATAGTCCCCTGCAACTGATCAGGTTTTACAGTACCCGATGCTTCTACGGTTACCGGAAATTCCGTCGTTACTGAGCCACCAAGGACTTTAGCCTCGACCATCGCAGCGATATCCGGGACGAGTGAGACATTAAGACCGCCACCCGTTGTCTCCAAATCCAGCAGTAAACTCTGGTTTGCAGACACCTCTTGTAGGTGGCAACGGATAGAACCGCCAGCATTTTTCGCAAGGACGGGCCCGTCGTTTTCTACCTCTATACTCCCACCAGCGTTTTTCAGGTCTGCCCCGCCTTTGCAACCGCGTAGGATAATATTACCACCAGAGGTTCGTCCATTGACCGCACCTATGACCTCAACCACTTGGAGGTTCCCCCCTGATGTTTTGGTTTTGACATCGCCAGTACCGTCCGCGATCCCAATATTCCCAGCAGTCGTTTGAAGCACTGCATCTCCATGAAACGCCTTAAGATCAATGCTCCCCAAAGATGTAACGCCATCGATACGTCCGGTAATCTCTTGAAGACGGAGCCCCCCGCGGAATGTCTCTACGCTCACATCCCCTGTAACATTCACGACGGAAATGTCGTCACATGCGGTTTTCAAATCAAGGTTATAGCACCGTGGCACGCGGATATCAAACTGAACATCAAGATCATTTTTCCGCTTCTGCCAGCGTTTCGCGCTGCCTATGAACTTCGCCTCAATTTTAACATCGGCTGCCTCGTGTATTATCTGAACATCAAGATTTTTGAGGATTTCCGCTGCCCGCCGATTCGCTTTTATCTGCGCAGCCCGTTGAACGCGGATAGAAAGGGTGTCATCGTCTGTGCTTTGTACATCAATCCCGCCACAGTCGGCATCAATCGTTAATTTCCCGCCTGCTGCAACCGGAAAAGTTTCGGCGATGTCTTCTAACGTTGTCTCGGTCAAGAAATCTGGAACAGCCTTTCGGATCATATCGCCAAGAGGTTTATCTGTTGCCTCTTCTTTCAGATTCTCCATGAACCGTTCGCCGAAAAAGCTGGCGAACCATCCTTTGGAATCCGCAGTCGTATCTAACCCTTCATTAAGGTAAGCTGCGAGTTGGTGGCAGGCAATCCCGATCTGCCCAAAAGACGCTTCAGCATGAAGTTCGTCGAACAGTCCGTCAGGGACAGCGTTGAGTTCCTTCAAGCGCGCGAGGGTGTTGTTGAATTGCGTGATGCATCGTGTCTCGCCGCCACTAAAGGCACCTGTTAACGATGCATCCTCTGCGATCTTTGCGGTGTGATCCAACATCTGGAAAAGACCTCTGAGTTCCTGTTGTTGTTCTTGTTGTTCCATAGTTTCCACCTCCCTATGAGTCATAAACAAGTGCTATAAGGATTGTCATACATCTTCGCCATAGCCGCGCTTTTCTAAGACTGTTTTGAGCAGTTCCTTCGCCTTACGGAGCCGCCACTTGACAGTCGTCAGTGGCAAAGATAGAAATTCTGCCATCCGTTGTTGAGGCATCTCTGCCCAATAATAGAGTTCAATAACCGCCTGATAGTCAGCCGGAAGGCTTTGAATCGCGTCTCTAATGCCCTGCTGCGTTAATTCGCTTTCCACAATCTGAGCGGGATCCATCGCCGATGTATCCGAGACCGTGTTCAAATAGGGTTCCATATCCTCTTGTGGTTGATAGCGACTGGCGTTTTTGTAATAACGTAAGGCACGGTTCCGAGTGATAGAATGGAGCCACGCCCCAAACCGATTCAGATCCGTAAGTTGCGGCAGTGCTTCAAAAGCCCGCAAAAACGCTTCCTGTACGACATCTTCTGCGTCCGTGGCGTTTCGGACAATTTGTTGCGCGACTGTCAACATCGCGCGGCGGTAGCGGTTCACTAACACATCAAAGGCTTGTGTATTACCCGCAAGTGCGACGACGACTAACTCCGCATCACTCGCGTCAATTAATTCTTCGGAATGCATGACAATTCTCCTCTTCTTGCTTATTAGAGACATGTCACGTGAAAAGGATAGTAAAAAATGCGTTTTGTGGCAAAATAATTGAGCGAGTGGAGTCAGGAAAGGAGGTGAAAGTGTTCAGACGCTTTTCCCAGTAAGAATGTCCTTTAGGGCTTACGCAAAACCCCTTCCTTTGCTTGAAGGATCGGAAGATTGGAAGGATAGAAGGCTGGAAGGGGCTTCCATCCTTCCGTTTCATCTTCCATCCTTTCATCCGCAATACAGGCTTTGTGCGTAAGTCCTGTACGCATATATAGGTCCAGCGACTTTCTTTCGAGGGGCTACGAAGTCGGTCTATACAGCATCACTAAACAGCCACCCAACGCAGCGAGCAGGATACCTGCCACAAACTGCCATCGGACTGCGCCCCAACCTCCGGCAGGTGGATGCGAGAGCGTCGCAACGATAGCGTTCACAATTGGCGCGCCTGCAAAAACAATGGACATCACGACAGCCGGTCTACCCCCTGCACCAAAGGCGAGTAGAACGCCAAAGGCGCCAATAGCACCGACAAGTCCGGCAACAAACGACCAAGAGACACCGCTGCCTGTAAATTGCCAGTCGGACCCATTAATGACGAGCATCAGCGCGGAACCGATGACGGCTGCGAGAAGGTAGGCGATACCCACAAAGAGGAACGCTTTGTAGCGCACATTAGGATCCACCTTAAGGTCTCCCATAGAGACCTGTCCCTGATGTAGAAATACCCCGTAAAGCCCCCATGCTGAGACAGTCATAAAAACAAAAATCAGCCATGTTTTAGACATAATTCATTCCTTGAAATTAGTTGTCAGTCGTCAGTTGTCAGTTGTCAGTTAAGAGCCTTTGTGTAGAAGTTACAGTCAAATGGGCTGCCACAAGAAGTTAACTGAAAACTGGTAACCGATAACTACATTAGGTATACCTTTCAAACACTTTCAAGAGTTGTTCTGCTACGATTGCATCGTTAAACTTCTCATGGACGTTCATTTTCCCCGTTGCTCCGAGGTGTTCACGCTGCTCAGTATCGTTAAGAAGTGCTATGATGCCCGCTGCTATTGCCTCAGCAGATTCGGGTTCCACGAGGATTCCACCCTCAGTCGCGCCGATCATTTCTGGAAATGTACCGTGCTGAGGTTGGACGACCGGTACACCGTTAGCGAGCGACTCTATAATGGATAGACCTTTGGATTCGCGGTAAACAGTCGGAACAGAAAAGACATGTAGACGGTTGAGAAAATCAATTTTTTCGGTACGCGTGACTTCTCCGTGATGTACAAAACTGTCTGCCAAACCAGATACCTGAATCTGATTAATGAGTTCCTCGAGATACGGCTCATCTTTCTTACCGAGGTACCCTGCTACATGCAGTTGAACGTTATTGGCCCCCAACGTTTCCGCCACTGTGTGGAAAGCATCTACTAAGATGTGAAGCCCCTTTTCTGGACAGATGCGCGCTAAATAACCGATAATAAAGGGGGGCGGGTCCGGTTTTTCGACAAGTAAACCGTGTCCGTCCATGTTTAATCCGAGCGGTACGACATCAATCTTATCAACAGGCACGTCAAGATATGCGTCTGCCATAAATCGGGCATAGTAGTCACAGGGTGCCACGAAGCCGTCCGGGTCTTTCGCCCGTTCTTGGAGGAGTGCTAACGCTTCTGTCTTATACGGTTCAATTAGATCTCGTAGAAAGATGTCTTCGCCTTGCAGGGCACAGATAACCGGCACATCCAAGGCCTTCTTTATTTCTCTCGTGAAACCTACGAGCATGGAATTCGTGAGATAGACGATATCGGGTTTATCCTCCTCAGCGAGCCATTTGACTAACTTCGCTAATTCCTTCTTTTGATACCCTTGCTCGGCATGGAGCATAGATACAGTGAGTTGTCCAAGGTCGCGAGCGTCTGTTGAGCCGCTGAACCGTGCCAATCCGTTTAACAGTGCTGGACGGTCGAGGAGTTTGTCAAACGTCCACGGGGTGTGCCTAAAGATAGAGAGTTTCTGCTGAAGATAAACGTTAACGCCACCAAAAAAGACGCGGTTCATGCTAACATTTGCCTCATCTGTTCGGGTAGGGGTATAGGTAGGAATTAGCGAAACGTTATGTCCCTGCTTCTTCAGGACAGTGGCGACCATATTGTCGTGGATACAAGTTCCGCAGTACATGCCAGCAGCACCTGCGGTAATATAAGCAACTTTCATAGTGCATAGTATACCAGATTCTTCCGAAAAAGTCACATCTATTTTCAGTTATCGGTTTGCCTCGCAGTGAGAGTCGTCAGTTATCAGTTAATGCTTTGGGGCAGTCACTTTATTTGTTATTGCCACAACACCTCTCTTAGCTGAAGCCTGAGCTGGTGTGAAAAAACGTCCTGAAAAAAGAGGCGTGATGGCATTCGGCAAAAGCCTACTCACCATCACACCTTGAATTGTATCCTCGGCTCACTCAGAGAGATTATAGTAAATTCCGAAAATATGTGTGTACGCCGCGATAGGCACACCACACGCCACGCTCGTAGGGGTTGGGTTACCCTAGAAGAAACACCCCAGCAAAAACCCCCTACGGTTCCCTCCGCGTGTGCAAATAATTACGGGTTCTACTATAACACAAGTTACTTAACATTCTTCCACAGCAGCACTGTACCATCCTCACTGCCACTCGCCAGCGTCTGACCATCTGGACTGAAGGACACGCTATTGATGCTACCCGCATGCCCTGTGAAGGTGCGGAACTGTTTGCCTGTATCTACATCCCACAAACGGATAATTCCGTCCATACTACCACTCGCCAGTGTCCGGCCATTTGGACTGAACGCTACGCTACGGACACCACCACCTTCATGCCAAGTGAAGGTGTAGATATGTTTGCCCGTATTTACATCCCACAAACGGATAGTGCCGTCATCCCAACTGCTCGCCAATGTTTTACCATCTGGGCTGAACGCCACGAGATGGCCCGGCGAAAGCCCTATGAGGGTGTGGAGATGTTTACCCGTGGTCACATCCCACAAACGGATAGTTTTGTCCCAAAGGTCACGTTGCCCCTCGGGATCGTAACTACAGGAACTTGCCAGCGTTTTACCATCCGGGCTGAACGCCACGCGAGCGACCATAGACGTATGCCCTGTGAAGGTGCGGAGTTGTTTACCCGTGTCTATATCCCACAAACGGATCGTATTGCCCGTACCGCCACTTGCCAGTGTTTTACCATCCGGGCTGAACGACACGCTGGTGACCAAACCCCTGTGTTTTGTGAGGATGTCGAGTTGTTTACCCGTGTCTATATCCCACAAACGGATCGCCGTGTCCGTACCGCTACTTGCCAGTGTTTTACCATCCGGGCTGAACGACACGTTGACAGAACTCCAAAACCCTGTGAGAGTGCGGCGCTGTTTGCCCGTGTTTACATCCCATAAATAGATAGTTACGGGTCTAGACATAATATGCATGCCCGGCGGCTGTAAAATATCCTTGACACTACTACTTGCCAGTGTTTTACCATCTGGGCTGAACGACACGCGAGCGACCATAGACGTATGCCCTGTGAAGGTGCGGAGCTGCTGACCCGTATTCACATCCCACAAACGGATCGTATTGTCCATGCTGACACTCGCCAAGGTCCGACCATCCGCACTGAACGACACACTATTGACACTCTTCTCATGCTCTGTGAGGGCGTGGAGCTGTTGACCCGTATCTATATCCCATAAACAGATAATTCCGTCCCAACTGCCACTTGCCAGTATTTGGCCATCTGGACTGAGCGACACGCTAGTGATACTACTCTTATGCCCAGTGAAGGTGCGGAGATGTTTGCCCGTATTCACATCCCACAAATGGATAGTATCGTCCTTCGTTCTATCACTCATCAGCGTTTGACCATTTGGACTGAACGCCACGCTCCAGACCCAACTCTCATGCCCCGTGAGCGTGTAGAGTTGTTTACCCGTGGCCACGTCCCACAAACGGATAGTAGTTCTGTCCCTAATGCCACTTGATGGAAGGCTGGTATCGGACCCACCGACACTTGCGAGCGTTTGACCATCTGGACTGAACGACACGCTACTGAACGACACGCTACTGACACTCTTCTCATGTGCCTTGAAGGTGCGGAGATGTTCGCCCGTGCTTACATCCCACAAACGGATAGTTTCGTCTTCACTACCACTTGCGAGTGTTTGACCATCTGGACTGAACGACATGCTATTGACCCGATACGTATGCCTTGTGAGGGTGTGGAGATGTTTACCCGTGGTCACATCCCACAAACGGATGGTTCTGTCATTCCAAACGCCGCCGCTACTCGCCAGCGTTTGACCATCCGGACTGAATAACATGTTATTGACCCAATCCTCATGCCCTGACATGTTATTGACACTATTCTCATGCCTTGTGAGGGTGTGGAGATGTTTACCTGTATCCATGTCCCACAAGCGGATGGTAGTCCCTCCACTATTACTCGCCAAGGTTTGACCATCCGGACTGAACACAAAATTCTCATCGCCTGCAAGCAGGTTGAGGGCTATACCTGTCCGCGCATCGTATATCCAGATACCGATATTACCCGTTACTGCCAAACGCGCACCATCTGGAGAATACGCGAGATTATTATAAACCGTGCCTCTGCCCTGGGCTTTACGATGCGCGTGATTATTATACACCATGCCTTTGCCGAGACGGGTTTTTGCTCCCTCGGGTAAACTCAACGTTGCGGCATCTTGCCCGAAAGTAATCGGTAGATACACACTTGAAATAACAAATAACATCGAAAAAATAGAAAACAACCTTTTCATCATAAACTCCTTCTAACCCGGATTCCTAAGTGCTTTCACGTAAACTAATAGTCTGTCAACTTTCAAATGAAGGGTAAACTTGGTTTGTAGTAGTGCGATTCATCGCACGTCTCAAGGCGCAATAATGCACGTTGCATTTGGGGATTTGCTGAGTGTCTTTGCTCGGGTATTTCTGCGGATTTCTTCAAGTACGCCGCAGAATTGCGCCACTACGAACCGCCTCTTAGTTTGGATGTGACAAACTACCAGTGTATTGTTACTACACATGAATTGAAAAAAAGTTGCACTTTTTTTGAAGTTGGATGGTAACTGCATGTTTTGGGGTTAAAGGTTCTTTCAAAGGAGGGTATTGTTTTGGAGCTTACGTTGTCTTCTTTTCTGGCGAGGTTTCAAACCGCACCGACGAACACAGATGATATGTCTATAATTTCCGGCGGTGTTTCCAAAGAAAATTTGCTTTTTCCGCCTAATTGTGGTATCATTAATATTTAGGTTTGACCAACACTTTCATAGAGAAAAAAGGAGAGATCAAGATGTCACGCGTCTGTACCATCTGTAGTAAACGCCCGATGACGGGTAACCAGATTAGTAAATCATTTCGGCATACAAAGCGGCGTTGGCTTCCAAATCTTCAGCGGGTTCGGGTTCAAACAGAGGAAGGAACGCGGCGGATTCGCGTTTGCACGAGATGTCTGAAGAGTGGAAGAGTGTCCAAAGTTATATCAAGAATGCTTAACCCTGTATAGCGCAGCACAATCCGTAGCGCGTTTCCCCAATATCATGACATCGAGATGACGATAGGTTGGATTTAGGAGAGGCGGAGAACGCGTTGTACGCCTTTTAGCCGCCGAATCGCTTCCATGACTTTATCCAGCTGCTCAGCACCTGTTACGTCTATTGTGAGGTTGTCAGCAGCGGTAGCATCAAGATGGACGGTAGAGGGTTGGAAGGTGCCACAGCGGATGTTCACTTTGTATTGTGCGATGGCAGTTGTGATTTCACCGAGCATTCCGGGACGATCACTGCATTCGACGAGAATTTTGACAGGGTAGACATCCGGCGGGTGGTCCCCGTTTTCGGACATCGACTTTTCGAGCCATTTGACTGCCAAGAGCCGTTCCGGCTCCTCGAGGATACGGATGCATCCGGCTCTGTGGACAGAAACGCCGCGGCCGCGAGTCAGGTAACCGACAACTGGATCGCCAGGGATCGGGTTACAGCATTTCATGATCCGCATCATACCTAAGTCAATATTGTTTTCAAGTTGGATAGCAGCTGACTCGGGTTTCCGTTCGGGTTTAACCGCTTCTGTCGTTTCCGTTTCAGGTTTCGGCATCTCAGGTTTCAAGAGATTGACGACCTGGATAGCCGATTCATCCCCGTTGCCGATGCGGACAAAAAGTTCTTCAAGGCTCTTGAGTTTGAGCTGTTTGGCGATATTCAGCAGCTCCGGAGAGTTGAGGTAATCACGAGCGTTAAGATAGAAGGCACGCAACTCCCCTTCGAGAAATTTCTTACCTAATTCCAGGGCATCCGCCCTATCCTTTTCACGGAACCAGTGCCTAATCTTACCCCGCGCCGTAGCCGTTTTCACATGCGGTAACCAGCTTCGACTCGGTTTGCCATTGGATTGCGTCCGAATATTAACTTGGTCGCCATTCTCAAGTACCCGCCGGATCGGGGCGATAGACCCATTGACCTCTGCACCGACACATGTATGCCCGATGTCCGTATGGATTTTATAGGCGAAATCGATAACAGTCGCACCTGCCGGTAGCTTAAAAAGGTCGCCTTTCGGCGAAAAAACGTATACTTCATCTTGGAAGAGCTCCAACTTCATCGATTCCACAAACTGATGCGGGCTATCCTGTGTCTCCTGTATGTCTTCAAGTATCTGCTTATAACTCGCGAAAATAGAGCGTCCCTGTCTACTCGTTGGCACGCCCTCCTTATAGCTCCAATGCGCAGCAATACCATCCTCTGCGACTTTATGCATCTGATAACTGCGGATTTGTACCTCAACGGGTTTACCGTCATCTAAAATCGTGGTATGGAGTGACTGATACCCGTTTTTCTTAGGTTGTCCGATCCAATCTCGAAGCCGATCCGGATGGTAATTCCATTTGTGGTGGAGGGCACCGAGGGCTGTGTAGCAGTCAGGTTCGGTTTTAACGAGCACTCTGAGACCGACGAGGTCTCGGATCTCGCTGAACGGCGTACCTTTCTGCTGCATCTTCTGGTAGATACTATAGATATGCTTTGTTCTGCCGTGGACATCGGCATAGACACCACGTTTTTCAAGGACCCCGCGAATCTGCTTCACCATTTTATCACAGTACGCCTCGCGCTCCGTGAGCTTCTGGTTCAGGAGATCCGCAATTTTTCGGTATTCCGCAGGATAAAGATGTTTGAACGCCAAATCTTCAAGACGACCCATGATACGCCAAATTCCCAACCGGTGCGCGATCGGTGCGTAAATCTCCAAGGTCTCCTTGGCAATGCGTTGACATTTCTCGCTGGTGAGGAACTTCAACGTCTCCATGTTATGAAGTCGATCCGCGAGCTTAATCAGGATGACCCGCATATCTTCTGCGGTTGCTAAGAGGAGTTTCCGGTAGGTTTCGGCTTGCCGTTTCCGATGGACGCGATCCTCAACCGTAATGGGTGTGTTGGTAGTCGGGGAACCGACACTCGGTCTATATTGCCCAATTTTCGTTACACCTTCAACAAGATTCGCGATGTTCGCACCGAAGCGGACCTGCAGCTCCTCACGAGTGATGCCTGTATCTTCAAGCACATCGTGCATGAGACCGGCACAGATCGTGTGGGTATCAAGGTGGAGTTCTACGAGGATCGCAGCGGTTTTGACGCAGTGCGTGAAATAGGGTTCGCCAGATTTGCGTTTTTGGCCTTCATGCGCTTCTTGCGCGAAACGGTAGCAACGCTCCAGAAGTTCAACTTCTGCGTCCGGATTATAAGCTTGAATCTGACGTATTAGCGATTTGACACTCATTTTCTATGCGCTCCCACATAGATTCAATGTTCTCTTTCAACTGAAACTCAATAAAAGACGGACTCGTCTGCTTAATCCATTCGCCTCTCAAGTAAGTTGGTGAACGAGATAAATCACTCTTCTGAGCAGGACGGAGTTTCACAAGTCTCTGTCCGGATGCCCCATACCGCTCAATAAAATCCAATTCTTCAAAGATAGTCAGTCCGGTTTCAACTGTCGAGGGGGCTCCGAGCGTGCCATTCAGTATTGCTGCCTCAGCGTATCCCTCCGCACCGTTGGACTGTATGGCTTCACGGATGCCGCCGTACAATTGCTGTAATTCGGCTTTCTCAGGATATTTTTTACTGACCCAATTCCGCATCTCCGTTCCATCTGTATCACCGTAGATCAGATGCAGACAGGAGGTCTCTTCGGTTGCGAAAGCAGGCGCGCATCGCTTGAAAAAGAGGTCCGGACTCGGCGTGAGATGGCAAAAGACAACGTGCTTCACGAACGGAAACGCTTCATGGCTTGATAAACTGCTACTTGAGGCGATTGTCCTGAGCTCCCCACGCGCCAACTGCTGCAACAACGCTGCTTCCGCTTCACGGGATGTTGTCTCATCGTGTGCCGCAATACCCTCAATGCTCTCCGGTAGAAGCCTTGTAAGCAAAAACGCCAGCATTTCTTCATCTCGTACATAAATTATACAAGATTCTTCTCGCGCAAGCAACTTTAAAAGATAATTCTTTTTCTGCGTGTTGCGCCTGTCGGCAATCTTTACGGAAGATTCATCATCAAGTCGGGGAAATACATCCCAGTTCATGTCCCTGCCTTCAGCGTGCACCTCCCAATCTCTAAGGATAAGTTGCACAGATTGCCTACCCTGCCACTCGTTGATCTGTGGTGAAAAAGCGACATCCAGGGAGACATTCGGACGATTGAAAGTGACGAGTTGGTCGCCAGCCCCCCATGCGATGGCACACTGTTTTGCCCCACCGTCGCTGACGAACATTTTCAGGTGTTTTCCATCGCTCATTGTTCGAGGTGTGCCATCAGCAACTTTGATGTGCCGTTTGCCAAAAAGCGGCGATGGATTCTCCTGTCCAAAGGGTTCAAATTTTTCAAGTTCCTTTAGGGTGTCTAACGTCAAGAGCGAAAGATGCGTTTCAAATTCGAGATCCAGCTTCGGTTGGAGTTCTTCTTCTGTCAGGTGTTCAGAAGCGTATGCGTTGAAAGCGTCCTTGAATTTCGGAATATTTCTGGTTTTGATCGTTAATCCTGCTGCCGCCGCGTGTCCGCCGTGTTTCACGAGCAGATCTGTGCAGGCGACAAGACTGTCGGCGAGGTTCATATCCTTACTCTCAATGCAACGCCCGGATCCAGTCGCTTCATCACCGTTAATTGCAAGCACAATGACAGGTTTGTAATAGATTTCTTTTAAACGTCCGGCAACGATACCGACCACACCTTGTGCCTTTTCGTCCCACTTATCACTGGCAACAACAATCCCTACGGTGTCATCATCAACCTCTTTTTCAATTAGCTCCACTGCTTCATCTTGGATCTGTTTTTCCAAATCTTGCCGATCCCGATTTGTTTCATTGAGTTGGGAGGCGATCCGGGTTGCGACATCCTCGGAATCGGTAGTAAGTAGCTGAACCACTGTGTTCGCGGTGCCCATTCTGCCTGCGGCGTTGATGCGGGGTCCCAATTTAAAAGAGATTGCGTATCCGTCAATCGGTGTATCAATTTTATGACCGGCTGCTTCGCATAAAGCATGAATGCCAGGACGTTCCCGTTTATCAAGTTCCGCCAATCCTAAACGGCTCAAAATGCGATTCTCACCCGTTAACGATGCTATGTCCCCGACAGTGCCCAATGCAACCAGATCTAAGAGTGATTCAAGAAACTTTCTATCGTCTATTAAGCCTTGTGCCAATTTGAAGGCTAAACCGACACCCGCGAGTTCTTTGTAAGGGTATTCATTCCCCGGAATCTTAGGTGAAATGAGCGCGTGTGCTGGGGGATGTTCCTGCTCGGGTTGGTGGTGGTCGGTGACAATAACATCCATACCGAGTTGATTGGCTAACGCGACCTCTTTCACCGATGTGATACCACAGTCTACAGTAATTATCAATTGTGCCTTGTTTTTTTTGTGGATCTTTCTGATGGTAGCTTCACTGAGTCCGTAGCCTTCATCAAATCGATTTGGGATATAGTAGTCCGCCGGGACATCCATCTGTCGGAATGTATGGAGCAATAGCGAAGTTGCGGTGGTGCCGTCGATATCATAATCGCCATAGATACAAATTTTCTCGCCGCGCGAAATCGCCGTGTGTATCCGTTCCACGGCTTTGTCCATATCGGCTAATTCAAAAGGGGAGTGGAGTTCATCAAAAGTTGGGAAAAGGTAGGCGCGCGCTTCGGCAGCGGTTTCTATCCCGCGATTGATCAGTAGTTGGGCAGCGAACGGAGAGACACCCGCTTCGGATGCCAATGCTAAACTACTGTCGATATCTGAATTTCTAAACTGCCACTTTTTGCCGATGGGCTTTTTCATTATGTTCCTACCATTGTTGAGATGAGAAACCTGCATTTTGCAATACAGCGGACTTACAAACGACACTTTACAACTATTGACATATTACCACAAAAACTTTGGATTTGTCAAATATTTTGCGATGTCGTCCAATTTTCGTTGATCGGTAGGAAATTTTGCTTGTGTAACGAACGATAAGCACTGCGTTAATCTGAAAAACGTAGGTCTTCTTCTGCAATCCGGATATTGAAGGCAGCACGGTGTACTTGCACAATTACCTTTCTCCATGGCCATGTAAGTTTATCTTCTCGGAACGATTGAGGGATAAGTGCCTCGCTCATTTGTTGTTCTCCGCTGGGACTTCAAAATTTTCTTGGGTTCGACTATCAACCACTGTTGCTCCGGGGGGCGGTTCAATGGAGAACCGGGATTCAGGGATCGGTTCGTTAATCCGAATGTTTGTGAATTGGATCGTTGTGGTCCTGATCTCGGTTTTCGTGCCGGTCTTCATATCGCTTATAGTATCAACCCACTTGGCGGATTCCGGGAACCAGAGATCTGGTGCGACCTCTTTGAACTTGAAATCCTTTGTCATTGAAAGCATTAAATCAGAAACTATGAAGCGTTCGGGTCGGTAACTTTTCTGCGGGTTCAACCACAATTCCATGGTGCCACCTAAAAACTTCGCTTTGATATGATAGACATCACTGTCGTTAAAACGCACTTCTTTAATGCTTTCAACGTCAAGCCCATCAATGCTCATCATGAGGGATCGATCCCTACCACCGAGATTCCAGCCCCAGAAGCGTGGATCATTAAATGTGTCATCAACGATTTCGCTTCTGCGACTCAGTATAATACCGTTAAATGTTTCCCAGAGTCTCTCAAAGGTTTCGCCATCATAAGCGTATTGCTCTGTCCCTTTAAGTTCAATGTTCCTGTCAGTCTCGTACTGAATAGCATCTTCTGTCACAACGCATCTCATCTTGCGTCCCGAAAACTCGAAAGTCCCTTTCCAAGTACCACTTGGAAAACGTCCCAGTCCAGGGAGTCCATCAAATGCAACACTAATAGTCTCCCGAAAAAAGTCAACGCGTCCGGTTTTAAGAAGGCTATCGTAATAGGTAATCCCTTCGCGGATGAGTTGCAGCAGCTCTTGTTCGCTTTTTGGCAGCACGGGCGAGGCTGTCGCTTTTTCATTTTCAGCAAGCACCTCAGGAGCTATCTCACTTCGGATTAAGGGAATCTCGGAATCTGAACTATCTTCATAGCGTTGATCCGACTCGTCATCGAAATGATAGAGTCCTATGGTGTCGGTATCTGCGGTGAACGCTTGTGTCGGTACGTCGTAGTTGCCTTTATACCGGACGACGCTGCTGATTCTCAGTTCATCAATATAGACACCTGAAGCGAAACGCATTTTGTCCCGTATTGGCATTTTCGTCAAAGTTGGGATGCCCCCAAGCACAAGACGATTCTCATTTGGAATTGGCAGTTCGCTCCCATCAGGTCCTCCTCTAATTAGACCGTCGCTGCCGATGGCGGCACCTTGGTCGATCGTCGCCACGTAATGTATCCACTGACGAATCGGTAGATGTTCTGTTTCCGTCAGATGTGAAGGTTTTTCGGTACCATTGGAAAAGACACCGATCCGAGTATCCATAATATTATCTCTATTTTCGTCCGTAGGTACCCCAACCATAAAGCAGCCGAATCGGTCCGTTTGACCAACGAGTGAGAAGGTGACTTGCTTGGGTAACGTTTCGTCTACGTAGATCCACGCTTCAATGGTGAGTTCACCGGTCAGTTCGGGAAACCAAGGCGCATCCGTTTGGACTTGCCCCAGTTTAGGATTCAGTTCAAGCCAACCACCACCCGCAGGAGAGGGTTCGTGAGGTATTGCGAATAGTATAATTGGAGTCATTAAAATGCCAATGAGAATTATTAGAAATGTACCTCTGAGATATTGCATGGAATAGCTCCTTACCTGTTGTCAGAACGTTCAGGTCTGAACGCTCCTACCTTCTACTTTGTAACGAAAGCAAAAACCGGAATCTTGATAAGACGCATCAACATTAATTATCGGTTTCAAAATGGAGTTAGGTGCTTGTTAGGAAGTCTCTTGGTCGTGTCTGAAATACATCATTTACTGTTCTCCTGCGGGACTTCAAAACTTTCTCGGGTCCGCATGTCATACCCTCTCGCCCCAGGAGGTGGTTCAATAGAAAATCGGGATTCAGGAATAGGTTCGTTAACCTGAATGTTTGTGAATTGGATCGTTGTGGTCGTGATGTCGGTTTTCGTGCCGGTCTTCATATCGGTTACAGTCGTAACCCACTTAGCAGATTCCGGGAACCAGAGATCGGGTGCAACCTCTTTGAACTTGAAATCCCTTGTCATTAAGAACATAGGGTTAGAGACTACATAGCGTTCAGGCCGGTAGCTTTTCTTTGGATTTAGCCACAATTCTATTGCGACACCGAACATATTCCCTTTAACGTGATACACATCACTATCGTTGAAACGTACCTCTTTAATACTTTCGATATCAAGTCCATCAATAAGCATTGTGAGAGAATCTTTCCCACCACTAAGATCCCATCCCCAGGAGCGTGGATCATTGGATGGGTCATCGACGATTTCGCTTCTGCGACTCAGCATAATACCGTTAAATGTTTCCCGGAGCGTCTCAAAGGTTTCGCCATCATAAGCGTATTGCTCTGTTCCCTTAATTGGAATGTTTCGATCAGGTTCGTACTGAATAGCATCTCGTGTCACAAGGCATCTCATTTTGCGTCCCGAAAACTCGAAAGTTCCCTTCCAGGTACCACTGGGGGCGCGTCCCATAGGGTTCCCAGCAGACGCAACACTAATAGTTTCCCGAAGAAAGTCAACGCGTCCGCTTTCAAGCAGGCTATCGTAGTAAGCAATCCCTTCGCGGATAAGCCGAAGCGACTCTGCTTCACTTTTTGGCAGCACAGGCGAGGTTGTCGCCGCCTCAATCTTCGCAAGAGTCTCAGGATCTATCTCACTGCGGATTAAGGGAATCTGGGAATTTGAACTATCTTCATAACGTTGTTTTGACCCTTCATCAAAATGGTAGAGTCCTATGGTATCAGTATCTGTGTTGAACGCGTTTGTGGGTACATCGTAATTGCCTTTATAACGGACGACGCTGCTGATTCTTAGTTCGTCAATATAGACTCCCGAAGCAAAACGCATTTTGTCCCCCAGAGGTGCTGGCAGGTTCGTCAAAATTGGCATACCGCCAACCACAAGACGATTCTCATTTGGCACTGGCAGTTCGCTCCCATCAGGTCCTCCTCTAATTAGACCGTCGCTGCCAATAGCAGCACCGCGGTCGATCGTCGCTACATAATGCACCCACTGACGAATCGGCAGACTTTCCATTTTCGTCACCATTGAAGGTTCTTTAGTCCCATTGGAAAGGATACCGAGCCGAGTATCCATCACATTATCTCTATCTTCGTCCACAGGCATTCCAGTCATAAAACAGCTAAATCGGTCCGTTTGACCGACGAGGGAAAATCGGACTTGCTTGGGCAATGTCTCGTCTACATAGATCCACGCTTCAATCGTAAGCGTCCCAGTGAGTTCGGGAAACCAAGGCGCATCCGTTTGGACCTGCCCGAGTTTAGGATTCAGTTCGAGCCAGTTACCGCCAGCCGGAGACGGTTCGTGCGGTGCTGCAAACAATAGAGTCGGTGTCAGTAAAAAGACAATTAGGATTGTTAGAAATGTCTCTCTGAGGTATTTCATCGGATAGTCTCCAATCTGTTTTGAGTGTATTTGGATGTGAAGTACTCCTACTTTGCGACGAAAGCAAAAATCGGAATCTTGATAAGACGCATCTTTGAGTGGTTCGTCCGAAGGAGAACTTCGCCTTTCAGAACACCTGTTGCTAAAACTGATGGTAACGTTAACGTCAATTGATAGTTGTTGCTGTTCTCTTGTCTTTTGACTGTGATTGTTCCAATATCAGTTTCGGCTTTTTCAATCTGGAACTCAGTGCTCGTATGATTGCTAAGCACTAACACTTTCGTATTTTCCGCGCCGGAATTAACTTGTCCGAAGAAAAAACGTTCGGGCGCGAGCGTATAGACTTGACTTCCGTCCCCAGATATCGGTAACTTGATGGTCCTTATTTCGCCTTTGTGGTCAATGTATTCAACTATGAGTTTCTCATTAAACCGTCCTTTGGGCATCTGATCTGTTGCAAAATTCAGTTCAATGTCGGCGGCGCGCCACGGATAAACGACGTTATCGCTACGAAGCACAGGCTGAATCCACGCCTGTGAACTTTTAATATTCTGAATCATCAGGGCAGCCTCACGCGGGTTTTTTAGCGCAACAGTTTTCTGGGATTGTAATGTGTTAGTACTTTCCACATAGACCCTCTCAGGGACAAAGACGACGGGAAATTCCCGAGCGCGCCCGAAAGAGATAAAAGCGGATGGACGTTGCGGTGTATCCGTTTGAATATGGACAGTCATAAAAGAAGTGCTATAGGCTGCAACTGCAGTCGAACCGATCCCTAAAACAGCATCTTTCCCGGCAGGAATGACACCTGTCTTAGGCTTGGCGATAGCTATATGTCACGTATTGCCTGCGACAGAGACGATTTGTATCGGCGCATCACTCCGATTTTTAAGGCGGACAGGAAATTGGTATCCCACTAAGTCCTGATCTCCGAGGCCGCGCTGCAGTGTGATTAAGGCATCTAAATCCAGCAACGTGGGTGAGACATTTAAAACCGGTTGCCTTTGCTGACGTTGGCTTTCCGAGAGGGCGAGCACACGTCCCGTCCAGAGATCCAAAAAGCGATCACGAGACACAACAGTCGCCGCCTGATATAGAAACCTGCTGGGTGTATCAAAGAAGCGCACCCACTTTTTATTCGTGTATTCAACAACGATGAAATGGCCAGCGGTAAAGTCGGCATTTGCAGGGTTTACGTCCTCAAATGTGGTCCTGAGATGAGCAATGACCGGCGTTTTAAACTTTCGGAGCTCTTCATAAGTGAGATCGAGCTCTCGCAATTCGAGTCCGATTTCCTTGGCAGCGGCAATGAGATGCGCAAAATCGGCGACACGATGCCCCTCCGTTTTCTCAATAAGCCTGTTTTCGATGCGCGCCAGCGATACTTGAATACCTAAAATGGTAGCGAGGTGGTAAAGACTGGTAACATCAGAAGTCTGTTTGTCTTCTGCCGCGAAAGCGAGCGGGAGAACAAGTAGGACGATAAGAAGGGAGATGACTAAGACTTTCATAGTTCTCCTTTTACTTGTAAAAAGTGGAGGTTATTTCATCACGCCTACCCACGCTTCTTCTTCAAGCGAGATGTGAAATAGACCGCGCTGTTCGGTAGCAATATAAAGTCTGTCGTTGCTAACGATGAGAGATATAACTTTACCCGGGACTTCTGGAGAAATCTGTTGCCATCCGCCTTCTAAACGATATACACCCGTATCCCCGGCACCGTAAACTGTGGTGCCATTCACAGCGAATCTATCTATGACGATAGGTGTACCGGTTTTATCTGTTATTAAGTGCCAGTGTTCTCCGGTCTCTGAGGATAAAACGCCTTTATCCGTTGCGACGTAAACCGTTGCGTCTACAAAGACGATCTCGTTGAAATGTGTAAAGCGAAGCGGAAGACTTGATGTAACGTCTCTCCAACTGTCTCCACCATCCAGCGATTGAAAGAGTGTACCATCGCGCTTACCGACGTAAACAGTTTCTGCTGAAACCGCTAACTTGAACCCCTTATCCAATTCGCTATCAGGTTGTTCGCTGGCATCTATCAGTCCTGTGTTTCGCCATTCCTGCCTACCGGGTTCCCAACTGAAAAGTCTTCGCCTGCATTCTATGTAGAAGGTTTCGTCACTGACAGCAAACCCGCCAGCGCCCCAATGTTTTTTCATAAAGTACAATGTAACAGGTACGCTATCGCTTTCTTCATGACCATCAGACGAGTGAACCTGTTCTACCTCTTCGACGCTGGTCCACAACTCAATGGGTAAGGCTTCTTTTGTCCATAGATTGAAAGATTGCGCTCGCTCTGCAAAAGAGGGGACCCTATGAATCGGGGCGAACGCATCACTACTTATAGGTAAATGAAAAACGCGTAGGTCATCTTCCGCCGGTACAATGCCATAAAGCGTGTTGTCTGAGACGACTAATCTTGAATCAAGCGAGAAATCGCCTTGGGACTGTCCTTTTTTTACTGACCTAAGCGTAACGCCGCCTGCATTAACCGGAACGTTTTCCCACGACGTACCCCCGTCGGTCGATTGGAAAACGTCGCTGCCGGTATGCATGTAGAGCCTGTCATTGAACGCCACTAAATCCTGTATTCTGGTCCCTGCTATCCCGCTCATAAAGGGTTGCCACGATTCACCACCATCGGTTGTCCGATGGACACCGGAGGTGCCAACGTTGTAAAATGTATGCTCATCTATCGCTACAGTTGAAAAGCTGCCCAACGTAAATAAATTTCTATCGAATCCGAGGTCTGTCCAAGTTTGCCCGCCGTCCGTTGAGCGTAATTCAGCAACACCCAATAGTAAGAGCGTCTCACCGGCAACCACAAGTTTTATACCCGTTGGTGTCCTCACAAATGGAGACTTATTTTTCGGTGTTATCTCAATCCACGACGCTCCCAAATCAGCTGAGTGGAAAATACTACTTGAACTTGCATTGTGGCCGCGTATTATTTGCCCGTTATCCTTAAGCCTTGATTCAAGCAATCCCAAAGTAAAAAGAGTGTGACCTGTTACGACATAGAGATTGTTTTCAGAGGCCACTAACGAATGAATAACTTCGGAGGTAGCCACAGGCAATTGATCCCAAACATCTGAATTGAGGCGGTAAAGTCCCATGTTTGTACCGGCAAATATCGTGTTTCCGATCGCAGCCACTGCAGAAACGCTTTTACCCGTCAATCCATCGTTAAGGAGGGTCCACTGGGCACCAGCATCGGTAGATCGGAAAACACCTTTATCTTCAAGGGTAAGATACATTACAGGATGTGCTTGTGCCGCATCCGTGACGATAAATCCAATAGCGCGTCCCTTTGGTCGGCGGCAAAATGCGCGCCATGTCTCACCCGCATCGGTTGAAGCGGACACTTCATTCGCAGAGACGATATAGAGCGTGTCTTCATACACTGCCATAGGCATTTGTGACGCATCAATTGGGACACTGGTATCAATGAGTGTCCACACAGTTTCATCTGCTGCCAATCTATAGATACCTGAGTGTGTAACAGCATAAAGCGTCTTTTCAGATGTAGCAAAGATGTTAAGGGCGGTGCCACCCTGAGGGCCATCTGTCTGGGTCCACTCTGAAGTAGAAAACTTAGGGGAAATTTCCAGCGTATCGGTCGGTGAGGTTGTTTCAGAAACTTGTGAACCGTTCCCATTGTCTTTACTCGGTGTAAAAGCACGACCCGCCTGATTTCGGACAGCGGGTTTAGCGTCACTATCAAGCGTAATAGGGGCATCAACGATTTCAATCGTCGGTTCAGATTGTGCTTCAAAACTATAGGGCTGCTGAAAACGGGCGAGGTATTGATTGCTAACACCGAGCAATAACATAACCAAAACCGCAGCTGCACCAAAAGCCGCCCACGGTAGCAGCGGATTCCCAACCGAAGTGGATGTCTGTTTTATGTTGGCAACTTGTCGCATGATGCTCTCGGTTAGGTTGGCAGGTAATTGAACACTTCCAAGCGTTTTGCTAATTAAAAGCTCTTCTTCATTTCGTAAACGTTCTCGCGCTCGGCGAATGCGACTTTTAATTGTGTTTACGGATACCCCTAAGAACTTAGCAATTTCCTTCGCTGTCATTTCACCGAGATAGTAGAGGGTCACAACTGTACGTTCACTCTCCGGCAATTTCTGAAGAAGTTTTTGGACGATTTCGCTGTGGCGATCAGAGGCTTTTACCTCGCATTGTTCTGATAGATAATGCGTATAAGCAGATTTCTCTATTTCTTCCATAGGTGTGTCTTCCAAGGATTGCATCACTGGACTGTTTTTTTGGCTCCAATTAATGCAAAGCCGATTTGCGATGACATAAAGCCATCCAGCAAATAGATTGGGATTTTTCAGCGTTGCGAGGCTTTTGTAGACTCGGAGAAAGGTGTCCTGCGTAATTTCTTCAGCAATATGAAAATCGCCAATCTTCCGCCACACAAGCGCATGGACGTTCTTTTGGTATTTCTGGACTAAAATACTGAATGCCGCGTCATCGCCTGATAAAATTCTGCGAATCAGTTGAACATCGCTTTCTACCATTGGGGGTCTCCATAATTTGGTGAAAATTTTGTATATCCTTTAATAATTAAAGACCTCATTTTCGGTTGGAAAGGGTGCATAAAATGGAAAAAATCGTAAAAATCTGAACACTAATCTAAAAATTATGCAAGTTGCCACTCAAAAAACCGTCTCGGTTCTCCAGGACCAGTAGGTTCGGTTTTTGCGGCGTACTCGCCCAGATGCGACGTGCATCGCGGTGTACACACCCAAATTTGGTTTCCCACACGCGGCAAAATTTGTCTTAGCTTTACATTTGCGATCTGCATTCCCAACCGAACCGGATTCTCCGCGAAGACCTTGAAGACTTCAAACACTTCTTGAATACCGTCTCAGTTCCCCAGGCCCGGTAGGTTCGGTTTTGCGGCGTACACGCCCAAATGCGATCTGCATTCCCAACCGAACCGGATTCTCCGCGAAGACCTTGAAGACTTCAAACACCTCTTCAACCCTGTAAGGGTGGCATGTTTATATCATGTATGCTAAAACGCTACAGAATTGAAGCAATCCGATAATTTATTTAAAACTAAATAGTCCTGCGCGCGTTTCAAATATAACTTGACAAAACAGACTGCATGTGGTATTATTATTATGTCTTGAGCGCAACTCAGCAGACATAACAAAAAAATCCGCCATATATGACGATGTTTTTTACGCCTTCTTCATCAAAGCGGCTAACCTCGCCTATTGAGTGAAGTTGTTACTATAAATTAAGCGGAAAGGAGTTTTCCAACATGACGTATGTGATTTGCGAACCCTGCGTTGACGTTAAGGATAGTTCGTGCGTTGATGTATGCCCAGTGGACTGCATCCATCCCCTACCGGATGCTGACGAGTTTGAAGAAGCCAATATGCTTTACATCGACCCAGAAGAGTGTATCGATTGTGGTGTATGCGAACCCGAATGCCCCGTCGAAGCTATCTTCATGGAAGAAGACGTTCCTGAAGAATGGGAAGAGTTCATCGATATCAACGCGGAGTACTTTGAATAACGGATAGCAGGAGCAATCCTTAGATCCGCAACTCCCTGAACGGTTGTCGATTTGCGAGACTGCTTGCGGTCAGACAAATTGGCAACCGTTTTTTTTTGAGGGGTTATCATGGAAAAATTTCAACCGACTCGCATTGAAAGAGGCAACACAAGTTTGGCAATTCAATGGAAAGATGCGTACAGGAGCGAACTCTCCTATCGCCTCCTACGCGAAAAATGCCCATGCGCCCATTGCGATGCAGTACGTTTCGGAAAAGACCCCTTCCGTATTTTACCGCCTGATGACTTTTTTCAAAACTTACGCCTTGTCGATATTCAGCGAGTCGGACGCTATGCAGTGCGTTTGGGGTGGAGCGATGGACACCATACAGGGATTTATACCTTCGAGTTTTTGCGCGAATTAAGTGAGGGTGTTCCATAATACCCAAAACACTTCCTTGACACTACCAGAAAAAACATTCCTAAGATGATTCTCGCGCTATAGTGGCGGTTCGTTAGTCTGAAGGACGTTCTTGTATCACAGGAATCACGTAACTCCGAATCGTAGACCCGTCTAATGTCTCAGTCTCAACGCGAGGTTCTGGATCTTTGCGGTGATCAAACACGACGTAGTAGCCTGCCGCAGCTGCTTCCAGTCTCACGTACGCAGCGAGTTGTGCTTTGCCTGCCTCATAGCGCATATTCCCGCCCCATATCTTGGTTTCTACAATATATTTTCTCTGATTATGGAGAATGAGGATGTCGATCCTGCCGCGTCCTGTTCGTACCTCCAAATACATCGTCCCGCCTATGATCTGAACGAACTGCTGAAGATAGGCAAAAAGGAGATGTTGACCAACATATTCTTGCGGTGTTTCTGGCACTTGTAGGATCCTGAAACCTGCGCGTGCGATAAAGTCACGGAAGTTATCAAGGAGTGCCGCCATGTGAATCTGTCCGTCCGGTGTGAGGTAATCCTTAAATCCGGCACGAGTGTCTTCAGGGAAATAGTCTTGCTCTAAACCATTGACAGCAGGTTTAAATGCTTGCATGACACGGTACTGATAAATCGGATTGACGATTTCACACAGCCCGTCAGCACCTTCACCGATAACGCCGTACGTCGCGAGTTCATTAATGATTTCATTGTCCAGGTTGAATTCTACACCCTCATCATAAGAAGCGATTTTCATCAGGAGTGCCTCAAATCGGCGATCCCGACGGATATTGGTTACCAGATGCGCCGTATGCGTGTTCCGTTCGCGCAGGAGCTGCGCGTGGGCTTTTGAAAAGTGTTCCATTGTGATCGGCTCAGTTTTCGGGATGTCCATCTCCTCCGTAAGAATCTGTGCGAACCGGTTGACGAGCACAGGCTGCCCCGCGGTCTGTTTGTAGATAGATTCAATGACCACGGGGACAAAGGGCTGCCCAACTTCCTCTGTGTATTGGGAAAGGAGCTCGCGTACCTGAGCAAGCGTGAAGTTCGGCAATTTGAACTCGTCTTGGATATTAAAAGGCGAAATAGAGCGATCGTAGTTGAGTTGCGCAATGCTCTTCACCCCAACGATACCGACGCTGTGCGGGCAGCGATCTCGACCAGAGAGATAGATGTGGCGGAGTGAATACAGAAAATCGCTGAGCACGGTTCGCGGGATACCGTCAAATTCGTCAATGATAAGCACAACTTTCTGTCCATTATGATGGTGTTCAAGAAAGTTTGAGAAGCGTCGAAAGAATCTTCTCATGGAGAGATGATCGGTTATCTTGGTGTTATCCAGAAATTCTGTTAAAGCCGCAGAAGATGCGCTGCCACGTTTTTGGAGAACTGCTTCTATTTCCTCACAAATATCTTCGTAGACACCTTGGTAAAACACAGCAGGTTCAAGGTTGTTGGATGCTTGGAAATCGATTCGGATTGGGAAATATACGTCGGGTAGAAGTGTCTCTAAAGCACGATGGAAGAACGTGGTTTTACCGGTCTGTCGCGGTGCGAAGAGGACGACGTATCGACCCTTTTCGAGTCGATCAATGAAATCCGAAAGTTCATCTGTCCGGGCAACGATGTAATTATCTTCAGGGTAGACAGGACCGCGGGTCTCAAAACTTCGCATCTACGCATTTTCCTTTCGGGACATGTTTCTATTTGACGTGTGCTAATCATCGCCCCATTTTATGTTATAGAATGATATGCCTGCTGCGCGTGCCGCTCGGTATTTTTTCAAGATTTGTAGCGGTTCATCCGCCACAATAGGTTGGATCTGGTCCACTGCTTCAAACGTAGCATAGTATTCATAGCGTGATCCGAAATCATCAGAATCAACGTAGAGGGTGTTGTACGCCTTAAGATAGGTGTGGCATTCCTCGTCTGTTCTGGGTAGATTTAGTTCCATTTTTCGTAGAAAATTGGCAATCGTATCAACTTCTGGAATATCTCCATGTTCTTTAATAAGAAAGGCACGCATGCCTTTTATCCAAGCTTGGGGATCTTCTATTCTGAGCTGCTCCAAGGAACGAAATTCTTCTTCTAATAAACGACGTTCTTCCTGTTCTATTACTTGTTCTATTATACGTTTTAACTGCTTCATATCGTCTTCAAGCAAACGCCTATGGGCTTCAGTCGGAACAAGAAAATAGGTTGCTGCGGCATATCCAACGAGGTACTTAGCAAACTCAGGTGTTACAAGTATAAACCCATCTTTCCCCGCCATCTTCCGAGAATTTCGCCTAAATTCTACATCATAGCGAACCTGTGGGATGTCTCCAAACTTTTGGAAGAAAGCTGCCGTGCCAAATTTTTCGCGTAACGCCTCGTCTTTCTCCTCAAAGACCCAGCGTTTTGGAATCTCAAGGTTCATGAGTTTTCTAACTTCCGCGTTTGTTAACCTGACCCAATCTTTGCCTTTCAATTTTTCCCAATCTTTGTCTTTTAAATTTACCCAGTCTTCAACTGTCAAGTGTATCCATTGTTCAGCGTCTTTCAACTTTTTCCAGTCTTCGTCTGTCAGCCATCGCTGTTGTTCAGCGGGTTGTAGCGATGGTTCATCAGGTGCGTCGAGGAACGTATTGTTGGTAAGATTAGTTGTCTCTTGCTCGTCCTCGGTGTCTCCACAACCAAAACAGAACAGGAGACTCAGGATGGATGTAAGATAAAAAAAATGGGAAAGGATCAATCTGTTTTTCATCGTGATTCCACAGGTCCAAAAGTTGTAAGTTAGCACTTTCTTGTGCGATTAAATCATTTGACGTGTGCTAATTATCGTCCCAATTTATATCATAAAATGAGATACCTTCTGCTCTCGCCTCTCGAAATTTTTTCAGGACGCGTAGCGGGCCCTCCTCTACGATAGGCCAGACCTGATCCACTGCTTCAAACATAGCATAGTATTCGTATTCATAAGTTGAGAGGACCTTAAAGGCAGTATAGAGCGCATCGTATGCCGTAAGATAGGAACGGCATTCCTCGTCTGCTCTTGGTAAATCCAGTTCCAATTTCCTCAAAAATTCGATAATCGTGTTAACTTCCGGGATATTACCATGTTTGCCAATAAGAAAGGCGCGCATGCTTTTTACCCAAGCTTCAGGGTCTTCTATTCTGAGCTGCTCTAAGCGGCGAAGTTCGTCTTTTTCGAGACTGCGTTCTTCTTGTTCTATTATACTCTGTAGCAGGTTTCTTATTTTTTTAAATGTTTGTTGATTGTCAGCACTCGGAAAGAGAAAATACATTGCTGCCGAATTAGCAACGAGTTGCTTAGCGAACTCAAGGGTTACAATGCCACTTCGCGACATTCGATCAGACTCTACGATGTAACGCACCTGTGGGATGTCTCCGAACTGTTGGAAGAGCGTAGCTTCGTGATGTTTTTTGCGTAACGCTTCGTTTCCTTCCTCAAATGCCCAACCGTTTGGAATCTTGAGGTCCATGAGTTCTTTAACTTCCGCGTCTGTTAAGCTGATCCAATCTGCATCTTTCAACTTTTCCCAATCTTCGTCTTTTAAATTTCCCCAGTCTTTGAGCGTTAAGTGTAGCCACTGTTTAGCGTCTTTCAAGTCTATGTCTGTCAATGGTGGTGATTGATCATCAGATTGGAGGGGATATTCATCAGGTGCGTCGAGGAACGTATTATAGGTCGGGGGAATCACTTCTTGCTCGTCTTCTGTGTCTCCACAACCGAAACAGAACAGGAGACTCAGGATAGATGTAAGATAAAAAAAATGGGAAAGGATCAATCTGTTTTTCATGATACCTCCATTGGTGCAAAAACGATGTGTTATGCTTTATTCCGATAGCAGCCGGAAGACCAGATAACAGTTCGGCGTTTTTTGCGTGGCACCCAATTCGGTGCTAAGGTTCTGACACGTCTTCCAATAGTGGTTATAATTGAGGGGTTGGAAGCGATTACGTTTACCGAGGAAAGTTTTGTGGCAGCAGGCTAACTCATTGCCGTTATGAATTGGATAGCCCCAGACCCGGCAGATGACCGGACGGTGTTCATAAACAGAACAGACACCACCGATGAGCATAGGGCACTCACCCTCAGGTGTGCCTTTTATCACGTCAACCGCTTTCATACCAGTATCCGGCATGATGCTTTCAATATTGTGACCGCGTGCTTCCAATTTTTTGATGCTGCGTTCCGCTTTACTACGGATGTGCGTGCGGAGCTCCGCTGGCAGTGCCGCCAAACCGATTTTTAGGTCCCGAGCTTCAACCTCACTGATCGCCATTGTCGCCGTGTTATGGCAGCAGGCGAAGCAGGTAGACGGACACGGCACACCCCCCGATGCTTCGCGTAAGCGTTTCACATCCCGCTCAATCTCACCAAGAAGTTCATAATATGCCTGCATAGGAAGCACCTAATCGACTGAAAGGTTGTAGACAGCAGCATCAGGTACAGCACCACCGCCCTCGATGTTCTCTGAGGAAGCACCTAATCGACTGAAAGGTTGTAGACAGCAGGGCGGAAGATAACGACCTTCGCGCCATTCTCTAAAATGAGTTTAATTTCATAAGGACTCACCCAGTCTACAGTACCCCGGAAGATTTCGCCTTCTCGGAGCGTAATCTCAATTGCGGATCCATTCTTTCGGGCATTCCGCACGGCTTCCGTATCGATTTCACACGGCTGCGTATCGGGTGGCAATTGCGTCAATCCTTGTGCTTTAACAGCTTCGTCAATTGTAATCGCTGCCTGAACTTTTTCGGCATCAAAGTCTTTGTAGCAATATTTAACATCCGTTTTAGCGATCTGCTGTTCTTTCCCATTGCTATTGAGTGTCAAACTCGACAGCGTCATCTCAAGGACAGTCGCGGGAAGTTGTATAGCGTTGTACAACGCGAAAAACATTGATGTTTCAAAGTTAATCTGCTTAAGGATATAGAGGTCACCGAAGCTGAGTTGCTTTGAAGATTGCTCTTGCCTGTCTTGGGTGTCGCTTCGATCTTTTGTTGAGGCGGGTGGATTGCGGGGTTTCGATGTAGGTTTTGAGGGGGGTACGGCGACATCACGGTTTCTGCTGTCTCGAATCGGCTCTGATTTGTGCGTTTTGTAATCAGAGGTAGACGCTGACTCGTCAGCAACAAGTGGTCCTTGATTTTGACCGGGGAACCCAGCGTACCCGCGTGGGATAATCGCTTTGCCTTGCCGCAGCCAGCGGCGTTCCGTCGGTGTCAATAAGACTTCAACGTTTTGGGCAACGAGCCCCTTCTCACCTTCAACGACACTATACTTGACCCGCTGTCCGACGCGGAGTTCTTCATATTCGGGCTGCTTAATCGCAGAACTGTGCAAGAAAACATCCGCATCACTGCTATCTTGCGCAATAAATCCGAAACCTTTATCAAAATTGTAGTACTTAATCCGTCCTGTAGGCATTGTATGCTCCTGTGGTTTGGTCCCTCATCAAGAAGGCGACTGTAAACCATTCGCGTTCCTGCGCGAGCATTCCTTTTTCTTCAGGGAGCCTGTGGGTGAGTCTCCCGAATTTGTCAGAGCTGTTCAACTGTCGTAACCTCAGTACACTTCGTGGTGCACGAGCAACCGTTGGATCGTAAACTTCACTTATAGTGAAGCCCATAAATAAGTGGACATCTTTGTAGCATAAACTTCCAGTTTGTGCCAGTCTGAATGCCTGTTATAGGTATTCAGACTGTTTGAGAGTACCCAATTAACTATAGGTTTTACTATAAAAGCAGCAGAAAATTGTAAACTCAATAGTTCTGCGAAATGTAAGGTTTTTCTTGACACGACCGCCCTGCTCTTTTATAATAGAGCGAACCTTGCTTTTCTTTGTAGTAAATTCCGTCCTATAAGACCGAAAAGAGCGGTAAAATGCCAAGACATTATATATTAAACCATAATTCAAACACATTTGTCAAGTACGAGACTATAGACAGTCCGTTTCAACTTTTTAAAGGAGACCCTGTATGGCAACCACCGATTTAACACATCACATTCAATCTATTCGCCTTGTGGATACACACGAACACATGAGGCGCGAAACTGAATGGGTTGAAAATGGACCCGATATCCTCCAAGATCTGTTCCAAAACTATGTCCCAGCAGACTTGGTGACAGCCGGTGCCTCCCCCAAAGCGATGCAAAACCTAATGGATGCTTCTCAAGACATCGCATCACGGTTTGAAGGTATCCAAGACGCGTGGGAAGCGACGCAATTTACTGGGTACGGCGAGGCGGTCAGCCTCATCGCGAAACACATCTATGGACTCGACGAACTGACCGGTGATGCGCTCGCGCACGCACAAGATAAAGTGAAGACGATCCGTACCCCAGGGAAACGCCACCACATCTTACACGATCTCGCGAATCTTGACCATATTCAAACGGACGATTTCAGTTGGCAGTGCACACCGGACACCTCCGGTCCCGATTTCTTTCTCTACGATCTTTCGTGGGCAACCTTCTGTAACGGACAAGTGGATCCGAGTACGATCCACGCCGAAACCGGTATTGAAGTCAAGGACCTCGCTTCTCTTAAACACAGTATGGATGCACTTTTCGCGAAACATGCCCCGTGCGCTATCGCCGTAAAATCACAACATGCTTACAACCGCACACTCGACTGGCGCAAAAGGAGCGATGCCGATGCCGCCGCCGCGCTGAATACTGTGCTGACACAACCCGCGGCAGACCTGGATGAAGCGACACGTCTGTGTCTCGGCGATTGGTGCTGGGCACGCGGCGTTGAACTCACCATTGAACACAACCTCCCCTTCAAAATCCACACCGGTTACTATGCAGGCAACAACCGGATGCCCGTGCGACGTATCCCCGCCGGGAATATGTGTGCCTTGTTCTCAGAGTATCTTGACGCGAAGTTTGTGCTGATGCACATCGCTTACCCTTACAATGATGAACTCGTCGCGCTTGCGAAACATTACCGCAACATCTGGGTCGACTTCTGCTGGGCATGGAGCATTGATCCGTATAGTTCGCGCGATTTTCTTCGCCGGTGCATTCACGCTGTCCCGTCAAATAAGCTGTTCGCTTTCGGTGGCGATACAGGATGGCCCACCAGCGCGATGGCTTATGCGATCCAAGCGAGAAACGAAATTCGCCGTGCGCTTGAAGCCGAAATCTCGGACGGTTATCTCACCGAAAAACAGGCGATGGCGTTTGCGACTCGGATCATGAACACGAACCAGTACGACTGCTTTGACATAAGCGGCACCCGCGCGAATATAGCGAAAGCAGCGTAACACATCAAATCGGTTGACCGAAGTTTATGCGTCGCGTAAAGCCGCCAGATTCTCTGTGTACGGTGCGCGTGCTACGCCTTTTTCGGTAATAATCGCTGTGACTAATTCCGCAGGTGTGACATCAAATGCAGGACTATAGACCTTCACACCTTCAGGCGCGGTCAGCCTTCCAAAGCCTTCTGTTACCTCTTCCGCCGCCCGTTGTTCAATAGGAATTTCTGCCCCGGTTTCAAGGGCGAAGTCCAGCGTCGAAGTCGGCGCAGCAACATAAAAGGGGATGCCGTGTGCCTCCGCGAGGATAGCAACGTTATAGGTACCGATTTTGTTAGCAGTGTCGCCATTTGCGGCAATCCGATCCGCACCGACAATCACGCATTGAATCTTGCCCTCTTTCATGACCTGTGCTGCCATGTTATCACAGATAAGGGTTACATCAATGCCAGCTTGCATGAGTTCCCAAGTCGTGAGGCGTGCGCCTTGTAACAGCGGGCGCGTCTCATCGGCATAAACTTGGATCTGCTTACCGGCTTCGTGTGCGCTAAACATCACAGCCAACGCCGTACCATAGTCCGATGTGGCTAATCCACCCGCGTTACAGTGCGTCAAAATGGTGTCATCTTCGTTCAGCAATGCCATGCCGTGTTGCCCGATAGCCCGACACATCGCTTTGTCTTCATTGATAATCTCCAGAGCCTCAGCGAGCAGCACCTCTTTGAGTTCAGGAATTTGGAGGTGCTTGTTTTCTTCCGCAGTGCGGGTGATTCTATCGAGTGCCCAAAACAGATTAACGGCTGTCGGTCGCGATGTTGCGAGATAATCAGTCGCGGATTTGAGTTCGGCAGCAAATGCGTCGTAGGTTTTCGCGGTAGAATTCCAAATGCCGAGTACCGCACCCAAGGCACCAGCGATGCCGATAGCAGGCGCGCCACGGACGCGCAAAGATTTAATTGCCTCCCACGTTGACGGAAGGTCATCGCAATAAATGTGTTTGAATTCGTTGGGCAACAGCGTCTGGTCAATCATCCGAATTCTGCCATCTGCCCACTCAATTGTTGAAACTGCCATTTTTATGTAGAGCATCCTCCTTTAGAAAAAACGAAGCATATCCGAAAGCAAATAGACTAAAACCACGATTAGCGTCTGAATGAAGCGTAAAATATAAAACCAGCAATCATTCTATAACCCAAGTTGCTACCAACGGATTTTGGGCATTGTAACACAGTTTTTCGGACACTTTCTTCACACCGTAGGGGTGGTATGTCTATAGAAAACTCGCGCCTACAGTAAGAATTAAATCGGGCATGTCAGCTGCCCAAGTTCATCCGTCAAGCGTAGGTTCTCTGCGTAGTTGACAGGGCAGTCGATGACCGAGGGCACCTTCTGATTGAACGCGTCATTGAGTATAGGCACCAGTTCGTCACTCGCTTCAACTCTATAACCTTTCGCACCGAAGGCTTCGGCGTATTTGACAAAATCGGGGTTAGTGAAATCAATATGTGCCGGTCTGCCAAACCCGTTCATCTGCTTCCACTCAATAAGCCCGTAAGCCTCATCATTAAAGATAAGGGTCACAAAAGGCACACCGGTTCGGACAGCGGTTTCGAGCTCCTGTGAGTTCATCATAAACCCGCCATCACCGCAGATTGCCAAACATTTACGCTCCGGATAGATAAGTTTAGCGACGAAAGCCCCTGGCAGCGCGATGCCCATCGCAGCGAACCCATTGGAGATGATGCACGTATTGGGTTGATGGCACGGATACATGCGCGCAATCCACATTTTGTGCGCGCCGACATCAGAGATAACGATGTCGTCGGCAGCGAGGACAGAACGGACATCGCTTAAAATTTTTTGAGGTTTCATCGGGAAATCTGCATCATCACGATGTTCGTTGAGTTGGTCGAGTATGATTTTGCGTAGCGTGTTAGAAGCGTACTCTGCGTCCTTAGGATAAATTTCTTCTGCCATGAGGTGCCTGAGACTCTGTCGAATATTGCCGACCATCTCGACATCAGTAATGTACGAGGCATCGGTTTCGCTCGGTTGTGTATCAATATGGATGAGTTTTTTGTCTCGGTTCGGGTTCCAGAGGCGTGGATGGTATTCGACGATATCGTAACCCATAGCGATGACGAGGTCGGCACGGTCAAACCCGCAGGAGACGAAATCGTTTGCTTGTAACCCGACACTCAGAAGCGAGAGCCGATGGGTCCACGGAATACTGCCTTTGCCCATAAAAGTGTGTGCAACAGGGATATTCGTCATTTCAGCGAATTGGGTGAGCATGCGAGAGGCATTTTGGCGGACAACGCCATTTCCTGCAAGAATAATAGGCTGTTTTGCGTCGTTAATGAGCTGCGCGGCGCGTTGCAAACAGGAGACGACAGGTTCCGCCTCGCTTTGGAAATCGTGTGCGATAGGTTCGGCATCGATTTCCATACTCGCAACATCTTCTGGAAAATCGATGTGGGTAGCACCGGGCTTTTCGCCTGTCGCTATTTTGAAGGCTTTACTTATGGATTCAGGGATAATTTCGGGCAGGTGGAGCAGCGTATTCCACTTTGTCATCGGTTTGAACACAGAAACGACATCCATGTATTGGTGTGATTCCTTGTGCATCCTGTCCAAACTCGCTTGTCCGGTGATTGCAACGAGCGGTGCTCTATCCATATTGGCATCAGCAACGCCTGTGACAAGGTTCATGGCACCAGGACCAAGGGTAGCAAGACACACCCCCGCGCGTCCAGTGAGACGACCGTAGACATCTGCCATGAAGGCGGCACCCCGTTCATCACGCGTCTGAATAAATTGAATATCGGATTCTAATAAGGCATCCATGAGATCCAGGTTTTCTTCGCCAGGTATTCCGAATATATAGTCAACGTTTTCGTTTTCCAAACATTTTACGGTGAGTTCTGATGCTTTCATGCGTGTATTCCTTATATTTTTACTGTGGACAAAAAATTTGTTTTTTCCGCGTGAATCTCGTACCATTAATACTATAGCAGATTGATGTTAGAATTGCAATTTTAAATACAAGGTAGTCAATTGTCAGCAGTCAGCAGGTGTTACGCCTACAAGAAAGCACCTGCGCGCGAAAACCGAAATTATGGGAAAACTCAATGGCACTGACAAAATAACGGAGGGCTCTTCGCAGCTAAACATACAAAAAACTATGATAAAGAAATCTATCTATATCTACATTCTCGTGTTATTTATAAATACCCAATTCGCCTTTGCACAGAGCAACTCAGACAGTTTTCCCCAAATCACGCACACGCCCGGTGAACTGATTGTACGCTTACGTCCAGACGCTTCTCCTAAGGAACTCGACGCATTGAGTCGAAAACTCGGTGCGGTGTCCGTTTCGCCCATTTTCTCACCGATGACACCCGCCGGACAACATCCACGTCTCCGTCGTAACTATCTCATTCGGTTTCCAGCGGAATGGGCATTGGAACCGTTGCAGCGACGGTATGCGAGACATCCATCAGTTGAAGCGGTTGAGATGAACCGTCTCAATCGACCTTGTGCCGAAATAGTCCCGAACGATCCGAACTATGGCGAACAGTGGAATTTAGCTTTAATGAATATGCCACAAGCGTGGGGGATTGAACAGGGAAACCCAGAAGTAACGGTGGCTGTTGTAGATGGCGGCGTTGATATGCAGCATCCGGAATTTCGATCGCAGCTTTGGCGAAACATTGGTGAAATTCCTGGGAACGGTGTTGATGATGATGGGAACGGCTATGTTGACGACCTTAACGGCTGGGATTTCAGCGATGCGCCGACGCTACCGGGTAACGGCGATTCGACGGTGCGCGATAACGCACCTGAAGATGAAATAGGACACGGCACCCAGGTCTCCGGCATTATCGGCGCGGCAGCAAATAATGGAATCGGGATTGCTGGCATCGCGTGGCAGTGCCGTCTGATGCCGTTGAGAGCCGACTTCAAATATGGCGGTGGTGCGTATCTCCAGAATGACGATGTCGCTGCAGCTATCGTTTATGCTGCTGATAATGGGGCACAGGTGATTAACATGAGTTTGGGAGACACCGTAAACGCTTTCATCATAGAAGACGCTGTAGCATATGCTTACGCTCGTGGATGTGTTATGGTTGCGGCTGCAGGAAACGCCGGAACCGTCGGATCATGGTACCCTGCCGGACTTAAAACCGTCATCTCGGTTGCCTGGCTTACCAAGGAGCGGCAGCTAGACAGCGATTCCAACTTCGGGGCGACAATTGATATTGCCGCGCCCGGTGACGAAATCCTCAGCACAGATCTGAACGGTGGGTATCAAAATTCATCTGGCACATCCATCGCGGCTGCACATGTATCCGGTGTCGCGGCTTTAGTTAGGGCTGCGAATCCTGATTATACCAATGCAGAGGTGCGGGAAACCTTGGTTAGGACCGCAGATCCACTTTTTATAAGTGGCCTCGTTGGTGCCGGTTCGCTGAATGCATACGCCGCACTCACCGCGCCAACAGCACTTATTGTACAAATTAACACCGCCCGAATGTTCTCACAAGAGGCAGAACCCAATAATATTGAAAAAATTGAGATTTTTGGCAGTGCTGGAGGGGGCGGATTCACGGAGTACTGGTTAGAATATGGCATCGGCGAAGTGCCGGATTTATGGCTTCCCTTAGGAACTGTGAAAACGGAACCTAAATTTAATGTTTGCCTATATAAATGGGACACTTCCACCTTAGCGGAAGGTAAATACACAGTCCGGCTCAGCGTCAAATCGAAAACCGGTGAAATCAAAAGAGACAGAACTGTTCTTGAAGTGAACCACACCGCACCGCTCATTTCTGCGTATGAATCGCAGGCATGGTTCGTTGGAAACAGGCTTACATCAGTAGTGCTGTGGCAAACGGATGAGATTTCTATCGGAGAGATAGAGATTTTTCAGCCAAACGGGAATATCGTTAGTGCTGCCCGCTCGGATTCAGAGAATCTTCTCCATATCGTGAACTTGTCCGATTTAGGTGTAGCCCCCGGTGTGCATAAGTATCGCTTATTCGCAAAAAATCGTGCAGGCGGATTGCGGATTGATGACAATAACGGCAGTTTGTATGAGGTTGACGTACAAGACATGCCGATGAATCCACTGCACCTTTCGCAAGGCACATCGGCTGAACGCGCGTTGCATGCTGTCGGGACACCGGTAGATCTAAACAAAAATGGAAGATTAGAACTTATCACTGCGGAAATGGGGACGAACTTGGCACACATTTTTGAGATTGAGGATAACCGCAGCTTCAGGCGAATTTTCTCTTTTACTGAACCGTTCTTGCCGAGAGCCATCGCGGATACGGATAACGATGGTCTCATGGAAATATTGTGTAACCCACCAGATGTGACGTTCTTGCTCGAACAATCCACACAAGGCGAATTTCCAACCGAACGCATCTGGGAAGCACCGGGGAAATGGGGGATAGCAATTGCGGATGCGGATGCAGATGGCACCCCCGAAATTTTCACTCGCGATAACACGACCAACGCTATCTCAGTATACGAGGCAGATAGCGATAACACCTATCACAATACCGCTACACTCGAAAACCCGACGTTAGGCGATAACAGAATTAGCGCGAATGTCGCGATCGGCGATTTTGATGGCGATGCACAGACGGATATTTTAATTGGCGATAGCGACGGCGATATATTTATGTATGAGGCAATTGGAAACAACCAATATAGACGGACATGGACAACTACGCTGCCGGACGGTAGCCCAGAACTCTTTGCCGCTGGAGACATGGACGGTGACGGACAGGCAGAGTTCGCTATCTGTGCGAAGGCAGGGACCAAGGTCGGCACTATAGCATTGGATATTCGCTACCATCACTGGCTTTTAACTGTTTTCAGAGCCGATGGAAACGACACGTATCGACCCGTATGGACGCAACGCATTCATGAGGTACGCGATGGCGGGAATGGCATGGCTATTGCCGACGCGAACAACGATGGACGCAATGAATTGTGTATTGCCGTCGCACCGAATTTCTACCTTGTGCAATATGATGGCGTAGATTACCGTCCGATCTGGCACCATTCGGCGACAAACACTTTCAATCCAATTGTGGCAGATCTCAATGGAGATGGCGAGAACGCGCTGCTGTTTAATAGCGACAATGCCTTAACTGTCTTCGCGACATCTACACCCTCAAATTTACAATCGGAAAATCAACAATCCACACCAATATCCGTTGTTACGCCCCGACAAACGCGGTTGCGTGATGCGATTTATTCACCACCGAACCAACTTTCATTGGTGTTTGACAAACCGATGGGAGTGTCCGCAACACACGCTGGACGCTACCGCCTGCACAAATACGGAGATGCGGAAAGCGAGTTAGAGACTTACACACCGCGTTCAGCGATTCTGGACAAGACGCAGCATCGGGTAATTCTTACATTTCCGCCTGAAGTCTTCCAGACAGGCAACCGCTATCAGATTGAGGCACTACAACTTTCGGATATAGACGGTGCTAACCTCGCGGATGACGCGAGAACATTCGCGATAACGCTGCCAGCACCGAAATTAGCAGAAACAATCGTCTATCCGAACCCAGCAACAGCAACATGCGATCAGGTTACATTTGATAACCTACCAGCAGGGACGTACATCTACATCTATGATGTCAGTGGCAACTGTATTGCGTCGCTCGCTAAGACGGAACGTGAACGTGAGAAAAAAGTTTGGGATCTCTCCGGCATCAGTAGCGGTATTTATATCTACGTCCTTTCGTCTGACACAGATCGGAGCGTTGGCAAACTGTCTGTTATCCGCTAAAGAGAACAGCCACAAGGGTTGCCCTACAAAACGGTTTCTATTTGACCGTGTTGAGGGGCACAAAGGAAGGGTTGAGTTTGAACACGTTACGGATTGCTCTTGCCGCCTTTTCTCGTTCGTTGGCTGCCAGGGCAACTTGTGCGAGATGGTAGTGCGGTTCAATAGCATCTTTCTGAAGGTTGATAGCACGTTCTAACGTTTTCATTGCCTTATTCACCTGCCCGCGTTTCGACAAAATCCAACCCAAGGTATCATGATAAGCGGCTACATCTGGATTCAGCGTAACAGCTGTATATGCCAACGCCTCAGCAAGTCTGAGTTTTGGAGAAATTTCCGGGTTTCCAAGCCCTGCTGTTAAGGGATGCTGGTCGTTGTTCGCGTGGAGGCGTGCAAGGTTATTGTAGGCTTCGCCATATTTGGGTGCCAGACGGATTGCTTGCTCATAAGCACGTTGCGCGTCTAACACACGTCCAAGTTCGGCGTACGCCGTGCCGAGGATATTGTAGGTTTCATAGTCACGCGAGGCACCTTCTTCCACTGAAGTGAGTGGGTATACACCCGTAAGCGAGGCTTCAGCGGCAAATACATCGGGGGTCTCGTCATCTCGCACCTCTAAAAACAACTCAAACGCGTCAACAGCGAGTGCGTACTGTCCTTCCTTGAAGTATGCGAATCCGAGTTTTCTGTAGAAATTAATAGGGAGTGCCCCGAGATCTCGACTCAGTTCATAAGCACTAATGGCTTTCCTATAATACCCCTCTTGAATATGGAAATCACCTTCTGCTAAGGAGCGTTTTGCCAATTCTGGCAGTTCATCGGCGGAGAGCCCAATGCCGGACAGCGAGTTTGATTCTGCTCTGAAGTGCTTCTGATGTTGGATGAATCCGATGACACCCGCAATGAGAACAGCCCACAATATTAGATAGGCGCGCGTTCTGGACATCCACTGCTTAGAAAAATACCGATGTGGATGCAGCAGCGTCAGGAAAAAATTGGCAGGTGTCGGTTCAAGGGCGGTTCCCTTCGGATCGTACGGTACAGTCGCAGCATTCGGGGCTAATACGGGGAGGTTAACGGATGAACCCGCAAGCCGAGGGGATCCCGCGATGGTATCTGATAAATCCTTTATATCTGTATCATCTTCGCGTTGTGGCGACTCCGGAGCTGTGTCTTCCGTTTCATCCGTAGTTTCGACCGCTTCATCAGCAAGTTGTGTGTCATCTGTCGCTTCACCTACATTTTCCGAATCTGTTAGCGTCTCTTCATCAAGGTTATTAGGTAAACTTGCGGATGTTTCCGCTTCATCAGCAAGTTGTGTATCATCTGTCGTTTCACCTGCATTTTCGGAATCTGTTAGCGTCTCTTCATCAAGGTTATTAGGTAAACTTGCGGATGTTTCCGCTGCTGTTGTCGGTCCGGTTTCATCTATAATTTCCGCAGATTTGTCAACCGGCTGTGCTCGATCCGCTGTGTCAGTTATCTCGTCAAGTGCTGCTAAAGTCGGTTCAGTTGGATTAACGGGTGAGGGCTCCCGGTTCCTAAAACTTACTGTCGGTGGTGGTTCTTCTGTTTCTATCTGTTCCTGACTCGGTTCGGGTTTGGAGGCTTCTGGAGATGTGACGGCAGCTGCGTCGGGGTAGCGGTCCTGGATGCGAGAGATACTTTTTTTGACCTCTATCCGCGTGAGCATAGAGTCAACATTGAGAAGCGATTCGAGCGCAGGAAGTACACTAAGGGTTCCCAATTCGCTGATCGCTTCAAGCATTGCCCACAGTGTTAAATCATTCGACTCCGTTTGCAACGCGCGCAGCAGTGGCTCGATTGCACTTGTGGCATCCAAGTCCTGAAGTGCCTTTGCCGCTTCGCGCCGTATCATTGTGTCTGAGTCCGTAAGTGCGTCAATGAGGAACTTTACACTCTGTGGGCTGCCTTGCGCGACAAGTCCCGCGATAGCACTGCTACGCACAATGCTCGGCTGCGTTGTATCTGTTAGATTCTGGATGAGTTGCTCAAAAGATAGCATATTTTCTCGAGACGCTCTATTCGTGGTGAGAGGCTTGCACCGTATTAGTTAAGACATCATCCCCTTTAATAAAACGACTTTTACAGAACTGAGGTTTCAAATCCCCGCAACGTGGTCCGGGTTTGTATCCAAATAGCAGACGAAAGGACAAATATACCTTTTACAGCACAACGGATATGATGTTGTTTTTCTACAATACGCCTACGGTGTTGAAGACCGAAAACTGACTGCTTTTGCTAAGAAAAAGACCGCTTGACATTTCCCAGAAAAATCTGTATCATAGAGCATATATCTTTTCAATACATATCGGAGAAATTTATGCAAAACAACTTTTTCACACGCGTTTTCTTACTTATTGTCCTGATACTGCCGATTGCCATGTTTTCGCCTGTCTATGCTGATTCGCATCAGCAGCAGGGCGGCACCCTAATATTTGGACGCGGCGGCGACTCTGTCGGGTTAGACCCAGCACTTGAGGAAGATGGAGAATCTTTCAAAGTTTGCGACAATATCTACGATACGCTCGTGGCATACAAAGATGGAAGCACTGAACTTGAGGCGGGTCTTGCGACAAGCTGGGAGAGTTCAGAAGACGGTTTGACCTGGACTTTTCACTTGCGGCAAGGCGTAACCTTCCATGACGGCACCCCTTTCAACGCCGAGGCGGTACTTTTTTCGCTGAACCGACAGCACGATGAAACACATCCGTTCCATAAGGTGGGTGGCAGCTACATCTACTGGATAGCCACCGGCTTGGCAGAGATCGTGGATACTATTACTGCCGTTGATGAATTTACTGTCCAAATTCGGCTTAAAACGGCTTATGCGCCGTTTATCTATACGATTGCCATAACCCCGTTCTCTATTGTCAGCCCAACAGCCGTTCAAAAATGGGGGGATGCGTTTTCCAACAATCCCGTTGGCACGGGGCCCTTCAAGTTTGGGCAGTGGGATAGAGGCGATAAAATCGTGCTTACGGCAAACGACGCTTATTGGGGCGGTCGTCCGATGTTAGATAGGGTCATTTTCCGCTCTATTCCTGACAATTCGGTGCGGCTCATTGAACTTCAGCAAGGCAGCCTTCACGCCATGGAGTTCCCAAATCCAGACGATTTGCAACAGATTCGGGATGACGCGACCCTTGAATTACTATCGCAACCTGGGATGAGTATCGGCTATTTGGCGATGAACATGGACAAACCGCCGTTTGACAATCTTAAAGTACGGCTCGCTATCAACCATGCCATTAACAAACCGGTGATTATTGAACATCTATATCAAGGTTTGGGGATCCCAGCGAAGAACCCGATTCCACCGACGCTTTGGAGTTATGACGATTCGATTGAGGCTTATGCATACGATCCTGAACTCGCGAAGCAACTTCTCACTGAAGCCGGATACCCTGATGGATTCGAGACGACACTCTGGGCACTCCCCGTACCGCGTCCGTATATTCCTGATGGTCGCGCGCTTGCAGAAGTGCTGCAATCCGAACTTCGAAACATCGGTATTGAGACAAAAATAGTGACCTTCGACTGGGGCACCTATCTTGAGAAGACCAAAAATGGGGAACACGATATAGCGATGTTAGGATGGAGTGCCGACCTCGGTGACCCGGATAACTTCCTCTATTTCCTCTTAAGCAAATCGTCAGCGGAGAAACCTGCTGGAAACATTGCATTTTACCGAAGTGATGAGATGCAAGATGTGCTGGAACGGGCGCGGGCAATCAATGATCGAGAAAAACGTGTTTCGCTCTACCAAGAAGCACAGCAGATTTTCCATAAAGATGTCCCCTGGGTGCCGTTAGCGCACGCAAAACAGATTTTAGTCATAAACAAAAAGGTTAAGGATCTCAAACTGCATCCGTTGAAATGGCGGTACTTCCGCCACATTTGGCTCGAAAAATAAGAATTATAGTGAATCCTAAAAATAAATAGACACATTCGTACCACAAACTTCCAGTTTGTGCCAGTCTGAATGCCTGTTATAGGTATTCAGACTGTTGGAGAGTGCCCAATTAATTCTAAACTTTACTATAGATAGGAATAACAATGGACAAATCCGTATTTCGCATAGGTATCACACGTGACTTTGTGGGACCCAATGGCACCTCTGATTTAGATGGCATCGCCGGTCCACTTTTTGACCAAGCCGGTCTGCACTGGGAATATATCGCAGAAAACACACCGGTATTACAAGCAACACAGGTGCAGGATTACGATGCGCTCTTAGTGTTGGGCGCGGGCATCACGGCAGAGACGTTCACAGATGCTGACAGGTTAGCGATTATCGCTCGGTTCGGTGTCGGATATGATAAGGTAGATGTCGAAGCGTGTACCGAAAATGGTGTACTGCTCACGATTGCTCCAGATGGTGTTCGCCGTCCCGTTGCCACCTCTATTATGACTTTTGTTTTATCGCTGAGTCATCAGTTGTTAATAAAGGATCGACTCACCCGTGCCGGTGGATGGAGAGACACGAAAAACTACATGGGAATGGGGTTAGTCGGCAGAACACTCGGTCTCGTCGGTATGGGCAATATCGGAAAAGAGGCGTTCAAACTGGCAAAACCCTTCGGGATGCGTCACATCACCTTCGATCCGTACCTCGCACCTGCCGAAGCAGAAGAGGTCGGTGTAGAACGCGTCGATTTGGATACTTTGATGCGAACCGCTGATTTTGTCTGCGTCTGCTGTCCCTTGAACGAAGAGACGCGAGGACTCGTCGATGCAAGGCGGATCGGGCTGATGAAGCCGACGGCTTACCTGATTAACACCGCACGCGGTCCAATCGTTGACCAGCAGGCACTCACAGCAGCACTCCAGAATCGACGGATTCAAGGCGCAGGACTTGATGTCTTTGAGCAGGAACCCATCAGTGATGACGATCCGCTCTTAAGTTTGGATAACGTCATCGTCACCCCGCACAGTATCTGCTGGACGGATGAGTGCTTTGAAGGCAACGGCAAAAGTGCGTGTGAGAGCATTATCAGCGTCGCTTCTGGGCAGATCCCTTCGTATATTGTCAACAGCGACGTTATAGACACCCCACAACTACAGCAGAAGTTGGCACGATGAAACTTGTGTCAGGAAAAGGAACATATCATGCTTACAGAACAGCAAATCAAGCATTTTCACACCTTGGGATTCCTCGTTTTTCGGCAATTATTTAGTCAAGACGAATTGAACACAATACACGAAGAGTTTGAAGCGGCGATGGCGGCAGCATATCGTCATGTCCCATTTGATGGCACGCGCCGACATTGGCTGCCGATGATGGGACCGGAAACGCCATTCTTTACAAATTTACCGGAAGATCCACGGTTCTCCGAAGTGGCAGAGCAACTGTACGGCGATGATGTATTTTTCATTGTCTCGGATGCAAACCGTTATGTCGGCAATACCGGTTGGCATCCCGACCATAACGCCGATCCGACCCAAGACTGCTATGGGGTGAAATTTGCGTATTATTTGGAACCTGTTGATGCGGAAAGCGGTGCGTTGCGACTGATCCCAGGTTCTCACAAGAATCCGCTGCACGAGGATCTACGGGAAAATTTGAATGAACTGGGACTGGAGATTTGTGATGTGCCGGGTTATGTTTGCAAATCGGAACCGGGTGACGTAGTCGCTTTCGATATGCGTTGCTGGCATTCAAGTTGGGGTGGCAGTGAGGATCGTCGGATGTGTACCGTGGTTTACTACAACAACCCGAAGACACCTCAAGAAGATGCCGCTACACGTAATCGGGCACGCAGCAATGCGAGAACTCCGGAACAATTTAACCGCCCAGACGACCCGCTCTACCATCCAGACTGGGTCGCAAATGCGTCCGGAAGTGAAAAACGACAGCGTTGGATTGATCGGTTGCGTGAATTGGGATTTTTGGATACGGTTTAAATTTACTATAGTGAATCCTAAAAATAAATAGACACATTCGTACCACAAACTTTTAGTTTGGGTTTCCAGTCTGAATGTCTATAATAGATATTCAGACTGTTTGAGAGTGCCCAATTAATTCTAAACTTTACTATAAATTTTATAGGAGCGGACTTTCCTCCCAAGTCTAAAGGCTTCGGAGAAAAACTCAAAAACTAATGAGAAAGAAAAAACAGACAACGATTGACAAGCGGATACTCAGAGCGGAGTGCCTGCGAATTACACCAGACCACTGTGCACTGCATTTTCAAGAGGAGCTGCACAAAAATTTTGAATTTCGCATAGGATTTATCCACCAAGGCGTTGTTGCCCACGTCGAAGAAATTGGTATACCTGAAGAGCTGGGTGCGCACGACGCAGCGAAAGATATTGCTATACCGCGCCTGTCATGTTTTATTGTGCTCGTAACACAAGTAGTCCTCCACCATATCAATCGCTTACCCACCCTGTTCCAGCACGCAGTATGGGAAACTGTTGACGATATCATTGATGAGGATGCCGAAATTCCAGAGGTGCTTTTAGTTATTGTTGCCAATTGCATAGAGAAGGCGGCCGGAGAAATCAACTACAACCAATTGAAGAGTGAAAATGTCTTAAATCGGTTATGGAATAGTATCAAGTCCGCTTATGGCGAGAAATACGCGCCAAGTGATATTGAGATTTTCGACAGTTTTTACGAATCTGAGGAGGATCCGGACGATGCAGAATAGCAACATAGTCACCCCTTCCCACCTTCCCAGTTTTTTCAAGTAATTGATACCGCTTTCCACAAAAAACCCCTATCCGTCAACTTGCAGAATTATGCAACCTTTTCTCCTCTATTCGCGTCACTAAGTCAAAAACCGGATGAGCACGGAGTGTTGAAATTTAAGCCCAGTTGCATCCATAGGAGGTCTCGATGAAAAACGATGATGTTGCATTGGTTCACCGGACCCTTGCAGGTGATGAAACGGCCTTCGCGATGTTAGTGGAGAAATACCAAAAACAGGTTCACGCGACCGCGTGGCGAACAATTAAGGATTTCCACATTGCTGAAGACATCGTCCAGGAAACCTTCCTGAAAGCGCATCAGAAACTTGAGACGCTGAACGATCCGCATCGATTCTCTGCGTGGATTAACGCCATTGCCACGCGCTGTTGTCTTGCGTGGTTTCGTGAGAAACGCCTGAATTCCGAACTTGCTGAGAATATAAACATCGCCATGAGACACGGCGATCCGTATTCTGGATACCTCGCGGGAGAGCAAGCGAAAGAGGCAACCCAAGAACTACGTGAAACCATCAAAAAGTGGCTTGCGAAATTGCGGGAAAGTGAACGCACTGTCGTTACACTCCATTACTTTGATGGCATGTCCTGCGAAGAGATAGCCGCTTTTTTCGATGTAACTACCAATACCATAAAAAGTCGGCTCAGCCGTGCGCGGCAGCGATTAAAGAAGTGCGAATCTTTAGGGCAATCTACTCCTGACAATTTTCAAACTTTCGCGACACTAAGTGAGGTAGCTAAAATGGAACGCAATATAAAGGTCAGTTTTAATGCCGCCACCGAAAGTGGCAATCAATCAGGAGATGGAAGTGTCTCCTTAATAAGAAACGATGCCCTTTTGCGAGTTAAAAGTCTTAATTGCGGTTGGGAAGGAGACAGTCAATTTGAGTGTGTGCTAACAGCCTTGCTTGGAACGGCTGTTACGCCTTCCGTTCTCAGGTTTCCCATAGTTTTAGGCGATACCTGGACTCAGGAAGGATTTTGGAATTCGCAGGTGGAGACGATCTTGGATAGTCACGAACAAGTAGAAGTTCCCGCCGGTGTTTTCCCTACGTGTCTGAAGCATAAAAGTGTCCTTACGGACATCGATTCTCACTCACAGAACGGCCCGCTTATTATTACTAACGACAAACGCTATGAGCCAGGTGACAGGCAGATGAGCCCGTTTGTTAACGGCGTACGCTATTTGTGGTTTGCTAAAGGAATTGGGCTTGTGAAAACGCGTTATGAACATGCTAACGGCATCACAACAGAGATAGAATTAATGGAATATAGGACCCCGGGCAAGACAGAAGAATATCTGCCTTTGCAGATTGGTTCTACGTACACGTATAAATCACATAGTTCCTATCTCGACGAAACGATTATTGAAACATGGCGCGTCACCGAAAACTTTTGAACTTGGGCAGCACCCAACAGACTTCCAGCACCATAACCTTGATTTAATCCCACGCTGAAAAAAGAGGAGAAAAAACGTGAAACATATTGTTCTAACTATGCCACTTTTGTTCATCTTCGGAATTACAATTGTTGGGTGTCGCGCAATAGTGGCGCCTGAAGTGAGCAGCGCGCTGCATTCCGAGTCTTCAATAGAGAAATATACTGGCCCCCAAACGGTTGAAGCCCTTATGGAAGCGTTTGATGCAAGATACAGTTCTCGTGCAGTAAATACAAAGTGGAGCACCGCTTCAGAGAGTTCCTATGGCGAAAAACGCTACCTTGAATTTACGCTTGCAGATATGGATGCCAAATATCCTCGCGAAGAATGGCTGCAGATGTTTCTCAACAAAGGGATTACGATAGAGGATTTCGAGACTTATAACGAATACCTCAATGTCCGTTCGGATCTCATCTTGAAAGAATTCCACACCAAAGATGATTGGGAAACCGTTAAAGCGAAATATATTGACACCCAGACCCAGAAGTATCAAGAGCAGCAAGTCAACCAAGGGGTAGAAGGTTGGGTTGTGTTAGGTGAAAACAGATTACCTGTTATCCCCGGGAGGATGTATGTACAAAAAACTGAGTCAGGGTCCCGTATCTGGCATACGACACGTTCTACATCAAAATCATGGGATGGAAAGACAGAGAGCCTCTCGGTTAAGGGTACTGAACTTTCTGAGAAACAGAAGTCTGACCTCTTGAATAACGGGGTGGAACCGGTAGGATGGGAAGTTGTGTATTTGGATGAAAAGGGTAACTATACCCCCCAAGACAAGTAAGATATTACTCCTACTATAGTGAATCCTAAAAATAAATAGACACATTCGTACCACAAACTTCCAGTTTGTGCCAGTCTGAATGCCTGTTATAGGTATTCAGACTGTTTGAGAATGCCCAATTAATTCTAAACTTTACTATATTTATCGAACTCGCGTTAGAAAGGAAAAATCATCACTACGCGCTATAGCTGGAGGCAATGTGATGCTTTGGACAATTGTTAGAAGAGAAATCACAGCAAATATATTGAGCTTCAGATTCCTCATGGGATTGCTCATCTATTTTTCCTTGATTGTGACAAATATCTTCGTTTTGACCAGAGGTTACGAGGACAGACTGCAAAGTTACCAAACGGCTGTGCGAGAAAATGAAGATAAGATAAGTCAGGTCGAGAAATACTCTGAATACGGACTCACTCACATGTTAAAGTGTGATAGGAAACCGAAACTGCTGAGCATCTTCAACGAAGGCGTGGATAAAAGAAAGGGGAATACAGTAACGGTGGCACACGGATATGTTCCCGCCGTTGCTGAACAACACGGTTCTGATAACCCCTATTTGAACATTTTCGCCTCTATCGACTTCACAGTCATCTGTCAAGTGGTGATGAGTCTGCTCGCCTTGTTGTTCTCTTACGACGCGATATCGCGAGAGAAGGAAGCGGGGACCTTGGGATTAACACTCTCTTGTGCAGTTCCGAGACCGACGCTGCTTTTGGGAAAATACATTGCTGGAATGGCATCTATTTCTCTTCCGCTTATTGCGAGTTTTGTTGCAGGGTTGTTAGTGATCCAATTCTCTCCTTACGTCTCTTTTAGCGGTTCGGATTGGGGACGGATATTGTTAATCTTCCTTGTATCAATGCTCTATGTATCTCTCTTTTTCCTCATTGGACTTTTTCTTTCGACTCGAACGGACCGACCTTCTATTACGCTAATGTTTTCAATGTGTGTCTGGGTGCTTTTCGTGCTTATCGTTCCGAATCTAACAGTTTTACTCGTGGAACATGCAAGTCCAATACAATCGGAGGAACCCTATAAAGAGCAGGCAGGTGACCAGTGGAAGCAATATGAAGCCGAAGTCAAAGATTATTTACAGAAGCGTGGGGTTGAGAATCCTCTTGATCTCGCCAATCCCAGTGGCGTTGGTGTCCGCTCAGGTGTCAATGATTACGACAGTGGAGAGACGGTCAGTGCAAGCGGTTTTCCGAATGAAGAAGGCTTGCCTCTTGCCCAAGAATGTTATGGATTCAAGGAAAATCTCCGTGCGCAATACGCCGATCGGATATGGCAAATACGCAAAGAATATCTTGACCAAAATCCAAACCGACAGTCTGTGTTGGCACTGAACATATCCCGTATATCTCCGGCAGCGGTTTATTACAATGCCGCTGCAATTCTTGCAGAAACAGACCTCGGAAGTTTCTGGCAATTTATGGAACAGACTCGACAGTACCGCCGCGAACGGGTCGAATATCTGAGAGACAAAAAAATATTTTCTTCACGTAGATGGTTTACGACCGAATTCGAGGAACCATTTGACTTAAGCAGCATCCCCAGATTTAAGGAGCGGAGCGAAGGCATCGGTGGCAGTCTACAACGTGCATCATTAGATATTATGGTACTTGCGGTACTAAATATACTGTTCTTCATGGGAGCATTCATTTCGTTTCTACGCTACGACGTGATATAGTGGGCGATTCTCGGTCGTCTGCAAAAGGAATCAAATATGATCTGGCACATAGCAAAACGAGAAATCCTTGATAATTTGACGCGTTTTCGATTTGCACTCACATTGATGCTGGTAATGGTGCTGATGGTGATGAATGCCGTGATATTTGTGAGCAGTCAATATCCGCGAAGGGTCGCGGAATATTCCGAAGATATGCACAAAGCCACTGAATCGCTAAAAAAGAAAAGTCGTAATTTAGGTGAACTTGCAGTAAAAGGTCCAGGCGATCTGTACAAATCCGTGAGCCCATTAACCTTCATCGCTACCGGTGAAGATGCGAACTTACCAAAGCGAGTTGAAGGCGCTCATAGTGGCGGCTATGGCGTCGGTATGACAACGCCTGATTTTAGCTTCAGCTACTCTTGGTCAGCGAACTGGTGGCTTCAGTATCCACAGGATATATCCCGCAAAAATGATTCATTGCCCAATTTCACAGAATTAGATTGGACATTCATCATCGGGTTGGTTATGAGTTTTATGGCGATTCTGTTCACTTATGATGCAATTTCTGGAGAGCGTGAAACTGGAACGTTAAACTTGCTCATGGCTAATTCTGTATCCCGTGCTACTGTGCTTCTGGGGAAATTCATGGGAGCATTCCTGAGCATTATGGGCCCGTTAATCGTGGGAATATTATTGAATTTACTGATTGTCAGCGCGTCGGACCTGGTATCACTCAATGGAGGCGAATGGACGAGAGTTGGGATAGTCTTTGTTACTTCTGCACTCTACATCTCAATATTCTTATGGCTCGGACTGCTTATTTCAAGTCAATTTTCTAATTCATCAAGCAGCTTGTTGACATTGTTGCTAATTTGGATCGTATTTGCGGTGCTTATACCGAACACGATGGGAGTATTAGCAAGCGGTTTCCAACAGGTCTCCTCAAGAAGCGAAATTTCTCGGATAACAAAAGCAAAGGAAGACGAAATTGATAACCGGCACAAAGCAGGCGATAAGCTTTATCGAACAGGCTCGCCTTCTGACAAGCCTCCTAAAATTGAAGTGTTACGGATGTGGGCTGACTATCTAAACGAACATGCTGATGCCAAGAGCGTCCTCAATGATGAACATCTCAATAAGCAGTTTGCACAGGTTGAGTTCACCCAACAAATTACGCGGCTATCCCCAGCGGCTATCTACAAATATGCCGTAGAATCTCTCGCTGGAACGGGATTTGCCAGACATAAAAGATTTATTCAACAAGCACGGCGTTATAGACAACAATTTACTGACTTCATCAAATCCGAGGATAGCGCAGATAAAGAAAGCTACCACGTCTATTTTGTAAAGGAAGGGTTATCCCAAAAACCGGTTGCTTTTAACAGTATTCCTAAATTTTCAGAACAACTGACGCTGAACATCACTTTTGAAGGGGCAGCGTTGGATCTGACGTTGTTAGTCTCACTCGCGCTACTCCTGTTTATGGCGGCTGTTTTAGTATTTATGAGAGGTGATGTTAAATAATAATCTTTGGGTTTTCGGATTTCCAAGAGGTGCTGAACCGTCGTAGGGGCTGGGTCTCCCAGCCCGTCATCAACGGACAATGTGCATATTTAATACTTAAACTTGTTTATGTGTTCAACATTCCGCGTCTATTAATGTTAATCAACAGCAGGACGTGGTGGGTTGCCCCAATGTCCGTTTTTATCCGCTCCACTCACGACGACACCTTCTTGATCCCAGCGATAGGATGCTTGGACATCAGTGGAGCAATAGCGTAATGTAAGACCACAGCGTCGTTTCGGTGACGGATTGGCGTTTGATCCGTGCAAAAGCAGATCGGTGTGGATAGAGATTTCGCCTGCTTTGAGTTCAACGTTAACGGTTTCACCGTACTGTTCAGCGTCTTCGACGACTTGACCCAACACACTGTTTTCGTCGGGGTCGCTGTGCCGAGGTGTCAAGTGTCCTAAGTGATGTGAGCCGGCAATAAACCGCATCGCGCCGTTTTCGACAGTGGCATCGTCAATCGCGAGCCAGACGGTAACGGTTTTCGAGGGCGTGAGAGGCCAGTAACCCGCATCTTGATGCCAACCGACAGTTTTCGAGTCGTGCGGCATTTTGCAGAAGTAGTGCGCACCCCAGCCGATAACGTCCTCGCCGATTATATCTTTTACACAGGCAACAATCTTTGGGTGCGTGAGAAGATCATAGACCTTGCCGTATTTTATATGGGCGGAGATAATTGAGTAGCTGCTGCCGCCTGCCGCGATAACGTTTTCTAATAAGGCATCGAAGTACTGGCGGTGTTCACCGATTTCGGCTGCATCGAAAATCGGGATACCTTTGATATAGCCGACGCGATTGAAATCCGTCACCTGTTCCTGAGTCAGCACCTTTGGCTGCTCGGTGACGCTTGGATAAAACTGAAGATCGCGTCCTATTTCAGCGAGTTGTGCCGGGGTCGGCATGATTTTCTCGGTCTTGTAAGCTACGCTTTGGGTTGACATTGTTGTTTCACCTTATCGAAATTCTGATTTCATTTTAGCATAAATACAATGAAAATGGTATAATATATTAGGTATTCAGTTATTGGTCATCGGTTGTTGGTAATCAACTATCAGAAGATCTTTCTATAAACAAACCGATGACCTAATTTTAAAAAATCATATTACAAATTATCTCTTGAAATTGAGGCTTTTTAATGGCGCATGCATATACCCCCGGTCTTAAAGTTACCGAGGGAATGACGATTCAAAAAGAACGTCGGCTCCCCCTTGAAGGCGAGGTACTCGTCGAAGCCGGTGTAACAGTCAAGGCAGAGGATGTCGTCGCGAAGGCGGATCTGCCGGGCAATGTTCAACTGTTGAATGTTGCGAACCTACTCAGTGTCCCGCCGGAAGAAGTTGCGGAACACATGCTTAAATCTGTCGGTGCAGCCGTCTCGGAAGACGAGATTATTGCAACCACAAAAGGGATTTTCGGACTTTTTAAATCGCAGGCGCGTTCGCCGATTGACGGCACGATTGAGTCGGTATCGGATGTCACGGGCCAAGTGATCCTGCGTGAACCGCCTATTCCTGTCGAAGTTAAAGCCTACACCGACGGAACAGTAACGGCGACGTATCCGAATGAAGGTGTCACCGTGGAGACTTACGGCACTTATATCCAAGGTATCTTCGGGATCGGTGGTGAGACGATTGGGGACTTAACCGTTGTCGCAGAATCGCCGGATGATGCATTGACGGCTGAACAGATACAGTCTGAGCATCGGGATAAAATTTTGGTTGGCGGATCACTCGTCACGACCGATGCAATTCAAAAAGCAATCCAAAACGGTGTTAAAGGCATCATCGCGGGTGGGATGGATGACGCGGATCTGCGCGAACTTCTCGGTTATGAGCTCGGTGTGGCAATTACCGGGTCTGAGGAGATCGGAATTACATTGGTGATTACAGAGGGGTTCGGGCGCATCGAGATGGCGGCGCAGACGTTCACGCTTCTGAAAGTACGGGAGGATATGAAAACCTCTATCAACGGTGCGACGCAGATTCGGGCTGGCGTTGTCCGTCCAGAGATCCTGATTCCGTTCATGTCTGATACGGCAGCAACAGCGTCCGACGCTGTGGATGGTGCGATGGAAGGCGTTCTAAGGGTTGGCAGTTCAGTGCGCGTCATCAGGGAACCGTATTTTGGGAAATTAGGACGCGTCACGGAACTGCCAGTAGAACTCCAGAATTTGGAGACGGAGGCACAGGTACGGGTCTTGCGCGTCGAACTCGAAAACGGCGAACAGACGACACTGCCGCGCGCGAACGTTGAAGCAATTGAAGGGTCTTAACTGAATAGGTTCTCATACCACTTCACATTGCCGGTGCTCAGGCCGCTCGCTACGATATCCAATCTACCGTTTCCGTTCACGTCTAAGACGTGCATCTGTCCGACACCTAATCCGCCGTTGTCAATCGTCTCTTTACGCCAATGGTTATGCGCCAGATTCTCTGGACGATAGAGGTGCAAACTTGTGCCTTCGCCGTTATAACCACAGATGACCTCAAGGATACCATCGTCATCAACGTCAACGGCAGCGAGGGAATGCCCGCGGTTGAGCGTGTCATCAATGAGGTGACGCTCCCACGGATCGGCCCGTAGATCACCCGTAGCTTTATACCAGACGAGATTGTTCCCGTGCCACGGTTCAATCGCTAAAATTTCATTGACACCGTCGCCATCAATGTCTGCAGCGTATGTATCGCTACACTCGCGATCACTGATGATCCATTTGCCCCAGTCGTCCGTCATCGGGTTAGTAGGGGGTTCATACCAAATTAAGCCTTCTGTGCAGCTAATCAGTACATCATCGCGTCCATCTTGGTCTACGTCGTTGATACTCAAACCGTGATTGATGTGAAGGGAATCGTCAAGCAGATGGGATCGCCAAGAGGCTGTGTCTTGTGGGGTATCTGACAGTTCATAGCACCAGAGGGAACCCGGACTGTACCACTCTCCGGGTTTGCCGTCTTCACCGCGAATTGAGGCGACGATGAGAAAAGGCGTTGCGTTCGACCCTTTTTCTGACAAATTTGCAAGTGCGATGCGGTGGATAAACGGAACGTCAGCGATGTGGTGGCTTTTCCAATTCTGTCCGTCTTGTGCTGGTGCTTCGAGCCAATGGAGGTAGCCACCGGCAGCGTTCACACCACGGTTAAAACCGCTGCCAACGATGAGATCGGGGGTGCCGGTGCCAGTGAGATCGTAAGGTGCGATAGTAATATGTCCGCTGCCCTGATCGGTCACGAGATGTCTTTTCCAGTGGGGTGCTTCGTACCAAGCAATGATCGGTTCGCCTGTGGAGCCTGCAATGATGTCGAGTTGACCGTCGCCGTTTATATCGGCGACTGTGAGTCCGTAAACGCTTTTGAAGGTGTTGTCAAGTAGATGTCCTTTGAACTTCACGGTTGACCTCCTCGTATGCTTATCCCCATCTAAGGGTTGCGAAAAAATCGGACGATTCCTGGCTCTATCTCATACCCGACATCCGACCAGAAGGCAACCGCCCCCGGATACTTCTCTTCGACGAGTGCTGTGATGCGTTTAACACCGAGTTTCGCTAAACGCTTTTCGCCTTCTTTGACCAATGCGCGCCCAATACCACGCCGTCGGTAGTCAGGGTGAACGGCTATGCGATACATATTGCCGCGCCATCCATCGAAAGTAGCGATTAAGGAGCCAATGATGTATCGATCCGCCTCAGCAATTAAAACCGATGCAGAACTTTCTATTGCGCCCCGGATGTCTGCAATCGTATCTGTGACACTCGGAGATGTGCCAGCAGCCTGCCATAATCTCAGAAGTGCTTCTGCTTCTTCTGGATGACACTCTCGGATGAAGAACGGATCTGTGAGGGTATTTGTATTGTCGGACACATCCACCTTTGTATAAGGACAGCCTATTCGTCAAGCCAACTCATCATGCTTCGCAGATTTTTCCCGACTTCTTCGATCTGATGTTCTTCTTCCTGTCGGCGGAGCGCGCCGAGAACAGGTTGGTTCGCCTCATTTTCAAGCACCCACTCACGTGCGAAGACACCACCTTGAACGTCCTTCAAGATTTGGCGCATCTTATCGCGAACGCTATCATCAATGAGCTGCGGCCCCCGTGTGAGATCACCGTATTCGGCGGTATTGCTGACATCGTTCCGCATTTTGCTCAACCCGCCGGTATAGATCAAGTCAACAATCAATTTCAATTCGTGAAGGCACTCAAAATAAGCCATCTCTGGTTGATAACCGGCTTCAACGAGCGTATCAAAAGCAGCTTTGATGAGTGCGGCAGTTCCGCCACACAACACGGCTTGCTCACCGAAGAGATCGGTCTCGGTCTCCTCACGGAACGTCGTCTCAATGACTCCGGCACGCGTGCCACCGATACCTTTTGCATAAGCGAGTGCAACATCGCGCGCGAGACCGCTGGTGTCTTGATGGATAGCAATGAGACAGGGTACACCGCCACCGCCTTCAAACACTTCACGAACAAGCGAACCGGGTCCCTTCGGCGCAATCATTGCGACATCAATATCGCTGGCAGGCACAATCTGTCCAAAATGGACGCTGAATCCATGTGAGACGAGGAGCATATTGCCTGCCTCCATGTTCGGGGCGATCTGGTCGCGATAAACAGCTGCGTGCCGTTCGTCAGGTATGAGTACCTGGACGATATCTGCCATCGCTGCGGCTTCCTCAACGTTCTTGACGGTCAAACCTTCCGCCTCTGCGCGGGCTTTTGAACGGCTGCCTTCGTATAGTGCGACAATCACGTTGGCACCGCTGTCTTTGAGGTTTAGCGACTGCGCGCGTCCTTGCGCACCATAACCGACGACGGCGACGGTACGCTCTTTCAATAAATCAAAATCGGCATCACTCTCGTAATAAATCGTTGCCATAAAGTCTCTTCCTTTTCGTATTCTTCTATGATAAATAAAGGAGCGACCGGTAGATCGCTCCTACGAGGCGTGTCAACTACCCAAGCCTAAAGACTTGGGCTTGTTAAGAGCGTCAAACAACGTTAACTGTGTTGCGTTCTGAAAGCCTTTGTCTCGTGCTTCGTTCTTGTTTCTCGTTTCTTCGAGGGTGGTAACCCACCGCTCTCCACGAAGGGCAGCAGCTGCCCTAAGAAGTATGTTTATCGCAGCGTTGTGGTCTCGGTCTAAAACCGTGCCACAAAACTGACAGTTAAAAGTGCGTATCGCCAGAGAGAGTTTCTTTGGCGACTTCTGACCACAACTTGAGCAGATTTGCGAGGTGTCTTTAGGGTCTACTTGATGGAAGTGCAAACCGTCTCTTTCGGAAACCATGTCCGCACACCATTTAAAGAAGGTTGCCCAAGACGCGTCGCTGATACTCTTGCTGAGGTGCTGGTTCTTTACCATGTTAGAGACCCGTAAGTCCTCTGCCACTAATACATTGTTTTTCTGGTGGTGGTAGAGTTTATAGACGAGTTTGCCGATAAAATCTTTACGTCTGTTTGTTGTTCGCTCATGGTGTAAAGCGAGTTTGTGTTGTTGTTTCTTTCTACGGTGGCTACCTGTTTTCTTACGAGACAGGTCTCTCGCGTGTTTCCGGGTCCGACCTTCTGCTTGGCGATACCAGCGCGGGTTGTCCTCTTTTTCACCATCGGAAGTTGTGAGATAGTGCGTTGTGCCGACATCAACAGCAATCGCATCAGTCGGTTCAACTTTCGGTGTATCGGGCAGTTCACAGGAGATATGAGCATACCAGCCACTCGCTTTTTTTACCAGCGACACTTCTTTCGGATCGCCTTCTAACGGGCGGTGCATGTATATCTTGACTTCACCTAACCCCGGCACTTTGAGTCGGTCGTGTTTCCATGCTGTTTCACGGATAGGCGTCTGGCGAACTTTTACAACTTTTTTCTCTCTGTCTTTTGTCTTTCGCTGAACAACTTTCGGATATTTGCGAAGTTTCCACGACATAGACCTAATCCGTTTATGGTGTCTTGGATAGCCTTTTTTCGCAGCACCGGCTTCGCACCGGCTATAGAAACCGTCGTAAGCTTTGTCCGTGCGTTCCAAAATACACACTTGCATATCTTGGGGCACTTCACGGAAGTCGGCATATTTTTTACGAGCCACTGTCAACTTCTGTTGCTGAGCGTAGCAAGACACCCGTTCACCTTCAGTCTCCCACGCAACCTTGCGATCATGGCGAGCAGAGTTCTGAAGTTCACAAAGGTGGTCTAACCACCTTAATAATGTTTGTTCCTGTGTTTGTGTCGGATACACAGGGCACCTAAAAGTTATATTCATGGATTATCAGATATCAGGATTTTATCCCCTAACAAGTGGGAGGCAAGTCCGCAACCTTGCGGTTACGCTTGTTAGACTTGCCAACCTGATACTATCATTATACTACTTTTTTAATCCAATGTCAAATCTTTTTTCAACCGTTGGGTCTAATTCACTCAGGCGGTTTTTCCTCCCAAGTCTAAAGACTTGGGCTTCCAAACCGAAACGTTGGTGAAAATTATTTCTCGGAGCCGCGCAGCATCGCTATTTTGCCGGTGCGTGATAACTCAAGGATACCGTACGTATTGAAAATATCTATTGCCGCTTTCAATTTACCTTCATCACCTGTAATTTCAAGGACAATGGAGGCAGGTTTCATATCTATAACCCGCCCACGGAAGACTTCCGCGACCTGTAGAATCTCGGTACGTTTTCGAGGATCATCGGTAGCAATCTTGATAAGCACAAGCTCCCGTTCAACATGAGTCCCCGCGGTGGAAAGATCGGTCACCTCAATAACGTCAATGAGTCTGTTGAGATGCTGGTAAATCTGGTCAATGATCTGCGCGTCCCCATGCGTGACAAGGGTTATGTGCGAGATGCTTTTATCATGTGTCTCAGCGACGTTGAGACTGTCGATATTAAAGCCGCGCCCGCTAAAAAGTCCTGCAACGCGGGCGAGGACTCCGAATCGGTTTTCGACTAAAACGGAAAAAATATGTCGTTCTTCTGGGTTCATTTTTTAATTTTACCTTGCGGTTCGGTCAGGAGGGTTTGAACTACCAACGTGCCTTTCCGTACATCCGTCCTCCATTCCATTACGGACTACGTTTTTGATTTAAGAATTCATTCTTCACCAGAAACTACTGCGCAATGTAATGGAGGAATGTCCAGAGCAGTTAACCATAAAAATCGTTAGGATAACCCGCGGATAACATCCCCGAGCCCTTTACCGGCTGGCACCATCGGGAACACGTTCTCTTCTTCATCAACAATGAAGTCGATGACGACAGGACCGTCAGTAATCCCTTTTGCCTTCTGCAATGCCGGTTCAACGTCGTCAGGGTGTTCGACCCGCAAGCCTGTGGCACCGAATGCCTGTGCAAGCAAGGCGAAATCCGGATTGTCATGGTAATCGACAGCGGAATAGCGTTTGCCGTGGAACAATTCCTGCCACTGACGTACCATCCCCAAGTACATGTTGTTGATGATAAAGATTTTAAGCGGCAGCTGCATCGTAACCGCTGGCACTAATTCTTGGATTGTCATGATGTAGGAACCGTCACCGTTGATATTGACAACGGTTTTGTCGGGGCATCCGAGTTGCGCACCGATTGCCGCAGGCAGGCTAAAGCCCATCGTGCCGAGACCACCGGAATTGAGCCACTGTCGAGGTTCCGTAAATTTGAAGTATTGCGCCGCCCACATCTGGTGCTGCCCGACATCCGCAACAACAATCGCGTCACTGTAATGCTCATAAATTTTCTCAATAACGTATTGCGGCATAACAACATCGGATTTTTGCTCGTATTCAAACGGGTACTTCTGCTTCCACTCCTGAATTTGGGCGCGCCATGGGTCGATATCCGCTGTGCTAACCTGTTTGTTAAGTTCCGTTAAGACGTTTTTCGCATCGCCGACGATGGGCACATCTATAGGGACATTTTTCCCAATACAAGACGCGTCTATATCAATGTGGATTTTCTTGGCATTCGGTGCGAATTTACTCAGATCACCTGTAACACGGTCGTCGAATCTCGCACCGACAGCGATAACAAGGTCTGAATCGGTGAAGGCGTAATTGGCGCAACAAGAGCCGTGCATACCGGGCATCTCCATCGCCAACGGATGTGTTTCAGGGAACGCACCAAGCCCCATCAGAGTGACAGTAATCGGGATTTGTGTATTCAAGGTCAGCTGCCGTAGTTCTTCGCTGGCATTCGCAAGGACCACACCGCCACCAGCATAAAGCATGGGGCGTTTGGCTTCTTTAATCAGTGCCGCCGCCTTTGCAATTTGGTCTGGATCGCCATGGACTTGTGGTTTGTAGCTACGGATGTCAACCGTTTCTGGATACTCAAACAGTGCTTTATTCTTCTGGGCATCTTTGGCGATGTCAATAATAACAGGACCCGGTTTCCCGGTTTTCGCGATGTGAAACGCTTCAGCGACAACATCCGCGATTTCGTCACTGCTTTTAATGAGGTAACTGTGCTTACAGATCGGTCGTGTTACACCGATAACATCGCATTCTTGGAAGGCATCGCTGCCGATATAGTGCGTGAAAACCTGTCCAGTGATCGCGACCATCGGAATAGAATCCATATAGGCGGTAGCGATACCAGTAACGAGGTTGGTCGCGCCGGGACCGGAGGTTGCGAGGGCAACACCGACTTCCCCTGTGGCGCGCGCGTAACCATCAGCGGCGTGGGAAGCCCCTTGTTCATGCCGCATCGGAATTAATTTGATTTCGGTCTCGCCGTACAGGGCATCGAAAATCGGCATCGCTGCGCCACCGTTCACACCGAAGATATATTCGACACCTTCCCGCTTGAGACCATCAACCAGGATTTGTGCTCCTGAAAGTTCCATGCCAATTTCCTCTTTTTAAACATTAGGTTTTAACCGTTTTGTCCGCCTCTTCGCAAGAACGGATGAGGCTCCCGGTCCAAAACGGATTTTGGTTCAAGTCGACACCCTTTCGCATTTTTCAACAACACAGAAAAATGAGCAGAGGGTACACAGGTAAAAGCAATAAAATTAAAAAAACCCTCTCGTTCCAATTTTGGAGACGAGAAGGACATGGGCACTGACCTTACCGTGGTACCACTCCAATTCCCTTTCTCATTTTCAATTACAGGACCAGGCTTAGGAAGCCGCCCTATAAGGAGAAAGAGCACTCTTTGGGATGCGATAACGGGCATCGGACCGACTAATCCTACGCGTATATGTTCAGATTAGCAGCTTCAGGGCGACCTTCAGTCGTGGTAACTTGAGGAGACCTCTCAGCCGATGAGTCTCCATCTCTTGCAAGCCCGGGCGACTTACTCCTCCCCTTCAACGCTTTTTTGGGTAACTATTTAGATGTTAATTACGCACACCGTTTGAGTAAGTTTCACGGTCATGCTGAAAGAATGATATTTACACTTTAAGTATAACACATTTAGAGAGAGATGTCAAGAAAAATTGATTTGCGTATGCAATTTCACTTTGAAAAAATAAATTGAGTATGCTGTGGTCAAGTAGAAACTTTCAACCAACTATGGTTAATTCTTTGACATAACTATCATAATATGGTAGTATATACATGCGTTATGAAAAGATTAGGTTGATTGCTTTCAATATTAAAGGGTGAAATTGATGAGTCAAAAATTGAGTCAAAAATACAAATCTGTTTATTTCCCGGAGTATCCAGCCGAAACTGCTAAGAAAAAATCGCTAACCTTAGCCTTCGGTAAGGAAACAGGCGAAATTTATGAGCGCGTTAAAGGGCTGTCCAGTGCCGAATTGCGCCAACTACTCGGAAATGACTATCCAACTCTTGTGGCCAATGCGAAAGCCGACAATTTACCCTTAAATACCTATTGCCTTCGCCAATTAGAGAATTCCATAAATCTCATTCAGGAATCCGCTGTCCAATTGTATCTGCCAGGTTTGAATATAAAAACGGAATTATTTGATCCGGTGTCTGTAACTTTCAAGGGGGGGCGAAAAGAGCCGTTCGCTCGATGGTATCCGTACTTAGAGGGGTATTCAACGCAATTTGTAGAATCTATTTTGGAAAGGTATGCTCCGAATGCCCAAACAATCCTTGATCCGTTTGGTGGAACAGGAACAACTGCTTTCACTGCATCACAACTTAACAAAACCGCTTACTTCTGTGAAATAAACCCAGTTTTGCAGTATGTAAGTTTAACAAAAATAAAAGTCAGGCGATTAAAAGCGTCTCACCGGTCCTTATTAGCTCAAGAACTAGCTCAAACTAAAATATCGCTAAAAGCACTTGAAAAATATTCGCGAAATTGTACTTTAGACCAAACCTATGTTAATACCTTTGGTAATAGTTCATTTTTTGATGCCCACGTTTATGACCAAGTTTTACGGATTCGCTCATGGATTAATAAAGTTGCGCTTGAGAATCCGGTTTTAGCTGATCTGATCACGATCGCAGCATTATCAGCACTTGTTCCTGCCTCGCTAATGAAACGATCTGGCGATTTGAGGTATAAAACAACGAACGAACTTAAGCGTCAAGTTGTACCCCTTATTGAAGGAATTTGCGAAAACATAGATCAAATGGTTCATGATATACAGAATGATATTGACGGACTGAAAACTGAGCCGTTACTAATATGTGAAAACGCTCGATCGTTAGATTGCATTCCACCTCTCACTATTGATGCCGTAATAACAAGTCCTCCCTACGTCAACGGAACAAATTATTTTCGGAACACAAAAATAGAATTGTGGTTCTTAGGGTGTTTAAAAGAAAAAAAAGATTTGGCGAAATTCCGAGAGGTTTCTTTAACGGCTGGTATCAACGACGTAACTGTCTCCAAAACACCCGTTCTATCCCACCCAGATGTTCAAAAGATTGTCTCTAAACTGGAAAAAGACGCTTATGATTCGCGCATCCCGCGTATGATTGCCAGCTACTTTAGCGAGATATCAGAGGTATTTCGATCGATTCGTCAACACTTGGTGTCTGAGGCGACAATTGCAATTGACATTGGTGATTCTTGTTACGCTGGTATTCATGTACCAGTCGATAGATTATTGTCAGTATGCTTGCAAGCGTACGGTTTCGTTGAAGAAGATTCCGTCACACTACGACAACGCAAATCCAGAGGTGGAATGTTGCTCAAGCAATCGTTACTCGTTTTTAGATACGCCACTCATAAGAGCAGAGGAACCGCCAAAAAACCAACCGCCAACTGGCGTGTTGAATGGGACTCCTTCAAACAAAATCTACCGCATCAGAAAATGCCATTTATAAAGAGGAACTGGGGGCATGTTCGGCACTCATTATGCTCTTATCCGGGTAAACTAAAACCTGCTATTGCACATCACTTGGTACAAACATTTGTTCCAGAAGATGGAAGAGTTTTAGATCCGTTTGCCGGTGTTGGCACTATACCATTTGAGGCAGCATTGGCTGGTAAACATGCCTACGGTTTTGAGATAAGTCCCGCTGCTTTTGCTATCGCCAGTGCTAAGGTTCAAGAACCTACGGAACTCGGGTGCATAACAGTTATTGAAACAGTAGAAAATTTTATTAACTGTCACTCGGTTACAGATAAAGAGCGCACTGAAGCAAACCAATTGGGATTTAATGGCAAAATAGCCGAATATTATGAACCGCAAACTTTAAAAGAAATTCTCTTAGCGCGACGTTATTTTCAAATGTACCCGCCAGAAACAGCTGAAGAGCAGTTTGTATTTGCTGCGTTGCTTCATATTTTACACGGGAACCGTCCGTATGCGCTCAGCCGTCGATCACACCCTCTTACACCTTACAAACCGACTGGACCTTATGAGTATCGCTCATTGATTGGTCAACTACGAGCGAAAGTTCAGCGGGGGTTAAATGAAGATTTACCTACCAATTTCCTACCGGGGAAAATATTTTTCCAAGATGCAACAAGTTGGTGGCCGAGGGAGATTGATCAACTGGATAGTATTATTACATCCCCACCGTTCTTTGATAGTACCCGATTTTACGCTGCAAACTGGTTAAGGCTATGGTTTTCGGGCTGGTCTGCCCACGATTTTAAAAAACGCCCATCGGCTTTCGTTGATGAAAAGCAGAAAAGCAGTTTTGATGTATATATCCCCATTCTGCGTCAAGCGAAAGAACGGCTTAAATCTAATGGTGTCGTTGTTCTGCATCTGGGGAAAAGTGTTAAGTGTGACATGGCGGATCATTTACAGAAACTTGGTAAGCGGTGGTTTCGGTCAGTGGATGTTTTCGATGAAAGCGTTGCTCACTGTGAATCCCATGGTATCCGTGATAAAGGAACGGTTACGTCTCATCAGTATCTTGTGCTGTATTAGGGGCGTTTTCCTGATGAATGACGCGTTGGTACGCCTGATCAGCTTGTCGAATCCAAGCGGATGAAATGGTTGCTGAATGCTCAAAAAAATCAAAATCCTCATATTCCAGGATCCGGTTGCGTAGTTTGATAATTTCTGACATATAGGCTGCATATTTTGTCAGAAGTTGGTCGACCTGTTCAGATATCTTAAGGCGTTCAATTGCTACCGGATTATAGCGTGGCTGTCCAGCGAGTATTTCATACTGAACACCTGTCAGAACAGCAAGATTCTTCAACTCGTTGTCTGAATAATATGCTGAAGGCCACTTATCTGATTTCTCACTGTTATGCTCTCTGCATAACAATGTTGCATTTTCAGTTGTCAGGGGCCACAAAAAAACAGCAGGCAGTGTATGATCAAGCGGTCGTTCTTTAGCACCAACTCCTCGTAGGTCTTTCCCACACTTAAAACAGCGATAGCCAAAACGTTTGTAGATATCTTCGCTTTTAATTTTCTGACTTCCAGAGAGATTCAAATACATTCGTCGTTTTTGGGCAGCTTCACGGTGCTGGTCTGTCAACCGAGTTTTGTTTTTAATGGCGTTGTAAACGGCTTTACATAATCTGCACTCGCCCTGACGACCAGATTTTCGAGCACTATGGCGGTCGAATAAATCAAGTGGTTTAATCGTATTACAAATGATGCAATACTTATATTCTTGTGCTTCTTCAATATAGTCATCGTGCAGAATTGTAAACGTGCCTTCCTCAATAATAGAATTGTCTCTCCGATCTTTCAGTTCATACTCATAGAATTGCGTTTCATCTCCAGATAGCATAACTATCTCACAACTCGGGCAAACAATCTCAAAATCACTACCAATCTCACTTTTGCGAATGAAGATAAATTCCTTGCACTCACTGTTCAAACACTGGAAACCTTTAAAAACCACATCCCCCATTCCACGAACATGCTCTGCACGTATTTGATTGGTTTTATCCACTTTTGTATATGGTTTACGTCTCATCTTTTACTTCTCGCGGGACTATAGTTCTGTAGTGTTGAACGTTTAACAATATTCCGAGTTGACCGCTCTATATACCTTATGCCTATTCGCATCAAATAATTGCATAAAGCAGGTTCTTTCTCATAAATCTAAAATTCTTCGGTTTTAACGGTTCTATTGGAATCATGTTTGGTAGGGAATGCCTGAGCGGAAACCTGAAGGAAAGCATCTGGTTATTTCAGAGGTAGAGGGTAGGTTTGAAACACTGTTCGCACCTACCCCTACCACACCCGAAAGGTGTTATGGAAAGTTAGGCGTTCGCGACGTAGATCTCGTTAACGCGGTTCCAGTTGATGACATTCTTCCAAGCTTCAATATAATCTGGACGGCGATTCTGGTAGTTGAGATAGTATGCGTGTTCCCAGACATCAATGCCGAGGAGCGGCGTATGTCCCTGCATAATCGGGCTGTCCTGATTGGCAGTGGAATAGATTTCCAAACCGCTGTCGCCGAGGACGAGCCATGCCCAACCGGAGCCGAAACGTGTGGCGGCTGCAGTCGTGAATGCCTCATTTGCAGCCTCAAGGGATCCAAAGGCTGATTTTATCGCGTCTGCAAGGTCTCCGCTCGGGTCACCGCCGTTGCCGCTGGGGCACATAATGGACCAGAAAAGGGAATGATTGGCGTGTCCCCCGCCATTGTTGATGACGGCTTGACGCTTGTCTTCCGGGACCTGGTCGAGATTGCCGAGCAGGTCGTGGACATCCATATCGGCGAGGGCACCGAGTCCTTCTAAAGCAGCGTTGAGGTTGTTGACATAACCCTGATGGTGTTTGCCGTGATGGATTTCCATCGTATCAGCCCCGATGTGAGGTGCCAAAGCATCGTGCGCATACGGGAGCGCTGGTAATGTGTGTGCCATTTAAAAATAGCCTCCTGTTTTATTTTACTAACATCCGTTTGCAAGTTGCGCGCTCAGTGGCGTGCAAGCAATGTAATTAAAAAATCAAAAAGAGTATAACAGATTTGGCAGAAGTGTGCAAGTTTTTTCTGGTGGATGGGAATTGGACGTTGGATTCAGGACGGCGAGGTTGGAATGCAGATCGCATTTGGGGTGTTTTTGCTTGGGTATTTCTGCGTATTGCTGGGGGTGTTTTTGCTTGGGGTGTTTGATAGGGTGTTTCTGCGGATTTCTGCGTATTGCTTGGGTATTTCTGCGGATTTCTTCAAGTACGCCGCAAAACCTCACCAGCCAAATACGGAGCCGGATTAGTCGTCCGATTGGCTTACTTCAGCGATTGCACCGACACGGCAGACACGTTTATAGGCACAATAGTTGCACGGTTCTGTCTTATTGCCCGGGGTAACAGGTTTATCACCATCAATTTCATTCTCTACAAAACCGTATTCTTTGGTGTCTATAAGGTGCCCTTCCTCAACTTCTTCTTCACTTCTTACAAATGTTTTGATACGCGTGATCAAAGGAAAGTTGCCTTTAGATATGCTGTCAACGTACTGTTGTACGTAGCCACTGACACGAGCAAGTCGGTCCTCGAAAATTTCATCGTCTAATAACTGACCACTTTGTGAACTAACTGACTTCCAGTCTGTACCGTTGTAGTTTTTGAATACCTCACCGTTTAAGAATTCCGTTCCGATACCGAGTTCAACTGTGCATTGGTCCAGCCTGATTTTATGATAGAGACCTGACGCTGATTCTAAACCGGTTATTCCATTATTATCCAGCAATTTCTTTGCGATTTGTAGGTAGATCGGAAGTTGGAGGCTACGTCCACTAAGAATTTCGGGCATTCTAACCGTAGAACTACCAGTCTTGTAGTCGATAACATTAAAGGCACTGTTGCCAATATCAATGCGATCTATTTTGCCGGTCATGCGTACGTTGCCGATACGGATAGGCGTAGTACAACTGAGTTTGGAATCCCTTGGCTCACGTTCTTGCCCAAAACTAACTTCAAAATAACTTGGCGTAACAGACAGATCGCAGGTACCTTCTGCTTCGAGCCATTTGTGTAGCGCAACGCGGAGTTTCTCTATGTCAGTTTCCCAAAAGAGATTGTCATCACCGATAAGGTTTTCAGCCCGCTGATTGCGGCGTTCTTCAGATTTGGTATCCAAGATACCATCTAACTGCCGTTTTGCCGCTTCAAAACATTGTTCGATGGGCGGGTCTTCGCGACGATTATTGTAGAATTCAAAGAGCACCTCATGGAGAAGTGATCCTTTTTCGCGGTTAGATAACTCATCTTCTGCATCGTCTGCCTCAGCACGGAACTTTAAAACTTCACTAACAAAGTACTGAAATGGACACTTGGCGTAGGTTTCTAACGCTGTGACAGAATAGGGTTTGTTGTGAAACCTTTGCAACCGATTTTGACTGCCATCAGAAAAGTTTGCTGCCCTTAACACCCCCTCATAAGCCAAGCATTCGTGTGTTTCCTCTCGGCTCTTTTCAACTGCAATTACATGGTCAATTAAAGGACGCATATCCGCCAAGTTATCGGGGAATTCTCGGTCGGATGGAGTGGATGTTGTCCATGCATGGTTGCCGTATGTACTGAGAAAACCTGGGACGCTGCCTTGTTCAGGATTCGCGACTTCAATCGTCTCAACGTCGGCGATTGCCTTTAATTGTCCGAGAAAAGGAGAAGGGATCAGTTCCGCTTCACGCTCACGTTGTGGTACAAGCAGGTAAAGCCGTTCACGAAAAGATTTGAGTAATCGATAGAATATGAATCGGTTATCGTATAGTTGTTCTTCTTCATTGCGATAAGGGTTTTCTGGTAATAACGGATCTGGACGATAATTTTCTGGAAACCTACCCTCTACAAAATCGCCCAAAAAGACGGTGTCAAACTCCAAACTTCTGAGTTCATTACTATATGTCAAACTTCTGAGTTCGCTCAGTGAGAAAATCTTAACGGTTTCCTCATTCACCGATGCTCTATTTTGATAGTGGGTATGCTTGGCAATATACCTGAGTTTATTAATGTAATCTTCGGATTTATATAACCTATCTTCTTCAGATTTTAACATGTCACAAAGTCCATTAACTATTTTTTGGAACTGCTGGAATGCGTTTACCTCACCTTCAACAATGCTTCTATTTTTCAGGAGCATTGGGTTTAAAATAGTAGAAATGACTTTCTCAGATTCAAGAAAGTTGTCAATGCGATGCCTAAATTCATCGGGACGACATTCTCCTATATTTGGTTTAGACCTAACGTCAGCGAAATAGGTGTTGCCGAGAGGAGTTTGCCGCGGTGAAAGGCGAGAGAAAATTTCTTTGACAACTTCTGACTGTGTTAATGGCACATTTTCAACAAGTGAATATGGAATGCCATAAGTCGGAAAAACTTCTGCAATTCGCTGTTGGTAATTACCTATGTTGTAAAATACAACGCAAATTTCACTCAGTTTACAGTCACTACTTAAGACCCTCTTCTGAATTAGATGAGCAATCTGTTCTATTTCTTCGGATCGATCGGCTGGTTCTAAAACCTTAACTTTATCTCTTAGATCAGTTTTATGCGCCAAGGTGGCATTCGTTCTGAACAAATTCTCAGCAAAATGTTGATGTCGATTAAGATCCCGTTCATAGTTGGTATCAACGCAAGCATCTGTGTCTTTAAATTGTGAAACGAGGTCAATAATATTTTTATAAAGGGCTTTATTGTCTTCAAGGCAATCGGTGCGAAACCACATCTCTATCTCAGGTATTTCCGCAATGTGCTTCAAGAGTTTAATATCGGCTCTTGAAATCAAAGTAAAACCTTCAACAACAACAAGGTTAACACCAGGAAACGCGCCTTTGATGAACGCCTCTTTGAAATTGTTTGCAAGGTAATGGTGTCTGCCTTTTTCATCTATCCACCGGTTTCCAAGTTTCGCCTCATACTCGCTATAAATGTGAGCGAGGTTTGCCTTCATTGGATCATCCTCTGTAAAGTTCGGATCAGTATTTCCTTGATCCCTAAGATGATTTATCGTGTCCAAGATAAGGGAGAGTGTACTATCGGGGATAGCAGTATTTTGGATTGGGCGAAATGTGTTATATAGGCGGGTATTGGTATTATCAGCCTCAGGATCCACTATTTCGTGAAGCCACAGGCGTTGGATCCCTGATAAGATATGTTGCTTTGACGACTGCGCTTGTCTGTATAACCTTTGAATGAACTCCATACTGGTATAGACGCGCAAATTGGCAACTGCGCCGTTTGGATGATAGCCTACCAATTCGCGCTGGCGCTTTACACGTGCGGCATCGGTCGGCACAATGACGACAAAGGTATGCGCCTTATTGTTTTGGATAAGGGTTTTAAGGGTGTTTTCTATAGCTTGCATTTTCTCACGGCACACGGAGCGTGCCTACTACTTTACTTGTGTACCGAGCGGCATTTCTGTTTCAAGAGTTGCGAGGACTACAGCGTCGCCGCTTCCCGCGAGAACCATACCGTGTGACTCGACGTTACGGATGGTGGCGGGTTCCAAATTCGCGACGATTATTACCTGTTTTCCTACCAAGGCTTCAGAATTATAGTGTTCAGCGATGCCAGCAACAACTTGCCGTTTTTCGGTGCCGAGGTCTACCTGCAACTTGAGAAGCCTGTCAGCCCCTTCAATGGGTTCAGCTGCGAGGATACGCGCGACGCGCAGATCAAGTTTCTGGAAATCCGCAAAGGAGACGAGATCGGTTGTTTTCTTTCCAGCCTTCTGCTTCGGCCTGGCGACCTTTTCAGGCTCGGACTGTTTCTGCTTTTTGATATCGACGCGTGGGAAAATAGGTTCACCCCTGCTGACTGTTAGACCCGCAGGTAAACGTCCCCATTCTGAGACGGTATCGAAATCCGCTAAACCGATCTGTTTCTGGATCTTCTCAGCAGTTTCGGGAATAAAAGGCGAAATTAGCACAGAGATGAACCGCAATGCCTCTAAGCTATTGTAAAGGATCGTGCCCATTCTCGGTTTCGTTTCCGGCTTCGCCAGCGTCCAGACCTGTGTCTGTTGGACATAACGATTGATGCGCCTGACGAATTCCCAGATAGTTTCCAATGCCGTATCAAACGCGAACACATTTATATGCGCATCTAATTTATCAACCGTCGTTTGCGCCATCTCTTTGACTTCGTCGTCAAATTCACCCGGTGTTGTCGGTACGGGAATTGCCGCAAAGTTCTTGTTGACTAAACCGAGGACACGATTGAGAAGGTTGCCGAGATCGTTCGCGAGATCAGCATTGTAACGCGCGTGTAAACGCGCAGGGCGGTAATCGCCATCGTTGCCGAAACTAAATTCGCGCAGGAGGTAATAGCGGAACGCATCAACGCCATAAGTGGTGATATCGCCATCCATATCAATGAAGATGCCCCGTGTTTTGCTCAATGCTTCGCCATCCTTCGTCAACCAACCGTGTGCGACAATCTGCTTGGGAAGCGGTAAGTTGGCAGCCATCAGCATTGCGGGCCAAAGCAAGGCGTGAAAACGGGCAATGTCTTTCCCCATTATATGAACATCGGCGGGCCAAAAAGTTTGGTACTGTTCACTTTCGGTTTCATAACCGAGTGCTGTCATATAGTTACTCAGAGCCTCTATCCAGATATAGATGATATGCTCCGGATCGAACGGAAACGGAATTCCCCAAGATAGGGAGGCACGGGAAATACTTACGTCTTGTAATCCAGATTCCAAAAAATTTAATAACTCATTGCGGCGAGCTGTAGGATAGACGAAATCCGGATGCTCGTGGAGATGCGCGAGTAAACGATCTTGATATTTGGAGAGTCTAAAAAAATAATTCTCCTCTTCCAACCATTGCAGTGGCAGTTTATGAACAGGACAGATTTTTTCGTCTGTTAGTTCTTTCTCTGAAAAAAAATCCTCACATGAGAGACAGTAATATCCTTCGTACTTCCCTTTATAAACATCACCGTTGTCATAGAGTACATTCAGGAATTTTTGCGCGCCCCGCTTGTGTAAATCGCTGGTTGTACGGAAGAAGATGTCATGCGAAATGTTCAGGCGTTCCCACAGCTTAACGAACGTTGGCGCGATCTTATCGCAATAAGCTTGTGGCGAGAGCCCTTCCGCTTTAGCGGCGTTATACACATTGGCAGCGTGTTCATCAACGCCGGTAAGAAAGCAGACTTCATTGCCCTTGAGACGGTGATATCGCGCTAAGACATCGGCGGCAATAGTGGTATAGGCGTTTCCGGCGTGCGGTTCACTGTTCGGATAGTAGATAGGTGTAGTGACGTAAAATGTACGCATTGTGTTTTTTTTATTCCGTACCCGGTTTTTCCTCTAACGGTAGGATGCGAATTCTAAACTCTTTGCCGAGAAATTTAACAATGTGAACAAGCATCAAAAAAGCGTCCCCTGGGTATGTTGCCTTCTCAAGTGCCTTAATGACGCTTTCCTCTAAACAGACGAACTGAGCAAATTCTGCGCGAGTTCCCCCTGTTGATGTGCGTAAATTAGAAACGATTTTTGCAATCTCTGGCTTGACCTTTTCTTGTGCCAATCGTGCCAAAGTTTCGGCATCTGTTGTCTGTTTTGGGGGCATCTTCAATCTCCTACATGGATTGAATCAGATTCCACAGATTGCCTGCTCGATTGCGATGCAAGTTCTGGTTGCCGTTCAGGTTCAACATATTTCTCCGGTAGCACGGTAATAATGCAGAGTTCAAGGTCTCTACCGAGAACCTCGGCGATATGTGTGAGGAGCCCGAAAGAATTGCCTTCATAAGCAGATTCCTCAAGGTCTTCAATAACGCTTTCTTGAACCCCCACTTTCTCGGAGAATTGTGCTTGTGTGAGTGATGTCCATTGCCGTAAATCGTAAACAACTTGTGCAATTTCCAATTGGATTTCGTCTGCTGCTAACAGTGCCATTATTTCGGGAGTATTGCTATTTGGAGAAAAGTGCAGATCAAGAATTTCAAGTGCATCTGTGATTTTCGATCCTTCAGTCATTGTCAATCTCCTGTATGTGTATGGCGGGGTTCGCCTCGAATCTGTTTTTCCGTTGCACCGCGATGGTTATTTCTCTGTCTGGAACAGCCCCCGTTTTTTTGATGATCCCATGCGTAATGACGGCTCCAGTGTCGCCATGCCAAAAATAGAATAGCCGATATCGGACTTTGCCAAACCGCGTCCGAAGTTCAAAAATTCCGTTTCTCAGATGCTGCGCGTGCGGAAAACGAATTTGGGATCCCTTATCTTGCAACCTCTGGATAACAACGCGACATTTTCTGCGGTGCTGAGTCGGCAAATTTTCAATCCATTCGACTACCGGAACTCGCCCACTCCGTTCGCGATAAAGCACAACACGTTTCTGTTGTTGCCCAAACTGCACATCATTAGATTTTACCATGAAAAAAGCCTGTTGTCAATAAAAATTTGCCCAGAAAAGCGTGGAATCAATTTCCAATAAGGTGGGTATTGAAAACCTCGTTCTATTTTAGTAATTTCAAACACATTACCTCTAAAGCCAAGGAAGCGTTTGTGTTTGTGTTTTCGATGAGGGATTTGGTATCGAAGACCGTCTGGATGGCTTGTTGTATGCGCAGGCGGGAGTAGTACGGTACAATCGTCTGAAGTTCTTCAAGGGAATGGATATGTGTTATGAGGTCGTTGGGCGCGCCCTGTTGTAAAAAGAGCAGGTCACGATACCATGTGACTAACTCACCTAAAGTTTCAGGGTTATTTTTGAAATGCTCAGCGAGCCTGAAAGCAGCCAACGGATCTGTTTCCCTGAGAATTTCTGGCACTGCTTCTGTAAGTACATCACCTTTTTCAAGTTGCGTGAGTGCCTTTCCAATGGCTCCGTCTGCAGCGATAGCGAGTGTTGTGGCTTGCTCTGGTGCGACTGAAAACTTTTCCACTAACATTTCGGCTAATTCTTGTGTCTGCATGGGGTGAAATTGCAAAATTTGGCATCGGGAACGCGTGGTTGGCAGCAACGCTCGGATGTTTGATGTGAGTAAGATCAAAACGGAGGAGGCAGGTGGCTCCTCAAGCGTCTTGAGTAAACAGTTCTCTGCTTCGGCGTTCATGCGATCCACGTCCGTCAATATGTAAACTTTTCGACTCGCTTCAAGGGGCTCATAGATAATCTGTTTTTGTAACTCCCGAATTTGACCTATCTTCAGTAGGCTGCCTTCAGGCCGAATGAATTGTAAATCTGGATGGTTTCCAGAGTCCACCTTCCGACAAGCGAGACACGCGCCGCATACCGTCGGAGGCTGAGCGTCTTGCTGACAAAAAATAAGTTGCGCGAAATAGCGTGCGACTGTCTCTTTGCCGACACCTGTCGGCCCGACGAAAAGATATGCCCCGGCAATACGATCCGATGCCACGGTATGTTGGAGCTGCTCGACAATTTGTTGATGCCCAATGATCGGATTTTGCATTTTCCCTTCCAAGCGAGATGACTTTACTTTGATGATAGGTACGCTTGATATTTGGCAAAGAGTTCAGCGTGGACAGCATCAGGCGACTGTGTGGCATCTATCAGTTTGACGCGATGCGGCTCTGCTTTCGCGACGGCCAGGTACCCCTCTCGGACTCTACGATGGAATTCCAACGGCTCTTTATCCAAACGGTCGCGATGTGTCTCGTCTTGTTGTTGACGTTGCAAACCGATCTCCGGCGGTAGGTCAAGAATAAAGGTGATATCCGGGATCAAGCCACCCGTAGCAACATCATTTAACTGATGGATAATCTCAAGATCAATACCGCCGCGATACCCTTGATACGCCACAGTCGCATCCGTAAATCTGTCACAGATAACAATTTGATTTGCTGCCAAGGCGGGACGGATGCGTTCGTCTACGTGTTGGGCACGTGCAGCAGCGATCAACAACAACTCTGTCATCGTTGTTATTCTGTCGGATGTCAGAAAGATGTCTCGGATCCGCTCTGAAACAGGCGTGCCACCCGGTTCACGGGTGAATACAACATCGGGCCCGAGGACGGCTGCCAACCGTTGTATTTGTGTAGTCTTGCCCGCACCTTCTACGCCTTCAAATGTAATGAAAATACCGCGATGTGCCATTTTTTTATTCTTCCTTGCGGATAAACGACGTGCTATGGAGCATTGACGATTTTTGATCACGAGCCGTCCGAGCACTACGTGTTGGACTTGGTTTTTGGTACGGATAGATAACGGCAGATCAGATAAAAAGCACCCACATTGGACTTTCACCGACTGCATAGGTCGTAAGCGGTGACAATACGCCACTATCCCGATCAATGCGGTAGGTGGCGAGTCTACCAGAACCTTGACCACCCGCAAAAAGGAAATTGCCTGTCCCGTCAATGTTGAAGACACGCGGTGTCGGTTCGGTCAACTGATGCCCGATGGCACTGAGTTTTCCAGTCTCTTCGTCAACTGCGAATCCTGCGATGCTATCGTGTCCGCGATTGGAGACATAGAGAAATTGCCCCTGTGGATCAATATGAATTTGCGCGCAGGTGTTGTCCGCCTCAAAATCCGCGGGAAGTGTAGAGAGATCCTCCTGTAGGTCTACTAAGATTCCGGGGTGCTCACCTTCTTCTTCAAGCGTGTACGCCGAAACACTCGATCCATTTTCGTTTGAGAAGTAGAGGATCGGTTTGCTCGGATGAAAGCAGAAGTGGCGAGGTCCGATCGGTGCGCCCGGATTGAGATTTCCTACAATATTCTGTGTAAGTTTGCCTGTCGCCTCATCAAAATGAAACTGATAGATAGCGTTTCGCGGGACAGTATGTGGGACAAAGGCGTATCGGTTTGAGGCATCCGTTTCGATGCAGTGGGCGTGTATATCTGTTTCGACGGTCTGAAGTGTTTCGCCTTGGACGGTTTTATCGTCGCCGATCGCGTGAACAGTAACCTTACCTGCACCGTAATAGGCGGAGAGCAGGAAACTCCCGGTTTTGTCCGTTGCGATATAACACGTATCCGCATCCAGGGAAATTGTCCGCAAGTGTGAGAGGTGTTTCGTCTCTTCATCAATACGGAAACTGGCAATTTCACGACTCGACCGCAGCCCGGCATACAGGTAGTTACCGCACGGTGAAAGTGCTAAGGGACCTGGAGAACCCGTGACGTTAATGTTTTCCTGAAGTTCGATGCCGCCATTAGATACATCAAATGTGTAAATGGCGATTCGGTTTTCTCCAGCTATGGAGAGATAGACATGTGTTTGCATTTTTTCAAGCGCTCCTCTTCAAGAATTTTCTTGCAGTCCTCGTCAGTAGGGGGCGGGGCATCCGTTTTCGCAATACCGATCACCTCATCCAATGACATAGTTTGTGGTGGGGGTTGAATTCGCGAGGGTACCACAGTCTCCAAAATCCGACGCGCCAAGTCAATGCGCATTTCTGGATCCCAAGCTCTCACGCGATTCCACACTTCAAATATCTCTTTCAAATTCATGGATTCCATCAAAGTCTTCAGCGTGGAAACCTCTGAATTTATTCAGAAGCAGAAACGCTGTCCTCCTTTTTTAGTAGAAACGTTAAAATATTCCAAGTAACTCGAGGACGTTTGTTCATTAGAATAACTTCCGACTTTATCAAAGTGTCTATCTGATTGTCTGAAAAATGCCAGCAGCACCCATACCACCGCCGACACACATCGTTACCATACCGTATTCGTGATTTTGCCTACGCATTTCATTAATCAGGCTCACAGTGAGCTTTGTGCCTGTGCAACCGAGCGGATGTCCAAGGGCGACTGCGCCACCGTTGACGTTCACCTTTTCGGGTGGCAGTTGTGCCTCTTGAAGGACAGCAAGGGCTTGCACAGCAAACGCTTCGTTGAGTTCTATGACATCAATATCATCTAAAGTTAACCCTGCCGACGCGAGTGCCTTCGGGATGGCTGGCACCGGTCCGATTCCCATGATTTCAGGCGGAACACCGGCTGTGGCGTAACCCACAAAATGTGCCAACGGATCGTACCCCTCTGCCTTTGCTCGCTCTTCAGACATAAGGACGACTGCAGCGGCAGCGTCGCTCATCTGCGAAGCGTTACCCGCCGTCACTGTGCCGTCCACGTGAAAAACCGGCTTCAGGGATGCCAATGCTTCTGTTGAAGTATCGCGGCGAGGCCCTTCATCCGTATCAAAAACAGTACGCACGGTTTCAGGAGTGCCTTCCGAATTGAGGTGCCTCTCCTTTACCGTCAACGGCACGATTTCTTCCCTGAATTTGCCAGCATCAATCGCCGCGATCGCCTTGCGATGGCTCTGATATGCATAGGCATCTTGATCACTGCGAGATATACTATATTTCCGCGTCAAGTTTTCAGCGGTCAATCCCATGCTAAGATATGCCTCCGGTGCGTGTTCTATAAGCGAAGGGTTCGGGGAGAGGTTAGCACCGAACGGTACCTGACTCATGCTCTCCACACCCCCTGCGATAACGATTTTGGCGCGCCCCGATAGAATCTGCTCGGCACCCATCGCTATCGTTTCTAAACCGGATGCACAGAATCGGTTGATCGTAATGGCAGGGACGGAGACCGGGAACCCTGCACGTAAACTGGCAATACGAGCGACGTTGTAACCCTGCGGCCCCTCATGTGTAGCGCAACCGATAATAACATCGTCTACCGTATCAAGCGCAAGCTGTGGAAGTCTCTCCACCGCACCACGGAGCGCAGCGGCGGCGAGTTCGTCGGGGCGCGTATTTTTCAGTGTGCCTCTTCCGGCTTTGCCGACGGCTGTGCGCACCGCAGATACGATAACCACGCTTGATGTCGCTTGCCTCATTTTTTCCCTCTTTGGACCGTCGCTTCTATCCTTGCGTGCGTCTGCTGTTCTCCACAAAGACCCAGGAATACCTCATGCTCCAAGTCGAGCAGATATTGTTCCGTAACGAACTGTGGCGCCGAAAGTTTGCCACCGCAGAGTACGGACGCCAATTTATTAGCGAGGTCTTGTGTATAATCGTCAATAGTGTCTGCTTCCCGAAGGAGATGCGTCTGTAGATTGAGTCGCGCAATCCCTTCCTCACCAAGGACAAATATTTGTTGCGGCTCAGGTGGAGAATACCCGGCTCTGTGCATTGAGAGCACGAGGTGCTTGGCATCGTCAAGGTGTGTCTCTTGGTTTGATGAGACAGCATCCGTGTGACGGAGGTAACCGAGCGTCATTGCATCTGCAGCGTTTTGTGAAACGGTGGATTCACGGATTGTCCCAAAAGCCTTATTAACGGACGGAAACAGATCCTGAATCGGTGCGGGCAGCGTTTGCCCCTCTAAGCATCGGAGTGCCATCTCCTTAGTGCCACCGCCAGCCGGGATAAGTCCGACGCGGAGTTCAACGAGACCGAGGGAACTTTCAGTGAAAGCTTGTACAGCATCTGCGCCGAAAGCGAGTTCACATCCACCACCGAGTGCCATACCCGCTGTTGCTGCGACGACCGGCTTTGATACTGTCCGGAGCCTTGTGCAAACGGTTTGTAGATTGCGGAGTGTTCCTGAAATAGCGTCCCAATTTTGGCTCTTCGCACGTTCCAGAAGGAGGATGAGGTTAAGCCCCACCGAAAAATGCTTCGCTTCTGTGGCAATGACCATGCCTACGTGATTGGTTTCCACCTCATCCAACGCAGCATCAAACATCTCCAGCATTTCGTCCCCTATGATGTTCAATTTACCATGCAGTTCAAGCCGGGCAACGCCGTCGCCGATGTCTATCAGACTGGCATCCGCATTGGAAATGATAGGTTTAGCGTCTGTCGTTTTTAACGTTGACATTTCAATAATTTACCTTAGTGGCGTTTTCAAACCGCCGGCAATTGAGCACTACGCATCGAAATGGTAGACGATTTCATCGAACCGATCCGCTGCGAAGGTGAACAGGAAAACTAAATTCTCAGTGCCGGTACAACGGAGTGAGTGCTTTGCATGAGCGGGTATGAAGACCGACGCACCCGGACTGAGTGATGCCTCATGATCGTCTACTGTCACATACCCCTGCCCACTGATGACATAGTATGTCTCTGCAGGGGCATGGTGATGGAGTGGAAGCAGGGTCCCCGGTGTCATTTCTGCTATGCCAGTAGAGAGTTGACTGCTGGGGCCCCGTTCACCGGATATGAGGATTTTCCAACGCACTGGACTTTTGGCAACGAGGTCCGGATCGTCCCAAGTTTCCCAGTCAAGTTCTGCTTGGTTGAGGATAATCGGTTTTTGTTTATTCATGGGATATAGTCTAACAAATTAGGAGTGATTTTACAAGATTTTTTCCGAGACTTCGCGCGCAATGTGCAAACGGAAGGTGCCAATGGCAGGTTTCCGTAGGCCCCTTGTCCCTGTGTAGCACGGAATGCGACGCTTCTGCCACAGCAACCACATAAAGCAAGTCCGCAAAGTGAATGAAGAAACGGAACGCTGGACGCACAGAACAAGCCCGCTGTAGCGGTGATGTCACGATAACCTTTACACGAGAAAACGCCAGCGCACCTTACTGTTGGCGCGCACTGCGGGGATTGTAGGTGGACGTTTTTGAGTGTGGGTGTTATCTCCGGCGCAAGCCCCACTTCTGAGGATTTTTCAAGCGCGCATCTCCAAATGGTATACGCTCGCCTTCTACGGTCTCCCAATCTGAATACGGGCGCACTCTATCGGGGAGAACCGATCTCCGACGCACTGGCGGACGCGCCGACGAGACACCAAGCGAACGCGGGCGATCCACACCCCACGAGAAACCACCGGCGACGCGCGATGAACAACAACACCTGAACGCTTACCATTGAGAAATAGGTTTCCCGTTTCTAAAGAAAGCAGACGTTCTTGACCACCGATGGAGAGTGTTACCTGCTTCGCTTCTATACCAACAACTTCCGTCGATGCGTCTATTTTCTCACCTAATGAAACGATGTGTGTCCGGTTTCCTGCGGTGGATTGTATGATGGCTTGTGGCGGCGTGTTCGCATCTATAGGAAGTATCGTACCGATGAGGCGATAGGGTTCAATCGGGCGTGGCGGTCTCCAGCCTAACGGACGGAACAGGTTATTAGAGATGATGGTTTGGTAGAACGCTTCGGAATCAAAGACGGGTCGGGTTCGGTCAACTTCCCTGTCTTGTGGTGATTCGACGGTCTGCTTACGCGTCAAGGGTTCTGGTGGCGGTCTCTTGAAAGCAAAGAAAACCGCCAGTAAGACGAACGCGCCCGCAATCAAAAGACGACAAGAAAAGACGCTGCCGTTGGCATGCGCCAGCGCAGCGTCTTTTCTGCGTTTGTTGAAAAGGGTTCGGTGTGTTTCAGACATCGTTTCTCAGACTACCGCGCCCAACACCGGTTTGTTGATGCCAAACACGACGCGGGTTTGCCACCGTTGCAATTTTGCCACGATTGACCGCACCCACTGCGTCTACAGGTCCGAACGCGGTGTCTGTTTTGCCATTGCGAGACATTCACATTCGGATTACACGTGTAATACGTATGACCCGCAGCACACGGACGGCTTAAATGCTCGTCGGCGGAACTCACAGATCCCGTGCAAGCCGAACGACCACACGAGACCGTCGGCGGTGCTGGATACGAATGACTGTGCGAACAGGCATAAAACCCCGTCCCTGTGCAGGTCCCATTGGCATTGCTCGATGAACAACTCGCTTGATACGAATGATCCCCACTCACGGTGGTGTTGTGAACATTACACGGATGCATCGACGGTGTGCCACCCGTTGGCGGATTGCTACCCGATGGCGGTGTGCTACCTGATGGCGGTGTGCTACCCGAACCGCTACCGCTGCCAGGACTCGAACGCCTCAACGTCGTCCAATTCTTGTTGACCGTCCAGTTACCGCCCGTCGAAGCCGTACCTGGCTCGGGGTGCCATATATCGGAGGCTTCAAGCCATTCCCCACCGCTGGGAAAACTCCATTGCCAATACGCAGGCACTAACTTGATGCTCCCGCTCGCATTCCACGAATACGTCTTCGGACTGCGGTTAAAAGAACCTCCAAAGTATGTCCCAACCGTGTTATCTATACCCGCTGCAAACGGAAGGAGTGCGTTCCAACTGCCCAACTGTTCAGGTGAACTCGCGTTGACGGCATCCCCCTTTCCTTGACCATCAATATTGCCATAAAAAAGGATCGTTGCCCACCCGAAACCATGTGTGGATGCCTCGATTTCGACTTTAGGAGCAAGCGGGTTACGCCACCAACCATCCGTATAGATGACACCATCGCTGTAAGTCTCTCGCGTATGCGTAAAGGTATAACCGTCGATATTACAGGAAATCGCAGGGCTACTGCTAAAGCTTAAATCTTTGTTTGAAACGTCATGGATAAAGTGCGCCTTTAGTCCTGTACCGATCGCAATCAACACACCTAAAACGATAATGAAAAGTGAAATTCGCTGTCTACGAAACACTGAAAACCTCCTAATATGGTGAAATTAAGTGTTCTAACCCATGCTCACGCAGCGCTGCATCGAGTTTCTCTTTCGTACGCCGACTTGCCTTTGCTTTGGCTTCAGCCCCGACCCAGCTCGTCATAAAGTGAACAGGGCGAACCCTTTGAACAGACGCTTCAAGTGCCTCAATTTCCGCCGTCAGCCGATTGGCTTCGGCGACATCGCCGCGCGACTCCGCCCACCCCTGATCCTCTTGAAGCTGCTCATACCTTTCGTATTCCTCAAGGGTCGGGGCAAACCCAACTTCCATCCGTATTTCAACCCACGGCTCGCCTTCTTTCTGTAAGACCGGATCGCCATTTTCATCTAAAAGCGGCACGCCGATCTCCTTCCAGCGATACTTATACCCCTTCGGCGGCGGGTTCAGCCCACGTTGATGATAAAACTGGTCAATGATTCGCTGGCGTTCTTCCACCGGAAGCGACCAGAAATCGGGGGTGTTGTCGGTTTCTGGTTCATCTGTCGGTGCTGCGACGACCGCTGAATCACCAACGGCTTCGGAGTCGCTCGCATTGGCGGCATCATCGGACACCGCAACTTCAGCGGCGACGGGTTTCTCTGCGGTGTTGCGTTCGTGCCACCACTGCTGGAAGTCCTCGGACTCCGCTAACGCTTTCTTTGTCTGCTTCTCGACATGCTGCATGTAAAGCAGGCTGCCGCAGACGCACAACACAAAGAACGCTAACGCCCCTATAAAAAGGCGATTGCTGAAAAGGTCTTTGAACATGTGAGTACTCCTTGATTTTCACACCGACACACGTCTGCATCGGTGTTCGGTTTGGTTCTATCGACTCATTGCCCACAGGGGATCGCCTCACACGGCGGCGGTGTTTCGGGCAGACACACCTCTGCGACTTGACACTCGGACGGAAACCCAGCACTGCTGCGGTATGAAAGCACGACCGAGAACAATGTCAGTCCACAGAACAAAAAAATCAAAAGGATTTTGCTTTTCAAAGCGGTTCTCCTTTATGGGTTGAATGCAACTGATGGGAGTATTGCCGAGATGCAACAAAGAAAAAGGAAGGCTCAGGCAATCCGTTCCAAGAGGATGTTGGTCTCTATTGTTATAGCATACAAACTGCGTCATCTGCTATGATAGAAACCAGCAGTGTCATAGTCTGGTTATGGCAGTGCCGCGTCGATGGGTGTCGTTACCACCCTCGACGCACCTCGTAAAAAATGGAGGCTGCCAATTACAAAACAATTATAGAAAAAACACACAAAATTGTTAATGAAAAGTTTTTGTGTGAATGTGATGAAACACCTGCCGAAAATGCTCCTTTTTCTGAGCTCCCTGTTTCTTGTGTTTGCTGTGTGTTTTGCTCTTTTTCAGCCATAATTTGTCTCCTTTTGGAGGGTTTTTGTCTACTTATGATAGTAAATTAGGCAGAGATTGTCAAGATTCGGTGGAAAGTGTGTCGGAAGGGTCAGGCACAACTGTGTTGCTGATGCCTCACCGAGGGGTTCATCATCTGTTAAAACGAAGTAAAATGAACTATAAGGATAAATGGAACAATTAGGCATCCTGATATTCGGCACATCAACCCCTCAGAATAATTCAGTGCGGCCGATCAAGTCAGTTTAATTTCCTCTTTTTGTTTTTGAGAGATATTTCACCTAAAAGGGCTCAATATCAGGGGCACGAAGAATCGGCGGTTCCGGTATGAATGGCCTTTCCTCCACTGTTGTTGGGTCCACAACAGCACCCATAAATAACACGGTTTCTGTCTGATTATCACGAATCGCGAAGAAAAATGGTCGATCTATAACAAACGGGATAGGCGGTACAGGTGCCGCTGCCGCCGTCGTTGGAACATCTTCATCTAAAAAAACAAAGGTACCTGTGGCAGCTTCAGTGCCTTCTTCATTGACTTCAACAATTGCGTGGTGGTCTAAATAGCTAATAAACACAGGCACCGGTGAAACCCGCATACGGCTGAAATCTGCATTAGCACCATCGAACGCTATACCCATACCGAGTTGTCCCAACGGGCTCCCAAGCTCTGCTGAGTATCTTAGCTTGAATTTGGGCATAACAAGTGCCACTTCCGCTTCGGAGAATTGCGACATCCAACTCTCCCAATTCTGAGTATTCAAATGTCCTAAGAAGGTGTTGAGATCGGTGTTTTGATCCGGTAGGAAGATATACATACCCATGTGACCATCGCCATAAGGGAGGTTTACAACCTGAAAGTGTTCGCCTGCGTAGTACCGGTACCAATCCGTTTTGTGCATCATTGGGATCTGTTTTTCGCCACCATCCGTGAGATAGAAAGGTTTATCTTTGGTTCGGGATACATCGAATTCTTCTTGCCAATCTCCCCTGAAATAAATTCCACTAATCAAGCATACCACCGTTGATGGTGCAATTGCCTCAATAATATTTGAGATCCTGCCATCGGTATTGTCACTCACGCTCTGATTAATCGTTGAAACATTATCCGGTTCTGTGAAATCAATTGTTGAGATTTCCGTATCCAAAAATTGGCGATTCCGATCCAAGAAACCGGGGTCAAACTCTATACCCGTGGCTCCCCAAAGCGAATTCGCAATCGACAGAGTTACCTTTGAATCGGGGGCCTGAAGTGCTCTTTGCAAGTACACATAGTTGGCATTGAGCGATTGCGGATCTAGCGCTTGCAGTTGTAGCGTATTTATCATCGCCTGCTCGGTCTCGTCCACGGCTCCATTGCGTACCATCGCCAACGCAACAGAAACGCTGAACGGCGAGATAAGTGTATTATTTTGCTGATCGGTTTTTCGGAGTTCGTTGAGTAACTTAAACCCGAACGTTGTATTCGCCCTGACGAGGTTCGGATCCACGGAGTCAAACTCAATTCGTTTGTTGTCAATCATGCCAAGGTTAACCCTATCACACCCAGCGAAGATTAGTAACATTAAACTCATCAGTCCGAGCACAAGTTTCGTAGATGTCTGTTTTCGATTCATCGGTTTTCTCCAACTTTTGTTTTCTAAGTTGCTCCTACAAGAGAGACAACCTGTGGATTAGAAGATTCTACTCTGGACAATAATGTAGCGGATAGAGAATTTTCTCAAGCGCACCGTCTCGCAAACAATTGAGAAAATAATATCATATTTGACAGAAAAAATCACGGAAGAAATTAAAACGAAAATTGGAAAAGGAAAGGGCAGCTACGAGGCTGCCCCAGGAAAAATAGGTCGGTTTCTATCCAGTCACAGCACCTTCGGAGGCAGAAGATACTGAGTTCGCATACTTCGCCATGACACCGCGGGTATAGCGTGGTTCAGGGGGTGTCCACTGCTCAAACCGTGCTTGGATTTCCGCGTCGGAGAGTTCAACATCGAGGCGGCGTTCCTTGGCATCAATGACGATTTCGTCGCCGTCTTGGAGGATAGCGATCGGACCCCCTCTCGCGGCTTCAGGAGCGACGTGGCAGATCATGAAACCGTGCGTCGCACCGGAAAATCTACCGTCGGTTAAGAGTGCAACATCTTCGCTCAAACCCGCGCCGACGAGTGCTGCCGTTACACCTAACATCTCACGCATACCGGGACCACCGGTGGGTCCCTCATAACGGATAACAACGACATCACCGGGTTTGATCTCTCCACCTTTAATGGCAGCGAAGGTATCCTCTTCACGTTCAAAGATACGTGCGGGACCCCGATGAAGGGTTCTGTCCTGTCCCGCCAACTTGATAACACAGCCATCTGGTGCAAGATTCCCTCTCAAGATGGCAAATCCGCCGGTCGGTTTGAGCGGTACATCTACAGCCCTGACAACCTGCTGCCCCTCAGTTTCGGTCGCTGCGTTTGCTTCTACGCCGATGGTTTTGCCTGTGACAGTGAGCTCGTCAGCATGGAGCAGACCTGCTTCTGCCAAACGTTTTGCCAAGAACGGGATGCCCCCCGCCTCATAGAGGTCATTAGCAACAAACTGCCCGCCGGGCTTGAGATCCGCTAACACAGGCGTTCTTTGACTAATAGCGTGGAAATCCTCAAGTGTTAGGCGAACTTGTGCCTCGTGTGCGATAGCGAGTAGGTGCAGAATACCGTTGGTAGAACCTGCAGTAGCAGCGACAGATGTAATCGCGTTCTCAAGGGATTTACGGGTAATAATTTGGCTCGGTCGCCGGTCAGCGGCGAGCATGTCCATAACGAGTTGTCCGGCTTTGTATGCCTCGCTGTCCTTTTCCTCTAAGACAGCGGGGACACTCCCACTTCCCATAGGTGCGATGCCCAACATTTCAACGGCGGTCGCCATAGTATTGGCAGTAAATTGTCCACCACACGCACCGGGACCGGGGCAACCTTTGCTAATCAGGTCGTCAAGTTCTTCGACGGTTATTGTGCCTTCAGCGTGCTGTCCAACGGCTTCAAATACATCTTGGATCGTGACATCGCGTCCCTGAAATTTGCCCGGCATAATCGAACCGCCGTAGAGTGTGAGTGCCGGAATGTCTAAGCGCGCCAATGCCATGACAGTGCCGGGGACGGTCTTATCGCAGCCACAGAGCGCGACAACTGCATCAAACATGTTACCGATGGAAACCAACTCGATCGAATCAGCGATGATCTCTCGACTGATCAGCGAGGTTTTCATACCTTCGGTGCCCATGGTGATACCATCAGAGATACTAACGGTATTGAACTCAAGTGGTGTTCCGCCTGCGGCGCGGATGCCCGCTTTGACTTTAGCGGCAAGTCGTCTTAAGTGGAAGTTACAAGGACCGATCTCGATCCACGTATTGGCAACCCCGATAATCGGTTTGTCAAGGTCTTCAGGTGAAAGCCCGCCATCGCCGAACATGAGCATCGTACGCGCGGCGGCGCGGTCGGGCCCGTCGGTGATCGCATAACTTCGGGGTTTCAATTTATTGGACATTTCTTTAGGTTCTCCTACAAATTGGTAAACAAGCAGAAGGCGGAGGCATGGAAATCAGTTTCCCGACAACGCCGAAAACAAAAATTGCAACTACATGGTAAATTCGTAGACGAGTTCCCCGTCTGGAGCATCTTTGAGTCGTAAAATGATCGTGCCTGCTTCCTGTCGATAAGCCGCCTGATACATTATCTTGATGGGTGTCAGATCAAAGCGATAGTTTTCCGTTGGATATGCTTCACATGTGTCGCCGTTAGCATTGTGTGCGATAGAAGCGGGCAGTTGAACCGGGAACGATTCGAGAAATGTATCCGAAGCGACGAGTGTGAATTCGTGATCTTCACATCCACCACTGTAGGATACACTGATATTGAGTATATCATCTGTGATAGTCGCAGAATTTAAGGCGTATGCGTCGGTTCCGAACCTATCTCCTGCATCCCCAACGAAAACAGTCCCTATATAAAATATTTCGTCTGGGTTAACGTCATCTACAGAAATAGATACGGTGTCATCAGGGCCCGTCTTCATCTGATCGTCTAACTGCTGACACCCGATGGTGAAGACAAGTACACTCAAGGTATATGCAATGAGGCTTTTTAGTTTCATATTTTTGTCCATTTGATGTATCAAGTCCTTCGGATAGTTATTCTGCTACATACCGAGCCAACTATTAAGCATACCGCCGTATTTCGCGATGAGACCCGCAAACACAACAGACACCATAGACATCAACTTAATCAGAATGTTAAGCGAAGGCCCGGAAGTATCTTTAAACGGATCACCGACGGTATCACCGACAATAGTTGCTGTGTGCTGTTCGGAACCTTTTTCACCGTATTCGTCCTTGTGCTTGCCCTCTTCAATAAACTTTTTCGCGTTGTCCCATGCGCCACCGGCGTTTGCCATCATAATCGCAAGAACAAACCCAGTCGCCAAACCGCCTGCAAGTAGACCTAACACACCACCGACATCAAAAATCAAGCCGACAACGACAGGTACAACGATAGCGATGAGCGACGGGAAAATCATTTCGCGTTGTGCACCAACGGTTGAGATTTCAACACACCGTGCGTAATCGGGTTTCTCTTCACCTTTCATAATGCCGGGTTTTTCACGAAACTGGCGACGAACTTCTGCTACCATAGCACCAGCAGCACGTCCGACGGCTTTCATCGTCAATGCACAAAAATAAAATGCCATTACTGCGCCTATGAACAATCCGATGAGCACTTGTGGGTTCATCAGCGTGACATCGTAGTAATCCATAAATTGACTGACGCTAACCTTCAGCGTCTCAGTATCAACAATGCCATCGCCGTCAATATCCAGCATCTTCTCATCTGCCAAATGGATTAAGCCGTATCGGATTTCTTCCAAATAGGCTGCCAAGAGTGCGAGGGCTGTGAGTGCTGCTGAACCGATTGCAAACCCTTTACCGGTTGCGGCGGTGGTATTACCGAGCGCGTCTAACTGATCTGTACGTTCTCGGACACTTTCATCGAGTTTTGCCATTTCAGCATTGCCACCAGCGTTGTCGGCGATGGGGCCATAAGCATCAGTCGCAAGGGTTATACCGAGCGTCGCCAGCATACCCACAGCAGCAATCCCGACACCGTAAAGTCCCATCAGCGGTTCGGTTGCACCCCCCGGGAGGTAGTAACTGACAGCAACTGCGGCAACAATCGTTATGACTGGAATCGCCGTTGATTCCATACCGACAGCAATCCCTTCAATAATCACGGTTGCGGGTCCGGTTTGTGCCTGCTTCGCGATGGCACGCGTTGGCGCGTAATCGTGAGAGGTAAAGATTTCGGTGACTTTTCCGATAATCAAACCGGCGACAAGCCCAGCGATAATCGCGCCCCACACCTGCCACTTGTTCGGGAGATCGAGGTAGATAAGCACAGGGAGCGACAAGATGGCGATGCCGACAGCACTGCCGTTAATACCGAAGTTAAGGGAACCCATCAACTGCTTCATCGTCGCACCCTCTTTTGTTCGGACCATATAGATACCCAAAATAGAGAGGATCACGCCGATACCAGCGATAATCATCGGTGCTGAGAGATATTTCAGCTGGTCTACAAGGTTGTCGTGATCTTTGGCAGCGACAGCCGCGACACCGAGTGCAGCGGTCGCGAGGATTGAACCCGCATAAGATTCGTAGAGGTCCGCCCCCATGCCTGCGACATCACCGACGTTATCACCGACGTTATCCGCGATGACAGCCGGATTGCGAGGGTCGTCCTCTGGAATTCCTGCCTCAACTTTTCCGACAAGGTCTGCGCCGACATCCGCAGCTTTTGTATAGATGCCACCGCCGACGCGGGCGAAGAGTGCTTGCGTCGAGGCACCCATACCGAAACTGAGCATAATCACTGTAATCTGGGGCAGCGGGTTCGCTTCTAAGAATCCGGGTAATATCTTCGGGAAGAGGTAGTAGAGAATGAGAAACCAGCCAGTAATGTCAAGCAGTGCGAATCCGACGACTATCAATCCCATGACCGCACCGGCGCGGAACGAGACCTTCAAACCGGCGTTGAGCCCTTGCATAGCCGCACTTGTCGTGCGAGCGGAGGCATTCGTCGCGGTTTTCATGCCGAGGAAACCGCAGAGTCCTGAGAAAAAACCGCCTGTCAGGAAAGCGAATGGAATCACCTCATTTTGGGCTTTGAGGACGAAAGCCATGAAGATGAAGATAAGACAAAGGACAGCAAAGACGATACCTACGACTTTGTATTGTTGCCTGAGATATGCCATCGCGCCTTCGCGCACGGATTGTGCTATGTCTTGCATTGTTTCATTACCCTCGTCCTGTTTCATCACGGAGCGGTAAAAGTGGTAAGCAAATCCCAAAGCGATGAGTGCGCCAATAGGGGCGATCCACCATGCCGGCGGCACATCTGGACGAGGGGTCGTTTGGGCAAAAGCTTCGGTGGCTAAATTGAGGATGGGTAGGACTATTAGAAATGACTTCCAATTTAGCCACCGTCTTTTGCAAGTGATATCACGCATTTAAAACCTCTCTTTTCTATTTTTCATTTTTATTTTGATTTAAAAAATTCGAGTGCCTGACCGACGAGGTAGAGTGAACCCGTAATGCAGATCAGGTCCGTCGGCGATGCGGATGCTAACGCTCCGGCGATTGCTTTTTCTGGGTTTGGACATATTGTAATTTTCTCACACGTACCAGACCAGGCATCCTGTATGGCTTCAGCGGTCATCACACGCGGATTCTCGGAAACTTGTGTGGCAATCACGGTGTCTGCGGTTTTAGAGACAATATCCCCAATTGCTTTAAGGCCTTTATCTTTCATTAAACTAACGATAAAAATCACCCGAGTGTAACGAAAACTCTCACGGAGCGTCAAGCAGAGTGCCTCCATTGAGACAGCGGAATGCGCGCCATCCAAGACAACAAGTGGGGAAGACATAATCCGTTGGATGCGTCCGTGCCATTTCACATTCTTGAATCCGGCGTAAATACTATTTTTCGGAATTATATATCCTTTCTGTTTCAGGCATTCAATCGCTGCGATAGCGGTCGTTGCATTCACAAACTGGTGGCACCCGAGTAACGGTATTGTGAGCTGCGAATAACGCTCGGAATCCGTTTCCACGTCAAATTGTTGTGCTATAGGCAGACCATCGGCATCTTGGACGAGTTGTGAAGTTGATACCCAGTGTTCCTGTGCTACATCACTGGAAACAGGCTTGCAAGCTGCGTCACGGGTTTTAGCTGCAACAATCGGTGCCTTCCGTTCATTCGCAACCTTTTCAAACACTGCCCGCGCGTCGGGATGTTGTGGTGCAAGTGCAAGAGGACAGCCTTCTTTAATGATCTCCGCTTTTTCACCTGCTATCTCGGTGTATGTTTCGCCTAATATCGCTGTGTGCTCTAAACCAATCGGCGTGATAACAGTCGCGACGGGTGTGACAACGTTAGTTGCGTCAAGCCGCCCACCTAAACCGACTTCAATAACAGCGAAATCAGTCGCTTTGTCGGCGAAGTAGGTGAAGGCGAGTGCGGTGTATATTTCAAAAAACGAGACACGTCCGAATTCGGAAGTGGAAACGGTTTCAATCGCAGGTTTGATCTTATCAATATAGAGAGCAACGTCTGCCTCTGAAATCGGCTCACCATCAATACGGCATCGTTCCCGGGGCGTAATAAGATGCGGCGATGTAAACAACCCGGTTTTATAGCCAGCGTCCGTAAGGACAGACGCGACGAGTGCGGCGGTAGAACCTTTCCCTTTGCTCCCCGCAATGTGGATAACCCGCAATCTATCGTGGGGATTGCCGAGCCGTTTCAGCAAGAGAGAAATTCGGTTGAGATTGTAGAGCCGTGCCTGTCGTGAAAAATCAGGGCTTCTTTCGTAGTCAATAAACGCTTCAATATAGGCGAGTGCCGCTTCATAGTTCATAGTTTTCAGTTTTCAGTTTTCAGTCTGGTTTTCGATGCGCCAAAATCTTCTTGTAAAGGTTGTTACCCAATTGAAATACCGATGGTTACTAAGGGTTTTTTGTTAGTGAATCAGAAACCTCTTAACTGATAACTGACGACTAATAACTGATAACTATTCTAAATATTCATAAATCGGGAATTGTGTGCAGAGCTCCTTGACTTTCTCCCGAACCTGGCGTTTGATGGCGGATTTCTGCCTGTTTTCAAGCGTCTCCGTGATAAAATCAGCGACTTGAACCATAGCGTCTTCTTTCATACCGCGCGTGGTAATCATCGGCGTTCCGATACGTAAACCGCTTGTCGTTCTCGGTTTCCTTTTGTCGAAAGGAATCGTATTTTTATTCACAATAATTCCGGCAGCTTCCAAATGATCGGCAGCTTGTCGTCCACTCAATTTCTCGTATTTTGAGGTAAGATCTATCAGCATGAGGTGATTATCGGTGCCACCACTTACCAATCGGAACCCGTTTTCGATTAACCTTGCAGCAAGTGCCTTCGCATTTTTAACAATCTGTGCTTGGTATGTTTTAAAATCCGGCGCGCTGGCTTCTTTAAAAGCGACGGCTCGCGCTGCGATTGTATGGAGGAACGGACCCCCTTGTAAACCCGGAAACACGGCACGGTCGATCTTATCCGCATATTCTTCTCTACACATAATCATTGCGCCGCGAGGACCGCGTAAGGTTTTGTGTGTTGTTGTCGTAATCACATCCGCATAAGGAACGGGGTCTGGATGAACGCCGCCTGCGATAAGTCCCGCGATATGCGCTATATCTGCAAGGAGATACGCGCCTACGGCATCAGCGACCTGCCGCCACGCAGCAAAGTCAAAGTGCCGGGGATAGGCTGTCGCGCCAACAACAATGAGTTTCGGACGATGCTGTTCTGCGAGACGCGCGATTTCTGCCATGTCAATATGCTCGGTCTCAGCATCCACGCCATAAGCAGCAATATTGTAAAGATTTCCTGAAAAATTGACGTTAGCACCGTGAGTGAGATGTCCACCTTGACTGAGGGACATGCCGAGAATGGTATCACCGGGTTCAAGCAGCGCATGGTAGGCTGCCATATTCGCTTGGCTACCGGCATGCGGTTGGACGTTGACGTGTTCAACCCCGAAAAGAGCCTTCGCACGTTCAATCGCGAGGGATTCAACGTCATCCATAAACTCGCATCCGTTGTAGTAGCGTTCGCCGGGGTAGCCCTCGGCGTATTTATTCGCGAGGATACTGGCTTGGATTTCCATAACGGCGCGGCTGGCATAGTTCTCTGAGGGGATTAGCATAAGAGACTGTTGCTGGCGTGTGAGGTCATTCGCAACAATCTCAACAATCTGTGGGTCAACTTCACCTAATAATTTATCCATGTTTTCGCTCATCGCTTATAATTAAAATGATGGTGTGCTGTAAAGTTTAGAACATAAATTTTAACACAGATTTACCACAAATTCAAATTTTTTGTAAGTTTTACAGATGTCTCAATAGCGTTCCGACATCCATTCGCCTCATTTTGGATGTCTCCGCTTGTTTTTCTTTATTTTAGCATCCTTTCGTGGAATTTTTCAAGGAAAACTATAGAGGCATAGTCATCAGTTGTTGGGAGTTAACATGTGACGTGCAAAGCATACATAACAGCCACAAACTCACTACTGACTGCTGATTACCGATAGACGACTGCCATTTGCTAACATTTCAGTTGCGTTATATTGGAGCCTATGCTAAATTGATATGCACTATAATTTTCTAAAGAAAGGCATTCATTCGTGCATAAGATCATAGCATTGTGGAAAGCGAAATACCTGTTTGTGCTTCTGTTCATACTTTTATGGGGGTGTGATTCACAACAAAAGCAGCAGACACAGCAATCCACTGGACAGCAGCCCATACCCTCTGAAGTGATAAAACCCGTCACGCCGCCGCGTGCCGAAGATTGGCATACATTCATGTACGATTTAGGCTTCTCTGGGATGAGCCCGGATAAAAGCCTTGCACCGCCGCTGGAATTACTATGGAAATTCAAGACCGGTGGTCCCCTCTATGCCTCTCCAGTGATAGCGAACGGTATTTTATACATCGGTTCGACCGATGGCAAGTTGTACGCACTGGATGCGAAGCAGTGGGGCATTAAATGGGTGTTCGATGCCGGAGATGCCATCCGCTATTCTGCCGCGGTGCTTGGAAATCGGGTCTACTTCAGCGCACGGAACAATAAAGTCTATGCGTTAGATGCAAAAACAGGCGAAAAACTGTGGGAATTCAAATCGAAAAATTGGATGGATGCGCCACCGATTGTTGTGGATAACAAGGTTTATGTTGGCGCGTTCCCGTCAAAAATCTATGTACTGAACGCGAGGACAGGTTCACTTGAATCAAGGCGTGAGAAGACAATCCAGATCCGTGGTATTGAATATGGGTGTGCAAATGGGGTGTTCCGTCCGGTTTCTCCAGAACACAACGCCAAGGTATGGCGAAGTCAGACAGCGGGGAGTGAAAGTTATCCTGTAACAGCAAATGGCACCGTCTACATTGGCGCGCGCGACGGGCAGCTCCACGCCTTTGACATGGCATCAAAGACACAGACTTGGGCGTATCAACTCGGCGGATTTGTGGAAGCCGCACCTGCCATCTCTGAGGGAATCCTCTATGCTGCATCAGGCGATGGTAGCGTTTATGCATTCACAAACGCTGGCGAGGTTACAAACCTTACCAACGGGATTCAAGCGACAGACACTCGGCAAATCGGTATTGTGGCGCATGACGCTGCACCGGTTTACGCCAATAAAGAAGGCATGACTGTGTTGTTAAACCTCAACGATGGCGTGCACTTGCCGATTGTGCAAACTTCGGACGGTTGGTATGAGGTCGAACTCCCGAACGGTGTCCGAGGATGGATGGATAAGTTCGCCTTTGGAGCGTTTAAAGATACTGATGGCATCCTGTTCAATACAACTTTTGGGCGGAGGCGCGGTCTTCCGGCGGCTTCCCCGCGTAGGATGCAATTGATTGAAGGGGCGGAGTACCCCCGTTGGAGCACCGATGGTGAGCTTATCGCATTTCTGAAAAGGAATGATGTCGGCAGTAGGTATTGGCGTGCGGATGAATTGTGGATTATGGATCGGAACGCCGAACAAGCCCGTAAACTTTTCACTGGACATTTCTACAATCCTCAGGTCTCTTGGTCACTGGACAGCAGGATTTTGGCATTTGAGGTTGACGAAGACGGAGAACGCTATATCTATACAATGGATTGGCAGTTCGGACGGATTAAACAGTTAGTGCGTGGCGAAGGTCCGGCGTGGTCACCGACCTCAAACCGTTTGGTCTTTAGAAGACGCGAAAAGAAGATGGATGTTATCTACCGCATTAATAGCGATGGCAGCGATTTACGTGCGATTGCGCGTGTACCGATTGAACGCCGGCAGCGCACCTACACCTATCTTCCAGCTCCGGCTTGGTCACCTGATGGTACACGCATCGCTTTCGGTGTGAATAACGCAAAATATGTCGGTATCCGTATCCAAGATATAGAAGGACAACGCTTAAAAGAGATTCAAACACAGCATCAAAAGGTGCATCAACTGAACTGGTCAGTAGATGCGACGCAGCTGGCTTATGTTTTATCGGGTAGCAATCGCCCGGGTCAGCGGATTGATAAGCAGTTGCACATATCAGCCTCGGCACCCGCACTGACACAGAGCCAGATACTAAAACACACGTCGCCGGCTTGGTCGCCAACAGGAAAACAGTTAGCATATCTGGAACGCGAGGACTGCGAAGGCATCCGCTGGAAGGTCTGGGTTTATGACCTTGAAAGCCGTGAGAAGTCTTCTATTGCCCGAACCGCGATGAAATTGACATCCGTCGCCTGGACACCAGATGGCAAGCATCTCTGCTTGTGGCAAACGTCAGACTATTTACGCGATAGTGCCTATAAACCAGCATTAACGCGCGGGTGGATTGTGCCTATTGATATTAGATAGGACTTACGCAATTCCGCTGGTAGGTGCGACTGTTTCATAGGTTACTCTGTTCTCTTGATGCTACCGAATGTTGTGAGATACCGGTTCGCAGCCGAGACATGCCCCCTCAGTCTACGGGTTGCAACCGGTTGGCGTACACCGGCAAACGAGACTTCCTCTAACCGATAGTGATAGGCAACCCCCGCCTTCGCAGTCGTATCAACATACTGATAGGTGTGACGCTCGGATGTGGTACCCGCGCCTTGGAGCATCCGGGAATTGACAACTTTGAAAGTCCCGGTTCTGGTGTCGCTCCGGAGGACGTTGAAACCCGCATTTTCCAACTCTGATTGCGTCGTCCACTTGATAACTGCGCCTTGTTCGGTCCGATCTGCACTGAAACTGGAGAGTTGGACGGGTAAGGGGCCACCTTTTTTCCACCCTGGGTAGCCGATATCCTTTGGATCGCCCCAGTAGATGATGATTCTTCGATTAGTCGTTATGGCACGAAACCAACTGCTTTTTCGTGTCCCTGTAAGAGGCACGCCATCTTCATATTGGCGTATGATGGAAGTGCGGACCCCATCGCGGTCAATACAGTTGGGCAGTTTCCAAGACGGTTCATCGTTCGTGCTGCCTTCCCCATCAAGGTTCCCGACAATATCTACTTGGTTGCCGGACTCGTCTCGAAGCACAACAGCATATCCGACTTCTCCTAAGAGTTGCCCATTAGGGCCAAGTTGTTCCAATTTATCCGAGTGCTGTTCCGTGAGGTTATAGACGCGTTGCTCTGGAAAGTGATCGGAGTGCCGGCCATTTTTGGTGACAAGGAGCACTGTCTGCTTTGGCAATATCCGCAAAGCGTTATGAATGATAAGAGTGACAAAACGGTGTGTTGGTTTATTGGTCGGATCATATCCTTCAACTTGGAGCCGCCATCCCTGCAACGTGACCACATCGGTTTTTGACCCGTTGTATAACTCTATCCATTGGGGGAGACGTTCCGATTTCCCGGGCGTAAACATGATTTCACTGATACTCACGGGGACTGTCGCACTCGGCTGTGTAAGCGTCCTTTTTAGGTAACCTGGGGTACCGAGGCTCAGGTCTTTAGCCGTTTTGCGATCATACCCCAACCCGCCTTGATATCCGCTCTGCTGCCATGCAGCAGCTTCATACCCCGGTGTATTGGGTTGCTCCCGGAAATATGCCTGATTCTCGCCAAACACTATCGGGGTATCAGATGCCTCGGTGTTCCCGAAATAATCACCAACGACATCAGCAATCGCCTTGGATCTATCGCGCAATATCAGCGAGAAATTTGATGCAGGAAGATGGAGTTCTGGCACGCTGAGATAGCGGTAGGTGTATGCCTGTGAGTGTTCTAATCGGGTCTCTTTGTGTCCAGTGTTCACGAGCAACAAAACCGTACCCGCAGGGAGCGTCATCTCTGGGAACTCAAAAGTATCGGTACCCATGGATAGTGTTGAGGAGAGATTCAACTCCCAGCCACCGAGCGAAATTTCGCCGTCTGTTATATTGCGCAGCTCCACCCAATCCTCTTTATTCCTGTCGGCGTTTAGGAATTCGTTGAAAATGATACCCGTTGACGTAACAGCGGGTAAGACTGGCCTGCTGGTCGTCCGCCGCAATACCCTGATGTTAACCATCGCGCTTCCATCTGCCGCCTGTGTTGCCCGAATCGCGTTACCGCTTGCATCCTGGATGGACGCGCCCGCGGGTATCTTGAGGCTCCTAGACTTGATCTGAATCCCATCTGTATCTATCGGGGTATCCGAGGTGACGGTATAAGTGAAAACGAGTTTTGTTGAACCCGGTCTTGCTTCTGTATAGTAGGCTTCAACCTCTGTTTTTCGTGAATCGGCTGCTGAGTTGTCACCGAAGAGAAGTGTCACACTCGGCATATCGGTACCTGCAGTAGACTTTACTGCCACATCAGTCTCTTCAAACGTCACCTCCACCTCAATCTTACTACCCGCAGTATACACCGCTTGTGCATCGCCAACAAAATCAACACTGGTGATGCTCGGGGGTGTGGTATCTACTTTCTGTTTCGGATCTGCCGCCACACCAGGGTGGTTCAGATTTAAAGCGGTTCGATAACTATTTTCTATTTTGCTGCCATTGTGATTTTCTAATACGTTTGGGGCGATCTCTACGCCATCGGCATCTTCATCTCCCGTAACAACTGTGTATTGAAAGACTAACGATGTTGTCTCGGATCCGCTGACATAATTGGCATACTTTGTAGCAGTTCCCAGTGTCATAGGTATTCTCGGTACCCCAGTAACAGTAACTTTTTCAGTTGCCTCTACTGTTACCGTGATAGTATCATCGACGGCATAGGGACCGGTGCTCGTAAAAGCGAGGGAACGAATATCGGAAACAGTCGTCCCTACTATCTGGGCATCGCCCGCATTGGCTATACCGCTGTGGTTCAGGTTGAGAGCGTTGCCGACACTGTCCGTTATAGTGCCGCCGTTAAGGGTTAAAGAGTTGGCTTTCACGGAGACACCATTCGTATCATCTTTGTCCGCTGCAGTGATCCTATACCCAAAAACGAGTGTCGTTGTACCGCCGCTGTTAAGGAAGTGTGCTGTCCTTTCCGTGCTGCCGATAACAATAATGAGCGTCGGTCTCCCCACAACGGTGACAGCCTCGCTGGTTGTCACTGTTACCTGAATGGCACTACCGACACTGTAGGGGCCGGTACTGCTAAAGGCGAGGGAACTCACTTGTGGCAAAGTGGTATCCACCGATTGGCGTTCACCGGCATCCGCGAGCGCATCATGGTTGAGGTTCAGAGCGGTACCGAGCTCATCCACAATCGTACCGCCGTTGCGTGAAAGCGAATTCGCACGCACCGAAACACCGTTGGTATCATCGCCATCTCCGGAAGTAACAGTGTATTGGAAGACGAGGGTATTTGTCCCCGAGCCACTGTGATACCGCGCCGGTTTCTCTGTATGTCCGATCAGCACTTCCAGTGTCGCACTGCCTGTAACAATCATACTTTTTGTTGTTGTCACTGTTACCTCAATGTTATCCGAGATACCATAGGGTCCAGTGCTGGTGAAAGCGACGGAATGGATACTTGGGATAGTCGTCCGAACTATTTGCGTATTGCCTGCATCGGCTATCCCGCTGTGATTGAGGTTTAGAGTGTTGCCGACCCCGTCTGTTATGCTGCCCCCGTTGAGGGCAAGCGAGTTATCATTCACGGAGACACCGTCTGCATCATCCTCGTCCGCTGTAGTAACCTTATACCGAAAAACAAGCGTAGAGGTCCCAGTGCCACTAAAGAACCTTGCGACTCTTTGCGTCGTGCCGATAGTCATGCCCAAGGTAGGTGTCCCTATAACTTTAACTGTCTCGCTGGTTGTTACCGTTACCTCAAGGTCGTTGCCGACACCATAGGGACCGGTGCTGGTAAAGGCGACGGAACTCACCTGTGGCGAAGTGGTATCCACCCGATGCCCCTCGCCCGCATCCGGCAACGGATTATGGTTGAGGTTCAGAGGAGTGCCGAGCGCATCCACGATGGTACCGCCGTTGAGTGAAAGCGAGTTCGCACTGACCGAGACACCATTGGTATCATCCCCGTCCGTTGCAGTGACCTCATACCGAAAAACGAGCGTAGAGGTCCCAGCACCGGCAAAGAGTCTCGCGGCTCTTTGCGTCGTGCCGATAGTCATGCCAAGCGTCGGGGTACCTGTAACTTCTACTGCCTCGCTTGTCGTCAGTGTTACCTCGATGTTATCCGAGGCACCATAGGGGCCGGTGCTGGTAAAGGCGAGGGAACTCACCTGTGGCAAAGTAGTATCCACGCGTTGGGAATTCCCGCCATCGGGTAGGGCATCATGGCTGAGGTTCAGCGCGGTGCCGAATTCATCCACGATGGTGCCGCCGTTGAGTGAAAGCGAGTTCGCACGCACCGAAACACCGTCGGAATCATCGCCGTCACCGGAAGCAACAGTGTATTGGAAGACAAGTGTATTTGTCCCGGATCCGCTGTGATACCGCGCCGGCTTCTCTGTATGTCCGATGATAATTTTCAGCGTTGCACTGCCTGTAACAGTCACAGGCTTTATTGTTGTCAGTGTTACCTCAATCCGATCTGAGATCTTATAGGGCCCGGTGGTGCTAAAAGCGACGGAACTTATCTTGAGGAGCGTTGTGTCTACTATATGTTGAGACGCTGCACTGACCTCACTATGCTTTAGGTCTGCCGAATTGCCTGGGATATCCGTGATGCTGCCGCCGTTCAGCTGGATTGAGTTGGCACGGACAGAAATTCCATCTACATCAGCGTCACCGGACACAATAGTGTAGGCAAAGATAATCTCATCGGTCTCATCCCCCGATTGATAACCGGCGTTCTTCGTGGTGCCGCCGACCTGCAATTCTATCTCGGGGGAACCAGTGACGCGCACCCTTTCGCTGAACGTGACAGTTATCTGGACAACATCCCCTGTGCCATAGGGCCCAGAACTGGTAATTTCGACCCCATTTGAGACCACCACAGTATTCAAGGCGCGTGCGAAGCCTACGGCCCCTGAAGCCCCCGCGGCACCTGAGGCTCCCTGGTCATCAGATGAACCGCTTACGATTTTCGGCGGTTCTGTATCCACCTTATGCCCCGAATCATGCGACACTGCCGAGTGCCTTAAGTCCGCAGTGTTGCCTACAGCATCTGTGATAGTGTCGCTATTCAAAGTAAGTGCATCGGCATCAATAGAGATACCATTGGCATCCGTGTCTCCAGTGGCAACCGTGTATTCAAACACCAGCACAGCCGTGCCGGTCCCCGAGGCATAGTCCGCAACCCGATCTTGGGTGCCAATCGTCAGTGTGAGTTGGGGAGTACCGGTGACATTAACCGCTTCGCTCATCGTTATTGACATCTCGATGACGTTGCCTAACATATAAGTCGCATCGTCGCCTGCACTACTACTAATCTGAATGCTCTTCAGCGTAGGTTGGACAGCGTCCACTTTATGGGACGCATTCGCTGCCACTCGCGTGTGGGTTAAGTCTGCATCGTTTCCGGAAGCATCTCTGATAGTATCACTATTCAAAGTGAGTGCATCGGCAGTAATAGAAATACCATCGGGAGCCGCGTCCCCAGCGACAACCGTATATTCAAACAATAGCATAGTGGTATTGCTTCCCGAGGCATAGTCCGCTTTTTTCGTGTCGGTGCCGATCTGTAGTGTGAGTTGCGGGGTCCCTGTGACTATGACATCCTCGTTGAACGTCACTGTGGCTTGGATGACTTCACCCGCCATATAGGGTGCAGTCGTGCTGGTAATCGCAACCCCGTTGGAGACGATTTTCGGTAGGATACCATCCACCTGATGCGCCGAAGCATCGGACACGGCTGTGTGGGTTAAAACCGCAGCATTTCCTGTGGTATCTGTGATAGTGCCGTTATTCAAACTCAGTGCATTGGCACCAATAGAGATACCATCAGCATCCGTGTCCCCAGCAGCAACCGTATATTCAAACACCAACGCAGCCGTGCCACTCCCCGAGGCATAGTTAGCGTTCTTCGTGGCATTGCCGATCTGTAGGGCGAGTTGCGGTGTGTCTGTGACCACCATGTTCTCGGTAAACGCCACCCTGACTTGGACTTTATCACCTGTCTTATAGGTATTGTTGCTGGTGGGAGTGCTGGTAATAGCGATACCGTTAATCGCCGGAACGGTACCGTCCACTTTATGTGAGGCTTGCGCAGAGAGGGCGTTATATGTCAGTGTCGCCGCGTTGCCTGCTGCATCTTGAATAGTGCCACCGTTAAGTGTGAGTTTATCCGCCCTAATTTCAATGCCATCCGCATCCACATCACTGGCGACAACTGTGTATTCAAACGCGAGCACCGTCGTCCCGGTCCCACTTGTCCAAGCCGCATTCTTATCCGCCGTGCCGATCCTCAATTCCAACTGCGGGGTACCCGCCACATCCACATTTTCAGTAAACGTCACTGTGGCTTGGATCGTATCGCCCGCCGTATAGATATTATTGGTGGCGGTGCTGGTAATAGCGATACCATCTGTGTCAATCGTCGGGGCGGTAGCGTCCACTGTATGTGAGGCTTGCGCCGGGAGGGCGGTATGTGTCAGTGTCGCCGCGTTGCCCGCAGCATCTGTGATAGTGCCGCTATTCAAAGCGAGCGCATTGGCACCAATAGAGATACCATCTGCATCCGCGTCCCCAGCGACAACCGTATATTCAAACAGTAGCACAGTGGTGCCGGTCCCCGATTTATAGGCCGCAGCCTTCGTGGCATCGCCGATCTGTAAGGTAAGTTGTGGCGTGTCTGTGACTGTCACATTCTCTGTGAACGTCACTGTGGCTTGAATAACTTCATCCGCTGTATAGGGTGCGGTTGCACTGGTAATTGTAACGCCGTTAGAGACAATTTCAGGGGCGGTCGTATCTACCTTGTGTGAGGCATCATCAGCGAGTCCGGAATGGTTGAGAACTGCATCAACAGTTGTCTCGTCTTTTTGAGTGATTTTAACCCCATTTCCCAATTCTATCTGCCCGGCTCCAATACCGATCCCCGTCTCATCTGTATCGCCAGCGGTGACGGTGTATTCAAACACGAGTGTCTTGCTATCACTCCCGCTTTTGTACGAAAGAGTCCTTATTTCTCTCTCCATAGATAACGCAATTGTCGGTGAACCAGTGACAGTCACGGCTTTACTCCAATCAACAGTCACTTGGATAACATCGCCCGCCTTATAGGTATTATTGGTAGGAGTGCTGCTAATCCGAAGGGCGTTGACTCTCGGTTTATCTGTATCCACTATATGTGCTGTTTGTGCCGGTATTGCCGTGTGCGTTAAGTTAGCAGTGTTTCCGATAGCATCTTTGATAGTGCCACCATTCAAAGTGAGAGAATCGGCATCAATAGAGATGCCATCGTCATCCTTCTCTCCAGCGACCACAGTATATTCAAACACCAACGCAGCCGTACCACTCCCCGATTTATAAGCCGCTGGCTTCTTCAAGACACTGAACTGTAGGGCGAGTTGCGGGGTGCCTGTGACGAACACTTTTTCATCGAATGTTACCGTGGTTTGGACGACTTCGCCCGCTGTATAGGGGGCAGTCGTGCTGGTAAACGCGATGGTGTCGATGCTGGGGGTCGTAGTATCCACCTGATGCGCAGAATCAGCCGGCACTGCTGTGTGTGTTAAGACCGCAGCGTTTTCTGCAGCATCTCCGATAGTGCCGCTATTCAAACTCAGCGCATTGGCGGCAATAGAGATACCATCGATATCCGTATCCCCATCGGCAACCGTGTATGCAAACACCAGCGCAGCCGTGCCGCTCCCCGAAGCATAGCCCGCGGTCTTCGTGGCACTGCCGATCTGTAGTGTGAGTTGTGGCGTGCCTGTAACGGACACATTCTCGGTGAATGTTACCGTGGCTTGGATGGCTTCACCGGCTGTATAGTGTGCAGTCGTGCTGGTAATGGAAATACCGTTTGTAGCAATGGTCGGGACGGTAGCGTCCACTTTATGGTTTGAATCATTGGACACGGCTGTGTGCGTTAAGGTCGCAGCATTGCCTGCAGCATCGCTGATAGTGCCGCTATTCAAACTCAGCGCATTGGCACCAATAGCGATGCCATCAGGAGCCGCATTTCCAGCGACCACGGTATATTCAAACACCAACGCAGTGGTACCGCTCCCCGATTTATAAGCCGCCGGCTTCTTCGTGACCTGGAACTGTAGGGCGAGTTGCGGGGTGCCTGTGACCACTACGTTCTCAGTGAACGTCACCGTGGCTTGGACGACTTCACCGACTGTATAGGGCGCAGTCGTGCTGGTAAACGCTATGTTGTTGATACTGGGTACTATACCATCCACCTTATGTGCCGAATCAGCGGGCACTGCCGTATGCGTTAAGATCGCAGCGTTGCCTGCAGCATCTTTGATAGTACCACCATTCAAACTCAGCACATTAGCAGCAATAGAGATGCCATCGGTATCCACGTTATTGTTGACGACGGTGTATGTAAATACCAGTCCCTTGGTGCCGCTCCCGCTTAGGTAGCTTATTGATGTCGTGTTATCGCCGATCTGTAGGAGGAGTCGCGGGGTCCCCGTCACATTCACACTTTCACTAAACGTCACCGTGGCTTGGATCGTATCGTCTTTCTTATAGGTATTATTGGCAGGGGCGGTGCTGGTAATAGCGATACCGTTTGTAGCGGCAACGGTCGGTGCCACACCATCGACTTTATGTGAGGCTTGTGCAGAGAGAGCGGTATGTGTCAGCGTTGCCGCGTTTCCGGCAACATCTTTGATAGTACCACCATTCAAACTCAGCGCATCGGCACCAATAGAGATCCCATCGGCATCCGTGTCCCCGGCGGCAACCGTATATTCAAAATTTGCAGACATCAGCGCAGCAGGTTCGCTGTCCGTGATATAGTTCGCAATCTTCGTAGCACTGCCGATCTGCAGGGTGAGTTGCGGCGTGCCTGTGACAATGGCTCTTTCACTAAACGTCACTGTGGCTTGGATTTTATCGCCTGTTTTATAGGTATTATTGCTTGTGGGAGTGCTGGTAATGGCGATACCGTTTGTAGTGGCAATCGTCGGTACCACACCATCCACTTTATGTGAGGCCTGCACAGGGAGGGCCTTGTGCGTCAGATCTACAAGTTCGCCGCTAATGGTATCAGTGATAGTGCCAAGGTTAAGCGTGAGGCTATTCGCCTTAATCTCAATCCCATCCGTATCCACATCTCCCGCAGCAACCGTGTATACAAACGCAAGTACATCCGCTTGTATGCTACTTTTAAAATCCGCATTTCTATCCGCCGTGCCGATTTTCAAGGTCAAATAGGGTTTATCCTTATTATTCTTTAGCGTTACATTCACGTCTCTGTCGAATTTCACTGAGGCTTCGATCGTATCGCCCACCTTATAGGTATCATCAGAACCGGCATTGCTGGTAATAACGATTTTGTCGACAGATGCAGGCACTTCTTGGAGTGTTGTAAATAAGACCGCTGAGACAAATAGGAGCAATACTGCTTTAAGAAATAAATTTTGAGGTAAAGTTTTACAGTTTTTCATAATATTCACGCGCTGCAATTTTGTTTTCCCCTTTAAGTAAGTCCGATGAGTTTCGCTTCAAGATTCCACTTTTCAACAAGCGATAATGTAATTTGCTGAATCTCTACTTTCACAATAGGTTTACGGATATAGAGCAACTTGTGCAGCGGTTCCATACCCATAGCAATCTCATACACAGGTCTATCAGTGTATGCGGTCATGATAACGATTTCGAGATGCTTCTCAAACATTCTGATCCGCCGCACCGTTTCAATGCCATCCATCCCGGGTGGCATCCTGATGTCAATATACGCGACTGCAAAGGGCTGGTTGGCTTCCATTGCTGCTTTGATGATCCGATAAGCTTCATCTCCACTGAAGGCGTGTGAGAGTTCAAAGGTAGGAAGATAATAAGTTGGGCTGGGGGTGGAATCTACAGGCAGAAATGCCCCTGCTAAATCGTCGGAATCGGTTGCCCGGCTCCGTGGGTTCAAGATCTCCTGAAAGTCAATATGAATGTCGTGTTGGTCGTCAACAATCAAGACCCGTGTGTTGCGATCAAGCATTTAGTTCTGTCCCCGCGTTTTATAGTGAATCCTAAAAATAAATAGACATCTTTGTAGCACAAACTTCCAGTTTGTGCTACCAGTCTGAGTGCCCAATTAATTATAGGTTTTACTATATCGTGCAAACTTGTATGAAGGTTAAAAGTTAATTCGGTAATATGTAATGTTCTATGTCTGAATCTGGATTTAACAGATTATAGCCATAGCATGATGATGCTTTAAAAGCAAAAGCAAGAAGCGTGCCAAAAGGTAAAATCGGTCTTATCCTTGATGTGAATTCCGTGATAGCATTGTCCGATGTCAAGGCATATCGGGGTCGGAAGATAGGGCTGGCAATGGGATGCGCTTGCTTAAGGGGGTTTTCGTGGATTGTTTCAAAATACAACAGATTTGGTAGGCGTGAGTGCCGGAACCCTTGACAAAACAAGGGATGGCGTGCTTATGTTGCAATAAGCAACAGCGTAGCATATTGCAACAGCATTTTTAACGATAGCAGGGCGGAGCTTGCCTGATAGGATTGTCAGAATCTCGGATGGACAGGATTTTCAGACCAAGGAATTACGTAAGATCGGCTATAGGAAGTTATATTTCTTTAATTTCCGATGCAATGTGGACCTATCGATGCCCAACGCCCGAGCTGCAGCGGAGATATTATTGTGTGTCACTTTGAGGGCCTGAAGGATGCTCCTGCGTTCAACCTCGTCAAGCGGCAGGATCGCAGCGGTATCCGTCGGGTTATCCGTGTCAGTTGGTGAAACCGTTTCTAACAGATTCAACGGGAGGTTCCACCGTTGGAGTAGGTCTGTCGTCTCAAGCAAAACAGCACTTTCAATCGTATTTTCAAGCTCGCGTACGTTCCCGGGAAAATCGTGCTGCATCAACACTTGTAAGGCATCAGGGGCGATGGCACGAATGGATTTTTCGGCGGTTGCAGCATATTTTTTCAGAAAGTGGTTCGCCAAGATAGCAATATCTTCGAGCCGTTCTCTCAACGGCGGAATCATGATTCGGAACGCCGCAATCCGATAATACAAGTCCATGCGGAAATTACCGCTTTCAATGGCATCCGTTAAGTCCTGATTTGTGGCTGTTAGTACACGGATGTCAGTAGAGATAGTACGGGTGCCACCGACTCGCTGAAATTGGTGATCTTGTAGGACGCGCAGCAATTTCGCCTGCAATGCCGGTTGCATATCGCCAATTTCATCAAGAAAGAGCGTCCCTTTGTTCGCTTGCTCAAATTTCCCTATCTGCAGCGTGGATGCCCCGGTGAAAGCCCCGCGTTCGTGGCCAAACAACTCACTTTCAATCAGTGATTCCGGGATCGCAGCACAATTGACCGCAACGAAAGGACCCGCTTTTCGAGGACTATTATAGTGTATGGATTTTGCAACTAACTCTTTGCCAGTACCACTTTCCCCTTGAATTAAGACGGTGATATCGCCTTCTGTCGCCGTTTGAATCTGAGCGAAAAGTTGCTGCATCTTTTTGCTTTTGCCAATGATTTCACCAAAGGCGTAGTTCTTCTCCAGTTCAGCCCGAAGGACCATGACCTCCGCCGCCATCTGCTGAATCTCAACATCTTTTGACATGTCTCGGTAACTGACAACTTTATCCGAGACACCGTCCTCATCTCCTTGAAGGGACGTGGTTAAGCAACAATACAACCCCGGCTGACTTTGCTCAGCATCGCCAACAGCTTCCAAAACACCCGTGAAATTCTCAGGCGTGGCAACCACGTGATCCAACTCCGATAGCTTCAACTCTCGAAACCGCGCATTGAGGCGTGTGTTCAGTTCATCCGGCGAAATCTGCTTAAGGGCGTCAGGCGATATACCTAACAGTTGACAATACTGTTGATTCGCAAACAACAGCTGGTTGTCTTTATCTAACACGCCGATGGCATCCCCGGTAGCATCCAGCACCGCTTTAAGCCTTTGATAACTCAGGTCAAGGGACCGCTGGTCCTTGATAGACTGCTGTTCAACATTCCACTTTTCAACAAGCGCAGCCGTAATCTGCTGAATCTCCTCCTTGGCAACCGGTTTACGGATGTAGAGCAATTTGTGCAGCAATTCCATATTCGTGACAATCTCATGCAGCGGTTTATCGGTATAGGCGGTCATGATAACGATCTCAAGATTCTTCTCAAACTCCCGAATCCGCCGAATCGTTTCAACGCCATCTATGCCGGGCGGCATCCGGATGTCAATATACGCGACCGCGAACGGACGGTTCGCTGCTGTTGCCGCTTTGACAATCTCATAGGCTTCAGCACCACCTGAGGCGTGCGACAACTCAAACGAAGGCAGATAGGTTGTGTTACTTTCCGAACTCCCCGGCAGAAACACATCTGCCAAATCGTCAGAAGCAGCTCGCTTATGCTTTTCGCTCAGTATTTCTTGAAAGTCAATATGGATGTCGTCCTGATCGTCAACAATTAAGACACGTGTATTGCGATTGCTCATCTAACTCCCTTTCCGATGTTATACCATTTCTATAATTCCGATTTTCCCCAGGACCGGTAGGGGCGGTTACAAACCGCGCCTATTAATGCTTTAGCCACCGCCCGGCTGAATTGAGGTATGCTGTAGCATGATACGTATGGTTGTACCTTTTCCTTCCCCTTCACTGAACGGCAGGATTCGCCCGCCAGAACTAATTACAAAATTTGCACTCGAATGTAGTCCCAGCCCATTCCCTTGTTTTTTCGTCGTAAATCCAGCCGCAAAAATTTTGTCTATATTTTCAGGCGCAACCCCTATACCATTATCCCTAATATCAAGGCATAAATAATCACCATCAATGTAGGCGCGAATTTGGATACGCGGCTCTTCAGTGAGTTCACCCGAATTGGCTAACTCATCAATCGCTTCAATAGCATTTTTAGTCAGGTTGACCAGCATTTGATGAAATTGGCTCTCCTGAATCCGGATCTCTTCAGGCGCATTTTCACAGTCAACCTCGATCTGAATGTGTCGTTTGTCTATTGAGTCCTGGAGCATCTTGATCGCATCTGAAATTGCAGCTGCAAGGTTTATATCTTTCGAGGTCCCGCTTGTCTCTTGATACGAATTCTGCGTACGGATAATATCAACAATATGCCTTGTTCTGTTCCTAATGCGGCCTACCGTTTGCCTCAACTTTTCGTCGGCAACTTTGAAATCTTCGGAAAGCGTCAGAAGGAACGGGAGCACCTTCTGCCCCTGTGGATCATTGGCAATGTAATCCTCTAAGTTATTTTCATGTTGCTGCAGGGCCCCGGCGAGAGCAGTAAGTCGGCTGACAAGTAACTCGTCGGCAAGCAGGTTGTAGACAGTTTCAATGCCGATGGTTACGCTGTTGATCGCATTACCAATATTGTGGAGGATCGTATCAACGATCTCTAATCTGCCTTGGACAAAGGCTTGTGCCAACGCTTCTTCGGATTTGATTCTGTCGGTTATATCGTGAAAAACAATAACACCGCCTTTCTGGGTTTCATCAGGACTGTGCAGAGGCCTTCCAGTAACGCTGAGATAAATCCCGTCCGGTATCTTCGGACCTCGCACAAATAGTTCAACGTCGTCTGTTGATTTGCCCTGGATAGCCTGAGCGAGCGGCAATTCTTCTACAGCAAACGGCGTGATGCCATCAAGATGAAAGTATTCATAGAGATCCTGCCACCTATCAAGATCCTCTATAGGCATATTGCTTCTCGCAAGATGGTGCGCACCCCGGTTAAAAAATGTGATCTGACAGCTGCCATTGGTGACTATTATCCCATCGCTGATACTATTAAAGATGGATTCCATGAATTCGCTCTGATTTTTGAGTTCATCGTTAAGCGTTTTCAATTGCCTTTCTTTCGCTTTCAATTCCGATATATCATGGATGACAGAAACCGCACCGTTTATAACACCGTTTTCGTCATATATACTAAAGTTTGGACAATTTTATGAATTAAGATGACAAAAAGCAGAAAAGTAGGTATCCTTTCAGAAATAACCACACTTTTGAAAGGAAAGTAAAAATGAACCTCCTTTTCTGCTTAGAAGATATTCTATCGTATTTTCGTCCTTTATTCAACCTACAAAACTTCGCACTGTTCCAAGCGATGATCTGTGGCTTTATTGCCAATACACACGGTGGCACCCTCACCCGTCTTTATCAATCAAGTTTCTCGAAGACGAAGTATTGGTCTTTTACGAAGTTTCTCTCCCGAGGGGAGTGGGACGTTAATGCTGTCGCTGCACGGCTTGTTGCGAAGATACAGGAGGTGTTTCCTCATTGGGTTTATGTTTATGATCTCACGAGTGCCGTAAAAACAGGCAAGAGACAATTTGGACTGCATTTCTTCCGCAACTTCAAGTATCAAAAGGGTCGCGTGAATCAATCAAAGTTTCACTTCGGACATGAGTTTGCTGCTTTGGGGCTGCTTTGCGAAACTCCGAGACAATGGATCCTGTTTCCTGTTTGGGTCAGACTCATCGTGGCGGAGAAACTCCGAGACAAAGGCGATGCGGTATTGAAACGTATCTTTTCAAGAATCCCTCGGGGACTCGTCATCTTTGATAGAGGGTTCGCCCGCCGGAAAGTCTTTCAAACGCTTTTGGCACTCAAACACCAGATCTTGTGTCGTGCGAAGTCCAATGCCGTCTTCTATCGTATGCCTAAACGTCGCAAACGTCCCGGCCCCGGACGTCCCAAGAAATACGGAGACCGTCTAAACATCAGACGTTTGCGGTATAAAGTCGTCTCCATAATGGGCAAAGACTCTCAGGTGGCTTCACAGATCGTCCGGACGAAAATGTGTCCCGCAGATGTGCGCCTCGTTGTTATACGAACAAAACCTAAACCTTCAAAGCCGTATCAATATTTTTCTGTCTTTACAACCGATTTGACGCTTGAGATACCGAAGATCGTTGAATACTATCGCCACAGGTGGCAGATAGAGACCGCATTTCGAGATGCCAAGCAACACTTCGGCTTCAGCGGCTATCAGGTGAAATCTCGCAAAAGCATCAATCGTTTTCTCCAAATGAGTTTCGTCGCAGCATCTCTAACAAAGTTGATCTTTTCTATGCCAGAAATGACGAAGAAACACCTCAGTGTTCAAGAGGTCTGTGAACAACTCGGTATTCATTGGTATAAACCCAAGAAACTCACGCAAGGACTTCGTGTCGCTTATCTTCAAGCACAAATTGGGTGGCTCCGATTTTCTACGAGTTCCAAAGAAAAAACAAACTCGCAGAATATTCAGACTCAGACACCACAGGATAACGCACTGCCTTTTGACAAGGCAGCATGAAATCTATAATATTGTCCAAACTTTAGTCATATATAGGCCTGGCACTGATACTAATATCTGTTCCATACGGCAGTTGCTGATTCTGTATAAGCATCTCAACGTTATCCGGACATTTACCTTGTAGGGCTTGAGCGAGAGGCAATTCACCCGGCGGAAAAAGACTTTTACTTCCCGGTTGGTAGAGACCAAACGTTACAGGTGCGTACTGGGTGGATATACCTTCTGGATTCCGACCTGCCATTCTTTTCGTAGTATCATTAAACATCACATATTTTCCATCCTTATCTGCAACGATAATACCGGCACCGATACTATTAAAAATCGCATCCATCAACGCGTTCTGCGTTTGGAGTTCCTCGATTGTTGTTTTGAGTTGCCGCGTGATCATCTTCATCTCGGTAATATCTCGGAAAGTGACAACGCCCCCGATCAAACTGCCGGCCTTGTCGTATAACGGGCTACCATTGACACTGATAAAAACACCGTCCAGCCGCTTCTGATTCCGAATAAATATCTCAACTTCGTTCGTGGTTTCGCCTCTCAGGGCTTGGCTGAGCGGGAGTTCCATTGAGGGCATCGGCGTAACTTTATCCGGATAAAACGTCCCGTAAGTCTCACTCCATTCTCCAGGGGTACCCTCAGTTGAACCTACCCCTATGATGTCCTGGGCGATCGCGTTAAAAAATAAAAACTCACCTTTCTCATTCGCAACAATAACACCGTCACTGATACTATTGAAAACGGTATCCATCAACACGTTCTGCCTTTGTAACTCATTGACTGTTGTTTCCAACTGCTTTGTGACCTTCTCTATCTCAGAAACATCGCGTATAGCGATAACGCCCCCGATTAGAGTCCCTGTTTCATCGAATAGAGGCCTCCCACTGACATTGACAAAAACACCTTCCGGGCGGTTATGATTACGAAGAACTAACTTAATATCGTTCGTTATCTCACCCCGCATGGCTTTGTTGAGCGGGAGTTCCGTAGATGGATATTGCGTAATGCCATCCGGATAAAACGTCCCGTAAATCTCATTCCATTCTTCGGGGCGACCGTCGCCCGCAGCAGGGCCTATTCCGGCGAGCTCCTGAACTATCGGATTTACAATTAAAAATTCGCCTTTTAAATTCGCGGCTACCACCCCCTCACTGAGACTATCAAAAATAGTCTGCATCAGGTTGATTTGATTTTTCAGTTCGAGGTTGGCAGCTTTTAACACCGCGTTTTCACGTTTGAGTTCATCTGTTGACATATTTTAAGCTCCGTTAGGACTTACACACTTCACCGGTAGGTGCGGTTTGATGAGGTTTAAGTATTTAAATGCCGTAATTTCCGAAACTTCCGAACGTGCATCATGCCACATCCACATTGAAAGGATAGCCGATAGACGGACAAACAGCAACTTGGGTTATAATCAGTCAATTCAGTTGTTATTAATTATTAAATTGTAAAGACTATATCTAACTAATATTATACGGTATTTTTTGGGTAAAAAGCAATAAATTTAATAAAAGTTGCTAATTTGGCTTGAAAAGTGTATAATATTTTAGAATTCCATACACTGGCATCGATCGGACTTATGGACACCGAAGAACGGCATTTTCCATATTTTTTCGTCCCTATCCGCATCTGGCATTTTATGTTGAACTCACAGTATAAAAAACGCATTCAGTAAGGTTAGGGATTTTTACTTTGGATTTTAGCGTTCCCTTCGTGGTAGAATAGATATATGGAGTTTATCCAGTTCATGAAAAAGGTACCTTACTGTGAGGAAATGTATTGATGACAACCGATGTCTTGCAAGATTTGATTGCCCGCTGCCAGCAACGGCACGAGAATCCACTTAAGCAACGGAAGACAACCTCAACACCTCGGCTTTACAAAGGGATTCCTTACCATTTCACAGCCTATTGTGCACACAGATACCCGGTGCTGCTTCAAGACTTGGAGGCAGCAGGCATTTCCTTTATGCCGAGCGGACAGGCTCCTGGAACCGACCGGCCGCCGCGTAATTTTGGAGGGGAACGGTTCTTGAAACGTCAAGAGGCGATAGACTGGAGGCTCACCCAATGGCACAATTCGTGGGGGATTCACGTCTATACGGGGATGCCCTCAGCACGCGATGACGCGCCATGGCATGATGTCGACTTTAAATATGAAGCCTTATGTGCCGCACCTGAGGCTATTCTTGCTTGTGTTCAAGCACTTGTTGATGCCGTTGAGAACCCATTGTTGACGCTGTCAAAGTCCGGCGGGCTCCGTTTTTCTTGTCGGATACCGGGGTACCTGCACCCAAATACCGAGCAAACACTGTTGGCTGTCAATAAACAGACATCGACAGCAGAGAATCCGCACCAACACAAAGCATATTTTGAAATTTTGGGTGAGAAGGGATACAACTCCTGGGATGCGCGCTATGAAATTCTGCTTGGAAATCTGTTAGATCCGCCTCTGATTCCTCAAGTGGTTTTCTTCGCAGCTATCGATGCACTTCGCGCCGCGCTTCATGAGCCTGTTCCTCAAAGCATGCAACGCAAGGAGAGCACCCCGGACGCCCCCTACTCTCTCGGATCCTGTAAACTTGACCTCGCCAAAGAGGCTTTTTTCAGGCGTGGGTTTTCTTATCTCAGACAAGCAGATGGATTTCATTATTGGAACCGGCAAGACCGTGAGATTGACAACACAGAGGTAGCATTGTGGGAGAATGAAGAGGGTGTGTGGTTACGTGCGTCTACTTCCGATACCGGGCTACCTATCGAGGCAACGCTTCTAACAGACGTTTGGAAGGATACTGGCATCTTGCCCCCGATCCCTGCAACAGGGCTGCCTATAGACGACAAGATACCCGCCATTCGGGAAGGGAAACTGAGTCCACTATCAATAAAGCGTCCTACGCCTATATTACACAAGTCCGAACCGACCGAAAATACTTATGAAACACACGAAGAAATTGGTGTTCAGGTGCAGCATGCTTTCGATAGGAATGTGCGTGTCCTTGGATTTACTGCCGAGATAGACGCAGAGAAAGACCCTGAAGTAGAATCCGTTCTGCGCACGCGTAAGGCAATCTGTTTAAAGATCCCGAGTGTTGATCTCGCAGCAGCAGCATCGCGATTTCTTCAAAGCCAAGATGTCAGATCGGTGGCACAGTGGCCGGATCAGATACATCTCTGGGATCAGGTGAAAGATATCCCCAGTACTCGACTGTTTTCGGACCCAGAATACGCAAAAATAGCGGAACAACTTCTCGAAACGCGCGACGGAACACAACCCCTCTGTATCATCAATACCCGCGAAGAGGAGCAACTGTTTCTTAGATGCAAACTCTCCAGAACCACACTGAAGACGTGGGTTGCCAATTGGCAAGGCAATGCCTTAGGCAACTTTGCTATAGCGCTACTGAATGCAGTAGACATCAGAGATAAATCCCATGAAAACGCTGTCAGACGGGTCCGAACAGTCGTCCAGACGTTTGAATGGCTCGAAGAAGAAATCCTCCAACAGATGTGCCACGTCGATGCGGCGACTGTTGAAAACATTCAGGCGTTCCCAGCGATTTATGCGGATCCAAGCTGGACCTTTTGGCAGCAACTCAAACGTTTCTTTGCACATTACACAAGGGACGCTGACGCACCGATACGATGGGAGGACGAAGCCCTACAGTTCCGGATGCCGCCCGTGCTGCATCCGAGCATCCAATACCTTTTCGTCAATATACCGGTTCTCTACGCTGAACATTTGCGGCGGGCATTCTTGGATGTAGAAACCGAGATCCTTCGCACGCAACCGATGGTGTGGGCCCCCGGAAACCGCGTTTTTCAGATTCGCACCGGTATTTATCCACGGGAAACAATTTTAGACCTCAGCAACACTTGGGACGTTATGGCGATGTCTGAAACAGGGCAGCACATTTTTTCCAGAATTCAAGCAGAAATACAAAGGGATCCAAATATTAAGCATGGCATTATCACCCATGTTTATGGAACTGAGCTGTTGAAGCATATAGCGAAAAATGAGAACGTCTGTTTCTTGACGAGTTTTCGAGAAGTGGAAGGATTAGAAACCGCTTTTCAAGAGGCGCAAGTCATCTGGATGGTTGGCGTGCCGGAAATGGGAGCACGCGCCATTTTGAACCGCACCCAGGTCTTATTTGGAAACGACGAGAAGCCCCTCTCTTATGAAATGGAACCTGAGCTCTACCGTTACAAAGACGAACGCGTCCATAGCGTTTATGAAAAAGAGGTCACCTGTATATTCACACAGATTATAAAGTTGGCTCAGTTGAACCGTTTGCCAAACAAGAAGATTATGTTGATTACGGGTCTACGAATTCCCAATATCACCGACAGACCTGAAACACTCCTTTTTGACTGGGCAGATTTCGATGTCGCCGGTGACTTAGATAAACTCGCTGACGTGATAGCGACACGCCAACGTTTTGAGACCGAACGCGAAAATCTAACAGCTGAATCCAGCAGAAAAGAAGTCGAACGGGTATTAGGATGTTCGACAAGGCAGGCGAACCGAGTATTGGTAAGAATGAGGGGTGGGAAAATCGTACGTGTCACTTTCCGCGAGCAAATTCTTGCACTTCTCGCTGATGGTGAGAAGAAAACACCGGAACTCACGACAGCCATTCAAGGACATCCAAAAGCAATAAATACAGAACTCACGCGTCTTGTAAACAGGGGTGAAATTATAAAAATCAAACGGGGTCTGTATAAACTACCAGAGATGTAAAGTGGTGACTATTGCTCTTGATTTGGGTGATCACGCACATCATTAGAGACAGCTGGCATCTCGGATATCTCATCTCTTTTTACTGAAAGCAGATTGAATACTTACCTCTCACGCTTTCTTTTCTTCCATCCTGTTTTGCGTATACATTTCTACTTGCGTATCAACAACTTGCGTGTAGCGATGTAATCCCCGCTTTGAGCGGATCTGATGTGAAATATTTATCCGATAAGTCTTCCGAAAATAGCGGCGAATCACAAAAAGTTTTATTGGGATATTTATATATTTTTATTTTTATTTGAAAATATGTCCTAACACAACTTACGCTTAAACCCTGATGACTATTGACTTTATATCAATTTAAAAGTTTGACCAAAAATGAAATTTGTGATAATATATATTCCTAACTTCTGTGAAAATATAAAGTTTGTAAACGCTTCATTTGGGAAATGTATCAATGACAGCCAGTGTCTTGTCAGATATTATTTTACGCTGCCAGCAACGGCATGAGAATCCACTTAAGCAACGGAAGACGATCTCAGTACCTCAACCTTACAAAGGGCTTCCTTACCATTTTACAGTCTATTGTGCGCACAGATACCCTGTGATGCTTCAAGACTTGGAGGCAGCAGGCATTTCCTTTATGCCGAGCGGGCGAGCCCCTGGATCCGACCGTCCGCCGCGATCTTTTGGAGGCGATCGGTTCTTGAAACGTCAACAGACAGCAAACTGGGACACCGTCCAATGGTTGAAGTCGTGGGGGATTCACGTCTATACGGGGATGCCCTCAGCACGCGATGACGCGCCATGGCATGATGTCGACTTTAAATATGAAGCCTTATGTGCCGCACCTGATGCCGTTCTTGCTTGTGTTCAAGCGCTTGTTGATGCCGTTGCGAACCCATTGTTGACGATTTCAAACTCTGGCGGGCTCCGCTTTTCTTGTCGGATACCGGGGTACCTGCACCCAAACACCAAGCGATCAAGATTGTATGTCTATAAAGGGACACCGACAGCAGAAAATCCGCACCAACACGACGCGTATGTTGAAATCTTCGGCGAGAAAGGACACACTTGCTGGGATGGGCGCGCTGAAATCCTGCTTGGAGATTTGTTAGATCCGCCTGTCATTCCTCAAGAGGTGCTCTTCGCGCCTATCGATGCACTTCGCACTGTGCTTCACGAACCGGGTCCGCAAACCCTTCAATACATCGAGAACCCCTCCGAGGTACCATACTCTCTCGGATCGAATAAACTTGATCTCGCCAAAGAGGCGTTTTTCAAGCGAGGGTTTTCTTATCTCAGGCAAGAGAATGGATGCCACTATTGGCACCGGCAAGGTAGTGAGAGTGGCAACACGGAGGTATCATTGTGGGAGAACGAACGGGGCGTGTGGATATGTGCCTCTACCTCTGATATTGGGCTGCCTATGGAAGCAACACTCATAACGGAGGTTTGGGAGGATACTGGCATCCTCCTGCCGATCCCCGCAACGGGGCTCCCTGTAGACGATAAGGTGCCTGCCATTCGGGAAGGGACACTCAGTCCATTGGCAATAAAACGTCCGGCTCCGGTCTTGCACAAGTCCAGACCTACAGAAGATATTCACGAAACACGAGAAAAAATTAGTGTTCAGGTGCAGCGTGCTTTCGATAGGAACGTGCGCGTTCTGGGATTTATTTCCGATGTAGATGCGGAGAAAGAAGGTGAAGTAGAATCCTTTCTGCAAAATAGTGCAGTAATCTACGCGCAGGATTCTGAGCTTGCAGCAGAAGCGGAGCAATTTTTTCAAAAGCGAAATGTCGGATCGGTCACACGCTGGCGGGATCGGATGTATCTCTGGGATGAAGTGAAAGATATCCCGATTGACGTACGCATGGCAACTCCGTTCGAACGTGGTAACGTCTGTGAGGATGCTCAGCGGTGTGAAGTACTAGAGAAAAAGGGCGGGAACCCGACTGAAATTATCTGTCCACACTGCCGCGTCTATACAGCATGTCAGGCCCGTGGCTATCTATCGCAATTCTCCATATTACAAACTACCAAAACACAAATATTAGAGGATTTTCGACTGTTTTTGAATCCACAATACGGAAAAATAGTGGAACGCCTTCTCGAAAAGCGTGATGGCACACATCCGCTTTGTATCATCAATGTCCTGAGAGAAAACGCGCTGTTTCTTCAATGCGAATTATCAAAAACCGAATTAGAGGAGTGGGTTGCCAACTGGCGAGGCAGTGCCTTAGGAAACCTTGCCATACTCCTACTCAATGCAGTAGGCATCAGAGACAAAACCCATGCCCACTCCATCAAACGCCTCCGGACAGTGATGCAGACGTTTGAATGGCTGGAGGGACAAATTATCCAACAGATGTGCCACGTCAAGGTCGAGGACAGATCGGATCCAGACTGGACGTTCTGGCATCAACTCAAACGTTTCTTCGCACATTACACCAGGGACGCTGATGCACCGATGCAATGGGACGGCGAAGTCCTACGTTTCTGGGTGCCCCCGGTCCTACATCCAAGCGTCAGACACCTTTTGGTCACCTCCCCAGCGCTCTACGGCGAGCATCTACATCGGACGTTCTTCGATTCGGAAACCGAGATTCTTCCCACCGAACCGATAACGTGGGTTCCTGGAAACCGCGTTTTCCAGATTCGCACCGGGATTTATCCACGAGAGACAATTTTAGATATCAGTAACACATGGGATGTGCTTGGCGTGTCTGAAACAGGACAGCACATTTTTTGGAGAATCCAAGCTGAAATTGAACGGGATCCGAATATTAAACATGGGATTATAACGCATGTTTACACAATGGGACAACTCAAGGATATCGTGAAACATGAGAACATCTGTTTTTTGACGGATTTCCGAAGGGTGAAAGGATTGGAAACCGCTTTTCAAGAGGCAGAAGTCATCTGGATAGTTGGCGTACCGGAAATAGAACCACACGCCATTTTGGAGCGCACGCAGATCTTGTTTGGAAACGACGAAGAACCCCTCTCTTATCAAATGGAACCTGAGCTCTACCGTTACAAAGACGAACGCGTCCAGAGCGTTTATGAAAAGACGGCCACCTGTATATTCACACAGATTATGGAGCTGGCTCAACTGAACCGTTTGCCAAACAAGAAGATTATGTTGATTACGGGTCTACGAATTCCCAATATCACCGACAGACCCGAAACACTCCTTTTTGACTGGGCAGATTTCGACGTCGCCGGTGACTTAGATAAACTCGCTGACGTGATAGCGACACGCCAACGTTTTGAGACCGAACGCGAAAATCTAACAGCTGAATCCAGCAGAAAAGAAGTCGAACGGGTATTAGGATGTTCGACAAGGCAGGCGAACCGAATATTGGTAAAAATGAGGGGTGGGAAAATCATACGTGTCACTTTCCGCGAGCAAATTCTTGCACTTCTCGCTGATGGTGAGAAGAAAACACCCGAACTCACGGCAGCGATTCAAGGACATCCAAAAGCAATAAATACAGAACTCACGCGCCTCGTGGGGAGAGGGGAAATTGTAAAGATTCGACGCGGGCTTTACAGACTTCCAGAACCTGAGAACGGATAACACACGCGCACCAAAAATCCCTAAATTGACACCTATGGTGCTTCTAAATTTTTTTCAAGCTTATGTTTCTATAAGTCCTATCAACTTTTAGAACGCTGCTTCAAATAATGCCACCATATCTGCTTCCGTGCACGCTCTTGGGTTGAATTTGTGGCAGTGATCCAGCATCGCATCCGCGCCGAGCTTTGGGATTTTCTTTTTATCTAACCCCGCATCTCCGAGACCTATCGGCATCTTTAATTCCGTATTGAATGTCCTGATTTTATCAATAGCAGCATTCCCTGCTTCACTGCTATCCATGCCCCTGGTATCTATTCCTAAAGCCCGTGCAATTTCGGCGTATTTCTCTGTCGCATAAGAAAAGTTAAATTCCATGACAGGGGGGAGCAAAATTGCGTTCGCTACCCCGTGCGGGATCGGGGCATCCGTGGAGAGTTGATGTGCCAGAGAGTGGACAGCACCCAGCCCTTTCTGAAATGAAAACGCTGCCATACACGACCCTAAAAGCATTTCCCCGCGCGCAGTCACATCTCCACTATCGTGATAGACCTTTTGGATATTCGCGCTCAACATTCTGAGTGCCTGCAATGCGACACCTTCAGCAATCGGGTGGTACTTCGTCGCGACATACGCCTCGATGCCGTGTGTAATCGCGTCCATACCCGTAGCAGCAGTGAGCGCGGGTGGCATACCGAGGGTTATTCCGGGATCAAGCAGTGCTATGTTCGACATGTTGAACGGCGTAACGATTGCCCGCTTTCGCCATCGATCGGTCGTGTTGAACGATGTATCCGTAATGATCGCGCCTTGCGAGACTTCACTGCCAGTGCCAGCCGTTGTCGGGACACATATCAACGGTGGCATATCGCCGCGAATCCGTTCGACTCCACCGACATCAGCGTAATAAGGGTCCAAAGGCGGTTCGTGTGTCGTCAAAAGGCGGATGGCTTTGGCGGCATCCATTACGCTGCCACCGCCGACAGCAATAACGATATCGCACGCTTCCGAGTTGTAGACTTCCACGCCGTGTGTAATGCTCATATCTGTCGGATTCGGCTCGATATCTGAGTATGTAGCAGACGGCAAACCGCTTGTCTCTAAAGCGTCTATCGCTTTGGCAAGAAGACCTGCATTGATGACACCCGCATCGCTTACCAAGAGCGGTTTTTGACATTTAAACGTTTTGACGTGTTCGCCTAAATTTTGGACGGCACCCGCGCCAAATTCAATTCGTGGCGGTAAAAGGTAGTTTTGCATTTGAAATTTTTTGCATAAAGGTAGCGCGAGGCAGCGAACCCCGCGCTATATGTCATGAACATTATTCAAAATCTATTTCACGGATTTCAGATGTGCCCAAGTCGTCGCGAGTTTGCTTCTCGCATCAACTGGTAGCGAGGGACCATCAGGACCATAAACCAAGACATCATCATATTTCGCAACGGTACTCCAAGTTGCGAGACCGACTCTGCCAACACCATCTTCGGTGTTATCGTCCACCTTCGCGACTTCTTCATCGTTGAGGAAGAGCGTGTAGCTGCCCGGTTTATTGACAATCTTGATGCTATACCACTCATCATCTTCTATCGTGTGGGCGCTGTTGGCACCACCTTTGCCACCCCAAGATTCAACTTGCGAGCGTGTGTTTCCCCAACCGCCGAGGTTCCACCAGTACTCCAATGAAGGTTTGAGTTTCTCCATGCGCGGCGGATGGTCTTCAAGTGCTTGATTGCGGGCTTGCATCAAACCTTGGCATCGGAACATAATCAGGAAGCCTTCAGCACCGCTGATTTTATTCCCTCTCACCTCAAAGGTGTAATCATTCCACTTGTCGTCCCAAAATTCGTCAGCGACGACGCTCATGCAGTTGGGTACATTTTGGAGTTGATGGTATTCATCAGCCTTGAATTCCCAATCTCCAAAGAGGGCGACCCATTTCTTCTCAGATTCCTTTGGGTCATCAAAATTATCTTCAAAATAGGTTTGTGACATCGCAATCGCAGCAATGCCAAGCGTAATACCGCAGATAGCGATAAACAGATTACGTCTGTTCATAATGGAATTCTCCTTTTGCTTGTATTTGGTGTAGCATAGCCTGTCAGGCTGTGCATATATAACCAGTTAGTTTATGCTTTTCCCAATCCATCTACTCACAAGTTCTATTACTCTTCTTGAGAAAACAAGGGTAAAACAAATTTATTAAGGAAAGATTTTCTGGCATAAAAGGCTCTCGAGGTACTGCCATGCCCACGTCCCTTAGTTCTGGGCTGGATATATTTACCCATTTCGCTCTTAAGAGCAGAAAAACCTTTCGTGTGAATTGTTTCTCTGACCAAATTATAATCGTCTTTTATCTGATTATAAACCTCAAGATCATCTAATAAATCGAAAGTTGTAACACCATAAAAAATTGATTTTTCTGTTTGTTTGTTTTCCGAAATTCTGGCGGCTATGACAAGTTGCCCTAATTTGGCAAGTAAATGACTACTTTCAAAATTAGTTTGCGCGACATTATCAGGATTGAACATTGTTACTGCCATCGTCTCTTTGACCGTCAATTCTCCATTTACCTTGTATTTTAGGGGTATCAGTTTTAGTTCCCAAGACCCAGCGTTAGGTGCTTGTAATGTATTATTGGAGAAACCTAAATATTTTTCGATTACTTGTCCAGCCCAACCTTTATTTTTTCCGCCGCCATCTTTAAATACAGTAACTTCATATTCATCAGCAAGTTCTCGAAGGTCCTGACCTATGATTCTTGATAATTTCTGAATTGCTTCTTCTCTTTCCATTATAAAATCCTTTCCTACATTGCTTTTATTCCCTCTTTAGCACAGTGAAACTGCCGGACGTTATAACACACTGCCATCTACAAGCACTTCAATATGCCTTATCCGTTACCCTTCCTGAGATAGTGCGGGAAAAATGAATTTTTCAAGAAAGACTTTTCTGGCATAAAAGGCTCTTGAAGTACTTCCGTGCCCCGTCCCTTTTGTTCTGGGCTGAATATATACACCCATTTTGCCAGTAAGAGCAGAAAATCCTTTTGTACGAATTGTTTCTCTGACTAAGTCATAATCTGCCTTTATCTGATTGTAGACTACTGGATCATCTAAATCGAAAGTTGTTACACAGTATAAAATTGATCTTTCCTCCTGTTGACTTTCCCAAATTCTCGCAGCTACAACCATTTTTCTCAACTTGGTTAGCAAATGGCTATCTTCAAAATCAGTTCGTTCAACATTATAGGGATCGATCATTGTTACTGCCATTGTCTCTTTAATTCTCAATTCTCCATTCTGTAGATATTTCAAGGGAACTGTTTTTAGTTCCCACGACCCGAAGTTGGGTGCTTGAGCCGAATTAATAGGCAAATCTAAATGCCTTTCAAGTACATGTCCCGCCCAGCCTTTATTTTTCTTTTCGCCCTTAAATACAGTGACTTCATATTCACTGGCTAACTCTCGAAGATCCTGACCAGCAATCGTTGATAATTCTTCAACTGCTTTTTGTCTTTCCATAGCTTTCTCCTATTACCAATCGCTATTTGAGCTATCCTCAAATAATTCACTAAACAATTCATCAACCCTTTTTTGAGCAATTCGGTTATATTCATCTTCCTTCTCAATCATTATCCATTTCCGTTTGTGTTGCTCGGCTACAACGGCTGTAGTTCCAGTTCCAGAGAATGGATCAAGAATAAGATCACCTTCATTGGTTCCAGCTAAGATAAGCCGATTAATGACCGCTGAAGGCTTTTGCGATGGGTGTTTCCCATATTTCCGCTCCGATGGTTTGGTGAGTGGAATTTCCCACATGTTTCGCATTTGCTTGTTATTGTTCATTGCCTTCATTATTTGATAATTGAAAGTCCAATTTTTAGCTTTCTTACTTTCATTATTGACTGCCCAAATGATAAACTCGGTAGACTCAGTAAACATTCGGCAGGTAATATTGGGCTGGGCGTTAGGTTTATACCAGACAATTTGGCTAATAATTCGTCGGTTGAACAAACTTTGAAGAATAAAACCAATTGTGAAGATACAGTGAAAAGATCCAAAGATAAACAAATTCCCGTTCGTTTTTAACAACCTCAAAACCTCGGTAATCCAATCAACCGTGAACTGGAAATAATCGTCCTGTGCAAAAATATCCCATTGTTCCTGCATCGTGACATGAGAACTGAATGCCCAACCAAGGCCTTTTTTCCTTGACATATTAAACGGTGGATCAGTGATACAACAATCAAAAATTCCATCAGGAAAAGACCGCATAACGTTTATGCAGTCCCCTGATACAATTTGATTGATCGGAAATTCCTCAGTTCCCCCAAAAAGAGTTGGTGAATATCCAATACCTTCAGAAGATGGATCGCGTATTTCACCCCCTACTATTTTCGGGGATACTTGTGTGTTTTTTAGTGGATGGATTCCTGTTGAAAGATATTCTATCAACTGGGTCTTCTTCAACGATGAATATCCTTTTAACCCACGTCCCTTGAGTTCTTCTCTTAACTCCTTTACGCGCATTTGGTGGTGATTTACTTGTTCAACAGTGTTCCTTAATGGATGGATTCCTGTCGAAAGATATTCAATCATCTGGATTTTCCTTAATGACGAATATCCTTTCAGTCCTCGCTTTTTAAGTTCCTCTCTTAAGTCTTTGGTTGGCATCCGGAAGTAGTTCATAAATTTAAGTATCTTCCTGTAGAATTTAACCCAAGTTGCTACCAACGGATTTTGAGCATTGGAACACGGTTTTTCAAACACTTTCTTCACCCCGTAGGGGTGGCATGTCTATAGAAACGGCATATTTAAGCGGCCGCACTCCGTAGGAGTGCCATGTCTATAAATAGGTGGCAACTTGCGTTAGAATTTAGTAGAAATCTGTTCTAAACTTCGGTCAAGAAAGTGGTTAAGCCTATTTAAAAATCTGCTGTGTTCATGAAGCGTAAGGTTGACTATAGTTAATGATTAAGCGAAAATTCGGCTGAATTTAACAAGACCCAATAGAGGTCTTCATAAGCCAAGTCTTTGTTACGATAGAGGCTGCGTTCCATATAGCGTTGGAAATAGGTTTTCTCTTTCGCAGTTGGCAACCGAGACAAGACGTTAAGATAGATATACTCCAAGCGATCTGCCGGTGCGCGCCATTTTGCCAAGACGTAATTGACAAAGCTGCCGCGTTCGCCATGACTCGCGCTATCGTTCACCATACTCCCATTAATCATCATGAGCGCTTGAGGCACAGTTCCATTGAAAGCCTCAATCTCTTCCATCTCGCCGTTATCGAGTAAAAAAAGAAATTTTTCGAGATGCTCACGTTTCTTTCCTTCAAGGTCGCGTAGCATGCCCATGCGGTCTTCACCACCTTGCCTATTATTCCCATTCATTTTCTCTTTCTGAAGCCGTTCAAACTCGGTCGCCTGTAGTAGCGAATAGAAAAACTGCTCAGCACTTAGAGGTTTCACATACGCATGTGAGTAATACTGTTCGTCGTCTTTATTACTCTTATTCGTTTCTGATGTCCGCTGGTAAGTTTCTGAATTAAGGATTGTCCGCATCAAGTGTTGTAAATCGTAATCGTGGATGACGAGATCTCCCGCGAGCCAGTCCAACAATTCGGCGTTAGTCGGGAGATTCTCTTCACCGAATCCGTCGATCGGTTCAACAAAGGCGCGCCCCATAAAATGTTTCCAGACGCGGTTTACGATTGCACGGCTAAAATAGGGGTTTGATTTATCGGTCATCCATTGTGCAAGTGCCTCGCGCCTTTTGGTAAGTGAACCTTTGTATTCTGTGCCACCTAAGAAGCGTGGGGCGACTTCCGCGTCCATTCTCTCCACCCACATAGCCTTTCTCGGTTCGTTGGTAATCAGAAAATTTTCCATCCGCTTCTCATTACCCGCCATATCCATCGTCTCGATGTATCCCTTCTGCTCACTCTCAATACCATTAAAAAAGGCGGCAATACCGTAGTAATCTTTTTGGCTCCAAACTTCAGTCTTATGATCGTGGCATTCGGCACACTGCATAGGCAGCCCTAAAAATAGGCGCGAACTGTGTGAAGTTAGCACGGCAGGGGATCGCTCATAGCGCATGATATAGTTTCCGGCACCGTTGTCCTTTAACTCGCCGTCCGCAGCGATGAGCTCTTGAACGAACTGATTGTAGGGTATATTTTTCGTCAACGCGCCCTGTACCCAAGCTGCTAATCCGATGCGCCGATCGTCGTTATCACCACGCCTGCCGATTAACCAGTTCACCCACAACCGAGTCCAATAGTCAATATAAGGCTCGCTTCCTAACAATTGATCAATCTTTTTTTGGCGTTTGTTCGGAGAACCGTCCTTGAGAAAATCCAAGACCTCTTCAGGGGCGGGTATTTTTCCGGTCAGATCAAGATGGACACGCCGCAAAAACTCCGTATCTTCTGCTATCCTTGACGGTTGAATACCTTCTCTCTTAAGCACTGCGTTGATGTGCCGGTCAAGGTGTTTTGTGCTTGACGAGACCTGCCGTGTCGGCGTGACGGCAACTTTGGTGCAATTCAGTGTCAAGAACGCAAAAGTGAGCAAGACGAGTGAAGAGTAAGCGGTAATTCCAAAGAATTTTTTCATAGTAGATAACCTCCAAGAGACACAATTTGGGGCAATATGTTCTTAAAAGTCTAACCGATTGTTGGCAGCATTGTCAAGGAAAAGCGGAGGAAGATCGATATTAATCCCATCGAACGCCTGTCGGAATGATGCCGACATCCTCACCACGGCGCATCGCTTCAGCAGCATCAAGGATACTTGCCAAGTCGTGTTGTGGTTTATAGTCCAACAGCGTTTTGATTTTGCTTAAATCAAATTCAAAATAGAGGGATTGCGGGAGTTGGACATCAACAAAATCCATCTGGTAGCGTTCAGATAGGTATGGCATCACCTCTTCGTGTTTGAAAACGCCATTTCCGCCGAGCGTGAATTCTTCGCCGACAGCGGCATCTTTCTCAATACCTAAAACCAACCCTTGTACAATATCTCGGACATCGGTAAAATGTTCTTTGAAGGGTCGTCCATCAAGGTTACGTTTAAGGATGAACTTTTCTTGTCCGTCCCAGAGACCTTTGACAGCCTCAGCAGTTTCTAACTCAGCCGGATTATCGCCTTTATAATTCTTGTATCGGTTGTAAATATTACTAAAGACGAACTGTTTTGGCAAACCATCTTCATTGAGGAATTCGCTCGGCTCAATGACGGTCGTAAATCGGAAAACTGTCGAAGGTACACCGTATTGGTGGTGATAGGTCATGCACAATTCCTCGCCGATCCATTTCGTAAGGAAATAGGGCATGTGATGGTACTTGGCAACCATATCCTCGGTGATAGGTTCATCGAAAAGTCTACCTTTTTCAGTGAGTTCCCAGTAAATCGCTTCCGTACAGGCATAGACGAGGCGGTGAATATTCGGGTTAAATTCACGGATACACTCCAAAATATTGAGTGTCCCCATGCCGTTGATTTCCAAGTACTGACGGTTATCAAAGGGACCCCCAAAGGCAGCAGCAATATGATAGATGGCATCTACACCTTCAACGGCTTTTTTGACATCCTCGTATTCGCGCAGGTCGCCAAGGACGGTTTCAACGCGTTCCGTGCCGTCCCATTTTCCGACACGATTCACATCATCCGGATAAACAAAGCTGCGGATATCGTGTCCTTTTTCCAACAATTTTTTGACGAGGTTTGATCCGATGCGACCTGTACCGCCAGTGACTAAAATTTTCATTCATTTTTTCTCCCAAAAGCCAATAAGGAGTCATAGCACCCAAACCTAAAGGATTGGGCTTGTGCTTCATAGATAGCAGTGTTCCCGAAGGAGCGTCTCACTCCATTTATTGCTTTTTCAGATTTGCCCACCGAGTTGTGAGTTTCCCAGCTGCTTCGACAGCAGCAAATTCTTCAACATAGCTCAGCAAATTCTCCATAAAAAGCTTTGCCATGTCTTTCGTATGGTTATCGTTACCTGCGATATAGTATTTATCAGGGGCAATCGCCATCATCAGAAACTTACCTTTCCCGAATTCCGCTTCCATAATGGCAGGTTGTCCCAAACTTTCCATCAGCACGTCAAATCCTGTTTGAGAAGCGATGACTTCCCACACAGTAGGCCAGCCTTGATGTCCCCAGCCTTCAAACGTTTTCTCATTCATACGGTTTGGTGCGTTAAAGAGCGGATGGTCCGCGTCTAATATTTCAAAATCTGGACTATCACGGTCACTCCGAACACAACTCAATCCAGACGGCAACCAATCCACATTCGCTTCATTCTGATCAGCTTGGGTCGGTTCCCAGACGACACCACCATTTTCGACGAAATCCTGAATCGCTTTTGCATTCTTGTCGAGGCTTTGGTGCAATCCAGCATTGTTGGTCGTCATGCTACCGATTAAGAAAATCCTATTTTCCGCTTTGAGGGGAAGCTCCCCACCTTCAAGTGCCTTTGTCAGATCATCGTACTCAACTTTGAATTCATCCAGGGTCTGACGCAACGCATCAACCTTTGTCCACTCGTCAGCAAAATCAACAACAGCAATTTTAGCAGCTTCTACAGCCATTACGCTCAAAACGAGGTTCAAAATACAGAACCCCACAAACAAACGGTGAAACATAAGTTTTTGATACTCCTTGTTATAGAGTTGATACACACCTACACGATCACACGAGCGTTCTGCCGATTTGATTGAATAGAAAGAAAGAGTGTTGCACTTGAGGGATGTGCAGTACTCTTTGACGGTTATCTTTGCCGAATTGTAAGCGGTGCTGAGTCACTCACAATTTCGCAAACGGGTTTATTGCAAGGATTTTATCTCTGCCCATTTCACTGCTAATTTATCTCTTGGTTCTACAGCAAATGCAGTGCTGATGAGCTTTATATTATCTATTGCCCACCACCAATCATTCTGCGCATCAATGACCCCGAAACTGATAACCATCTCAGTGGCATTCGCGGGATTATCAATAGGGATTTCTAACGTTTCGTTTATCTGTTCGCCATCCTTTAGGTCTTCCTCATCCAAGTCGAGGGTAGGAATCGTAACAAGGGTATGCGCGCCTGCGTCAATACCGACGCTCTTGAAGAATAGGATGCGTTCTTCCTTACCGCCGTCGAAACTTACTGTTATCTCGCCGTTTTGCGTATCTTCAGGCCGCCAACTTGAATCTAACGTTAAGACGAGCGACTTTGCTGCTGCACCCTTGACTTTAATGGGTGGCGTAATTAAGTGGCCATTCCAACGACTCAACGCGTCAGGGTCGCCATTTCCGTCCCAATCGTCCCACTCATCCGGATCAGAAACGGCTCCGTTACCTATGCCTTTGCCGTCATTGTGTACGCCTGTGAACTCACTACGCCGTTGGTCTTCTGCTGCACGTGTCCACCACTCAAGGTCAACAATCGCCCAGGTTCTCCACTCAGGCATCCCGAGGTCTTTCGGGTTCTCGTTTGTAATTTCCCACCCCTCAGGCGGTGTACCTGACCAGACTTTATTATCTTTAACCGCTTCCATTATACTGTCTTCGAGTGTTACATCCTCAAAATCTTCTTCAAAGAGAACAGTATCAGCTGCCCACACCAGTGGTGTTGAAAGACAAAGGGTCGTTATAAGGAACGCACGTCCAACGACTCCCATAATGCTGCTATTCATGATTACCCTCCTATTGGGTATCAATTAAGTTAGCGAGATTAGTTTTTCCCGACATCGCGAATCCAGATCATCTCTATTGTTAAAATTAAAGACTAAAAAGTAACAGCGTATCCATCAGTTCTGGGGTCGGAACCTCCAATCAGCGCGCCAGATTCCGGATGAACCATTATCATCTGTGCACTTCCGGGACCGCCCCAGTCCCCAACGATTTGGAGTTCGTGTCCCCTCTCTGCTAATCCGTTCTTGGTATCCGAAGGGAACCGGTTTTCTAACTGTAGGTCATTCGAGCAAGTGTGTGGAATCGTGGATTCCATCGGGTTTTGTAAACTGCGCCAACGCGGTGCAGAAACCGCTTCTTGCGGTGTCATTCCGAAATCGAGGATATGGGTAACGAGTTGTAAATTCGTCTGAACCTGTGTATCCGCGCCGGGTGTACCACAGGTTAAGAACGGTTGACCGTCTCTCGTGACGATAACAGGATTCATGGTGTGTCGGACGCGTTTGCCCGGCATTAAGCAGTTAGGATGTCCCTCCTCCAAATGCCAATAGGTCATGCGATTGTTCAAAAGGACACCTGTATCTCCCGCAATCAGACTGGAACCGAACCCGGATTGGATACTCTGTAACACACAGACGAGGTTCCCCGCGCGATCCGCGGTGCAGAAACAGGTCGTATCTTCGTGCGCTTCTGGACCACCAGCAGGCACATCAAACGCGGCTTTCTCCAAGTCAATTCGTTCGGCTTGTTCGGCGGCGTAGGATTTAGATAACATCCCATCCAATGGAACATCCACCCAATCTGGGTCTGCCATATATTTTTCACGGTCGGCAAAGGCGAGTTTTTTCGCTTCAACCATCAGATGCACACTTTCGGCGGTATTGCATCCTGAAGCTTGCAAATCAAACAGTTCAACCATATTCAATTCTTGAAGTAAGATGTGCCCACTTGAATTAGGGGGCATCTCATAGACTTCGTACCCGCGGTAATTGACATGTATGGGATCCGCCCAGTGTGCGTGGTAATCAGCGAGGTCTTCGGCAGTTAGGAGTCCATCGTAGGCGCGACTGAATTCGCCAATAGTTTTGGCAATCTCACCTTTATAGAACACGTCTCTGCCATCTTTCGCGATCTTTCGGAATGTAGTACCAAGGTTGGGATTTGCGAGAAGTTGACCCGCGGGGATCGGTTCGCCGTCATTTGTGAAGACAGCGCGGCTGTCTGGTTCGGCAGCGAAGCGTGCGTTTTCGCCTTTAAGACCCCCGGCGAGTCGATGGCTGACAGGGAAACCGTCCTCACACAGCGAAATAACAGGCGCGAAAACGTCCTCTAACTTGAGCGCCCCATAGCGTTCATGTGCAAGGAGCCACCCGTCAAGGAGACCCGGCACAGAAACACTTCGCATCCCTTTCATCGGGATTCCACCATCTTTGAGATAGGTTTCGCGAGTCGCGGCGCGCGGCGCAGGTCCAGTAGCATTCACAGCTGCAACCTGCCCGGTTTCTGCCCAATAGATGAGAATAAACCCGTCGCCGCCGATGCCAGAGCCAGCGGGTTCGACTACGCCTAACGCTGCAGCAGTCGCGATGGCAGCATCAACAGCGTTGCCGCCTGCCATCATTGTCTGAATACCCGCCTGTGAGGCGAGTACGTGTCCGGATGTAACCATCCCGTTCCTACCCATCACAGACGGACGGAACGCTGAGCCGTGTGGAGATTGCATATTTTTAACTTTCCTTGCGGTTCATTCAGGTGGATTTGACCTTTGATTAAGCAAGCATCTTCTTGGCAAACGCCTCAACATCAACGCGTTCGTGTGTTCTCGCGGATTCGTTACAGGCTTCCATCAGTATCCATGTACCGAGGGTCGTGTCCTGCATCCAGTCTCGATCCCTGCCGTTGGCAATCGCCTGTGCAAAAGCATCAAATTGGAGTCGATCATCTTCTATGAGTCCTGCGTGTAAATCTTGAAGCACTAAATCTTCAACGTTTTTGCCGAGTTGGAAAAATTGCAGATGCCCTCCGTCTCGTCGGAGATCACCATCTTCGCCGTGAAAGCTCCAACTTCCGCTCCAACCGAAGGGGCCGGTATGTCCTGCGCGCGTTCCAGTGTAAGAGAAAGGCGCGCCGTTTGCGTATTCCATGAGTGCATTACCACCTGCTGTCCCCCAAGCCTCAATTTGCCCAAGTTCCGGGTCACGGCGGTTGTGGACATGTGCGGTGACATATTTCGGGAGCCCCTTTGCAGCAACAAGTTGGTCAAGTTGATGGCTGCAGCCTGCATGGAAAAAGAGCCCATCCACATAAGCATCAGGTTGTCGGGAATCGGGACCGGTGTGCAAATTTTGTCGGATCCAGAAGCGACACTCCCCGGCTAACATTTCACCAATACCACCATCTTCGCGCAGCCATTCCCGCATTTTCGCGGCGGCGGGGTTCCAGCGTTTGTTCTGCCCTTGGACAAGCATTAAGCCCGGATTCGCTTTATGGGCACGAATAATGTCCTGGAATTCTGCCTGTGTTGTTGCAATGGGCTTGACACAGAGCGTATGCATACCGAGGTTCAGGCTTTCGACGATTAACTTGGCGTGAACGGTTGTTGAGGCATAGATAAGACATGCCTGGGCATCGTGTTTCTCTTTTGCTTCGGTTACGGTCGTGTAGATACGTTCTGTTAAACCTTCAGGTGCCCCATTTATTGACGACACCCCCTCCCGTGCGGCTTCAAGGTTGATGTCCACACACGCGACGGGCTCTAACCCGCGCGAATTGACCTGTGCTTGTAAGCGACCGTGCGCGAAATGGGTACATCCCACATGAATAGTTGGGATAGGCATTTATGAATCTCCGTGTATTCGCTATCAGCGGACGGGTTATCGGAAACCTTCGGCGTTTTCTTTCTGACTGCTGACAGCCATCTTGGTATAAGTTTCGCGGTCAGGACACCTCAACGGCAGGCGGATTGATGAAATCGTGGTATTTCTGTCCGACCTTTCCAACAGCGGCATCGCCTGCGTGGATCAGTACCCGGAACCGGAAATGCATCGCTTCACCCTGTTTGAGTGTATAGGAACCATCCTTAGCAGGGTCTTTTTCAAAAGTGCCACCGCCGAAGATATTGCTTCCCATTAACCCGTAGTTACGCACATGCCAATACGTCGGATAGCGTGGGTTAACAATATGATCGAACACAGCAATACCGACAGGTGTGCCGTCAACAACGCCGGAATAATCACACCAGTTCGCACGTTTGCCCCAAGTTTCCGCCTCATTGATGCCGCCAAACGCGTTCTCTATTTTTCCACCATCTGAAGCGTTCATTGACGGATGGACACGAATCGACATGATGCCGCCTTCTTTGGTATCGCCGAAATGAACATCCCCAGCCGAAGCAATGAAACTGAGATCTAAGTCGATCAACGCAGCAGCCTCAGATAGGTTATAGATTCGGAAATTCTGTTTATCCGTCATCAAGACATCACCGGCTTGTGTCTCCCAGTTATTATGTGTATAAATCCTGCCGACGACAGCACCGCCTTGCTTTTGTGTAAAGCCTTGATGCACGACTCTTCCAGAATTGCTCCCTTCACCCCATAAATCAACGTCATTAACTTCGCCGTATGCGACGTAGAGTGAACGGTGATGCACATGATCCTTCGATATCTCGCTGGTTTCACCGCGTGTCACTTCGCATCCATTAGGACCGAGGACAGGAAAGAAGTAGGGACGATACTGCCCCTTGTTGTTAGAAGTCGCATAACGGAATGTTGTAAAGGGGCGATCATTGAGTGTGACGGCGATGGTCTCGGCTTCTTCATTTAGCTGAACGCCGGATTCGCCAGAAACGCTTCCCTCTGCGAGGGTATAGGTACGCGACTCACCGGCGGCGAGTCCATCAAGTATCCAGTTTACAGTCGTAGTGCCGTCCTCGTTGGCGAAGCATTGTGCTGGAATGGTGCTATTAGATGCCACATCTGTTAAAGTAACAGCCTGATCATGAAGTTGGCTCACCCCGGGATGGTCAACGCTGACACTAACGGGGCATCCATCTCGATCGTGGAAACCGGCGTTGACAGTAAACGTGGGAAGGTTCTGATTTGCCATAAATTTCCTTTTCCGTATCTGGGTTTCCTCTCGGAAATTTTCGTAGGAGTGAAAGGTGTGATTCCTGATGTATTGGAGCCATTTAGTTTTACAACTATAAACTACAGTCGCATAAATGGCTCTCCTGTTTCTATTAAGTCTCCTCAGAGGTAAGCGCGAGGATCCCTTCCTCTTCACTATTGTAAGTCTCAAAGACAGTCATTAAGCGGCCGAGGATCAGCAGGTTGCGGATATGCGCGCCGGCATTGACGAGGGCTGTGCGTCCACCTTTACGAGAGACAGTCACGTTCACGGAGACAAGCGTACCGAGTCCGCTACTGTCCATACGCGTGACATTTTCAAGGTTAAAGATGACCTTCGGAGAATCAAAATGCTCCTCAAGTTCCTCATTAATCTGCTCCCGAATTTCAGCGTTTGCAGCACCAATCATGCGTCCGGTGGGTCGAATAACGATGACCCCTTCTCTTTGACGTATTTCTGCTAACATCTATTTTCCTTTCTTAATTGCTCGCGTTATTAACTTATACGGGCTTTCGAGTTATGCCCTAACAAAGACCTTTTCAATATTAATATAGCACGTATCTCATAAATCCGAATTTGTTTAAATCAATACCGTGTGCGCTTATTGTTTATCGGGCTTACAAAGCCTTTCCACGATTTATGAGATAGACCGTTGCATTAATATAGTCTATTCCCAAAATTTTGTCAAGACTTTCGTGAGTTTTCCGAGAAGCATTCAGTTATCAACAATCAGCAGTCAGCAATCAGTGGTTAGCCACACAAGGCTTAATGCCTATTTTAGGCTGCCCAATCTTTACACAATACCTCTGCCTGTTCCAAAACGGTTTCGGTGGCTTTCGCCTGTTTGTCGGGTGGATAGCCGTGTTTACGGAGGATGCGTTTTACGCCTAATCTGAGTTTCGCTCGAACACTCTCTTTAAGCGTCCAATCAATAGTCACGTTTCCCCGAACACTGTCCACAAGTTCAATCGCAATAGCTTTCAAGGTCTCATCCCCGAGTACTTTGACAGCACTATCGTTAGTTTCAAGCGCATCATAAAACGCCAATTCCTCATCTGACAGTCCTAATTCTTCGCCTCGGTCTTGCGCTTGACGCATCTCTCTTGCGATTTCGATCAACTCTTCAATGACTTGTGCCGCCTCAACCGTCCGGTTCTGATAGGGGCGGATTGATCGTTCCAACAGCTCTGCAAATGAACGGCTTTGTACAACGTTTTTCTGTGATCGAGTTTTAATTTCACCACTAAGGAGTTTTTCTAAGAGTTCAACTGCAACGTTTTTATGCGGTAAATCCTGGACTTCTGTGAGGAATTCATCGGAGAGAATCGAAACATCCGGCTTTTTCAACCCAGCAGCTGCAAATATATCAACCACGCCTTCAGAAACGACCGCCTTAGATACTAACTGCTTAATCGCTTGCTCTGTCGTTTCAACCTGTGCTTCTTCAGTCGTTGAGGGTTTTGCCAAAACGTTTCTTACCGCCTGAAAAAAGGCGACATCGTCGCGAATCTCAGTTGTTTTTTTGTCTGGGACAGCCAAGACAAACGCTTTAGAGAGCTCAGTAACTACTCCCAATAAACGCTCCTTGCCATCTTTTTGCACCAATATATGTTCTTGTGCTGGCGGTAGTAACCTAATTCGATCTTCAGCACTTCCAGTAGCCCAAGGCGACCAATCAAATCCATGAAATAACCCACAGCAGATTTCGTATTTCTCCAACATCACCGCGACAGCGTCAACTTTATTAAGGGTAGCATCCCCTTTTCCACCACTTCCAGTGTAATTCTGTAACGCCTGTCTTAGATGGTAAGCAAGCCCTATGTAGTCTACAATCAAACCGCCGGGTTTGTCGCGGTATACACGATTGACACGTGCAATCGCCTGCATCAGTCCATGTCCACGCATTGGCTTGTCTACATACATGGTGTGAAGACTCGGCGCGTCAAATCCAGTTAACCACATATCGCGGACAATGACAAACTTCAACGGGGCATTGGTATTTTTGAATCGGGTCGCCATTTCCTCGCGCCCCGGTTTACTGCGAATATGCGGCTGCCATGATGCGTCATCAGAAGCGGAACCTGTCATCACAACTTTTATTACACCATTCTTGTCGTCGTTGTCGTGCCACTCCGGACGGCGTTTGACAATCGCATCGTAAAGGTCAACACAGATACGACGGCTCATACAGACAATCATCGCCTTTCCATCCATTGTCTCTAATCGCTCTTCAAAGTGTGCAATTATATCATCAGCGATGAGTCCGAGTCGCTTTTCGGTTCCCACCAACGCCTCAAGTTGCGCCCACTTGGTTTTGAGTCTTTCCTTCTGTGTCACTTCTTCTGTCTCAGTAACTTCCTCGAATTCTGGATCAATGTGAGGTTTTTCGTTCTCGTCAAGTTCGATTTTGGCGAGGCGGCTTTCATAGTAAATTGGGACAGTGGCACTATCCTGAACCGCCTGTTGGATGTCGTAGACGCTGATGTAATCCCCAAAAACCGCAACGGTATTGCGATCTGTAAGTTCAATCGGCGTGCCGGTAAATCCGATAAAAGAAGCATTTGGAAGTGCATCGCGTATATGACGGGCAAACCCATCAATAAAGCCGTATTGACTACGGTGCGCTTCGTCAGCGATAAGCACGATGTTTCGTCGGTCGGACAACTGCGGAAAACGGGTTTCCTCACCTTCAGGAAAAAATTTTTGAACCGTAGTAAAGATCACGCCACCCGATGCGACTTTCAGGAGTTCACGTAAGTGTCGTCTGCTCTGGGCTTGTGCCGGTGTCTGTCGTAGAGGTTGGTGGCATCGAGCGAATGTGCCGAACAGTTGGTCATCCAAGTCGTTTGTATCAGTGATGACAACCAGAGTCGGGTTTTCCATCTGAGGATGTTGAACGATGCTGCCAGCGTAAAATGCCATAATTGTATTGCGATTCATATTAGTGCCCTGATGTCCCTACACCAACAATTCTTCCCCTACGCATGCTTTAATCCCTTCAACGAACACCTGAAAACTTTTCGATCTGTTTCGACTTGGTACCATGTGTTGTGCAATGTTCTGTGCTACTGTAGGTTTGGATATCCGCCCCTTATAGTAGTTTTTCTGCCTTAGCAACTGTTCCAATGCTTCGTAAGTGCCGCCCCGGATTGCGTCCGGATTCCTATATTTTGCTTTAGATTGGAGATTTTCTGGGATTCTCGGATACGCTGCGTGTAAAGCTTGAACATCTCCAAAAAACCACGCCTCTAATTCTTCAACTGCTATTCGATTGACGATTTGAAAATCTTCGTTTGGAGTCACGCGGGATTTAGTGACAAACCCCGCCTCGTCCGCTGCTTTTTCTAAATATGCCTTCAGTTCGTGGCAGTCTCTTCGGTCTTCATCAATAAGCACAATAATTCGCCAGTCGTCAGTTATCCACTGGTGTCCTTTCAAATGCTTTGGCAATTCTGTGAGCATATCGTCCCTTCCTTCAAATGCATGGAAGATACAAATGACATCTGGTAAAAGAATTTTGGGCAAGATATATCTTAATGCTTCCTCTGCAGAAGGCTCCTCCAAAAAGAATTTAATGTGCATGCAGCTCTCGCTTTGGCCCTCCTGCATTAGTCAACGGGTCACCGAATTCAAAGTAACCCTCCATCCACAGTTTCCCTAACTTCGCACCTGCATCCAAAAGCTGCTCTACGCCGAGCATATCCGAGGCGCGTTTGCAGACTGTAAAACCTTGCTCATCCCGGTAGAGTACCCACACCTCCTCAGCACTCAATTCGTTGACAAGGTGAGGTGAATGCGTGGTAATTATGAGTTGAGAGAACATTAACGCCTCAAGAAACTCTCCAACCAAACCGGTCAACAAGCGCGGGTGTAGATAATTCTCGGGTTCTTCAATGCCGATCAATTGCGGCGGTTGTGGACCATGAAACAGCGTCAGGTACGACAACAACTTCAATGTGCCATCGGAGGCGAACTTCGCCAAGATAGGTTGCTCAAATGGCGCATCTTTAATCTGTAAGCGGCGGCGACCACTCATTGTTAATTCCGTGTCAACCTTTTCTAAACGCGGTACCTGATTTGACAGAGAAGAGATAATTTTCTCCAGACGTTCTGGATATCTTTCCTGCAGATACTGGATAACGTTAGCCAAGTTGTCACCTATTGCGGATAATCTTTTTTGTGGTCCATCATTGGTTGCTTGGTGTGTAGCATCAGTAGAAAGACGGGAGAGGTGCCAATCTGTAGTAAAACGCCGAAAGGCACTGACGCGCGGGTGATGTGCGGATTGACCAAACATACTTGCTGCGATCGTTGTGGGATCATCCAGTTGCTCATTAATTGGCGTGTCTGTTTTATCCGGTGTTTCGCCAGGAATTATACTGCCTTTTCCGTGGTGAAAATTGAGAAAACGCACATGTTTTCCATGACTTCCGCGCCGCCATTGCATCCACTCGGTTTCAACAAAGGGACCTTCCGCATTTTCATTGATGGAAAGATGATAGGTGATAATCGGTGCTCCGGGTTCCTCGCGATATTTCAATTCAAATTCAATGGGTCCATTACAACCTCGTGTCCTCAGTTCCTTGAAACCTTCTCTTTTGTCCAAAGCACGGCGCAGCCCATCCGTGAAACATTCAGCAAGAAACGCAAACACATCAAACAGCGTTGATTTTCCACTGCCGTTTGGACCTAAAAAAACAGTTAACGGTTTGAGTTGTTTCAATTCTACATCCCGCAACGCTCGATAGTTTTTGATACCCAATGCCTCAATATGTGGAATCAATGGTATTTGTAGAGGGGGTACCAAGAGCCGTTCATGCAGCAGCTCCTTAAATTTCTCCTCAAATTGGTTGTCGTCCGTAAAATCAACATAAACTCGTTTTTTCAAAAATTCTGGTGTTTTATCCTCCCATTCTGTCTGGCGAATTACGGGAATAAATTTGTTAGTTCCCAAATCTTCAACAAGTTTTTGGGTTACAATCATCGGCTCGTATCCAATGCTATCTTCACCATCATTCGCTTTGCCCACGTAACTATCCGTGCAAATAACTAAGGCTCTATCGGAGTCCCTGATGCCATGCTCCATGAATTGGGTAACATCATCCTTTGGATCAAGGTTCCACTGGTCAAGTATTGTATTGACACCATTGCGCCGAAGTTGTGCAGCGAGTTCTGATACCCACCTCTTGTGCTCTGGAGAATCGTGGGAATATGAAATGAAAACCTTATAATTTTTCGTCATCTTTTACCTCATAGTATATCAGATGCACCACTTACATAAATTTAACTGAACAACTTCGTCAAATGCTCTTACAAGATTTAAGAGATTGTTAGACTCTTCTAGGTTTTCAAGAAATATAGCTAACGAAAAAATAAGGTTATAGGTTCTGAAAAAACTTTTTATAATCGACAACGTTATAATGATAAACATCCCACATCAGTGTGTTTCTATAGACATTCCCTAGCCAAAATTCAAATAATCGAACCCAATTTTCCCATGAACTTTCCATTTGTTCACGTTTGACATTTAAGTTGGTCCATAGCTCCATAAGTGCTTCTGGATTACGGAAAAGCAGAGAAATCGCGCGTTGGTTTATATCTCGGGTCTCAGACATAAAAGTCAATGGGACATTAAAAGAGAAAGGATGGTTTAAACTAAAACTCCTGTTTAACGTGTCCTGCTGCCCTGAAGCAATTATCGAAGCCAATTCATGGATATTTAGTGCCATATAATAGGCAACTAATGAAGTCAGGTATTCCGATTTATCCTCGAATATAGGAGACAACCACTCCCATCTTTCATAAGCATTGGTTAAATAGTTCCAACCTTCTGTACAACTCGAACCGAGTGAGTCCATCCATCCTGTAAGATTACTTTTCTGCCAAATATAAAAGGACTCTCCGTTATATTTTGTATTATGAGCTTTAACTCGTGCTAGGCTAACGGAGAGGTTCAGCTGGTTTGTGCTCATGCTGACACCACCGTGTAGACTGTGATAGACATATCCCAGTGCCTCAGGAATATTTGCCCATGTTGTGTAACCGGAAGAATTCCATTCTGAAATGTTTAACAGGTCATCAAGTAAGGACTTCTGATCTCTAAATTCCTCTCTACCAGATTCAACTCCTACTAATGCTACAACCATTAAGGGTGAAATAATCTCAACTGCCTTATCTACAACCTGAACTAATTGTTCTATGCTCTCTGCTTTTTGCCTATCTAATTCATTTTGCCGCCATTGTACCAAAGATGTGAATATGCCTGGCCGAACCCGTTTAATGAGTTGTCGCCATCCAAACACATCCCCCACACGAACGAGTTTAGCCGCAGTTGCGTAAGCTACTGACGCAGACTGAACCTCCTCCGGTATCTCAATTAGTTGAGGGTCTAATTCCGCAGAAGGGAACGGGTTTTTTCCCAAAGGAGGTTTCTCTATAATTGGTATCTCGTGAAGTTCACGAATTAATTTTTCGCATTCCGCATCAAATTGACTGTCATTTCTAAAGTCTGCATACACTCGCGTACCTAAAAATGTTGGCGTTTTTTCTTTTCCTGATGCCTGACGGATGATAGGGATAAATTTGTCTGTCCCTAAATTCTGAACAAGTTCCGCGTTTACAATCATCCGTTCGTAGCCAACGCCACCTTCATCAGCGTTCGCCTTGCTCACATACTTGTCCGTACATATAACCAGCACCCTATCTGCATTCACGATGCCACGTTCCATGAATCGTGTTACATCATTACCTAACCCGAGGTCCCATTGGTCAAGTATTGCGTCGATCCCATCACGACGAAGTCGCGCAGCAAGTTCGGAGACCCACTGTTTATGCTCTGGAGAATCGTGAGAATATGAAATAAAAACTTTAGGATTTTCAGACATCATTTTCCTCTAATATCTCCGCTGCAGCGTCTACACGAATTTCCCCGGACAACAACTTTGGGAGCAGCGTATCTCGGGTTTGAGCAAGTGTGCGAGATTCATTTTCGTTATTCTCAATAGTTTGATCTAAAGGAAAAACCAAACGTTCAAATGCTTCGACAATCTCATCGCGTGGTCTGAGATAGGGAAGTGTTTGGAAGTCTGTCTTATTAATTGCTCCAAAAACTGTACCTTCTGCTTCGTAGCGAGAAAAGACATCCTGCAAAGACTGCATAGTGTAGTAGGTATAGGATCGGTTCCCGGTTTTATGTTGTACCGCTGCCACGCCACGCCCTATACTGCACTTTTCCAAAACCATATTAATATCGCCGACGGGCGCGCGAACGCTTACGAGGGTATCCCCTTTTTCAGCAAATCGTTTTGGCGCAGTACAATAGACGCGTTGCGTTGGGTATCTAAATCCAAAGTCTCTCCGGCCTTGATAAAATGGCATACCCTCTCCATCTTCGTTGTACGTGGATCCGGGGGGTGATTGTCCCATTATAAGGTTAAAATCTTCATCAATTGTGGTAATCTGCCACCTTTTTGGAATCTTCCCCAGCGAAGAATCTTGGAACGCTGATGGAAATAAGACAGCGGTTGAGGTATCCATGCATGGCGGTTTGCGCCCCTCCATCTTTGCTTTCACAGGATCAAAATCCACAAACCATGACTTGAAAATCGCGCATGCTGTTGCTTCCAACGTTTCATTCATCTGTCGGTTGAGTTCGATTTTGTCGTCAAGCGTGCCGAGGATGTGAGCGATGCGGCGTTGTTCTTGAAGAGGCGGAAGGTGGACTTTGTATCGTGATACCCATTCCCATTTTGTCCTCGGCATTCGGGTGCCTATGGATCCTGAGTCCGCAAAATCAACAAAAGATTGGGATGCCATGCAATAGTATAAAAAACCTTGATCGATTCCTTCTTTAGCACGCGTAACCCAAATATCTGTTGAACATACACCATCAAAAGGTGCTCTGGCGACTTTACGGAAATAGCATCTCAATTTTCCAAAAAGGATATCACCTTCTCTGAAACGAGACTTTGTACTCGTGACATCACTTGCTATACCGCGTCCTATAAGAGACAGGGTATTTTCTCCGATGTGCTCAAGTCCTATGTAGGGCGTATTGCCTAAATCAGATGGTGAAATGGATTCGCGGATCAACGTCGCACAATCGCCGAAAACCTTTACTTGACATTCTCTTTTTCTACTCCAATTTCCATTAATTCCTTTGGCATTTCCGTTCTGGTTAACAGGTTTTGCTTTTTGTATTACCTCATACCTTTCCAAAATAACTTGTCGGAATCTGTCTGATATTGATTGCCAATCTAAGATATCAACTCGAATCGGTAGATTGGATTCCTCAAAAGCGTCTGCCAATTGCCCCCTCTGTCTCAAGCTTAAGGGCTCATTTCCGACAACAGCAAGATCAAGATCGGAATAATCTTTTGCTGTCCACTTCACACGTGACCCAAAGGCACGAACTTCGTATGTGGGGATATACTCAGCCAATATAGACTGAATTGTTTTAAGGTGTTTTGGATTAAGATCAATCATTGCGCTCCTCCAAAACCTGTAGAAGCTGCTTAGCATCATGAACAAATTCAGTGGCTACCAAAAAGACATTCAAGGCAGCATCTTCATCGTAAGTGTGAGAAGTCGAAATACGCGCTTCGTGATATTCCATCCAACTTTCTACATCAGCGATTAGACTATATTCTGCAGCTCTTTGAAAGAGTGCTTTTTTAGGAATATTAACATCACTGCTAATATTTTCCTTTAACCATTTTTGTACCATCTTCCACGATAGTTCATAAGCGACCTCAAAACTATGAATGACTCCGGCGCGAACTGTTTCCTGTAAATCTTTATCGGAGTTATCAACTCTGTTTGCTGTCTTGATAGAACGTTCCAAAATACCAATAGATTTTGCTAAACTGTCCAGTTGTAAACTCATTGTTCATCTCCTTTGGTATAAGGGCAATACTCCAGCAGTGCTGATTTACCAACAATGGCAACGATACGTACTAACAATTCTCTGCCATTGATATCGGTGAGACGTATATCCTCGCCAAGAATGAAATGAACGGGTTGCTGCTGTCCTTCATTCATGACGATCTTAGAAGCATAAAGATAGGTTCGGTCACGCGTATCACGTATTGGATTTAAATATCCAGATAAACCTGGAATGTTGCCTGTCCCTTCAGGAAAGATTACGGATCCGCCATCTGGAAGACGCTGCATTTCAATTGCGAGCCCCCCTTTCCCTGGCATCCAGTCTTGCTCAAGGTGTGCGACAAAGCCGGGGGCGGCTGCAAACACCGTCATTGGAAGGTGCGTCGTGTGTAAATCAATTTGCGCGGCACCATGTTCATCAGTAGTTGTGCGTCTCCATGTTTTATTTGGAAATAACACCAATAACTCAACTCCGGGCAAGGGGTGACCGCGGTGGTGAGCAAGGATGTGAGCGGTTGCTGGCGTAAAATTTGTATCCGCAGCGGGGATTGTGAGAACAAGATCTGAACCATCAATGAGTTGATACTGTGGCAATTCTCCACTTAACGCTTTCGTTTCGCGAAAGATAATCGGCACACCATCTCCGCGGCGTTCCATGAAAAATTGTCGGTCGTCCGAGCCGCGTATATTCCCAACAGACATCCTTCCAAGCATTGAGGTGAGAGCTTCATTGCGCGTTGATTGTCGGACATCCATGCTTTCAATCGTGAGGTTGTTTGGCAAGCCCCCGGGAGAATTTATTTCAAGTCGATCTGCGAACATTGAGAGCCGAATTCGGCTGCCGCGAATTTCATAGTCGCGGTGGGCTACTGCATTGACGATCGCTTCAAAAAGTGCTTTTTCACTGTATTGCGGTAGGTCCGTACGACCAGGATTCTTGTATGCTCCGACGCGCATATTACGCACAGCAAAGGCAACTGCTCCAGCAATTTGTTGGTTCAGCGGACCGGTAATTGTTTGGGCATCTATCTGCTCGGAGGCGCGGTCTGTGCCACGGTAACAGGTTGCGGAGATGCACGCGTTGGGAAGCCATTGCTCGGGTGAATGACTGCACAACAGTAACCCCGCTACAGTAGCATGTGTTATGCCGTTTTCGTCTTTAATTAGAAGCCCCATCTTTTCCAGTGCCAATTCAGGAGCGGCGGCACCTTCGGCACTTAATAAAGGTTTCCAAAGAGATTCGTCCAATGATCCAAAACCTGTTTCTGGAATCGGCTGTTTATCAAACCAGAGGAAGCGTGTTTGTCCGCACTTCTGTGCAAGACGTAACCGTTCATCACTAGTCATTTTGCGTTTTGAGCTGCCGACTCGATGGTAGCCACCACCAGGACTATCGTGCAGTGCATATCCTTGTGGTACTTCAACGAGCAGGAACGGTTTGCCTTCTTCTATTTCTCTACGAAAAATGGCAGGACGAATTGAGGGTTTAATCGTGTCAGTGCATATCTCGGTCAAGAGTCTTTCCAATTCATCCATTTGCTCGCGCGACAAACCTTGCACATCGCCGCTGTCGGTCACGCCACACAGTACCACTCCGCCATCCGTATTCGCGAATGCAGCGAACTCGTCCGCCAGATCGTTACGACTGGGACTCCTCGGTTTGTTTTCCGTGAACACAATTTCTTTGAATTCCCAACGGTTATCTTCACCTAAGCGTATGTGGCGTTTGATTTCTTCGTCACTGAAATTCATGACTCATCTCCAAAACCGAGTATTTGCAAATTCTTACGGATGGCATCATCTAATCGCCTCGCTTCTGCCATCTGCTCGGTCAATTTCTCAGTCAGGTTCACCATCACGTCCTCAAAAGGTTCGTCGTCCTCTTCCTGCACCTCAGCACCGACGTAGCGACCCGGTGTCAGAACGCTGCCGTTCTCTTGGACTTCCGCAAGCATTGTGCTTTTGCAAAAGCCCGGCACATCGGCATATTCACCTGCGCCTTCATCGCCGCGCCATGCGTGGTAAGTTTCAGCAATGCGTTTCATTTCTTTATGAGTGAGTTCACGATGTACGCGGTCAATCATCTTCCCCAATCTGCGAGCATCTATGAAAAGTGTTTCGCCGGTGCGTTTTCGATAGCGATTGTTTTTCTTATTTCTCGCGATGAACCAAAGACAAACCGGAATGGATGTGGAATAGAAAAGCTGCCCCGGCAACGCCACCATGCAATCTACCAAATCGGCTTCAATAATTTTCTTACGGATTTCGCCTTCGTTGGCGGTATTTGTACTCATTGAACCGTTCGCCAACACAAAGCCAGCGATGCCATTTGGCGCGAGGTGATCGATAAAGTGCTGTACCCAAGCAAAGTTAGCGTTACCAGTCGGTGGAGTGCCGTAGACCCAGCGTTTGTCTTCACGTAACCGGTCGCCGCCCCAGTCGCTACTGTTGAACGGCGGATTGGCGAGGATGTAATCGACTTTCAGGTCCGGATGTATATCGTCGTGAAAACTGTCGGCGTGTTCCTGGCCGAGGTTCGCCTCAATGCCGCGAATAGCGAGATTCATCAGTGCCAATTGCCGTGTGGTTGGGTTAGACTCTTGCCCATAGATAGAGATGTCATCGCGCTGCCCACCGTGTACTTCTACGAATGCCTCACTTTGGACAAACATCCCACCTGAACCGCAGCACGGGTCGTAAATCCGTCCTTGATAGGGCGCGAGCATCTCAACAAGAAGCTGCACAACACAGCGAGGTGTGTAGAATTGACCGCCTCTTTTACCTTCGGCACTGGCGAATTGTGCGAGAAAGTATTCATAAACTCTGCCCAGTATATCCTTTGAGCGATTCTCTTCTTCACCTAAACCGATGGTGCCGATGAGGTCCACAAGTTCACCGAGGCGTTGTTTATCAAGCCCTTGGCGTGCGTAGTTTTTGGGCAGAACACCTTTGAGCCGCGGGTTCTCCTGTTCAATCGCATGCATTGCATCATCAATCAGTGTTCCAATTTCTATTTGCTTGGCGTTTGCTTGTAAATAAGACCAGCGCGCTTCTTTCGGGACATAAAAGATGTTTTCTGCCAAGTATTCATCTCCATCCTCAGCACTTTCGAAGCGGAGGATCTCGTCATCTATATAGTATTCACTCTTTGGATCGGCAAATTCGTCAAGAAGTGAATCGTGTTTTTCCTCAAAAGCGTCCGAGATGTATTTGAGAAAAATCAACCCTAACACCACGTGTTTATATTCAGCAGCGTCCATATTATTGCGGAGCTTATCGGCGGCTTGGTATAAAGTTGCTTCAAAGCCGAGCGTCGCGCCGTTTTTGTTAGAATTTGTGTCTGATTTTTTCTTTGCCATGACTTTTTAGATAACCCGTCTAAATATAATACTATAACCCAAGTTGCTACTAACAGATGTTGAACGTTTCCAAGGCGTTTTTCAAGTCCTTTCTCCACCCCGTATGAAGATTAAGAATTTAATCGGGTAATTCTGAGACGTGGGATAACAAGTAGATCGGTTCGTAGTAGTGCGATTCATCGCACGTTGCGTTGCCACAATTACCCAATTTATTTGTTAAACCTCATTAGGGGTGTTATGTCTATAGAACCTTACTATAGAAACTATCTTAACCGCGTGACTCGGCAATTAACTATTATTAAAATAATACCACGTTTGGCGTAGAAATTCAATGATTCGATTGAGAAAGATTTGTGTTGACTATCTAAGTCAAGGATTTACGCGGAGGGCAGAGAAACACGGATTGAGGCGTGCGGTTAGGAATGCAGATCGCATTTGGGCGAGTACACCGCAAAACCGAACCATAGGTGTCAATTTAGCAGTATTCCAGCCCCGGTAGGTTCGGTTTCCTAACCGAACCTACCGGGGCTGGGGACCACAACGGTTATTTTTTCTAAAATTGACACCTATGGTACGCCGCAAAACCGAACCTACCGTTTTAGTATCCTATTCAACGTCCAGGAGATGGCTGTGGGGGCCAGTGGAGTCCGCGTTGACCGGATAGGGATCGGTTCGCAGAAGGTCGATACGCACGATCAGGCAGACCTATGAGTTTGCCATCTTCTATCCATTTTTCATCGCTGCCATAGAGTTCACCGATCAAGATATCTGTTAACCGCTCAAGAATTCCAGCGTGCGCCGGTGAATCGGCAAGGTCGTTTAACTCTCGTGGATCTTCTTCCAAATCGAAGAATTGTCGGTAGTTGCCCGTGGCGTAATAGATCAACTTAAAGCGTCCGTCATGAATCATTCGGGTCGCACTACCACCTTCACCACATTCGCCGTACAACCACTCCCGTTTTTCGTCACCTACCATCGGTACCCCGTCCACTGTCCCTGGAATCTCTATTCCTGCGAGATGGAGGAGCGTCGGCATCACATCTTGCCATCCGACGAGCCGGTCGTCTACCCTATGGTGTCCTACGCGTTCATCGCCTGCGGTGCCAACGAGAAGCATCGGAACATTCGCAGAATCTTCGTAATAGAGCCGTTTTGCCCACATCCGATGGTTTCCGAGCATATCACCGTGGTCGGAAGTGAACAGCAGGATCGTGTTGTTTAACAAGCCTTCTTCTCGCAAAGTACCGATAACGACACGCAATTGATGGTCAATGTGCGTACAAAGCGCGTAAAAAGCTTGACGCGCCGAACGGACGAGATCTTCATTAAAGTGTTCGTCCTGTTTCTGTCTCCCTTTTATCGGTAAAGGTAGCCCCTCGTCCTGCTTTGCCCATTCACCACAATAGGGCATATCCACGTCAATATTGCGGTACATGTCCATATAACACTGTAGCGGTGCCAATGGTGGATGCGGGTGGCAATAGGAGAGATACCAGAATCCCGGACGAGTAGGGTCTCGACGTTTAATCATCCGCACCATCTGCTGCGTGCTCCAGTTCGTGACGTGGCAGTCCTCGGGGAGGTGCCAAGGTCTGTTGAGGTAATCGTTGTTGCACATCCCGTGCGCGAACTGCTGACCTGCATAACCTCTGTCGCCGAGAAAGAGTTCATAGTCGTCAATCGCGCCGTATTGTAACCTACCTTCCTCACCCAACAGTACATCGTCAAATCCGATGCGGTCACGTTGCGGATAGACGTGCAGCTTCCCGACAGCGTAAGCCTGATACCCCGCATTGCGAAACGTCTGTGCGATTGTCGGGAGTCCGTTTGTCCCCATTCGATCGTTGAAAACGCGGTCTTTGTGGGTTCGCGTTGTTGCACCGGTCATCAACGTCTTCCGTGCTGGAACACAGACGGGACATTCACTGTATCCGCGTGTGTAGCGGGTGCCAGCACGAGCGAGTGAGTCGAGTGTCGGCGTTTGGATAGCCGGATGTCCACTGACACCGAGCAATGAGTTGGGCCAATGGTCAGTTGAGATGAGCAGAACGTGTGGTTTGTCAGCCATAGTTACTCCGTTTAGCGATCATAGCGTGCAAAGTAGAAAGTCTTAAGCGGTTCATCTGTGTCGTTGATCAGGCTATGCCCCGGATTCGAGAAAGCTACAGAGACAGCATCCCCGGGCATCTGCCGATATACATTCCGACTGACAACATGGATGCCGTTGCCTTCAAGCATATACCACACCTCGTCCATATCGGGACCGTGGCCGTGCGTATCAGGCGTTTGCATCGCTTCAATCCGCACCATGAGTACTGAGTGGAGCGTCACTAAGCCGTCGTCCTGACCGAAAATCGGATGCACCAGATGCGTCCAATGCCCTTGCCCTAAAGGGCGTTCTCGGTAGTTGCGGATAAGTGCATCCTTGCGCGGTGCCTCCACGCCGTCTGGGATAACCTCTTCCAACATTAGAAACTCTAACGGCGTGCTCTCCGGATTTTCCAATACATGGTTGAGTCCGGGTGGGACTAAGATTGCATCTCCCTCTGTAACTTGCTGCTTCAAGTCTCCCGCCGCAAATGTACCGGAACCGTCAACGATGTAAAATATCAGCTGCCTGTCATCAAGTGCCGTAGGCACAGAAGCGATCCTCGGTTCAAGGTAGCACCGAGAGAAACTGTCAACATACCTTAAAATCGCGCCCTCTTTGTCGGCGGAATCCTCTGTACGTTTGCTAAAAATTTCACGTTTAATGATGTTGCCGTGTGTTAGGCTTGAAGGACTCTGTAACCAATGTCGCATATACATTGTAAAGCACCTCCGAATATATCAATTGGATGGACAATGCACGTCAAATTTGATTCGCATCATCTTATCAAAAGTTGGGACAATTGGCAAGGGAAAAAGTTTTAGAAGTAGTCAGTTATCAGTTGTCAGCAGTCAGTAAGAGCACAACCGGGAGGTCGCTACTACAGCATGGAGGCTTATGAGCTATATCTGCATCACTGTGGTATTTGTTAGGTAGGGGGAATCAAATTCTGTCATGCAGTCTGCGTTACATCCCGGAACCGGAAAAAGGCGTACCGATAGCGGTTTGCTTAACTGTATGGAGAGCGTCGCAACATCCCTCAGAATAGCAGCAATCTGAGATGTCGAAGCATCGCCGGGTATAGGAATTGTATCTAACCCCGTCCCACAGACAGTAGAATAGAGGAGGAGACTGTCAAGGTTAAAATAGCCTGCTTCACTTCGCTCCCCCAAACCGACATCTTCAAGGACAGGGAGCATTAATCCCGAATATCCACAAAGCGGTAATTCGAGAGATTGGAGTGTACGGGTCAAACCCGCGGCGACTGTTAATGTGCCGCGCTCGCCAAAATAACCGGGGAGTTGGTGTTCCATCGCGTAAGCGATGCTTTCATCGCCCATAGGTGCAAGCGACGCGTCTATACCGACAAACTTGATACCCCACTCCTGTGCCAACGTCTGTGCAAGTGTGACAATCTTCTGCCCTTCTGCTTCCATGAGAACTTTCAGGTTTTGCAAACCGACTTCTAAATTCGGGGCATCTATGAAAGCGTCTTGCACAAGGTCTATCGCCTGCCATCCGATGCTGAAGTTCGTGCGAGCGTCGTGCCAGTACGCTGCGGGGAAGAAGGGAGTATTTGGCGGGCAGTTCATCAATGCTGCGAAGCGGAGGTTTCCGTAGCCAGCATCAGTTCGATGCGCGATCTGCCGAATGATGTCTGCAGTGCTTTCAATGATATCCGATGCCATACGTCCAGCTTGTGTCGTAAGGGTGGCGGTGGTGAAGAGTATCTCACTTTGGACAATTACATCGACGACACGCGCGAGATGTGTTTCTGTGTATCGCTTTTCTGGTAGAATTGTCCCCAAATTAAGGAATTCAATTCCCAATTCCTGGGCATCGGTCTCTAAAGCAAGGATTGTATCTATATCCCGTGCCTCATCCCAGATTTGACTGCTTACACGTGTTGTTTGTACTTCGTAACCGTTCGCTTCAAAGCAAGTTTGGCAGGCGGTGTTAAATTTTGCCGCACGTTGAAGTTGGTAAGGAGCAAAAGGCAATGGAACGCCTGTCGTAATTGTTCGGATTTTCATGCCATATCTACAGGATCTTCGCCATAAAGCCCGATGTGCCGATAGCGGTCATATCTTTGTTGGACGAGTTGTTGAGGTGTCATCTGCATTAATTCGGTGAAGTGTTTCCGCACCGCACGTTTGACGTTGCGTGCAGCGGCTTCTGGATTTCTGTGTGCGCCGCCAAGCGGTTCACGGATGACCTGGTCGATGATATCTAACTTGAGCAGATCTGGGGCAGTAGGTTTATAACCTTCGGTTGCCTCTGGCGCGTGTTCGCCTTTGTCCTTCCATACAATACCGCTACAAGCTTCAGGGGGTGCGACGCAATAGACAGCGTACTCCATCATCAATACGCGGTTCCCGACAGCAATCGCTAACGCGCCGCCGCTCCCGCCTTCACCGATAATAACGACAAGAATTGGGACACGCAGCTGCATCATCTCAGCGAGATTTTCAGCGATCGCCATTGCTTGTCCGTATTCTTCGGAACGGAGATCGAAATGCGCTCCCGGTGTATCAACAAAACAGATGATGGGGCGGTTGAACTTATTTGCCAACTGCATCAACCGCCTCGCTTTGCGATAACCTTCTGGATGCGTGTATCCAAAATTCATCTCTTGCCGTTCTTCAAGGTTTGTGCCTTTCTGCTGTGCGAGATAGACGAGCGGTTGTCCATCAAACCATGCGAAACCACCAATAAGTGCGCGATCGTCGCCGTACAACTTATCGCTGTGGAGTTCAGTGGGTTCATCAAGGAGCGCGTTGATATAGAAGGAGGCTTGTGGACGTTGCGCGTGGCGCGCTAATCTCACTTTATCCCAGCGGCTGAGTTTTTGGAAGGTCCGCTTTGTGAGCACATCCGCATTTTGCTTTAGCGCGTTAAGCCCTTCTGTAAGGTCTAACTCCGGGTGTGCTTCCGCAAACGCCTCTAACTGTGTAAGGTGGCGTTCCAATTCAATAAACGGTTTTTCAAATTCCAATTCTGTTGTGTTCATTTTTTTCGTTCCACTTATCCTTACGGTTCCAATGCAATAAAGGAAAAAGCTTTCCATAGAGAGCTTCTATTTCATAGTATAACTGGGACCGCCCCTAAAAAGCAAGAGGTAACCAGCGGAAAAATGCTCCTGCTTTTAGAAGCACCGCCGTTTCAGCATTACCGTTTCCAAAGTTGATCAGCGCGATGCTTTCCGAAGAGCTATCCATGTACAGATTCCGATGCCAATAATGATGAAAGCGAAGGGTAAGCCGGATACAAGCGTGGCAGCCTGCAGCGACCGGAGCCCACCGCCGAGCAAGAGTGCAATTGCAACCAACCCTTCGGCAGTACACCAAAAGACGCGCTGCGCTGCCGGTGCATCAAGCTTACCGCCAGCGGTCAGCATGTCAACAACCAGTGAACCGGAGTCTGACGTTGTCACAAAAAAGGTAATCAGCAGGACAATACTGACGAATGAAGTGAGCTGCGTTAACGGCAGCTCCTCAAACATTTCAAAGAGTGCAGCCGCATACGCCCCTGTCTCAACACTCTCCATCACGCCGGTGTAGCCATTGGTGAGGAACTGGTGGATGGCAGTCCCGCCGAAAGTACTGAAGCACAGTAACGTAATCAGCATCGGTAGCAGTAGCACACAGCACAGGAATTCGCGAACCGTGCGTCCCTTTGAAATTCGGGCGATGAAGGTCCCAACGAAGGGCACCCAGGTAATCCACCAGGCCATGTGGAAGGCTGACCAGTCGTGTATGAAGTAAGAGTCCGTGCGTCCCACCCAGTTGCTGAGCGGCACAATTTCAACGGCATAGTCCCCAAGCGCCGTAAAAAAGGTCATGAAAATCACACGTGTCGGCCCGACGACGATGACGAATGAGAACAGAACTATCATAATCCAGATGTTGACTTGGCTCAGCCGTTTGATACCGACATTAATTCCACTGAGCACAGAGGCTGTAGCGATGACGGTAATCAACACGATTACCGCCACTTCGGTAGTACTGGTAGCGGGGATGCCGAACAGTTTTTCGACCCCGGCTGCCACCTGTTGTGCCCCCAGCCCGAGCGAAGGCGCGAGCCCAAACAAGGTCGCGAATACAGCGAGCGTATCAATAACGTGGCCGGGCCATCCCCAGACCCGTTCTCCGAGAAGCGGATAGAACGCTGAGCGGAGTGCGAGCGGTAATCCTCGGTTATAGGCAAAAAACGCGAGCGCAAGCCCAACAACGGCATAGCCTGCCCACGCATGAAGCCCCCAGTGGAAAGCTACCGCCGCAAAACTCATATCTCGCGCTGCTTTGACATCCGGATGCGTGGAATCGGGCAATAGATGCGGTGCATCATCGTAAACCTGCTCCGGGTCATAAACCTTCGTCATGTTAAACGGCGGAGTCTGAAAATGCTGGACGGGCTCGGCTATCCCCCAATAGACCAACCCGATAGCCAAGCCTGCCGAAAAGAGCATGGCTATCCACGTCAGCCTGGAGTAATCCGGCACCGCCTGCTGTCCCCCAAGGCGCACCTTACCAAGCGGCGAAATAATCAGATACAGGCAAAATACCACAAGGAGACTACAAGTCAGAAGAAACACCCAGTCTAAGCGTGAGGTCATCCACTTCCGGATATCCTCGAAGATGACTGTCGCTTTTTCTTGGAACACGAGTGCCACGAGGACAAAAATGATGATGGTGAGACTGGAAGTCAGGAATACCGGCGCATTGATATCCATACCGAATATCTGGAGGTTATCCTGACCGACCTGGTGACGCGTTTCCGCCTCTGGTTGCAATTGTTTCTCTTCTTTGTTCATATATCTTTGTGATTTGTATGGGCGGATAAGAACGAATGTCGTTCATATCCGCCCATCTGATATTCTCACTGCGATTCACGCGATTCGCTACGGAGTCCCATCCAGACGCAAACCGCCATTCCCAATAGGACAATCGCGAAGGGAAACCCTGTGACGAGGGAGGCTGCCTGCAACGAACTCAGGCCACCGCCAAGTAACAGCACGATTGCAACAGCGCCTTCAGCCGAACACCAGAACACTCGGTGGGAAACCGGGGCATCAAACTTGCCGCCCGCCGTGATGGTATCAATCACAAGGGAGCCAGAGTCCGACGAGGTCACGAAAAAGATGATCGTCAGCAGCATTGCGATAGAGGACACCAGCGTCGTCATCGGCAATTTGTCAAGCATTTTGAACAGCGAAAGCTCCGGTGTGTACGCTTCAACCGTTTCGGTCACTCCGGTGTAACCATCGCTCATGAACTGGTCAAGGGCAGTGCCACCAAAAGCACTAAACCAGATTAAACACAAAAACGTTGGTAAAATTAGCACGCCAATGATGAACTCTCGAACCGTGCGTCCCTTTGAAATTCGGGCGATGAACGTTCCGACAAAGGGTGCCCATGCGATCCACCACGCCCAGTAGAAGGTTGTCCAGCCATGCAGAAACCCAGTATCTTCGCGGCCGATCCAGTTGCTGAGGGGCCTCATTTTAGAGATATAGGCACCCAATCCAGTGAATATACCTTTGAAGATTGCGAGTTTCGGTCCAACAACGATGATGAAGAGCAGGAGCAAAAATGCGAGGATTACGTTAAGCTGACTGAGGCGTTTGATCCCGACATTCAGTCCTGTCAACACGGAAATGAGTGCGGCAGCGGTTATTACGATGATCAGCACGACCATGGTGGTATTCGTCGCGGGAACATCAAAGAGGTAGTTGAGCCCGGCGGTCACCTGCTGTGCGCCTAAACCGAGCGAGGTTGCGAGACCGAACAAGCTGGCAAAGACAGCGAGCGTATCAATGACATGGCCCGGCCAGCCCCAAATCCGATCACCGAGCAACGGGTAGAACGCGGATCGGATGGTGAGCGGTAGCCCCCGGTTGTAGGCGAAGAATGCCAGGGCAAGTCCGACAACACCGTAGATTGCCCAGCCGTGTATGCCCCAGTGAAAAGTTGTCGCTGCGATACCGATGGCTGCGTCGGTTTTCGCTTCACCGCCGAGGGGGGGGCTCATGAAGTGTTGGACGGGTTCCAAGACCCCGAAAAACAGGAGCCCGATACCGATGCCGGCGGCAAAGAGCATGGCGAACCAAGTGAGATTGGAGTATTCAGGGACAGCCTCGCGCCCGCCGATGCGCACCTTGCCAAGCGGAGAAACAATCAGGAAGAGACAGAATATTACAATGAGGTTGACGATGTCCATGAACCACCAATCGAAGTTCGTGGTCAACCATTTTCGGGTAGCCCCGAAGAGGCTTGTCGCTCCTTCCCGAAACACGAGGGACCCGATAACAAAAATGACGATGGTGATTGCGGAAACGAGGAATACCGGTGTCAGTCCAAACATCTTGGTATTGTTCTGGAGTTGTTTTCCTTCTTCGTTCATTTCAAAAATCTCCTTTTTCAAAGAGTTGTCAGCTATCGGTACTCGGTTTTCGGTTAAGAGGTTATTTGTGGCAGTTACCTTTCCTGCGACTGCCATAACAAACGCTTTAACTAAAAACTGATAACTGAAAGATTTTTCGCAGAAAAATCGTACTGACAACTATTTAGAAATAATAACCGAAGTTAAAATTGAGCCTCCAATTCCAGGCGTTATTTCCGTTAGCCCCAAAGGCACCGGCACCCGTATAGATATTACCGTAGCCTTCCACCTCGCCATCGGCTGTCCTGTTTCCAACAAAGAAGTTGCCATCGGAAAGTGCTACATCACTATACACATAAAGTGCACCCAAGATTGTCCAACTTGCTCCAATTGTCACGAGCGTACTGGGGTTGTAGTCCTCTACCGTTTTGAAAATGGTGCTCCATTCTGCATAAGGTGTAACACTGTCAATCCATGAAATCCCAGAAGTATCTATACCACCGTAACGGAGCGAGAGTGCCGGTATTAATCCCTGAGATGCGATGGGCCATGCGAAATCGTAAGCACCCATTGGAATTAGATCCCCGGTGCCCCAAGGTGTATCATCCGTGATGTTATAAGCGTAATAGGAAAATTGCGAATAGAGCGTGAAGTCGGAGACGGTATTCTTGGCATGTGCGGAGAACGCATAATGGTTACCGCTATCATCGTCACCGACATTCGTTCCTTTTAACAATCCGTATTGCGCGGAAACACCGAAATCCCCGATATTCTCAATTGCGTAGATCGCGCGGATGTTAAGTTGATGTTGCTCATCATATCCGTTTTCGCCGGCACCCCATTCAACATTTCCGTCTGCATCCGCTTTTTCTTCCCATCTGACAACGTCGTAACTGTATAGAGAACTGGCAAGGCTACTTCCATCTGTCTGGAATTCACCCATAAGATAGTAGCCGACATCAAGCGTCAGCTTATCAAGGGTGTCAGTCCATCTGATTCCGATATCCATATCGTCGGCGAGCCCGACATAAAAATGCTGGTCGAAAAACCAACTCGTCGAGACACCGTAGGCGGTCGGGCCGAAGGGGACCCGCACCATACCCGCTTTAACTGTGCCAAGATCACCGAGATTGTACCCTAACCATGCGGTGTGTATCATACTGTAGCCATCATACCAGCGGTATTCAAGCCGACTGATGATGTTGTTATAGTCGAAATCCGCATTGAGACGGAATATCTCAAGGTCTACATCCCCGATTTTTTCGCCTCGGCGATGCGGGTTGTCATCACTGCCATAAGTGCCATAGGCGTAGTTTACACGCATCGCCCCACCGACCTTAATCGGGCTTTTCTTTGGTTCTGCCGCCTCAACAGCTTCTGCTGCCTCTTCGGTTGTATCAGCCGCCATCCCGAACGGAGAAACGATTAGCAAAAATGCGATGCCGAAACTGAATATGAAATTTATCTGTTTATACACCAGCTCTTCCCCCTTAGGTAAGTAATAATGTGCGTTAAGTATAAGAAACAAGAAACAAAAGATTTTGCGGTGGAAAGATTGTTCACGCTAACCTATCAGACACTCATAATTAAATCAATGAGATTATATAATGCATAGGACTTACGCAATTTGCTGATGTGTAACTACGGCCCCGCCGCTGGTGAGGTTTGAGACCTCGCCAGCGAAGGTGCTGCGTAAGTCCTAATGCAATTAATCGTTGTCATCTGAGCAACAATACTGGTTAAATTCCAAAAACTATTTGGACAATCTTCTGTAGAATACTATAGTTTGGACAATTTTAAGAATTAAGGTGCGTGAAAGCAGAAAAAGAGATATCCTTTCATAAACATACTTTGGGATCGTCCGATGAAACTCATACAAGGAAACCTGCGGGTAGCTTATCTCCGATCGCAAATGGCGATAGCGTCATTTTCTGCGAAGTTCAAGCAAAAAACAAACTCACAGAATATTAATGTTCGTTTTCAGGATTCCGATACACCGCTGCCTTTTGACAAGGCAGTATAAATTTACAACATTGTCCAAACTTTAATACATTTTAAGTCATTTTTTAATATTTTCAAAATTTTTGTATTTCTGAACCTAATATGTAGAATTATACACAAATTTGGATGATATGTCAAATTATAGCAAAGCCCATAAGTTTTTAGGCAAAAAGCGAAATTTTCAACACAAAACAGCGTAAAACTCTCAAGGAAAATTGTTTATGCGTTTTCTATTCTCACTGTGAAGCAATAGCACGCCTCCGGCGTACGGTGTTTTTCTCTGATTTCAGTCATCGTGGCAAACTCATAGAAAATCCACCTTCCCTTGACCCCTGAACTACGACTTAACACGAATCGTCCGAACTTTAGTATATAGAGACACCTGTATATAAAAGAAACTCGCTCACAATCGAGTTGTGAGCGAGTTTGAAATCCATCTATTGCATCTGTCCCATATTCTGCATCATCATAATCATCTGGACAGCTTGCTTGAAGTCGCCAAGGGTGAGAAGCAGCTTTGCACCGACCCCGTCCTCTTGGACTTTAGCAGAAAAGCCGATGCTGTAAGTCTCAGGCACATTCATAAACATTCCTGCGAACATTTGCATCGCCGCACCAGCATTCGGATCCGCTTTCGCAACAATAGGCATGAGACTTTTAACCAGAGTCATCGGTGACAGTGCCAAAAGCAGGTTATTGTCTGTCCCCAACGTGTCAGTCAGTTTCTGATAACTCACATTTTCAGAAAGGCTGTCGCCCATCCCAGATTTCCTGTCCAATGCTGCCTTAAGCAGATCAGAACCGCCTATAGCAAAAAACAGTTGGTCTTCATGAAAAGCATAGTACCAGTGCCATTCCTGAGGCATCATCGCAGCAGCTTCAGGTGGCATCTCGCCCAAAATTGAACCGAAATTAGGGAAGACGTAACTTTTAATCTCAACATCGTTGTGCATGAGCGGTTGACCGGCATGAGCCCCATCATATATCCCCAATTGTGGCATATCTCCAATCGCTCCGCGCATGATCTGCATGGTGTTGAGGAGTTGTTCAAGAAACATGTCATTCATGTAAGTTTCAGCGAGTTGTTTATCCTTCATCTCATAAACGATCAGATAATCAGGGATAATACTATCGCCAAAATTGACAGTAAATCCCCACTCGTCGGCGAGAGATTGATAAAAAGTTGACATCTGCTCGGTGAGTGCCTCCAGTTTCTCTTGCTGCTCTCGAGAACCCGCTGAAAACATTTTTAGCCTAAACATATTCATATCAAGCAGCAATTGTTGATTCCCTTGAAAGGCACCGTTCATGAAGGCGAGATTTGGTAGATCATTGAGAACTGCCAAATCGTCAGGTATCATCTCTTCCAAAGATTGCTGAATCTCGCTATTGACCTTGAATTTTAAGAACGGGGCGAGTTGTACATCGGCCCCCTTGATTTCAAACGTCGCGCTCAGAGATTCCAACTGCTCAATTACGTTTGCGGTTGAATCCAACATAGACGTAAAGAAGGGCGCGAATGCCATAGCGGCAGGATCGCTTTCAAGACCGTCTCGCATTGATTCCGATTCTTCCTGAATCGAAGCCGTCAGGAGCGGTGCAATGGATTCAAGATTAAAATGCGCTGCTACCTGCGCGTCGCCCGCCACAAGATCGGTAAGAAATGAAGTGTAACTTGGATTGGCTATGACAGACTGTTGGGTCGCCTTATAAGTATCAATAACACTTTCACACACTTCAGGGAACCGAGAAAAGACCAAGATATTGTCTAAAAGAGCGAAACTGCCGCCCCCGCCGCTTGCGTTCCAATAGGTTACGCCGTTGTATTCAGTCGGAGCACTTCCTGCGCTTTCAGCGTCAATGACCTGTTTCATGGCTGCAGGGTCTGTTAGATGGACGAGTGCGGAGAGACCGGGTGGGTTCAAGGATGTCATGAAAACCGCAAAATCTTGGTTCAAGTCAAGCCCGATTTCCTCTAACTCCGCGAGGCTTTCAAATCCAGCACCGAAACTTTCGGCTAAGATTCTGGCGAGGATTTCTGGGTCTTCATCTGTCGGAATCAAGTCTGTCACCAACGTATTAATCCGATAATCCAACTCAAGCAAACTCGGACAATAAATAAGTCCCATTGTCTGTTTTGGAATCAGATGTAGTACACTACCTCTTGGAATCTCCACCATTTCAGCTTCAGGTTCATGGCGTGTTTCCTCTTCACCCGCGTGTTCTGATGTTTCCTCTTCCGATTCATGCTCTAACGTCTCTTCTTCAGATTCATGTTCTGATGTCTCTTCTTCAGATTCGTGTTCCTCTTCGGATTCATGTTCTGACGCTTCTTCCGCAGACTCGTGTTCTTCTTCGGATTCGTATTCTGACGCTTCTTCCGCAGACTCATGTTCTGCCGTTTCTTCCGCAGATTCGTGTTCCTCTTCAGATTCATGTTCTGATGTTTCTTCCGCAGACTCATGTTCTGCCGTTTCTTCCGCAGATCCGCGTTCCTCTTCGGACTCATGTGCTGCCGCTTCTTCAGCAGATTGAGGAAGTTCGCCCATTTCTTGCGATTCCTGTACCGGTGCCGATTCGGCAGCTGCTGAAGTCGTAACTGGCGGTACTTCTTTCGTGCTACAACCGACGCATATACACATTGTGAGAAGTGCTAACGTGATAAGAGGTAAAAACAAACATTTTTTCATCTTAATTTCTCCTAAGTCGTAGGGCAGCCTAACGCTATATTCCTACGAGAATAGTATCATCAATTTTGGGTTTGTGCGATTTTTTCTTGGAGTGCATCAATCTCTGCATTGGAAGTAAGCACACCGATTTCGACTTCATAGTGCCTACGACCACCGGGTTCAATATACTGTAACGTGCCGCGTTCACGCGCCTTTGCCCTGCCTTCTACACCGCAGTTTGAGGGTTCCAAACCGAAAACATAAGTGCCTTCACCACACATCTTCCACTGGACAAAATTTGGAAACTGCGTCTTGTGATAGCGGACGGATACGCCGATGCCTTGTCCATTATTGAATCTTCGGTTTACCAGCGCGACATGGATGTGGTTATCAACATCTGGTTCCATTTCGTGGTAGAAAGCCTGCTCTTGGAAATCAACGGTTGGCGGTTCGCAGAGGTTATAGTTATTTAAGTTTGCGGCAGCTTGTTCATCTCGCGGTGTGACTTGTGAGGAGGGGGCAAGTAGTTCGCTGTCTTGTGTGAGAATCGGAAATCCGACATTAATATGGAAAAGGTACATGTGTGGTGAATCTTGGTATCCCAAATTTTCAACAATATCTTCAATGTGCAACGTACGCGATCCGAGTTCCGTCCAGATCCTGCGAGTGCGCGAGAGGTTTTCGCCCAAAGCGGCGGTTTCTTTAACCTTGCCCTGCGCCCATAGCATATAGCGTTGTCCTTCCCACCGGCTGTCGACCCAAACGTTTTTTGCCGGAATGTGCGACACCCGTCCGTGAAGTCCTAATGCCTCATCGCCATCTTCGTTCGGTACACCGACTTGCCGCATCCCACAAGTTGTCAGTAAACCGCCGTAGAAGCTGCGTAGCCAACCCAGGCCACCAGGTTCATAATGCGCCGGGTTGACATCGCCTGTACTTGAACGCCAACAGAGCGGAATCCCCTGATATTCGGCATAAGAGACATCTAACCCACGGCTCGGTAGCACGGTAAAATTTAAGCCGCTACCGGTTCGGAAATCAATGGCATCAACACCTTTTTCATTGCCATCCGTGAGTTGATACATCTTCGCATGGGCAATTTGCGATATATCTCCGACATGGCGAAGCAGTTGTATTCTGTCATACGTTGCTCCATATAGGTTCATTAAATAAGGTTCTCCTTCTGGGTGCAGCTGGATAGTTTATGGGCATTGCTCCCAAGCCCATATTAATTTTAGAAAATGGGCAAAATTTTCTCTATACTGAAAAAACATTATAGCATAGATAGGAAAAAAAAGCAAATTTTTCGGTAGAGGCACTCAGAGCCATTCAATTATCCATTTTTTCGATCGAATCTTCACTACCAGGCCCGGTAGGTTCGGTTTCCTAACCGAACCGGCTCGTTTAAAAAGGACGTGAAATCCAATAATTTCTTAAAATTGAATGTCTCTGATCGGACACAACTTTCAGTTGTCTCAACCTCAGTTTTATGGTATACTTAATGCAGTTGATTTACGCGTGATTTATAAAGAGGACACCCCATGATTGAAACTATGAGAAACAGAATTGAGGAGATTGTTGAACAGGCTTGCGCTGCCGATACCAACATCTTCGGTTACGATATTTGGACCCATCATATCCTGAAAGTCGTTGAAAATACAAAACAACTCGCCTCACGCTTTGATGCGGATCCCGAAATTGTTGAAATTGCGGCGTTACTTCATGATTATGCCAGTATAAAAGACAAAGCACTTTATGCGGATCATCATATTCATGGTCCGATTGAAGCGGAGAAACTTCTCAAGCGTTTCGGCTACCGAAAAGAAAAAAGAGAAGCAGTAAAAAACGCTATCGCAACACATCGAGCAAGCGTAACAGTTGAACATCGCAGTGCGGAGGGAGCATGTCTTGCGAATGCCGATGCGATGTCGCACATTGAACAGGTCCCCTCGCTTTTATACTTGGCGTACGTTCATCACGGAATGGGAATTGATGAAGGAAAAACGTGGGTTAAGGCAAAATTACAACGGAGTTGGCAGAAATTGCGGGAGGATGTCCAGGAGCTTGTTAGAGATAAGTATGAAGCCGCGTTGAAAGTTCTCTGACATAGATTTCATATAACCCTTTTCAAGGAGGTTTTACCAGTCAGTGACCCCCAACTGAAGTTTGGGGGAAACCTGTTCAATACGGCAGCCGAGTCTATAGGTTGAACGGGGGTAACTCATTGTCTACAGTCATATATCGCAACGCTTCAGTGTGGCAGCTTAAACACGTCTGTAAAACGGTAAGTGTCTGTGGTGGGTGCTTACTTAAGGATGCTCCCAAAGTCTCAGGTAGCGTGGGTGTTGTGATCTGGAAGGGGCAACAAATACCTGCTTTATGCAGAGCGCCGAAAGGTCATTACCTGTTTTTTCAAAGACACCGGGTCAGGTCGGATCGGGGATGGTGACAGCACTTCCGAAAAGAAGCAGCCCACTCGGAGAAAATCGCCTATGGGTTTGTGGCGAAAAAACAGCCCACACCCCACTTCGGAGAATCTAAAACTGAAACAAAGGAGCGGTGTTTCCTCCCCTGCCTAAAGTGTTTTTGCTTGGGCGTTTCTTCTAGGGGTTTCCACACCGAAGAATTTGATGACTAAATATAAATACAAAACGGTGACACTTGTGCAGAAGAGATGGGGATGGTGGCAGTCCAGAACGATTCCGGAGATTCCGTACCTTGACAGTACACTTAATCGTGAAGGCAGGGACGGATGGCGACTCTGTGAGATTGTCCTACCATCTGCTGCCTTTGGGGCACCAAACAAAGTGATTGTGATTTTTGAGAGAATTTTGGAACGAACTGAAAATTGAACCGCTCCAAACATCACGTCTGGAACGGACAAGATTCAATTTTTTAATGCTTCCAAAAAAGCGTAACAATACCCGCAATCATCAAAGCGATAGACCACAGCAGATCCAGATTAAACCACGCTTTGCGAAGCAGCGCAAGCCCTACCACTTCGTAGACGACAATTGCCACGATTCCAGTCACAACAAAAAAACTGAGGGTATGTACCCCAACGGCAGACAGTAACATCACTGCGTTATCCGTCATGCTTGCGGGGGCGTGGTGCATGTGTGCTGAAGCCTCAGCAGCAGGCGTTCGTAACAGAAAAGGTACGAGCATCAAGCCAGCACCGTGTGCGGATGCCATCAGGAATGACCAAATTGTTAGGTCTTTGAAGCCAACACGCATGCCGACCCATTTCGGGTGTCGCGCGCTGAAAAATTTGTACACACCAAAACCGAACAACACAGTCGCGCAAGCGATACGCAGCACGTTCTCTGGAATCTGTCGTTGTGCCAAAGCGATGACAAACACTACAACAGCGATGGATATCGCGTGTCCGAGTGCCATTGGAAAAAGGGCACCAATAACCGCACGCCTCCGTTTTTCCTGCATGCCTAAAGCGACTGCAAAAAGCCAACCCATCCCCGGATTAATACCGTGATATACACCCATGAGCGTATAGCTTAACCATGAGCCAGTATCCATAAAAATGCCTTTCCGTATAGAGGCGCGCTTAAAAAGCGCGCCTACTCAATGTGTGTCCTCGCTGCCCTCTTATGGATAACAGTAAGAATCAGAAGAACTATCTCCACCTTGTAACCGAATCTGATGGGCGCGGCTTTCACCGAAATCTACGAAGAAGTCGGGATCCAACGCCAGTCCGCCATTTTCCACATTGGTATCTGCCTTCACCATCCACCCGTTCGCGCCTTCCGGATAGAACTGGTTATCCAAAGCAACATAGAGAGAATTGGTAAAGTAGAGACGTTTACCGTCACGACTCAATTCGACCATTTGCGGACCACCGCTTACAGGTCCGGCTGCCGGGTGCGGGTGCGATTTGGTAATCCCACCGATCTTGAGTGTGCCGATATGCTTCGGATTAAACGGGTCGGACACGTCGTATTGCAACATCTCCCCGGTTCCCCAACACGAGACATAAAGGAACTTGTCATCCAACGAGAGAATATGGTCGGTGACGAGCGGTGGGATCATGCCGATATCCTTCAAAACGGGTGGCAAATCATCAGGATTCTCTGGTGCCTGTGCCGGAATATCAATAATCTTTTGAATGCCCCAATCATCGCCATCTTTGTACCACGTCCAGATGGAACTGGAGAGGTCGTTCATATTAAGCACAGCATTGACGAACCCGTACGCCTTCGTTGGGTCATGTGCCGGACGCAGTTCCAAGGTCATTTGGTAATCGTCACCGAGATCCAGCGTCTGGATGTTTTTCCGGTGCCGGATATCCCAGATATGAATTTTATGACCGAACTTGCGCTCCATCAAGTCTTCGAGGTTCAGACCGTTCTCAATCATTGCCGGATAGCCCCACTCGCTGGTAACAGCCACATCATATCCTAAGTGCCACCAGAAATCATAAGAGAGCGATTGCGGACCGCGTTCCACTTCCCACTGTCCGAGAATGTTGAAATTATAGTGATCCATGAGGAAAATCCCACCAGGACCTTCTTCAGAACCGGCTGCAGCTAAAGCACTGACATAGATACCTTCGGGACCGCAGTGGACTGTATGCGGACGGGTATAGCCCGAACGCGACTCAACTTCCTTGGCATCCAACGTTTTAATGAGTTTCGGTGATTTCGGGTCGTCCTTCACATCGAGGATGTAGATATTAGAACCGCGCAGTGCCGGCACAACGAGGTAACGCCGTTCAATATACGGGTGTGGTGCATACGGGCAGAGCGAAGCACTGCAGGCGTTCCAATTGAAGTGGTGGATTTCGTCGCGAACGCCGAGTTCCAACTTACTAACAATCTGCCTATAGGTATCAGAGCCTTTATTGAGGTCAACGACGCACATCGTATCCGGCTTTCCATCATCCCGCGGTGCGGCGACATAAGCGAGTTCTTCAACAGGGGCATCAATCGCCATTTTCGGCGACGGATAAAAGGTTGGGTCAGGTTTCCACTGTTGTAACAAGATTTATTTCTCCTTTTTAATAGTTGTCTTTCAATAGTTATCAGTTATCAGTTTGCCTCACAGTGAGAGCTAAAGAAAGTTTCTCTAATAATTCGCGCCCTCTTGCGGTACACTAAGTTTGGATAGATTGATGAGGAAGCGGCTCTTAACTGATAACTGACGACTGATTACTGGTTACTATTCCTCATCGTTTTTTGCGCGGTCAAGCCAGCCAGGTAGCCTGATGCCTTCAGATAATTTCCACGCAGTTAAATAGAGTGAAGCTGTCCAGCGCACCGATTCCCGCGCCCGGTCATTTGTAAAGTCAACCAAAGCAGGCGTAGGGCTTTTCAGATTTTTCCAGTCTTCGGCGAGTGCGTAAACGTTGTCAACAAGACTGTGTCCGGTTTTGATCTGCTCAATGATCGCGGGCATCAAATCGCCGACAGCTTCAATCTGTTGTGCTTTCGCGAGTTCCGTTGGGTTTAATTTTAGCATCTCAATTGCCGAATCAACTTTCTCATGTATACCGGCATGCAGGCGTGTCCCATCTGCTTGTTTAATCCCATCAAAATTAATGGTCAGATGCAACGGTTGACACATATCCTGCGCGTAGTGCGCGAGGAACCCCGCATAGAGAAAGCATTTATTCTGAACCATCGGATTATCGGGCCATTTGCGATACTCTGCAAAAGCGACAGCGAGCCGCTCTGTCCATTCCGCCAATGCGTATGGCAGCGTGCCGACCTTTCGCGGTTCAAGTCCGAGCTCAGCACATAATTTAAGATGAGCGTCGCGGCCCTCCGGGATCGCGTGCTCGCCGAACAATTCTATATCAATATAGTGCTCGCCATACTCAGCCTGTCGTGCGTGTGGCGTGCCGCGTTCCTTAGATATATCCGGGTCGTAGGCACAGTGCGCAACCATTTTTTCGGCGTTACGAAAAAAATCAGGCATCTCTTCAGGGAGTGCTTTAACGGATGCTTGTGTAAGGATATCGTGTCCGCCACCCCACCATGCCCATGCCGGCGTGGTAAGGAGTATCGAAAACAGAATAATGGTATTATAGAAACGTTTCATTTTTTAGTTTACCTTGCGGTTCGTTCAGGTGAATTAGTTAAATAACGTTAGTCGACGTATATCTGTCTGCCCCGTTGTTGCAGGCTATAATTACTGATAAAACTGCACAATCTAACAAAATTATGCTACAAGTTCCCAAAAACCTGCGCGTAATGGAATGGAGCGCAGTCCAAGAGGCCATAAATTAAAAACCTTTTGTTAGTCTGCTGCCAAATATTCCGCCGGATTCGCTTCTTGCCATTGAAATTGAAGTTCAGCCGTTTCATGCGGCTTAAACGATATTGCGACCGTCTCAACGGCAGGGCCAACAAGGTCAATCTTATTCAGATCTGCAGTGCCGTAACCCATTTCGTTTGCGTAATGGAAAAGTCCAATCTCCAACGGTTCAAATCCCATCGCTTTTGTCGTGACGGCATCCGCCGCAAACACATCTCCGCTGACAACACCGATGCCGAGTGGCACAGAATCGGTGCCACCCGGTCCATTGCCTTGGAGTCCAACGGTGCCATCAACGATAGTAATATCCGGCTTGAGATGGCGTGAAAGCCGGAGCAAGTTGATGTTGAGGGTCTGCGCCTCACGGGGTAGCACTCGGTCTGCGTGGCTATGATAGCCGTGCATTTTAATCCGATCCTCTTTATGCAGGGTGCCCATAATCATATTCTTCATACCAAGCGTCACGACACCAGCATCATGCGTTTTAGCGATAGCGACAGAGACGGTGCAAGGACAATCCAGGACTATCTTTGGCATCCGCACGGTGTCTTCCTCACGTCCCGCAAGAAAAACTCTGGTTTCTACCCATTCGGTCTCTTGATGCAAATCGACAAGCCGGATCGGAACATCGTATTCGGCTTGGAGTGCGTCATAACCGAAAATCTGGAACGCTTCACCAGAGAATTTCTCATTCGCGCCTTCGGCGATAATGACCTCTTCCGGAGGCTGTGGTGTGCTCAACAGAAAATCCAACGCGCCCCGCATCGCATCCACATGCGACGAAGCGAGTTGATTTGTGCTGGAGAGAAAATTCGGTTTCAACAGTACCTGTTCACGAACTTTCGGCGTGAGATCCTGACGTATATTGTCTAACGCTTGAAAGACGTTAGAACGCCGCCTATCGGTTTTAGCAAGCCCAACTTTGGTACCCATCGGTTCCTCCTTATAAATTGCGCGCCTAAAAAGCGCGTCTTCCAAGCATAGATTATAGTGAAGCCCATAAATAAATGGACATCTTTGTAGCATAAACTTTTAGTTTGTGCCAGTCTGAATGCCTGTTATAGGTATTCAGACTGTTTGAGAGTGCACAATTAACTATAGGTTTTACTATAACTCTTAATCAAGAACTTGTCTCAGAAATCCAGAATGCTTTTCTAATAATGCGTTTGCGTCTGTCGGGTTCAACCCTTTTACGAGCATTACAATAGCGAGTTTCGCTCGACCACCCGCCTGTGCTAAAGCCGCCTCGGCTGCCACAGCGTCTACACCCGTGACGGCTTGAACAATCCGAATGCTCCGTGCGACCAGTTTCGTGTTAGAGGCGTTCACATCTACCATCAGATTGTTATAGACTTTGCCGAGTTTTATCATAGAGACGGTCGTGAGCATGTTCAACACCAACTTTGTGGCAGTCCCCGCTTTTAATCGGGTTGAGCCAGTGATAATTTCGGGTCCGACAATCGGTGCAATGACATGCGTCCCCCACTCTTTCAATTGCGCAGGGGGTGGCACGCAGCAGAGAAATATTGTAGTTGCTCCCATAGCGTGTGCTTCTTTCAAAGCACCCATAACATAGGGTGTCCGTCCGCTACTCGCAATTCCGACAAGTACATCTTGTGATGTGAGTTGCCGTTCTCGAACAACTTGCGCGCCGCGTTCAGGCTTGTCCTCCTCACCTTCCACCGAACGGCGTAAGGCGACATCACCGCCAGCAATAATCCCCTGCACCATTTCAGGAGGCGTGCTGAAGGTTGGCGGGCATTCAGAGGCATCTAACACACCGAGCCGACCGCTTGTGCCTGCACCTACATAAAATAACCTGCCACCGTCGCGAAACGCAGCAACGCACAAGTCAATAGCATGCGCGATGGCATCGGATTCCGCTGCTACCGCTGCAATCGCTTTTTGATCTTCTTCGTGAAAAATCTGAACGATTTCTGCAGTTGATTTTAGATCAATGTCAGTAGAATTCGGGTTTCGCCGTTCCGTTGTGGATTGCATGCGTTCCTTCGTTGATAAAAATTTTGCTATAATCTCGCCTGCGCTACCAACACGGCACCGTAGGCGGGGGCATGTTTCGGAAGTAGCACTGATGCCTCTGGTGCAATCCTCGCGAACTCTCGGCGGAGTTTGTCAGCAAATATCGTCTGATGGATAAGATTACCGCCACTGAGAACAATATCAAATGCCCCTACGAATTCCAACTGTTTAACGACACTATTTGCAGCACAGACGAGTTCCTCAGCAGCCGCATTAACAATCTGTTCTGCTGTCCGATCCGTTGTTCGGGCAGCATCAAATACAATTTTAGATAGGTGCGCGATGGCATCCCTACTTGCAGCATGCGCCCAGCGAATGAGATCACCCGGTTCCTTCAGTTCAAGGGCATTCAGAATTCGGTTTGTCAATTCGGTCGGTCTGTCTCTGCCGTCTGCAGCACGAGCGACAGCGCGGAGCCCTTTTATGGCGATGTCGTAACCGCTCCCTTCATCACCGAGTAGATACCCCCACCCACTTGCGCGGGCTTCTTTGCCGTCAGCGTTGATGCCATAGACGATGGCACCTGTTCCTGAAATGACAATTACACCCTGCTGTTTCTCAGTGCCACCAACGAGTGCAATGTGTGCATCGTGCGTCAGGATGCGATTTTCGCTGATGCCGAGTTCATCACAAATCCTGCCAATTATTTTTCTATCCGCGGCGCGCCCTAAGCCTGCCATTCCCAGACAGAAGTGGATAGCACTTGTTGATCGGATGCCTGCTTTTTCACAAAGTTCTTCGACAAGGCTTTTCAAAACCGTTTGCGTTTTCGCATCACCAACGACGTGGTAATTTGATGGTCCCGATTGCACTTGTGCGAGACATCGCCCTGTTTCCGTCGTCAAGATACCAACCGTTCCTGTCCCACCGCCATCAATTCCAATGATGTACATAATATGCAGATGTGGCACTCCTAATTTAGCCCCAGGCCCGGTAGGTGCGGTTTGCAACCGCACCGGGTATACACCAAGAACGCCACAGTTCTCCAAAGGACTTTAAAACAAAATGCATAAGCCCTATTTCTATAAAAACTTGACAACTTACCGCGAATTCCTTATAATAACCCAAGTTGCTACCTAAAAGGTTATAGATAACCTGAGTTATCAATACGCCCCATTTCGTGCAGTCGCGTCTAAAGAATGCCCTATTTTGTGCAGTGCCTCCTCTGCATTTTGTAGAAAACTCCGACAGTACTGTATTGTTCCAATTGGCACGGAACTTGCTACCCTTAAACGTGAGTTTAGGGCCAATGTGTAGATCGGTTTGCTTCCACCCCAAAAGTTATGTATCGGTGGCAAGTTGGACTATAATATAGTTTATCACGATTCAGAAATGGATGCAATAAAAATTTATTTAGAGAGGCTCGAAATGCAGAAGAAAAACTACCTCGCGCTCTTTATCCTATGCGGAAGTCTTGTCTACCTCGGTTGTTCCCAAGATTCGGTGCAATTTGAGTGGCGACAAATTGAAAGTGGTACAGGTGAACATCTTTATGGAGTCCATTTTGTAGATGCGAAACACGGATGGGCAGTTGGGACTGCTGGTATCATACTATCTACTACCAACGGTGGCATGAGCTGGACGGCGGCAGCAGCGTCAAAAGAGACACTCACACAGGTGAGTTTCACAACCCCGAATAACGGTTGGCTTGCGAGCATCGGGAAGGTGCATTATACCGGCAGCAGTGGTGCATCTTGGAATACACAACACCAAGCGCGTGGCGAAGGTAAGAAACCGCCGGGTATCTTGGATCTGTATTTTGTGAGTACGACCGAAGGGTGGGCAGTCGGCGGATCAGGAACTATTCTCCACACAACAGATGGCGGGAGTCGGTGGGAAAACCACAGAGGGCTTTCAGATAAACATTTATGGGGTGTCCATTTTGTTGATCCAAACCATGGGTGGATCGTTGGCGAGGAAGGTGAGGTACTCCATACCCAAGACGGTGGAAAACGGTGGGTTCGCCAGAGAAGCAACGCCGAGCAACCGCTATTTGCTGTTCACTTCGCAAATCAAACGCATGGGTGGATTGTTGGCACAAATGGCTTGATCCTTGGGACGACTGACAGTGGAAAAACATGGCACCGACAGCAGACACCTGTGAATCAAAGTTTACGGGATGTGGCGTTCCGCGACGAGAACCGCGGATGGGCAGTGGGAGAAAAAGGCTTAATCCTCCATACAACAGATGGTGGGAACTTATGGAGCCGTTATCCGACACCGGCGCAATATAACTTGCAGGACATCCATCTGCACAAAAACGCCGGTTGGATCGTCGGCGCGAAAGGAACAATCCTGCGGAGTTATTAGCATTTGGCTCCGCAGATCACTTATGTCGCCGCAAAACTGTATCAACATCCCAGAGAAAAACCGCCCCGGACTCACCACTGGCAAGCGTTCTACCATCTGAAGAAAATGCGACGACTGAAACAGAACTCTTATTCGCTGTTAAGGTGACCAATCCGCGGCCTGTGGTTGGATCCCACAAACGCGCGGTGCCATCCATTCCTCCACTGGCAAGCAAGTTTCCATCCGGCGAAAATGCTACCGAATAAACTTCACTGGTATGATGACTATGTCGGCTTTTAGCATGTCCTATCAATGTAAACCGCTTCTCACGGGTGCGCACATTCCATAAACGGATTGTGGGATCCTGAATTCCACCGCCACTCGCAAGGTGCTGCCCATCAGGAGAAAATGTGAGGACTTCAGTGCCGTACTTCTCTGGAAAGGTGTTTAGCAAACTACCGGTCTGAATATCCCATAAATGAATTTCTGATAGCCATCCGCCGCTCGCAAGGCGCTGCCCATCAGGAGAAAACACCACCGTTTTGAATTCTCTACCGTTGCCTGTGAAAGTCTTTAACAAGCCGCCTGTCTCTACATTCCATAGTTGGACTGTCGCTTCTCTACCAGCACTCGCAAGGGTTTGGGCATCTGGAGAAAACGCGAGCGCATTAATCCCTTTATGGTCTGAAACGGTTTTCAACAGTTCACCGGTTTCAGGGTTCCACAAACGGAGCGTCTTATCTGGAAAACGTCCACTACTTGCGAGGGTACGCCCATCCGAAGATATGGCTACAGCAATGATTGGTCCCGTGTGTCCAGTGAGAACGCGCAACAGGTGTCCCGTGTGTCTATCCCACAAGCGAATTTTATCATCTCCACTTACACTTGCAAGCCACTCACCATCTGGAGATAACGCTACATCAACACCCCAGCCTATATGCTCCATGAAGACTTTTTTCTCATGCCCCGTTTCGGCATCCCATATTCTCAGCGTGTTGTCAGAACTTGCACTTGCAAGCGTATCTCCGTTTGGAGAAAAGGCAAGGGCACGAACCAGGTCCGTATGCCCTTTGAAAGTTTTCAATAAATCTCCAGTACGCGCATCCCACATCCGCAACGTTGTATCACCTTTGCTACCTCCAGTTACTATAAGACCGTTTGCAGAAAAGGCTAAGGTATAGATCGAACCCGTGTGTCCTATAAGTCTATGGGTCCGTTTTTCGGTGTGGACATCCCATACATAGAGGTCCCTATCATCGTAATCGTACCCGGTAACAGCGGCGAGGGCCTGACTATCCGGAGAGAACACCATGGAAACAACTGTTCCTGGGGCACCTAAGATATCTCGGTGTTCACCGGTTTCAGGGTTCCACAAATCAACGTATCCGAACTGCCAATCTCCGCGGCCGAGCGCGAGTGTTTGTCCATCTGGAGAAAACGCTGCAGAATTGGCTGGTGCGACGGCTCCAGGATCTCTGAAGGTTTTCAGCAAATCGCCAGTCTGCACATCCCACACCCGGAGCGCGTATCCATCACGCGCGAAACTCATGAGGCTGCGGCCGTCTGGAGAAAACGCCATGGAAACCACCCGCATTAGTCCCCCTACAACTTCCGGATGGCTTTTCTCCAAACCAAAGGTTTTCAGCAGCTTCCCAGAACGTACAGCCCACACAGATAGCGTATAGTGCCCACTTCCACCAGCAAGTCTACGGGAATCGGCAGAGAAGGCAATAGCAGTGACCTTACCCTTATCTGCAGTTATTAGGCTGCGTGCGCTATAAGTTTCTGTATCATAGAGCCAAATTCCAACTGAAGTCGCTACTGCAAGCAGCTCACCATCAGGCGAGAACTTTAGATCCTCTATTCCGCCCTTACCAACGCGCAATTTAGCACCTTCGGGCAATTCCCACTGTGTATAATCCCTGTCTTGTGTGCATCCACTTAACAGAAAGCAAACGCATGCAGATAGATGAATAGCAGTTAAAAAACGGAAATGTTTCATTTTTTTTCTATCTTTAGAGAATTTAAGGACAAAGGAAGTCCGCTGTTCCAGGGTGGAACTATCGCCAACATTACTCGCGCGGAAGTGAAACTGTATCAGGCACAACAATCTCGCCAGCAATGATTTTCGCTTTTAGCGATTCAACAGTCGCTACGATGTCCTCTGAAAGTAAAGACTGGTTGTGTTCATCAACGGCATAACTCACACTACCATCCTTGAGCCCAAAATATCGGATACCTGCCATAAAATTGCCCGCAGCGGTTTCTTGGACAATCCGCTCTACGGAAGTCGAAAGTTCTTTGACCATGCTCGTCAAGACTCTCCCGGGGGCGAGAGGGTTGCCGTTGGAATCCACCCAAATGATGAACTTTTGTTGTTCCTGTGCTGCTTCAAGCACACCGTGCCCGGCACCGCCAGCAGCGACATAAATCACATCAACACCACTGTCATATTGTGCTAATGCGAGCGCCTTCGCCTTGTCCGGCTGACCGAATCCGGTTGCATCTTTGCTGATGTATGCTACAGTGACTTCAGCGTCTGGATTGACCGCGTGAATTCCAGCAACGTAACCCGCTTCAAATTCGTGTAACAACGGCACATCTGCACCGCCAATGTAGCCGATCTTACCGCTCTCCGTTTTTAATCCCGCAATCGCCCCAACCAGAAATGAGCCTTCGTTTGCCTTATAGTTGATGGACGCCACATTCGGAATGTCAAGCAGGACATCAAAAATTGCGAACTTGACATCAGGAAATTCGGGGGCTACGTTCGCGAGCGGTTCTCCCATTTGGTAACCCGCAGTTAAGACGAGATCTGAATTTTGTGCAGCCGCTCTTAACAACATTTCTGATGCCACCGCATCGCCTTCCACTCCGCTAACTTCAGTCAGATTAATCCCAAGTGCTGCTTCAGCAGCTTTTACACCGATATGGAAACTATCACAGTAAGCCGAATCGCCAACACAGTCGCTTGGGTAAACCATCGTCACGCTAAGCCGGGTGGTATCTGTTTCGCTTGGGATCTCAGAAAGGATTACATCCTGAATAGCATCACAACCGCAGATTAAAAATAGTCCGAACGCTAAGAAAAGATATTTGCTTAGAACACTTAAATTTTTCATCAATCTTCGGGCAGGAGACCCCTGCATTTATGTAGGGGAGGAATGCCCGTCCTTGTGCATTAGATCACAGCGTTTTTTTTTGAAAAAACACTTGACAATCTAAGCGAATTGTGGTTTAATATATACATCACGTTGGCAGGCATATTGAGCGTTATCTCTTGGTAACGTGCCTGCCTACCCACTCAATAGGGGTTAAAGACGTGATACGTGAAATCCAATGGCGAAAAAACGAAAGCGAAAACAAAAACGCACGCGTCGGACGCATAAATATCAGATACGCGAACATCCGCAAAATATGCGACTCGGCAATATGCTTGACGACTTGGGCGACGTGCATAATCACTTCCTTGCTTTGGAAAAACGGTATTATCGCCGATATGGTTTGTATGCGGGACGGTATCGCTTGCAACCGCATTTGACGAAGTTGTTGAAACGCACAAAGCACCATTGGGCGTGGATACCCCGCGACACACTTGATGAAGTGATTGTCCGTATCCATATCACTTATGAACGCTTTTTTGACGGTCTCGGGGGATTGCCGAAGTTCAAACGCAAAGACCGTTATCGTTCTGCTAAGTTCGAGTCTGCCTACAAACTCGAAGAAGGACGTGTCCGTATTTCGTTTAAGGCATGGGATGAATCCTCGCAAACCTTTAAATTCAACAAACGCTGGTTTTCTTTTCACCAGCACCGTGAATGGAAAGGACATGTCCGCTATATCCAAATCCTTCGGGATGCCGTTGGCACATTTTGGTTGTATGTCGTCAGTGATGATGCCTCGACCGACCCCTATTCTGCTACAGGTGAGAGCGTAGGAATAGATTTCGGTATGGATACCTACTTGACGCTGAACACCGGTGAAAAAATCGAACATCCGCAACCTTTGAAACAGTCCTTGACCGAACTTCGCAAGCTTAACAAAAGCCTTTCGCGTAAAGTCAAAGGCTCTAACAATTGGTGGCGTGCGGTCCGAGAACTCGCGAGACTGTATCGGCATATTGCCAACCAACGCAAAGATTGGCATTGGAAACTTGCTACTAACCTGTGTAAAAGGTTTGATACGATCGTCACCGAGACGCTGAACCTTGACGGTATGAAACGCCTGTGGGGACGTAAAGTCTCCGACCTTTCTTTCGGGCAGTTTGTTGAGATTCTGAAGTTCAAGTGTTTCAAACATAAGCGTGAGTTCCTACAAATCGGACAGTGGACACCGACAACTAAACCGTGTTCCGATTGTGGATACCATAATAAGAACCTAACACTTGATGATAGGCAGTGGACATGTCCGGAATGTGGTTCACACCACGATCGAGACATCAACGCTGCGATAAACATCTTGAGGGCTGCTTGTGGTCCCTCTGTGGAGCAGATGTAAGACGTTTTCTCGAAAACGCTAATTGCTACGAAGCACAAGCCCCTGCCTTTAGGTAGTGGGTGCCTTGACGTTTCCTCCGTAAAATTTTTATGATAAATATGAAGTGTGAAAAATTATTCCAGTAAGGTAGTGCGATTAGCCGCTACACGCCTATCGCATATCCATCGCGGCGCGGGTCCGCACCGCCCATAAAACTCCCCTCTTCGGGATCAAAAGCGATACCGTGACCGCCCCCTACCGTTGCTGTCCAGTCGGGTAAGACCTCTACCTCATGCCCGCGTGCTTCTAATGCTGCACGGACCGCGACAGGGATACGTCCCTCCATACTGACGTGTTTACCCGGATTTACCAATCGAATACGGGGGGCTTCGATCGCCGCTTGAACGTTCATTCCATGTTCAATTAAATTTAACACCATCTGCAGTGTGGTCTGAAGGATACCGTGGCTGCCTGGTGTGCCGATTGCGGCGAACGGATTCCCACCTTTCCAAACTTGACACGGTGCCATACACATCTCTATCCGCTTATGCGGTCCAACGGCGTTCGGACTCTCTGGAATCCTGTCAAACCAGTTCATGAAATTGTTAAGGAACATCCCCGTTGAACCGAGAATTACGCCTGAGCCGAAAGGTTGTCCGAGACTTTGGGTCACCGCGACGATATTACCCGCTGCATCAGCGGTGTCAAAATGGGTTGTGCATTCGGTTGTCCAATCGTTAGCGATGATTTCACCGGGGAGTTTGTCCTTTGACCACCGCTCACCACCGCTCACTGCTGCGTGTTCACCAATGCGTTCGCGCTGTGCCTGTGCATAGGCCTTAGATAACAACCTTTCGATCGGCGGGTTCGGACGCGGCGCGTACTCGGCTCTATCCGCACTCGCCAGTTTAATCGCTTCAATCAGGAGATGCAGGTATTCTGGCGTATTGTGTCCGAGTTCACCAAGCGCATCGTTCTCTAAGATATTCAGCGTCTCTAAGTACTGAAAACCGGAACACGGCGGGGGCGGGCAATATACTTCGTAATCTTTGTAGGTAACAGAGAGGGGTTCCTGCCACTCCACCTCAAAGTCAGCCAAATCCTTTTCAGTAATCAGCCCATCGGTTTCTTCCGAAAAACGGACAATCTCTTTGGCAATGTCACCGCGATAGAACGCTTCTGCGCCGCCTTCCGCAACCGTGCGAAATGTTTGCGCGAGATCTTTCTGCACCAAAACTTCACCCGGATGTGGGGTCCTCCCACGTGAGGCGATAACCTCTGCAGCCCGTTCCGAAAAATAGTGATACGCACCTGCCATGAATTCCGCATTCTTGACAGTGACGGCGTATCCATTTTCTGCCAATTCAATCGCTGGCGCGAAGACATCCGCATGATCCATACTGCCGTAATGTTCCAGGAGTGCCAACCATCCGCCACATCCACCAGGCACCATACCCGCGCGAATACCGATTTGCTGACTTTCGAGTGTTGGATAGACATCCAGTGTCGCTGCGTATGGAGCAGTACCCAGATAATCTAACACGCGGTGCCTTTTTTCCTTAGCACTATAGATTAGCATATACCCGTTGCCAGCAATACCCGACATATAAGGCTCAACAACGTTAAGCGTTGAAGCGACAGCGACTGCTGCATCAAACGCATTACCGCCAGCAAGCAACATACGCGCGCCAGCGAGACTTGCGAGCGGATGCGCGCTTGTCGCCATTCCGTGTGTACCCGTTACTGTGGAGCGGTGCGTTATACCATGAGATGGAAATGCCATAGTGATCTCCTCAGGTTCTGACCCGTTTCGGGATTACAAATCCCGCCTATCAATGAAATGCCTCCGAACCCAGTGCCAGCGTAGCTGCCACATCAATTTCCAACGCGTAACGTGATGCGTAAAAAGCGGCTGCCCATCCAACTCAAGCACAGGAATCCGATACTTATATTTCGTGAAGAGTCTTAGATCTTTCGTAATGTCAATTTCTTCCACGGTCATAAACGATGCCTTCGCACTGATGTTCTGGAGAACTGCCTTTGCCTCGTCACAGAGTGGACAATCCTGTTTGGTGTAGAATTGAAGTTGCATCGGTTTGGCTTTCAACGGCATCATCCAGAAGTCAGCGTGAGGCATATCTTTTTGTTTTGACCCAGAATCAGAAATTGTAAAATAAGTATACTATATTTTCGTCTAATAGTCACCGAAAAAAGAAGGCAGACTGTCCGCATCTGAATCTGTAACCGATTTGCAAACGCAACGTTTATACACTCACACATGTCTACATGTCTACATGTCTACATGTGCGGAGGCGTAAATGAAGGTTATGGTAATTCTATCAAGCAAGGGTGGAGCGAGGAGGTCTGATGGCAAATAAACCCACACTCGCAGAAACATTGAGCGGTACCGATCAAATTCGGCAAGAGGCAGTTAATATGGAAACGACACCGAAACCGACAGCAATGGTACCGCCATCGCGTCAAGGGAAAAAGATGATTTCGGGACATTTTGATAAAGATGTGCATCGGCAGTTGAAAATGCTCGCCTTGGAGAAGGAGACGAGTATTCAAGACCTGCTGAGCCAAGCGTTGAACGCGCTGTTCGAGCGGAACGACAAGCCGCCGATAGCGTGAACCTTCCGGAGGATACAATGATTTCAAACGCGAATTGGAGAGTTTTAGAGAAAACCAATCGGATGCTCGCGTTGAACTGGGAAGCCCTCAAACGCGCACGCGCAACCGAGGATAAACATACCATCAAGATGGCTGAGATGAAGTACTTTCAGGCGTTGCAAAGCGTGATTGTATCAACGCAAAACGCGGCTGCTCAACAGACTATCTTAAAGTAGATCACTCTCTTCAACGCCTTTTGGGTCTACTATAAAGTTGCGATAAGGGGAACAACAGATTTGTTGTTCCCTTTACGCCGCGCCTGGAAAACCCACGGCATTTATCCATTATCTTTAACGGAACAGCGTAACTGTTGTTCTGCTTACTTTGCGTGTATTATCGCTGATGCATACGTGTTATTAATTTCAAATTTCGGTTCTGGATGCCCCGCTTCTGCCAGCAACCTTCTCGCTATCCGTATCCCCACACCAAAACGTTGCACGAGTTCAAAAGTCCGCATCGCTTCCGCCAAATTAGGGTTTCGATAGTCAACAAACCCGGGCTTCCCAAAATTTTCAGCCGTTATACCACCAAATACACCACCCGGACTTAAAACTTCAATCCGATCGTTGTACCAATACACATGAACCGGGGCATTCGTGCCTTCGTAAGTCCTGTGCATAATAGCATTTCGGGTGATCTGTTGCACCGCTTCTATGGGATAAAGTGCTGTCCGTTTTTCAATGGGACCGGATATAATATCAACTGCGATGCGGTTATGGGCTATCAGTTTATCGTCTAAACGGCGGATCTGGTCAGAAATCGCCCCGCGTACTGCAAGATTGTCAACAATATCATCCGTGAGTTCGTCCCCATCAACTCTGAGGAATTGCACATAAGCCCCGGGTAGGAAATCCTGTGGGTTCTTTCCAAGCGTGAGGATTCCGAGTACAGTTGCTGTCGGATCATCTGCAGCAGCGATCATCTTTGTGGCTGCGAGCTGTTCATTCAAACTCCGATCATTGGCATCCAATATTTCCGCAGAAAACGCTTTCGGTAGGTATTCATAACTAAACAAAGCCAAGTTAAGGTCGGAAATCTGACTTGACAGGACAGGATAGAGGTCAAACGGACGCTCTAAATATCGCCGTTTTTCATTGAGCATCCGCTCATCTTGTGCTGTGGCGGTATCTCGACGCGGCCCTGTTCGGATATGAACCGCCCCTCTGCATCGGACGGGCGGTGAGTCGCTCGGTTCCACTTTAACTACTGCTACTTCCTTACCTTGTAGCCTCCGCTTTTCTACCGTCAGTGACGGTGGAGGCACAATGTTTCCGTCTGTTTTCATATCGGCTAACTGACGCAACAATTCATCCGTAATTGGTGTGGTGCCGAGAGTTATGTCGTCTTTCACACCTACAAGAATAAGTCCCGGTTTTCTATGGTCTGGTAGATCATTGGCAAAGGCGCAGATCGCCTCCCTGATTCTTTCTCGGGCACTGCCGGACAAAGACTCCTTAAACTCAACGGCATCAGATTCCCCAGTTTCGATGATTTGTAGTAGTTCTTTATCTGTAAAATTCGACATCAGGATATCCACCTAATTGGGTAAAATCGAAAAGTCTACAATAAGTATACAGAGGGCGTTTGGGTTTGTCAAGGTGTTGTGCAGATTCTCTGTCCTACGAAACTCAACGGACGCATTACTTAAACATACCCTAAATCAATATAACACATGCACCCGATTCTTTCCGCGCACCGTCTCATCTGGCAACGCTATCGGCACTTCAACGACAACAATGAACGCGCCATCGGCACTCATCGCAAGCGTATCATAAGGCAGTTGTCCCTCTGTTCGGTAGGTGTAGAGATACTTCGCCAAGCCACTACCTTCCGCTGTCAAATCGAACACCGACACGCCGTGAAGGCTCTCGTTCGGATCTTGTGTACGCTTGGAGACAGACAACACAGCATAGCGATCCTTTTTGTCAATTCGCAAGCCTTGCGGCATATTTTCAAGTTGCCACTGCCAGATTTTTTCGCCAGACCACGAATAGGCGAACAAGGTCATCCCGTTTGGATGTGCCGCCGAAGGACGCTGTGCACCTTTTCGGAGATGATAGGGGATGTAGGTGTCGCCAGTGATGAAGAGAGCGGCAGCGTCCGTTGCTCCGATCGTACCAGAAGTCGCAACAATAGGAATACCACTCACCTCCAGAGGCGTGGTCAAGTTTTCCTGCCATATCGGTGCTGGCGCATTGACATCAAAGATGAACGCACGTCCGTCGTCTGTTGTTACATTGATGAATTTGCCATCCGGGGAGATGCTCACACCGCGCCAAAACGTGACCTGTGGAAAATACTCGCGCAGCGGTTCGATATCCGCATGCCACTTTTCTGTTCCTTCTCCTATGTTAAGGACAACGAGTTTGCCATTACCGGCACCGTTTTCATCGGTCGAACTCCCTTGTAAGTTATGCCCACTGTCTGTTACGAGCCCAAGGGTCTTTCCATCAGCACTTACGTCAAACCAGCGTATTATCTTTGAAGTCGCGCTGTCGCGGGGCCATTTCCAAATGACATCCCCCGTTTCGCTGTCAAACCTATAAAGTTGGGACATCTTACGCGGTGTATCGTTTTCTGTCCATGAGTGCACGTTCGCGACCAGAAGGTCGCCATTAGCCAATGTTCGCATACACGCTGGGCCGGGGTAGCTAACCCACGCATAGACGCTATCAGGATTGCTCGGTGTGGAGGTTTCGATGTCATCGGCAGTGCGATATTTCCAGCGGAGTGTCGATTCAGAGGCTGCGAAATTATAGCAGTAGATGAATCCGTCTGCTGCCTGCTCGCCGATATAGAGTAGCGAATTATCTGGACTGAACGCCATCCTTCTGACATAGCCTTCCGAGATTCGAGTTTTCCAAAGCGTTTTGCCTGAGAGCGTTTGGAGAACTGCGAGGTGTCCACTATCAGTCGCAACCGCCAATTTATGTGTATAAGGTGCTTTTCCATGTCCTAAGGCAATCGCGGTCGGTTTCGCAGGTTGACGCAGGTTTTCCATTAGCGATAAAAGACCGTCTAATTCAACGGTGCGGATGAGGTACGACACCGGCTTCAGCGGCGCAGTTGCTGTGGTTAGGTGATCGTTCAGGCGAAATTGGTAATCTTGATTCGGTTGCCATGTGAATTGCAGTAGCACCCGGTGGGTATCAAGTTGCTGGATTGTGGGGATTTCGGCTAATGCGTGTGCCGTGCCGTCAAACACCGTCGCGACACTGATTTTGTCCGAGATACCTTCTTTGTGTTCAGTTTCAATGACTACGCCCGTCCGAACCCAAGTGACGCTCATGTCGGCTGTCGCAATGCTAATGGGTAAAATGACAAACAGGCAAAGTAGACTCAAAAATCGAATTCGCTTCATTAGTTATGTTTCCTTAAGTTGTCTGTATCGCAGAACTTTAAAGTTTTTTGTGCGTTGCCCAGTATGCATAGAGAATCGCACTCACCATGCAGGACGATAGCTAATCCGCCACGCGCCAGAGTCCGCGTCCTAATTTCGCACCGAGAAGCACACCGATAAACGTATAGGCGAACCCTTCTATCAGGATTCGGAGGACAATATACCAATCGGCATAGAAAAGCCGGTAAAACAATATAGAGAGTTGGAAATCGACATAGACAGCGATCGCATCACAGAGTCCCAGCACCACTGCCCACGCCAATATATTGCGTCCTCGTACAAATAGAAATCCTGTTTCCAGTAGAAGGACACTTGTGCCAGTGTAGACAATCGCCATCGGTGTGAAAAGACCGAACGTAACACCGCTAAGAAGTAGACGCACTGCCGAGACAAGCAAGATGACACCGCTGCCTTTACCCTGCCGCGTTGCTGCCTCTGGATCCCCGCTAATATAAATTAACAGTGCCGTTAGCAAAGCGTAATAGAGCGTCTCATTGATCAAACCGGTCAGCAGCACAGAAATCGGACCGAGGACAGCGCGAATTAAATTGAGGAACAGCGTCGATGGCACCATGACACCTACAAAAATTGTCGTGCCGAATAGTGCGATAACAATGATCTGTTTTGTTGTGAATCCCGCAAAAATTCGCTCATGAAACCGTAGTACGACTGCGAAACCGATACTACTGCCGATGATTGCCAACAGACTGATAAGCAGTGCCTGTTGGTTCGGAACAATCAGGTGTAATGGACGTTTTTCGCGAAGAATCGTCGCATCGCTTCCCCAAACTTTCACTGTAATGTCCCGTGCGTACGCCCCAGGGATTGCCTGTTCTGGTTGGTTTCCCTGCTCTATATACATTGGGTGAAAATAGATAGGGAGTGGAATTTTTGTAACCGTGCCTCCGGGTAGACTGGCGAACGCTACACTCCGATTCGTCCCCCCATTCGCTGTCGCTGGTGGCGCGAGAAATGGAATCGTTTCACCACTCTTCGTATCTGTGTTAATTGATGATACGACTACATGGACCGTCTCTTCACCCGCATTGCGGAGCCGCACGGTCTGATAAGTGATCGGTTCATACGCATTGGTCTGTGACGTTCCGAGCCATCTGAATAGTGGACGTGCATAGTAGATGGTATCTTCGCGTTGTTTACGGTCTACCATACCCATCGCATCCGTAGGCATCTTGATTGATTCTATAGAAAGGCGTTCGGCAATCTCTGAAATAGTTGTCAATTGAAGCTGCACCGTCGCCTGCTGCTCCCATGTCTGTCCACTGTCTGTTATGAAGCGGACAGTACCTGAAATTTCTTGACCCTCTGTTGGGTCTACTTCGGATGTCCTCAGAACCAACTCGCGGTACCAGACTTCCGATGCAATATTAAGCCTGCCAGTGGTAGAAAGACAAGTTTCTTTGTTGATTATCTCACTTTTCCAATCTGTCGGCAGGTGAACGACACTCAGCGTTTCCGGAAGACAGAGTTTGAGATCAAAGGTCGTTGGCACATTCCCATTTGTAACGAGAACCGTAGCTGCCATTTCGCTGCCGTCCAGAACGAGTGCTTTCTGCTCGCTTTCTGACGCATTTTTCAGATCTGACTGTTGCGCAGCACCATACGGAATAGCAATCTCTAAATTTCCCTGTGTGTATACGTGTGGCACCGTTACCGTTTCAGTATCAACATTTCCTGTGGACAAAGTCGCCTCAAATCTGTAAGTCTCCCCCGCACGCCATTCAAAATACAGCGACTCTATCTGCCGAGGCGGGACCGGAAAATCGAGTTGTGCAACCCTCACGCCATTTGCATTAAAAGCACTCAGACGCTCCACCGGTGCCTCTGTACTGAATTGCACCTTTGCCCCTAAAGAGAAGAACGTCACCTTCCATGAAAACGGTTCTTCTTTCGGAGTTGCGGCACAACTGATTAGGAAAACGAGCAGTGGCATGCACCAGACTGCTTTTTTTGTTCCTGTCATTTTTTCCCCAGGCCAGTAGGTGCGGTTTGATGAAGTTTAAGTATTTAAATTCGGTAACCCCAGGTCCGGTAGGTGCGGTTTGATGAAGTTTAAGAAAATATTTCGGTAATAAATGGGCAATAATGCACTTCGCATTTGGGTGAGTACACCGTAAAATTGCCCTACTACAAACAGACGGGCTCGTAGTAGTGCGATTCATCGCACGTTCCCATATTACCGAATTAAAAAATTAATCTTCATGGAACCGCACCGGACTGCCCCAAGAAATTACCGGATCATTTTTTGAATCTTCATCAAACCGCGCCCGCGAATGCTAAATTAAAGTGCTTGCCCTATCAGCACAAGGTCAAGGATATTGACGACTTCGTCTCCATTGACATCGGCGATGATTCCAGGTCCCTGATCACCTAAGAACCGAGTCGCGATGACCAGATCCGAAACATTGACAATCCCGTCGTTGTTGAGATCTTCTCGGCGCGAGATCACTTGTGCGAACGCAAGAATAGACGCACCGGGACCAACATGATACGTTTGTAGAAGAGACGCATCTATGACATCCATGACGCGAACATAATCCTGTCCACCGCCTCCCCAGTCAGGTTGCGTGATATAGAGACTGCCATCCGGGGCAAAAGTCAAACCACCACTGACAGAGGCATCTGGATCGTTACTGAAGTTGGTAATTGTGTCGTCATCGTCACGGACCCAGTCTTGTCCTGCGATATCATAGATGAGCAAACCCGGTTTTTGCCAACTGCCTTGGATAAACAACTGTTTTTCTGAATTGAGAGCGAAGGAGCCAGGGGTCAGTTTGAGTTTAACCGTCTTGACAATCTCATCGGTAGCCGCGTCAATCAGAACGAGATGCCCCAAGATGTCATTGTAGTTACCCGTCGTTTTGACAATGACAGTGGATTCGCCATCGCTGATGATTCCACTTGCGTTTGTTGGCACCGGTATTGACTTCAGAATGATGTCTGTCTCCGTATCAATCACTGTGACTCTACTTTCGTAATAGATGGTTTTCCGTTCAACCGGATCGTACTCCCATGCAGGATTTGAGACGTAGGCTTTGCCGTTGAGAAGCGTTATGCCGGTCGGTTTGTTGAAAGCACCTGTGAGGACCTTCGTCACATTGCGATTCGGAATGTCAATGACATGCACCTCATGTGTCGCTGCACAAGTAACGTACATCTTGTTTTCGTTGATAACGGCGACCTGTTGAGGGGATGCCCCGGTTTGAATGGGGATTTCGCCAACTATTTCCCGTTGTTCCAAGTTGATAATCAAAATATTGTCGCCGGAACTTTCAGCACCAGTAACAGGCAAGTTAAAAGTGGGGATATAAGCGAGATGACCGCGAATGGAAAGACCAACCGCGCGCCTCCGGTTAATTGGGACTGTACCGATACTGATGATCTCATTATCAACTGCCCTTTTTTCATTCGGTTCCGCCAAATCAATAAGTGAGAGTGAAGCAGTGATGCCCAAGTCGGGATGCGTGAGGGCATTTATGACAACCGCAAGGTCTTGAACTTCCGTTTGTCCAAAGGCTGGACTCATGAGGAGTGTGAAGAGAATCGCACCTATAAGTAGGTACGAGTGCCATTTGTAGGATTTTGACAACGAGAATTGCCGCCAAGTGAAAAAAAATGTGTTCATTAAAACCTCCGTTTGAATGAAACAAAAAACCCCTGCTTCATCGGGAAGACAGGGGATGCGGCGACACTCCATATACGTTGATCCTGCAATTGCGTCCGAAAATTTCATACCTGAATCGGGACTTCTATATTTAATCTAACAGGATACTGCTGTGCGCTGTTCCACCGCTTTCCCGCGAAAGCAGATGCGTGAAACACGATCCAGGCAGGTCTCCTGACTTCCGATCTTTTGGTGTAGTTTCCAAGCCAAAACTTGTCCTACACATCCCGCTGGACCTTCCCATCAATAAATTGACAGTGGTTTTTTCAACGGATACTTACGATCGTTCACAGTGGCGGGGCCGTGGCGGTTTTTCACCGCGCTTCCCTATTCTCCGTAATTCGGCACCTGAACCGTTAATGTATTCAAATGTAATGCATATATTATATCACATTGCCACATTTTTTGCAAATTTTTTCTGAGTGAAGGTCTATCGTTATACTTGACTGACAGGCAAATAGTTTATACTCTATCGCACGTAAGACTTATATTGCTAATCCGATCGAAAAAAGGGACCTGACCACCGAGGTGGTTAGGTCCCAAAAACCATCAAAGGCTATTCACTTGGTGGCGGATGAACAAGAAATATGCCAGCCGTGGGGCCATCATCACAGCCATAGCCTAAAGCTCCAGTTGCTGGTCCAAAAACATCAGATAGAACAATATCGATTGTGTCTCCGGCTGGGATAGTGATGAAATGCCCTCCCCAATGTAGGGTATGGTCAGTTGCGTCATCATTATAAATTTGTATAGACTCTCCGTGCTCCATCTCCATAACAAGCGGGTCAGGGGTACAGCCGCTAATGTTTAAAAGATCGACATTCACAGCTGCCGCAAGCATCGCCTCCCACCATCGCTCGAACTCTTCATCTGTCGCATCTTCCGACGGGAAAATTAAAAGTGGATTAATTGGTGGTGGCTCAACTTGTGGAGCAACATAGAATATGCCAACCGCGGGCCAGACACCATCACATACATAGTTGTAAGCTCCTGGGTTTACTATACCCTCTTCTCCAGTCTCAAGAAAATCAGATATAACAATATTGATTGTTTCAAAGGCTGGGACAGTGATACTATTCCCTCCGCGAGTTAGGGTGTGGTCAGTTGCGTCATCATTATAAATCTGTATAGACTCTCCGTTCTCCACCTCAATAACAAGCGGGTCAGGGGTACAGCCGGTAATGTTTAAAAGATCGACATTTACAGCTGCTGCCCTCACCGCCTCCCACCATCGATTTCTCTCTTCATCTGTCCAATCTTCCTCCGGCCAATCTAAAAGTAGATCAATTGCTGGTGTAACTTCTTCCGTCGGATCAGGCATTACGGTTTTCCCAACTGTCATTGCCCGATCACACCCAGCAACAACTACAACAATAAGGACGATGGTAAGTATAGCCAGTCTTGCTACTCTTTCTGTTACTTTCAAGGCTCTCTCCTCCTGCTATTTTTATAGAACTTAGTCTTATTTCCTAGAGGGTATTAACCACATAATGATGCGACAGTCCCTCTAAACTGGGCAGCATCACAACTAATTTTAGAGACTCACATACTTGACCAAAAGGTGTCAAGAAAAATATGCGATCTTCTGTTGACTTATTTTTCTCCTTTTTTGTAACTGAAAACGTGAGTTTGATAAAAACACCATACCTATGTTATCACAATATTATTAAAGACACATTTTTTTGGCAAAACGTTACATCGCGTGAAAAAAATATTTTGTCAGGCAATAATTTACAACTGTAGAAGGTTCGCGGATTCTGATTCTCCGCCGCGACTCCCTCCGAAAATCGAGGAAATCACGAAAACTATGGTAGATTTTGGAATTACTGATCCACTCTGCACCAGCGAGATTAGGAAACCTCACCCACCGGGGGTAAAAGTGTTTACTTATTTTTATCTTTCACCCTATATCACATCGCTCTGTTTTTTTATCAATGGTTGGAAAATACTAACAAGAAAATTTTTCTACCATAAAAATTTGACAACACAGATTTGATATGGTATCATTAATATTAATATCTGAAGTTTGGCACGGATAAATCCAAATATTTGGCGGTTGTTAACCGTTATTGAAAAGTGAGAAAAATGACCTTTGTAGATTCACACTCCAGCTTGCATAGCGTATCCAACCATTGGCATTGGTGGTGTTCCAATTGCTTGCGGGGGAGTGTGCGCTCAAACGGATAACTAAAAAAGATATCAAAAATCGTCGTTTTTTATTTTTAAGTCCTGTTGAAGCCTTATGCACACGAATCCGAGTGGCATAAGGTGTTTTTTTTGCAAAGTGCACAGATTGACCTATAGTATTGGCTGTAGACAGGAATTCTGATTCCTGACGCTTGCTGAAGGATTCCTCAAAAGTAAATCCCAAGCATGTAGCTCATAATGAAATTATGCCTTAAATGGCATAATTTGTCTTTGTTTTACATTTGGAGAGCGGATTCGAGAGAGAAACGCTAAATCCCTAACCTACAATAGTTAACCGCAAGGAAAATTTAAAAAATGAAAATTCTATCCGAACTTAAATATGACAGTGATGGCTTGGTCGCTGCAGTGATTCAGGATCGCACTAACAATGAGGTCCTAATGGTCGGCTATATGAACACTGAGGCGATAAAAGAAACGCTGAATACCGGGCGCGTCTGCTTCTGGAGCCGTTCCCGCCAGAAACTTTGGATTAAGGGGGAGACTTCGGGGCATACACAAACCGTGGAATCTGTCGCAGTGGATTGCGACGGCGATGCCCTACTCATAAAAGTCGAGCAGAAAGTCGCAGCGTGCCATACCGGCTATCGCTCCTGCTTTTTTAGGGAAGTCTCCCCCGACGGCGAGTCAACACGTGTGGTAGGTGATAAGATTTTCGAGGCAGATGCTGTCTATTAAACTCCAAGTTGTGAAAGCGAATCTTGTAAGCCCGATTTCGTATCTTGGCATCCATTCGGAAGTTATTTGATTGAGTTCACCTATCGTCGCTATTGTATAGAGATAAGCGTAGTATCGCTGTGTGCGGTGCTATAGAACGAAGAGCTTTGATGCTAAGATATGAAAAGGAGTTATGATGTTTTATCCGACGTTGGAAGACTTTCGCGAGGCAGCGAAATCAGGAAACACAATACCCGTATACCGCCCAATTTTGGCAGATATGGAGACACCAGTGTCTGCTTTTTACAAGTTGATGCCAGATGATTACACGTTCTTGCTCGAAAGTGTTGAAGGTGGTGAAAACGTCGCGCGCTATTCCTTTTTGGGTAGTCAACCTTCGGTGCTTTTCCATAGTAAAGGGCATCAGGTGACAATTGAGTATTTGGAAAAAGGCGAAACCGTCGTTCAGGAGTATGAAGATCCGTTAAGTGCGCTTGAGGAATTGATGCAGAATTACCGACCTGTTGACAACCCTGAGTTACCGGAATTCCACGGGGGTGCTGTCGGTTATATGAGTTATGATATGGTGCGTTTCGTCGAGGAGTTGCCAGATAATACCGAAGATGAACTGCAGCTTCCGGATTGCTTCTTCATGATTGCCGAGACGATTTTGATATTTGATCATGTGAACCATCAGATTAAGGTTGTGGCGAACGCGCATATTGATGGAGATGTGGATATTGCTTATGCCGACGCTATTGCGAAAATTGAAGCGTTGGTCGAAAAACTCATGGCTGCTTCCGAACGGCATTTACGCGCGGAGAGTGGTGAACATCGCGGGGCGTATGATAAAATCATATCCGATCCGCAATCGAATTTCACAAAATCCGATTACGAAGCCGCGGTCAGGCGCGCTAAGGAATACATAGCTGCAGGCGACATCATCCAGGTTGTGCCTTCGCAGCGATTCAGTTGTCCGGTGTCCGTAGATTCCTTTGATGTATATCGGGCATTGCGAATGGTCAACCCATCACCGTATATGTATTACCTGAAGTTTAATGATTTTGACATTGTAGGGGCATCACCAGAAATGATGGTCAGAGTGGAAAATGGGATCGTCCAGACCGTTCCTATTGCGGGCACACGCCCGCGTGGCACGACACCAGAAGAAGACAAAGAATTGGGACGGATACTCCTCGCTGATCCAAAGGAACGCGCCGAGCACGTTATGCTTGTGGATTTGGGACGAAATGACCTCGGCCGCGTCTGTGAATATCATACTGTTGAAGTCACCGAGCTCATGATAATCGAGCGTTTTTCACACGTGATGCATATCGTCTCACGCGTCATCGGACGCTTACGCGAAGATCTTACCGCTTTTGATGTGCTGCGCGCCTGCCTTCCCGCGGGGACCCTCTCTGGTGCCCCGAAAATACGCGCAATGGAAATCATTGATGAACTTGAACCGACGCGGCGTAGCACGTATGGCGGAACAGTCGGTTATTTCAGCTTTTCCGGCAGTGCAGACACAGCGATTACGATCCGAACCGCGGTTATCAAAGATGGCACCGCTTATGTGCAAGCAGGCGGTGGGGTCGTTGCGGATTCAGTACCTGAAACTGAATATTACGAAACTGTGAGTAAGGCGCGAGCGATGCTCAGTGCTATTGCATTGGCGGAGCAAGGTTTCTTATTGTGAGGAATAATCGTCGATTTTTGTTAAAGGAACATAGGAAAAAGGGTGGTTTTCTTCTCGGTTTCCAAAGGTAGCCAGCCCCTAACGAAGTGGAGGGCGGATCTACGGAAAGGTACCTCAATGTCTAAACCCACTTCATCGAACCGCAAGGAAAATTAAAAAAATGGTTTTAATGATTGATAACTACGACTCCTTTACCTATAACTTGGTGCAGTATTTGGGTGAACTCGGTGCTGAACTGGAGGTACATCGGAGCCGAAAGATTGGATTAGAGGCGTTAGACACTCTGCAACCGGAACGGATTGTCATTTCACCCGGGCCTTGCACACCGAAAGAGGCAGGCATATCTAACGATGTCATACAACACTTTGCTGGGAAAGTTCCGATTTTAGGCGTTTGTCTTGGACATCAGTGTATCGGCGACGTATTCGGCGGTGAAGTTGTTAGAGCAGATCGATTGATGCACGGCAAGACCTCTATGATACACCACAACGGTGCTGAACTTTTCGAGGGATTAGACAACCCGTTTGAAGCGACACGCTACCATTCGCTTATCGTAAGAAAAGAGACGCTCCCGGACTGCTTTGAGATTACCGCGTGGACAGATCAGGACGAGATCATGGGACTTCGGCATAAGACTTTGCCCATCTGGGGTGTCCAATTTCACCCAGAATCAATCTTAACAACCGCCGGGAAAGACTTATTGGCAAACTTCCTTGCACTATAGATTACTAAAGTTTGGACAGTTTTTTGTAGCATAGGCAACTGTTGGTCTCCTGTGTCTCTTTTGTAGTATAGGAGACCCTTAGCCTCCTATGCCTCTTTTGTAGCATAAACTTCCAGTTTGTGCTCTTTTGTAGCATAAACTTCCAGTTTGTGCCTCTTTTGTAGCATAAACTTCCAGTTTGTGCCTCTTTTGTAGCATAAACTTCCAGTTTGTGCCTCTTTTGTAGCATAAACTTCCAGTTTGTGCCTCTTTTGTAGCATAGGCTGTTAGCCTGTGCATCTTACGAATTGTCCAAGCTATACTATAAATTAACAAAAAGGTGTAATAAAATGACAAAACAGATAAACGAACCCGCACCCACACCAGTCTTAGTCTCCTGGTCTTCAGGCAAAGATTCCGCATGGGCACTTCATACACTGCGCCAACAGCCTGAACGCTACAACGTGCGTGGTATCTTTACAACTGTCACGAAGACGTTTGACCGCGTTTCTATCCACTCGACACCAGCGTGGGTGTTGAAACAGCAAGCCGAGAAACTCGGAGTGCCGTTGTATGAGATACCGATTCCGTATCCCTGTTCTAATGCAATCTACGAAGCAGCGATGCGAAAATTTCTCGCCGAGGTGGAAGCGTTGCCTGAGCATTTGACAGCGGCGCATTTCGCATTCGGGGACCTCTTTTTAGAAGACATCCGTGCCTACCGCGAGGATAAACTCAAAGGCACCGGTTTCACACCAATTTTCCCGGTATGGGAAGAGGATACAACGCTACTTGCAGAAAAAATGATCGCCTCTGGCTTACGCGCGATTATTACTGCGCTCAACCCAACCAAAGTTCCCGCCGACTTTGCAGGACGATGGTTTGACGCGGACCTCCTCGCTGACCTACCAGACGGCGTGGATCCGCTCGGCGAAAACGGTGAGTTCCATACATGTGTCGTTGATGGACCGATGTTCAGTTCACCTGTCGCCGCGAAACCGGGTGAAGTCGTTCAGCGAGACATTATTTCTAAAAAGGACGATGATGACAAGATGCACACAAGCAGCAACACGTCACCGACTTACGTCTATGCTGATGTGGTACCTATAGATGAATAATTGGAAGAAAGCAGCCGTGTTGTGGACAGGCGGCAAAGATTCTGCTCTCGCACTTCAAGTCTCCTTATATCTTTACGATATAAGGAGACTTGTCTGTTTTGTCCCACCGGATAATTGTTTTTGTTGCATATTTAAGTGAAAGGATGTATTCTAATTTGTAAGAGTTCTATCCACAATGCGTACATAAAGGTATTTACCGAACGAGATGAAAACCCCGCATCTTTTCGGTGCGAGACTCTTTTGTAACACTTAAGCACATCACAGTCGGTTTAAAGTGGAGGCTGTGGTGAGTGCAGCGTACCTCTAAACGCTGTTGCCTCTTCTTTGAATTTCCGGAGGTTTTGCTTTAGATAATGATATTGGGTTTCGTCTGCCCGATTTTTAGAATGTCAAAAACATCGCCATTGACGCGAAACCTCGCAAACAAAGCGATTGTCGCGTTGACCATCTCCAGGCTCTTAGAAACGATAATAGACTTTCGCTTGAAACGTCCAAACCAATGTCTCATCTGGCAATTGTTGCGTTCAATGGCGTGTGTCTCTGCTTTCGTCTGAACCAAGAGTTCTGCGGGAATGAGACTTTTATACGGTTTCCAATCATCAGTGTAGTATATCTTCACCTGCCAGTTCTCGAAACGTTTGAGAAGTTTTTTCAAGGTCGCTTTATCTCTATCACCACATTGCCATGCGATGAGTTCTCCGGTATCACGACAAAACGCCTTCCAGACCCAGAGTTTGTTTTTTTTTCAGATAGTGCCACATCTCATCGAGTTCAAGGACGACAGCGTCAGTCTGGGGTTCCGGGGGATGTGCGTGTTGATTGCTGAAGTTTCGTATCCACTTCAGGATGGTGCTGGGTGCGGTGTCTAACATTTTTGAAATAGCATTCATAGAGAGCCCATGACAGTAGAGAAAGACAGCGAATGCGCGTTCTGCCGAGGGTCTGCCCCGATGTTTGTGGTTTTCTGTCCATTGATAGTCGCATTTTTTGCATTTATAGCGTTGTTTTTCGTTGATGTGTCCGTTTTTCACGAAGTCTGTAGATTGACATTTTCGACAGTTCATAAGAGTCTCCTTGTGAAGTGATGATGGATTTTCGCTAAGGATACCTTATCTGTTTGGGTCTGTCAAGAAAAATCAATCTGATTTTTCTTGACAGGTTTTCCGACTTATGTTAGACTTTTATCAAACAATTGTGGATGATACCCTAACGGTTAGAGGGCCCATGGTCGTATCATCATTTTAGGAAAAACCCTCGAATTTCCTAAAGATTAAACAAGGAGTCTGAAAATGAAAAGGCACCTCATTTCCATATATATTGCTGTTTTCTTAATAGGGGCGACCGCACTTTGGTATTTTGGACATCACCGTCCCGCTCAAAAAATACTGGAGGCTGAGCCTAAACGAGTGTATAAGAGTATCCCCTTAAAGGCCGCAGATTCGTCAGTAAAACCAACACCTTCTGACGCTGCCCAAAAGTCTCGCGAAGAGGACACGGATGTAGAGGTTGAGGATACAGATAGTGCTGCAATGTCTGAAAAAATTGACGACAGCCACGGCCATAGCGAAGCCGTAGATTCTGAAGAACTCATGTCGCAAGAAGCAATTTCAACTGAAGACGCGGCAGCTGCCGAGGCCCTTGAAAAATATCTTACGGCAGAGTCAGATTACCAAGCAGCAGAAGAAAGGCTCAAGGAGGCATTTCCTTTTAAGGATACTGACCCGGCTATGTCCGCAGCCCGAGAAGCCAAAGAAGCACTTGCAGAGTCAGATTACCAAGCAGTAGTAGAAGAACTCGGGGAAGTGCTTGTTTCCTTTGAAAACATGGATACTGATCAGATCAAGTCCGCAGTAGAAGCATTCAATGAGGCAAAGTTACGACGCAATGAAGCCCTGGAAAATCTTGCAATTTACTCCGAAGATGCTGCAGAAATGTTAGCACAAGTGAAGGAAGCCGAAAGGCGAGAAAATGAAGCGCGAGCTGAATCTGAACGTAGACTACGCGAACTTCGTACGCAGTTCCGCAACATACAGGCAATACCTTCGCCAAAATGATTGACTAAATAGGGTAAATATCCTAAAGTTATAGGTGAACAAACCAAACTTAAAAGGATGTTTACCCATGTCAGAGATTGTATCATTATTTACTGTTTTCAGTCCACATTTATTAGCAACACTACTCCGGCAATTCTGCTGCATCGTGTTCGGCGTGCTTGCGATGACCGGAGGCGTGACAATGCGAAATATCTCACGCTGGACGACACAAGGCGGGAGTTATCGCACGGTTGCGAGGTTCTTTAACACAGTCCTGCCTTGGCCGACACTTTGCTCGGTGTTCTTTAGGGCACATCTGTATGATCCCGATGATGTGTATTTGCTTGCTGGCGATGAGACGGTTGTGCCGAAAGTGGGGGATAACACCTACGGTTTATCGCGTTTTTTCGCTTCAACCTACGGTAAAACGATACGGGGTCTGGCGTTTTTTGCGGTGTCAATCATCCGTGTCAAGAAACGCCGTTCATATCCGATGTGCATAGAACAGGTTGTCCGAGGTGAAGCCTCACAGACCTCGCCGAAGGTGGCGACTGCTTCAACACCTTCAAAAATGAGAGGAACCGAACCGGGACGCCCGAAAGGGAGCAAGAATCGCAACAAGACCGAGGTCATCCTCAATGACACCTTGAAACAACTCCAATCTATGCTGAAGACGGTCTTAGCAACGATTGACGGGTTTATTCGATACTTTTTGCTTGATGGATACTTCGGAAACAATCGGACGCTTCAGATGGTCAGAGACTGCGGTCTCCATCTGATTTCAAAACTTCGCAGAGATGCTGCCTTGTATTTGCCGCCAACGACACCTTATCAAGGGCGCGGACGCCCTGCTATTTATGGTGAAAGGTTGAATCCGAAAGATATTGACAGCAAATATCGCGTCTCGGCACAAACACAGGGAAACATCACCACGGAAGTCTATCAAATAGTGTGTCAACACAAACGCTTCCCGGACCCGTTGAACGTCGTCTGTTTGCTAAAAACCGACGCAAAGACGCAAGAGACATCGCACGTTTTATTATTCTCATCCGACTTGGAGTTAGAGGCGGAAACACTCATAGATTATTACTCACTCCGATTTCAAATCGAGTTCAACTTCCGAGACGCAAAACAGTTTTGGGGGTTAGACGATTTTATCAACGTCAAGGAGATACCTGTCAACAACGCCGCGAACCTGTCAATGTTTATGGTCAATGTTTCAGCGAAACTCCGAGAGATGTTCGGTTCGGAGCATACCGGTTTCGGTGTTTTAGACATCAAAGCACGCTACAGAGGACTCAGATATTTACACGAAACATTAAAAATACTTCCGCAAAAACCTGAAACCATTGTTATTGACAACATCGCTGAACACTTTGCGTCTATTGGTGCTATTCATTACACTTCAAATCAAAGTAGACCCGGATAATTTGGCGAAGGTGTTGATACAGGACCAGATAGAAAAATTAGAAAAGTCTCAGTAAAGTAAAAAACCGTTCATCAAAGAGATTCTCTTTTCCATAAAGGTGTTTAGCCAGTCAGAATACCCACCGTTAAAGCAATTGAATATTGTTACCTCACATAAATCTCTAACGCTTTTATCAAACACACTTCTATATTTGCAGAATTATGCACCCGTTGCTTTCCTAAGTAGCGTCACAATTAATGAACCCAGAGGGATGCAACCATTTTTTCCGGAGGTGTCTGAATGAAAAACGAAGATGTTAAGCTTATTCAACGTGTCCTTAGAGGTGACGATGACGCTTTTTCTCTGCTCGTGGGAAAATATCAAAAACAGGTGCACGCGCTTGCATGGCGGAAAATCGGAGATTTTCATATCGCTGAAGAGATTACACAGGATACGTTCCTGAAAGCATACAAGCGATTGGCAACTCTGAAGGAGCCTCAACGTTTTGTGGGTTGGCTTTATGTGATTGCAGCGAACCTGTGCAGCTCATGGCTGCGTAAAAAGCGATTGCAGACACAGTCGTTGGAGCATCTGGAACAGGAAGACACGGATCAGTTAGAAAAAGCAGCGTACTCTGAGTTTGTTGTGGAAGAAAACGAACGTATATCTGGACAAACACAACGCGATGTTGTCAAAAAACTACTGGCAAAACTACCGGAGAGTGAACGCACGATCATAACCCTACACTACTTCGGAGAGATGTCATGCACAGAGATGGGTGCGTTCTTAGGTATATCGGCAAATACGGTTAAGAGTCGCCTCCGCCGCGCACAGCAGCGTTTAAAGAAAGATGAACCGATGATTCGAGAGGCGTTAGACAACTTCCAAGTCTCACCGAACCTCACGGAGAACGTCATGCGTGAGATTTCGCGTATTAAACCTGCTGCACCCTCCGGCAGTAAGCCATTTGTGCCGTGGGCAGTAGTAGCTGCTTCCACACTAACAGTTATGTTGCTCATGTTCGGTTTTGGAAATCACCAATACCTGACGCGTTTCCAGCAGCCCTACAGTTTCGATGCCACCACAGAAATGACAGTTGAGATCGTTGACGCGCCTATAGTCGCGAACCTTGAATCCAAACTGGATGCGCGAAAGCAAATAGGAAGTGTCAACGCGCTTGATAAGCGGAATCATCCACAACAACAACCGAATGATGCGCCCGCAGCAATAGCAGAGGCACAAGGAGACGAAACCGTGACAGATTATACACAATGGGAATTGCCTGAAAAGGCGAAAGCGCGTTTGGGAAAAGGTTGGATTAATGCGATTCAGTTTTCACCGGATGGCACACAACTCGCTGTTGGTGGTGGGATAGGTGTGTGGTTGTACGATGTAAGCACTGGTAAGGAAATATCGCTATTCCCGGGAATATGCAGATCCTTGGCATTTTCACCCGATGGTCGTTTCCTTGTCAATGGTGGAGATGATGCCACTACGTTGTGGGAGGTAACTACAGGTCGAAAAGTTACGCTACACGATCCGCTGCCTGCTACGTCTGTATTGTGGTTCTCTAAAGACAGCAAAACACTTGTCACGCTCAATGAATCAGGAGACACTATCTATTGGATAGATACAGATACCGGAAAGCGTAATGTTAAGAAGATTGAAAATCGACTTTATTCACATCCCCGTGAAGTCTACGCGCTCACACACGACAAAGTAGCGATAGCAGAAAAGAGTGGAATACTTGAGTTGTGGAACGCAAAGTCCGGTAAAAAAGTGTCTATACTCACAGGACCAGCAGAAAGGCTTCAAGCAGAGGGTGTTAACGGAATAGGTTTTAACCGTGTTATATCCTTGGCATTTTCACCCGATGGCACGCGCCTCGCCAGTGGAAAATTAGATAGAACCGTACGTTTATGGGATACTACAGGCAACAATGAACCTATCCTCCTCCAAAAACAATCGCTAAGTCCAGATCTGTTGCGATCCACTCAGGAGTTTGTTGATGGTCCAAATGTCCTGTTATTCTCTCCGGATGGAAAAACCCTTGCCTGTGGAGAAGGTCAGAATGTGAAATTATGGGATATTACCACCGGTGAATTGATCACAACCTTTAGAGGGCATACCGGTCTTGTTGACAATTTAGCGTTTTCACCCGATGGCTCCATACTCGCGAGTGCAAGTGGAGATGGTACTGTCCTGTATTGGAATATCAATACAGGAGATCAGTTACCGCCAAAAATTGCAGAACACACCGATGAATTGGAAACAATAAGTTTCATGAAGGGTAGTTCCACGCTCGCCAGTGTCGCTTATAGCGGAATAATCACTTTATACGATTTGGAGACATCACAAAAAACCACACACCAAACTAAAACCGCTTTTGAGAATACGAGGTACTGGTTAGAAGCCATCCCATTGGCGTTTTCTCCCGATGGGACAAAACTTGCCAGCAAGGGTATACTAAACACCCCGACTGAACCTCTCGGAACGACATCACGGATTCGCTTGATTGATGTCACCACCGGACGTGAATTGACCAGCTTGACGTATTCTAACGAAGATGTCACGCCAAATCTAACTTTTTCTCCAGATGGCAAAACGGTAGTGTTCAGTGCTCACAGTCATACCTACGGTAAAATTCGCTTGTGGAATACAGAAACAGATAAAACGCTTGATATCCGTTTTTCAGATCAACCTGCATGGATCCGTGCTGCTGCCTTCTCTCCGGACGGGAACAAACTTGTAGCAGGAACCAGTGACGGAAAAGTTCAGATGTGGGATGCTAAAACTGGGGTTCACTTAACATCCTTCTTTGATAAGCAGCCTCAGAAATCTGGAGCCCTTATGAATTTGACATTCTCTTCAGATGGTGCTTTACTTGCTGTTGTGTATATGAGACAGATTCATCTGTTGGGGAGTCCGAAAATACCTCATTTTAAAGAAATTTCCTCTGAACCTGATCTGTTTTGGGATGGATTGGTGTTTTCACCAGATAATACCTTGCTTATTCTCAGTCTGATTGGTGGTGGAATTCAATTACGAGATGTGACCACCGGTAAGGTTCTCAACACACTTGATGGACACACTGGCTCACCGAATGTGTTCTCATTTTCACCTGACGGTAAAACACTTGTTAGTGCAGGCGGTGATGGCACAATTCTTCTCTGGGATTGGGATGAAGTCCTCAACGGTGCGGATCGGTAAAAAATAAGCAGAGACACGTCACCGTTCTGATTTTAACCACTTCTGCACCCGCGCCAGCTTGTCAGGGGCGATGTGAACCACATTATCATCTCTTGGAAATTCCCCGTTTTCGACATCGTATATATATTGCGATATCGCCTCAAAGGTAAGGTGGTCGTAATCCTGATAACGTCTGGCGTGTTTGAAGAGCGGACCGATGCCTAAAACATCATTGATGACGAGCACCTGTCCATCGCAATATCGACCAGCACCGATGCCGATGGTCGGAATATCAACGGTCTCCGTGATGATTTGACTAACCTCTTCGGTGATTTTCTCAAGCACAATGAGTTTCGCACCCGCGTCTGCAAGGGCGGCAGCTGCTTCGATGAGCCGTTTCGCTTTAGCGAAAGTTTTTCCGTGCGTTGCTGCTTTACTACCGTGGATTTGCGGGTTATGACCGATGTGCGCGCAAACCTCTATATCCTGTTCGGTAAGTGCAGTAACAATCGGAACCTTTTCGATACCGCCTTCCAATTTTACACCATCTGCTCCATCAGATAAGAAGAGCTTGGCGTTAGTAACGGCTTGTTTTACATCGCGATCGGCAGCATAAGGCATATCGACAAGAAGATAGGCATCCGTCACACCGCGGCGTACGGCTCTGAGGTGATGAAGCATATCCACCATCGTCACCTCCGTCTCGCTTTTATAACCGAGGATGTTCGTGCCGACACTATCCCCAACAAAAACGATGTCGATCCCCGCCTCATCTTGTAGACAAGCAGTCGGATAATCGTAACAGGTCAGCACGGTAATCGGTTGTCCTTCCCGTTTTTTACCGTGAAGGTAAGCGATGTCTTTCTTCACAAATGCTCTCCAAACAAGATGCCAGGTAAATCCCAGCTAACTTTGCTTAACGCATGCCTCGCTTGCCGCTTTGAAGACAACATTAATCGCACCAAAAAGGCTCGGCAGATTATCCACGCTAAAACTCGTTCTGTTTCGGGTGAAGGCATCGCCAACGAGGTACCCAAATTGCCACCATGTTCCGTCGCTGACAATACCATATACAGGTACATCCGGATCGGCATTGATTTTTTGTGCTGCCACCAACTCCGCTAAGCATTGTCCCCAGCCTTGTTCAAAATCATTTTTCTTCGCTTCAACGAACATTATCAAGGGTATACCGACGACGAGCATCCCCAATTCCGAGCGTGTTGAGATAAAGTAATCCGGCGTGCCGCTGAGTGTTTCATCGTAGGTGATCGGTTTCTTTATCCAGAGGGCGTAATCTTCAGCATATGCTTTGTAAACCTCCCGCAGCACAGGAAAAATGACCGCTTCACATCGGGCACTTTCTGAAGCGAAAACGTCGATGTATTGCCGACTAAATGCTAATTCCTGCAAAAACTGTTCTGAGGGGGTGCTTGCGGTTTCTGCGACTGTGATAAAGTCGGTGTCGGTGTGTTTGATTCTAAATCTTTCCTGAACTTCGGGGATCGCTTTGAAATCGCTGAATGCCATTATGCTTTCCCTCCAATGTGTTCGGTTAAAGTAGCTGCTACGGTTTCACCAATAGTAGCAAGACTATCAGCAACGGTAATCCCGGCATCCTTAAGTGCCTGAATTTTGTCCGCAGCGGTACCTTGTCCACCAGAGATAATCGCACCGGCGTGTCCCATCCGTTTACCCGGTGGTGCCGTCTGCCCAGCGATAAATCCGACAACAGGCTTCGTCATCTCGTTTTGCACGAACGCCGCTGCCGTTTCTTCAGCCGTTCCGCCGATTTCACCGATTAACACAACGGCGTGTGTATCGTCGTCTGCTTCAAAAAGTTTCAGGACATCAACGAAGTTTGTCCCAATCACCGGATCGCCACCGATACCGACACAGGTGGATTGCCCGATGCCGAGTCGCTTCAGTTGGTAGGCAGCTTCGTATGTTAGCGTTCCGCTTCGGGAGACGATACCAACGTTGCCCGGAGTATATGCGAACTCAGGCATCACACCGATTTTGCATTCGCCGGGTGTAATAATACCCGGACAGTTCGGACCGATGAGCCGCGGAGGACCGTTCGGGATGATAAACGGATTGTCAAAATTGCCTGTCTTCAAGTACGCTTTCGCCTTAACCATATCAAGGACCGGGATATGTTCAGATATACAGACGATAAGCGACACCCCAGCCGCCGCTGCTTCCATGACAGAGTCTGCAGCGTTGAAGCGTGCCGGAACGAAAATCAGTGATGTGTCTGCTCCAGTTTCCGCAACGCCTTCCGCCACGGTGTCAAACACCGGAATACCGTTCACATCGGTTCCACCTCTACCCGGAACCGCACCAGCAACAATTTGTGTGCCGTAAGCCGCGCACTGCTCCGTATGAAAACGTCCTGAACGACCCGTGATGCCTTGAACAATCACTTTTGTATTTTTATTAACAAGTATACTCATTTGATTTCTCACAATTGAAAGTAACTTAGGATGTGTTTACATTTTGGGACCGGAATCGCGTTCTTGTTTAAGTCTTTCTATCTCTTGTTGCAACGCCTCAATTCGTTGGTCTTGTGCGCGCATCTCTTTTCCTTGTCTTGCAACAAGGATTTGCGGCAACCCAACAGCCACAGCAATCAAAGCAACCAGGGCAATTACAAACCCATATACCTGTGTCAGTCGTCCATCTAAAGCCTTTATTTGCCCGGTTACCCTTTCATCTAAAGCCTTTATTTGCCCGGTTAACTTTGCGTCTAAAGCGTTGATTTTTAAATCAACATATTCCTTAATCCGAGTTTCAGATGCCTGAATAAGTTTGTCTATTTTTTGAAGATCGGATTGTGTGAGTTCTACGAATGCGTTAGTGGTTAGAATTAGAAAACAGATCGCAAGAAGTAACACCTTCTTTTTCATTTGACATCTTCTTCAATAATTGTCCAAACGATAGTTTATGTTAGTATGCACGAGCAAAGACTGCAATGTCTTCCGCAGATTTCCCGCAGACAATACACGCACCATCACCCTCCGGTTGTTCCATCGGGATACATCGGATAGTCGCTTGTGTTTCTTCACTGACCTGATCTTCACATGCTGCGTCTCCGCACCAGCGTGCGCGCGCGAACCCGTCCTCAATGACTTCTTTGAAGACATCGTAGGTATCCGGTTCAAAAGTATTCGCATCCCGAAATTCTGTTGCCCGTTTCAGCATATCCGCTTGAATCGTCTCAAGCATCTGTGTTACCGTCTCCGCAACGTTATCTATCGGTACAAACGTTTTACCTTCTTTGCCCGGTATATCGCGCCGTGCAAGAACGACCTGCTGGTTGCTCAGATCCCGGGGACCGATCTCAATACGCAATGGAACGCCTTTGAGTTCCCATTCGTTAAACCGCCAACCGGGTGAATAGTCGAACCTATCGTCAACGTGATAGCGGACACCGTCCAAGGTCTCACAAATGCCGTCAACGGCTTGCATGACCGCCTGCTTATCATCCTCTCTATTCTTCGGAACGATGGGCACAATGACGAGTTGCGTAGGTGCCAACCTCGGCGGTAGGACCAACCCTTGATCATCGCCATGCGTCATGATAATCGCGCCGATCATCCGCGTGCTGACCCCCCAACTCGTTGTCCAACAATGCTGTTGTTTCTGATTCGCATCGAGATATTGAATCTCAAACGCTTTGGCGAAGTTTTGCCCGAGGTCGTGTGATGTACCCGCTTGGAGGGCACGTTTATCGCCCATCATTGCCTCAATGGTATAAGAGGTCAGCGCACCGGGGAACTTTTCGCTTTCGCTCTTGCGTCCAGGGATAACAGGTATCGCGGCTTCATTGACCGCAAAATCGGTATACAGATCCAGAATACAGAGGGTCTCCTCTTCCGCTTCCGCGTGTGTAGCGTGAGCCGTATGCCCTTCCTGCCAGTAGAATTCCATCGTTCTGAGGAAAAGACGCGTACGCGGCTCCCAGCGCACAACGTTTGCCCACTGATTGATAAGCACGGGTAGGTCGCGATAAGACTGGATCCACTGGCTATACATATACCCGATAATGGTTTCAGATGTCGGACGCACCACGAGCGGCTCCTCCAACTTTTTCCCACCACCGTGTGTGACAACAGCGAGTTCCGGTTTGAAGCCCTCGACGTGTTCCGCCTCTTTCTCAATAAAGCTCATCGGAATAAAGAGCGGAAAAGCAGCGTTTTGGTGTCCTGTCGCCTTGAAACGGATATCCAACTGTTCCTTGACGTTCTCCCAGAGTGCATAACCGTAGGGACGCACCACCATGCAGCCCCGCACGGGCGCATAGTCTGCCATCTCCGCTTGACGGATGACCTGGGTATACCATTTTGCGTAGTCTTCACTACGGGGAACTATTTTATCAAACATATTTTTAATTATTTAATCTGCTCACCGTTCCACTTCGTTTCACGGTGGTTTTCGGTTAATTCTAACTACCTTTGGATTACGGGTATTCGGTCGTAAAGCCCAATGCTTTAGCTTTGGGATATAAGACCGCAAACACCTTAATTCCCCCAAGAAAGATTTGACATTCACCTAAAAATGTAGTACAATTAATATCAGCACTTGGTTAGGATTTTCACCTCTCTCTATCTTTGAGAGAGTCCTAACCGACCTCGTGAAAAGGGTCTTAAGTGCGAAGTGCGACACCACTGAAAACATGTATCGGGCAGCTCAGGCGTAATTGAGCGAAAGCTTGGATCGGAGCAGAGGTGAAAGTCTGCACGTTGTATTGCTGCCCACTTTTCAACTTTTCTATCCATTTTGGATAGAGGTAGGCGGGGATAGCCAAGAATGTTTGCCTTGATATGCCTATCGGGATTTTTCACCTGATAGGGAATCGCCTACTGGTGGAGCGAAAATAAGACGGTCTACTCTCAGAGAAAACCGCAGTCGCTACGAAGCCGAAGCCCCTACCTTTAGGTAGTGGGTGCTATCACTGACTTTAGAACACTCACTCACTTACTGAATCCGTTAAAGCGACGATACCGGGGAGTGGCTTGCCTTCTAAAAACTCTAAGGAGGCACCGCCTCCCGTTGAAATATGCGTCATCCGATCTGCGACACCGGCTTGTTGTATCGCTGCGACACAATCACCGCCACCGATAATGCTCACCGATTCCGAATCTGCAATCTGTTTTGCCACTGCAATTGTGCCTTGTGCAAACTGCTCGAATTCGTAGACACCTAAGGGACCGTTCCATACCACTGTTTGCGCCGTTCCGATCTGTTCACCAAACACTGATACAGTTTCGGGACCGATGTCTAATCCCTGCCATCCGTCCGGAATATACCCTTTACCAACGACCTGAGCCTCCGTTTCGGGAGCAAAGTCTCGTCCGACAACGTGGTCTACGGGTAGTAAAACTGTCTCTGAGAAGTCTGGCCTTTCAACCAATGATTTTGCAACGTCAAGTTTCTCGGCTTCGAGAAGCGAATCCCCGATATTTAACCCCATCGCTGACAGAAAAGTGTATGCCATACCGCCACCGATGAGCAGCTTATCCACCTGTTCAAGGAGCGTTTCAATGAGTGTAATTTTGTCAGATATCTTCGCACCGCCGAGAATAGCGACATAAGGACGCACAGGGGGTTCGAGGCTTGTACTGAGATAATAAATTTCGCGTGCCATCAAGAAGCCCGCGACACACGGATTGAGATAATGCGTTACGCCCTCAGTTGAAGCGTGTGCACGGTGTGCGGTGCCGAAGGCATCGTTGACATAGACATCTGCAAGCGAAGCGAGTTGTTGAGCAAATGCTGCGTCGTTTTCGGTCTCTTCAGCATAGAAGCGAACATTCTCAAGGAGCAGCACCTCACCATTACGTAAAGACGCAACGGCACTTTGCACGGATTCACCAACACAATCGTTGACGTGTGCGACGCGCGTGCCAAGTTTTCGACTCAAAGCCACAGCGATCGGTTCGGTAGAAAGCGTTTCCCTGTCGGCTGCCGAACCCACTTCCGGTCTGCCTAAGTGTGTCACCAAAATGATTCTGGCATCTGCGTTGATGAGTGCAAGGAGCGTCGGCAAAGCAGCAGTAATACGCGTTTCGTCTGTAATCTTCCCAGCTACCATCGGAACATTGAAGTCCACCCGTACGAGAACGCGTTTTCCGGTAACGTCTATGTCCTTTAATTCAAGTTTATCCATATTTTTTAGAAGTTGTCAGTTATCAGTTAACAGTTGCCAGTAACCGTCAGTAACGGATAGGGTGCTCGCAAGGACGTAAACCGTTAACACCGCCTACTGATAATTGAAAACTGAAGACGCTTTACCTGTCGAAAACCAGTTCCTCTCAATTCAAACGGTTATGTCGCCAATTGCGTTATTTTTATGCAGTGTTCGCTGCCGTCACCGCGAGTTGTGCTGCTTCAGAGAGTCCTTCTGCCTGTTGAACATTCAGATCCGACTCAGCGATAATCTGTTTACCGAGTTCCACATTTGTGCCTTCCAATCGAACCACGAGTGGGACATTCAGTTCGACCTGTTTCGCTGCTTCAACGATGCCATTCGCGATCGTGTCGCATTTCATGATACCGCCAAAGATATTGACCAGAACAGCCTTCACATTTTCATCGGCGAGGATAAGACGGAAAGCGTGCGCGACCGCCTCCACACTTGCGCCACCACCAACATCAAGAAAGTTTGCCGGTTCACCACCGTTCTGTTTGATGATGTCCATTGTTGCCATCGCTAACCCCGCACCGTTCACCATACAACCAATGTCGCCATCAAGTCGGATATAACTCAGTCCGGATTCGCTCGCCTCCAGTTCACTTGGATCTTCTTCGTGCGGATCGCGCATCTCAGCTATGTCAGGATGGCGCCAGAGTGAGTTGTCGTCAAGGTTTACCTTGGAATCGAGTGCGACGATGTCTAATTTATTGTCTGTTGTTATGATCGCTAATGGATTAATCTCTACCAGTGAACAGTCGCATTCGGTGAACGCATTGTAAAGTGATAAAATCAGTGCGGTAGCATTTGGAATGATCGCGCGGTAACTTGTGTCAGTAATCAGTTTGTATGCGAATTCACGCGCTTGAAATTCTGTTAAACCGAAAGCGGGGTCAATTTGTGTTCTAATAATCTTTTCCGGGGTTTGCGCTGCGACCTCCTCAATATTGACACCGCCCTCTTCACTGCCGATTAAGGTGAGTTGTGAGGTTTCGCGGTCAAGCAATACAGCGAGGTAGTATTCTTTCTCTATTTCTACAGCAGCAGCGATAAGCACTTTTCGGACTCGCTTCCCTTCGGGACCGGTCTGCGGTGTCACGAGTTGCATGCCGAGAAGGGTTTCAGCGTGTTGTTTGACTTCGGCGGGTGAGTTCGCAATTTTGATGCCGCCGCCTTTTCCGCGTCCGCCTGCATGGATTTGTGCCTTGACAACGTATCTATTACAGTTAAGTGCCTGTGCAACCGTTTCTGCTTCTTCTGGTGTTTTGGCGACTTCACCGGGTAATGTATTGACACCGTAGGATTCTAAAATTTGTTTGGCTTGGTATTCATGGATGTTCATATTTTTTGTATGATTCTTCAGTAAGACTCCTTTGGCATTTATGGCGTGTCTGATCATTGTGTTTTGGGTGAATTCGTTAGAAAATTATACCACACTTGAGGCAAAATTGCAAGTTTTTCAAATGTGTAGGCCAGAGCCATTCAATTCTCCATTTTTCGATCGAATCTTCACCCCCAGGCCCGGTAGGTTCGGTTTTGCGGCGTACCATAAGTGTCAATTTTAGAAATAAGAACCGTCGCGGCCCCAGGTCCGGTAGGTTCGGTTTCCTAACCGAACCGGATTTTACGCGGAAACCTTGAAGATTTCAAAACCGTCTTCAGTCCCGTAGGGTTTATTTGCTTGGGGTGTTTTTGCTTGGGTGTTTCTGCGGATTGATAGGGTATTTCTGCGGATTTCTGCGGATTTCTTCAATATGTTTATAGCAGCGGTTTCGAGCAGACACCTAAGCCCTGTAAGGGCGGAAACCTGTTTATATCCACAGTTGCTAAAACGCCATCAAAAACCGCTAAATTGACACCTATGGTTCAGTTCGGCGGCGTACTCGCCCAAATGCGACCTGCATTCCTAAACGCACCGGCTCCTGTAAAGAAACGTGAAACCTAATAATTCCTTAAAATTGAATGGCTCTGATGTGTAGGCATTGCTGCTGAAGTCTATTCGTCCACATGTGAAAATTTCCACTATCCTTTTTGACCTTTGGTGACTCTATATAAAAAACAGTTGTTGTGTTATACTCATCGTTAGAGATCTCAACGTAGAAAAGTATCGGAGTAAATTCTATGAAGCGACAGGTTAACAGGGCTACGCGCGTGGTATCGCAAACTGCTAAGGCATCTGCAGTAGGAGTGCTCAATGCGGTATCAAAGATAAAACATACTGGGTGTGAAACAATATCGAACACCTCAAGCACGGTAAAATCGCAGATTGGCAGAGCTGGTGGCATAGTTAAGGATAAACTGCCAGATTTGAATCCGAAGCAGCTGGAACGGATTGTTCCAGCAACAGTTGTCGGAAACTTGAATGCAGCAGTACCGTGTATCTTAAAAGATTTACCAGAGGTCGCGAAATCCCTTGCGAATAGAGCTGGCCGTATAGCTCCAGACAAGTTATATAATAAACGGATACCGACCGGTGTAAAACTGGCAAAAAAGAACATCGTGGAGTTTATAAAGAACCACGAGGTGAGCCATCGTATTTCAAGAAAGAATAATCCCGCAAAAGCGAGTGACGTTAACAACGTTATCTTTGAAATTCGATGGAAAAATCGCGCACGTGGCTCAAGAAATATGTCTCGCGCTGAGGTTCAGAGTGCTCGTTTCAACAATACGATTACTGGCATAAAATGTGGTTTGAAAACGACTGTAAGTGCTGCAGCAAAAGGGGCATTATTGGGGGCGTTATTAGAGTTGCCGATAACTTGTATTGAGAACGCTTTTCACATTAGAAACAACAGCAAATCGGTCAAAGAGGCTTGCATAGATGCAACAAAGGACATTGGCATAACTGCTGGCGTGGCAGGAACAACAGCAGCAGCTTTCACAGGTTTGAGTTTATTGGGTGTGACATTGGGGCCCGCTGCCATACCATTAGCTATTGTTGGTGGTGCTGTGTACACTTGGTCAGCGACAGACCGAATTTGGAAAGCGTTGGATGATACGACGAAGAAACGGTTAATGAATTCCGACCCAGTGCTGTACCTAACATCAGTTGTTCCCAACGAGGACAAGCGAGAGCACACGTCTGTGTTGAAAATGTTACCTGAATACATCAGTATGGACGAAACTTCCGCTGAATTGTCTCGGATGCGAGAGATTCGTGAAAAAGCGAAAGGACGTTCAAAAATCGCACAAGAATTGGCGGGTACGGATTCAAAAAGCGAAGAGCAAGAATTCCTCACCGCAGCACGTTCATCCAGCGCCTCCGATGAATTTGATACCTTGATTTTCGGTGTATAGCAGATGGACACGAAAACGGAGACGAAATCTGAACCCGCCAAGAAAACATCAGTCTGATGGACGCTCTTGTATCACTGAAATCACGTAACTCCGAATTGTTAATCCATCCAGTGTTTCTGTCTCCACACGCGGTTCCGGCGTGTTGCGATGGTCGAACACAACATAGTATCCCTCCTCAGCCCCCTCCAATCTGACATACCTCGCAAGCTGTGCTTTACCTGCCTGATAGCGGCCATCTCCACCCCAAATTTTTGTTTCAACGATATATTTTCGCTGGTTATGACGGATGAGAATATCCATTCTACCGCGCCCCGTTTGCACCTCAAGAGACATTGTCCCACCCACACTTTGAACAAACTGCTCAAGATAGGCAAAGAGCAGATGCTGTCCGACATATTCCTGCGGCGTATCCGGGACTTGTAAGATTCTGAACCCTACACGTGCAATAAAGTCACGGAAGTTATCAAGGAGTGCTACCATCTGAATCTGTCCATTCGATGTGAGGTAACCCTGAAATCCTTCGTGATTGTCTTCTGGTAGATATTCCTGTTCCAGTCCATTCACTATCGGTTTGAATGCGTCTATGATGCAATAGTGATAAATTGGGTTGATAATTTCACACATACCGTCAGCACCTTCAGCAATAACACCGTAAGTGGCGAGTTCATTGATGTGTTCATTATAAAGGCTAAATCTTACACCTTCATCATAAGAAGCAATTTTCATGAGGAGTGCCTCAAACCGCCGATCCCTACGGATATTGGTTATCAGATGATCAATGTTAGTGTGTCCTTCGCGGAGGAGTTGGATATGTGCTTTTGAGAAGTGTTCCATCGTGATCGGTTCGCTTTTCGGGATGGCTAATTCCTCGGTAAGAATTTGCGCGAAACGATTGACAAGCACAGGCTGACCGGCAGTCTGTTTGTGGATGGCTTTAATTGTTTCCGGTGTGAAAGGTTGTCCAACCTCATCGGTATATTGTGAAAGCAGCTCTTCCACCTGTTCAAGCGTGAAATTGGGTAATTTGAATTCGTCTTGTATATTAAACGGAGAGATGGAGCGGTCATAGTTGAGTTGTGTAATGTTCTTGACACCGATGATGCCGATACTGTGCGGACACCGTTTCCGTCCAGAAAGGTATATCTGGCGAAGCGAGTGTAAAAACCCTCTGATAGCATCTCGTGGAATACTATCAAACTCATCAATAATCATGACAAACCGCTGGCTTTCCAGCAGACCTCCAAGATCTTCAAAAAACTCACGCATCGAAATAGGTTCAGTTATCTGCGCGTTCGCCAAAAATCTATTGAGCACATCAGCCGGACTCTTCCCGCGTTTCTGAAAGACACTCTTAATTGCCTTACAAATTTCTTTGCTGAGAGACCTATAAAAAGCATCGGCATCGCTGTCTACGTATCCCTCAAAATTAAGTTGTATTGGGAAATAGATGCTGCCTTCAGCTGCAAGTGAGTCAAGGGCATTTTGGAAGAACGTGGTCTTGCCTGTCTGGCGCGGCGCAAAGAGAACAATATATCTGCCTCTTTCTATTCGCTCGATAAAATCCGCAATTTCATCTCTGCGCGCAACGAAGTAGTTATCCTCAGAATAGACAGGACCGCGAGTCTCAAACCATCTCATCTTTTGATTCTCCTTTGTAAGGACTGCGGAAATTATATCAGATTGTGGTGCGAAAGTCTATAAGAAACAGCATTCGGCTTTCAAGGCGGACTTATCATCCTCAAGACGCTCCAATAAAGTTTGAACAGTTTCTTGGAATACTGGGTGCACAACATCCGGTGCAATTTCTGCTAACGGTGCCAATACGAAACGGCGACGATGCATCTCTGGATGCGGGATGACGAGTTTCTCCGTCTGTAAACATAAATCTCCATAGACGAGTATATCCAAGTCGATCTCTCTTGGTCCCCAGCGGATGCGGTGTTGTCTGCCAATAGCTGTTTCGATGTTTTTCAAGGCGTGTAGTAAGGATAGCGGAGGGAGGTGGGTTTGAATGGCAGCGACACCGTTCAGAAATTGGGCTTGTGCCTCATATCCTACCGGGTCGGTTTTGTAAACGGAGGAAATCTTTTCTAAAGTGATCCCCTCCGTTTTCGATAAGGCATGGATAGCGTTCTGGATATGCGTCAATCGATCGCCGATATTGCTTCCGAAACCGATGTAGACTGAGTGCATAGAGTTTGCAGTTGGTAGCAACATAACTGAACCTCGATGATTCGTGAATGCCACAAACTGATTAGACACTCACTAAAAGTTCCTCAAGGTTCCTACCGACAGTTGGATGTGGGAGAGGTCTATTCTTTTTCAGCGCGTGTGCCAACAAATCGTCAACAATCTCACATAATTGCCGGAAGACCTCTACTTCGTTATCGCCGTGGCAACACGGACCGATAATTCCCGGACAATATCCGATGAAGCATTCATCTTCGTCTGACCATTCGACAATCTTAATGTATTTCGCACTTTCGCTCATCTTTGAGATTCCTCAATTTTTAATTTAACCTGCTTCTCTTGGTAAGGCTTAGCATCATCACCAAGGTTCCCAGAAATAACAACCATTGGACCTGTGGGATGTTCATAAGTCCTGTGACTTCCTTTTCTGCGTATGTTGATAAATCCTGATTTTCTCAAGTCTGAGATGAGTTGTCGTATTTTTCTGGGCATAGAACTTATAATGCAAAAGATATACTTTAATCCAACTAACCTGTAAATTTGCGGATGGCAATTGAGGTGTTGTGTCCACCAAAACCGAACGCATTCGAGAGTGCAACCTCAATCTTCGCATCACGGCTCTCATTCGGGACGTAATCCAGGTCGCAATTTTCGTCCGGCATATCGTAGTTGATGGTTGGCGGCAGATACCCCTTCTCCATCGCACCCAAACAGGCGATGAGTTCCACAGCACCCGCAGCACCGAGCAGATGACCGATCATCGATTTAGTAGAGCTAACCGGAATTTTGTAGGCTTGCTCGCCGAACAGGGTTTTGATGGCGTTTGTTTCAGCGACATCGCCAATCGGGGTAGAGGTGCCGTGCGCATTGATATAATCGACAGCGTCTAATGGTAACTCGGCCTTACGGAGTGCGAATTCCATCGCTTTCGCCGCGCCTTCACCGTTTTCAGGGGGTCTGACCATATCGTAGGCATCTGAGGTCATGCCGTAGCCGATGATTTCCGCATAGATATGGGCACCTCGCTTTTTCGCATGCGATAGCGATTCAAGGATTAATACACCCGCACCGTCACCCATAACAAAGCCGTCTCTGTCTTTCGTGAACGGGCGCGAGGCACGTTCAGGGTCATCGTTGCGCTCTGACATCGCGCGTATTGCACAGAACCCCGCGAAAGCTAATGGCGTAATCGCCGATTCTGTGCCACCGGTGAACATCACGTCTGCGTCCCCACGTTGAATGATATGAAACGAATCACCCATAGAATGGTTTGCGCTTGCACAGGCAGTGACAGACGTAGAGTTAGGACCTCTAAGGTTAAAACGGATTGATATCTGACCTGCCGCCATGTTAATAATCATGTACGGTACAAGGAATGGGCTAACACGTTTGGCACCCTTTTCAGCAAGGATTTTTGCGTTATCTTCAAGGACACCGATACCACCAATCCCAGAACCGATTTGAACCCCCGCGCGATAAGGATCCACTGTATCAAGATCCAAACCGGCATCCGCGTGCGCCATGACTGCAGCAGCAAGCGCATACTGAATAAACAGCGGCAGCCTGGACGCGGCGCGGCGATCCATGTACTGTTCCGCCTGGAAATCCTTTACCTCTCCGGCGATTTGGGTGCGATGCTCAGAGGCATCAAAATACGTTAAAGGTCCGATTCCGTTTTTACCGCTGGCAAGCGCATCCCAATATTCTTCTTTCGTGTTACCAATGGCATTGACAACACCGATTCCTGTTATAACTACACGCTCCACGAGACCGATCCTTTTTTATTGAATAATTACGGGTTCGCCTGCTACACAGGCTGTCAGTCATCGGTTATCAGTTAAAAGAGAGCGTTATTATAGTGAATTCTAAAAATAAATGGACATCTTTGTAGCATAGGCTGTTAGCCTGTGCCAGTCTGAATGCCTGTTATAGGTATTCAGACTGTTTGAGAGTGCCCAATTATAGTGAATTCTAAAAATAAATAGACATCTTTGTAGCATAAACTGTTAGTTTGTGCCAGTCTGAATGCCTGTTATAGGCATTCAGACTGTTTGAGAGTGCCCAATTAATTATAGGTTTTACTATAAACGAGAACCTCTTAACTGACAACTGATAACTGATAACTGATAACTAAAATCTATACATGGTCGTCAAGGTAACTCAGGGCATCTTGAACGGTCTGAATCTTCTCCGCATCACTATCGGGGATTTCAATGTCGAATTCCTCTTCAAGTGCCATGACCAGTTCAACAGTATCAAGTGAGTCCGCACCCAAGTCCTCCATGAAAGAGGCATCTGGGGTAACGTTATCTTCGTCAACACCGAGTTGTTTCGCAATAATTTCGACGAGGCGTTCTTGGTTTGTTGCCATAGCGTTTCTCTGATCTCCTATAAAATTTTTTGTCCGCAAGATTGGTATTGCGGTTCAGCATTCGTCCTTATATTACAGGGAAAATAGTGCCTTGATTGTCTCTGTGATACGGGCTTACGAACAAAGCCTTACGTCAAGACAATCATACAGGTTATGGGCATTGAAAACAGTGCCCTATAGACGGGTTAACCAGCCGTCCATTCTATTGGTGCCTTTGGGAAACTCCAAGTGCACTTGAATTACATCACCATACCACCGTCAACCTGAAGTATTTGACCGGTGATATAGCGCGCAGCATCCGATGCTAAAAAACAGACAGCGTCTGCCACATCTTCTGGGTGTCCAAACTCTCGTAGTGGAATCAGTTCAAGGAGTTGTTTCTGATGATCTTCCGATATTTCTGCTGTCATATCTGTTGTGATAAAACCCGGGGCGATCGCGTTTACAGTAATACCGCGCGCACCGACCTCTTTTGCTGTAGCTTTCGTCAAACCGATGATCCCCGCTTTCGCTGCAGCGTAACTCGCTTGTCCCGCGTTTCCTATTAATCCAATAACTGACGAAATATTGATGATGCGTCCACTTCTCTGACGGATCATAGGACGGAGGACCGCACGAGTGCAGTACATCGTACCTGTCAAATTTGTCTGTAGAACCGCGTCCCAGTCCTCATCTTTGAGGCGCATAAGTAACATGTCGCGCGTAATCCCTGCGTTGTTCACGAGGATGTCGATTTGCGAAAACCGATCCATCGTTTTTTCAATAAGCACTTCGACATCAGCCTTTTCAGAGATGTCGGCGGCCATCGCATAAGTAGAGTAACCTTTACCTTGCAGTGTATCGGCGATCTGTGCGACTGACTCGGCAGAACGAGAGCAGAGAACGACATTCGCACCGGCTCCGCAGAGTCTCCGCGCAATGGCCGCACCAATACCGCGCGACGCACCTGTAACAACAGCCGTTTTGCCGCTCAATAGGTCTTCTCTAAAAGCATTCTGTTCTGTTGATACATCTATTTTATTTGCCATTTCCGTGTTCATCTGCTACAAGGGACAGTGTCTTAATGTCTTCAACATTCATAGGACGACTTCCCGAAAGTGTCCGTTTCACTAAGCCAGACAATACCTGTCCCGGTCCGACCTCTACAAAATGTGTGATACCCGTTTTCTCAAGAGTCCGCAGCGTTTTCTCCCACTGGACCGGGTGTGTCATCTGTTGAAAGAGAAGATGCTTGATATTATCAGCATCCGTGACAAATTCACCCGTTACATTCATTACGATGTCAACTTGCGGCGGATACAGCGTCACCGAATCAAGTGCGGATCCGAACCTTTCTTGCGCCGGTGCCATCAACGGCGAATGAAACGCCCCGCTTACCGGTAAAAGGCGACACCGCCTCGCACCAATTTCGGCTTTCGCAAGTTCAACAACGTGATTGACAGCCGCTACTTCGCCAGAAATTACTAATTGACCGGGGCAGTTGTAATTGGCGATATTCACAGTCCCTTCGGTCTCGTCACAGAGGTGTTGCAGTTGCGCTGTGTCCATTCCAAGGATTGCTGCCATACTACCTTGTTGTATTTCCCCGGCTTCCGCCATGAGACTTGCGCGGGCGTGTACCAAACGCAAGGCACCCGCGAATTCAAGCACACCTGCCGCCACGAGTGCAGAATACTCGCCGAGACTATGCCCAGCGACTGCATTCGGTGTAATACCGAACTCCTTTAGGACGCGTAAGGTTGCAACACTGCAGGTCAAAATCGCCAGTTGTGTATTTTCAGTCTGTTTTAAGGTGTCTTCGGGACCCTCAAAACAGAGTTGGCTTAAGGCGCGTCCAAGCGCCGCGTCGGCTTCCTGAAAAACAGTATCGGCAATCGGATAAGCGCGCGCTAATTCCGCGCCCATGCCTACCTGTTGTGAACCTTGCCCTGGAAAAATGAATGCTAATTGTGCCATTGCTTCTGATGAGTGGTTGTCGGCGGGCCCTTTCAGTTTTCTCAGACTCCCAAATGAAATGGAAAACCGATAGGATAGTAATGAGAAAAGCCTCTTTGCTGATTGCCGACGGCTGATTACTGACGGCTATAACCGTAGAAGTGTACTTCCCCATGTTAAACCCGCGCCAAAAGTTACAAACAGAAGCAGATCACCTGGCTTCGCATGCCCTTCGCGAATTGCCTCATCTAACGCGATGATGATTGTTGCTGCGGAGGTATTACCATATCTATCAACGTTAACATAGACCTTCTCTCGCGGCATACCGAGCCTATCGCCGACTGCCTCAATGATGCGCAAATTCGCTTGATGCGGGATCAACAGGTCAATTTCATCAATGCTGACATTGGCTTCACGGAGAACGCGCTGCGCCGCTTCGGGCATAAGTCGCACCCCGAGTTTAAAGACTTCTCGACCATTCATCTGAAGTTTGTCCCGCTTTTCGGCGATCACTTCCGAGGTGACCGGCATTCTGGATCCACCTGCGGGGATGCCGAGGAGATCGATGTCAGCATAGTCTCCATCGGACCCGATATAAGATGCAAGGATCCCTTTCGGTTCATCTGTGGCTTGAACTATCGCAGCACCCGCCCCATCTCCAAAAAGAACACATGTGCTTCTATCATTCCAGTCGATGATTTTGTTAAAAACTTCACCACCAATAACAAGAATAGTATTATAGCGGCCAGATTTAATCATGCCATCGGCTAAATCCAGCCCATAAAGGAACCCCGCACACGCAGCAGATAAATCCATCGCAGCGGCATTCTTCGCGCCGATGCCTTTCTGGACATAGCACGCGGTTGACGGGAAAAACGTGTCTGGTGTCACGGTAGCAACGAGAATCATCTCGATGTCAAGTGGATCAATATTCGCATTTTTAATCGCCCAGCGTGCGGCATGTACACAGAGATCTGATGTAGCGACATCGTCCGCAGCGATACGTCGTTCGGTAATGCCTGTGCGTTGACGAATCCATTCGTCAGTCGTATCCACCATGTTCTCAAGATCAGAGTTGGTAACAACCTGTTCAGGGAGGTAAGAACCTGTTCCTGTGATAGTTGCATGTCGAAGTTGCGTCATTGGGTCTCTCTTGGCGTTTTTGGCGTTGTAGGGGTCCACTCGCAAGCTGAAACTTGCCGTGAAATCTCGTCTGCTGAAGCACACCATCGGGCGACTTCAGAGGTTTTTCTGACCGACACCTTACCTACGCTTCGTCAGTGGACTTTAGCACAGGGCGTCCGTTATAATGTCCACATCCGGAGCAGACACGATGAGAAATGATCGTTTCTCCGCAATATGAACAGACGCTTGTGGATTTATCGTGGAGCGCGTTATGGCTCCGCCGCATTCTCTTTTTCGATTTTGACGTCTTCCGTTTTGGATGCGCCATGATTGTCTCCTTACATTTCTTTGTGGGCCTGATAGTCGTAATCTGAAGTTCATTTCCACAATGCTATATCTGTTAAGAACTCAACTCTTTTCGAGCATTTTTGACAGGACCGAAAACGGATTAGAGGGGGATGCCGGTGCCTCATCCGTCGGTTCGCAGGAACACGCACTAATATTGAGTTCCGCACCACATTCTGGACATAACCCTTCGCATGTTTCGGAACACAGCGGCCACGCCGGTATTTCAAGCACAAGTAACTGCCGAACGTCTTCTGAAATATCTAAGGTTTCGCCATCAAAGTACCGCTCATCCGCTTCACTCTCTTCTGGCGATTTGCGACTCACAGAGAATAGCAGTTCAAGCGTTGTACTTATATCAACCTCGAACGGGATGATACACCGTCCGCATTCTACCAAAATTTTCGTTTCAATAGCCGCTGTTACGTAGACATTATCGTCGCCTTGGCGAAGCAGGCGGACTGCACAGGACAGAGCGTTATTAAATTCTACCTCCTCATAGTTCAAACCGAGGGAAGCAGGCGGCACAAGTACTTCGTATGCCTTGAAGTCCTCGTGTCGAAGGTCTTTCATGTCAAACACTAACGTGTCTTTTATCCCTTCTTTCATCCTTAATTTCACCTCAAGCAGCTATCAGGCAGTCTGACTGTCCTTAATTTCAAAAATTAAAAATCAACCTCTTCTTCGATTCTAATGAGTTGTGTGTCACCTTTCACGTCTTCAAGCGTATAAATCTCGGCAAGCGCGGCTTGCATATTCTTCTCCCGCGCAGTGTGGGTCAGCATCACGAGCGACACAGTATCCATACCGTGCGGATCCTTTTGGATAACGGAGGCGATACTAATCTGCCAGTTCCCCAAGATGGTGCCGATTTTCGCGAGCACCCCAGGGCGATCAGCCACTACAAAATGGAGATAGTAGCGCGTCTCTATAGCGTCAATCGGAGCGACATCAACTTCTGCTTGCGCGCCAGCAAGCCATGCTCGCGAAATTGGGGTGCTTACACCTTGGCGCAAGGATTTCCCCGCATCAATAATGTCGGCAACAACGGCACTCGCCGTCGGCATCTCACCCGCACCCTGTCCATAAAAAAGCGTCGGACCGACCGCGTCCCCGATCACACAGACAGCATTGAATGCACCACTGACGTTTGCTAACAGGCTCCGCTCCGGCACGAGGGTCGGGTGCACGCGGGCTTCTACACGGTTGCCATCACCTAACTTCGCAATAGCCAGCAGTTTAATGACGTAACCGAGTTCGCGCGCATATTGGATCTCTTTTTGCGTGATGTTGGTGATACCCTCAACGTGAAATTGCGACAGCGAGATATTGCTCCGATAGGCAAGCGCGATCAGCAGAATGAGTTTCTGGGCAGCATCAATACCTTCAACGTCAAATGTCGGATCGGCCTCGGCATAGCCTTTATCTTGCGCAGCCTTGAGGATGTCTGAGAAGTCAACACCCCGCTCATGCATCTCAGTTAGGATATAGTTACACGTGCCGTTTACAATGCCGTAGAGCGAGTGGATTTGGTTACCAGCGAAACTTTCTTGAAGTGTCTTAATAATCGGGATACCACCGGCAGTGCTTGCCTCAAAATTGAGGCTCACTTGATGTTCTGAAGCGAGTTGGAATAATTCACCGCCGTGTTCCGCGAGGAGGGCTTTATTGGCTGTGACGACATGTTTGCCGTTTTGGATCGCACGGCTAATAAGCGTGTGCGCTTCCGTAACACCGCCAATCAACTCGACGACGATATCAATATCTGGATTGTCAACAACTTCTGCGGGATCAGTCGTCAGACAGTCCGCGGGAAGTTCAACACCCGCTCGCGCTGCGGGGAGTGTCCGTTTAACTATTTTTTTAAGGCTTAATTCAATGCCACTATTTTTCGCAATGAGGGCATTCTGATTTAATAGGATTTTGGAAACCCCGGTACCGACGGTACCCCATCCTAAGATGCCAACATTAATGTACGACTTGTCCACTACTGCAGTTCTCCCCTTTCTTGTGACTTGCTGCGCGGCGTGTGATCGCAACGCTGACAAACCGAAATTATATCTAAGAGATCGGGGCGACTGGATTCGAACCAGCGACCTCTTGAACCCCATTCAAGCGCGCTTCCGGGCTGCGCCACGCCCCGTTAATCCTTTTAATTGTATCATAAGCCACTTTGAAAGTCAAATAAAAATGTGTTTTCTTTCGTAGGGGTCGGGTTTCCCGTCCCGTTCAATCGTAGGGGTCGGGTTTCCCGTCCCGTTCAATCGCAGGAGGCAAGTTCCCCGACCCGTTCAATCGTAGGGGTCGGGTTTCCCGACCCGCTCATCTACGCTGCTACACAAAACCCATCTCTTTCAGGTTATTCAGGCTAATGCCTAAACTTTCAAACGGGTCGCGTTCGTAGCAACTATCTTGTTCAATGATGTACCACTCAACCCCGGCATAGACACAAGCATCTAAGATGGCTGGCCAGTTAAGGTTACCTTCGCCGACTTCGGCATAGCGTTGTGAAGAACCTTCCATCGCCATATCTTTGAGATGGATGATGTCGGCGCGGCCTTTTAACTGTCGAACCCATGCTGCGGGGTCGCCGCCCCCGTGCTGAATCCAGTACGTATCCAGTTCGCTCTTAAAATAGGTCGGATCGCTTTCGGCGTATAAAATCTCTAATCCGGTACGTCCGTTATAGCGTTCCAACTCGAAACTATGGTTATGATAGGAAAAAGTCAAACCGCCTTCGGCGAGACGGGCTGCGACTTTGGAGGCTTCTTTCGCAAATGTCGCATACCCTTCAGCACTACGATATTCGCCCGGAAGCCCACCAATTGCAGCGTGTTTGCATCCCCATAATTGATGTTCGTCAATGACAGATTGCGGTTCATCGCGCATCCTTTCGTAACTGGTATGTGTCGCGATGATGCTGAGCCCTTCACCGTCAACGATGTTTTTCAGGGCTACGGGTTCAATCGGACCGAGTGCCGAGCATTGCACCGCCTCATAGCCGAGGTGCCGAACCTTTTTCATCGTTTCCGCAATATCCGCCTCAGTTTTAGTAAACTCTCTAACGGTATAAAGTTGTGCTGCGATCTGCTTCGCAGAGAGATTGTTTGGTGTTGCCATAATCACTCCTTGTTGTTGGCTTATGTTGTCTGCGGATAGTATACCAAAATAGAATCTACCGGTCAAATTAATATGGATTGTGAGCAGAACCATTCAGTTCTCGTTTTTTCCTCCAACTTTAGACCCCAGGCCCGGTAGGTGCGGTTTGCAACCGCACTATAAGTGTCAATTTTAGAAATAATAACCGTCTCAGACCCAGGTCCGGTAGGTGCGGTTTCCTAACCTAACCGGATCCTACGCAGAAACATTGACGACTTCAAAAACCTCTTTAGTCCCGTAGGGTTTATTTGCTTGAGTGTTTCTTCATTATGTTTATAGCAGCTGGCCCAAAAAGCCCCAAGCCCTGTAAGGGCGGCATGTGTATAATAGTTGTTCCCAAAAGTTCTGAAAAATCCTAAATTGACACCTATGGTGTTTGCGTAAGTCCTCTAAAAAATTAATTTGCATATAAAAAACAGTTTTGGTAAACTTTAAAATTATGCTGAATTCATTTTTCTTCGGCGGTAAAAGGCAGGGCTCCTTTAAACTTTTCCGTCTCCTTCTCCATCTCCCAAATTTCGTCAAGTTGACGTGGCGACTGTTTGTTGATGAACGCGTTCCTATCTATCGGAAAGCGATCCTCATTCTCGCCGAATTATTGGCATTTGCCTTTGCTGTCGCTTACTTTGTCAATCCACTTGATCTTGATTTTCTTCCTATTCTCGGTAAATTTGACGATCTCCTCGTTGGTGCTTTTGTAATCCTTGTACCCGGTGCTTGGCTCTTTATTAAATTATGTCCCGAACATATTGTCCGTGAACATGTGGATCGAATTTCGCGGAAAGAGTGATTTTTTTCAACTTTTTTGCAACTTTTTTTTCCAATAGGTGTGTTTAGAACGTAAACACAAAAAAATCTAAAAAATGATTCCGGTCATCTCCGAAACCGGAGTCACCTTTTTTTATAGTAGAGGTATATATCATGAAATTCAGAAACACACTTCAGAACCCTATGCGGTTCGTCTTAATTTTAGCAGCCCTCATCGTCGTAACAGGGATTGTCATCAGTTGGGATACAGATGAATTTACACTGCAAACCGCAGTCGGGCAGACGAACGATACACTTGAAACATCGGAAGATTTTCAGCACTTGGAGCGGGCGAATCGGGCGTTTATTAATTTAGTCAAACGGACGCGTCCTGCGGTTGTGAAAATTACAACACAAACAAGCCGCAATAGAATCGTGACATCACGAAGAAATCAACTAACACCTGAGCAAGAAGAGGAATTTAGACGCTTTTTCGGCGACGAGCTCCCGCTTCCATTCAGACGCTTTTTTGAAGAACCCGAACGAATCCCGATCCCCAATCCAAGATCCGCCAGAGGGGTTGGCTCCGGCGTAATTGTTAGTGACGACGGTTATATCCTCACCAACAACCATGTTATTGAAGGTAGCGACGCGATTAAGGTAACCCTATCAAACGGCAAAGAGTATGATGCCGAGTTAGTCGGGCGTGATGATGCACGGAGTGTCGTCGGTGGCAGCGATTTAGCCGTTATTAAAATTGATGCTGAAGCACTTCCGGTCCTGCCCTTCGGCGACTCAGACGCACTTGAAGTGGGTGAATGGGTTGTCGCTATCGGAACGCCGCTGAACTATTCCCAAACCGTGACGCGCGGCATTGTTAGCGCGAAGGGCAGGACAGGATTCACGGCTTATGGACAGTTCATACAAACCGATGCTCCAATTAATCAAGGCAACAGCGGCGGCGCGCTGATTAATATTCGTGGCGAATTAGTCGGTATTAATACTTTAATTGCCACTAACGGCTTAACAAGCGGAAATATCGGCATCGGTTTCTCTATTCCAAGCAACCTGGCACAACAGATCTTACCGCAACTGATAGAAAACGGGAAGGTGGAACGCGGGTGGCTCGGTATTAGTATGGAACCCGTGAGCCCTGAGTTCGCGGAGGAACTGAACCTTGATATGCCACGCGGTGTGCTTGTTAAAGCTGTCGGTCCGAAAAGCCCCGCGCAAAAAGCAGGCATCCAGCCCGGAGATGTTATCCTCACCTTCAACGCGCAGCAAGTCCAAGACATGGTTCACTTGCAGCATATTGTTGGAGCAACAAAGGTCGGTAAATCTGTTGAAGTGACTGTCATCCGGAAGAGCGGCGAAGAAAAACGGTTGACTGTTAAATTGGGGAAACGCACACAAGAAACCCTTGCTTCACTCTCACCCGATGTGGAGCTACAGCTACAAAGAATGGAGCTAGCAGATGAAGAAGAAGGAACGCTTGCGGGGCTTGAGGTCCAAGAGCTAACCCCTGAGATTGCTGAACGTTACGGCTATACTTTAGGCGAAAAAGGCGTTATTGTCACAAAGGTTGAATCCGGCAGCAATGCCGAGAAAAAAGGCATCAAACCCGGATATCTTATCCAAGAACTGGAATGGATGCCGGTTGATGACCTTGAGTCGTATTCCCGCATCGCCAAGCAACTGAAAGCGCAGAATAAGAGGCGTGTGCTCCTCTATGTCAGGTTGCCAGATAATCTCGGCGGCGACTACGTCACCTTGGGCACTCGCAGATCAGGCGGATCAGATCGTTAAGCAATATTAAATAATAATCTTCCGATTTTTTTCAGCAGACGATGACACCGAGCTCGTAGGGGCGGGGTTTCCCCGCCCGCTATCAATGGACAATGTGCATATTTAATATTGAAACTTGCTTAGTGAATCCTAAAAATAAATAGACACATTCGTAGCACAAACTTTTAGTTTGGGTTTCCAGTCTGAATGCCTGTTATAGGTATTCAGACTGTTTAAGAGTGCCCAATTAATTAGTAGGTTTTACTATAATGCGTCAAACGTCCGCGCTATTGGACGGTTCACAGATTAACACTTGACGGATAGTTGTTCTTCTGGTAAACTGCCGGAAAACAACTATCCTTTTATATGCTGAGGCTCAGGTTTTTAATGAAAGCACAACGCGTTGTTTGGCCAAGTCGCGCCAAAGTTGATATTGAGACATTTGAGTTACCGCCCATCGGAGACGATGAAGTACTCGTCGCTACAGCGTGCACACTCATCAGTCCCGGCACGGAGCGAGCGTTCTTATTGGGACTTCCCAATGCACAAGGACGTTACCCATCCCGACCGGGTTACAGCAATATCGGCACGGTGATAGAGGTCGGGAAATCAGTTACGAACTATCAAGTCGGGGAACGCATCGCTTCCACACAAGGACACACCAGCCACTTTGTAACCTCGCCGAACCGTTTGCTGAAAGTGACATCCACGGATGTTCCCGCTGAGGAAGCGGTTTTCTTTAATCTCGGTGCGATCGCATTACAAGGCATCAGAAAAGCACGGATTGAATTGGGAGAGGCAACACTAATTTTGGGACAAGGACTCATCGGTTTGCTGGCGATGCAACTCGCGAAACTCTGTGGGGCACTTCCGCTTATTGCGGCAGATCTCACCGATAGCCGTCTCGAAATCTCTAAAAGTATGGGCGCAGACTCCGCACTCAACCCGGAAGATACTAATTTCTCTGAGCAGTTAGGTGATGTCACGAATGGCAATGGACCGGCTGTTGTTATTGAAGCGACGGGGCATCCAGACGCTATCAGCACCGCCTTAGATGTCGCGGGACGGGATGCGCGCGTGGTGCTGTTGGCAAGCACACGCGGCGAAACACCGAAGGTGAACTTTTATCGGGATGTGCATAAAAAAGGACTTATCCTTTACGGGGCCCACAATTCTATCCGCCCGCGCCAAGAATCCTCACCGAACTTCTGGACACTTGAAGATGACAGTCTCTTGCTGTTGACACTCATCGCGGGGAAACGGTTCGACGTTGTCCCGCTGATAAGCCATCGCGTTCCGGGAGAAGAGGCACCGAAGGCATATCAACTTCTTATGGAATGGAATCCCGGCTTACTCGGTGTTGTTCTTCAATGGAACAACGAGATGTAGACGCTAACCTGAAGGAAAAAAATGGCACGCGAATATCCTATTGAAAACGTACGCAACATCGGTATTGCAGCCCACATTGATGCTGGCAAAACGACGACAACTGAACGCATCCTCTTCTACACCGGCAAAAAACATAAAATCGGCGCAGTAGATGATGGCACCGCTGAAATGGATTGGATGGTGCAGGAACGAGAACGCGGCGTGACAATCACTGCCGCCGCGACAACTTGTTTCTGGCGTGATCACGCAATTCACCTCATCGATACACCCGGACACGTCGATTTCACGGTCGAAGTAGAGCGTTCTTTGCGGGTCTTGGATGGAGCAATCGCACTTTTCTGTGCTGTCGGGGGCGTGGAGCCTCAGTCAGAAACCGTCTGGCATCAGGCGGAACGCTACGGTGTACCCCGTATCGTTTTTGTCAATAAGATGGACAGGGTGGGCGCGAATTATGCCCGCGTCTTGGAGATGATGAAAGCGCAATTGGGCGCGAATCCACTACCGCTCCAATTGCCGATCGGCGAAGGTACAGACTTTGCGGGGGTCATTGATCTGGTCACACAAAAGGCGATGCGTTGGGACACAGCCGACCAAGGGCAAACCTATTCAGAGATGGAAATTCCATCTGAATTTCAGAATGAAGTCGATCAAGCACGCGAGACGCTTTTTGAGAGTGTTGCTGTTGAAGATGAGATGTTACTTGAGAAATACTTGAACGGCGAAGAAATTACGCACAACGAATTATTGGCGACTGTCCGCACAGCGACTTTAAGCGGGGCATTAGTGCCGGTGCTATGTGGGAGTTCTTTGAAGAATCAGGGGGTTCAGCCCCTGCTTGATGCTGTCATCGATTTTTTGCCATCTCCTGTTGATGTGCCACCGATTGAAGGGACTGTCCCACACCCTACCTCTATCAGTGCGCGTGCCAAACGTAAAAGAGACGCAACTTCTGACGGAGGCGAGGAAGCTAAAATAACGCGCCCGGCAGACGATACTGCACCGTTTTCAGCCTTAGCATTTAAGGTCGCCAGTCATCCAACAGTTGATAAACTCATTTACTGTCGAGTCTATTCGGGTACGCTTCGGCGCGGGGAGGCAGTCTATAACGTCCGTTCCGAGAAACGCGAGCGAGTGAATCGCATTTTACAGATGCACGCCAATAAAGAGGCAGTGTCTGATGCAGCTTACGCCGGTGATATTGTGGCGCTCGTCGGACTTAAGGAGACTAAGACCGGCGATACTGTGACCGATGCCAAAGAACCCATTCTCTTAGAATCCATCACCTTCCCGGATCCAGTTATCTCTATTGCGATAGAGCCTGAGCGTGCAAGTGATGCAGACGCATTAGAGGAAACGCTTGAAAAACTCATGGACGAAGATCCGACATTCACCGTAGGGATTGACAAAGAAACCGGACAGCGAATTATCTCTGGGATGGGCGAGCTGCATTTGGAGATTTTGACAGATAGGATGGTCCGTGAATTTGGGGTTAACGCTCGGGTGAGCAAACTCCAAGTGGCATATCGCGAAACTATAAGTACCGTCGCGGAGGCACGCGGAACACACATTCATAAAACTGACGAGGAAGGCATTTATGGTGATGTACGCCTCACAGTTGAACCTTTAGAACGCGATGAAGGATTTCAGTTTGAGGATAATACCGATGAAACGCAGATCCCGCGGCACTATATCCCGTTCATTGAGAAAGCATTAGAAGGGGCGATGGGGACAGGTCCCCGCATCGGATACCCGATGCAAGACGTGAAAGTAACACTCACGGGCGGTTCCTATCACCCAACGGATTCCTCGGAGGTGGCATTTGAGGCGGCGGCAGCGCTTGCCTTTGAAAACGCCGTTAGAAAAGCAAACCCATTGCTCTTAGAGCCAATTATGCGGATACATATCACTGTTCCCGATGAACATGTCGGCAAAGTAATCGGCGACCTGAATTCACGCCGCGCCCAAATTAACGAGAGCACGACGCAAGACGCATCCGGTACAGGCCCCGCATCGCAATCCACACGGAATGTTATTGATGCCTTCGTCCCGTTGTCAGAGACATTTCAATACACGACGCGACTCCGTTCGATGACACAAGGGCGTGGCGCGTTCACATTGGAATTTTCACATTACGAAGTGGTACCTGAATCCCTCGCGCCGGGTACAAATCCTATTCGCTCGGTTTAAACACAAATTATAGTAAATTCGAAAAATAAATAGACACATTCGTAGCACAAACTTCCAGTTTGCGCCAGTCTGAATGCCTGTTATAGGTATTCAGACTGTTTGAGAGTGCCCAATTAATTCTAAACTTTACTATAATACCGTTTCTGAATAAACGTTTCTCATTATCGAAAACGGGTTCGTAGTTGCGCAATTCTGCGGCGTACTCGCCCAAATGCGACGTGCATTATTGCGCTCTTACGTGTGGAAACCTTTAATGAGTTTCAAAACCTCTGAAATGTAAGTTTATTTTTCAGATTTAGTATAAGGGCTGTATGCTTTCATCACCTTCTGTAACGCTGCCAAGGGAATCGCGTACATCGTCCTGCCGTTGCGGCCGGTGGTTGTCGTTGCCATTGTCATTGAATTGACAATAGCCTCCTCTGTTGCTTCAATAACTGCTTGGAAGAGCGCACTTAAGCGTCTATTGACGAGCATCTCGATGTGAAAAGTGCCAGTTTCAGACCTGTTTGAAAAGATATTCGCAGTGGAAAACGCTATGACGAATTCGCCACTACCGTCCGTACTCGGTGTCCCTGTACGGGCGAGTCCGTGTGTCGCCCGGATCGCTAACTGTTTCAATTGACGGTGCGTTAACGGCGCATCGGTCGCGATCACAATAATAAACGAACCCTCTCGCGTCGGTTTCGGTGGGGATCCAGTAATTTCTCTGCCGACCGGCACACCATCAATTCGCAATTGATGGCGGCGGCCCCCGTTGGAGTTAACGAGTACACCTATTGTCCATCCGCCCTGTTCTTCAGGCAGAACGCGAGAAGATGTACCGATACCCGCTTTGAACTCGTAGCAGCGCATACCGGTGCCACCGCCGACGCAGCCTTCGGTGACGGGACCATCGGTGGCATTTTCAATCGCTGCAATCGCGTGTTCTGCTGTAACATGAAGTCCACTGATGTCATTCAAACCACCATCGTAACACTCTGCTACAATCGGCAGCACGATGTTGTTGTCCGGATACCTTTTCACAATGTAACGCACAACACCATCATGGACTGCGCCGACACTGAGCGTATTTGTAAGTAAAATGGGAGATTCAATCCACCCGGCTTGGTTAATACGTGCGATGCCGGTCGCTTCACCGTTGCCGTGGATAGTATAGGCTGCGCCGAACAGACGCGCTGTCCAAATATCATCACTCGGAATGACGGCGGTCACACCGGTACGAATTGAATCCCCTTCATTCAAGGTGACATGTCCGACCTTCACACCAGCGACATCGGTGATAGCGTTGTGAGTGCCTGTTGGAAGACTCCCGATTTGGATGCCGATGTCGCGTGCCCGGGCGCGGGTGTTTGGCGGAACAGCTTCAGTGTCGGCACTATGTAGGGGATGTGCCCCCAAAATACCAACAAGAACGACAAGCAGCAAAATTTTCATAGCATAGTCTGTTAGACTGTGTTTCTTTGTAGCATAGTCTGTTAGACTGTGTTTCTTTGTAGCATAGTCTGTTAGACTGTGTTTCTTTGTAGCATAGTCTGTTAGACTGTGTTTCTTTGTAGCATAGTCTGTTAGACTGTGTTTCTTTGTAGCATAGTCTGTTAGACTGTGTTTCTTTGTAGCATAGTCTGTTAGACTGTGGCTCTTTGTAGCATAGTCTGTTAGACTGTGGCTCTTTCCCAACCGAGATAAGCGGCCTTGCATCCGTTTAAGTAATTTCTGCATTTTCCAGTTGACCCCTATAGATTTCGCGAATTTTGTTAAAGATAACGATATATGTTGGTAACCGGTAGTCGGGGTAGCTCCACTCCCACGGTTGAAACGTTTTACGATAAAAGCGGAGTGTAATTTCGGCATAAATGCCATCACAAAGATAGATACGGTGCGCGTGATCCTTCGTTGATGCAAGCACTAACTTTGCTAAACAGAGGTAACCCGCATCCAAATTAACACGCCGTGCATCTCCATCTAACTTTTGTCTTATGAAATTTTGCTCCACTGTATTTGTAAATAGTTTCATCTCTGCCAATGTACCTGCGTCAATGAGCCTTTTAAAACTGAGAAATTGCCTGTGGATGTCCGGTCCCATCTCCGCTTCATAATAGTTTGTACTTGTAAAAGGCAGCAGTTCACTTGTGAAGTCAATGGGTCCGAGACGTTGTGTGAGTTCAGCGTAAACGGTTGACAGAAGACCCGGTTCAGCGGTTAGCACACCGATAACGGCTTTAACAGGGTGTGGTGTTGTAACGATTCCCATGTCATTCTCCAGACTAAATTTTATGCCTTCAGTATAACAGACAACATTTCGAGTGTCAATGTTCATTTGTCACGTCAAAAATTGAGGCTTAACAGGACAATTTCATTAAAAATGCGAAAAAAACGCGCTTTTTTTCATTTTTTCTTGACATGTTGTAAATTATAATGTATAATATTCTGTTATGCTATGCTTATGTCACCATATTAAGACGGAGACGGAAAAAGCAGCTGCAGAGGTAGGCTTTTTCGAGAGTCTATTCGTAAGCTGCGCAACCACCGCCAAATAGGGGGACTCCTTTCAGTGAACAAAAAGCCCAGAAAATCTTTTGCCAAAACAGAGATTCGGACAGATCTCCCGAATCTTATAGAAACCCAAAAAGTTTCCTACGATGTCTTTTTACAGCGAGATGTCTCACCCAATGAACGTATAGATACAGGCCTCCAAGCCGTATTTAAGGAAGTATTTCCGATCCGAGATTTCTCGGAGGTCAATAGCCTTGAATTTGTCAGTTACACCCTCGGGACACCTAAATATACATTACAAGAATGCGTTGCGCGCGGTGTTACCTATCAGGTATCTCTCACAGCGCGTATCATGCTCATCCTACGCGAAACGGATCCGGATGCAGATGAACCGCACGTCGTAGATATACGAGAATCCGACGTCTATCTCGGCGAAGTGCCATTAATGACTGAAAACGGCAGCTTCATTGTCAACGGCAGTGAACGTGTGATCGTGAGTCAGCTGCACCGGTCGCCGGGTGTCATTTTTCTTGAGAAATCGTTGCCAACCGGAAGACGAACACCGACTGCCCAAATTATCCCCTATCGAGGGGCCTGGGTCGAATTTGAAATAGACACGAAGGATCAGATTTATGTCCGCATTGACAAACGCAGAAAACTACCGGCTACAGTGCTACTGCGTGCACTCGGTTGGGCATCAGACGCAGATATCCTGAAGCTCTACGCCAAAACGGAACGGCTTGTGCTTGACGGATGGAAGGTTACGCACGTCGAGGGACCCGCAATACAGGTTAAAGCGGGTGACCTGTTAGACGCCGCGGAATTTCGGCAAGCCAAAAAGGACTATCCCGATATTGAGGTTGAGAAGTGTTATCGGGTCCTTAAAGTACCAGACGCAGGCTGTCCCCTTGAAGTTGATCAACTGATTTCAGCGACAGAGCGTACAAGGCACCGGAGAAAATGGAAAGGTTTTGAGACCGAGCTGCGACAACGCGTGCTTGATACCCACGACAGCGGATGTGAGTTTACACTTGGACAGGTGCTAACGAATTCGGAATACGAAGCCGCACGCACCCGCTACGGAAAAGAGGCTTTCACGGCTGAACAGATTCTGGCCGAAGATGCGCAAGATAGGGTCTGTGCTGAAGACGTTATCCACCAAGAAACCGGCGAAGTGCTCCTCACGGCGAATACACTCCTCACCGAAACCGAACTGGAGCGTCTCAAAGAAACTGGGGTTGAGGCACTCACTGTCTTGGATGCCGAGGATTGCCAACACATCCGGTTTTTACGGAATACACTCGAGCGCGATCGACAGGTGGACTACGAGCCGCAATACTCTTTACAGGACGCAGCACTCCTTACAATTTTCCGCACTTTGAGACCCGGGGATACCACCAATATAGAGAACGCACGTAAACACCTCACATGGTTGCTTTTTGATTCACACCGATATGATTTAGGTGTCGTTGGGAGATACAAGCTGAATCGAAAATTCCGTGGAATATCTGTTTATGGCGAGCCACCTGAAGAAACGTTGCGCACACTCCGGCCAGAAGATATTGCCGCTACCGTAGATTATCTGCTTAAAGTGCATAACGGTCTTAAACCGAAAGACGATCTCGATCATCTCGGCAACCGACGTGTACGTGTTATCGGTGAACTTCTGGAAAACCAGTTCCGGATGGGGTTATTCCAAATTCGCAGGACGACGCGCGAACGGTTGAGTACCAACAACGACATCGCGAAAGTCGTGCCGTCTTCACTTGTGAACCCGAAACCACTCATGATGGCACTCCGTGAATTCTTCGGCTCAAACCAGTTGTCGCAATTTATGCAACAGATTAATCCGCTGGACGAGTTGACACACAAACGCCGTATCTCAGCAATCGGTCCGGGCGGACTGCATCGAGACAGAGCAACAGCCGCAGTTCGCGATGTACACCGGACACATTTTGGGCGTGTCTGTCCTTTGGAAACGCCTGAAGGTCCCTCAATCGGACTCATCGTTTCGCTTGCTTGCTATGGGCGGATAAATCCTTATGGTTTTATAGAAACGCCGTATCAGAAAGTGGAGAACGGATCCGTTTCAGGAGAGATCGAATATCTCACCGCAGATAGCGAAGATACCGCCCACATTGCCGCGAAGACAGCATCGCGCGATACCGCAGAAACTACGAATGGGGGCGCGGATGCTTCGGAACAGCTGCTACCGGTCCGCAGTGGTGAGGACGTACTGTCCCTCCCGATGGAAAAGGTGGACTATATCGGCGTTTCACCCCAGCAGATCGTTGGCATCTCTGCTGCACTGGTCCCGTTTCTGGAACATGAGGACGCAAACCGGGCATTGATGGGTGCCAACCACCAACGCCAAGCCGTACCGCTTGTCCGCCCAGAAGCACCGCTTGTCGGCACAGGAATGGAAGAACCGGCGGCGCGGTATTCTGGTGCTCTTATCACTGCTAAGCGTGCAGGGACGGTCACGAGTGTCTCAGCCGACGAAATTCTCATATACACAGGCCAAGCACTTCACCATGATGAAGGTGAAAACACGTTCAGCGAGATGGGCTACGATGTTTATAAACTCCAGACATTCAAGCGGAGTAACAGTGGTACTTGTATCCATCAACGTCCGATCGTTGCAGTCGGTGATAAAGTTGAAGCCGAACAGGTCATCGTCGATGGCACCTCTACAGAGAATGGCGAACTCGCACTCGGTCGGAATATTCTGTGTGCTTATATGCCGTGGGGTGGGCACAACTACGAGGACTCTATCCTCATCAGTGAGTCACTCATCACCGAGGATACCTTCACCTCTATCCATATTGAGGAATTTGAGGTAGAGGCGCGCGAAACAAAGGTAGGCCCCGAGGAAATCACGCGGGACATTCCGAATGTCAGTGAACAGCGACTCGGCCAACTTGATGAGGAAGGCATCATCCGGGTCGGGAGCGTTGTTAAAGCAGGTAGCATTCTTGTCGGCAAGATTACACCGAAAGGTGAAAGCGAATATGGGCCGGAAGAGAAACTCCTACGAGCCATCTTTGGTGAAAAGGTTAAAGAAGTCCGGGATGCCTCTACTTATGTTCGACCCGGCGTTGAAGGCGTCGTCATTGATGTAAAGGTGTTTTCACGTAAACCCGACGGCGCACAACGGCGGGGCAACTGGATGCAAGATGACTCCGGGTTGTCAATGGCTGATGGGTTACGGTATGAATCGAAACGTAAGGAGATCGAAGAGAATTGGCGGCAGCAGACAGCTTCAATCCGGCGTCGAAGAATCGAGGAAATTCGCAATGCCCTCATCGGTTCTGAACTTGTGGATCCACTTTATGCAGTCGGTGTCTCTGAGCCTTTCGCGAATGCCGGTGATATCTTGACCGCAGAAGTTTTAGATACTTATATGTCCGGTTTCACGGCGAACGAGTATTGGACGGTAACCGAGGATACAGCCGCTGAAGCCTTCATTGCTGAGCCGCACTATAGGGTCACGAGTGTGCCTGAGCCGGTTCCTACGCTCGCGACACGGATGCCAGATGCCTTAGCCGAAGGAACAGAGGCTACCGACGGCGACGAAGATGGGGACTTTGAAGCGGTAGGCATATCCTCAGTCGCATCTTCCGAAATCGTCAGCGCAGTGGAGGCGTATTTGAGTGAAGTTTGCAAGCCATTCTTGGAAGATGGTGAACTACTTATGCAGGAAGAGGCACCTTTAAGTGCGCAAACAGGACATGCTGACGTTTCGCTTCTCGGTTACGATGGCAGCGTGGTGGCTATTGCGATGCATAAAAACACGGATGCCGACGCTGAAGATGCCGAAGGCGAACCGGACACCGAACAGTTGAAGGAGACCCTGACTGCAGCGAACGCCCGATTCGGGATATTGCTAACTGAAGAAGACCGTGAACCTGATAACTATGATTTCTACGAACTTGTGGATAACACAACGTTGGAAGCCCGGGAACGCTCGGAATTTGAACAATCTGTTGTCATTCAACTGGGGGAAGCCGGATGTCCGGTTATGGAAGGCGAAGAACTCACCGAAGAAGCTTGGGCGGACTTTAGTGAAATCTATCCAGATTTGCAAACAGAACAATTTTGGCAAATTCAGGAAGTCTTTAACACCGAGTGTCCATTGAGCGAGGGGCAGGAACTTTCGGATGCTGACTACAAGGAAGCGTCTATCGAGTATCCAGCACGTCTCGTAGAAGCCGGGCAGCAACTGACTGCCGAAGAACGCGAGACACTCAGTAAGACCGCCAGAGACCTAAAAACCGAAAGCACTTGGCACATTACTGCTGTTTTCGACCCGAAGTGCACACTATCGGTTGGAGACCATGCTTCTGATGCCGACTATCAGAAAGCGCGTAAGGCATCTAATTTATCCTTCTCGGACATCAACGTGACCAATGCTGAGGCGAAAGAGCATATTCAGCGCATTGAGGAGATGGCACAGGGCAGGATCACCGCTTACACAGACGAGAAAGAGCAGGCACTCCAGCAATTGGAAATGGGCGATGAACTCAAGCCTGGTGTTATCAAGCGTGTTAAAGTCTATGTTGCCAGCAAGCGTCCTATTTCTATCGGTGATAAGATGGCGGGACGCTACGGGAACAAAGGTGTTGTTGCCAAAATTTTGCCAGCTGAGGATATGCCCTATCTGCCAGATGGTACACCGGTCGAGTTAGTCTTGAATCCTCTGGGGGTGCCTTCTCGAATGAACGTTGGGCAAATTTTGGAAATTCACCTCGGATGGGCGTGCCATGAACTCGGGATCCGCGCGGAATCTCCGGTATTTGATGGCGCCACCGAGAAAGAAGTTTTTGAAGAACTCGGCAAAACCAATCTCCCGGAGCGCAGTAAACGCACCGGTAAGAGCATCCTTTTTGACGGTAGGACAGGTGAACCCTTTGCACAAGAAGTAACCGTAGGATACGTCTATTTTCTCAAATTGAACCACCTCGTCGCTGATAAGATGCATGCGCGTTCCACGGGGCCTTACTCTCTCGTTACACAACAACCCCTCGGCGGTAAGGCACAACACGGTGGGCAACGGCTCGGTGAAATGGAAGTTTGGGCATTGGAAGCTTACGGCGCTGCGCATACACTTCAAGAAATGCTCACCCTCAAATCGGATGACGTTCTTGGCAGAAGAGAGATTTATGAATCGGTTGTGAAAGGGCTAAACCCTGATCCACCTGGAACCCCCGAATCATTCAAGGTATTAGTCCGTGAACTCCAAACCCTCGGACTTCATGTATCCCTTGACCAAGATGATGATTAGTTGCTAGTTGCCAGTTACCAGTTACAAGAAGGGCTCATTAAACGAAAACCTCTTTAACTGGTTACTGGCAACTGGTTACTGGTAACTCTAATAAAAGGAGAACTGATGAACACGGCATTTGACAGCATCTCCATAAAGATCGCCTCGCCTGATCAGATAAAGGACTCGGCGAAACAAACCAGTTGCAGACGCCGAAACGCTTCTGAACCGACAGAGGGGGCCTTTATCTGCCCCGAAAAAGGCACATGTAGCTGCGGCGAAGTCAAGAAAGCGGAGACTATTAACTACCGTTCCTTCCGTCCAGAACCTGAAGGACTTTTCTGTGAGGCTATCTTCGGGCCACAAAAGGATTGGGAGTGTAACTGCGGTAAGTATAAACGTATTAAGCACAAAGGGATGATATGTGATCGCTGTGGCGTTGAGATTACACAACAGCGCGTCCGCAGAGACCGGCTCGGATATATCCAACTCGCTGCACCCGTATCCCATATATGGTATTTCAAGGGGCTCCCCTCACGCATCGGCGTTTTCTGTGGGCTCTCTTCACGCGATGTTGAACGTGTACTCTATTTTGAGGGATTTATCGTCGTTGAGGTAACTGACCCAGAGTGCACCCTTGAAGTTGGGCAAGTGCTAACTGAAGTTGAATATGTAGAGCATAGTAATAAGCATTGGGGCGGCTTTCGTGCTGGCACCGGTGCAGAAGTTATCCGCGAAATTCTTAGCAACATTGATCTTGAAGAGAAGGTAAAAGAGTTAACCGAAGAGTTGGCAGAAACAACGAGCCATCAGAAAAAACTTAAGGTCGCCAAGCAGCTGAAGCAGATGGCAGATTTTGCGGAAGCCGAACAGCGACCCGAATGGATGATTCTCGATGTCATTCCAGTGATTCCACCCGATTTACGACCCCTTGTGCCACTTGAAGGCGGACGCTTCGCTACCAGCGATCTCAACGACCTCTACCGCCGTGTTATCAATCGGAACAACCGACTCCGTAAACTCATACAACTCCGTTCCCCAGAGGTGATCCTTCGAAACGAAAAACGGATGTTACAAGAGGCTGTTGATGCCTTCTTTGACAACGGACGCCACGGCAGGCGCGTCACCGGGCCCGGGAACCGACCCCTCAAATCCCTTGCTGAGGTACTCAAAGGCAAAATTGGACGGTTTCGTCAGAACCTCCTCGGTAAACGCGTTGACTACTCCGGACGGAGTGTTATCGTCGTCGGACCCGAATTGGGGCTACACCAGTGTGGGATACCCAAACGCATGGCAGTCGAATTGTTCAAACCCTTTATCATTGAGCGACTGCAAGCCTACGGCTATACACAGACGATTAAGCGGGCGAAGCATATCGCTGAACACGTTGACTCCGATTCGCCTGTCTGGGAAGTTGTAGAAGAAGTTATTGCCGATCATCCCGTCCTGCTCAATCGACCACCGACATTGCACCGACTCGGTATTCAAGCGTTTTTGCCTGTCTTGGTCGAAGGCAAATCCATCAGAATTCCGCCCCTCGTTTGTAAGGCGTTCAACGCCGATTTTGATGGCGACCAGATGGCGGTTCACGTACCGCTGACGGTCGAGGCACAGGCTGAAGCAAAACTGCTTATGCTCAGCAGCCACAACATTTTGAAGCCTTCACACGGGAGTCCGATCGCCGTTCCTGAACTCGACATGGTCCTTGGCCCCAGCTTCCTTACCAAAACGTTACCAGGACACCCTGAGGATGCTACGCTTTTGCACGCGGCGTACACGGCAGCGGACGCTTCTGCTTTTGAGGCATTCCGTGACAAACCCTGGTATCACCGACGCTTCGCGCATCCGGAAGAGGTTATCTCCGCCCATGCTGCGGGTCAACTTAAACTGCACGACAGTGTTCAACTTTTTTGTGAAGCGTCGGAAGCACACCAGCACGATGATCGGGAGCGCGCGACTTCCGAGGATGAAGGTGTGAAAACTACGGAACCTATTCTCACAACGGTCGGGAGGGTTATTTTTAACGAAGTTCTCCCTTCTGAATTAGTATGGGAAGACGAACACTCGCAGCAGCATATTCATTTTTTCAATGCCGAGGCAGGAGGTCGGGAATTGTCTGCACTCATCCATCGGTGCTTTAACGAATTAGGCACACGCGCCACAACCGAAGTACTTGAAAATGTCCAAAAACTCGCTTTTGAGTACGCAACGCTCAGCGGCATTTCGCCCGGTATCACGGATTATATTACACCTAACAACCGGAACGAGTTAGTGAACACGGCAAAGGCAGAAATTGAAAAACTCCTTGAAGGTGCCCCCGCAACCGAGAGCGAGGAATCCGAAAACGAGCAGATTCGCATCTGGCTGAACGCAAAGGACAAGATAGAAGATGAGATGTTTGAAACCTTACCCCAGATAGAGACCGCCCTCGTTGAGCGTGGAGACCCCCGTAAGGTTCACCCGAAAGTCGATCACAACGGATTAGAGGTAGACGGCAAAATGGTGGAGGGTTTCAGCCCAGTGCATATTATGGCAGATAGTGGGGCGCGTGCCCGAAAAGATCCATTTATGCAAATCAGTGCTTTTGTTGGACTCAAGGCAAAGCAGGATGGTGATATCCTTATTCCACCGATAGGGACTGCTACTTCGCGTGAAGGCGACTCAGATCTACCCAACTATTTTTGTTCGTATCGCGAAGGGTTGGATGTACTCGACTATTTCAACTCTACCTACGGGTCGCGTAAAGGTCTCGTGGATACAGCACTGAAAACCGCGCATTCGGGATACCTCACCCGCAGACTGGTAGATGTTGCCCAGGATGTCCGCGTAACCTCTGAAGATTGCCATACGCTGAATAGCATCCAGAAATTTGCAACAGAAGGCGGCGACCTTGCCTTTAAAATCAGTGGGCGCACCGCTGCCGAGGATATCGTCCATCCAGAGAGCGGTGATGTGCTTGTTCCCGCCAACACTGTCATCTCTATACAGAGCGCAGACCAGATTGACACGCTCGGTGTAAAAATTGTGAATGTCCGTTCCGTACTCACCTGCCAGAATAGCGAAGGCGTTTGTGCCAAATGCTACGGGAACGATCTGACAACGAATAACCTCGTCAATGTTGGCGAAGCTGTCGGAATTATCGCCGCGCAATCCATCGGTGAACCCGGAACGCAGCTGACGATGCGTACGTTCCACACAGGTGGTGCTGTTGAGGATGTCTCGGAAGCCCGTCAGCACAAGATTCCATCCAAAGTCAGTGGCACCGTACGTTTCCGAGACTTCCAACCCGGACGAACCGTCAAACAGGAACGAGACCTCTGGATCGCTACTGAAAACCGAGCAAACCTTGATGGACCCGCTTACAAAGTCCAACAAGTTAATCACCCCGGTTGCCAACTGCGTGAAGGCGAATTACTTAGCGAGAAACAGTATACCGAAAACACAGAGCGGTATAAGGGCTTTGATACCAAGACGTGGCTCTACGAAGTCACTGCTGTTTTGGATAGCAACTGCCCTTTGAAGATCGGTCAGCAGTTGTCACAGGCAGAGTACATCAAAGCACGTGGACAATACGGTTTCCAACGGTTTGTAACGCCTCACTACCGCGTGATACAAGTGCAACACCCCGATACCTCGGTATCTACTGGCGACCTACTCACTGAAGAAGCGGAAAAGCAGCTAAAGGATGAGATTCAACAGGGATTTCAGGGCGAGTGGTATTACTTAGACCCAGAAACAGATGAACTTGTTAAGGAAGAAGACCTGAAGGTAACGAGTAACGCGCCTCTTGAACAGACGAATGTATCCGCAGATAGTGAAGAAGACGATACAGGGTTCAAGCGTGTTTATCGTGTAACCGATATAGATGAAAATGTCCAAAAGAACTTCCCATTTAAAGTGGGACAAGAAGTGCCGACACAAGAAATTACGCCGTGGTTGACCCCCTTTGAGATAGATTCAAAGCCAATTTACGTTGTGAATGAAGATATCCCAAAGGGCTCTTCCCTGATTGAACAAACCTTCTTGCCAAGTGATAGCGCGAGTGCGGATGCCTCACCTCTTAAGGCTGGTGACGAGCTGAGCCCAACGGATTATGAGCGCGCCTGTACTGCGTATCGAGAGAATGAATGGGCATTTAAGGTTGAAAAACAGGAGATGGAACGCCATCGCGTAACGAAGGTGTATCACCCCGAATGTCCGCTTAAACCTGACGAAGAACTAACAGCGGAGGCATTAAGGCGTGCACATAGACGGTTTACCGGTTTCGACGTACAGAAACTGCGACACCGTGTAACACAGGTACATCATCCGGAGGGTCTACTTAAACCCGGAGATTTGCTCGGTGAGAGTGAAGCAAAGCAGCAACATGAGAAGTATCCCGGTTTCACCACTTCTACAACTGAGACGACAATCGGCGGCTTTGAGGCTGAACGCGTATATCGGATAACGGCTGTCAATCACCCTGATTGCGAATTAAAAGAGGGCGACCTTTTAACGCAACAGGAGTCAACCGCAAAACGCCGACAATACAAGGGACTCGAAGTCATTCGTCATTATGAAGTGACAAATGTTGAAGATGGAACCACAGCTGTGAAGGTCGGCGACCGGCTCACCGAAATCGAGTATAAGGCACTCCGTAAGGCTGATCCTGAACTCGCAGGAAAAGTCACGAGTCTCTACGAGGTCGTTAGTGTACATCACCCTGAACTCGACGTGGAGGCAGGCGCTGAACTGACTGAAGCGGAGTACCGAACTTACAATCGAAAGTTCAAAGGGTTTGACACTGAACTCATCTACAAAATCGTTGCCGACAAACGGGACACGGAGACACCGCTTGAGCCGGGCACGGAACTTCTGGCGAAGGAATACCGGGCATTGGAAAAAGCGAATAAGAAGATTACCCATACGGTAACTGCCGTCTATCATCCGCATTGTCCCTATGCTGTTGGCGATGAATTGCCAGCAGAGTTGTACGCGGAAGCGAAGGTGAAGTACCGTGGATTTGAAATAGATGAGTTATCCCTTCAGATGCGAATTGAAGTCGAAACAACTGATGGCACTCGAGTACCGCATGTTATCCCCGCAGATTACTCGTTCTCTCTATCAGAAGGTGATAGCATCCGTAAAGGCGAAACGCTCGCCGAACTCCATGAGAGAACAGCGAACCTTGACATCGTTGCCGGTATCCCGCGTGTTACAGACCTATTTGAGGCACGCCGCCTAAAACGCGGTGATGCCGCACAAATCGCCGAAATTGAGGGATATGTCCGATCCGCGGGCACAAAGGCAGGGGTACCGACATATCGCATTGAACATGAAGACTATAAGAGTGCCCTCTACCAAATCCCTGACGAGAAACGACTTGTCACTGTCGCTGAAGGCGATTGGGTGGACGCAGGGGAACCGCTCACCAGTGGGTTCCTCAATCCGCACGATATTTTGAGTATCGGACGCACCACTATTGAAGGCGTACCGGTTGAAGGCGAAGAAGCAGTTTGGGCATATCTCGTTGATGAAGTGCAGAAAGTCTACGGCAAAGGCACTATCAAAGATAAACACGTTGAGGTCATCGTACGGCAGATGCTAACCAAGATTCGCATCACCGAACCCGGTGATACCGACTTCTATCTCAATGAAGAGGTCCAGCGCAAACGCTTTGAGCGGATCAATAGCGAAGTTGTCGAGAAAGGCGAAATACCTGCTACGGGGGAACCGATTCTCCAGAGCATTAGTAAAGCCTCTTTGAGCACGGATAGCTTCATTTCTGCCGCCTCCTTCCAACAGACCACGAAGGTGCTAACGGATGCCGCTGTTAGTGGACAAACCGATCAACTCTTCGGTCTGAAGGAGAATGTCATCCTCGGTCGCCTGATCCCCGCAGGCAGTGGGTTCTCCAGTTTCCAAAACTTAGAGATATCCGCCGTTGAGCCGGAAGAGGTATCCGAGGATGAGGAACAAGTTAAATCTAAGAAGAGTTCTCGGAAAGGCAAGGCAAAAACCTCTGAATCAACTGAGAAGCAGGGTGTTTATCTTGCGGATGGATCTTCCACAATCTCTCCCACAGATGTGGGAGATACTGTTGTCGTCTTGGATGAAGAATAATACGCTCTATCATAGGGGTGGGTTCGACTACCTACCCCTATTTAGAAACTCATTTTCAATACCAATTGCTGCTACCGATACGCAGGTACCCCTTGTAGCATAGGCTGTTAGCCTGTGCGTGTATGAGGCGCAACCTAATAGGATACGCTACAAAAGAGAAAACTAAATGTTCCTGATGATAGGGAGGTATAACAAATGGCTCCTGTAAAAGACAGTAATATCCCCTTGCCTCGCAGCTACGTGGAACAATACTGGCAACTGGTCCGCAAAGCAGTAGAGTTTCGGTTGCCCACTGCCAAAAGCACAGAAAACATTAAGTCAAATTCGGTCGCGTCATATCCCCCGGTACCACCAGTTCATCAAAAGCCTCCCCTGTTAAAACCTCCATCGCAACGGCAGCCTCGCGAAGCGTACACCCGTGTTCATGCGCGTATTGTGCCACCTTCGCCGCCTTATCGTAACCGATGTGGGGTGTCAACGCTGTCACCAGCATTAACGATTCCGACAGGTGTCGCCCGATAGTCTCACGGTTCGGCACGATACCTTCTACGCAATTCACGCGGAAAGATTCGCACGCATCCCCAAGAAGTTGTATAGACTGTAACGCATTGTACGCAATCACAGGCATAAATACGTTCAGTTGCAAGGCACCATTCGCACCAGCAAACGCCAACGTCGTATCGTTTCCCATCACTTGCGCACACACCATCGTGACGGCTTCACATTGTGTCGGATTCACCTTCCCCGGCATAATAGAACTACCGGGCTCCATTTCAGGGAGCTGCAGTTCACCGAGGCCGCACCGCGGTCCCGACGCGAGCCATCGGATGTCGTTCGCGATCTTAAACAGAGCAACCGCCAAAGTTTTCAAGGCACCGCTTGCGCTAACAACCGCATCCCGGCAGGCGAGTGCCTCAAACGCATTCGGTGCGCGTTGGAATTCATAACCCGTTGTTTCCGAAAGCCGTGCGACGACCCGTGCAGTGTAATCAGGGTGTGTATTCAACCCAGTACCAACGGCTGTACCACCGATCGGGAGTTCACAGAGGTGCGGTAGCGAAGCCGTAATGCGTTGTTCGGCGGCGGTAAGTTGTTGCGTGTACGCGCTAAATTCCTGCCCAACTGTCAGTGGAGTCGCATCCATCAAATGGGTTCTTCCAATCTTGACAATCTCTGCAAACTCGGATACCTTTTCAGCAAAGGCTTCCTGCAGCGCGCCCAAGCGCGGCAACAGGTGTCCCCGAATCTGCCGGACCATCGCTAAGTGGATAGATGTCGGAAACACATCGTTTGTCGATTGCGATTTGTTAACATGGTCATTCGGATGAATCGGGTCTTTACTTCCCATTTCACCGCCGAGCATCTCAATCGCGCGATTCGCGATGACTTCATTAACATTCATATTTGTCTGCGTTCCGCTCCCTGTTTGCCAGATACGGAGTGGAAAATGATCATCCAACGCACCGTCAATAACTTCTTGTGCTGCGGTGCCGATCGCTTCTGCAAGTTCGGTGTCAAGCAGACCGAGGTCAGCATTGACCTGTGCGACTACCTGTTTGATAGTTCCGAGTGCCCATATAGCAGCGCGTGGGAGGCGTTCGTCCCCAATCTTAAAATTCTGGAGTGCCCGTTGTGTCTGCGCGCCCCAGTATCTGTCAGCTGGAACGTGAAGCGTCCCCATACTGTCTGTTTCAGTTCTCATAGTGTGTTAGAATTTCCTTTTATTATAGTGAATCCTAAAAATAAGTAGACCTCTTTGTAGCATAAACTGTCAGTTTGTGCCAGTCTGAATGCCCATTAGAGGCATTCAGACTGTTTGAGAGTGCCCAATTAATTATAGGTTTTACTATAACTTGTCAAATCTCTATTCAACGTTTTAGATGAAAAAACATCTTATTATTTCAAAAAAGAATACGGATATTGCTTCGCCAGAGCAGTAGTTGGCTCTTAAGATGTCTTAAAAATTTAGCACACTTCCGCCTCCGAATTCAATTAAATTCGGGGCTTCCGCAATCTACTATAAATGACCCTGACTGACCCACAAAAAAACTTGACATCCGCACCAAAAAATAGTATAATTATACTATACTAAAAATAAGTTGTAAAATATCTTGCACAAAATCCACAGCAACCCAAAATTACATTGCCTTGGTATCTTTTGGCACAAATTGGTATCTTTTTGGCACCAAAAAATCTGTTCTTGGTATCTTTCAAGACAATGCAAATTATCAGTCCATTACCGGAGGAAATCATGGCAGCTTCCGCAGCACAAACATGCCTGACACCCGAAGAATACATCGCTTTTGAACGCAAAGCACTGCCAGACGCGGAAATAATCAGACACGAGTACATAAACGGCGAGTTAATAGCGATATCTGGCGCGAGCCGCGCCCATAATCTCATTACTATTAACATATCTACTGCACTCCATTCACGTCTAAGAGGCAGCGAGTGTGAAACCTACGCGAACCAAATGCGCGTGAGCACACCTACTACAACCTCCTACTTCTACCCAGATGTCGTTGTCGTTTGTGAAGAACCCCGTTTTGAAGATGATGTCTTTGACACACTCCTCAACCCTATTATCTTGGTAGAAGTGCTTTCACCTTCAACGCAAGTTTACGATCGACGCGAAAAATTCGCGCACTACCGACAACTCACATCGTTACAAGAATACGTCCTCGTCTCCCAAGACAAGGTGCTTGTTGAACACTACCGCCGCTAAGAAAAACAGGACACCGCATCCGTTACGAGGAAGGACTGGATTTTCACCGATTTCCAAGAACTTGAAGAAATTTTGCCACTCACCTCCATCCAATGCCAACTACCTTTGCAGGAAATCTACGAACGCATCACATTTCCCGATTAGAATTTTGGAGAACCTTTCAATGCTAAACAGTGTGATCGGATGCAAGCAAAGTCAGATTCTATAGAGGTCTTGTAAAGTTTTTGACGCGCGATTATTACAACGGAGGCCCTGTAGCATAGGAGACCGTTGGTTTCCTGTGGCACTCTTTTTGTAGCATAGGAGACCGTTAGTTTCCTGTGCATGTAGCATAGGAGACCGTTATTTCCAGTGTTTCTTTGTAGCATAGGCTGTTAGCCTGTGGTCCTGTAGCATAGGCTGTTGGTCTCCTGTGCCAGTCTGAATGCCTGTTTAGGTATTCAGACTGTTTGAGAGTGCCCAATTAATTGTAGGTTTTACTATAACTGACAACTGAAAGGCGAGGAGTCTCCGTCCTGAAAACTGACAACTGAAAAAAAATGCACAAAATTTCAAATCGCAATAAATAAGCAATACTTTTAGACCTTTTCTTTGGGATTCCCCACAAAATGCGTCGTATAATTAACACGTGATTTAGAGTGCAACACCCAAAATACGGCGCAGCACGCCATAAACCGGAACATCGGAGAAAGCCCAAAGCGATAAAAATTTCCGAAATTACGTCACATTCCCGCTTCACACGTGGGTTCTGCACGTCACATGTGACGTGCAAACGTCACAGTGTACGTCACACTGCACAGACACAAAACAACCGCAACAAAATTTCATAGCAAATTTCATAGCAGCTTTCATAGCACACTTCACTAAAACCGTCAAAAACACAGTTGTAGTTTAGGTTTATGGCACTTCATAAATTTCATAGTTTTTTCGATTTGCTATGAAAACTCTGAAATTCTGCTTCTGTATTCTTTGCAGCTAACAACACTACACGAAACATAAATTTGATTCATCAAAGCATCTCTTAACTGAAAACTGAGTACTGACAACTGATAACCATCTCCCTGACAACCGAAAGGTTTTCGCAGAAAACCGTACTGACAACTGATAACCATTAAAATTTGCTATTTTTTCTCAGACATGGTATAGTTAAATAGGTGAGAAGTTTGCACGAAAAACTGAGCTGTAATCCTAATTGAGGAGTAGAATCGCGAGTGGATTCAACACTAACAAATCCGTATCTCATAAACGCCTTAACAGCACCACCCCCGCAGACGTATCGTTACGAACGCTGGCGAGAACGCGGATACCATCCCGACTTACGTCCCATTTCCCCAGACAGTGAATGTGGGACGCTAATAGGACAAATGGGATGGGTGGGGGCACATGCGCATGCACACGACTATTTATGGGCGACTGCTGGTAATATGGGGGCTGTTTTAACCGAACCCGTTGAGGATACCTGTCTCATCTCTTACGATGCATCACCGCGTTACCAATTACCCCCACAGATTGTTGTGAAAGGGTTAGCCGGTAGACACGTGTTACTCACAAAATCAGGTTCACGGTTGGACATGGTCGGTATTGAGCATCCAGCACTCAATTTAACGCTTGTAGAGGTCGAAGCAGATGGCACGCATTATCGGATGCGGTTCGGCACGCCAGATCAAACGACCTTAGATCGCGGTGGAAATACCATCGCACCGCCAGCACCGACGAGTGAGATGTTCCATTATCTCCTCATTTTTGAGCAATTAGCGGAACACGGATTTAATGCGCTTGTTCACTTACAACCGAAGTTTTTGAACTTAATTTCTCGCACAGAACACGGCGCACCCGATAAGTTTTACGATTTTCTCAGAGGGTACGAGCCGGAAACACCTATTATATATGACCCCTCTGGCGGAATCGGGTTCGTTGAGGAACGCGCACCAGGAATCCCAGAACTCTCTTATGAGAGTTTAAGACTTTTTCAGAACGGCGGCAATCCGGCGCGGCATATTCTCTATTGGGTCGGACACGGCACCTTTTCACGAGGTACGGATATCCTTGATGCCTACAAACACGCAGAATACTTTGAAGCCGCGGCACGGATGGCATGGGAGGCAAATCAGCAACGCGTTGACGCTCAGGCGTATACAGAAGAAATCGTCAGTTGTATCTTGCGCGAATTCAACGCCAACCGCGAGGCATCTGCTAAATCGGATGATAGCTTTCAGGATTCCGATGCCTCGGTGCAGCCTGATAATGTCTACAATTATCCTTAAACTGCTAAAATATGCCTAAGCAGCTAAAAACGAGGAAAAAAATATGGAAGCACCTATAGAAGATATTCATGAACCCGAAATTGACGATAACGAAACTGAGATGGATGCCCAGAAAGCACAGCAGCTTGAAGAGTATCTCCGAGACAGTATCGTTGGAAGATATATCAGGAACTACAACAAACGGTTGCGGACCCTCAGCCAAGACTTAGAAAAAGCGCGCCAGCAAGTTGATGATAAACTTGCAGCTATGGAGCAACGCTTCATAGGCGAAATCGCAGGCGTTAAAGCCGATATTCGTAAACTTTCCGACCTGCTGGAAAGCGACAATGTGTTACTAACGGCAGATAAAGTGGAGGCACTCGTTGATACGCAGATTGATGCGAAACTTGATGGAATTACCAGCCGTGGCGAGGCGGACCTCCAGAAGTTATCAGCACTCGTAGACGAGTTCGCCCGTGAATTTCAAGCACAAATTGACCGGGTCAGTGATGAAACGAAACTGCTGCGCGAACAGACCCGTCGAAACCAAGAAGCACTGCGAGCAGATTTAACCTCTGAAACCGAAACACTTGAAGCAACAAAAATTGATCGGTTAACCTTATCTGAGACCCTCATTACACTCGGAATGAAATTGAAAGAGGACAACCTGTTTGATGAATTCGGCGTGGACCTTGATCTCGATGAAGGCTTAGATACGGACGTAGAAGAATCATGATACTTAAACGCACTGAAAATTCTTTTTGGCGCAGCTTGCAAGCCAAAACTTGCTATACAAAAGATAATCTGCGATGCCAGAAGTTTCAACTATGCCTCCTGAGCATGGGGCTGTTGTGCATGATACACGCCAACGGAGTGTTGATAGACACCTTCGCAAGTGAAACAGTTTCTGATGATGAGATTTCTGTGCTCGCTGTCGGTGATATTACGATAAGTAGCCGGATGACACCGTTGATTGAAAGGAATGGTGCCGGTGCATTTTTTCAGGGAACCGCCGCCTTGATTCAGTCCGCCGATATTGCGACTGCCTCGTTAAACGCAAGCATTTCGGAGCGCGGAGAACCGCGATATGGTATTGAACATCCTTTTCGGTCGGCACCGGGACTCGGAAGAGCCCTCGCGAATGCCGGATTTGACGCCGTCTCCTTAGCCACGCCACATATAATGGATTTCGGCTTTGAAGCTTTAGAAGATACGATCACTGAACTCGAGTGGTATAATGTCAAACCGATCGGTGCCGGAACAGACGCTAAGACTGCGAAACTTCCAGCATGGGTACCAATCGGTGTAGGGGAGACTGAACCTGGACAGGTCGCTTTGCTGGCGTATTATCGAGGGAATGCGTTTGCCCGATACACCGAGGACCCACTCGCTTACGCCGTTTATAGTGAGATGACCGGAGCCGTCAAGCAAGCGCAAACAGAAGCTGCACTCGTAATTGTTTGGCTGCATTGGGGAAGCCAAACGGGTTCAGTAGACGAAGCAATCGGGAGGCAACGCATTTTCGCACACGCACTCATTGACGCAGGCGCGGACATAGTATTATGCCAACAGTTACATACCTTTGGCGGTATTGAGCTGTATCAGGCGAAACCGATTGTTTACAGCCTTTCAGATTTTATCTATGATACTTATGATAAACAGCACTCACACATAGTGATTCCGAAGGCAACGTTTAAAGCTGGGGTGCTGAAGTCTATTGAGTTAATTCCAATTTTAACGGATCCGCCTAAGACACCCGTACGTCCCGGAAAACCTGCGGATCCAGCAGTAAAACCCGAAATTAAGAATCAGTTTCCGAGCATCCTTACAGGAGCGGCAGCGATAAAAACTTTGCAGGACTACCAGCAGCGCTGCGCAGAACTGAAAACGGAGGTGTTCATAGAGAACGAACGTGGATGGATTCGATAGATAGCATACATTAGAGGCAAAATATGACAGGCAATGAGGGGGTTATGGCACCGAGCTTGCAAACCCATAGCGCGGAGAATTCGTCTCCGGTATTCAGAGGTGAACGTGGTTTAACGCCTAAGGCATTTGTTATAGCAATGCTTCTAATCCCTCTAAACGTTTTCTGGATCATTCAATTAGAGGTCGTCCGCTATACACATCCGACACTCATTCATCCGCTGTCTAACGTCATTTTCATCATTTTTTGGCTGATGGTACTCAGTGCGGTGTTGGGAAAATTATCACCGACACTGCGACTGACACCGCCGGAGTTGCTGACAATCTACGTCATGTTGTGTATTGTTTCTTCTCTCTGTTCGCACGATATGATGGAGATTTTGGTCACTATACTTGGACATCCCTTTCGGTTTGCTACATCCGAGAATGAGTGGCAACAACTCTTTTGGAAAGAACTTCCGACATGGCTAACCGTTCAGGACACTGCGGTCTTGTCGGGATATTATGAGGGGCAATCAAGCCTGTACCGTAAGGCACATCTTACCACGTGGGCGGTACCGGTCGCATGGTGGACTGTTTTTATTTTTGTGTTGATGTTTGTTATGCTATGTATCAACACACTCCTCCGGCTCCAGTGGACAGAGCGGGAACGGTTAACCTACCCGATTATCCAATTGCCCCTGGCGATGACAGAGACGCATACGAGCTTTTTCAAAAATAAACTGATGTGGGCCGGTTTCGGGATTGCCGCAGCCATTAGTATTCTGAATTTACTCAACTCGATTTATCCGGCGGTCCCGTATCTGCCTGTTAAACGGCAAAACATCCATCAATATTTTACCGGGCGTCCTTGGAACGCGATGGGTGGTGTCCGTCTCTCATTTTACCCGTTTGCGATTGGGATAAGTTTCCTGATTCCACTGGATCTGCTTTTTTCGTGTTGGGTGTTCTATTGGATCTACAAATTTGAGTTAATGGCAGGCAGCGTTCTTGGCGTGCGAAATTTGCCGGGGTATCCATACGCCGATGCCCAAAGTTTCGGCGCATATATGGTGCTACTCGGCACCGCTGCATGGGTCGGTAGAACACATGTCAAACGGATTTTTACGGGGGTCGTAGATGGACTCCGAGGTGCTTCGCGGATAGATATGCAGCGCGAGCCGATGCCTTATCACATCGCTTGCCTCGGCATTGTGGGCGGAATGCTGTTTTTGACGATGTTTTCCTATAAGGCGGGAATGTCGCTTTGGGTGATACCCATCTTTTTCGGGCTTTACTTTCTACTCGCAACAATGATTGCCCGGCTTCGTGCAGAATTGGGGTTCTTAGTCCACGACTTACACAGAGTGGACCCACACGGATTAATCGTGACTGCCTTCGGGTCGCAACGGTTGACAACCCGTACAAAAGCGGTTTTTTCGTTGTACATGTTCTTTAACCGAGCGTATCGAGCACACCCGATGCCGCAGGAACTCGAGGCATTAAAAATCTCAGAACGGCGACAGATACATCCGCGACACACCGCCGCCGCAATTCTTATAGCGACCTTCGTCGGTGCTATCGTCGTATTCTGGCTGCTCTTGGATAGCTACTACAGGCACGGGGCTGAGACCGGCTATTATGGACCTTGGGCATTAGGGTTCGGTAGAGGTGTTTATAGACAACTTGAAAACTGGCTGAATTATCCACAAGGCACCGATATACCCGCCCTCATCTTTATGGGGGGCGGTGTCGGCGTCTCACTCGGCTTAATACTCTTGAGAACCCGATTTCTGTGGTGGCCCCTGCATCCGCTCGGCTATGCCATGGCAAACAGTTGGGGCATGTCCAATCTCTGGAGTTGTATCTTTGTTGCCTATGTCATCAAGGCACTCGTCCTGCATCACGGGGGACTCAAAGCTTATAGACGCGCGGTACCGTTCTTCCTCGGCCTTGCGCTCGGCGACTATATATGCGGGAGTTTGTGGAGTATTAGCAGCATTCTCGCGAATACAACACTGTACCAATTCTGGCCTTGATTGTAAGAATGGCTATCAGCCATCGGCTATCGGTTAAGAGAGGTCTTGGGACCCTCACTTGGACAGGTGAAGTCATAATAACCCTCTTTAACCGACAACTGACGACTGAAAGATTTTTTGAAAAAAAATCGAACCGATAACCATTCCCAAGGAGAAAAAACATGAAAACCGAAGAAAAAGAAAAAGAAAACGAGTCTGAAAATACTACTGATCAAGAAGAAGAAGAACTTACACAAGAACTTCCGATTCTGCCACTTGACGATCTGGTCGTCTTCCCATACATGCCGCCAGTACCGCCGTTTCCGCCGCACCACGTCGCACTCTCTGGAAAAATGGCGACCACGGCTATTGAACATGCTATGGAGGCGGATAGGGTGCTTTGCGTCTTTCGGCCAAAAAAGGAACTTTCCAAAGAAGATATCAAGGACATTAAAACAGACGATCTCAGTCCTGTCGGAAGTCTCATCCATATTCTGCGCTACAAGACTGATGATGAGGATGTGTTGTTCCTCGCGCATGGGCGAGAGCGCGTACAAATTGACGAAATCTTACACACAGAGCCTTTTGTCAAGGCGCGCGTCAACGTCATCGGCAGCGATGGAACAGACTCGGTGGTTCCCGCTGACTCAGAGACCGACTTGGAAGTTGAGGCACTTGTCCGCAGCAACGATGAAATGTTTCAGCGCATCGTTCAGATGTCATCACGCTACCAAGAGGAATACGGCAGTATAACCAAAACGATGATTGATGAGCCAGGCCGCCTTGCCGATTACATCGCTGCTGTATTGGATCTAAAGGCACACGATAAGCAGCGCATTTTGGAGGCGGTCTCTATTCAGGAACGCTTAAATACGCTCGCAGTTATTCTCGCAAAAGAACTTGACTTGCACGAATTAGAAAGCAAAATCCAAAATAATGCACAAGCCGTTATTAACAAAGGACAACGCGAATACTACCTCCGAGAACAACTTAAGGCAATTCAGACTGAACTTGGCGAAGCCGACGACTTAGGACTCGAAATTGATGAAATGCGAGAGCAGCTACGCGAAACTGAGATGCCCGACAAAGCTAAGCAGGCAGCCGAAAAAGAATTCAAACGGCTTTCTAAAATGCAGTCTTTCTCGCCGGAATCCACGGTGTCTCGGAATTATTTAGATTGGTTGCTAAACCTACCCTGGTCTGTCAGTACCGAGGATTCATTAGACCTCCCTGCAGCACGAGAGATACTTGATGCAGATCACTACAATCTGGAAAAAATCAAAGAACGGATTTTAGAGCATCTCGCTGTACGCATGCTCAAATCCGATATGAAGGGGCCCATCTTCTGTTTCGTCGGACCGCCGGGTGTCGGAAAAACATCACTCGGCAAATCCATCGCACGCGCGATGAACAGAAAATTTGTACGTATCTCGTTGGGCGGCATGCACGATGAAGCCGAGATCCGTGGACACCGACGCACCTACATCGGCTCTATGCCAGGACGAATTGTCAAAGGCATCCGTCAAGCCGAATCGAATAATCCCGTCTTTATGCTTGATGAAATTGATAAACTCGGTTCTGATTTTCGCGGCGACCCGGCTTCCGCACTCTTGGAAGTCCTTGATCCGGAGCAGAATCACGCGTTTACCGACAATTACCTCGATGTCCCATTTGATCTCTCGAAAGTGATGTTCGTCACAACAGCGAATCAACTCCACACGATTCCGCCCCCCTTGCGCGACCGGATGGAAACCATAGAACTTCTCGGGTACACCGCCAACGAGAAACAGATTATTGCCAAGCAGTACTTAATTCCGCGCCAGTTGACCGCAAATGGGCTCAAAGACGATTTGATCCATATTCGGGATACAGCTATTGATAAAGTGATTAGTGCCTATACCCGCGAAGCAGGCGTGCGAAATTTAGAGCGCGAACTCGGCACCCTTTGTCGTAAAGTGGCACGCCGAGTCGCTGAAGGAAAAACCGATCGGACAATTATCGCAACAAGGGATATTCAACGCTATTTGGGACCCGCGAAGTTTGATTCTGAGATTGCCGGACGTAAAGCCGACATCGGGGTTGCAACAGGGCTATCTGTCACACCCGCTGGCGGTGAAATCCTTTTCATTGAGGCAGCCACCACCAAAAAGACAAACGCCCATATCCAATTGCACATCACTGGACAGATCGGCGAGGTCATGCAAGAATCTGTACAAGCCGCACTGAGTTATGTTAAATCTCAATCCGACGCCCTCGAATTTAACCCGGGTGTATTAGAAGAAGATATTCATGTACATGTACCCGCAGGGGCAATTCCGAAGGATGGGCCCTCGGCTGGTATTACAATTGCGACTGCCCTCGCCTCTATCGCCACTCAGCAACGGATTAGTCCTGAGATCGCTATGACTGGTGAACTCACGCTCAGAGGCAGAGTTTTACCTATCGGCGGCGTGAAGGAAAAAATACTCGCGGCGAAGCAGGCAGGGATTAAAAAAGTCATTATGCCACAAGGCAACAAGAAAGATTTCATTGAAGTTCCGAAAGATATTCAAAAAGGTGTTGAGTTTCTGTTTGTAGAACATGTAACCGAAGTTTTCACGGAGGTATTCGCATGAGACACTTATTGAGAATCAACGTGCAAGAGCCACGTGCCTTGCACATAATTCCTCGGTTTGCTACACTGACTATCGCGTTTCTCGTAGTAATGTCATTCGCTGCGCAAGCAGATACGATTGACAGTGCAAACCCTGTATCCGCAGCTACATTGCCTGAGACTGTTAAAAACGCTGACGTTAATGTGCCAGAACCGTCTGTTAAATTTCTGAAAGACATCGCGCCCATCCTTGACAAACAAGGGTGTTCAGCGGGCATGTGCCACGGGAAATTTGGCGGACAAGGCGGGTTAAATCTCTCGCTGTTGACGCTTAACCCGGAATCAGATCACGAACCGATTGTTCACCACAATCGCGGAAGACGCATCAACTTGCTTGAACCAGATCGGAGTCTCTTTTATCTTAAACCTACTGGACAAATACCGCATGAAGGCGGATTGCGCTTTGATCCGAACTCAGATGAAGGGTTAACTATTTTACGTTGGATCGAAGCAGGCGCGCCTTTTGACGAGGACGAACCACGCTTGAGAAAGCTTGAAATTGAGCCGAGTACTTTTGTGCTATCTGATGTCGGACAAACTTCACAACTGAAGGTACTCGCCTACTTTTCTGACGGAGCCGTTGAAGATGTGACCCAAAAAGCCGTCTATGAATCTAAAGACGCACCCGTTGCCGAGGTATCATCGACCGGTGAGGTAACAAGTGTCCGATGGGGAGGAACTGCAATTATCGCACGCTTCTTAGGTGTCGTCGATGCAGCGTTTGTAACGATTCCGAGAGCTTCCGACACAAATCTTGCTTCATTAGACCCGGCATTTACGCCCAATAATTTCATTGACGAATTTGTACTTGCTAAACTCAAAAAGTTGAATATCCGTCCCTCTACGTTGACAACTGATGACGCATTTCTGCGTAGAATCTATTTGGATACTATCGGGCGGCTTCCAACACCAGACGAGGTGAAAGCGTTCTTGGCAGATGCCAGTCCTAATAAACGCTCGACCCTCATTGATGCACTTCTTGACGCGCCGGAATGGGCTAATCTGCGCACGCTGAAATTAGCGGATATGCTGCGCATCCATCCGCGGAGTTTAGGAAATGGCGCATTCGGAGAACGCGGTGCAACACTTTTCCACGAGTGGGTGCATGATGCAGTGGCGGAAAACAGACCTTACGACACGTTCGTCCGAGAACTCATCACGGCGCGCGGCAGCACTTATCAACACGGGCCTACAAACTACTACCGTATTGAACGCCAACCCGCAGGCAGAGCAGAAACAACCGCACAAGTATTCCTGGGGATCCGTCTGAGTTGTGCAAGATGCCATAAGCACCCGTTTGACCAATGGACAACCGATGACTATTGGAATTTCGCTGCCTTCACCGGAAAGGTCAGAATCCAGGGGGGTGAACTCTACAACGAACAGGTCATCTCCTATAACCCAAGGGGACGTGTTATTAACCAATCTGTACAAGGCAATCGCGGCGAAGTGGCTCTCCCGACTTTCCTCGGCGGTGAATCGCTGGCTCCGAATTATCAGGGCGATGTCCTGCAAGTACTTGCTGATTGGATGACATCCTCGACGAACCCATACTTCGCGAAAGCAACTGTGAATCGCATCTGGAGCCACTACTTCGGTAAAGGGATCGTCAATCCTGTTGACGATATGCGTGCCACAACGCCACCCAGCGTTGAAGGGCTTCTCGAAGCATTGGCTGACGATTTTGTACAAAGCGGATTTGATACGAAACACGTCATTAAACGGATACTCAATTCGCGGACATACCAACTTTCTGCAGAACCGAATGAGACAAACCAGTTGGATGACCGCTTTTTCTCTCGCTTCTATCCGCGTCCAATGATGGCACAAGTCTTACTCGATGTCTTAAACGACGTTACAGAAACCGGAGAAAAATATGGACGTTATCCGATGGGTACGCGTTCTGTGGAACTGCCGCTACCGGTGAGCTCGCGCTTCTTATCGCTCTATGGACGGTCTGGTAGAGAGTTCCTCGGTGATTTGGACCCGAAACTCGAACCGACGCTAACACAAGCACTCCACATGATCAATTCCAGTTATATCCATAAAAAGTTGAGGAGTTCCGGCGGCGTACTCACCCGTTTGATAAAGGGGAAATCTGACAATCGCGAGCTCATTGCTGAGTTATATCTCAGCACGTTAAGTCGGTTTCCCACGGATGAGGAGCTTGATACCGCTGAAGCCTATATTGTTGAGAGCCCTAAACGCCGAGCAGGTAGTGAGGATCTCTTGTGGGCACTCATCTCCTCACGCTCATTTATTTTTGTCCAATAGACGAATCCTGAACAAACTTACGGCGAGGTCCACGCACCTCGCCTCACCTATTTCATAGATTGTAACCCTTCGCTATCGGGTTGCAACCCCGCGAACCGTTGAAACCCCTAAAAAACCACAAATTGACTTCAACAGTCGAGGACACAACGATGAAACTTTTGAAACGCTATTTCATTTTCAGTCTCTCTATGTCGCTGGTGTTGGGTTTCGTGATGCCAGCATTGGCGCAAGGCGAAAAGAAAGAGGATTTAATTGGACACTGGACCTTTGAGAATGGTGTTGAATTGGAAGACTTAACAGGGCATTTTAGTGAGATTGATCTCTTGGATGCCGAGGTTAAGGACGGAAAATTGCACATCGGCAATAATGAATGGGCAATGACGACGGGGTATAAAGGACCTGACATCGGTCCTGAAAAAACCTTAGTGACGTGGCTCTATTTAGACGACCTAAACGTCACGAGGGGTGCTACGCTGGCGGTCAATAAAAGTAGTGCAGATACCTTTGACGCAATAGTCTATGCCGAACGTCAACCAAAACGTTGGATGGCTGGCAGCAGCTTCTTTAGACGCACACAGGATGCAAACCCCGGATTCGAGGAAAAAGAGACCGGCAAACTCATTCAGTTGGCGATCTCCTACGAAGATGATGGCGGAAACGCAAAAATCGTGATATATCGCAACGGCAAGGTCATCGGCGATTATACGCAGGGACCCATCGTATTTTGGAAAGCCGGTGATGTAGAAGCACTTTTCGGTCCACGGGCCCTCATCGCTGGTACCGCTCATGGCTGGGTCGTTGCACGTGTAGAAGATGCAAGAATCTACAACACCGTTCTCAACGAGAAAGAGATTAACAACTTAGCAGTGAACACGTTAGATGTCAAAGCGCATGGTAAACTCACGACCACGTGGGGTTCCCTAAAGTTTTCCAAATAGCAGCTTGGCGGGTGGTTAGCACAGATGGTTATCCGTTTCAAAAAAGGCAAAAATCAGTGGAAACACAAACCCGATACGCTCACCTGTGTTCGGGAGGATGGAAGCATCACTTGGACACATCTCCATCGTGGGTTTGTGCATCATGACTTCGCACACTATGTTATTGAAACAACGCTCGGCTTTGAGAATGCCTTCTTCGGACTTGTCGCGAAAGGATACGATATCCGAGATTTTAGTGAATCCGAAGCGCAACGTCCTTTTGAAATTCCGAGAGAAGCGATGGATACCGAACCGATTGTGGCACTACTACAGGCAGATTTGCCTAACACGCCGAATGCCCAATATGCTAATTCCAACGAGTTATTTCGAGAACACAGCGCAACGCTTCCCGTAAGCATCACAGATGAACAACTTGAGGTGATGCGCCAGAAACTGCAAGCCTTGTTACAGAAGTGGCACGATTTACAACCCGGCGAGTCAATGGTATTACAATTTCACATATAAAAGGAAATTTACCATGAATTCTCAAGGCTCCAGACAAAAATTTAAATGTATCATTGGGGTTGCAGTGCTTTCCCTCTTCACGTCGTTCTCCACCCTTTCGCAGGAAAATATCCCGAATCCGCAGAAACCGATTCGCGCGCGCGTTGTTTCAATCAACGGAACACCGCTCACCAATGCTCACATTCGCGTTCAGCTGATACACAAGGATCTGGATGGTAGTGGTTGGGGGAATTCACCATACACAAAGCAGACCGATGCGGAAGGATTTTTTGTAGAAGACTTTGGAGAAGACGATGAACCTCACATCTATATTCTCGGTGTCGAATACCGTGGATATCTTGCAAAAACGGACCCATTTATTATTCATGAAGAACAACCGCAAGTTCCGTTCCTTTTGACACTCAACGGCGATCCAACGCAAGAGACTGGACAAGCACCAGATCAAGCTTACGTCGCGTTAGAAAGACTTCTTGGGACACCAGCAGTGTGGGTAGTGAATCCAGCAAATGGACACGCTTACAAAAGAATCTACTGTGAAGATATCGTCGATGCGATTGCTCAGGCCGCAGTAGAAAATGCCTACGTTGTTTCACTTAACGACAACGCAGAAGAAAAATGGATAAAAGACGCGTTTTTGCAGCGCGATCTCTTTTGGATCGGCCTCAGCGATGTGGCCGAGGAAGGAAAGTGGTCCTGGCACAGCGGTGAACCTGTTGAATACACCAACTGGGAAGAAAAGTATCATGCAGCGGAGGGGGACAACACTGAGATGAATGATTACGTCATCGTTGGATTCACTGGCCGATGGGAATCCGTTGCGGTTGATAGTGATGGAGGAACCTATACGGCATTCCTCGAAAAAGGAGATTTGCCTGTTAAAACACCCTCTTCTACTGAGAGAGATATGAATGTTCAGGCAATGCACCCTTGGCAGATTCTATATGCTGATGAGGGACATCCATGGTCTGTGGTTTTAGTGAACCCGGAGAATGGGCACGCTTACAAACAGATTAGAGCCAAAAGTCTTGCCGATGCACGCGCCAAAGCCGATGCTGATGACGCATACCTTGTTACTATTAACAACGAAGCAGAACAGAAGTGGTTGTCAGGAGTCTTTGGCAACGGACTCCATTGGATTGGACTCAGCGACGGTGAAAAAGAGGGGCAATGGCAGTGGGATAACGGAGAGCCACTCACTTACACAAATTGGGGCCCCGAAGATAGGTTTCCCCGCAGCGCACTCTCAGCAGAAGAGAAAGATGGGGTTGTTATGACTTTTGGGGATGGAACATGGTACGCTGTTGGGCCCGGTGGTCTTTTCTGGAACGCAACCGGACAGGCAATCCTTGAAATCGATAATTTCCCTATTAAGATGGCAGCAAAAGATAAGTAAACGCATTTCTTCACGGTTTACGCAATAAGGACTCCACACGATGGGCTTGTAGAAAAAACCGTATCGTCCCGTAGGTGTTTTTGCTTGGGTGTTTCCTATAGGTTGAACGGATACCCCCAAATCCTGAAAAGTAACACAAGACTCAACCCGCACCATAGGTGGCACGCCAAGCGGAAAACCAAGAGAAACCCAACGTCTTTGCGGTTTGCGGGCACCTGAGGGGCTCAAGTTGGGTTTCTTTCGCCCCCGGTAGGTGCGGTTTTGCGGCGTACCCATAGGTGTCAATTTAGGGATCCTCCAGGTCCGGTAGGTTCGGTTTCCTAACCGAACCGGGCTTATCCCAACCGGATCCTTGGTTTCTTGTTTAGCGGAAACCGTGTTTAGCAAACGCTGCCTCTGAAGGGTTTCACGGAGTATCCGGTGCGGTTCATGAAGATTAATTTATTAATTCGGTAATATCAGAACGTGCGATGAATCGCACTACTACGAGCCCGTCTGTTTGTAGTAGGGCAATTTTTGCAGCGTACTTGAAGAAATCCGCAGAAATACCCAAGCAATACGCAGAAATACGCAGAAATACCCAAGCAAAAACACCCCAAGCAAAAACACCCCAAGCAAAAACCCCAGATGCGACGTGCATCGCGGTGCACTCACCCAAATGCGAAGTGCATTATTGCCCGTTTATTACCGAAATATTTTCTTAAACTTCATCAAACCGCACCTACCGGTCTGGGGATCGCGGCGGTTATTGTTTCTAAAATTGACACCTATGGTGCGGTTCCATAAAGATTAAAAAATTAATTCGGTAATTTGTTAGAAGTCCGGGGCGGTTAGGAGGGAAACACCCCAGCAAAAACACCGCACCTACCGGGCCTGGGGGCAAAATTGGACAAAAAAATCGAGAACTAAATAAATCTGACCAGATCGGTGTGTAAGAGGTTAGGTGCCGATGTCTAACGCTTCATCAATACGCTCACGAATCCATTCCTCAATAAGTTCGCCGGCTGGGATGCCGCGTTCCTCAGCAAGTCTTATTACGACCTCGACATCTTCGGATGTTAGCCAGACAGAGGCTTTGAATTCATCGCCCTGTTTCAAGAGCGCGCCTTCTTGTTGCTGCATCTCTTGGGCTGCGAAGTATTCATGGTCATCGTAAACATCTTCATATTCTTCAACTTCGGGATCTATGATGTGTTTAAGCATTATCAGTTCCTCCTAAAAACAAATTCCTCATTCTCAAAATCGACAGCGATTACGTCGCCGTCGTGGAAGGTGCCTTCCAGAATCTGGATTGCCAAGGGATTGAGGATATCCCGCTGGATTGTCCGGTGAAGCGGTCGCGCACCGTAGACTGCATCGAATCCACGTTTTACAAGTGCGTCGTTTGCAGATTCAGAAAGCACTAACGTCATCTCCTTCTCGGCGAAACGTTGACTCAGCTGCCTCAGTTCCAGTGTGACAATCCGTTTCAACGCCTCAATATCGAGCCGATCAAAGATAATCAGATCGTCGATACGGTTCAGGAATTCAGGCGGGAAATGTGCCTGTACGGCTTCCATTACCTTCCGACGAATTTCTTTTCCGTCCAAAAGCGCATCGCTAATCCACTGGCTACCAATATTGGAGGTCATGATGACGACAGCGTTCTTGAAATCAACAGTGCGTCCTTGTCCATCCGTCATTCTACCATCATCAAGCATTTGGAGCAAGACGTTGAAGACTTCCGGATGCGCCTTCTCTACCTCATCAAGCAGGATGACGCAATACGGGTGTCGTCGGACAGCTTCGGTTAACTGTCCGCCCTCATCGTAGCCGACGTACCCAGGGGGTGCGCCGATTAATCGGGAGACGGTGTGTTTCTCCATGTACTCGCTCATATCAATGCGCGTCATGGCATTCGCGTCGTCGAACAAGAATTCGGCGAGTGATTTGGCGAGATGCGTTTTACCTACACCCGTGGGCCCCATAAAGAGGAAAGAACCGAGTGGTCGATCGGGGTCGCCGAGACCAACACGGGCGCGTCGGATCGCATTAGAAACGGCACTCACCGCCTCATTTTGTCCGATCACCTGTTCCTGCAAACGTTCTTCCATGTGGATTAACTTCTGTGTTTCGCCCTCCATGAGTCGGTAAACAGGGATACCGGTCCATTTCGCCACAATTTCAGCAATGTCTTCTGCGCCGACCTGTTCCTTGAGCATCTGTGTACCTTGCACATTCGCTTCCATAGTTTCTCGGACACTATTGAGTTGCGATTCTAATTCCGGTATTTTGCCGTATTCCAGTTCTGAGGCTCCGGCGAGATTTCCAGAGCGTTTGGCTTGCTCGGATGCAATGCGGAGTGCTTCAATTTGTTCCATCAGCTCGCCAATCTGGGTCAAACTCGCTTTTTCGTTCTGCCATGCGGCTTTGAGTGCGTCCGCTTGTTCTTTGAGCTCGGCGAGTTCAGCAATCAGTTTTTCAAGCCGTTGCTGTGATGCGGTGTCCTCCTCTTTCTCCAGTGCTTGCTGCTCTATCTGGAGTTGGATGATGCGGCGTTCTACCTCGTCGATTTCCTCTGGGACGCTATCAATCTCAATCCGTAGGCGCGATGCGGCTTCGTCTACCAAATCCACGGCTTTATCTGGAAGGAACCGTTCAGAGATATAACGTTTTGAGAGTGTAGCAGCAGCGACAATAGCGTTGTCCTGAATTTGTACGCCGTGATGCGTTTCATAACGCTCCTTCAAGCCACGCAGAATCGCGATCGTGTCTTCAACCGAGGGCTCCTCAACTTGGACAGGCTGGAACCGGCGTTCCAAGGCAGCGTCCTTTTCAATGTGTTTGCGATACTCGTCAAGCGTTGTAGCCCCAATACACCTTAATTCGCCGCGTGCCAATGCGGGTTTGAGCATGTTAGACGCATCAACAGCACCTTCTGCGGCACCCGCGCCGACGATGGTATGGAGTTCGTCAATAAAGAGAACAACTTGCCCTTCCGCCTGTTCTACATCCGCAAGGACAGCTTTTAATCGATCTTCAAATTCACCGCGATACTTACTCCCTGCGATGAGCGCGCCCAAATCAAGCGCGATGAGCCGTTTCTCACGGAGACTCTCTGGCACATCACCGTCAGCGATACGTTGTGCTAATCCCTCCACAATCGCCGTTTTCCCCACACCGGGTTCACCGATCAGCACCGGATTGTTTTTGCGTCTTCGGGAGAGGACCTGCATCACACGTCGGATTTCATCATCACGCCCGATAACTGGGTCAAGTTTACCTGAAATCGCTTCCTGCGTGAGTTCCCTGCCGAATCGGGTGAGTGCTTGGTATTTGTCCTCTGGATTCTGATCGGTTATGCGTTGGTTCCCGCGGATATCAACGAGTGCCTTGAGGATCTTGTCCTTCGTTACACCGGCTTCCCGAAGGATTTTACCGACTTCGGTCTGTTTTGCTTCGGCACATGCTATCAGGAGATGCTCCGTGCTGACGTACGCGTCTTTGAGTGCTGTCGCCTCTTTAAATCCGGTATCTAAAACGGATTGTAGGGCGTGAGCCATGCGCATTTCGGAGGCGGTACCTTGGACCTGGGGCATCTTTTGAACGGCAGCCTCAATCGTTGATGTAATTCCTGCAAGATCAACACCTAATTTCTGAAAAATCGGCGCGACAATCCCGTCAGTTTGTTTGATGAGTGCCAACATCAGGTGTTCAACGCTAAGTTCGGGGTTCTGCGCATCCGTTGCTAAATTTTGTGCTGTTTCGAGTGCTTCTTGTGCTTTTATTGTAAGTCTATCAAATCTCATGATGAACCTCCTCGTCGTTCGTATTTCATATAAATTGCAACGATATTTATATTGGAGCAAGATTCATGCCATTTTCTTTTTCGCTTGGATAGTCGAAAACGGGTTATTGCACACCAAAGTCCGTGCCACTTTGGCATCCAACTCGCAAATCTGGCAGGAAAAACGGATCCATTAGGACAATTTATCAATTCGCGTTAACTCTTTTCAATACCTTAAGCGACAGATTCACACGATCTAATTCCATATCCGAAATATAAGGGACACTCAAATCCGCCACTTTGCCCAACTCTTTCTGTTTCCAGCCCTTTTCTTTTCGCAATGTGCAGATACATTCACCTAACGTCATCATGACTTCTCCAAAAACGGGAGATTCGTTAGAAACGAATCTTTATTGAAAAATGCTGCTATGAGTTCATATAATAATGGATCATAAGCCTCGAAATCATAATACGTCGGAAAACGTGAATTTTCAGCAACCTCGTAATACCAGATCCGTACACCTTCCGCCCAGTATTCTCTATAATTCGTGGATGCATAATGCCCTTGCCATCTGCCTGTGTTAATGGCTTCCGCATAAGCGACTTTCAGCCGACTCTCAAATGTTTCGTCTAATGGAACATTCTGCCCCTTAATACGTCTACCATTGATAGCACGACTATGGATCGCATGTGCAAACTCATGCACAAAAACAGACATATACTCAAACCGCTCTTTTGAAACTTTGCTATAACACAACAGACCCCCACATTCACCCGGAAAATCAGGGAAATTCTCTCTGAAAGCGTTTTCTGGTAACTCACTTGTAGAACTGTCTATATTCAGGAGCACAATATAAAAGCCGTGCTCCGCACTCAACTGTTCCCGTATATCAGGACGTTTGAAGGTCATCCGCAAAACAACCTCGCGGGCATCAATGAAATAGTGATCCTCAACAACTGAATTCCCGATAATAGCGATCCCACCAGCATCTACATATCGGTTATAGTAAGTACGTTTGAGATCTATTTCATCAATCGCACGTGTATAGAAATCGACAAGTGATTCGTAGTCCGGATGATCTCCGTCAAATAAGAGAAACCGATTAACGAGTTCTTCACGGGTGCCGAGCCTACTAAACAATAAAGTCTGTATTGATTCGGGGACATCCGTAACTTCGATACTTTCTATCTCATCAAAAAATACTTGCGTGAGTTCTACTTGCCCACAGCCATATAAAAACACAAAGATAAGCAGTAAAACAGACACATAAGCAGTAAAAAATCGTTTCAACATTTCATTGTCCTTTCATTCTATTTGTCTGAATGAGGTTCGGTTACAACGAGTTCTTGATTCACGGCGAGGTTCTCCAATGTCTGCACAACACCACTTTGCCAGCGAATTTCAAGTTTATCAACGACACCGTGCACCCCAACCCCGAAGCGTACTCTTGGATCGTTGCTACTAAGATAGCTGGAACCCATACGTACTTCGCACGTCTGGACTTCAGAGCCGATGGTCAATGTTATACGTGTTCCAATGCCGTCGCGATTGCTGCGGGTGCCGATGAGTTTGAGTCGGAGCCAATTGTTGAATGCCTTGTTCTCATTTCGGAGGAGTGTTACTGTGCCGTTCAATTGTGTGACGAGTAGGTCTGTGTCACCATCGTTATCGTAATCTCCGAAGAGAGTGCCGCGACTGACAGCAGGACGGTCATCAAATCGTACCTCAGCAAAAGTAGCATCGCCTTGATTCCAAAAGAGTTGATTCGGTTGCTTATATGAAAGCACATCTGTAGTCCGCTCAACCGTCGGAAAGATATGTCCGTTCGCGATGAAAATATCGAGATGCCCATCGTTATCGGCATCGAAAAACCCAGTGCCGAACCCTAAAGAGAGATAACTCTCTTCGCCGAGTTGTGCTTTATAACTCACATCTGTGAACGTGCCGTCCCCGTTATTTCGATAGAGGGTATTCGTTTCATAAGAGAAATTGGTAACGAAAAGATCGAGAAAACCGTCGCCGTTGTAATCACCAGCATCAACACCCATACCCGCTTGAGCGATGCCATCTGCACTGTAGGCGCAACCAGTGAGGATGGCAATTTCGGCAAAAGTGCCATCACCTTTGTTATAGAAGAGATAGTTTGGTGTGTCATCGTTGGCAACGTAGAGATCGGGGTTACCATCAGCATCAAAATCTGCGGCAACAACGCCTAACCCTTTGCCGAGGAACATGCCGCCCGGATCCCGAATATTGGCAGCCTCAGTGACATCAGTAAAAGTGCCGTCACCGTTGTTATGGTAGAGTCTGTCAGGCGCGCCTTCAAAGTGTTTCGGATGGCAGTAACCGCGGACCTTTTCGGTTGCGCCGAACGCGGGATTCTCAAAACACGGAGGGTAGGAAGCATCTAATTGATAGTCAAGGTAGTTAACAACATAGAGATCAAGGTAACCATCCAAGTTGGAATCAAAAAAGGTCGCGCTACTACTCCAACGCGCATCTCCTGTGCCTGATTTAGGTGTGACATCGGTGAACGTACCGTCGCCGTTGTTATGATAGAGCCGATTCGCCCCGAAATTAGTCACATAAATGTCTGCGTAACCGTCATTGTCGTAATCTCCACAGGCGACCCCGTGTCCATAACTCCCTTGATTACTGACACCAGCAGTTGCAGTGACATCTGTGAAAGTACCATTGCCATTATTGCGGTAGAGCATACTTGGCGCAGCACTATTGACGAGGTAGAGATCAAGATCGCCATCGTTGTCATAATCAAGGAATGCTCCGCCTGCGCCGAGTGTCTCAGGAAGATGAAATTCGCCAGCTGCGCCATCTGTGTGTTTAAAGTGAATACCGGCACTATCGGTAACATCTGTGAAATGGATAGGAGATTCTATTGACAAAGCGGGAAGTGGTATCAGGGTATGGAGTAGGGCAGAAATTGTGGTAATTAAAACCAGCCAACCAGATTTGAAAGCAGCGTAACAATAACAGTAAAAAGAATCTCGCTCTGAAGAGGTGTTAGACGCGAGTACATCCATAATGTGTGCGTCTCATCAAATTTGAGTGCCGACTGTGTGATACATCCTCGTAATCATTTCAAGGATGTCAGGGGCTTTAGCAAGGTAAGGGGCTTTTGCCTGTTCTTTAATATCTGCGGGGATTCCGTGTAGTGCTTCAGCGATTGCACCGGCGATTGCACCGAGGGTGTCAGAATCACCGCCGAGAGAGATCGCATTACGCACAGCGTCTTCATAATTTTCGGATTCCAAAGCACACGTGATTGCCTGTGGTACTGCCCCTTGACACGTCATATCAAAAGCATAGTCAGGACGGATGTTGTCCACCGTCTGCGTCAAGTCATAATCGTATTGGGTAGCGATAACTTCGCGGATAGCAGGGGCGTTTTCGCCTTGGTAAGCGAGCCAGATGGCATGTGTTGTTGCGCGCGCACCTTTTATCCCTTCTGGGTGATCATGACTGATAACGGTCACTTTATCGGCTGCGAGAAGTGCTGCGTCAAGATTATCACGATTCAGAAACGCTGCTGGGGAGACCCGCATTGCTGCGCCGTTGCGGAAAGTACAGTTCGGTGCGTCCGCCTCAGATTCGGCATAAATCCATGTTTTGAATATCTGGCTGAAACCGCAATTTGGGTACCGCTTTCCCCATTTACGCATTGTCTCCGCTGGTGCGAGGTTATGCAGAAGGGCATCAGCGACAGCAGTTGTGCAGACTGAATCATCCGTGAAACGGCAATCTTGAGAAAAAAAAGGAAAATGTTTGGTTTTGATGCGGCGATCTTTGGGTTCATAGATCGAACCGACAATATCACCGACAATTGCCCCCAGCATATTTTTGTCCTTTAAAACAGTGTAGGGCTGAGGTACGGCAACCTCGCCCTACAACAGAAACATAAATAGAAATAAGTTCTATTAACGTGTGCGTTGTGCTTTGATGCTTGCCCATGTGGTGGTAAATTTGTCTTGCGGTTCAACGCTTACGACTGATGCTGCATAAGCGGCAAAATCAGATGCGTCAAAAGCGGAGTTGTAAACGACGACTTCGTCGATGATACCACCGAAGTAGTGAATATTGGTGCCTGCGCCATCTTCATCGTGGAAAACTGCATTAGCGTTGACGTGTCCAATACCGATGTCATCGCCGTGACCATAGAGCGCGCCGCCATCTTCACTGGCAATCAGTTCGCCATTAAGCCACATCTCGAATTTACCGGGTTCAACCGCGGCATCCGCATCTCGGATAACCAGACCGACGTGATACCATTTCCCAGATTCTACTGGAGCAGAGGGAAAGGCACCAGGCCACTGGTATTCGGCACGGTTCCATCCAGCGACATAGACCTGTCCATCAAAGACATTAATGACCAGACCGCGTGTCCGTCCGCCTTCTTCAAAAATTGTCTGCTTTTGTTCGGTGATATCAACATCTGTGCAGTTAAAATAAGCAGCGATCGTCCGATCTGTATAGAAATCGGGTTGTGCGAGCGTATTGATACCGACGGAATCCGGGAGTTTAACGCCATCATCCACACCGTCAAAAAGCAGTGCTGTGCCTTCGATACCATCAACAACTTCTGGATCGCCGACGATGTTGCCATCCAAGCCTTTTCCGGAGGTGTCAGCAGCATCGCCATTGTCAAAGTTCCAAACGCCTTCAACAGTTGCTTCGTCTTTCGCTGCGTAAGTCGTTAAGGCTACCAACATGAGTAAAACGCTGAAAAAAGAAATAAAACGATATTTTTCCATTTTGGCATATCTCCTTTATAGTTTGTCATTGTTACAAAACGCAATTTTGATGTTGAGGTTACTTTTGCGTTCGTTGGGCTTTCAGACTTGCCCAAGTTGTTGTGAATTTGCCTTGCGGCTCAACGCTTAGCCCTTGTGCAAGTTTTGCGAAATCACCCTCGTCAAAAGCGGAACCGTAGACGACGACTTCGTCGATCAAACCAGCGAACCAATCAATGTTGGTTCCAGAACCGCCTTCATCATGATAGACAGCATTCTGGTTGGTAAATCCGATGCCGATGTCGTCCCCGTGTGCATGGAGTTGACCGCCTTTTTCTTGGGCGATACGTTTACCATCAAGCCACATCTCAAACTTGTCTTTTTCAACCTTACCGGAGGCGTTTCGAATAACTAAGCCGACATGATACCAACGCTTGGACTTAACCTCGGCAGAGGGCCATTCGCCGTTCCAGTTATATTCTGCGCGATTCCAACCGCCGACGTAGACCTCACCATCGTATACATAGATGACTAAACCGCGTGTGCGTCCACCTTCTTCAAAAATCACCTGTTTCCGACTATCAATTCCGACATCATCGCAGTTAAAGAGCGCAGCAATTGTCCGGTCAGTATAGGGTCCAGCGGAATTTATGTCCGCGGAATCCGGGATTTTTATACCATCATCCTCACCGTCGAACTGCAACGCTTTTCCAGCAATACCGTCAACGGCTTTCGGATCCCCAACAATATTGCCGTTGAGTCCTTTTTTAGAACTATCTTTAGCACTCCCATCGTTAAACGTCCAATTTCCAGCGACTGTTGCTTCATCGCGTTGCGCGTCTGCTGATATGATTGGCAACACCGCGGATAGTAGTAGGACAATACTCCATTTGCAAATCGTTCGTTGAATCACTTCTACGTATACCTCCTTATGAATTTTCTTAGTTATAGATGCCGAAGTTCAAAATTTTGAATACGTAATCTGACTTTATTATTGAAAATTGTCAAAATTTTGTCAAGTCAAAATACATAAAAGCATTTAGAGGCACCCGAAACGACATATCAATGCTACGATGCTAAAATAACGTGAGTCTGATAAAAGCATATTGTAGCGCAAACTTTCCAGTTTGCGCCCATAGCACACAAACTGGGAAGTTTGTGCTACAGGGTCGCCAGTTTGCGCCCATAGCACACAAACTGGGAAGTTTGTGCTACAGGGTCGCAAGGTGGACTTTCGGAGAAAGGACCTATTATTGAACGTATGTCATTTATTATCAAACTGGCGTTAAAATAATATCGCGAGCAAAACTCGCGCCTACAATAAAAGACGAAATGCGGACATCACCAACTGCATCGCTACAACAATGCCAAATTCTATCGGGCACTATAGTAACCGAGAAAAGCGATGTCTCGTAAACCACGGAACAACTTTCGTCTGACGCGAAGACGACTTTTCGCCCAAGTGTCTATATATCTCACTGCATCACGCGGGGCAAGTTGTGTAAAACGACACAGTTTACCAATAAAGAGAGGTGGTCCCCACTGGAATAGGAGGAGCGCGAAACGGAGTTGTGTTCGTAACGTCTTGGGTAATTGCTTAACGAAGGTGTCAATAGTAATGACGGGTGTATCCAGTGCTGTATCGCATGGAACACCGACCATAGACGCACACACGGACTTGAGGATTTCGTGTTCAACTTGCGTAAAAAAATAGGTGGCACTTGCGGCTGTTTTAGGCATCAGATTGTTCACGTGATTGTGATAAGGACTCACACAATTCTCGTGCCTCTATAACAGGCTCTGTTTCGCAAGGACGAATCTCCAACACTTTTAAGACCTCTGAAGGCAGCTGTTCAAAGATTTCGTTCCATTCAAGGTCTCCGGTACCCGGTGGATGATAGGCCTTAAGGTCTTGGAGATCGTGTAGGTTTACACCAATGAGATGTTCCTTATAATGCGCAAGCCATTCATCTGCCCAACATATACCGAGTTTTTCCTGTAGTGCTGCATGTCCGACATCGTGCCAATACCGCATCGGACTCCCGTAGAATTTCTCAAAGAACAATCCGACCTCATCAAAATTCGGGATTTGATAATAGTATGGACGATTTTCAATAGCGATACAGAGTTCCATGCGTAACGCGCTTTCGTTTAGTTCATCAAGACTCCGTAAGACGGCATCGCGGTGTTTTGCCTCCTTGCGTTTCCGCCATTCAGTGGCTTCCGTTACCTTTTGACTGAAGGCTTCAAACTCGCGCTCGCCGTAAGTGTAAAGATCCCGCATCAGGTATGATCGGTCATAGGTATCAACTTCACCGAGATGGAGGACAACCGTTGGTACTTCCAATTCAAGGGCGAGTTCCATCGTTTGGAGGGTCCGCCGGACAGCCTCTTTTCGCTCGTCTGGATTGAGGCTGGAAAGTAAAATTCTGTCCGTTTCTGCGTCCGCTTGGGCGGTTCCGGGCAGGATAGGGCAAAAATTGTGGATGGAGCAGGGCGGATTTTGGCGGAGGGACGGCTTGAGCTGCTCGACCTGATCCGGTGTCAGATGCCTGCTGAGTTCAATTGCCTCAAAGCCGAGACTCTTGAGTTCATCGAACAGAGCGGCACCATCTTGCTGCTTCAAGGCATTCCACATTGTTGAAATTGCTAACATTGTATTGGTTATCAGTTATCGGTTGTCAGTTAAGAGTGCTTTGTAACAGTTATCCAAAAGGGCAGGTCCAGCAGCCACATAATCGAAGACTTACAACTATTGCACAATCACTTTGCGTCCTTCAACCTTCAGTCTCCCCTGTGCATACCACTTAATCACCTCAGGGTAGAGTTTGTGTTCCTCTACCTGAATCCGGTTGTGTAAGCTCTCCTCGTCATCCGTATCCAAAACGCGGACGGCTGCCTGAGCGATGATGGGACCGGTATCAACACCTTTGTCAACGAAGTGAACGGTGACACCGGCGATTTTCACGCCATAGGCTAATGTATCAGCAACAGGGTGCGCCCCGGGGAATGCGGGTAAAAGTGCGGGATGGACATTAATAATACGATTCTCATATCGTTGGACGAAGGGGGGTTGGAATAATTTCATAAATCCTGCGAGGACAACGAGTTCCGCGGCATAATGTTCAATGAGGTTTGAAATTTCTGCATCAAAGTCGACACGATTCTTAAAATCTTGGACTTTAACAACGTGTGTCGGTATACTTGCGCGTTTCGCGCGTGTGAGTGCATAAGCCTTCCGGCGGTCACTGATCACAACTGCGATTTCAATACTACTTGCTTTGTCTTGATGTAGCTGCTCAATCAGGGTTTGAAGATTCGTTCCACTCCCAGAGACAAGTACTGCGATTTTCATATTTTTAATGATTGGGTTTCGGCTTCGATTTTTCCTTACCAATATGAATTGTTTTTCCTCTGTCCGTCTGGGATCGGCACCCAAACGCCATGGGTTTTGGTCGCCACCGCTTGTTGAAAATCGTCATAGGTGCCGACAACGCTGACGAGGATCTGTTTTTGCTCTAACATTTGGATAATTGCGAGCGGTGAGTATTCACCTTTCGCTGGTTCATCCGTAACGAGAATGAAATAGGGTTTTGCATTCGGGCGGAGCTTTAGCCGTCGGAGTCCCTCCGCTACAGCGTCCAATAACATTTCATCGTCTTGGCACCGTAATTCAACGATTTTTCGGACCTGTTCAAGCGTTTGCGGTGGATTGTAGACGTTAATCATGTCCACAGATGCCCGTGACCGGAAACGGACAACGCCTATCTGATAATCTATTAAAGCGTTATCCCAATCCCGAACGAGTATATCAAGTTGCTGTAAAAAATTTGGGAGTTTATCGTTCATACTCTCACTACTATCAACGAATAGGATAATATCGACGGGTGCGTAACTGCCATGTTTGAGCACATCGCTACCGATTTTTTTAGAAACATTCGCCCATTGTGCGTTGCGTAGCGACACGGCTTTACTTCTCGGAGTCATCGCTCTATTGATCCGTTGCGCCACTTGCGGTCTTGGTTTCTCAGGAATGAGATGCCATTTCCCGCCGGTTTCAGCGGCGAGTAACTGATGTTCATCAAGCGGAAGACCGAGGACATTGACATAGATACCGAATTCTCGGCAGTAAGCAATAGCATCCTTCACCTTCAATCCTTCTCGACTCGTTAAAGGTTCGTCAGTAACAAGAATAAAATGCTTTTTAGATGTAGGGCGGAACCGGAGTTCCTTGACAGTTTGAACGACAGCATCCAAGGCATTTTCATCCTGATGGATGCTGATGGCTTGGAGCGTGCGTTTGTATTCAGTATAACTTTTCGTTAACTGGACGACTTTGATGACGTTGTGTTCTTTATATGCCCAGAATTCTGTGACACCGAGTGCGTAATCGATTTTAGAGGCTTTGTAGATGTCTACCATCTCTTTGAGATGTTCAGTGACAGCTTCGATATTATCGCCCATGCTACCGCTGGCATCAATGACGAAAACCACATCAATTGGGCCGCCTTCACTTGTTTCAACAATCTCCTGTGCAAGTTTTTTCATAACCTGTGGAAATGAAACCTTGGGCAACACTGTCCGTTTCGCCCGAATTTCTTCCGCCAGTGCGGTGGGTATTTCCTCTTCCTCTTCCACTATTTTGAGGGTCGAAACTTTGGGGGCGCGCTGAATTCTCGGTGGTCCTGGGCGTTTCGCGCCAAAGGTGGTATCGCCTGCGGGACTTGCGGCTTCTGTCTTTGATAAATTCCCTTCAATGTCGCGAAGTGTGCGGGCAGCGGTGCTGACCTCGTTCCAGTTCTTTTTCGATAGGTCAAGCGCTGCCGAAGGTTTCTCTGTTTCAGTATCCGGTTGCAAGCTGCGTCCTAAGGCAGGGCGCGGATTTTCAGTCGGCACGGCGACAGGAGATACCAGAGTTGGCGCGGATTCCGCAGTCGTAACATCGGCGAGGGCCCGTGAAGGTGTGTGCAGACGCGGCATGTGCTTTTTCAGCAGCGGTTTCGGTCGGGCAGTATTTTCGACTGAGATAAGTTCCGCTGCGAGATTTGCCTTCTCTGATACTATCGGTTGATTCTGTACCACGACGTAAAAGGTTGTAATGAGAAAAAACAGATGGAATACCAGAGAAACGGATAACGCTTTACGCGTTGCTGATTTCGTTTTCCAAGTCCTATATAAACGCGTTTGTGATTTCATTTTTCAAATCCTAATATAAGGTTTTACGGAAGAACTTCATCAAGCAGATAGGAACACATACCTTGAAGGGACGGCTTATTTTCCATGAAGGTAGGTTGTAAGTAAACGCTTAGGTGGTTCCGGCTGAATAACCTCAAAAGAAATTAATTTCTCGGCATTCAGTTCAAGTTCATGCGATTTCTGCGCCAACTTATCACCAGAAGGTGGGTAAAGCGTTACGCCTACCATCGTAAAGACAGCGAAGGTCAATATGAAGATGTAAACAGGACTCCGCGTACGAATATTGTAGCGAAGACTACCGATCAATGTAGAGAGGGGCTGCGTCCATCCAAAAGAGGTTTCAATAAACCGTGCAATGCGGGATTGCAGCGAGTCGTTTTGTCTTTGGTGCTGTGCGACTTCAGATACGTGCGCCATCACACCCCTTAAGAAGTCACCAGAAACTTCCACCGCGCCAGCGTGGCGGAGAAATCCGTCGGTCTGTTGTAACCGTTGTACACGCTCAGCACAAATTTTGCACTTCTTGAGGTGCCATCCGATGAGATGGCGTTTCCATGCGGGTAACTCTTTGTCAATGTAAGCGGAGAGTTCGTCTGGACTCGCAAGTAGTACTTCACATTCCGAACTATAGATGTCTGGCGAATCGGTCTGTCTATATTTTCTCATTGCCACTCTCCTCCGCTATGCCAGCTTTGATAAGCAGTTTTTTCATTTTTTGGCGCGCGCGATGAATCAACGCTTTAACAGCCCCTACCGAGCATCCGAGAATCCCTGCGACCTCTTCATATCGCAAATCCTGATATGTAACGAGCGTCAATGCGACGCGTTGATTTTCTGGTAGCTGCGCGAGTGCTTTGCGGATCATTTGCCTTTGTTCCTTTTTTTCGAGCAGTACATCCGGCAGATAACGCGTATCCCGCATGATTTCGGTATGATACACATCTTCGCCTTCCTCGACCAGATCTTCAAAGAAGTAGGTATTCCGACGTGAACGGTTCCGAATCTCGTTCCGACACAAATTCGTAGCAATTGTATAGAGCCAACTTCTGAAGGATGCGGTCGGTTCATAACGGCTTGCACTCTTGAAGACGCGAAGGAAGGTTTCTTGGGAGAGGTCTTCGGCGCGGTGATAGTCGTCGATAGAGCGGTGGATATAGTTAATCAGCGGGTTTTGATACCGACGCACGAGTAACTCAAACGCGCCTATATCGCCTTTACGACATCTCATCATCAAATCTTCATCGGAAACAAACATAGTGTTCTCCCTGATGGAATTCCGTAGGCTTTCTGCCTTGTGTTGATCTTATGAAGCATCTCGAACAAGTGTCAATTTGATTCGCATTGCTGCTTTGTATGCGTTGACTGCTTCACGCCGTTTTCCCTGAAATGTATAGACTGCCCCAAGTTCAGAATGCAACTCTGGGTGATTGGGAATAAAACGGATGGCGCGCGTGTAAACGTCAATTGCCTCATCGTAGCGTTTCAGCAAGCGATAAGTTGCGGCGAGGTTGAGATGCGCTGTCGCTTCGCTGGGTTCACATGCTACCGCCATTTTGTAGGCATCTATCGCCTTTTCGTATTCACCGAGCATAAAATGCGCCAAGCCGAGATGGAAATGCGCCTCCGCCGACTCTCGGTTGTGTTGAATCACCTGTTGAAATTCTTCAATTGCCTTAGGATAGTTCCGAGCGTTTAAAGCATCCGCCCCGTTTTTTAAGTGTTTCGCGGCGGTCTGATGCGTATGAATATCGACCTGTCCACGTTGGATGAGTTCCTTTTGTGCGCGGTTTGAGGACACTGCGGAATCATCGGGGACTAAGGCATTTTCTGCATCGGTTTTGTTATCTTTCATCTGTTTTTTCCCGATATAGTGGATTTTACAATCAACGCTACGCCATCAATCGGCACGCTTACAAAGCGCGCCTACCCGCAACGGTGTGAGATTAACGTGCAATGCGGAACCCAATTACAAACTCGGCGTATCCGTTGCTAAAGAAATCGTAACTCGTGCAGGTGCTATAGTCATGGTTGTAGTACCATGCGCCGCCACATGCGACACGGAAATTTCCTGCATCGTCATAAGTTGTGTCCGTCCATTCCCAAACATTGCCGACCATGTCGTAGCAACCGAAAGGACTGATGCCGTCCCTGAAACTAACGACTGGGGTCGTTGTGCCTGCGCCGAGTTCTGCGGTGTTGCATCGCGGTTTGTCGATTTCATGTCCCCACGGAAAAAGTCTGTCATCGGCACCCCCGCGTGCAGCGTATTGCCACTCAGAAAACGTCGGTAGTCTGCCTCCGATATAACGAGCATACGCCTCAGCATCTTCACATGTTACCCAGACGACAGGGTGATCCCCTCTGTTTGCTGGATAGATGCCGTCTGTCCAATCCTGGGGTGGCGTGTGTCCAGTATCCTGAACAAATCGTTGGTATTGTGCGTTGGTTACAGGGTAGACCCCAATCTCAAAACCATCCATCTCAAGTGGGGCATTCTCTTCGCCGATATAGGCTATCCCTGCAGGGATGTCAACGGTTACATCTAATACTTGTAGTGCGGCATTACGGACTTCTTTATCTTCGTGTGCGAGCGCGTAACCGAGCGGTGAGATGACTTCACCCACCGGTGGCGTTGTGAGCTGCGGTATTGCTTCCCAACCGAGTTCTGTGCTTAGCAGCCGTCGGACTGCTTCAGATAACGACGCGTCGAAATGCCAAGTCCAATAGCCTCTGCAGAGTTTTTGGAGTGCCTCTGGTGTATTGCTCTTTACGAGTGCGAGTCGAGACGCGCTTGACTTTGTTATATTTAGGGTGTTTTTTGTTGTAACGCTGTTTGTGCGTTCCATGTTTACTATGATAACATAAAGAAAGCACTTTTTGCAAGGTGTTTTTTTGAAAAAAATAGGATAATGCGGTATAATAACGTCAGTTCAATATCATAAGGAGTATCCATCAATGACTGAGATAGATGTTCATGTTTGGAAAAGACAACAGAAAAAAATAAATCTCAGGCATCAACCCTCTTTAGGAATTTCTAACAGGAGTTCAATTTTTTGCCAAACCTCTTCTAAGGTCGCGACAGGTATCTGACAAATAAACGTTGCGTTTCGCTCTCTCCAAGCGACACAACGGATTTGATCTGCCAAGATAACTCCGGTCACTGCTAAGTCTGCCGGGATGGAAACCTCAAAAGGATACCCTTTCCCTTTAGTTGTAATCGGACAGATGACCGCCAAACGGGTTTTCTTATTATAATCGCTTCTTGATAGGACTACAGCGGGACGATGTCCACGCTGTTCTGGCCCCTTTTGTGGGTCTAAGTTAATCCATACAACATCGCCACGCCGGGGGATATATGCTGTTGATCCTATCATACCTCATTTCCTACTGCAGGTCCGGTGTCAACCTCATCATGCAAATTATCTTCCGTGATCTGGGCGAGCAGGTCTGCCAGTGTATAAGTCGGTTTACTCACGTTCGCGGGTGAATACGCCTCCTCCGGAATACTACGATTCGGAACCGCAGTTTCAATATCTTCGTCCTGTGAGGTATCATCTGTGATTTGGGCGAGCAGTTCTTCCAGCGTATAAGTCGGTTTACTCACGTTTGCTGGTGAATACGCCTCCTCCGGAATACTACGATTCGGAACCGCAGTTTTAACGCCTGCCTTCAAACCACCTACGTTAATGCCTACGTCTGATTTCAACATCAAAAGGATTTGGTAATGGATCGCAAACACCCAAAACATATCCGCAACTGGATCTTTTTCTTGCGAAATTATTTTTCCTGACATGTTTTATTTTTCCTCCTAATCCCAATGATTTCAGGGATTTCAGTTAATGATGCTATTTCATAGTCGGGTTGGATATTTGTATCGTTTGGGAGACCATCGCGATTGAGCCAGACGGAAGGTGCACCGACGTTTTTTGCACCCGCAACATCGTTTTTAAGGGAGTCGCCTACATGTAGCATTTGACTCAGTTCGCACCCTGCTCTCTCGGCTGTTATTTGAAAGATTTTTGGATCCGGTTTCTCAACTTGTACATCTTGGGAGAAAACAACAAAGGCGAAACGTCCTTCGAGTCCACACCGTTCGGGATAGGTGTTTCCGTTTGAAAGCAATCCTAACTTGAAATGTGGTGCTAAAGCATCAAAGGTCGGGATGACATCTGGATATAGTTCTATATCCTCAAAACGATGTTTACGGTATATCGCGTCCAGATGCGCAGCGAGGTCTTTATCAGGGTGTCCGACGTGTTCAAGCGTTCTTTCAAACGCACGCCGTCTGATTTCCAAGAGACTCCAGATTTCGCCCTTCACCTCTTCAGCTAATTGGTCGCGAATTTCAATCATTTCGTCAACAGTCAGCTTCAAAACGCGTGGCGTTGGAATCCGTTTTTGCATCTCCGTCAATGTGTGCTTGAGTGAATCCCGCATCACCTTCCGAAAATCCCATAAGGTCATGTCGCCATCAAAAGAGATCGTTAAAATTTGCAAGGGTTTCTCCATGTCACCGCGTTGAACTCCCATCATCCCTCCGTTATAGATACGCCGATGGAGGCGTGGATCTGTGCGAACTTCCACGAGTCATCTATTTTTTCCAAGACTCCCGTCATCCGCATCACGAATTCCTCTGGTGTGCCTTGCCATTTGAGCTTCCAGATTTGTTGTGTGTAGAACCACGCGACATCATCCCGCTCTTGGACATCAAGCTTAATAAACTTGATGCTGAAATCCTCAGTGCTTGCGACGTGGTTTCGATAATACTTCGCAATTCTCGCGCTGTCCTCAACAACTTCGTCTGCATCGGTGCCGATTTTGACGTAGTGTGTGGCAGGGAGCATCATTTCAATGAGGGTTTCAGCATCTTTGGCAACAAGTGCGTTAAAATATGATGTCACTGTATCATGCGCATTCGGCATCATGAATTCCCGTGAGTGCATTCCACAAGGCGGCACTCATCTGCTCACACGCCTGCACGACAGTGGTGTGAGATTCCGATGGTAACGCGCCGATGTATTCAAGCAGCTTCTCCGCTTCATGCTCATTGTGCGAATGCGTTTCAAAATACGGCTCAACCGTTTCAGGGAGGTGATAGAATTCCTTCAAACCAGTGAGTTTTGATTGTGCAGTTGCGGGTTGCTGTACCTCAAAAGCATAGAGCGCACCGAGTGCGGTTGCGGGTTCGGAGAAAAGTTCATCTGCTGTTTCAAGCAATACCTTCACCTGTGGTATCTGTGCTTCAGAGACTGCTGTGTCGAGTCCATCGGCAAAATCAGCCCACATATCGATGTGTTCCGTCTCTTCCTCTGCAGTTTCAGTTTCGTTGAGTGTCTTCCACCCCTTTGGTATAGTAGAGATAAAGGCACCGTATTCACGGGCATAGGAACGTAGTACATCGACTGGCAATTCGCCAGCACTCCACGCTTGGTAAAATGGATGGTTGAGTAAGTTGTAATCTCCGATTTTGTTGTCTAACGCTTGTTTAAAATCCATTAAATGGTTACTCCATTTCTTTTCTCTAAAATTTCTTTTTTCTAAATAAAATTCAACTGCACGGCGTTGCTTTAACTGAAAAACGCCATTTGTGCCATATCTTTAATATAGCATATCGTATGCATTGGTGTCAAGAAAAGGTTATTAATCTGTGGCTTGCGCCTAATTTTGTGTTTGACAAAAAGTATGTTTGTGATATACTATTCAGTGCATGGCTGGTAGAGATCATCATCTGCCCTGCATCAGGGCAGCCTCTACTCCAGCCGAGTGATGACGGAAGCCATGCGAAAGGATGAAGCCATGCGTACACGTAAATTAAAAATACCATATACTGTGCAACTTGATGTTTTGAATGCCGCTACAGCGTCTGTATGGGTTGAGTGTTTGTGTTTGAAGGATATGTGGGACTATGCACATGGCTATAGGACAGGCGGCAGGCTTGACAAGGTATGCGAGTTGTGGATGGACAAGCAGTTGTCAAAGTCGCAACCTCTGCATTCACAAAGTATTCAAGAGGTACGTTCACGCTATTTCAAAAATCGTAAAGGGTAAGGAATCTCCAGTCTTTAGACTGGAGAGGGTCAAAATAGTGTAAGATGATTGGGAGTATTGTTTGTTAAAGAGGTGTGTTATGACTGAAGAACAGAAATTTATCTTCGACCTCAAGGGTTACCTGTTAATCCCTGAAGTTTTGACGGCTTCGGAGATTACAGCACTGAAAGCACAAGTTGAGACGATCCGCACTGACCCTGAATCCTTGCCGCCACACGAACGGCGGTTTCCGGGTGGGACTGCTTCATTTTTAATTGATCACCCTGTTGTAATTGATATTCTCCGTGAGATTCTCGGGGAAATTCGGATGGAGTCGAGTTGGTTCACGTATCGTGAGGTAGGCAATGGGGGGCCTCCGCCACACGGCGGTGTACGGAATGTAAATCCGAACTTCAACTACCAATGCCACGATGGAAAGATATACTCTGCCCTCACGCGAGTTGTTTTTGAACTGAACGAAGTCAAAGCGGGTGAAGGTGGCACGCTATTCTTGCCGGGGAGCCATAAAGCGAACTTCCGAATTCCTGAAGCGCACCGGCAGACAGATTCACCGCTCTTTGAGACCTACAGTTGTCCACCGGGTTCTGTAATCATTTTCACAGAAAATCTTTGTCATTCGGGAGTGGCGTGGCAAAATCCGGATCGCCCGCGGATAGCTATCTTCAATTGCTACAATTTCGTTGGGTGTCAATTTCACAAACCATCAGTGCCGAAGCACATCATTGAAGGGTTGCCGCCTGAAAAACAGGCATACTTCCGTAATGTCTGGGTTTGGGGGCAAGGCGGTCCTGATAACGGCAAGAATCTACGGTACGAGGGGTGATGCGTGTTAGCGTCAGAATGCGTTTTAGGGTAAGGGCGGCTCGGCGACAACAGGGACATCACGCATGACTTTTAGAACGCAAACGCCTTCTGCATCACTGATTCATGCGGCAAGATTAGACGCATCGCGAAACGTCGCAAAGTGGCGATGGACACTATTCGGAATAATTCTCAGTATTGTGCCTATCATCAACATTGTCCTGATCGGCATAAGTACTATTGTCCTGAATGTCTTAACACCGACAATTGATTTGTCCGCGCCTCAGTGCCAAGCCCTTTATTTTCAAAATCCTGCGCGTTATACGGTGGAATATCGGCGCACAGCAAAGCGGTTACGGTGTATGCGAACTTTTTATGGTTGGCTTGCCGGGGTCATCATTTTAAATCTTTTTTGAAGGGAAGGCTAAGGAACGAATGTCAGATAAACCGACACCGTACAGAGGTATGGAAGACCAACTTATTTTGCGCGATCACCTCGCGGCAGACCGGACTATTCTTGCGAATGAGCGCACCTTCCTCGCCTATATTCGTACGGCGTTAACACTATTCGTTGCGGGTTTATCCTTCGTGCACTTCCAAGAAATCTTTAGCTCACATGTTGCTATCTTTAGCTCACACGTCGTTGAGGTCATCGGCATCATCTTTATTTTACTCGGTATCGCCACCTTTTTTGTTGGACTCGTGAGGTACAAACGGATGCAAGCACTGATTCATAAGATTAAACAGGCAGAACGTAAAGAATTAGGAGAGGAAGCGTCGTTATGAGAATAAGAGAAGTCGTTGTAACCGGTCAAAACCAAGTGGAACTGCAGACTGCTGACACAGATGCACCGGTGCTCGCTGCCAACGAGTTGCTGATAGACACAGAATACACCTTTATCAGTAGCGGAACAGAACTCGCCAACTATACCGGTAGAGAGCCGAAAGTTTTTCAGAAGGGGGCATGGTGCGAATATCCGTGGCGTTCTGGTTATGCGAATGTCGGCATTGTCCGTGACGTAGGTGCCGGTGTTACCCGTGCAGCGCCGGGTGACCGAGTTTTTACTTATGGACGGCACGCCTCAGCGATTCGCTACTCACAAGATCGGTTAGTCGCACCTGTCAGAGAAGCAGTAGACCCGGCTGTAGTTGCGGCATCACGAATGGCAGGGGTTGCGATGACAGCGATTGTTGTGGGAGAAATCGGCACGAACCCATGGGTTGTTGTTTTTGGGTTAGGACTTGTTGGGAATCTGGCATCACAGATGCTTCAGATTCATGGATGCCGCGTTATCGGTGTAGATCCGGTAGCGGAGCGGCGGAAACTTGCACAGCGATGTGGGGTTGGACACACCGTTGGCGGGGATGCTGATGAGACGCAGGCAGAAATTCAGGAGATTACTGGCGGCGAACTCGGCAACATCACGGTCGATGCGGTCGGGCATAGTGGTGTCGTTATGCAGGCACTCCGTGCGACCGCGAATCATGGGCAACTTATCATTCTCGGTTCGCCGCGCGTCTCAGTACATGGCGATTTGACCGATCTACTTTCCGAGACGCACTTGCGCTGGATTACGATCCGTGGGGCATTGGAATGGTGCGTGCCGATGTATCCGGACATCGGCAACCGAACTTCGCAATTCAGTAAACAACAAACTATTTTTGACTGGATGGCGCGCGGTCAGTTACAGGTTGACCCCTTAATTTCTCATCGTCTCAAACCGGAGCAGATTAAGCAGGCTTATGATGGCCTCCTCAATGAACCGGATGTGTATACAGGGGTTGTTCTGGATTGGACTGCTGCCTAATTTGATAAGAGAAAACATTATGGAAAAAACAGACTTGTTCCAAAATTGCATCGAATCTGAATTGCCACGGGGACTCCAATTGAGGCTCGGTAAAGGTGAAGTAACGGACATCACATTCTCACCAGATGGCACACGGCTCGCTGCAGGCGGTGATGGACGTATCTGGATATATGATACTGTTAGTGGTGCGCAATTTGCGATGCTCTCCGGCTATACGGAACGGGTGCGCGCAGTGGCATTCGCGCCTGATAACTCGCTCCTCGCGAGTGGCAGTGAAGACAACACACTCCGCTTGTGGGATACCGCGACGGCCCGTGAAACCTTGACACTTGCAGGAGATTCTAATTTAGTTCAGGCGTTGGCATCCTCATCACCGGATGGCGTTCCACTTCCGGGGTGGGATCCGCGCACGGAACGGTTGCTTGCCAGTGCTACTGAAGCCCCTGGGCGCATTAGGAGTTTGGCATTCTCACCGGATGGCACAACGCTTGCAAGCGGCAGCGCGGATGGCAAGATTCGCTTGTGGGAAGTTGAGACAGGTAGGTCCCTATCATCCTTCTCAGCGCATGACGGACTTGTTTTGGCTTTAGCGTTTTCCCCACACGGTAAGGTGCTAGCAAGTGGAGGCTCGGACACACTCGTTCGATTGTGGGATGTCAGCAGCGAGCATCTGCTCTCTATCTTAAGGGGACATACTGACTCGGTTGATACTGTAGCATTTTCTGGCGATGGCGAACTGCTTGTAAGTGGCGGCAGAGATCGGCATATTCAGTTGTGGGATGTAAGCACCGATGACCTCCTGTCAACGCTTTCGATACAAAGAGGGTCCATTTCGGAATTAGCGTTTTCCACGGATGAGCACAAGCTTATGTGTGCGAACAGCGATGGAACACTTCATCTATGGAATTAAAGATTGAGCTTCCGAACAAAATGTTTTCAGCAATGCAGATGCCTCGCTTTTTCATTATTGTCCTCCTATTGACAGTCCTGCTGCCGCCACCAGCCCTTTTTGCCCAAGATGATCCGTCCTGGGTGTTTCCTGAAGGCACTATAGGACGCTTTGGAAAAGGCAAGATAGATGATTTCACGTTTTCGCCAGATGGTAGGTGGTTAGCTACCTGCACTACCAGCGAAATTAGCATCTACAATACCGATACCGGAGAGGAAAACACCTTTTTCAATACCGCAGTTAATGAATTGATATTCTCACTGGATGGGAGTCTCATTGTCGGTCAAGGCGCGAAGTATAATGAAGGTGTCGAAGTGTGGGATGTGACGACTGGTCGGCACCTTTTCGCTGTTCAAGATGGCGTTATGGTTGGCTTCATACCGCATAGAGGCGCAGTTGCGATCGTGGATATACGAGACAGGTTGGGATTCTGGGATGTCAGAACCGGGGACAAGTTAATGACTTTAGCAGGGACGAAATGGAAAATGCCGGTCTTTTCACCTGATAAGTCCCTCCTTGCCAATGTGATAAACGGGAAGATTGAGGTGCGGGACGCAAGTACAGGTCAGCTTATCTCGAGCACGAGAGAGGATACAGCCGCCGTTAAAGTCTTGCTATTTTCTCAAGATGGTAAAACCTTTATGAGTGGGCATTCCGACGGTATGGTTTATCAGTGGGCTACTACCAGCGGCGATTGGTTAGCAACTTTCACGGTGGATGCTACAGATAGGAAACGCCCGCCCGGTCTGTTAAATGCGGCTAAGAGAGAACTCCGGGGTTTCAGACCGGGTGCGGAGTATATTGACACCATAGCGCTATCGTCAAGTGGTGAAACCCTGGCAAGCGCAAGTCACATAGATCATCGTAGAATCATTCGGTTGTGGCATTTGGAAACAGGACGCGTCCTGCTAACCCTCAGCAATCTTACTACGTCAGTGTTCTCCGCGGACGGTTCTATGCTCGCTAGCGCAAACGATAACGAGACAATTCAGTTATGGGATATGAACACCGGGACATCTCTGTCAACTTTCAGTGTGAAAGTCGGTATCTCCCGACTCGTTTTCTCACCAGACAGAAAAACGCTTGCCGTTGAAGGGCAGGACGCTAACCTTCGACTATGGGATATACCGACCAGGGATCTGTGCACTACGATTACCGGATACATGGACAGTGTTGGGGCTTTGGCATATTCTCCGGATAATACCACGCTTGCAAGTGGACATTGGGGAGGCGAGATTCGGGTGTGGAATACCACTACTGGTACCTATTTGTCTATACTTACAGAAAATAAAAATGACGCGCTTAAGGCGTTGGCATTCTCGCCAAATGGGAAAATTCTGGCAAGCAGCGGATGGCCGGACATCGTTCAACTCTGGGATGTCAACACAGGCAGGCAGTTGTCCGCTACAGAGGCACACTTATCTACTTTCAAGAAACTCTTTCCATCACAGGATTTTATTGAAGCACTTTCCGAGGATGGCAGCACACTGGCAAGGATTTGGGGAGACATGGGAACCCGAATCGTTCTCACAGATGTTGCTACTGGACGCGAATTTCTTCTGACAGATCAAGCAGAGAGCGTTACTGCTTTGGCGTTTTCGCCAGATGGCAGAACATTGGCAAGTGGAAGTGCCTTTGGCACGATACTCTTCTGGGATCTGACTGCTGAACGAGCTGCTGCCTGTGAGTAAACTATCTCGTGATAACCGCAAGCCTAAAGACTTCAGAAACCTCCGCAATACTTGACGGAAGCAACAGTAGTGGCACTGTACACCTATTGGACATAACTGGGAGAACAAAAAGGTAAAATCAGCAATTCAAAAAGAAGGATAGAAGGAGCGCAAACAGTGATTGGTATCTCTTATCATGCGGGTGGGATGAAGGACATTCCGCTAAACGAAGTTATCACGATTCTCGCCGATGCAGGCTACGATGCAATTGAGATGATGTGTGGACCCGAAGCACATATTCCTTCTGGCGAGGTTACTGACAGTTTGCTCGGAGAGGTTAAAACGATGGTAACCGACAGTGGATTAAAGGTCTCTGTTATTAATCCGTTTACTGGAGGCGGTCTATACCAGCTGGCGATGGAGGACCCACAAGGAGCCGTTGACCACTACGCCCTTCTTCAAGATGTGGCAGTCGCGCTCGACGCAGGTGGTGTTAACTTCCTTACGGGGTATGGCGGCGATAAAGGCGATGCCTTCGCCTGGCGACTTCTTGTTGATGTGCTGAAGCCAATTTGCCGCCGTGCGGAAGAACTTGGCATTACAATGAACATCCACAATCACGAAGCGACAACAATCGACGCGTCTTCAAAAGTCACGCTCCTGATTGAACACGTGGGATCCGACGCGCTGAAGTCGCTCAACGACATCACCAATTTCTATCATCTCGGCGAGGACATCGCTGAGGTTACGGAAAAATTGGGACCCTTGACTGCACATTGCCATGTGAAAGGCGTAACAGGTATGTACCCGTACAGTACTTTTCTGATTCCGGGTGAGGTAGGAGATGAGTTAGATTTTCGGACCTTTGCGGCGAGTTTAGGGAAAGTCGGGTATAATAAGTATATCTCGGTGGAGACGTTTCCGCACATGCGGATGGAAAAGGCACAGATTGCTCACGATATGATGGCGGAAACATTGAAGGAATTGGGTTTGAGATAGAATTAGAATGCGGTAGGCGCGGTTTTTTGAAGATTAAAAATTAATTCGGTAGTTTATTGGCGAAGTCCGGTGCGGTTAGGAATGCAGATCGCAACCCCCCTTTATCCCCCCTTATCAGGGGGGTAGGTGAGTACACCGCAAAACCGCACCTACCGGGCCTGGGGGTGAATTAGAATTACCGATTTAAATAATTAAACTTCATTCAACCGCGCCTACGTGATGATAGCTTAATTCACCTCTAATGCTTTGATACCAGGCCAATCGCGCCACATGTCCTCGTTAGGTGGTTCCTCTTGCGTACGTTCCAATTCTGTCTTTCGGAAGTCGTATAGAACCGCCTGCCGAATCTGCGGTGAATAGTTATGTCCAGCAGCATGCCCGATGCGATGGTGCCAAAAGACAATATCGCCTGCGTTTCCGCAGCATTCAATTCCTGGACCTCTGCTGATGCGTTCACGGTCAACATCATATTGCGGTGTTGGCTCGTTTTTGTACTGGGAAAGGTAATCGTAATAGAAGACTTGGTGACTCCCGGGCCAGACAGTAAACCCACCGCCCTCCGGTGGTACATCGTCAATATAGCCGACTGCTCCGAGATGGAACGGATGCGCGTCCACATGACACCCTATTGATTTCTTCGGGACCTCGCCGTAAGGCAGCGTGCAATAGATACCGCGTACACGTTCAGGTCGTACCAGATTCCCTTGACCTAAAAGCTGCTCCGCCATCCCCCAGACGTTCGGATCGGTGGCGAGGAGTTGTACCATCCACTCTTCACCACCCGGCTCACGGAAGTTCCAGCGGAACCCTCGTCGATTATTGTTCTTGTCAACGTTTTCCTCTTCAGGGGTGAAGGGGCCTATCCAAGTTTCAGGATCATCACGTTTACGTCCTTCCGGCGCACCTTCCCAGAGTTTTGCGCGCGCCCGCTCCATTAATTCTGGATCAAGGACGTTCCGTTTGACCAAGTATCCTTCAGTTTTGAAAAATTCGATGTCTTTCCGTGTAAGTTCAACCATTGTCTTGTATCCTTCTTCGTTGAAGTCGCACCAAGTGTGCTGACGGAAATTATTGGGATATATGAGATACACCAGATATATGCTTAAAAAGGGTTAAAAGCCAACTCTTTAACGAGCGTTAAAGAATTTTAAGAGAATTTAACGATTATTTCAAGGAAAAGTGACAAATTTTTGGCAAATAAGAATATCATAAGATTGAAAAGTTCGGAAATGATAGTAACAGTTAAAAAACTTGGGTAATCGTAGCTACCACCGAGGTAGTAAAATTTGGGGTACGTTGTGTGTCCGTCCACCCTTTTCCTTCAAAAATTATTTGCCACAATCACCAAATCTTGGATATTCACAACACCATCACCATTGAGATCCGGCTCCGTTTCACCAAACGCATTTGCGACTATCACTAAGTCCTGAATATTTACGACACCATCTTCGTTGACATCACCGACGATATCCATCCCAATATCTATGTTCCACGTCTGTTCCCAGCTCTGCCCCTTTCGGACACTTTTCAAGAAACCGTGTGTTCTAACCATATTTGGATCCCTCAATATCCAAGGTGCTCGGATGCGGATAGTGGGTAAAACACCCCATACCACGTAAGCCTCCCGAAATGGTCTATACAATTCAGGCTCTCCATCTGGATTTGGAACATGAAAACCGTAGAGGATTGTCCAAGTTGAAAAGAGAAAAGAACTGATGGGATGTGCCTGTTTGCTATTATAAATCCCCTGTTGTGCCAAATTCACATTTCGGAAGGTGACTTCATGCAACCCTTCTCCACCGAGCACAATACCCGGCATAGCTGCGGCTAACTCCTGATGTAGCAGGATGTTACCCTGAGCTGGGGTTAAACCATCGAGCGGCGGATTGTTTACGACAGAGGTGTTGATGTCTAAATGCAATGCATCTATCGGGTAAGTTTCGTACAGCGTTTTCATTTGCGCAACGAGATATTTTCTAAATTCTTCTGCCGCTGGATTAATATAAGCCGTTGGGTAATCGTATGTTGGGTCATCCAACCCATAACCGAGTTTATGTCCTCTGATTGGGTGTCGAAATTGGTATTTCTCAAATTCTGGATAGAGTGGACTATACGGCGAACACCCATGAAAAGTTATACGCGGCATAACTCGAAAGCCAAAGGCATGTGCCACTTCAAGATAATCACCGAATTCGGGATCGGGAATATAATCAGGTTCCAGGCCCTTGGTAGGATCGGCCCACCCTATTATATATAATAGGGTCGTTGAAGGATTTATATGTTCTGCAAGCCGTGGTAGAATAGACGGATCCAGGGGGTTATAAGGCGCGTAGATGACTAATTCAAGGTCTCTGACCCGTGCGGGGGGTTGCTTGGGTTGGAAAGTGTTTTCCATCCAGTTTCGGTAAATCTCCGCTGGGACTTGCCAGTCGCCTCGGTAGGCGTTCAATCGCCACTCAACAGATGTTATCTCCTTCTTTTCGCCGAAGGGTGCGGGATTGTCCGTCTGAAAACGCATGCCAAAATGTTCGGCAGTTGGCCTATAACCGACACTTTTAAACCGAAACGATGTATCCGTGCTGCGCACAAAAAACCCGCCATCTCCACCCTGTAGGATGGCGAGTTGTGCTTGCCACTTCTCTGGATACTCAAAACCCCTATTGTTAAATTCAGTAGCGGCATCAATGATTTGTCCCCCATGGCCGGGAACTATGACATCAAGTTGCTGGCTATTGAGGTATCCACATCCCCACATAACACTTACAACACGCTCTGAAGTGCCGTGCTGTTGAATAACGAGGTCCCCTGTATCGGCATCTATACTAATGCGGATCCGAACCGTTTTATCGACTCTATAATCGGAATAATACGCAACTTCTACACTCAGTGGTGACAACCGTCTTTTGGATACTACTTTCCAATGATCATCTATGAGGATATACTTTCCATATTCTCCTTCGTTATATTGTATTGAGATACCACTTTGCTCATTTGAATCGTCTTGCGGTGGGAGTGTATACGTCTCGTTGGTGAGTTTGTTGTGGAAGTGTATCAGCACGCCATCTTTAAAGCGAACCTGATAACGATCCGTCTCCGCAAGCACTTCACCGTGTTCCCCAAGCGTCAAAGTGTTCGCTAACCCCGCGGCTACGAAAACAAACTGCAATATCAGGATATAAGCACATTTAGCACAGAATTTTCTCATAACTTCATCTCCTTCTTGTGTTATTTCATGTTTTTATTCAAAATGCATTTGCCACTATCACTAAATCTTGGATATTAACAACACCATCGCCATTGAGATCCGGCTTCGTTTCACCAAATGCATTAGCGACGACCACCAAATCCAGCACATTCACAACGCCATCGCCGTTGACATCGCCGACTACATCCATTGCTACATCTATGTTCCACGTCTGTTCCCAACTCTGTCCCATTCGGACACTCTTCAAGAATTCAAGTGTCCGAACCATACGCGGATGTAAAATGGAAGTCCTCCAGACCTTGAGGGTTGGTAAAATATTCCATACTTGGTAAGTCTCTTGAAATGCTTGGTAGCGTTCAGGTGCTAAATCTGGGTTTGGCGGATGAAAGCCGTAGAGTATTGTCGAAGATGAAAAGAGAAAAGAGCTGATGGGGTGTGGCTGTTCGTCGTGTGGAATATTCCGCCGTTGTGCGAAGTTCACATGCGGGAGGGTGACTTCATGAAGTTGTTCTCCACCGAAGACGACACCCGGCATCGCTTCCGCTAATTCCTGATGTAGCAACACGTTTCCCTCTGCAGCGGTTAACCCATCAATAAGCCCATTGGCATCGTTCTCGACGAGGTGATTGGTGTCCAGATGAAATGCCTCTATCGGGTAGGTTTCGTACACGGTTTTCAGCTGCGCAATGAAATATTTTCTAAACGCGTTCGATGCTGGGTTAATATAGGCAAATTGGCGTCGCTCTGGATGTGTAGGATCATTCAACTTCCATCCGAGTTTATGTCCTCGTATTGGGTGTCGAAATTGGTGTTTTTCAAATTCTGGGTAGCGTGGATGATACGTTGAACACCCGTGAAAACTCGTGTTGAGCATAACTGGAAATCCATAAGCATGTGCTGCTTTGAGCAAATCACCGAATTCAGGTCTGGGGGTATAATCAGGAAAATTCTCATCCCAACCACCAATTCGCCAATTTGTTAGATATAACAGCGTCTTTGAAGGATTTACGTGTGATGCCAAAAGTGATAGAGTGTCCATGTTCATCACAGTGAAATACATAACTAATTCGATGTCTTTGACCCATGCGGGGGGTTGCTTGGGTTGGAAAGCGGTTTCCATCCAGTTTCGGTAAATTTCCGCTGGGACTTGCCAGTCGCCTTGGTATGCGTTCAATCGCCATGTAATCCATGTAATCTCCTTCTTTTCGCGGAAGGGTGCGAGATTGTCCGTCCGAAAACTAATACTGAAATATTCGCCGCTCCGCTTATAACGGATCTCTTTAAACCGATAGGTTGTATCGGTACTATGCACAAAAAACCCACCGTGCTGACTTTGCAGGATAGCGAGTTGTGCTTCCCACCATCTCCCTGGATACCTGAAACCCCTATTGCTAAATTCAGTGGTATTATTAATAATTTGACCGCCATCGGCAGGTAATATTAAGTTGACTTGCTGGCTATTGAGGTATCCACATCCCCACATAACACCTGTGAGACCACCGAATGCCAAGGTGCCCGTCTGATGAATCACCAAATCTTGGGTCTGTGGATCTATGGCGATACGCAGCCGCACGGTCTTACCTATTCTATAATCACTGTGGTATGCAATTTCTACAGCCAAGGGGGATACCCTTTGGGTCTTTACGTCCCAACGCTCATTTATGAATTCGTTCCTGCCATATTGTCCTTCATTATATTGTATTGAGATGCCACTTTGCTCATTTGAATCGCCTTGCGGTGGGAGTGTATACGTCTCGTTGGTGAGTTTGTTGTGAAAGTGTATCAGTACGCCATGTTCAAAGCGTACACGATAGCGATCTGTTTCAGCGAGGACATTCCCCGCTTCATCAACCGTCAAAGTGTTCGCCAACCCAGCGGCTATGAAAACAAACTGTAATATCACGATATAGGCACATTTCGTCCAGACTTTTCTCATAAATTATCTCCTTCTTATGTTATTTCGTGTTTCTATTCAAAAGCATTTGCCACAATCACCAAGTCCTGGATATTGACAACGCCATCACCATTCAGATCAGGTTCTGCTTCGCCAAACGCATTCGCAACAGCAACTAAATCTAAGATGTTGACGATACCATCACCATTGACATCGGCTGTGGGAGGGGTTTCTAACGCCGATGCCGATTTCAGATAAATCTCACCATCTAAGTCAGGTAGCACGTGTGAGCGTTTCTCTTTTACACCACTGGCAACGCCTGACACTGCTTCCGAGAACTCGATCTGCTGTTCCGTACCACTACGATTATAGACCGCCCAGCCGTTGGTATACTCTCGGATAAATACGCCTTCGATAGCAACGCCTTCTCTATTTTTGTAGTGTTGCCCTTTTTCACCAATTGGACGACCCAGAGGGGCATCATAGAATGGATGCCAGTAGACCTCAGGACCATACTTACCCGATAGCGTAAAATACTGCACGTATCCGTCAGAAAGCGTGAGACTCATCGTTGTGAAGGTCCGCATCCACTGCTTGTTGCGAGGCGAATCTGGAGGTTCGGTATCAATATTCTGTCCTTGTAAAACATTGATACGGGGTTCACGGAAATTAGATTCCGACCACATCAAGGTATCTTCAATATCTAAAAGGTCTGCGCGCGTATAACCGAGATGCTGATATTTATCCTCCCCTTCAATCTTCACCGCAATAGGGTGTGTTTCCATGTAAGTGCCGTTGATATATTCTGCCCATCTCGGAATCTTGTTTTCACCGGTGTTCACCATTATCAACATATCGTCGCCTATAATATCACGCACTCCGTGTATAATACGATCTCGTGCGATATGTTCCTCTGCTTGTGTGCGACCTCGGAGGCTTTCCCCACCGCCCCAATGGTCAAAAAAGATCCCATCAAACAGACCACATGCTTTAATAGCTCGCACCTGATCGAAAACGAATTCTTGCGTCTCAGGAAGGGTGAAATCTAACGTTGCCTCCTCACCTCCTATAAGAATACGGTTGCCATTTTTGTCGCGAAGATAGAGGTCCCGGAGAACGCCATCTTCAGGATGCAACCAAGCAGCTCCTGCAGTGTAATACACAATCGCCACAAGGAATATTGCGTTTGGATTAAACGCCAAAATCGCGTCTCGTCGTCGCTTAGCTTCCTCAATACCATTGTCTATACTTACTGCTGGTATTAATCGGACTCGTTCGACGCTACCGGGTTCACCAAATGCCCATCCAAGTCTAACCATTTGAGGAGAAGCACCGACCCGGAGATCAAAATAAGCGTTAGGCTTAATCTCAGAGGTCTCTGGTGTTGGTATTACGAGCGGTTTATTAGGGACGTAAGACCACACCCCAGAGACAGACGGATATTCACGGTCTGCAATTCGGTCAGCAACAGGGATACTCGGGACGTTACACGTTTCGTCGTATACGAAGTCTTTCAACTTTGCTGTTGGAATCGCAGAAATATCACTACTCCTGTTGCGCTGGATTTCGAGCCATTCAAGGTTCACCAATTCCGCAAGCGGTGAAAAATCTTCTATCTGATTGTAGGCAAGCTTAAGCACCCTTAGATTTATCAAGTTCGCAAGCGACGAGACATCGACGATCTGGTTGCCCCATATAGTTAGCGTTTCAAGATTCACAAGACCCGCAAGCGGCGTTATATCTGAAATCGGACCCCTGTTGAAACCGAGGTATCTGAGGTTCGTCAAATTCGCAATCGGACGCAGGTCACGCACACGATGATCCCAAAGAAGAAGCGTGTGAAGCCTTACAGCATACTCCAAACCGGTTAGATCGCTGAGTTCTTCGGTTATGTCCACTCTATTTGATGCCAACACAAGCAATCGAGACATATCGGCTTTTGTCAAGGGGCTATTGGTATCTATTTCAAGTTCCTGACGAACTGCCATTCGGAGAATCGGATCCGGCATCCACTCCTCAGCGTCTTCTGCATAGATAAAAGCATTGTAGACAAACATACCCATAACAGATACGAGGGTTAACTGAAGCCATAACGATTTACACAATATTTCTTTTATTTTCATAAGATAAACTCCTTTTTCAAAACGCATTGGCAACAATCACCAAATCTAAGATATTAACCGCACCATCGCCATTGACATCCACAGACGAACCTGTTTCCTATTTCATACAGTAGTTTGGACATCATGTCGCATTTCAGTTGCGTTCTCAAGGGTTGAAAGGATTTTCTTTGGTGTTTCGTCTGCCACAGAACTCGCTGAAAAATAACGGTAACTGCGAATTTGCCACAGGAGATCAACGGTTTCCTACGCTACAAAAGAGCCACAGGCTAACAGCCTATGGTACGAAAGAGCCACAGGCTAACAGCCTATGGTACAAAAGAGCCACAGGAGACCAACGGTTTCCTATGGCACAAAAGAGCCACAGGCTAACAGCCTATGGTACGAAAGAGCCACAGGCTAACAGCCTATGGTACGAAAGAGCCACAGGAGACCAAACGGGTTGTGCTAAATAACTAATTGTAATATATTTTTTCACATAATTAAGGCGTTGTGCTCATTGTTTTTGTTCCATCCTTATGTTATCCTATAAGTCACTAAACAAAAGGAGACATAAGGATGGACTTACAGTTTACTTTACAACGTTATGCTTTGCAACTGAAAAATCAACCGCGCACCCTCCGTCGGGTTGCGCGGGTCTTCCAGAAGATCATGAAAACACTTTATGATACCCACTTCCCGAATGCCGAAGCACGCCGTCCGGGACGCAACCCCGACTCCCAAGATGCCGATATCCTCACAGTCGCATGGTTGCTTGAATACATCGGTGAAGACAGCGAGAACAAAGGGTATCAACGGATCAAGGCAGAACTGAAAACCGTCTTTCCGAACTTACCGGAGCGTTCGCGTTTCAATCGCCGACGGAGAAATCTTTGTGCCGCGAGTGAAGTGATCCGTCGTGCTTTGACGACCTACTTACCGAAGACAGAAGTCTTTATCGTGGATTCTTTTCCAGTCCCTGTCTGCGATTTCAAGCGTGCGAATACTTCAAAGTCTGATTTCAAGTGGGCAGATGGCACCGGAACTTATGCGACTTATGGACACTGTGCAACGAAAGGTCTTGGAACGTTTTTCGGTTTTCGCTGCAGCCTGATAACGACAGGTATCGGTGTTCCTGTTGACTTCTGTATGACCGCTGCGAATACAGATGACCGAGAGGTTCTTCGGCATCTTGCGGAGCAGGGCGAGTATCCGATTCTTCTTGGCGATAAAGGTTATATCTCTGAAGACCTTCAGACAGAACTCATGGAGACCGAAGGGAGCGTCTTATTACCGACGCTCAAACGCAATCAGAAGCGACAATATCCCGATGAGTTTCGTAAACTTCAAGTGCGGATACGTCGCCGCATTGAGACGACCATCGGTCAGTTGACAGACCAGTTTCATGTGTCTCGTGTGCGTGCGTTGAAGCATTGGGGGTTGCTGACGCGTATGAGCAATAAGTTCGGCAGTTGTCTGCTAGGTGCTTTCGTGAATCAATGTCTCGGACGCCCCTTGATGAAACTCAAAGACCTCGTTCTCGCATAAGGATATATCTATGCTTACAACATTAATTAGCACAAGTCGTAAGTATATTGTTTTGAAAAGACGATTGATTGGCTTTATACTTTGTTCTTGACTTGTCTGCCTGTAAATTGACAAGACATTAGTGAGGTATCGGCGGAGGTCGCAATATTTGTCTGTACTTCGGTATTGTTCTATCGCTTTTGATAGTTAGCACACACAACTGTTTTGATGCCGCCACGGATGTTAAAGTTACCAACCACTTCTGCCTTCCGCGGCTGGCACGCTTCCACAAAATCCTCCAGCACTTTATTGACGACGTGCTCATGAAAGATACCGACATCTCGGTAAAAAAGAAAGTATTCCTTCAACGACTTCAGTTCGACACAGTGCTGGTCTGGCACGTAGGTGATACAGAGTGTGGCGAAGTCCGGTAACCCAGTTTTAGGACATACAGCCGTAAATTCAAGGTTGGTAATTTCAATTGTGTAATCTCGGTGGCTATATTGATTTTCCCATGTCTCAATTGCGGGTGTTTCTAATTCAGGGATATGGGTTTGTAAATCGTCATAACCGGTGTGCTGGCTCATTCAATATCTCCACTATAATGAAATATACGACTCGTGCTATTTGGCTCTTTTTATGTAAGAAAATATAAGAATAGACTTACAGTATACTTTAGAAACAGATGGTGCGCAACTGAAAAATACGCTACGCGTGTTTGAGACTGTCAAATCGAATTACACCTCAACACGCACAAACGCGAGATACGTTCCCGACAGCAACAGTACAACAAACATCGTTAACAACAATATCTCCATCGCCGAATCGTTAAAATCTTTGCTGAGACGCAGTGTATCTTCAAATTTTGGGACTGCTGCTGGCAAGACCTTCCTCTCTGTCATACCTTCACGAACACCGATAATATGGAAGCTCTCCGAATCCGATCTATCAATGTCAACGACAAATTCACGGTATTGCCGGGCGTAACGTTCCACATTCTCCACAAATTGCGAATGCCGCGTAAAACCCGTTCCGGCAAAAGATTCAAGGAGATGTTGAAGGAGAGTAGCGGGTGAAGCGCGAGTGATAGACCGCGCATGTTGAACCTGTGCCATTTGGCTGGTGAGATATTCTTGGTTTAGACGTTCTATCATTTCTGCTTTTTCAGTGAAGAACGCGCTCTTCGCTGTCAGTGTTTTTTTGTCTACTGCCTCTGACCAGGCCACATAATTGTATCTATCCCAGATTTCTTGTTGCATTTGGCCATACTGTGTCCACTTTTCATCAGCGGACATTGATGGTGAGAGTTCACTTGCGATGGAAGCAAGCATACTCGGCATAAAAACGACGAAAGTGACCCAAATCAATAGGAGTATCACAAGGCTCACTGCACTCCGTTGCACACGCGCAGATACTAACAGCCCGAAGGCAAGAAAGAAACACGCGTATAAGAGTGCGATAAAGAAGATGATACCCAAACGTCCCCAGGCTTCTATATTGAGGTGAACACCGCTTGCGGTGGAAATCATCAAAAGGTTCACCAACGTCGCAAGCGTAAAAGGGATGCTGATGCTTATCAACGCGCCTAAAAACTTACCGATCAATATCGTGTGGCGTGGTACTGAATTCGCTAACATTAACCGAAGCGTGCCGTGTTCGCGTTCACCGGAGATGCTATCAAAAGTAAATAAGAGCGCAATCAAACTCAAGACATAAGCGATGATAAATGCCCAATCCACTTTGGTAACATCTGGTCCAACGCGCTTCAGGTTTATGTTGGCATCCGGATAGCTCAGTTGCCAGACACCTATTATACCAGTGGAGTATACATAAGGCTTGCTGCCTTCAATGATGTTTGGCAGCAAGTGATCTCCGCCTTCTGCACAGAAATGCAAAGGTGACGGCTTTTTGTAAAGTTTTCCCGGTCCCTGTTGGGCGAGTTTATACAAACTGTCGTCAGCGTGAGACGACAAGAGCTCCAGCGATTCGGCAACAGCAGCGTTATACGTCTGTATCCGCTTTGGATGCTCGCGGAGATGCCCGATGGCATTGGTTAACATCAATGCTAACAGCAAGAGGGTTGTCAGTGCGAATCGGAGGCTATTGAGGTTGTCGTAGAGTTCGCGTTTTGTGATATGTAATATCATTCTTACACCTCACTCCGAACGAAAGTCAGGAATATAATTGCGAACAGGACCAAGTTAATCATCAACAGCAGGCATAAATCCGGTAATGCTCGTTTTGCATTAATGCTAATATCACTTCTCTGAAAGGCAAATTGTGGCATCAGGTTCCAATCAATCTCACCCTCGGCACCGACGAACCATAGTCGAGACTCAAATATCTTTTTATCAAGATAATAGTCAATGACTGCCTGATGATACCGTTGAATCGCTATGAAAAAATCTTGTAGTCCATTTAAGTCGGTGCCTGCCCAGGCTTCGGTTGCCGCGTCATACAGACCGACGGGTGAAAACCTCAATAGCATCTGCTCCATTTTTGCGGGGTGTGTGTAAAGCGCATCCAGTGAGGGTTTTCGGACAAGCCACATCCGTTCTGCGGTGTTGGTAACCTGTGGACCCAAAAAGCGATGATAATTCTGAACGTGCGGTACCAATGGTTCAGATTCGGCTTTAAGTGCTTTATAAGAGAATCCAGTAAGATCGTAGTATAGTAAACTTGATGGATGATGCCTGTACCCCCAAAAAGAGCCGCCGCCTTCACCGCTCAAACCAAAACTCCATTTTTCGCCTGGCACAGGGTCATTAGCAAGATACTGTAACCGATCTCTATCAAACTCCTCCCATATCTGTTTGATTTGGTTGTAAGCGGAGGTTTGCGTATCGGGGGGCGGCTCAGTTTTAACCGCGGTCAATATCATATTTGGATACACCAACACTAAAAAACCCCAGACGAACATCGCAAGCATGAGGGCAGTGCCTGTTCGGTGAGTCACGGCTGAAATCAGCATGCCGATCAGGTAGAACAGTGATAGATAAACAAACGACGTAAAAACGATACCACCGATGCGCAGAAAATCATCAGCACTCAAAAAAACAGATGCGGATGTTGTCAGCATAATTAGCACGAGGAGAATACACATCAATAGAGGTATCAGCAGGCATATCATACCGCTAATGTATTTGGCGAATAGGACTTGACCGCGCCGAACAGGATGCGTCAGTACGAGTCGTAATGTACCACGTTCGCGTTCCCCCGCAAGCGTATCGTAAGCAAAGACGAGTGCTAACAGGCTCAGAATCCCCTGAAAAATAAAGACGAGATCTATTGAAGAGAAGAGATTGAGAAACGGGTTATCCGCCCCATGTTTTCGAGCATCCCACAGGGTTGGCACGAAAAAATGATTAACGCGGAGTGTGTTCCCTAATCGTTTGTCTAAACCGACACTAAAAATGCTCAAGGGGTTGGGCGGACGATCAATGGTTAATCTGGCTCCTGAATAGGTTGTCGTTTCCAGCATTTCCTGCCGATGCTTTTTGACAGCGGTGTTGTAACTTGTCAACCGCCGCTCGTAATCTCTGATAAGCACAGTCGTCATAGCAACAACAAGGAGCAACATAATCAAGACGGCTGCTGCGAATCGGAACGTCATTAGGTTGTCAAGGATTTCTCGGCGGATGAGTGTTGTTAGCATGCAATTTATCCGTGGGTTGTGGGCAGTCAAATGTCCGTCTATAAAAGCGTTAAGCGTTCACACCTGGTATTATCAGTGTCGCCTCTACAAAATACTTACCTCCGACGCGAAATATCAAAGTAGCGTGTTCATCGGCAAAGAGCATCTGGTTCTCAACGCGTGAAATCCTTACCTCTGAGGAATTGGCAAAAGTTTGCTCAATTTCTTCGACAGTTTTGAGCGGTACCATGAATCCATCGCTATCCTCGGACAATTTAAGTGGGTCACAATGTGCGAGGGCAAGTTGTTTTCTAATGGTTGCAGCAGCTTTTGTGCTGTCCTCCAAATAGAGCCCATTTAGAAAGTAACGGGATCCATTCTTTAGGGCCGGCGCAAATTCAGTTTTATAGAGGATTGACCGCAAGGTTTCCCCATCAATAGCAAATGTCTCCTTGCCAACAGACGGAAGTTGTGGAAATTCTGCCTCAGCAAGTTCAATGATCTTGCAGGTGCCATCTCCACAAGTGATTTCAACTCGGTTGTCCGCCGTCGTTGCCAAGTTTATCAGTTTTTCACTGGGTAACCCTTTAACGATATCTGCCAATTTTTGGGTAGAGACAACAATGGATCCTTCCGCCTCAATAGTTCCTTCAACCTTCATTCTAATACCGATTTCCGTGTCTGTCGCCATACACTCGATCGTGTTGCCTTTGGCGTGGATGCGGACATTTGATATAATAGGTGGGGTCCTCCGCCCATTTGTGACACCCTGCATCGCTTGTAAGGAGTCCAACAAGTCATCTCTTTTAAAAGTTAATTTCATTCCAAAACCTCCGTTCAAATGTTCTTGGGAGCGATGCCCTTCTTCAATTGTGGTGTCTTGAATCATGAATTCATACTTCTTTAGTTGTTGCCGCGCACGGCGAATGCGACTTTTAATCGTTCCTTCTGATACACCTAAAAAGTCGCCTATCTCTGCGTAGGTCATCCCTTTGAAGTAGTGAAGCGTGATGGCTGTCCGACTGTTCTCCTGCAGCTTGGCAAGCAAATTTTCGACCAAATCGCGTCGCGCTTCAGCAAAAGTGTGAGCGTTTTGCATAGCGACAAATTGGGAATACGCCTCTGTTTCTATGTCCGTGGTGTCAGGGCCTTCCAGCGGTTCGGTCTGTATCCGGTTTTTTCGGCACCACGCGATACAGAGGCGATCTACAATCACATAAATCCACCTCGGAAACTTTGCCGGATCTTCCAAGGTCTCCAATTTCTGATAGACTTGCAGGAAGGCTTCCTGCATGATGTCTTCGGCGATATGGAAATCCCCAATTTTCCGCCAGGCAAGCGCATGAACCTGTTTCTGGTACTTTCTAACCAGACTCGCAAAGGCAGTCTCGTCACCTGAAAGGATACGTTGGATCAATGTAACATCGTCGTTTCGCATTAGACATCTCCAGAAAGGCTACTTTTATCAACGGAACTTATCAATTGCTATGTTTTATAGGTAGGTGTGCCTACACATCGTGAAGAGGCACTCTATTAACTAACTCACGTCACTATATAATGACGCGAATTAGAAAAAAAAAGATGCATTATTTGGGAAAGAAAGAGGAAAAAATCGCTGAAGGCAAAAAATTAATTGGTTAATTTCATAACGATGCCCGGCATCCGTTCCCAGTGACCGGTGGGAACCCTGGTTAGAATGCCGATTGCATGCATCAACGCAGGGTGCGCGTGTTGCCTCGCAGCGAGAGTCGTCGGGGCGAGTACGCCGCAACACCGCGAAGCAATCCGCAGAAATACCATAGCAATACGCAAAAACACCGCAAGCAAAAACGCTACTGGGGTTCGGGATTGGCATCCGTAATCCATTCGCGTTAGTTTGCTAAAGCGGTGTTATTTCAAAATGACCATCCGGCGGGTGCTTTGAAAATCGCCAGCGGTAAATGTATAGAAATAGATACCACTTGCGACGCGCGTCCCGGATGCGTCTCTACCATCCCAATACGCAGCCTTATCTTGACTCTGGTAATTACCCAGCTCTTGTAGCCCAACATTCAATTGACGAACAAGCCCGCCGCCGATGTCGTAGATTTTCACAGTAACATCGGCTTGCTCAGCCAAGTTATAGGGGAACCACGTTTCGGGGTTAAAGGGATTCGGATAGTTCTGGAAAACGGTTGTGTGTTTAATGTGCCCAAGTGTCGTAAGTGTCTGGGAGGTTGGATCAACAGGGAACGGAACATCTGCCGCTTGGAATCCCAAATCGATAGGATTATAGATAAAAGCCGAGCCAGCATTATCACCAGCATTATCATTACCTGCAGCCCCAACGATAGCGAACGCGCCTCTGATAGCAACCGAAGCACCGAACAGGTCTGATCGGTTCGTGCTGCCTGCAATAATTCTGCGCTTCTCCACCCAAGTCAACCCGTCCCGCAGGTAGGCGTAGGCTGAGCCTTTGTCGATTTGTTCAGCGGGGTTTTCACTTGTACTGGTCGGATGGTCATCCTTCCACGCCCCGACAATGGCTGCGTTTTCATGAATGGCGACAGCTGACCCGAATTCATCGCCCGCTTCGGCATCAGTAGCAGCGAGTTTTGCCTGTTGTAGCCAAGCATCTCGCGTCTCCACAAAAACATAAGCGGCTCCCATGTCCGGTTCTCGCCGATCCTCTTTAGGCGCGCCGATGATAGCGACACCGTTAGTTAGATCCACAGCATAACCGAATTCGTCGCCGAGTCCACTATCGTTTGGGATAAGTTGGAAGTCTTGGCTCCATGTGTCGCCGTTGCGCGTAAAGATGTATGCGGCACCGGAGTCGGGGCCTGTTGCGTCACTCCGATGTGCGCCAATGAGTGCACTATCGCTGTAGATAGCCACAGCACGTCCGAACTGATCTCCGGGTACAGCATTTTGGTGTGTGAGTTTTGCCTGTTGTGTCCAGGAGCCTCCGTTTCGGACAAAGATGTATGCGGCACCAGCGTCTACACTGCTTTCATCCTTTCCGTGAGCACCGATGACAGCGGTATTCTCATGGAGTGCGACGGCTGTTCCGAAGTGGTCGAACATACTGGTATCGTTCCCTATTAATTTGGCTTGTTGAATCCATTCGGTGTCTGATTGGATGAAGACGTATGCTGCACCTGCTTCTGGCCCAGCATCATCAACACCGGGGGCACCGATAAGTACGGTTTCACCATTAATAGCGGCAGCATTTCCGAATAGATCGCCTGCCTTAGCGTCGTCAGCGGCAAGCTTTGCGCGTTGTAGCCAGAGGGCCCCACTCCGCTCAAAGATGTATGCGGCACCGGCGTTCGGTTCGATGTCGTCATCTTGTTGCGCGCCTGCGACAGCAAGATTGCCACTAATCGAGACCGAGATGCCAAACTGATCTTCGGAAGCGGTTTCGCCATCGCTTAACTTGATAGTCTCAACCCACGCCCCATCTTCCTTTTGCTCAAAGATATATGCGGCACCAGAAGCGAGACCGCCTGCGCTGTGTTTTGGCGCGCCTGTGATAACCTCGTTTCCACTGATAGCGACAGCAAACCCAAGTTGGTCTCCGCCGCGTCTATCACCTGCGACGAGTTTGGTGTGTTGGTTCCAGAATGGCGGTTCGTTCTGAGTAAAGACGTAAGCTGCGCCGACTGTATCTTCACCGACGACACCACCGATTGCTCCAATAACAGCGGTTTCGCCACTGATATCAACAGAGGTGCCGAAGGCGGAGGCGCCATCTGGATCAATGGGAATCATCCGGATACGGACGCGGTTTCTTTTCTGCTGCCATTTGGTGCCGTCGCGCTGATAGATGTAAGCGGCACCTTGCCCTTTATTTTTCGGTGAAGTTACAATCGCGAAATCGCCATCAACATCGACGGCGTATCCGAAATTATCCTCCGATTCGGTGTTGTTACCGAGAAGTTTTTCTTCTAATGTCCATTGGATGCCATTGCGTACAAAGACATAAGCAGCCCCAGCATCTGAACCTGCTTCGTCATCACGGGTCGCTCCGATGATAGCAGTATCTCCATCAATACCGACAGAAAAGCCGAAGTATGCGAATTTAGTGGCATCTGGAGCCGTGAGCTGGTCTGTCTGAATCCAGCTATTGCCGAGCCGCTCAAAAACGTAGACGGATCCTGCGTCTGCAGTAGGTTTATTGACACGGTGGGCACCGACGAGTGCTGTGTCGCCATCAATCGCGACCGAAATTCCAAAATAGTCGCCTGCGTGTGCTTCGGGCGCGACGAGTTTTGTCTGCTCTACCCATTCTGTGCCTTGCCGCGTAAAGATATATGCGGCACCAGAGTTATTTCCGAAATCGTCTCTCCGTGGCGCGCCGACGATAGCATAATCGCCGCTCATTGCGAGGGTTGTGCCTAATTCGTCACCACCTATTGTGTCACTGGCGTTCAGTTTTTGATGTTGTACCCATCCGGTTTCACTCCGAAAAAAGACTTGGATCGAACCGGCATTTCTGCCGTCGTCGGTATCATCTTTCGGGACACCTACCATTGCGTAATCACCGCTCATGCCGACACTCGCACCGAGATTATCGTGAATGACAGCGGCACTTGTATTGAGTTGCACTCGGTCAGCCCTACTTTGTCCTGCCAACCCGATTCCAAGGAGCAGGGTCAATATCGTTATCTGTAATCTTCTCAAGTCTTTCTTTCCTCCTCACCATTAGATGCTATCCCTATCCGCTAAATCTATAGGAATAATTGAAATTCATTCTTTCTCCATTGTTATCAGTGAAAATCTTGATTGTTAATGACACAATTTGCAAGCCAAAAGGGTGCATATTTTGAAAAAACCGCAAAAATCAGGGCCCATGAAAGGTACGCCTCCCCATTTGGTCTGTATATAACGTGAGTTTGATAAAACGAGACTCCGTGTTTCTCGTAGGGGCGAGGTACTCTCGTCCGTAGGGGTTAGGCGACCTAACCCCTACGAACCGTTCGTTTATTTTAGAATTTGATATATATCAAACCTACGTTGTATATAGCGTAGCAAATTACATGCCACTCGAAAATTCAGATAAAATCGGTGAATTTCGACCGCTTTCAACAGAATCTGCAATTCGTTGTTCACCTATTGAACACTGCTACGGCAATTACGCTATTTGCCTCGCTTTGGACTGAGTGCTACTCCGATATGCTGAGTTTATGGATTTTTTTTGCTTTATCTTCGCCATACCATAACGCAGTGCCGTCCCAAGTCAACCCATGCGGTTCGCTTGGACATGAAACGGAATTGAGCACTTCACCAGATTCGGGGTGAATTCGGTAAACGACATGGTCATTTGTATCAGCGTTCCAAAGTGCTTCGCCATCCCATGCGAGACCGTGTGCGCGACCACCCGGTGTTGATAATTCAGCAAGGATTTCCCCGGTCTCAGGACACTGTTTGATGAACCGACTCGTGTTCATGTCAACGCTCCAGAGATGCTCACCATCCCATGCCAACCCGTGGGGTCCTTCCGCGGGCGACGAAAAGGTTGTGACAACCTCTAAATCCGGTACTGTGAGTTTGTAAAATGTTTGCTGCCATATACTATTGTACCAAAGATGTTCACCTGCCCACTCCAAACCGGCACCACCGGGATAAGGCGGTGTAAGTGTAAGCAAAACCTCACCGGTCTCAGGATCAATTTCATGGATGGGACCGACACCTTCAACACTCCAGAGTGATGTTCCGCGCCATGCAAGTCCGTTAGTCCCAGCACCGGGAGATGGAATTTGATGATATCCATTCGTTGTTTCACGCATTGTTTTTATACCTCCGTGATGATTGATCTGTCTCTAAAAGCGCGTTCTGAATTTCAGTGATTACTTCTTGTTCGATTTCAATAGTTAATCGCGTCTGTAGTATCTGCTTGGCGGTATCGCCTCCGATTTTTCCCAATGCCCATGCGGCATGGCTTCGGACCAAAGGCTCATCATCGGTTAACGCGTCTTTGAGTGCTGGGACGGCACGCGGCTCGCCCCAATTCCCGATAGCGACAAGAACATTCCGTAGGAACCCGCGACGTTTCGTACGTTTGATCGGGCTCCCTTTGAACCTTCGGCTAAATTCCTGTTGTGTCATGCCGATAAGTGATAGCAATTTAGGCGTAAGATTTCCGTCGCGGGGTTGGAATGCTGGATCGTCCGTTGGAACTGCTTTACTATTCCATGGACAGACCTCCTGACAGATGTCGCATCCAAAGATTAAGTTACCGATTTTTGGGCGTAATGCTTTCGGAATGCTCTCCTTGAGTTCAATTGTTAGATAAGAGATGCAAAGTCGAGAATCAAGGAGATTCGGTTCAATAATCGCATCCGTTGGACATGCTTCAATGCAGCGCGTGCAAGTTCCACAACTCCCGCGGAGCGGAGCGGTATCTGATTCTAAGTCGATATTGATGAGTACCTCTGCGAGGAAATACCAAGAACCGGAACGCCAATGGATGAGGTTGGTATTCTTACCGATCCAACCGATACCTGCCTTTTGTGCGTACTCCCTTTCGATGATGGGCGCGGTATCCACGCAGACGCGTGTTTTCAATTCAGTTTCAGCTGTCTTCTTAATAAAATCAACAAGTTCAGAAAGACGTTGACGGATGACATCGTGATAGTCGTCCCCCCATGCATAGCGGGAAATCTGTCCACGCGCGGGGTCCTCCGCGAGTGCCTTCGGTGGATCAAGCGTATAATAGTTCATCGCGAGGCTAATGACAGATTTCGCCTCTGTCAAAAGGTAGCGAACATCCGCTTTGAGGGGCAGATGCCTTTCGAGATAGTCCATCTTCCCAGCATACCCGTTTTCTATCCATTGCCGATAACGCGCAATCGTTTCGCTCTGTGCCGCAGGCGTAATTCCGACGAGTTCAAATCCGAGCTTATTTGCGCGCGCATGAATTTGTTGCGTTAGTGCTAACATCAAGGTGTCCCACGCGGATAGGATCCGATAACATTGACATCCCGGCACAATTCTTCAAGCTGCTCAAGTGCGACAATGACGCGTTCGTCAGCAATATGGCCATCCATCTCAGCAAAGAAGACATACTCCCACGGTTTGGTTCGTGATGGCAGAGATTCAAGATAACTCAGATTCAACCGGGCTTCCTCTAAAATACCGAGGACTTGGTGCAGTGCTCCAACTTTGTCCCGAATTGCAAAAAAGAACGAAGTCCGATCATGCCCACTTGGGTCTGACATCTGACTTCCGATGATAAAGAAGCGCGTTGTGTTATTTGGCTCATCCATAATGGCGTTTGCAACAATTGGAATCTGATAAATTTCGCTTGCGAGTTCGCTTGCAATGGCAGCTGCTAACGGTTCTTCGGCGGCTCGCTGCGCTGCTTCAGACGTACTAACGACCTCAACTTGTTCAACACTTCCAAGATGTCGGCTTAGCCATGCCCTGCATTGCGCGAAAGGTTGCGGATGCGAATAGACACACCGAATTTCTGTAAGCGGCGATTTCGACAATAAGTGCTGTTTTATCGGTTGAAATGTCTCTGCGCAAATCCACAAAGATGTGTGTTGGAAACGTTCTAAAACGTCCCGAACCGTCCCCTGCACCGAATTTTCGATAGCGACCACACCATAATTTGCTCTTCCAGATTCAACCTCAGTAAAGATGTCAACCTGCGGATGAACAGGAATCAACTCCGTTGACGCGCCGAAATGACATCGAGCTGCCAAGTGTCCGAAACTACCCACCGGACCGAGAAAGGCGACCCGCTCCGGTTCCTGCAAAGCACGGGATGCAGATAAAATCTCGGTCCAGATCGCTTCAAGCGCAGCTTCTGGGAACTTACCGTCATTCTGCGCCATCAAGCGTACGATGACTTCCCGCTGCCGGTGCGGAACATAAACCTGCGCAATGCCTGTTTCTGATTTCACCGCCCCGACCTTCTTGGAAATCTCTGCTCGTTTCTGTAGCAGTGCTAAAATCTGGTCATCAATCTCGTTAATCTGGTCGCGATACTCAGTTAATTCCAAAAAAATAGATCTCCTGGTGGTTATTGGTTATAAGTGCGCTGCCCTTTAAGTTATAAGTTAAGAGTGAAGTGAAACCTCTTAACTTACAACCTTGACCGAGAACTCGCGCCTAAGTAAAAGTATCTGTAGACGAGTTCTCGGCTAAAACTTATAACGACTCCACTATCCATCCAATTTCTTCATAGCGGCAATCATTTCATCGTCTGAAGGGTTGTCTTTCACCATTTCGACAAACGCCTCAGCACTTAACTTATGTTCCTCCAGGAACATTTTGTCCTGCGGTCACGGATAGATATACTCACCGATGATACCTTGTAATTGTGCGTTGGCTTTATCGCTGATTCTGGCTAACCATGGGATCCCTCCGATAATCATATCCCTATGGCGTGGTTTCCAATCAAGAGCCATCTGTTTCACCTCCTTTAATAGTTGTCAGTTATCGGTTGTCAGTTGTCAGAAGAATAGTTTTCAGTTTTCAGTTGTGTCAGTTACCTTTCACGTTACTGCCACAAGACACCTCTTAACTGATAACTGAAAGGTTTTTCGCAGAAAAACCGAACTGATAACTGACAACTGATTTTACTGTGTATTTCCTTCGAGCTCCTGCAAGGTCTCCTCTAAAAGTTGCAAGGCGCGTCCGTATTCTGCCCAGTCGCCGGCACGCTGTGCCGTTTGCGCCTCATTGAAATACTGGCTTGCTTGCTCAATGAGTCCTCGTAATGAGGTCTGCTCTGTGCTGGGATCGGCTGTCGTTTCAGGTGTCGCAGCTGCCTCCGTGATTTGGCGTCGCGTTCTCTGTCCGAACATTTCTTCAAGTGCAGCCTCAAGGGTTTCACCCCAGACGACCTCGTTTTCATATCCGATGACGACTCGCCGCAATTCGGGAATAGCCGTTTTCTCATCTTCAGATTGGATGTAGATAGGTTCGACATAGAGCAGGGAGTTGTTCATCGGCAGGATCAATAAATTTCCGCGTAGCACCCGAGAACCTTGCGTATTCCAGAGACTGATCTGCTGGGAAATATCGGGTTCTTGGCTAATAAAGTTTTCTACCTGCATCGGTCCTGCTATCTGTTTGCCTTTCGGGAAGCGATAGACGAGAAGCTGCCCGTATTGGGGCAGATCACATCGTGCGGCCATCCATGCGGTGAGGTTCGGTTTGTTGAGCGGCGTGAAGGGCAGCATCAACATGAATTCAGGTTTTTCTTCCCCGGGTAGCCTGATAACGACGTAATAAGGTTCGACGCGTTGTCCCTCCGCAGCTGGACGTTGGACGGTCTGCTGTTGTGGCACAAATGGACTTCTCGGCTGTTGTTGCACTTGTTGTGTTTGTGCATCTGTATTGTCGTAGAGTTCCATCCCAATTTCCCATTGATCTTCACCGGCATAGAAGGTTACAGGGTCTTTCATGTGATAATCCTGATAGACACGCGCTTGGATGAGGAACATTGCCAAGGGGTACCGAGTATGCGCTTTGAGTTCATCCGGCATTTCCTGAAACGGTTTGAAAAGGCCGGGAAAGATTTTTCTATAGCATTCCGCGATCGGATCCTGTTCCCGTTCCATAATGTAAAAATCGATGGTGCCATCGTAAGCATCGACAACGACTTTAACAGAATTTCGGATGTAATTACCCCAGGGTTGATCGGCGCGTTGCGTATCTGGGAGCTGCCGCCTTCTCTCGTCAACGAATTCTTTCATAGAAACGGAATAGGGGTACCGATGTGTAATCGTATAGGCATCAATCATCCAAATGAGTCTGCCATTATGGATAATCATGTACGGATCCCCATCGTATCGCAAGAAGTCTGCTATTTTCTGAATTCGTTTTTTGATATTCCGGTTGTAGAGGATTCGGCTTGTTGATGAAATTTCACCCGGTAGGACGAAGTTAATTTGGTTATCAAACTTGAGCATGTACACCATTTTCCGCCAAAAAGAGTTCAATAGCACACCACCTTCTCCCTGATATGCGTATTCGGCGTATTTCTGTTCATCTTGTGGATAGTCGAACTCAAGGGGTTGCGGACGGTCCGGGTGGACGATAACGTAGCGGTCTGTACGTTCGCCGTAGTAGATACGGGGGCCCGGCGTTTCATTAAACCGATGCTGCCAATCGGCTTTATACTCAATAGGGGGCAGTCCCTGAATATACATGCTCGGTTTGCCGTTATCAATTTCGTTCACAGGACTTACAACGGCGCCATATCCGTGGGTGTAGACGTATGTCTGCTTATACCAATCATCTCTGATTTCCACGGCGAGCTCATTGATATTGAGTTCCCGTCCGGACAGCATTACTTGTCGGACTTCGTTATTAACGACATAACGATCGATATCGACATCTTTGAAGTCGTACTGTGAGCGTAATTCTTGGAGTTGTCGGAAGGTTCTACGTAGGGGTTTCCAGTCCCAGAGACGGATACTGTTGAAAACCGGTGCGTTTTCATCACTGGTTATGTCCTCATAACTGAGTTGCTCTGTCAGTGGATACTCTTCTTCGGTTACCGTGTTCTCGGCTAAACCGTAAGCTTCAAGTGTCGATTTGATGTTATAGTTGATGTAGTCTGCTTCTAAGACCTGTTTATTGGGTTCAACCCGCCAGTTTTGTATCGCTACTGGGTAGACTTGTCCAAGGAAACCGGCGATGAGGAATACGGCAAACCCACCGAAAGCAAAGGTATTCCGTTTCAGGAAGATACTGATAATAAAGACTAAAGCACAGAGTACTGTGATACAGAGCATGATCCACAATATCGGGAGGCGTGCCTGTATGGCGGCGTACCCACCGCCGCCGCGCACGACCTTGTTTGAGGCATACAGCAGATCGTACATAACAAATTGGTAGTTCCATGCTCTGCAGAGGAGCGTCACACCGACAAGCGCGAACAGATGGGCTCTAACGTTGAGAGGCGGGCGGAACCGGAATTGACTGGTATCGCCTGTGATGAGTCCGTGGAAAAAATAGATGACGGTTGCAAATATTGTCACCCACATAAAGATGCCAAAAAGCATCCCGCAGATATGACGTAGCATCGGCATTTTGAAGACGTAGAAGGCGACATCGTTTTTGAAAATCGGATCGCGTGCAGGGGACGTGAAAAACGCTTTTTGCCCGGGTTCTATTTGGACACTCGTGTTCAATCGGATCGCGTTGTCCAGCACAGCTTCAACGCGTGCCTCCTGATTTATGCCGTCTATCTGAACGTTGACCTGGTCCCCAACCTTTATGTGTTTTGCTTGGAGTTCCAATTGTGAGACAGGTATTTCGTTTGTGTCAATAGTTCCTTCCACGCTAATAGGGGTGGCAGCAGGAAAAACGAGTTCGTCAGAGTTGAAGAAACGTAGATAAATTTCCCATCGGTCGCTTGCAGCATAACCCATCAAAATACTGAAAAGTATCGCGAGGAGTGTAAGTCCACCGTAAACCATTTTTCGCGTGGCACCCGGATCGCTTGAGGCACCACCTGCGAATTCAGTACCGCCCATAAATGCGGGACTCAGATGTGCGGGTGTGAATCGATAGACCAAGCCGAGGTTTGTCAAAATAATAGCTAAATAGCAGCCCCCAACAATTGCCCCGACAAGAATTTGGGTCCACAGAATTTTAGTGAAAACAGGTTTATAATCCACCATCTCAAACCATAGGAAATCGGGATAGAGGTTAACCCAGAGTGCGCCTAATCCAAGAACAATCCCGAAGATAACGACAGTGATAATAAAACGTTTGGTTCGTGATTCCATATTTTTAAGTTTCCTTTTAGAGTTATAAGTTATAAGTTGTAAGTTAAGAGTGAAATGAAACCTCTTAACCTATAACTTAAAGCGCAGCGCACTTCGTACTTATACCCTTTTTAGCACTTATAACTTAAAGCGCAGCGCACTTAAAACCAATAACCTTAATTTAATATTTAAAATGCTTGCCCAAGCCCGAAGTGATATTTGATACCGGGTTCCAATCGGGTCAGGTCTGTATTTCGCGCTGCGGCAAAATCTATTGAAAACAGCCCGAGTCGTAGTCGCATCCCGATGCCAATAGCGGCTTTAACATCGTCAAGTCGAATGCGATTTCCTTCTCGGACGATGATATTAAATGGATTCTCTGGTCCGTACTGCCAATCTGACCATGCGCCGCCGAGATCGGCAAAAACAATACCGCGGATACCGCCGATCGACCACCTGACGGGCCATCCAAAGTGGAGTACATCTATCAAGGGGATGCGAACTTCTAAGTTGAGCAGCCCGATGCGTGTGCCGACTAAATCTTCATAATTGTAGCCGCGTAAAGTATCAATCCCGCCGAGGTAGAAGTAGGATTTGTCTGCCCCAAAACTGCCGCCGAGTAGCAAGCGTAGTGCAAGCGTAGAACGTCTGCCAAGACCAAAATAGCGGCGTGCGTCAAAAATAGCGTTTGTGAGTGAAAGCTCACTGCCGAGTGTTGGAAAAGATTGTTCAAGTTCAATACGGTAGCGAGAACCTGTATAGGGTGCCCACTCCCGCCACATCGTTGTATCACCGACGAAAGCGATGGATCCCATTGTCAGTAAGCCTCTATCGTCATACGGGTCGAATGTTCGGCTTGTCTGGAAGTTGTAGGAAAACGGTTTTGAGTACATTGAGAAGTTAAGATCAAGCCGATGGTATCTATCAAACGGATAATTGAGATACGCGCCGAGTCCAGTAATCCGTTGTAGGATGCCGCGCCTACTCTGGATGGCGCCCAAAATATGGTACTCGTGATAATTGTAGATCATCGCGCCCATATCTGTCCGGTGGGTCAAAAACCCGTATTGTGCGATGAAATCCGGTGCGAGGTAGCTGGATTGGTTCATTACGCTGACCCCAATACGATGGTTGCCCAACATATCGCTGCCGACGATTTGTACGGTGCTCCTCAGGATACCGTCGGCACCGAGGCTGAAATCCGGGAAGATTGCATCTAAAGCAAACGAGGATCTTGTACTATACTTCCGTTTGGCTATCCTATAATTCTCGGGGGCTTCCGCTGTTAAAATAACAGAGGACTCCGCTAAATCTGTAACCTCAGCTTTTTCTTCAATAGCTTTGGAAGTCTCCATAACACAGACATCATATTTTCCGTTCTGATAGGCACTAAACAACAAATGTTTTCCATTCGGGGACAAACTCGGGTTGAAGCAGCCTGTCATCATGTTGGTCAAACGTGTCAACTCAACTTTTAGCGTTTGGTTTGCAAGTTCCGTTCCACCATTCTCAGTGAACAAGAACCCTTCTTTCGTTATGTCGTCGTTTTGCTGTTTGGGTTGTGTTTCTTCTTTCGTAACCGCGTGCGTTTGCGCGTGCGCCTTTTCTACAATTTCGAGTTTATAGATGTCGTAAATGCCGTGTTCATCCGAGCAGAAGAGAATTGATTTTCCGCCTGGTGTCCACACTGGACTGATAGCATTATAGGTACCATCGGTTAACAGACGCTCCGTCCCGCGATCAAGATCTATCAATACAACCCTATTTTTGCCACCGCGTTCAGAAGTATAGACAATTTTGCTGGTTGTTGGATGCCATGACGGATGCGTGTCGTTAAATGGATCGAAAGTGAGTCTATCAACTTCACCTGTCAGGAGTTCCATAATATAGAGATCTGTTTGCCCCGCTTTTAGGGCGGAAAAGATGATCCGTTCACCGCTGCCATCGTAGTCTGGGGAAGTGACGCTATCAAAATCGAGTTCAAAGTACTGCGTGAGTTCCTCTGTCAGGATATTGACTTCAAGGAGGTAGTTAGCGTCGTGATGCTTAGCGACGAAGGCAATCCTATCACCATCGGGTGCCCATGCGAGACTTCTGCCAAAGCCGCCGAAATCGGTTCGGATTTCCTCATATTTCTCTCGGAAAAACCGCTTGGTAACTCGCTCAATGCGTTCACCGGTTTTTGCGGACATAAGGACAATCTCAAGAAATCCATCGTTTCCAGTGACGTAAGCGATCATATCACCGCTCGGCGACCAGACCGGTTTAATGTTATGAGAGTACCGCGCTTCCTCGGTAAGGTTTTTTGCGACGAGGTCGGGTAACTCTCGATCAACAACGAGGGGCCAATAACGTTTCCGCATTGTCTGTCGCCACGCCTTATCAAAGTCCTCAAGTTCTACACCGAGGACTTCTCTGAAAACGCGGTCAATGTCTTTCGTACGACTCTGTCGTAACCCTTGCAAAATCTCAGCGACTTTCTCACGTCCGTAGGTCTCTGCGAGATATGCCACCGCCAATTGCCCCAACTTATATCCGACGAAGGGTGAACTGAGTTGGTTGAAATTCCGGAGTTGGGGTAGCGGGACAATATTGTTATTCATACTGGCATCTCGGACGACCATCTCGCCGATTGCGTCATTATCTTCAGCGAAATAATCTGCCATCCCCTCTATGAACCAGATAGGCGGTGAATAGAGAAACTCACCGCTGTAGATACGGGCATGCGGTTTTTGGTAGATAATATCGTACTGGAAGATATGAATGAGTTCGTGATAGATGACCTCTCGAAAGGCTTCAAGGGAACCCGTAAACGGTATAACGATACGATGCTTAAAGAGTTCTGCGAAGCCCCCAATACCCTCATGGAGTTCTTGGAGGATTATGTTCGTCTCCTGAAAATCCTTATGCGATTTGTAAAGAATAAGCGGTGTTCTATCCCGCAGTTCGTGTTCAAAATCCTCGCTGTGCTGCTCGTAAGCCTCCTCGGCAATGGCAGCCATAATAGGCACCAGTTTCGCTTCGCTGGGGTAGTAATGTATATCAAAATGCTCCGTCCGATGGATGTGCCAATCGAAACGTTGTGCAGTGATCTTGTTTTTTCCAAAAGCCTGCGCCCATCCAACAGAAGGTGTCAATAAACTCAGAAGTAAGAGACTATGGAGGAGATACCTAACCAACAATTGTCGTGTATTACTGGTGTGCTTTTCAGACATCTCTTTTGCTGCTTGGATGCTGTATTTATTTTTTTTCACACTTCTGACCTCTTTTTTAGTGTTGCTAACCTTTTTCTATAGAACAAAGTTACACACCCGGTTTACGCAATTCATAGCAAATGTTTCGCGATCTGCCTAAATCCTATTTAATTGACTAAATATCTATCTTCACGCTCATAGTGTGGCGAGATTTGACGCGTAAATTCTGATACAGCCCGCTTGCCGAGTTCTCTGATCGTGTTTGACTGTGGTCCTGCCTGAGAGAAAATGAAAGAGCCGATCGTATGTGCTTCTGCAGTACTCCGTCGGTAAGTTTCATCCCAGATAACCTGTTCGGTTTCGACATCAATAATCATCACTCTCAGTGAGAGCAGATAGGTTTTCTGCATATAGTCCTGATAATCCATTACATAGCGTTGCCGTTGTACGGAGTAGCGTTCGCCATAATACCGTCTCGGGCGGCTATCTGAATAGAAACGAAAGCTGCCGATGATAATCCCTTTCACCTCAAAATACTCTCCGAGTTGACTTAGATGTGCTGTATCAGAGAGCCAATCCTCTCCGACAGTTTCACCTGTGAGCAGTCTCGCTGTCTCCTGCGTGCCGACGACTTCAAAGTGTTTTTGGCGTGCCAAACCTCTACGGAGCGTTGCGGCAATTTCTGCACCGATCTCCTCGGGCAGTTTTTCGTTGCGTTCTGTCTGTTTTTCAGCCACAAACGGCAAAACAGCAAAGTTGGAATACCGACCGATGTCAATTTCAGATTGGACTTTCACTGGGATAGAGACGCGCGTCACGGCACTCCCACATCCACAAAGTGTTAGAACTGCCAATAGCATTCCTATTGTTTTTTTTGTTTGCATATTGTTGCCCTCACTGTTCTACAGGTGGGAGCTCCTCTTCTAATTGCGATGCGTCTTCATCGTCAAGTCCACTGCGTCGAAGGTGTATACGGCATCGCCGGTAGTTGAGTCGATAGTATTTGTTGTCGGGTTCTAATTCGGCTGCGCGCTGGTAAGCAGCAATAGCCTCGTCAATGTTTCCGACGGCTTCGTAAGCGACACCGAGGTTGTTGTGTGCCTTTGAATCATCTGGGTCAACATCGATGACCTGCTTCCACCGGAAGATGGCTTCATTCCAGAGTTGTGCTTGCGCGGCACGTATCGCGAACCGATTGTAAGCTTCGGTTTGCGATGTGTCCTGGAAGACTGCACATCCCGACAGCATGAAGCAGACTAAAATAGCAATGAACGCAAGTGGGTTGTATTTTAACACATTTATCACCCTAATACTTAGTGAGTTTGTTTCGCCTATTGCCTCATATATTTTACACGGAATCAACCTTTTACGTCAAGAGAAAATTGGGGTTACGGGAGAAATCGTCAGTTTTTAGAGGAATAGTTGTCAGCCATTGGCTATCAGTTATCAGTGCGTGTCGCGACCGAGAGGTTGCTCCTACAATGGAATGTTGTGATTTAAAGTTCGCTCTTATCGGAGAACGAAATGTTCTTAGACCCAGAGGATAAAATATGGGTGTGTAAAGTTTTTGTCACAGTGCGGCGAATATTTTTGAAGTTTGTTGCCGTTCAAGCGTTAAATACAAGTAGAACATAAATCGAGAAGACCATCGCCTTGAATTATAAATACACACGGAATTCCATCATTCGGAAATACAGAACTGGCAAGGCATCATTATTGATAAAATTGTAGAGTTGTGCGACATTATTTCTGGGTGAGCGGAGTTGGGCGAGGATCTTAAAATGAAAACACCACTGAACAAAATAACACTCAATCTTGACAAGGATGCAGAAATATCCCTTAAAGGGTTCATCGCGCCGATTGAATACACGCAATACAACTTCCACGTAGAGTGGGAGGCATTGGCACATCTGCAAGCCACCGAACCGGAAAAGCAACATGCGGCATCCGTTTTTCAGGCATTTTTACCATCGGAACCGGTTTCAGTCGGTGAATGTTGGGAGATTCAAGAAAGTGTTCTGGAATTACTGAGGCAACTTAATCCGAATCCGAGATTGAATTTGCACATCAATAACGGGGATTCGTATGGAAAGTGGGCATGTCTGCGTGCTTACAGTAATGAAGTCGCAGACATCATGTTTCGCATCCATGCGGAGTTTGAATTTGCAGATGGTAGGTTCACACCTTCCCAATTTGCTGGTCATCTCGTTATTGACCGAATCAAAGAAGAAATCACATTTTTTCAGATGCATGTGCCTAAAGGGACGCTGAATTTCGATGTTTATCGGAACACAATCGGATCCGATATCGGCTATTGTCCTCAAATGGAACTCTGCACAGGTATACCACCGCATGATGTCGAATTCACCGCATCAATCACACAAGAAGAAGCGGAACACGCACTAATATCGTGTTTCTACAAGGTTCAGCACATTAACTGGGTCTCGCTGGAGGCGGCTTTGGAAATGGCACCGGCACAGCAAAAACCGATCCACGCGATCACATTAGATGGGCCGCTCTTCGATGAGTCCTGCTGAGCGAGTGGCAAAGGTCTGAGGGCAGGTGTCCTCTCAAGAGACGAGATTATTGAATTCTTGAACGAACATTTTATCAACACTTGGATCCCCAATTCTGAATTGGGACGTGTCCGTCGTTTGCGCGAACCCATTGCCAAAAAACGCGAACGCGAAGGCGATCCGTTTGATACAACCCACGCTTTGGCACAAGCCATCATGAGGGGATGGAAGACCGGTTCAAAAAAAGGGTCACCGGTGGATTCCTTCGTTATATCACCCGAATTTGAACTGATGGGTAAACAACAGTTTAATGAACTCGCAAGGGATAATATCTCTCCAGCAAAATATTATCACACATTCCTTAGGGAAGCCTTGGATGGGAAACAGCCCGGATTGGGGAACATTGTTCTTACCCGTGAGCATCCTGCAGAGGAAGTGCTGGACGTTTTTCGGACACCAACGGTCGGTTATTTAGATTACACCGTTGTCGTGATTGATGTCACATCTTTTGAAAACGGCGGAACACTCACCGTTGATATTAAAATCGGTAGGGAGAGTGGTGACGGTGAGTTTTATCTATTTGACGAGGCTGGCGAACTTTCCATAAATGAAGAAGAACCGAAAGATGCACTTACTGGGACGTGGGGTGAACCCGGAGATACGCTGCAGATTACACACCGTTTTGACCGAGGTCAACTTTTTAAGTTAGGTGCTTCAGGATATTGGGACGAAGGGGAAATGTGTACCAACGCATTTCTGGCAAAAATTTCTGTAGAGGAGAATTGAAATGAAAACATTATCAAACGAAATTACGTTTAATCTTGCCGCGGATGCAGATGTATTGGTCAAAGCTTTTATTGCTCCGATTGAACATACCGTAGGCGGATTTCATAAGAGATGGGATGCGTTGGCGAATCTACGGGCTGCGGAGCCAGAAAAGCAGTATGCTGCCGCCGTTTTTCACGATTTCCTTCCATCCGAAGCCGTTTCGGTGGGTGAGTGTTGGGAAATTAAAGAAGCCGGTGTCGAGGAATTGCTGAAACAACTTCATCGCAATCCTTCTCTGGACATGCGTGTGGAGATGTACGGCTTAGAAGAGTGTAAAGGTCTCCGGGCATGCTTGCGCGCTTACAACGATCAATTGATTCACATCGTTTTTCGCATCCATGCGGAATTTGCTTTAGAGGACGGTTGGTTCACACCATCACAGTTCGCTGGACATCTCGTTATGGATCGTGACCAAAAGGCTGTTGTATTCTTTCAGATGTACCTCCCCGCAGGTACACTAAACTTTGATGTTCATTGGGAAACGACATTAGAGGGTTGGGACGCTCCGAGATGGATTACAGATTGCGGTTATTGCTCGCAAATGGAGCTCCGTGTCGGTTCAGATGATGTTCTACAAAGCACCGAATTTACAGAAGCAATCACACAAGAAGAAGCCGAACGTCTTTTAATCCTGCAATTCTACAAATCGCAGCGCATTAACTGGGTATCATTAGAGGAAGCGTTGGAAATGGCACCTGCACAACAGAAACCCGTTCATATCATTTCCCTGGATGGTCCACTCGCCGATGAGGCGTGCTGAGGGAGCGGTAAAAGCCTGAGAGCAGGTGCTCTCTCTCATGACCGAGTCATTAAATTTTTGAACGAAAATTTTATCAACACATGGGTCTCTAATTTTGAATTAGGCAGGAAGCCGAGTGTGCGAGAATATCTTGCTAAAAGATACGCGCACGAATCTAAATCGTTTGACACTACCCATCCGTTGGCACAAGCAATCAAGAGCGGTTGGCACGAACGCTCACCTGTGGACTGTTTTGTTATATCGCCTGACTTTGAGTTGAAAGGTAAACTCGCTTTGAATAAATACCTCTTCGGCGGTCACGGCTTAGATGGCAGCAGAACAGCAGCAGAAAATTACCGGCTCTTTCTGATTGAAGCCTTAGAGGGGAAATATCCGGGATTTAGTACTGATAACGCTTTTGCTTATCTATTAGGTGAGGAAGAAGATACCCCTGAACAGGAAAGCCCTTTCAAACCTTTCTTAACGGATTTGAACGTTATTCTCAACCCGACGCAGTCCACATTGGAAGTTTTGGATATTTTGCGGACCCCTGAAACGGGTTCTCTGGATTCTACTATCGTAACAATTGATGCGACTGCCTTTGAAAAGGGTGGGATACTGACGATTGATATACGCCTCGGTAGTGCCAAACTCGCAGGCTCTTTCTATTTATACGATAGCGACACTGAATTTCCGTCGGAACGCGGGCTGCGCTACTATCATTCATTTGCCACTGCGACGGATATTCTGTCCGGTGGAACGGCACAAATTACGTATCCTTTCTACCGAGGCCAAGTTTTTAAGCTCGCAATTGTCTCCGCCGAGCGGGTGGATAACAAAGCATCTGTCAATGCCTTTCAAGCGAGAATTTCTGTAGAGCCAGCAAAAAAGCCTGAATCAATGTAGTATTTGCGAGGCTATGCATACTAAAGTTTGGACAAAGTCAAATTAAAATTACGTTTTCCTATGAAAGATGTTATAATGTTTCTGAACCTATGGGCCGTGTTTTGTAATCAAAAACGAACTACATTTTAGCGATACCCTTAATGCAATATAGAGGTAAGAATCATGCTTTCTATCACGTTGGATATCCCTAGTGAACTTTCAACCCCACTTTCCATTTCTGGTTATAATCAAGAAAAACTAACTGAGGAGGCAAAACGTTTGCTTGCGCTCTCTCTCTTCGAGCGTAACATTCTCTCTTTAGGGCAAGCTGCAAAATTGGCAGAACTACACTTATGGGATTTTATTCGTCTTCTGAGTCAGCAGGATATCCCGATTGCTGAATATGATGATGAGGAAATCCAACAGGAATTGAAGACTGTCGAATGCTTAATACAACAAACAAAATAACCGATGCAAGGAAGTTGATAGCTGTCGCGGATGCCTCATTTGTAATTGGTATTTCTCTTTGCGAACAGTGGGACATTTTAAAAGCACTTGTCGAAACGCTGATCATCGCCGACAAAGTTTGGGAGGAAGTTGTTGAACGAGGCGAAGGGAAACCGGGCGAAAAAGAATTGCGACAGGCGACTTTTGTTAAAAGGCAAACCGTTTCTAACACATCAGCAGTGACAATGCTAATGGCAACACTAGATAAAGGAGAAGCTGAAACGTTGGTATTAGCAACGGAACTGAGTGTAACGAATGTGTTTGTTGATGACCTACGCGGGCGAAAAGTTGCCCAATCTTTAGGATTGCAAACAGTCGGTGTAGCAGGTTTCCTTTTGTTTGGAAAAAAGAAGAGCAAAATTAAAGCGGTTCGACCATTACTATTACAACTCCAGCAAAAAGGCTTTCGACTCAGCAGTAGGTTGATCGATGCGGTGCTTGAAGAGGCGGGCGAAACACTTTGAAAATCAATCTGCACGCAACACGAATTGTCCAAACTTTAGTATACAAAAGTGCATCCAAAGTTGGGTATAAGTGAATCATTGCCTTTTTCTAATGGCAATGGTATCCTATACCGAAAAGGAAGTTTAGAAAGAAAAATGAAAACTTTCAACAACAAAATTGCACTTAATCTTAACCGTGATGCACAAGTGTCTGTCAAAGGTTTCATCGCTCCGATTGAGTATTCCGGGAGTAACTTTCATGTAAAATGGGATACATTGGCAAATCTTCGGGTCGCTGAACCAGAAAAACAGTATCCCACCTCAATTTTCTGCGATTTTCTTCCGAAGGCGGCCGTCTCTGTCGGTACGCCTTGGGAAATTGAGCACGCCGGTGCTCTGGAATTGCTGAAGCAACTTCATCCGAGTCCATCTCTCGGTATGCGTTGGGATCTGACCCATAAAAATGAATCTCAAGGACTGTGGGCATGCCTCCGCGCCTACGACGCTGAATTCGCTGAAATTGTGTTCCGTATCCACGCGCAATTTGATCTAAAGGACGGTTGGTTCACACCATCACAGTTTACCGGGCATCTTGTTATTGATAGACTGAAAAGATCGGTTGCCTTCTTTCAGATGTACGTCCCTAACGGCATCATAAACTTTGACACTTGGTGGAAGAAGGATCCAGACGAGGAGGGGCATATTACGGATAGCGGCTTCTGCCCGGAAATGGAACTCAGCACCGGAATAGAAGACATCGTGCGAAACACTGAATTCGTCGAATCTATTACGCAAGAAGAAGTGGAGCACCAATTGACGCTCTGCTTCTACAAATCGCAGCACATTCACTGGGTATCGCTGGAAGAAGCGTTGGAGATGGCACCCGCACAACAGAAGCCGATCCATGCCATCTCAATAGATGGACCACTCTTGGACGAGTCCTGCTGAGGGAGTGGCAAAAGCCTGAGGGCAGGTGTCCTCTCAAGAGACGCAATTATTGAATTTTTGAACGAAAATTTTATCAATACGTGGGTCCCCAACTGTGAATTAGGACGTATTCATAGTTTACGGGCACCGATTGCGAAAAGACGCGAACGCGAAAGCCAGAACTTTGACACATCGCACGCCTTAGCACAAACGATTATCAAGGGGTGGAAAACTGGATCCAAAAAAGGCTCGCCGGTAGATTGTTTGGTCATTTCGCCAGCGTTTGAACTGATGGGTAGAGTCCTTGTCAATGATCTTGGCGAAGACAGGGAGCGTAGTGGATGGAGATATGATTACGAATATTATCTCGCATTTCTCAAGGAAGCCTTGGCTGGAAAACAACCCGGTTTGGGAAACGTTGTCCTCACGGCTGAAGATCCTTCGCAAGAGGTATTGGACATTTTTCGGACGCCAACCGTGGGGTATCAAGACTACACTGTTGTCGTGATTGATACGACAGCATTTGAAAACGGCGGCATGCTAACCATTGACATTAAAATCGGCAGGGAAGAGGGTGAGGCGGCGTTCTATCTGTTTGATGGCGCTACCGAACTTTCTACAGAAGAAGAAAAACCGAAAGACATACTTACTTGGACATGGGTGGAACCCGGTGACACCTGCCAAATTATACATCGTTTTGACCGAGGTCAATTTTTTAAATTAGGTACTACTGGTGGACATTGGGCGAGAGACGAACCGTGTATCAACGCTTTTCAAACACGAATTTCTGTAGCAGAGAATCTAAAGGAACCCTTAGAAGAAAAACGCCCTGAATCGAACGAGGACACGCCAGAGGCACCATTAAGTGAATTGAGTCTTGTACTTGACAAGGCACAACCCTCGCAGGAAATATTAAACGCTTTTCGGGCACCCGGCACTGGTTATCAAGATTACACTGTCATTAATATTGATACAACAGCGTTTAAAGGCAGCGGGACATTAATTATTGATATCCGTGTCGGGAGTGCTGACATTTCCGGTTCGTTTGATCTCTTTGATGGTGACACCGAACTGCCGACAGAAGGTTATCCCGATGCCGCGCTTAACTCCGCGTGGGGAATTGGACCAGGTGAAGCAGGAAAAATCAGACATCGTTTCGCACAAGGGAGCGTTTTTAAATTTGGTGCTACAGGCGACTGGTACGGCGAGAAGGGACGTATCAATGCCTTTCGCGCAAAATTTTTTGTAGAGGAAAATTAAAATGAAATCGACATCAAACCAAATCACGCTTAATCTTAACCGTGATGCACAAGTGTCTGTCAAAGGTTTCATCGCTCCGATTGAGTATTCCGGGAGTAACTTTCATGTAAAATGGGATACATTGGCAAATCTTCGGGTCGCTGAACCAGAAAAACAGTATCCCACCTCAATTTTCTGCGATTTTCTTCCGAAGGCGGCCGTCTCTGTCGGTACGCCTTGGGAAATTGAGCACGCCGGTGCTCTGGAATTGCTGAAGCAACTTCACCCGAATCCATCTCTGAGTATGTGTGGGGAACTACCGTACCGTAAAACCGAATCTCAAGGACTGTGGGCATGCCTCCGCGCCTATGACACTGAATTCGCTGATGTTGTGTTCCGCATCCATGCGCAATTTGATCTAAAGGACGGTTGGTTCACGCCTTCCGAGTTTATAGGGCATCTCGTTATTGATAGACTGAAAAGATCGGTTGCCTTCTTTCAGATGTACGTTCCTGAAGGTACTATAAACTTTGGTGCTAAATGGAAGATTGATCCAAACGAGGAGGGGCATATTACAGATAGCGGTTTCTGTCCGCAAATAGAACTCCGCGCTGGCATAGAAAACGTTGGGCGAAACACTGAATTCGTTGAATCCATTACACAAGAAAAGGTGGAGCACAAATTGAGTCTCTGCTTCTACAAATCGCAGCACATTCACTGGGTATCGCTGGAAGAAGCGTTGGAGATGGCACCGATACAACAGAAACCGATCCATGCGATTTCCATAGATGGACCGCTCTTGGACGAGTCCTGCTGAGGGAGTGGCAAACGCCTGAGGGCACGTGTGCTCTCAAGAGATAAAGTTATTGAATTCTTGAACGACAATTTCATTAACACATGGGTCCCCAATTCTGAATTGGGACGTATTCATAGCTTACGAGAACCGATTGCCAAAAGGCGCGAACGCGAAGGTCAAACGTTTGACACAACACACCCGTTGGCACAAGCGATTATCAAGGGGTGGAAAACCGGCGCGAAAAAAGATTCACCCGTGGATTGTTTCGTTATATCATCAGCGTTTGGACTGATGGGTAGACAACTGATACACGACCTCCGGGAAGATAGTGAGCGTAGCGAATCTGAATATTATCTTGCATTTCTCAAAGAAGCCTTAGCAGGAAAACAGCCCGGGTTAGGTAATATTGTACTCAGCAGTGAAAATCCTTCGCAGGTGGTATTGGACCTCTTTCGGACACCAACAGCTGGAAACCATCAGGATTATACCGTTGTCACAATTGATGCAACTGCGTTTGAAAATGGCGGGACCCTCACTGTTGATATTGAAATCGGTAGGGAAGAGGGTGAAGCGGCGTTCTATCTGTTTGATGGTGATACCGAACTCTCCACAGCAGAAGAATCGCCGAAAGATATGCTGACTTGGGAGTGGGGTGAACCCGGTGACACCCGTCAAATCACGCACACTTTCGACCGAGGCCAATTTTTTAAGTTGGGTGTTACCGGACATTGGGCGAGAGACGAACCGTGTATCAACGCTTTTCGCGCAAAAATTTCTGTGGAAGCGGAAATCGACTGAGGAACGGTTACCTGTTTACAGTGGAAGCGTGTTCCTTGCTATGATGCGTCTTTTTTAAAATTGACACCTACGGTGTGGTTAGGAAACTGTATCTACTGACTCTCGTTATCCAAATCATTTCAAAGACGGGAAACTAAATAGCCCCAACCCAGAGCATAAAATATTGTCAATTTTTCGGATGGTGTGATATACTTTACTATGTTACTTATTATATTTTTAGACTTCAATAAGAAGAACGTTTGGTTATCTATACCGGTGAATCTGCCAGAGTCAAAGTTTGTCAGTGGATTGCATTAATGGATATAAAATACACCGATCAACAAATAGCAGCGTTAATTAATGAACGTAAAGTTTTACCAGATGACTGGCGTATCCAACTAAATAAGGACAGTAGTTTGTATATCATTGGGGAAAACGGTAACCGTTTCCGCCTCATAACCAACCAGAATGAAAAATATCCATCAGATTTTTCGGTAATCTTAGCGGTTATAAATCCTAAAACGGGGGCAACCTTTCGGATCCGTCGCTATAATGGTATGCCCAAACGGCCACATAATAACAAAATTGAAAAAGAAAAAATTTACGGTTACCACATTCACCTTGCTACAGAGCGATATCAAGAGAGAGGATATGATGAGGAAACTTATGCAGAGGAAACAGATCGCTATAACAATCTTGAAGGTGCACTACAGTGTCTTATACAGGATGCGAACTTTGAATTACCTGCACAGTTAGAATTAGAACTTACTTAGGTGGTGAGAACAATGTCAGTTAAAACAATAGAAAAAGATTTTATTGATAAAGTTTCCGCAGAGATACAGCTTTCAGCAGATGGCAAAGACCGTTTCCTCGTTTTTACGCCGTTCCATTTCAATGACGGGGATCAGTTGGTTATTGTCCTGAAAAAGATGGGGAATAGGTGGGTCCTCTCAGACGAGGCACATACCTATATGCACCTCTCATACTATATGGATGAACAGAGACTTCATAGCGGGAACCGCCAAAAGTTAATTTTAAAAGCCCTATCCATGTTCCAAGTTGAAGACTATGACGGAGAATTAGTTATTGATGTTTCTGATGGATGTTATGGGGAAGCACTTTACGACTTTGTCCAAGCCCTACTCAAGATCATTGACGTTACGTACTTGTCAAGAGAAACGGTTAGATCAACATTCATCGACGATTTTCGTGCCTTTTTGTATCAGAAGGTAGAATTAAATCGTATGACATTCAACTGGCAACATCCAACAAAAGATCCCGATGGAATTTATAAAGTAGACTGTAGAATAAACGGAAAGATACCTCCACTATTTGTGTTTGCTCTAAATAGTGATACTAAAACGCAAGCTGCAGCACTCGCATTACACCAATTCAAGGCATGGGGAGTTGATTGCCAACCCGTAGGTATTTTTGAAAAAGAGAATACAACGACTCGTGATGTGTTTTTACGTTTCAACGATATTTGCGATACATACTTCACCGACATAATCGAAAATGGCGAAGAAATCGGACGATATTTGCAAGATTATATGTCAGGTGAAGGATAACAACTGATATAGGACTGACTTAACTATAAAACGTAACAAGGAGCCTATTGAATGTCTAATACAACGCCAGTCCGCACGGTGATTGTCGGGTGTGGTATGATTTCTGCGGGGGGCTATCAACCCCGTTGCCAAGCGTACCCACATCTCATTGAATTGGTCGGCTTCTACGACCAAGACGAGGCGCGCGCCTCGGCATTAGCAGAACGCAACGGTGGACGCGTTTACAAATCGCTTGAGGAAGTGCTGAATGATCCGAATGTAGAAGCGATTGTGAATTTAACGCTTCACATCTCTCATTATCCGGTTTCGTTGGCAGCACTAAAAGCCGGGAAACATGTTTATTCTGAAAAACCGATCTCTATCCGCACCGACGAGGCGAACGAGCTCGTAGAAACAGCGGAAGCGATGGGTTTAAAGTTGGCGTGCGCACCGTCAGCGATTCTCGGCTATGTTCAGCAGAACGTCTGGCAACGGATTCGTGAAGGTGAAATCGGCGATGTTATTTCTGCAATCGGGAATTTCGGTGGTCCCTTAGAACACTGGCATCCGAGTGCGGACGCGTTTCTGATGCATGCCGGGCCGTTCCGAGACGTCGCACCTTATCCGCTCACAACGATGACGACCATGATCGCCCCAGTCAAGACAGTGCACGGGTTCGCGCGAGTCGCTGTTCCAAAGCGGGTGTTAACCCAAGGCCCGCGTCAAGGCACTGAGTTCGAGGTAAATGAGAAGGATCACGGATTCGCCGTGCTTGAATTCGAGAACGGGGCCCACGGATTCATCTATCACAGTTTTACCGTTGTTTCTGGAATTCCGCCGTACGAAATACACGGTACAGCAGGCGGGTTCTCCCTTCAGGCACACGATGACGGGCGCGGCATCAAAAAATTCACGCCACAAGGCGGATGGCAAGATGAACCGTCGCCTCCGAAAGCCTTCACTGGATTAGACTGGGGCAAAGGGGTTGCCGATTTCGCAGACGCGATCCGATCTGACCGGAATCCGCGGTGTAATGGCGCGCAAGCACGGCATGCTTTGGAGATATGCGAACGCGTGATTGAGTCGTCAGATTTGGGTAGACCTGTTGATGTCGTGAGCCGCTTCCCGGCACCACCGCCTGTTGGCGATGTGGCACCGTGGGAGGATGCTTAGTAGGGACGAGGTGACCTTGAAGAAATACCCAAGCAAAAATCCCCTACTGACCAAGCGTTAGCATGTTAATGAAAAGGCGATACGCGCCTGCGACCCCTGCGGGAAGTTGCCTATAAAAGGCATACGCAGCATAGGTATAGGTGCCTTGTCCGTATTGGGTGTAGAGAAGTCCGCCGTGTTGTGGCTCCTGCTCACGATCATTGCATGTGAGGAGTGCCTGATAATTTCCGTCCCATTCAGTCAGGAATTTAGAACCGCGCTCCTCGACCCATTCATCAAAATCAGCCGCCGTAATTTGATTCGGATACTGGAATATTGGGTTGTCTGGCATCAAAATAGTCACCTGTGCATCCTCTTCGGAGACCTCTTCTGGCCGTCTCCCCATTGCATAGGGATAGGGACCGAAGGGGGCTGCGTCATATTCGGGGGTTTGGTATTGGACGATGAGATTGCCGCCTTTATGCACATAATCAAGGAGTCTGCTGTTATAGGCAACGAGATCGCGTCGAACGGCATACGCTCGGATGCCAACGAGAATCGTATCAAACCGGTTCAAATCGCCGGTGCGGAGTTCTTCTCTGTCTAACATCTCTACATCAATCCCCATCTGTGCAAGAGCTTCAGGGATTTTATCGCCTACACCCATGACATAGCCGACACTCAAATTCCGTGGCAGCTCAAGCGGGATACTGTGAAGCGTCATTGTAGCAGGACGGTAGAGATGGCGCGGCTCAAGGTCTGGATGCTCGATTGTCTGATAGCCGGTCGTGTATTCTTTACCGTTGTATGTAGCGACTGCCTGAATTGTGTGTTCTTTACCGATTTCCACATTCTCAGCAGATACTTGAAAAGTGAAAGTCTTGCTTGCGCCTTCGTGTGTAAATGCGAAAGGGGCATTTTCAGGAGACGCATGCCATCCGTCCGGTAATTGAAGTGCCAACATCCCTTCTGCTTCGCCCTTTACGTTATTCAGCATTTCCACTGTTGCGAGAAAGGTGATCTTCTCGTTTGCCATGGCAGATTTGGAGATTGGTACAACGCCAATATGCGGCGAGACAGATAAACTGATGGCTGGAGCCACTGTGAGCAAACGCCGTTTTTCTCCCCAAGGTCGGTTAATCGAGCGTGTTTTTGCTGGCTGTGTCAGTGTAAAGTCCACACCATCCACGCGATAGGTGATAACGCCGTGAACATCAGGCGGCGCAGCAGGTAGAAAGCGGTATTCTGGTTGCTTAAGCGTATAAACAGCGTCGTGGTATTCAGATTCGCGGGTCCAGTACGGTTGCGTATACGCTGCATTCTGCGGCACTTCTACTTCAAACGTAATGGAGACGGGTGCGTTTGTCTGTATAGTACCTATCTCTTCTGTATCCGAATCTGTTTTCGCTTGTCTTACATTCCAACCTTCAGGCGTGTGGAGTGAGGCATTGACGAATTCAGCTGCAACCGGAGCAGGGTTCACCAATCGCATTCCGATTGAGAATTTTTGTCCTGGAATTGCGACAGTAAAAGTTTGAGACGAACGCGTGCCTGCGGGTTGAACAAGCACTTCCAGAGACAGTCCGAGTGCGGCATTTGTTGCGGTCATAAATTCTTGCTCTTTGTTGTGAAGCAGGAAAAGGAGATGTGATCGCACCTTGTCGTCAAGATCCAAACTGTGCATCTTTTCGATTAAGCCACGAGTCATTTTGAGTCCACTTGCAAGGTGTGGGACAACCGTCCAAGGGTGACGCGCATCATAGTCGCGTATTGCGGCGTTAACGCTTTCCTGAAGCTGCGCGAATTCTGCATTCAACGTAGGCACATTGGCGAGTTTCGCCATGCCCATTATTGTTGTGTCAAGCCCATCAAATAGACTGCCTTCAGATTTCGGATGCTCGGAAAGTGTTGTATTGATTAACTGCAGTTCGGTGAGCGAAGCCCCCTTGGATGCGCGCGTTTGTCCGACTCCTTGTGAACGCTGGTAACTAAGTCCTTGACGTGCAATTTGGGAGTATGATAGTCCTAATAAAGCGTTATATTCACCGGTATCAATTTTTACGACAGGTGTATCAGAGGTTTCGGCGTTACTGCGTCGCCATCTGGAGCGGGTGATATAGAGTTTTTTAGGTTGCCACGGTTGGAGACCTTCGGCGAGGTGTTCTGGGAACCGGTTCGCATCGCCTGCGGCATCGAACGCTTCTAACGTTACAACACCAGAGGCTTGATGGTGCCCATGTCCATCTCGGCGATTGCCTTGAAACCGAGAGATAATGATATCCGGACGGTAGTAGCGAATGAGGCGGACCATATCCTCCAAGAGCATCTGGTAATCCCATTTTTCCAAGGTTTCGTCGAGTCGTTTGGAATAACCGAAATCGACAGCACTACTGAAAAAGAGGTCAATGCCGTAGTAACGTATGGCAGCGAGGTGCTCCTCTGTCCGGACGATTCCGAGAGCGTCAAAGAGTTCGGGACCGATAAGGTTTGCGCCACCTTCGCCACGCGTGGTCGAGTAGAGTGCAGTTCTGACACCCTGTCCACGACTGAGCCACGTCAACAGTGCACCGTTTTCATCGTCCGGGTGTGCGACGGTGTGGAGAACGGTAGCAGTGGTCTGTAGGCGTTGCAAGGCACGCCAAACTTCCGAAGCGTTTGTTGCGCCTGCCATTTCTCCAGTATCTGCCATTGTAGTGGTTCCTCCTATTGTTCCAAACAGTGCGAAAATCAAAATTGGTATTACGATTTTCCTGATCATTAGAAGATCCCTCCGAGGGAACGCGTCCACCGTTATGCATTGTACAGGAAGATTATACTTCGCTATTTCGGGAGCGCGTTGCGAAGCATTTCCACACTCTGTGGAACGCCGACGTGGGCATCCGCTTTCCCCTCAAATTCGATGGATACGTATCCCTGAAATCCGACATCTTTTAGAATTTTGCCGATTTTAGTGTAATCCAGATCTAACGTATACCATTCACCTTCGCCGTAATAGGTTTTGGCGTGGACAAGCACCGCCTCATCCGCAATCTGTGTTAATTTTTCGTATGGATCTGAGAGAAAATTGCCACAGTCCATCGTTACTTTCAACCATTCTGAATCAATAGCGGAGACAATACGGTTGACACCTTCAGGTGTGCAGGTCAGTCCCCAGTGGTTTTCGAGTCCGAGGACGACCCCGCATTTTTCAGCGTCCGGGAGGCATTTTTCGATGGCAGCGATGACCCATTCAAACGCCTCATCTTCTGTGTGTCCTGGGAGTGTCGGTTCTTGTCCTTCGGTTTTCATCAGTTCATTGAAGGACGGGACGGTACCCCATCGTCCTGAGTTGAGACGGATTGAAGGGATACCGAGTTCGTGTGCTAACCGGATACAATGGATGGTGTGATTGATGTTTTTTTGCCGCGTCGCCGCGTCTGGTGAGACGAAGCCTTGATGGATGGAGAGCGCGTAGAGATCGAGTCCATGGATGAAAGCGTGCCGTTTCAATTTCTGAAGATACGGATTCGCTTCCGATGCCATCTGCTGATGTAGGATTTCAATGCCATCAAGTTCGAGTCGTGCGGCTTCTTCGATAACATGTTCAATAGGGACACGTTCGGGTTTGAAATGCCAATAGGAATAAGTGGATACGCCGAGTTTCATTTATCACCTCAATAGGAAATATCTTTCCATTCATGATAGCATAACTCGGAATGCAAATCCACTCTTTATACTACAAATATCAGGGCCATTCAATTTTAAGAAATTATTGGATTGGACGTCTTTTTCCAGGATCTGGTGCGAAAACCTTCTAGCGAAATGCTGCGAAATGCTGCGAAAATTTCTGCGAATTGTTTTAAAACATAACATATATTAAGTATTAGCACCTACGAGAAATACAATTGAATGACCCTGCTACAAATATATAGGCGCGGTTTTGAACCGCGCCTTTTCGGTAGGACGCGGCTATCGGTTTTTGGAGTTATCCACCACTGCTGCTGCGACTAACCGCTCTAAATCTGGCTCTCTGCCTTCGCGAGAGATCAACTTGTGATTGGCTTCATGAGCGATCAATTTGCCATCTTTGCCGATAAGCCACCGTGCTGGAATAGATTTAACATCATACTGTTTCACAAGCGGATCCTGCCGTTCTAACCCACTGAAAATCTGCCGCCAAGGGATGTCATTTTCCTTGAGGTAGTTGCGCAGCTTCGTTTCGTCAGTATCGAGACTCACCCCGATGATGTCAAATCCCCGATCTTTATAGGTAGCGTAAATTCTTTTGAGATTCAGTATATCTCCGATGCAAAACCCGTTCCAAACCGCCCAAAAATCGAGTAACACAACTTTCCCGCGATACTGCTGGAGCGAGATCGGCTTGCTATCAAGGTCGGTTGCAGAAAAATCGGGAACAGGTTTTCCAATTAACGCCAGCGGAGGCGTAACCTTGCTGCGGTATTCCATTGCGCGTTCGGCGTTGCCTAATTCTTCATGAATCTGAGCAAGAAGAGTTTTAGCGTTGACAAGTTTGAAACGGTCAATAAGTTGATCTACATCTTTTTCCCGTCCAGCTTCAATATAGAGACGAATAAGTAGGCGGTAGATATAGAAAAAATTTTCATTATCTGGGTGTTGCTGAAGTTGCGCTTCCAAATCGGCAATAGATTTTTCGAGGGGTGCCTCGTTGAGATCTTCGCTCGGTTTTTGCGCCACCACTTCCACACCCGCAGATGACTTTAGCAGTTTTAAATATCGAGGTATCCGCTCACGGCGAGGCAGATAGTAAGGATGGAATAAGTTCCAACTGGACAGATGTTCAATCACTTCCAAGTCAGGGGTTAATGTCAGAATGTCTACGGAATCGGTGTAATGTTGTCGGAGTTTCGTTGCCAAGGCAGCGGCTGCTGCGCCTTTGGCACCTGCCTGCAGCTCGGGCACATCCCTGAGCAAGACCCAGACGTTCACAAAGTGCGTGTTGAGCAATTTGATAATTTTCGGTGAGGAGAGCGGACCCGCTCTCAAAGATTTACCCGTTCCTCAGCAGGATTCATCATCAAGTACACCGAACAAAAGCACCGCATGAATTGGACGATTCGATGCTTTCGCGAGTTCAACCGCATCTTCAATCGGGGTCCACTCAATTTCAAAGAATTTGTAAAGCACTTTCTGAAACTTCTTCTCGACTTCTTCCATAGTGATAGCAGTTTCCCAATTGATCGATTTTGGCTGCGCTTCTGATAAACTACAGAGCTCCATGTGAGGCACAAACCCTATATCGTGAGTTCTAAAAGCCCCCATATCTACATTGCTGTTGCGGGAAGGAAGTGATAGTGTGAATTGGCAAATCGTTCCGTTGCTGCGATTGATTATTAGATGTCCAGCAAATTGGGCTGGTCTCAAATAGGCACCGATGGATGCGTCCAGTACGAAGCGCGTATGGATTCGGAAGACAATATCAGCATATTCAGGCGAAATTGCCCGTAAGCAGGCTTTCGCGCTGTTTCCACCATATCCGAGATTCATTGTTGCTTCTGGGTGAAACTGATGGAGAAAGGGGAGAATCCGCTCCGGATCCAAGTCCCAGACTTCCCCAACGTTGACAGTTGATGGTGGAAGAAAGACTTGAAAATCCGCTGTGCTGTAGTGTTTCAATGGCTGCGCAGGTCCCGGATTGAACAACTTTAGCCACTGTTCCCACGTCATATCTATCGGTTCTGACCATTGTGTTTTGGTACGGTTAAACTTTTCCTCTGTTGCCCAATGCAGGTTATTCGCTGTGTTCTCGATCGGTTCCCAATGCGCCTGCACTGGGATATTCGCTGAAGTGCTTAGCATATTACGAAGGTCTATCATTATCTCCACTCCTATTTTAAAAGATAGGACTTACGCAATTTACTGATGAAGACCTACGGACCGCACCCCGCTGGCGAGGTTTAAAACCTCGCCAGCAAGGACGCTGCGTAAGTCCTGAAAGATTTAGTGAAGGTCCTATTGGTTCGCGGGTTTATCCTTGAGGGCTTCCACTACGAGACCTTCTAACTTCTCCCCTCTCGCCTTATGCGTGATTAATTTGCCATCTCTGTCAATAAGCCACTGTGAAGGCACACCCGTAATTTTAAACTGCTGTGCAAGTGGATCCTCCTCCCACCTTTCACCGCTATAAATTTGCCGCCACTGGAGGGCGTTCTCCTTAATGTAGTCCCGCAGCACCGATGCCTCATCATCAAGACTGACACCGATGATGTCAAATCCTTGCTCTTTATAGGTAGCGTAGACCCTTTTAAGGTTGGGCATTTCGTTAATGCAGAAACCACACCACACTCCCCAAAAGTCGAGCAAGACGACTTTTCCACGATAGTCCTGAAGCGAAATCGGATTCCCATCAAGATCAGTTGCGGAAAAGTCTGGCACAGGTTTTCCAATCAATTCGTATGTAGGATCAGCCTTACGGTCATACACATCGGCGAGTTCGGTATTACCTAATTTCCTATAGATGTAGGCGAGTCGCCAGAGGATAGGTTCCGCGTCAGGGTGCTGCTGCTCAGCCTCCTTAAAAACCTCAAGCATTTCCTCGTATCGCTCGGCTCTTGAAAGCACATCGAATAACATTCGATAACTATCAAGGTCTTTTGTTGTGCCTGACTTGAGACGCTCTATAAGGACATTTGCAGATTGTTGATTTCCTACTTTAGTGTAGAGTCTGATAAGCTGTGGATAGACTTCAAAGAAACGAGGGTCATCTGGGTGTCGCGCAAGGGCATCCTCGAGAGCGGTGATGGCTGCTGCGTCGTTGCCATAGAGGTCTTCCAGTCTGGATTCCCAAACACCGGATGATTTGTAGACTTTTGCAGAGAAACTCAGGTTCAAACAACCAAAATCTTCGTTCTCGTGATGTCGGCAGCGGACAAGCGGCATGACATCCCCGTACATCTCGCGTTGGGCACTTTTTTCCTTTCGGTATTCAGGGTGAAACTGATACCCATAACTCACCGGCATTCCCGGATCGGTGTTCAGGGAAAATATTGTCTTGCCACCCTCTTCGTCCGCAGGACAGATCAAGGTGTTCGCACCTGCCAAATGTCTCGGATGGAGGTCTGAAAGCCAGTCAGGAAAATCACCGTGCTCTTTCTGATAGGTTTGAATTGCCTCGCCAATTGCAACCAAATTTTGCGTGCAAACTTCAATATTTTTCTCATGCTGTTCCATCATCAGACCTTCGTTGGGTTTTTCTGCAGGTGTATCTGCGTTCGCAGAAGTGATTGATGAACCTATCGCCATTGCCGCAGTCAAAATTGCTCTCATTTTGGTATTCTCCTTTTCAGATTTCTTACGGAATAATGTTGAACATTCCCTCATCTATGGAAACTTATTTGCGTCTAAGCGAACCCTTTCGTTCAACTATTCGTTCTCAACTTTGCTTCGGAGTGCTTCCACTACAAGACGTTCTAACTTCACGCCTCTGGCTTCGCGTGAGATTAAGGTGCCGTCTCTTGCGATGAGCCACGGGGCGGGGATACTGCGAATATGATACTGTTTCGCAAGAGGACTGTCCCACCCTTTGCCGCTGTAAATCTGCCGCCAGGGGATGTCACTCTCTTTGAGGTAGTTATGCAATCTCTCTTCATCAGTATCAAGGCTGATGCCGATGATGTCAAACCCCTGATATTTATGGGTCTCGTAAACTTTTTTGACGTTCGGCATCTCTCCGACGCAAGGTCCACACCAGACCGCCCAGAAATCGAGTAGGACGACTTTCCCGCGATAGTCTTGAAGCGAAATCGGTTTGCCATCAAGGTCGGTTGCGGAAAAGTTAGGCACGACTTTCCCAACCAACGCTGACGCAGGGTCGGCCTTCTTCCGATATTCCGCTGCGCGTTCAGAATTACCGAGTGCTTCATGCATTCGCGCAAGTTTATCAAGAACATAGCGGCTGTTTGGATGGTGCTGCTCAAGATTCTCAAAAAGTTTAAGGACTTCTTCATCTCGATTCGCTAACTCAAGCATCGCACTGAGAACGGAATGTGCCTGAAGGCCATCGGATTTCATATTTGATTTGAAACGGTTAATGAGGGTGTTGACATCTTTTTCGCCTCCGACTTCGATGTAAAGCCGAGCGAGCGGAAGGTAGAGATCTAAGGCGTACCTACTGTCCGGTTGTTTCTGAAGTCCGGCTTCTAAAGCCTCAATGGCTTTCTCGGGGGTTCCGTACATCTCTTCGGGTGTGTTTTCCCAAACATGGGATGATGGATATACCTTAAAGGCGAAACTCAAGTTTAGACAGGCAAAGGGTTGATTTTTATGGTGCCGGCACCGGACAAGCGGCATGGCATCACCATACACCTGGCGTTGTCCACTTTTCAGATCTCGATATTCTGGGTGAAGCTGGTAACCATAACTCACGGGCATCTTCGGGTCCGCATTACCTGTAAAAATGGGCGTGCCACCCTTTTCATCTGCTGGACACAGCAAGAGGTTGGCATCTGGCAAGTATTTTGGATAAAGTTCTGAAAGCCAGTCTGGGAGATCCCCGTGTGCTTTCTGGTAGGCTTCAAGTACCTTTCCAATAGTAAGCAAGTTTTGGGTGCAAATGTCAATGTTTTTCCGGTTCTGTGCCTCTTCGAGATCTGCGCTCGATTTTTGTGCCTGTACTTCCGCTACTGATGCGAAAGTGATTAGCAAACTCAACACGATTCCTAAGGTCAAAACTAACTTCATTAGGTACGCTCCTTCTTGGGATAAGGGTTTTGCGAAAATAGCCCTATTAAACGGTCTTGTGTGATGCGCTCTCGTTTTATTTATTTTCTTCCGAAAGTAGTTCCTGAAATTTAGAAACGACACCCCTTGTCATCTAATCTTCGGGCAGGAAACCCAATGCTTTAGCTTTGGGAGGAATGCCCGCTCCTATATTGTGTCGAAAAAAGGTTTGAAATTCTATCAAAAATATAGTATAATTATAGTATCACGTTGGCAGACAGGTTAAGCACAATCGCTTGATTGTGTGTCTGCCTACTTACTTAACCGGGGTTAAAGACGTGATACGTGAGAACCCATGGCAAAAAAACGAAAAAGAAAGCGAAAAGAACACCGCAGAACGTATAAATATCAGATACGCGAACACCCGCAAAATATGCGTCTCGGCAATATGCTGGATGATCTTGCTGATGTCCACAACCATTTTTTGCGACTTGAGAACCGCTATTATCGCAGATATGGCAAATATGCGGGGCGTTACCGTCTGCAACCACACTTGACGAAGTTGTTGGATCGCACCAAGAAACATTGGGCATGGATACCTCGTGACACACTTGACGCTGTAATTATACGCCTCCACATCTCTTTTGAAAGGTTTTTCGATGTCCCAGGCATCGGTCGTCCGAAATACAAGAAACGTGGAAAATACCGTTCTGCGAAGTTTCAAAGTGGTTATCTCCTTGAAGAAGGTCGTGTCCGTCTCTCTTTTAAAGCATGGGACGCACCTTCGCACTCCTTTAAATTCCACAAACGCTGGTTTTCTTTTCATCAGCATCGCGATTGGAAAGGGAATGTTCGTTATATCCAAATCCTTCGTGATGCTGTCGGAACCTATTGGCTCTATGTCGTGACCGATGATACCTCTAAAGAGGTGCTGCCTGCTACGGGTGAAAGTGTAGGGGCAGACTTCGGTATGAAAGACGCATTTTTGACGTTGAACACGGGCGAAAAGATACCATCGCCACAATTCTTGAAACACTCCTTGACCGAACTTCGCAACCTCCACAAAAGCCTTTCGCGCAAAGTCAAAGGTTCTAACAATTGGTGGCGTGCTGTCCGTCAACTCGCCCGGTTGTATCGCAAAGTTTCTAATCAACGCAAAGATTGGCATTGGAAACTTGCCACGGACCTGTGTCGGCGATTTGACCTTATCGCCACTGAAACGCTGAACCTTAGAGGCATGAAACGGCTGTGGGGCCGCAAAGTTTCCGACCTTTCCTTCGGGCAGTTTGTTGAGATTTTGAAGTTCAAGTGTTTCAAACATAATCGTGAGTTCCGTCAAGTCGGACAATGGACCCCTACAACCAAACCGTGTTCGGATTGTGGGTATCACAACAAAAATCTTTCTCTCTCTGATAGGCAGTGGACCTGTCCTGAATGTGGTTCACACCATGATAGAGATGTCAACGCTGCGATAAACATTTTGAGGGCTGCTTGTGGTCCCTCTGTGGAGCAGATGTAAGACGTTTCCTCGGAAATGCGAACTGCTACGAAGCACAAGCCCCTGCCTTTAGGCAGTGGGTGCCTTGACCTTTAGAGAACAGGTGTAAACCTGTTTGGAAATGTTCAATCAGGTTTTCTGTGAGATTGTCAACGCGTTTCCAGTTTGACACAGCAAAGTGTCAAAAATCGGTTCATTTTTTTACTCCTGTTGTTAGGACGATTTAGTAAGTATCCGATGGGTTCGTGGATTTGTCTTTGAGTGCTTCCACTACGAGTCGTTCTAACTTCACACCTCTGGCTTCGCGTGAGATTAAGGTGCCATCTCTCGCAATAAGCCACGGGGCGGGGATACTGCGAATATGATACTGTTGCGCAAGGAGGCTTCTCCACTTTTGACCACTGAATATTTGCCGCCAAGCGATGTTATTCTTTTTTAGATAATTGCGCAGCCGCGTTTCATCCGTGTCAAGGCTAACCCCGATAATGTCAAACCCTTGATCCTTATAGGTATCGTAAACCCTTTTGAGATTCGGTATCTCTGTAAGGCAGGGACCGCACCAAACCGCCCAGAAATCGAGTAAGACGACCTTTCCGCGATAGTCTTGTAGCGAGATCGGTTTGCCATCAAGGTCCGTCGCGGAAAAGTTAGGTACAACTTCCCCTATCAGTTCTGACATAGGGTCCGCCTTTTTCCGATATTCTTCCGCGAGTTCGGTATTACCGAGCCTTTCATGAATTCGGACAAGTTCATCGAGAACATCGCGGTCATCAGGATACCGCTCCTCAAGTTTCTCAAAAACTTTCAGCACTTCTTGATGCTGATTTGCGATCTCAAGCATCGCGCCAAGGGCGAAATGTGCTTGAAGGTCGTCAGGATTCATCGTCGATTTAAAATGGTTAGCGAGGTTCTCAGCATCTTTTTCGCGTCCGACTTCAATGTAGAGACGGGCAAGCGAGCGATAGACATAGAAGAAAGGTGGATTATCTGCTTGTCGTTGAAGTCCGTTTTCCAAAGCCTCAATGGTTTTTTCGGGAGTTCCATACATCTCTTCAGGTGTGTATTCCCAAACCTGGGATGAGGGATATACCTTAAAGGCGAAACTCAAGTTTAGGCATTCAAACGGCTGATTGGCATGATGCCGGCAACGCACGAGTGGTATGACATCGCCGTACATCGCTCGGTTTTTCGGCGTGCTTTCTCTATACCCAGGGTGCAATCCGTACCCGTAGCTCACGGGCATTTTTGGATCTATATTCGGCGGAAAGAGAGCTCTGCCTCCGACTCTATCCCCTGGACAAAGTAAGATATTCGCGTCTGGCAGATATTTAGGGTAAAGTTCTGAGAGCCACTCTGGAAAATCGTCCTGTTCTTTCTGATAAACTTGAATCGCCTTGCCAATTTCGAGCAGATGCTGTTTGCAGATTTCAACGTTTTCGTCAATCTGTTCTGCCTTCGTCGTTCGGTCAGAAGGATACTCCCTTGATGCTGGTTGGGATGTGGATGCTTCCTGAATTTGTGGGGACAGTGCTTCCTTTGGGTCAACCGCTTGTGCCAAACGGACCGCACCTATTGGGACAGCGAAACAGGTGAGGACGAGCAGTCCTATCCCGACAGCGACCTTTGTTATCGGATGCCGATTCAAGTTTTCGGCGAGAACGGTTCGGAGTCGTTCTTCAATCTTTGAGGGACATGCCATCGCCACAGCCGCACGCGAAGCAAAACTGGCAACGTTCACATTTCGCACAATATCAAGCAGGTGTTGGGCGTAGTCAGTCGGTTGATATCCGGCATTTAGCACCTGGTCATCGCATGCTTGCTCTGCTTCTATTCGCATCCAACGTGCTGCAAACCACACAAGCGGGTTAAACCAGTAGACTGCACACACGACCTGTGCAATCATCTGCATCACCCAATCCCGTCGTTTAATGTGTGCCAATTCGTGGAACAGGACAGCACGCAGCCGCTCCGTTTGCCAGTTGTCCGCCCCAATTGGCAGCAAAATCACGGGACGAAATACGCCCCATACCATTGGGACTGTGATTTTGTCGCTGAGACGCACACCGAATTTTTGATTCCAAGTGGAGGGCAGCGGGTCAATCGTGCCGTTAAAATCATGAGCACGCGTGGATATATGCCAGACCGCACCGATTCCAAAAACCAGACAAACAAGAAGGAACGCGCTAACACATCCGCAAACTATCGCTATCCAATGTGTCCAAGGAATTGTGCCCGGCATATCGTTCCTACGGATCTCAACTTTCGGTTGAAATGGCGTAGGTGTGGCTTGCGTTGATGCCTCCGTTTCTGTTGGCACCTCGCTCGGTGCAATTGAAGTAGGATCAACAACTGTTCGCGTAGAAGCGACAGGGGTCTGAGATATTTCTGCCAACTGATACGTTTCATATTTGACGGGTGCTTGCGGTAAGATATTGACCTCCCACTTCGGGAGCAGAAAAGAAAACAACGGAACGATGAGGCATCCAAGGATTGCCATGCTCCAGACGAAGCCGCGCACTGCTGCCGATTTCCGACGGAGGCAGAAAATAAATAAACCCGCCACAGCAAAAATCACGAAACTTTTCAGCGTCGTATTGACGAGAAATTTCAGCAGTGGATCTGCATAGAGTGTTTCAATGAATTGCATCATGATGAGGTGTCTCCTTTTTTCGCTTGCTCGATGCGTTGGCTTAAACGGTCGAGTTCCTCATCCGAGAGGTTAGCATCGGAAACCAGTGTCATGACCGTTTTCTCAATGGATTTATCAAAAAATGTCTGAAAAATCTGTTTGAGTGCGAAACGTCCTGCCTGATGGCGTGGTTGCGTCGGACGATAAATGTAACGTTTGCCATCTTTTTTGTGGGTGAGATACCCCTTCTCCTCCAAGATTCGTAACAGTGCCCGAACTGTAGAGTAACTTGGTGGATCCGGGAGGTCTTCAAGGACATCGGCAACAGAAGCGCGCCCGCGTTGATAGACGATATCCATGATTTGTCGTTCCCGCCGACTCAGTTTATCGGCCTGGTAATCTTCCATATTTATCACCTCTTTCTTTTGGTAATGTGCTGATATTTTTCTATTTATAAAGAATATGCTAATATTTTAGCACTTACAAAAATTGATGTCAAGAAAAAATGCTAAAAATTCAGCATCAATTAATTAGATCTCAACACGCACAAACGCGAGATACGCACCCGCCAGCAAAACGATGACAAACAGTGTCAACAGCAGCAACTTCGTCGCAGCGGTGTTGAAATCTTTACCGATGTTGCGCGTATCTTCAAACCTCGGTACCGCCTCTGGATTGACAGGTTTCTGGGACATCCCCTCGCGAACGCCCATGATATGGCGACTCTCTGGGTCGCCTCTCTCCATATCTACGATGAATTCTCGGTATTCACGGGCGTAACGCTGAGCATTCTCAGTAAATTGCTGGTACCGATCCAGACCTGTTCCAGCAAACGCCTCAAAGAGATGCTGGAGGAGTGCCGCGGGTGAGATACTGGTGATCGAGCGCGCACGTTGAACTTGGGTAATCTTAAAGGTTAAGTACTCCCCAGCCAAGCGTTCGCCCCTTACTGCTATTTTGGTGTGCCACTCACCTCTTATCCTTAGCATTTTTTCGTCATTTGACTGGTACCAGGCGTATCGCCAAGTTCTCCGAAGTTTGTGATAACTTTGGCCGTATCGGTCAGAATATTCATGGCGAGACATAGATGATGAAAAGCCGCTCGCAAGTGCGGCGAGCGTACTCGGCATAAAAGCGACAAAAGTGACCCACGTCAACAGAAGTATCACAAGACTCACGGCACTCCGTTGCACACGCGCCGAGACTAATAGCCCTAACGCCAGAAACAGACACGTGTACAAAAGCGCGATAAAGAGGATGATACCTAAGCGTCCCCACGCTTCAGTACTCAGGTGAATCTCATTTGCGGAGGAAATCATTAGGAGGTTCACTAACATAGCCAGCATAAAGGGAATGGTTATACTTACCAACGCCCCCAGAAACTTACCGATCAGCACGGTATGTCGTGGGATTGCATTTGCCAACGTTAATCGGAGCGTGCCGTGCTCGCGTTCGCCGGAGATCGCATCAAACGTAAATAAGAGCGCAATGAGACTCAAGATATAACCGATGATAAACGTCCAATCGACTTGGGAAACGTCGGGTCCAACATTCTTCATATTTATGTTGACATCTGGATATTCCAGTCTCCAGAATCCCCTGCTACCAGAAGGGCTGTCAACCCTATCGGGTAAAAAGGCTTCTCCACCCGCCGCGCAGAAATGGAGCGGCGACGGTTTTTTGTAAAGCGTTCCGGGTCCCTCGTGTGCCAGTGTATAGAGACTGTCGTCGGCGCGAGACGTTAATAGGTTCATGGATGCAGTGACAGCGTCGTGATACTTCTGGACCCGTTTTGGATGCTCTCGGATATGTCTCACAGCATTGGTTACCATCAGTGCCAGCAACAACACAGTCGTCAGCGCAAATCGGAGGCTATTCAGATTATTGTATATTTCGCGTTTTGTGATATGCCACATAAGTAGTCAGTTACCAGTAACCAGTTAACAGTTAACAGTTTTCAGCCTCCGCAGTAAAGATGTCAACTCATACATCCTCAAAGTTAAATCATGAGATTTTTGCCAAACTTGCAACTTCTTAAAATCCTGCATATCTTCTCCTATGGTAGGTTTTAGAATCATCAATTTATCAGTTACCAGTTACCAGAGAAGAGGGTTTTTATGAACCATTTCCTTCTTCTCTTAACTGACCACTGGTTACTGACCACTGGTTACTGGCCACTGGTACACTGGAAACTCCTTCACACTTCACTTTTGACAAAAACCAGAAATATTGCGATAAAGAGAAGGACATTCATTGTGAGCAGCAGGAACAGATCCGGCACTGCTCGTTTTGCGTTGATGCCTATATCGCTTCTCTGAAAAGAGAATTGCGGGAGTGTGTCCCAATCGACGGCACTCTGATCGGAAGAAAACCACTGTCGGGACGCAAATATTTTCTCATCATGAAAGTAATTGATGATTGCTTGTCGGTAGTTTTGTGTTGCTGTGAAAAAATCTTGGATGCCATTGAGGTCGGTGCCTGCCCACGCTTCGGTTGCGGCATCATACAACCCCGCAGGGGAGAACTTCAACAACATTCGCCCTCTATTTGCCGGTTGGATGTAGATCGTCTCGAATGCCGGTTTTCGGATGAGCCATGTGCGTTCCGCGGTATTGACCGTTAGCGGTCCAAAGAAGCGGAAATAATTCTGGACGTGCGGCACGTAAGGTTCAAATTTCGCGTCAATCGTTTCAAGGTCGCTTGAAGCACGTCTGAGGTGGTGAAACACTAAACGTGATGGCTCGTCTGATATCGCCCCATAAATGTAATCTCCCAAACCTTCTGCTGATGATAGGACAGGGTCGTTGCGGAGAAACTGCCCGCACTCTCTCTCAAGTTCCTCCCAGATCTGTTTAACCTGATGGTAAGCGGCGGATTCCGTGTCCGTGCGCGGGGCAGTATCCACTGCGGTGAGAATCAGATTTGGGTAGACGAGCACTAAGAACCCCCAGACGAACATCGAGAGGATGAGCGCAGTACTGGTGCGGCGTGTGATTGCAGAAATGAGCATGCCGATGAGGTAAAACAGTGATAGATAGACGAGGGACATCAGAACAATCCCACCGATCCGCAGAAAATCATCGGTGTTCAGGGAAATCATGGCGGAAGTCGTCAGCAAAATGAGCATCAGGAGCAGACTCACCAACAAGGGCACGAACAAACAGACCATCGCACCGATATATTTGGCGAACAGGATGTACCCACGTCCCACGGGATGGGATAGCACTAAGCGTAGCGTGCCGTGTTCGTATTCGCCAGCGATAGCATCGTAGGCGAAAATAAGTGCCAGTAGGCTAAGAATCCCTTGAAAAATAAGGACAATATCAATTGAAGTAAGGATGTTGAACAATGGGTTTTCCGCCTCAGATTTGTCGGCATCCCAAATTGTCGGCGTAAAAGTATGGGAAACTCTAATTTCGTTCCCCAATCGCTTATCTAAACCGGTGTTGAAAATGCTCAATGGGTTCGGCGGCCGGTCAACGTGCATCCCCCACGGTCCAAGCATTGCATATGAATAGGTGTTGCTCTCCTGCTGGAGTTCCTGCCGGTGGGTTTTGACGGCGGTGTTATAATCCGCCAACCGCTGTTCATAGTCCTTGATGAGCACAACGGTATTCGCGACCACGAGCAACAGCATAATCACAACAGCTGCCGCAAATCGGAACGTCATCAGATTGTCGAGGAGTTCTCGCCGAATGAGTGTTAGAAACATCGCATTATCACCTAATCTGATAGGAGTGCCTCAATCATCCAAATTAAGGGCTGACCGTTTATGATATTCGAACTCCCAAAGCTGTATTGCCAAATCTTGTTGATGCTTATCATCGGACATCTGTCTGCCTCCCTTTAGGTGTTCACAGGAAACCTGTTGAACAGGCGTTAAATTAGTTTATATGCTAATATTTTAGCATATACGAAAAACTATGTCAAATAAAAATGCTAAAAATTCAGCATCAATTAATTAGATCTCAACGCGCACAAATGCGAGATACGCACCCGCCAGCAAAACGATGACAAACAGTGTCAACAGCAGCAACTTCGTCGCAGCGGTGTTGAAATCTTTACCGATGTTGCGCGTATCTTCAAACCTCGGTACCGCCTCTGGATTGACAGGTTTCTGAGACATCCCCTCGCGAACCCCCATGATATGGCGACTTTCTGGGTCGCCTCTGTCCATATCTACGACGAATTCCCGATATTCACGGGCGTAACGCTGGACATTCTCTATAAATTGCTGATGCCGATCCAGACCTGTTCCGGCAAATGCCTCAAGGAGATGCTGAAGAAGTACCGCGGGTGAGATATTGGTGATCGCACGCGCACGTTGAACTTGGGTAATCTTAAAGGTTAAGAACCCCTCGTTCAAGTGTTCTTGGTTTGCCGCCATTATGGTAAAAAACTCACCTCTTTTCCTTAGTGTTCTTTCGTCCAATCCCTTTGCCCGCGCCCAAACATGGTTCTCGTGCCGAAATTTGTGATCACTTTCGCCGTATCGCTCCCAATATTCATCGCGAGACATAGATGATGAAAAATCTCTCGCGAGCGCAGCGAGCGTACTCGGCATAAAAACGACAACAGTGACCCACGTTAAAAGAAGTATCACGAGACTCACAGCACTCCGTTGCACACGCGCCGAGACTAACAACCCTAACGCCAGAAACAGACACGTGTACAAAAGCGCGATAAAGAGAATGATACCTAAACGTCCCCAGGCTTGGGTATTCAGGTGAACAGCACTTGCGGTGGAAAGCATTAAAAGGTTCACCAACACAGCCAGCATGAAGGGGATCGTCGTACTGATCAATGCCCCCAGAAACTTACCGATCAGCACAGTCCGCCGCGGGATTGCATTTGCCAATGTCAATCGGAGTGTGCCGTGCTCGCGTTCGCTGGAGATAGCATCAAAAGTGAAAATAAGTGCTATGAGACTCAAGATATAACCGATGATGAATGCCCAATCGACTTGGGAAACGTCGGGTCCAACGTTCATCATATTTATGTTAGCATCTGGATATCTCAGTGACCAGAACTGTACACTCCCTAACCCGCCGCCATTGATCCTATCTGGTAAAAGGGTTTCTCCGCCCTCTGCGCAGAAATGCAGGGCTGATGGTTTTTTGTAGAGGTCTCCGGGTCCTTTTTGTGCCAGCGTATAGAGACTGCTGTCAGCGTGAGAAGTTAATCGATCCACGGATTCAGTGACAGCGTCGTGATACTTCTGGACACGCTTTGGATGCTCCCGGATATGTCTCACGGCATTGGTTACCATCAGTGCAAGCAGTAACACAGTCGTCAGCGCAAATCGGAGGCTATTCAAATTATTATAGAGTTCACGTTTCGTGATATGCCACATAAGTAGTCAGTTTCCAGTTAACAGTTTCCAGTTAACAGTTTCCAGTTAACAGTTTCCAGTTTCCAGAGAAGAGGGTTTTTATGAACCATTTCCTTCTTCTCTTAACTGGCCACTGGTTACTGGCCACTGGTACACTGGAAACTCCTTCACACTTCACTTTTGATAAAAACCAGAAATATCGCTATAAAGAGAAAGACATTCATCATAAGCAGCAGGAACAGATCCGGTAATGCGCGTTTTGCGTTGATGCCTATGTCGCTTCTCTGAAAAGAGAACTGCGGGAGTGTATCCCAATCGACGGCACCTTGATCGGAAGAAAACCACTGTCGGGACGCAAATATTTTTTCATCATAAAAGTGATTGACGACTGCCTGTCGGTGGCGTTGCGCCGCTCTGAAAAAATCTTGGATGCCATTGAGGTCGGTGCCTGCCCACGCTTCGGTTGCGGCATCATACAAACCCGCAGGAGAGAGCTTCAGCAACATTCGCCCTCTGTTTGCCGGTTCGACGTAAATCGTCTCGAGTGCCGGTTTTCGGATGAGCCATGTTCGTTCTACCGTATTGACGGTCAGGGGTCCAATGAAGCCGTAAAAATTCTGGGCGTGTGGCACCTGTGATTCGGATTTTTCGTCAATCGTTTCAAATTCGGATCCAACGTAGGTGTAATACAGTAATCTTGATGGTTTGTCTTCACCACCCGAGAAAATGAAGTCATGTCCTTCCGAGTTGACCACACCGAATCCCCAACCCTCTCCTGGGACAGGGTCGTTGCGGAGAAACTGCTCCCGCTTTCTCTCAAGTTCGTCCCAGATCCGCTTAATCTGATGGTAAGCAGCGGGTTCCGGGTCCGCTTGTGGAGCAGTATCAACTGCGGTGAGAATCAGATTTGGGTAGACGAGCACCAAGAACCCCCAGACGAACATTGAAAGGATGAGTGCTGTGCTGGTTCGGCGTGTGATTGCAGAAATCAGCATACCGATGAGGTAGAACAGCGACAGATAGATGAGCGACGTAAGCACAATCCCACCGATCCGCAGAAAATCATCGGTGCTCAGGGAAGCGGTAGCGGAAGTCGTCAGCAAAATGAGCATCAGGAGCAGACTCATCAACAACGGCACGAACAAGCAGACCATCGCACCGATATATTTGGCGAACAAGATGGACCCACGTCTCACGGGGTGAGATAGCACCAAGCGTAGGGTGCCATGTTCGTATTCTCCGGCGATGGCATCGTAGGCGAAAGTGAGTGCCAGCAGGCTGAGGATCCCTTGAAAAATGAGGACGATGTCGATTGAAGTGAGGATATTGAAATATGGATTATCCGCCGCGTGCTTGTTGGCATCCCAAATTGTCGGCGTAAAAATGTGAGAAACTCTAATTTCGTTCCCCAATCGCTTATCTAAACCGGTGTTGAAAATACTCAACGGGTTCGGCGGCCGGTCAACGATTATTGTCCCCCAGAAACTAAGCATTCCATCTGAATAGGTTTTGTTCTCCAAGCGGAGTTCCTGCCGATGATTTTTGACAGCAGTGTTATAGTCCGCTAACCGTCCTTCATAGTCCTTGATGAGCACAACGGTATTCGCAACGACCAGTAACAGCATAATCACAACAGCTGCCGCAAATCGGAACGTCATAAGATTGTCAAGGAGTTCTCGCCGAATGAGTATTAGAAACATCGCATTATCACCTAATCTGATAGAAGTGCTTCAATCATCCAAATTAAGGGCTGACCGCTTATAGGATCCAGGTCTCCACAACTGTATTGCCAATTCCCAGCTTTATCAATCAAGATAGCACGTGGGATTCCTATAATCTGATAAGCCTTTCTCACTGCCCCATGCGGATCCAGCAAGATTGGCCAGGGCACGGGATGTTCGTCTAAATATTTCCGGACTTGGTGCGTGGTTATATCGTCATTGATGCCCAAGATGACCACATCATCAACTTTGCTGAATCGCTCGTAGGCGATTTTAACTTCTGGAATCTGCCTATTGTGTACCCGAGTCCTCGAAGACCCGATGTCCAGCAAAACAACCTTACCCGACATCGCCGACAGCGTATAAGTCTCGCCTTGCAAAGTTTCTAAACGGAAACCAGGTGCTTTCCTATTCAATCTACTCGTGATAAGTCTCTGTCGGATTTTTTCGCGATCGGTATCTTCTCGAATCCGGTATTGAACTTCTGCCTCTTTTAGGAATGCCTTAAATGTATCGGTAGACCTTCGTTCGATTTGGTTATAGATGCGTTTCAAACCTGTTCTGGCTTCGGTGTGAGGTGTAGGAGGAAAGTGTGCATCGGTATAGTAGCGTCTGGCGGTTTCCCAATCTCCTATGACTTCTGCTGAGCGTCCCAACATATAGAAGTAATTTATGGTGTCTTCACAGAACCTTTCCGATAGTGATTCCAAATAATCCGGGGCATTTGCAACAAGTCCATCATAAGTTTCTTGCCAGCGTTCCTGTCGGAAATAGATTTCAGCGCGCAAGCGCGCTATTTTCTTGTACGCTTCTTCTACAGAGCCTCCGTTGTGTTCGACAAGCCACTTCTGTTCCTCTGTCTCCCCTAATCTAATTTCAGCACGATCTAAAGTTTCATAAGCTTTGTCCAATCTGTTGTTAAACTTCAGTCGATATTTAACTGCTTCCGTATAAGCCCAACCGAACCACTGCTGTGTCTCCTTGCACATGGCAAGATGTGTCTTCAAGAATCCATCAATAAGTTCGTCAAGGGAACCATCACTTGCTAAAGAACGATCCGCCTCGGCTAACCACAGCATAACTTCATAAGCTAACAAATACCAAGATAATTCTGGGGCATCCGAGATGGTAAATGCATCAGTGACGCGCTGGTAATAGTTCCACTTCTGACAAACATCTTCGCTCCGCGCCGCTAACCCTAACAGCGCGCTTAGATAAATTTCGGTTTTGGGGTATTGCAACATCTTATCAAACAAACTGTTGGGAACATTCGCGACACCGCCGGGAAGGTGCCTATATCCCCAGTATGCAGTGTTTAATACTTCCGGGGTTTCGGGGTGTATCCGCAACAGCGTTTCGATTTCAGCGCAAATTCTTTTCTTGGCCTCCGCCTCTGAAAACGTGTCGGCTATGAGTTTCCATCGAGCATCGCAAACCTCTAAGTCCGTTATCTGTATACTGTCAAGAAATTCCTGAATCAAAAGTTCCTGATCCGCTTTCAAACGTTTTCGCGCCCGATGCAGCTGACTGACAACCGTGTTCACCGATACTCCTAAGAATGTGCTTATCTTTTTTGTTGGCATTTCATCAAGATAATGGAGCACCATCACTGTGCGTTCACGCTTCGGCAGTTTTTTCAGAAGTTCTTCAACGATCTCATAACGACGTTCAATCGCTTCTGACTCAAACTGCTTCGATACATAACGGTCATAAGTTAAGTTATCTATTGCTTTCGCAGGCGTGTCATCCAGCGGTTGCATCGCAGGTCTTTGCCTTCGCATCCAAGCAATGCAAAACCGATTCGCAATGGCATAGAGCCATCCAGCAAATCGATTCGGATCCTTGAGTGTTGAGAGTTTTTTGTATGCCTGAAGGAAAGTGTCTTGGGTAATCTCTTCAGCATAGTGAAAATCGCTGATTTTCCGATGCACAAGTGCATGGACGCTTTTTTGATATTTTTGGACTAAGGCGTTAAACGCTGCATCGTCGCCAGACAGAATTTTGCGAATTAATTGAACATCGTCTTCTCTTTCCACCGAGTTCCTCCTAACAAAGAGTCATCAGTTATCGGTTGTCAGTTGTGGCAGTAGCAGTCATTAAACTGCCACAAAAGATTAACTGACGATTGAAGATTCTGACGCTGATAACTATTCTATTGCTTATTAAAGACGCGATTTCGGGCAGACAACATTGCATAATCTGAAAAAAATGAAAAAATTTGGATTTTTTAGGAATTGTTTCGCTAATGTCTGTTTCTTAATATGCTAATATTTTAGCACTTATGGAAAATGATGTCAAGAAAAAATGCTAAAAATTTAGCATAAATTAATGGAGCAGGCGATTGACACATTTGCAAGCACCACAATGAAACCTTCTTTTCATGAGCAGGCACCGATACTTTCTCTGCCTCTTGATTTTCGCCTATTGAAATGGATAGGATTGAAGCATTCTTTAAACATCAATGCGGAGGAACGAAAGAAAAGCACCTGCGAATAATACCACAAAAAACAGCAATAGTAACAGAAGGTCCGTAGCTGCAGCATTGTATGCCCCACCGAAACTGATGCGATCTTCAAATTTCGGGATTGATTCAAAGCGCACCGGCTTTTGTGATGTCCCTTCCTTAGGACCGATTGCGTTCGGACTGTCTGGATCGGCACGATCAGTTTCGATGAGAAACGCCATGAATTCATCCGCATATCGACGCACGTGCGCTAAAAATTGCACATGACGTGTGAAACCGGTTCCAGCAAGGGATTCAATAGCATACTGCACGCTCGATGCTGGCGATATACGAGTTATGGATCTCGCCAGTTGAATCTGAGCAATCTGAGCGTTCAAGTGTTCTTCATTCAAACTTTCACTGCGTTTAGCATCTTCCGCGATGTATTTCGCCCAGAACAACGTCCCTTCTGTTGCCGGAATCTCTCGTGAGGGGATTTTGTCGTCGTGCCGACGGCGGATGTATTGTGCGTCAAGATTCTGGTACAGGCTCTGCCAACGGGCATTGAATTCGTCACTGGTCATCGTCGGCTGTAAACCGCTGGTCGTCGCGCCAAGCGTAGAAGGCAGCAAGACTACCCAAACGGTCCAAATCAGTAAGAGAATTGTGAGACTCGTTGACGAGTTACTCACACGAGAAGATATGAGCAGCCCCAGTGCAAGAAAAATTGACACATAAACAAGAGCGATAAGAACGATAACTCCCAATCGTCCCCACTCACTTAGTCCGAATGAAATGCTTCCTGAAGTGTAAAGGAGAAAGAGGTTAATTAATGCAGCCATGAAAAAAGGGATACTGATAGTTATCAATGCTGCGAGAAACTTGCTTATCAATACAGTGCCACGTGAAACGCTGTTGGACAGTATCAGTCGCAGTGTACCGTGTTCTTGCTCCGAGGAAATCGCATCGAAAGTGAATAGAATGGCAACCAAACTCAACACCACAGAAACGATATCGCTCCAATCAACATTTGTGTAATCTGGCATGATATTCCACAGATTTGGGTTGGACTGTGGATATTCCATTCGCCACATCGCTTTGAATGAAAAACGGGTCGGTAACATAGCTGAACGGTCACTCACTCCGTCAGCGGATTCGGGTATAAATGCTTCACCACTGCTTGCGCAAAAGGAGAGTGCGGACGGTTTTTTGTAGAGCGTGCCTGGTCCTGCTATAAGCAGATTATATAGACTATCTGCATTGGATCTCATTTTATCTGAGGACGCTGAGACCTTTTTTTGATATGCTGCCGATTGTGCTTTGTATTCGCCAAGATACCCGATTGCGTTGACGATCATCAGTATGAGCAGCAGTACCATTGTAAAAGCGAATCGCAGACTGTTCAGATGGTCATAGAGTTCGCGTTTTGTGATGTGCCAAATCATTATTTTAACTTTCCTTGCGGTGCGATCAGACAAGACTTAGCAAAGACGTTCCTTTCCGTAAACTGCTCCAGCCCGTTGGTTGAGGCAGCAAACTTTGGCTAAGCTGCTTCCAAAACCCTTTTAACCGTTGACCAACCAACTACTATTTTCTACACTTCTTGCCGCATAAAGATTAAAAACGTCGTCATAAACAGCACAATGTTGATGAGTAGCAAACAAGCAATATCACCACTGGCGTGTTTTGTACTGGTTGATATATCCGCTCGGTGATAAGAAAATTGAGGGAAATCGCTTAAATTGACGTTTCCTGGGTCGGTAGCGAACCATTGCCGCGAAGAAAAAGCCGCCTTATCATAGAAATAATCGATAATTGTTTGCCGATACTGTTGAACTGTTGTGATGAAATCATCAATGCCATGAAAATCTGTTCCTGCCCACGCCTCAGTTGCGAAATCATACATCGCCGCTGGTGAGAAACGCATCAGGTTTTTTGCCAAATCTGCTTTGCGAATGTGGACCTGGTCCAGAGTTTTCTGACGAATTTGCCACGTTCTCTCTGCTGCCCGGATTCGTCGCGGCTCTGAGAATTGAAAGTAAGCTTTGACATGAGGAACCAATAGTTCTGCATTTGGCTTGATCGACCGGCTGCAAGTTTCTGCCTTAGAATACTTGAGTGTTATCGGATCGGAAATATGAGGAGCACTCCAAGTTCCTGCCCCGAACACATTGAAATCCCTATCTTCCCCCTCAACCGCATCGTTCCTCAGGAAATCCATCCGTTCCCTTTCAAAATCTTCCCAGACCTGCTCAATTTCACGATAAGCAGACTCCAAGTGAGAAGACGTATCCGAAAGCCGATTGACAGCGAATACGCTGAGGCTTGGGTAGATGAGGACCAGGGTACTCCATATCACCATTGACAGCATCAAGGCGGTCGCAGCACGGCGAGTGATCACGGAGGTCAACAAACCTATTAGGTAAAAAGCGGAAAGATAGATAATCGAGATTAGCAAAATGCCGCCAATGCGGAGCCAATCATCACCACTCAGCAAAATTGACCCAGATATAGAAAACAAAATTAGTACGAGTAGCAAACTCATGATTACAGGAAGCATCAGACAAGCCATCGCACTGATGTACTTTGCTAACAGAATAACGGGACGACTGACGGGGTTTGCCATCGTCAAGCGGAGCGTGCCTGCTTCCCGTTCCCCAGCGATTGCATCGTGGGCAAAAAGCAATGCCAGTAGACTGAGAATTACCTGAAAGATTAAAATTAAATCAACGCTGGAAAACAGATTGAGGAAAGGGTTATCTGCACTGTGTGATTCAGTGTCCCAAAGCGTTGGTACCAAGGCATGCCTGAAATTAATAGAATTGCCAAGCCGTCGATCCAGACCTGCATTGAAAATACTCAGTGGGTTGGGTGGTCGGTCCACGAGGATTTTTATTCTCGAATAGGTGCTTGCGTTTGAAACCTCCTGAGAGTGTTGCTGTGCAGCAGTACTGTAACTTGTAAGGCGACGTTCGTAATCAGCAATCAGTACAACGGTATTCGCTACAACCAGCGACAGTGTGACGACCATTGCAACGAGAAACCGAAATGTCATAAGATTAGCGAGGAGTTCTCGGCGAATAAGTATTAGTAGCATTGTATTATCACTTAATCTGATAGAAGTGCCTCAATCATCCAAATTAAGGGCTGACCGCTTATGGGATCCAGGTCTCTACAACTGTATTGCCAATTCCCAGCTTTATCAATCAAGATAGCACGTGGGATTCCTATAATCTGATAAGCCTTTCTCACTGCCCCATGCGGATCCAGCAAGATTGGCCAGGGCACAGGATGTTCGTCTAAATATTTCCGGACTTGGTGCGTGGTTATATCGTCATTGATGCCCAAGATGACCACATCATCAACTTTGCTGAATCGCTCGTAGACAATTTTAACTTCTGGAATCTGCCTATTGTGTACCCGAGTCCTTGAAGACCCGATGTCCAGCAAAACGACCTTACCAGACATCGCCGACAGTGTATAAGTTTCACCTTGCAAGGTCTCTAAACGGAAACCCGTCGCTTTTTTATTGTGTTTGTTCGTAATAAGTCTCTGCCGGATTGTTTCGCGATCGGTATCTTCTCGAATTCGGTATTCGGTTTCTGCCGCTTTGAGGAATGCTTCAAATGTATCGGTAGACCTTCGTTCGATTTGGTGATAGATGCGTTTCAAACCTGCTCGGGCTTCGGCGTGAGGTGTAGGTGCAAAGTGTGCCTCGGTATAGTAACGCCTTGCTTTTTCGCAATCTCCGATGCCTTCTGCTGCGCGTCCCAACATATAGAAGTAATCTATGGTGTCTTCGCAGAACCTTTCCGATAGTGATTCCAAATAATCCGGTGCGTTTGCTAAAAGTCCATCATAAGCTTCTCGCCACCGTTCCTGCCGGAAAAAGACTTCAGCGCGCAAGCGCGAGATATTCTTGTGTGCTTTTTCCACAGATCCTTTGTTATGTTCGACAAGCCACTTCTGTTCCTCTGCCTCCCCTAATCTAATTTCAGCACGATCTAAAGTTTCCAACGCTTTGTCTAATCGGTTGTTATACTTCAGCCGCCATTCAACCGCTGTAGTATAAGCCCATCCAAAATATTGCTGTGTATTTTCACAATAGGCAAGATGTGCCTTCAAGAGTCCATCAGTAAGCTCATCAAGGTAATCATCGTTTGCCAGAGAACGATCCGCCTCGGCTAACCTCAGCATTTCTTCATAAGCTAATAGATACCATGATAGTACGGGGACATCCGAGATGGTGAACTCATCAATGACGCGCTGGTAATAATGCCATTTCTGACTTGTCTCTTCGCTCCGTTCAACTAATCCGAACAATGCAGCCAGATAAATTTCGGTTCGGGGGTATTGCAGTATCTGCTCAAACAGACTGCTTGGGACATTCTTTGCGCGACCGGGAAGGCTCATATATCCCCAATATGCAGTGCTTAATACTTCCGGAGTTCCTGAGTGTGTTTGCAGAATATATTCGATTTCAGGGGAAATCCTTTTTTTCCCATCTTCTTCTGGAAACATTTCGGCTATCAGTCTCCATCGAGAACCATAAGCCTCTAAGTCCGCTGGATTGGATTCCAACGCACGTGTGCTGATCTCTAAAGCCTTATCGAATTCTCCCGACTTATAGTGGTTTTCGATCTGTGCTGCTAAATTCTGTTGCTGGTTATTACTTGGCATTTGAAAAAATTCTCCTGTCTCTTGTAAACGCTTTCGTGCCCGGTGGAGCCGACTCACAATCGTATTCACCGACACACCTAAGAAATCGCCTATTTCCTTTGTTGTCATTTCACCGAGATAGTAGAGGGTCATTACCGTACGTTCACTCTCCGGCAGTTTTGTCAGGAGCCCATCAACGATTTCATGACGATGCTCGGTTGCTTCTAATTCGCGCTGCTCCAATATATAACGCTCATACGCTAAGTTATCTATTGCTTTTACAGACGTGTCATCCAGCGGTTGCATCGCAGGTCTTTGCCTTCGTATCCAAGCAATGCAAAGCCGATTTGCAATGACATAAAGCCACCCAGCAAATTGATTCGGATCCTTAAGGGTCGGGAGTTTCTCGTATACTTGGAGGAAAGTATCTTGCGTAATCTCTTCAGCGTAGTGAAAGTCACCGATCTTCCGCCATACAAGCGCGTGGATACTTTTTCCGTACTTTTGAACTAAAGTATTGAATGCGTCGTCATCGCCTGACAAGATTTTGCGAATGAGCTGGACATCGTCTTCTCTTTCCACAGAGTTTTCTCCTAACAACAAGTCGTCAGTTGTGGTAGTAACAGTCAATTAAACCGCCACAAGAGGACAATTGAAGATTCTGACGCTGATAACTATTCTATTGCATATTAAAGACGCGATTTCGGGCAGAAAACATTGCATAATCTGAAAAAAATTAGACAATATGCTAATATTTTAGCATTTATGGAAAATGATGTCAAGAAAAAATGCTAAAAATTTAGCATGAATTTCTACATGGATTACATCTAAAAAGAAATTGGTGGGGAGGATTGCGTGTTGTATGCAAATTGCTTGAGAGGGTTCGGTTATCTCCCGCCCAAGTCAGTTTAAAAGACTAAGGCTGTTCAGTAATCCGAGGTGGATAACTAAACAGCCTTAGAGAAGATGTGCAGTTAAAAACCGCACTAAGAGACAAAAGCTCTATTCAAAACCGCCGACCTTCGCTGCTTCAGGTGCGCGTGTCGGGAGTTCTTTCTTGGCTAACGTGTCTTCTGGCACATAACCGGAGTAGTCAGAAATCTGACCGTGTGTCAACGCATACACCACAACGTTCGTCATGAAACGATAGACACCGGGTGAATAGTGGACACTACGTGTCGGGAGACTGACAGACTCCATTGCGCACATGTAGTCACGACGGACAACGATAACGGACAACTTTTCACCGACGGAGATACCTTCGAGGTAGTTCCGTTTCGGTGGACGTGTGCCCCACCAGAAGATGTCGAAGCCGACTGGCGGTCCGCCCATTTCATAGAAGTTGTCATAGACTTCGTGATCGTTGGCAATCCGTTCAATCTGATACTCAGGCATAACGTAACGCATCTGTGCGAGGAAGAGACGAATCATCGCCTGTGCAGGAGCGTTCACACCGCAGTCGTCAAAGACAAGGAATCCACCTTTTTCAACGAGGTAGCGGCGCATACCGGCAGCTTCAGTCTCAGTGAGACGGCTGTCCATTTTACCACCACCATACTGTCGTCCGAGCAAGTTACGAGAACGGACGAGTGAGGGGTCGTGTCCTGTCATGAAGACGAAGGGTGTTTTGAAGAGGTTAGCATCGGTAAGTTTCAATGCGCCACCTTCAACGTTCATGTCGGTTTTGATTTTGGTACGTTCGTTGAGCCACTTCGTCAATGCGTTCAAGGAAGAAGCATCTGCCCACCAGTCAGAGAGACTGTGGCGGATCCGTGTGAAACGGAATACGCCGCGGATGTCTTTACCTTTACCGATAACGCGGCCACCCGGTTCGCCTCTGGGCAGGGGTGGGACTTCAACGTTACCGAGGGTGATGTTTTCAACGACATCGCCGAGGGCATCACGTGCGGCACCGACGTTTTCGACCATTGCGAGGCCGGGTGGACGTTCAAAAGCGACTTTGACCTGTACAGCAGTGCCTGCGACACCACGACCGATGTTAGCCGGTCCGGCGGAAGGGGCACTTGCGACAGGTGCGGAGAACGCCAAGGCACCGGGTGCGTCCGATACCGGGAGATCTGTATGTGTTACAACAGTCGGTACGGGTGCGTTCGGTGTAACGACTTTCGGGACATTCGGATTGATGGGTGCGTCAACTTTGACGGTCTGGTTTGAGAATTCGAGTACCGTCTGCGGTTGGAAGCTTGACTTTGCGACAAACGCAGTCGTTACACGCGGTTGTACCTGAACCTGTTCGACAACGACAGTGTTTTGCGTCGGAACAGTCGGCTTAATAACCGGTTTCACGACAGGCTTCCGTACCTTAGGCTTCGGTGGCTCCTTGGGTTGGAGCACTTCGGCACCGACGAGATCTTTAAACTGTTCGGTTTGTGTAACCAGATAAATACCGGCAACGACCGCGATGACCACGTGGAGTACCAATGAAGTCATGAAGGCACCAGAGGTTCTTTTTACGCTCATTCGTTATTACCTCCAAGGGGTATTGTTTACGTATCCTACAAAAAATAAAAGTTGTTGATGCAGGAAATACATGCAATTTCTATGCCAATGCAAAAACGCTGAATTTGTGGGTAATCTCTGCATCAAACGGGTTATGCTGCACAAAATGGGGCAGCGGACTCTCTAAGTTGCACAAAAAGGGGCAGTTTTTAACACAACGTACGGAACGTTATTAGGATTTTTCCGCTTCTCTGGTAACCTTGATGAACTTTTCAATTCGCGGTTTGCCTTTGTGAAAGCCAAAGATTCCGAGGTTGTTTTCGGTGCTGCTATCAAGCTCATGAATTTTCCACCCCTTGTCACCTTTTATCAAATAGAGGTGTGTTTCCCCCGGGAACGAGCCTTTGTAACAGTTGTAGCCTATTGCGGCGGCTTCCAATTTACTTCCTTTGTAGCGAATCCAAAAATCTGTCAATCTATCGTTCTGTCCCCATTTGGCACCCTTTGTGCCGATACCGTTCCACAAAGCTAAGATATTGGTTTGGACATTCTTCCAACCTATCGCTACTGGCACAGGTTCGTTACCGGCGAAGATCGTCCCGAATTGAATAGAAGCAGTATCAAAGGTATCCTGAATGGCTTTGATCTCGTTGTCGTTAAAGGCTTTATAGAACTCAGTGTAAACTTCTTGAATCGCCTGTTTTTCGGCATCAAAGTCGATGGGGGGTCTTGAAGCGACAACAGGTTCTTCCGCTGGCTCTGTTGAGGTGCTCTCTGTTGGCTTTGCTGGGGCTTCTTCTTCGTCCGTACCACACCCTACAATGCCGATGCTCATGATGCCGACTGCGAAAAGGACAAGCACGAGCCACGTTAATCTCAATTGCTGCATTTTTCTAAATTCCTCCTGTTTAGGTTCATCGCATAGCTTGCAAACCGATGTTGCAAGCCGATCGCATCCAAAAATCGTATTTTCCTACTAAACTGTAGACTTTACAATACGCGCGGGGAAAAAATGACCGTCGGATGACTAAGGCATATTTCTATGGATGCTGTGTTTCACACTTTAAAGACATTATACCTTTTTTTCAAAACTATGTCAAGTTAATTTGTCACTGTTGTTAATTTCTCAGTGTTGGTCGATGTTTTTGTTTCCATCAAATCGTCCTATTTTCTCACGGCAAATACGCGGTCTCTTCAAGCGTCTGCCTTACGTCTGCAACTTGAATTTTGGACATACATCCGTCTTTACCGAATCGGCAGGTTGTTCCTCGACAGGGCGGGCAATCCGTTTGACTTTGAAGCGTCCGACACTTTGTGCCTACCGGTCCAAAGCGGGTTGGGTCACCGGGACCATAGAGTCCTATTGTCGGGGTGCCTACCGCTGCAGCGAGATGCATCGGACCGCTATCGTTGCCGATAAACACATTGCTTATGTGCAGGATTGATGCCAATTGGGTCAGGGATGTTTTACCGGCGATATTGATAGACTCAGCCTGCATCCGCCGTTGGATTTCAGTGATTATCGGCACTTCGTCTTCCACGCCGACAAACAGAATTTTTGCACGTTTTCGTGCAATTAGCCAATCCGCTAATTCTGCGTATCGCTCAGGCATCCACCTTTTTAACGGAATCGGGGAACCTGGATGGATAGCAATTAACGGTCGCTCTTCGCCAATGTGATGCTCTGTTAGGAAATTGGATGCCCATTTCTTGTCTTCTGCTGTTACCGAGAAGGTCGTGGTCTTTATGGGTGTCGGAATGCCTGCTTTGTCTAAGACATCAAGGTTGCGTGTTGTTTCGTGTATTCCGGTGAATCGCGCGAAACCCAATTTGTTCACAACTTGCAGCGTCGCTCGGTCCAGACGTTTCGGTGCAACTCGCAGCAGTGAAAAACAAATAATACGCCAATCCTTTCGGAGTTCCACCATCAGGTCGTATTTTTGACGACGTAACTCTCGGTAAAGTTGGAAGGTTTGTTTTAGTGAAGTCGGTTGTCCTGTACGACAAAAAGCGGGGGAATTGTATTCCAGGACCTTATTAATATCAGGATGTTTCTCCAAAACAACGCGGCTCCACGCCCCGGCCAATGCGTGCAGTTCGGCATCTGGATACGCTTGGCTTAGATTGGAAAACACCGGTGTTGCTAACACGACATCTCCGAGATGATCAAGTTTGACAACGAGAATGCGTTTCGGTGCGAAGTTCTTCGGCAAACGTTTCCGATAAAAGAGCCACTGTATGGCAGTGGAAGCGATTAAAGTGAGAGTTTCGGATATGTTCTGAAACATTTTTCTCAGTTTAGCCAATTTGCGGAGATTTGTCAAGAGGTATAGAGAAGAAAACTAATGACCGTATAAATTAAGAGTTTGCTTGACCGTCTTTTCAGAAATTAATGCGGCAGATCTTCGTGTGTTGCCGAAGCATGATTCATAAACGCGCCGACTTCAAAATCCTACCTGCTTGCAGAAGAAAATCTGCAACTCCGCAAGTACGTACGAGTGAAATCCAACAGTTTTTTGTTCATTTTTTGAACAGACTTGTCCATTTTTATTACGGAAAAAATTTGATAAACCTACAAAATAAGGCACTCCTTGCCCATTTCAGGTTTGGCATTGTATTTGCGATGCTTAGCATTATGTAGATTCCACCTATTTGAATGAGCGCACACGGAAACTGATTATTCACAAGGGAGCTTGTCATTATGAAGATAAAAAATAGATACAGATTTTTCTTTCTGACTGTTGGGTTGGTACTGCACTTGCTTGGGTGCGATCCCGAGCGAGGTGGTTTCTTATTACCAGATAACATTTTATCTGAAAACGAGCAGGTTCCAGCTATGGAAAGCGTCGAGAGCACTAACGCTGAAACCTCCTTTGAACAGAATCTTTCGCCTATTCTGACGGAAAGATGTGCGTATGCGGGTTGCCATGTTGCTGGCGGACCCAAAAACCTTGATTTCAGCACATATCAAGCTTTTATAAAGGGTGGCGATGAGGGTCCCGTATTTATTCCGGGCAATGCCCAAGGAAGTGCTATTATTGATGAAATTGTCTCAGGTAGAATGCCCATCGGTGGGCCGCAGCTGACCCATGCCGAAATTCAACGCTTTACTGATTGGATTAACAGCCAAGAAACAGTCACGGATAAACCCGTTGAAGAATCGCCTGGAACCCAAACTCCGGAATCCACTGACGGTACAGTTTCTTTTGAACAGGACCTGCTACCTATTCTCACGGCGAGGTGTGCATATAGTGGTTGTCATGATGCTAACGGTCCCGACGACCTCGATTTCAGGACATACCAAACTTTCATAAGAAGCGCAGAGGACGAGGATGTATTCGTCCCAGGTAATGCCCGAAGCAGCGATATTATTGAAGAAATTGTCTCTGGCAGAATGCCGCCTGACGGTCCTTCGTTGACTGCTGCGCAAATTCAACTCTTCAGAGATTGGATTAATCAGCAAGACCCTGCCGATTTTCCTAACCTCCGTTACGATGATGATGATGACGAGGACGACGAGGACGACGACGATGATGATGGTGATGATGACCACGACCACGACGACCACGATGACGACGATGATGATGATGAAGATGACGATGATGACGATGACCACGATGATGATGACGATGATGACGACGATGATGATGATGACGATGATGATGATGACTAATAGCAATTCCAATATCTTACTATTTCAAAATTCTATAAATTCAAAATTCTATAAAGGCTGGTTTTATACCGGCCTTTATGTTTAACCCACCACTCTTCTGTCAGTAATAACCGCTAAACGCATTTGCATTTCGCAGATGGATTCTGCTATACTATTTTCAATTGCTTCTATCCTTCGCAGACGAATCTTGGCTTATGCAATTTATCAAAAACTTTTCAGAGATTGACGAGACAGACTTACCCCGCGTCGGTGGAAAAGGGCTAAATCTCGGAAAATTGACGCGGGCGGGGTTTCAGGTGCCGCAAGGTTTTTGTGTCACCACAGATGCCTATCGGCTTTCCGTTCAGAATCTATCAGAACAGAGGGTAAGCACTATTAAGGAGCTTGTATTGTCGCAAGAACTTGTCGCGGAAATCCACACGGCACGGGAGAAATTGCAGACAACGACAGTCGCTGTACGTTCCAGCGCGACCGCGGAGGATTTGGCAGAAGCGAGCTTCGCTGGACAACAGGATACCTTTTTGAATGTAGCGTCCGATGAACTCTTAGATGCACTCAAAGCGTGTTGGGCATCGCTCTGGTCGGAACGGGCTATCGCCTATCGGCAGACACAAGGCATTACTGATGAAGGCTTGGCGATGGCGGTTGTGATCCAAGAGATGTGCGAGGCAGATGTCTCCGGTGTGCTTTTCACTGTCAGTCCTTTTAGCGAAGATGTCGCTATCGTTGAGTCGAATTGGGGGTTAGGCGAGTCGGTTGTTTCTGGTGCGATCACGCCTGATAGTTTCTATGTATCGCGGGAGACAGGCGAGGTTTTGGAAAAAAACGTTGCTACAAAACGTGAAATGGTAACTGCTGCCGGTGTCGGTGAGGTATTGCCTGCCCAACAGGACGTTCCGAGTCTAACGGATGTGCAACTGAAGGAACTGACGCAACTCGGTATGCAGGTTGAAACTTTATACGGAAAACCGATGGATATTGAGTGGGCACTCGTCAATGCCCAGTTTGTGTTGTTGCAAGCACGCCACATTACCACACCTGTCACCGCAACTACATCCTCAGAATGCGTACATCCGACCTCTGGAGTCAACACGGAGTCGGTTGAAAAACTCCGTCAAGAAGAGATTCAGAAACTGGAGGCATATACCGACACACACGGGACTGTCTGGTGTCATCACAATCTCGCGGAGGTGCTGCCCGCGCCGTTGCCGATGACTTGGGCGATTGTCAAGGAATTTATGTCCGGTGCTGGTGGGTTAGGTAAAGCGTACCGCGGCTTAGGATTTCATCCGAGCCAACGGGTAGATCGTGAAGGGACTCTTGACTTAATCTGTGGACGGGTCTACGTTAATTTGAACCGTGAGGCAGAACTCCACTTCGACGGTTTCCCGTTGGCACACGATTTTAATGCCTTGAAGCAGAACCCGCAGCAGGCGATGTATGCGCAAGCGCAAACCGATATTACGCGGAGTAACGCGTCATTTTGGTTGAAACTGCCGCTCCATATTATTCGTATGAGCAAAGCAGAGCTGCAGCTCCGCCGCATTCGATCAGACTTTGACCGGCTGCTAACAGAAGAGATATTCCCAACGTTTCAAAAGGAAGTTGAGGCAGAACAAAAGTGCTTATACGTTGACTTATCGGAGACGGAATTAGTGGCGAAATTCCGGGCATGGCGCGCCAAAACACTGGACGATTTCGCACCAAAGGCTCTTACGGCTACACTACTCGCTGGCTTTTCACTCCAGCGGTTGGAGGCGGCACTCCAAAAGCACCTGAATGAAACAGAGGCAAAGGTGCTTGCAAGCAGGCTTATTAGCGGACTTTCCGGGAATCTTACCGTTGAAACGAACGAGAAATTATGGCAGGTGGCAAGTGCGAATTTGGCACTTACCGATTTCCTTAAAGACTATGGACACCGTGCTGTTGGTGAGTTTGAATTGGCACAACCGAGATGGCGCGAAGATACGACCTACCTCGAACAGGTGATTGCATCTTTTCAGCAAGAGACTTCAGCAACAGACGTGCAACAAAACCGGGCTTCACATTTTGCGAGACAAGTAGGGCAGCGTGAGGCTGCGGAGACGGAACTCAGCGCGATCTTCAAAGATAAGGCAAATTTACAGAAACAGATCGAAAGTGAACTGGATTTCACAAGGCGTTACATGCCTTTTAGAGAAACAGCGAAATTTTACCTGATGCTCGGCTATGAACAGATGCGACGCGCTTTAGTTGAATTAGACAACCGTTATGAACTCAATGGCGGCATATTCTATCTGGTGCCAGATGAATTAGAGCGACTGATTGATGGCGATGATTTCAGAGGTGTTATCGCCGCGCGGAGAACTAAACGGGAACTGATGTTACAGATTGAGATGCCGGATGTCATTTTCAGTGATGCGCTAGAACAGATTGGCGCGCCAGTGTCAATTGACGCAGCAGAGACATATACCGGTATAGGCGTTTCAGCGGGCGTTGCAACGGGAAAAGCACGTGTGATGCTGACACCCTCGGACGTAAATCCATCTGACCGCGATTATATTTTGGTGTGTCCATCGACCGATCCTGCGTGGACACCGCTTTTTCTGCATGCGGTAGGATTGGTGATGGAGCGCGGTGGAATTCTGTCACACGGCGCGGTTGTCGCGAGAGAGTACGGTGTTCCGGCAGTTGTCAACATTCCGAACGCCACTCAGCGTATAGTTGATGGACAAATGCTACAACTTGATGGGAATAAGGGAATCGTCTCAATTTACCATGGGACTTCATAGTGGAGAAAAAGACCATGCTATTCGATGCCTATTGGGATAAACGACTACAAAAACGTAGGAAAACGCGCAGGGCATTACTCATCTCATTGGTTTTACACGCCATCGCGATAGGAATGATGAGTATTGGTTATATTCGGTGGTATCACCCGATGCAGCCCTCGGAACCGCTGGTGTCTGAAGCTATCACGGTGACGGAACTCCGCCGTTTTCATGTGAGCAGTACACATAAACGTTCGATGCCAGCACGGCGTTCCACGCCTGTACACGCGAAGCATTCACCCGCTGCCAACCAAAATGCTGCAAAGCTGACGCATTCAGCACCTCCGACGCTATCTAATGCCTCAATCCCTATGTTAAAAACAGATGCCCGATTACCGATGGCAGAGACCTCGCTACGCGAACACACGACAGAAACACCAGCATGGAAAACAATTGCAACCGCACATGCACAGGTCCCCACAATCGCGCCTAAGCCCAAAACTACACAGGGACAAACCGAGATGAACGAAGCTGAAGGTCGTAAAAGTCCTGCCCAACCTATTGACAGAGACGCTCGGATGGGAGAGGCACTCGAAGGTATCGCGGAAAGTATCGCTGATGGCGAAACCGAAGATGCCGTTGATCTCGTTTTTCTGCTTGACATTAGTGGGAGCATGATAGATAATATCCGCGCAGTCGGTAGGCAGCTGAATCAAATGGTAACAGTATTTGAAGAGAAAGGGATCGACTTCACGCTCGGTATCGTTATTTTTAGGTACCTTGAAAGTGATACTATTATTCACCCGCAGACACGGGATAGCGAGAAATTCAAACGGTTGTTAACGACCCATGTCGTTGCTGGCATGGGCGATGAGCGGGCACACAACGCCATCATAAAAACGATTCGCCGCGTCGATTTCCGTGAAGGCGTGAACCGTCGATTTGTGCTTGTTACCGATGAGCTTACCAAAGGGTCTTACACATTATCAGAAGTGCTGAAGCAATGCTTTCAGAACAACATCACCATAGATGTCATCGGCATTAACGACATGACGCATAGAGCACTCACAACTAAAACTGGAGGACTCTGGTACCCCATCCCAATACAAGAATAGCAGTCAGTGCTCAGAAGAATAGTTTTCAGTTAAGTAACGAAAACTTAGCCCGTAACGGAGTGGAGGGGTTTTTGCTTGGGCGTTTCTTCAGATCTACGGAAAGGTGCTTCAAAGGTCCAACTTACCTCAACGAACCGCAAGGAAAATCAAAAAAATGAAATGGTCATTGAATACCTATCAAACCTGCCAAGAGTGGGAGTTAGGACGGATACTTGACACCGCTGAGGCGACCGGCTATCAGGGTGTCGAGTTATTAATGGACTATAAACAGAAACACGGATTTGAGTGGGATACCCCAAGAGAGGCTTGGGACGGATTAAAGGCGCAGGTCGATGCAAGCGGGGTTGTTATCTCCTCGCTTACCAGTTGCCAAAATTTCCACTCCGAGAACGCTGCCGACCGCGAGGAGACTGTCGGGCGTGTTACACGCGTCATTGATATGGCAGAATTTATGGGCTGCGACCATGTTCGCGTGCTCGGCGACCGGTATACCGAGGCGAACCGCACAGCCATCGTTGGTTACGTTACCGATGGACTGAAGGCTCTCGGCACTTATGCTGCTGAGAAGGATATTACTGTCTCTATTGAGATGCACGGTTCGTTCACCGATCCGGATTCAGCGATGGAAGTGATCGAAGGCGTGAATCTGTCAAACGTCGGTTTTGTTTTCAATTCACAATTCGTGGGTTGTGATGCCGGAAGTATTGAACCGCTTTTTTCGCGCGTAGCCCCTCACATTACCGCGGTGCATACACACAGAGTCGAGGAACCGGCGACGTTTGATCTCTACCGACAGATGTTCCAATGGTTAGATCGCATCGGTTTCTCAGGCTATATATCCAACGAATGTGCTTATACGGGACCTGATCCAGAGAAGGTGCTTGCCCTCTACGTCGGGCTTTTCAAAGCGTTTGTTTAAAGATGGACACTCCACAATCCGCACATCTCTATAAACGGGTCGCAATTCCAGACGCATTTCTGAACAAAACAGCAGGAAAAGCGTGGGGTGGCGATATCCGCATCGGTGATTTGACAGGCAACGGCACTGTCGATTTTCTGGTGTATAAATCGCTCGGCGGCATTCATCCGTGTTTCCTCGGCGCGTTTACGCTGGAAGGTGAACCGCTCTGGTCCATGGGTGATAAGCATCTCGAAATCAGAGACGCGGATGCCAAAGATACTTACCTGACAACACTCTCACCTGATCGCCCCGGTCCCGTTGCTATTTATGACATCGATGCCGATGGACAGGCAGAAGTTATCTGTTTCTGGATAGATACAGATGTCTCAGAGACAAGTAAGTGGGATTTGTCTGCGATCCACTTGATGATTTTAGACGGTGCGACGGGTGCTGTCAAACGTACCGTCACGTCAGATGCATTGCGTCAGTGCGATGCTTATGCCGAAGGTGAACTCCATATCCCGAACTATGTCCACCAGCGGTTGATGATCGCTAATTTCTCTGGAAATGCCCAACCGCAGGATTTCGTTGTTAAGGTAGGTGTAAACCTACTTGCTTTTAACCACAAATTAGAACTGCTTTGGCAGTATACCGATGCGTGGTTTCGTTATCCGAAGCATTCCGCCTATATTCCGGCAGTTGGCGATTTTAATGGCGACGGACTTGATGAAGTCAACGGCGGGAATTTCGGACTCGCTGCGGATGGCACGGTGCTCTGGAATCACTTCTTTGGCGACAACATGGACTCGGTCTTGGTCTCCGAGTGGAATGGTGATAAACGGGCGATCCTTTCCGGTGGCGGACAGGTGGTTGATGCCGTAGGGGATCCGATCCTCTCACTCGGTTTTGATGTCGTACCGCACGGACAAGAGATTCGATGTGGTAAATTACTTTCGGATCCGTCCGAGGATGCTTTGGTTATTCGTTATAATGGACATCATCCGGACTTAATGGTGGTAGACAAAAACGGGCAGATTAGAAGCCGATTTCACGTTGATGAAACGCCGAACAATACAGGTTTGGAAGTTGTTCGCTGGCACGGAGTGGAACACCCTGAATTGATTTATAGCCCGGCTGCGCTTTACGATGGTGCTGGAAACAGGACGGTGGTGTTCCCTGAACTCCCGCCGCCAACGGGTGGCAAAATGGGGTGGTATCACTGTTTTCCTGCGGATGTCTGTGGCGATGCCCGCGAAGAAGTTATCCTTTACGATCCTTATAGCGATGCAATCTATATCTACACGCCATCGCCTTTTCAACCCGACCTGTTCGGCGGATATCCACATACTGAAAGACAGTATAATACGCGGTTAATAGATTAAAGTAAGGAAACTAACGTGGTCAATAAATTTCTACTTATCTCAATTGATTGTTGGCGGTATGACGCGCTTAGTCGGACGAATCCGCTTTTCAATACACCGAAGTTTGATCTGCTGACGCGGGATTTTTCGCTCGCTGAAAAGTTTTTCGTGTCGGCACCTGCGACCCGTCCCTCCCATACCTCCTATTTCACAGGGCTTTACCCGTTTGAGCACGGTGTCTACGGACAGACGTATCTTAAGATGTTCGAGGGCATTCCGAATCTATTTCAGGTATTCAGTGATGCCGGTTATCATATCACGGGGCGTTCCGAACGTCCAGAAGTGTTCCGCTTCCTCGATTTTGAGCCGTTTATCACAGCGATTGATCCGAATGCGCAAGCGCAACATCTCGGTTCACTTGAAGACCTGATACAGCACCTAAAACAACCCTCGGATATACCACAGTTCTGTTTTCTGCATTTTTGGTATACACACGGCGGTTACGGTATGAGCGGGATCCCGGGTGCACCAAGCCTCAAATGGCTCGTCGATAACGATAGGTTGGATGAGGCACTGCGTATCTACTATGCCGCAGCGACGCACATACTCGAATTTAAACTCGTTGAAATCCTGAAGCAACTTAAACTCCCGGAGTGGGCGGTTTTCATCTTCGGCGACCATGGTGAAGGTATCTGCGAGGAGCTTATTGACCACGGGAGCACGCTGAATCAGAATGTGTTACACGTGCCATTATTGGCACATATTCCGGGTGTATCAAACCTCGAATTTCCGATACCACCGATTTCAGCGATAGATCTATTCCCGACGATTATGAACCTTGCGAATATTGACGTGGATTACCACGGGTATGGACAGGATCTGTTATCGCCATCAAAATTTGATGAAAACCGCTTGGTTTTGTCGGAATTGGATAGCCTTTACGGTATTGGGTTTCTCAGTAAAAACAACTTGGAGATGCCGCACCGCCGCGTAACTTCTCGGACAACGGTTGACAATGTGGAGATTAACAAATATTCGGAAGGGGTTCGACTCTGGTCTCTGACAGATGGCGAGTACCTCTATCGGGAAGATGAAGAAACCGGTGAGTTCGTGTATCGGCAGGTGCTAAACGGCGAAGACCTCACCTGCGAGGAACCTGATCGCTTCCGAGATGCTTACGACGACCTCTTGGTGAATTCCAATTATCAACATCTACAAGCCCAAGAATCCACGACTGAAGAGACAAAGATTTTAGAGGGCAAGTTGCGGAATCTGGGATATATTGAGTAAGTTCAACGCTTGCCGTAGTCTTCCGAGATAGAATCCTTAATGAAACTTTTTACGTCTTTATGTGCGTGCTTTGCCATTTTTATCTTTGGTGGATGTGCTACAAAATCGCATCAGGCAGAACCTATCACCCTTGCCGATATTGTCAACGATGTTGAAGCAGACGGGGTCAATTCAAAATACAAAGGACAGAAGGTTACGATTACCGCTGCTGGCAGAATTTATCCGAGTGCTGATGGGGATTCGCCAAGGTTAGAACTGTTTACACATGACAATAAAGTTCATTTTTTCATCACGGACTCGGACGCTGAGTTTGTGCTCGATCACTATTATTCAAACTACATGCAGAGTGATCTGGCACACATTCGGTGCCATACAACTTACACCTTCACACTGCTTATAAAAGACATTTCCGAAGATACAACCACAAACGGAGATCGTTTCTTCATTATTTCGGCTGATGTCCCCGAACACACAGCGAAAGCGGATATTGAAGTTATCGACACAACACTTGAACAGATTGTGACCGGCGGTCAACGTTATGTAGGGAAAACAGTACGTCTTCAGGCGACCGTTTCACTTGATAGGCTGAATGCGCTGCTGGGGATTCGAGATGATGTAGACCCGGAATTGGTAAAAAATTATTCAGGCGCGATGACACTTGCCACAAATAATAGAAATGTGACATTTTGGATCATAGATGATGCTGCAGGAGATGATCTCTTTCCTTCCAACCTCAAAAAATATAAGAACCATCAAACGTATACCTTCACACTCTACATCGAACGGATTGTGAGAGATAAAGAACAAGTCGAAATCACCACAGGCATCGCCGCCGATTAATGCAACCGCATATCTCTCAATGTTTATTGATCGGAAAGACGCTTTCGCTGTCAGGTTTGAAAGGGTTGTTGTTTACCAAAGGGATATTTCCCTTTTTCCGTTCAACGAGTTCCCACTCGCCTGTTTTCCAATGCTTTTCGTAGGCATAGATAATATTGAGACCTTCAAATTCCAGCCAGACACGCTTCGCCTGCGGGTGAATCTCGTCGTCTATGGAAGCGACAGCGTGTTCATGGTTTTCAGACCAGATAAGACACTGCTGCTTGGGTTCTCGTGCTTCTCCATGCGGTGGTGTGAACAGGTCTCTATATCTCATCAACCGTCTCTACAGTTCATGAATTGTTGCCTCAAGCGTTTCTATAGCCACAACAGCAACCGTTGCTTTCCCTGTTGTCCATCCGCCTGTTTCCCCAGGGTTAAGTAGGAGCGATTCTCCCTTTTGGATGTCTACCTGATGAGTGTGTCCATAAACAACGATGTCGTAATCGCCACTTTTGGAGATTGGGATGGCGAATTCAGGGTAGTGCATCACAGCGATACTTCTGTCGCCGAGGGATGTGCTTGCAAGGTTCGGATGTACCTCAGCACCGATGGTTTCAAATCGTTTTGCAACAACGATACGCTCACCGTCATTATTGCCGAATACACCGACAACACGGCAGTTCAGATCCCCTAACGGATCGATAGCAAATGGAGCAATAAAATCGCCAGCATGGACAACGAGATCCACACCGAGTTCATTGAAAAGTGCGACAGCGCGTTTGACGTTCGGGATGTTGTCGTGGCTGTCAGACATAACACCAAGTTTCATTTTTTTAATTTTCCTTTTTTAGGGTTATCGGTTATCGGTTTTCAGAGGGAAGAGTTACCGGTTATCAATGTTAGCAAGTGAAGAAAGTTTCAAAGTGTGCTAAAGTTGCGAAGTTGGTAACTTTATGGACTTTAGAAACACTTCGCGGACTTTACGGACTTCTTTAACTGACAATCAACAACTATTTATATTACGGGCTTGGATCTTGCGAACCTGTTTAGGCAACTACCGAGATAGGCACTCTGTGAATGACGTTGCCGAGGTAACCTTTCGGATTCCAAGGTTGACTGAAAGGTTGCGCGGTGCCTGTATTGTCGGACGCGCGTGCCCATATTTCATAGTACCCCTTGTTTGCAAGGGTGAGTTCAGTTTCCCAATGGAACCAAGCGTATCTGTTTGATGGTGGTATTAACCGAGTCTCTTGCCACTGCAGGCCGAAATCTGTAGAGACAAGGACTTTATCAATCTGAGTTTCGCCTGCCCAGGCGTGTCCTTTTACAGCAATAGAGGTTCCCGCGCTGAATTCCAGAGAGGATTCTGGCTGTGTAATCAAGGATTTAACTCGCCATGCAGTCGCGATACGCATATCCTCAACGGGCGGTTTATCTCCGGGTGCTATCGGATAAACCGGAACGCGATAGGAGTAGCCACTCATTTTTTCGGAGTCGTGAACCGTATCCCGTACCCATATACGGTTGAGCCATTTCTGCATCGCACTACCGATCCATCCAGGGACAATCAATCTCGTGGGGAATCCGTGGGCTGCGGGTAACACTTCTCCGTTCATCTTAAGCGCGATGAGCGTATGTGCGTCCATCGCTTTCTCAATCGGGATGCCTCGTGAAAAAGGTTCGCCGCCATCATTGGGAAGATCTTCGCCGTAGTTTCCAGTATAGACAGCACTCGGCTTCACACCCGCGGCTTGTAAGATATCGCGCAGACGTACACCTGTCCATTCACTACAAGCGACGGCGCCGCGTTGCCACGGAGTCCCGCTAATCCCAGGTACAAATAGACTTCTCCCGTTCCCCGCACATTCCAAAACCACATCCATAGTGACCTGTGGAAACCGTAACAAATCCTCCATAGACAGTGCCAATTCTTTGTGGACTTCACCGTCTATGACCAATTTCCATCCGCGAAGGTCCTGACTTATCGCTCGTTCTGGAATGCCGCTGTTATTACGGACGAAGTGTCGTTCCGTGGGGGTGACATCGTCGTTGAGGAGATGCGGAGCAAACTCGCCGTTAAAAGGGATTTCTGAATGGACGAGCATACCCGGCTTCGGGAGTCCTGCTGCTTGCGGATCTTCCAAGACAACGGGGGTGAGTCCTCTGTCCAACAGCCCGCGATCAACGGCTTCGCAGCCTGCACCGAACACGCCTAAACTCGCGAGCAGTGCTGTTTTACCTGCTTTGGCAAGAAAGTCGCGTCTTGTTGACTCAGGAACAGTTTTATGCCAATCCGTAAAACTGGGTTTGTGCGTTCTTTTTCGCATCATTGGCGTTCTATGTCAAAAAAGAGACGGGCTTTCCTCCTACCGCGAAACCAGTGGGAATCCAGCCCGAAAGGTAGGGGCGAGGTTACCTCGCCCTCTACAACTAATCATCGTCGCGTTCGCTGAGCAACTCGCCGCGTGCGAGACGTTCTGCGTTCTCAGTGGACCACAGAATGTTCTTCATCAGCTTCTGAGCAGTGATGTAACGTGTCGCTGCCAATAGATGCATCCGTTGTTCTTCAGCGTCAACTGACAAATCGTAATGTCGGAAGGCGACTTCAAGGACCTGGAACATGTGGAGTTCTGCGTCTTCACGTAGCAGGATGTGTGAAAGCGTTCGTTTCAGCGCATCAACATCATGCCCCTCTTCAAGATACTGGTTCACCAAAATCTCTGCCTCGTAGACTTTTTGGAAGTCAGCGAACTCTTGGAGTCGATCTAACATTTTGTCAGCAGAAGCGTAAGTTTCATCAGGTATCCGTTGCCCGGGTCTCGGAATGCGGGCGGCCGGCATGTTCAACCAGCGTAAGTATGCCAAGTAGACGACACCGTGAAAAATGCCGCGCAGGAGATTCGCACTCGGCGCATACTGTAAAGCGTGATAAAGCGCGTGTGAGTATGAGTAAATGTTCGCCACATCGTGCCAGTCGCCTTCGTTTTTGAGATGGAACCGGGCAGTCCGAACCGCCGAGGCGTAGGTCATCGCTCGGCAGATGTCGGTTAGCTTGACCCCTTCGCGAATCTTTTGCTCAACCACGGCGACAGTAGGTTCAAATTCGTCACCGAGCAGCGTCTGTGTAAATTCCGAAATATCAAGTTCTGCTTCGTTCGCTTGATTGTCTTCCCATATACTCTCGAGTCGCTCAAAAACGGGTTCTAAGACAGGGACAGCGTCAGCCCATCGAGAGGTCTCCTCATGCCGTGTTCTACCGACGAGATCAACGACAATCGGGCGCAAAATCTCGTGTGAACCTTCCCAGTTGACGTAATCCAACGCTTCAAACATTTTGTTCGCAAAATCAAGCGCGTGTCCGTCGCCGGTGAAGTAGTAATCTGTCGCTGCCGTGTATACGAAGTCTGCGAGGACGGATTTATCGTAGCCTCGATCGTTAAGCGTTAGCAAGATGCGCTCCGCCGCGCCGCTGTGGCGTTTATCAATAAAATAGCGGAACCATCGCATCAGTGTTTCCAGGTCGTGTTCCTCGTTCATCCGCGGGAAGGGTGCGCGATAGGGGCGTGCGCTTCCGGTTGTTCGACGGCTAATCTGGCTTAATCCGTGTACAAGAAACAGGTTATGGTCATCTGGATCAACGTCATCCCACAAGTTCGCTGCGAGCGTGAGGATCGCAACGCCTGACGACCAGCCATCACTACTTTTATGTGCACCGTAGTGAAGTCCCTGTTGAATAATCTCCGCGGGTGTCGCGCCTGCATCCCGCAGTGCTGTGACGGCTTTCGCGATAAAGAAGGTACTGCGGTCTTTAAGACCCCGCTCAAGTGCGCGCTTGCCGTTGGCGATGACACGCTGTTTTGCTGCCTCTCGCTCACCTTTCGCTAACCCGACGTACAAATAACCGTCCTCTCGGGCTTCAACAGGGAAGGCTTTCAGGTCGTCGCCAAATGCCAAGAAGCAGGCACCCGATTTGAGGTCAAATTCCCAATGGTGCCAATGGCAGATCAGGACACCGTCCCGGATACTCCCTTTGGACATCGGATACCCCATGTGTGGACACCGATTGTCAACGGCGTAAAATTTATCACCGGACTTGAAAACAGCGAGATGCGTGCCGTTGACATGAAAGGGTTTGCCCTCCAATTCCTCAAAATCTTCAGCGGGGCAGAGTTGATGGTAGTCAAGTTCGGTTTCTTCTATCGTAGGTAATGGGGGTGCTTCAACGTGGATGGAACCGATGCCGGTTTCTTCAAGAGCAGTAGTTGGCGTTTGCACAGTTTTTTCCTCCTATTGAAGATTTTTTGTTTCGCATTTTTAGGTAGTAAACGTTTCGCGCATACTGAATGAAAGTATATTCTACTTTCCAAAAAATGTAAAGGAAAAAGAAAATGTCCAAATGCTAAAATATTGGCAAACTTCTCAAAACTCATATATCGCCACACAGGATCTTCATTTTTGGGTTGTATGATACCTTTCAGTTCTTTAGACATAAAATTTTCTTTCAAAATGAATGTGTTAGTCTACTGCCCACGAAAATTTCTGAATACATCACGAGTTTTCAAGGCTATAGATTCAATGGTTCCGATATCAAAAGTCAGCATATCAGTCTGTTCCGAGTCAGTCCTAACACTTTTTGACATCATGCCATAGATGAATTTATGAGATCTAAACCAATCATTTACATCTATATCAGGAATTTCATCTTCTACCACTCTCATTCTAACGGTATATTTGTCGAGATCCATAGGTAGGTCAGTCATGAGTGTAGAATGGTAATGTATGGATTCGATGTCTACTAATTGCCAGTCTATATCAAAGCCTTTTGCTTCTTTTTTCAAAAGTTCTTCAAATTTCTCCTGAAAATTAACTTTCATCATTGCCTCCGTATAGTAAAGAAGCCCACATTGGAAACCTCTAACGCGGACAACGGGACAGGTAGCATTCACATTTTGGATTGTGCGATGATACATTTACCGATCAATGCTTACAAAGTACTCCCCAAGCAGAAGCAAAACTAAGATTTAGGGTTGCTTTGTTTCTTTTCACGATACGGTGAGAAATCTACGTACTTTTTGCCCTGCTTTAGCCGTTGTTCCCGCCGTTTCATCAAAAAATCCATAAGGGTATCCACGTCCCCAAACAGAGCTGCAATCCGCTCCTTCGCTTGTCGGCATTCGTTCAAAATTTTATCATTCATGAGAGTTCCTCCAGTATCGCCTTTGGCGATGCAATACGGGGCGGCGAATAACCTGCTTCACGACAAGCACGAATTCAAAACGTTTATCGTGCCAAAACTCACGGGTAATTCTTTGCCATTCTAATGTCTGCGGGACGCGACTCGGTCTTGAGACCAGGTAACTTGGTATTGTTGAGTCAACATAAACACAATATGCTTTTTCTTCAGAATGGGTTCTCATTCATTAAATGATAACATAAAAAACTTTTTGGTGCAAGTGTTAGATGGTTCGTTTTGTCTGAATCAATCACGGATTTCGCATCCGCGATTCAGACCACACCGATTGTAAAAATGTATATCCCATTAACCTTACCATTCATCCCGCATCCGGTAGTTGAGGTTTTTGCGGCGTACACGCCCAGATGCGAAGTGCATCGCGGTGTACTCACCCAAATGCGATCTGCATTCCTAACCGCACCAGGCATAGCCAAAAATAGTAGACATCTTTGTAGCATAAACTTCCAGTTTGTGCCAGTCTGAATGCCTGTTATAGGCATTCAGACTGTTTGAGAGTGCCCAATTAATTATAGGTTTTACTATAAGAGGAGTCGTCAATCAGAATTGGTATTACTTCAATACCTCTGCAATGGGAATTATGTCCTGATCGGGAATAGCAGAAAGTTTCATGAGATGGAAAAGATCTTCACCGATTCCATAGATAGTCATCTTGTTGGGTTGTATGTTCATATAACCAACAGTGATTTGACCACTGAATGTTAAAGGTATCTTGTAATCAAGATAGCTCTTGAGACAAAGATCATGGCACTCCTGGAGCACTTGATAGAGTTCCTTTGAGAATTTTTCATGATTTTGATAGTCTTGATTGCGTAAGCCGTAGCGATACTTCACTGAGGAAAGTTTAAGTATACAGAATTGCCGATAAGTAAGTTCTTCAGCTGCCTTTATCAATTGGTGCCCCATATCCGCACTGATATTTGGATCAAAGGCGATACTCGCTTTCAAATGCCCCATATACGGAATCTTCTTTTCTTGTGGTTCTCGCTGACACTTCAACATTATGGCTTCTGCAATCTCTTCTGCATCCGATCTACCTATTGACTTTTGATCGAAAAATCCATCATCACGTAAACTTTCGCCATTTTCTAAACGCTGATGAATTTCAAATGCTGCAATTGCCAACACCTTACCTACCCGAAAATCTTCCCGAGGCGACAAAACTCGATCTGAAAATTCTTGTCCGATATTTTTCAATATTCCTACAGCAGCGGCACCAGCAGCACCAGAAAAAGCTGCTGTGACGGGATCTCCAGCAAGAAAACCCAATACTGCCCCAAGACCACCACCAGCAATTTCTGCATAGTTATCAAAGAGTTGCTTCAAATTGTCACTCTCTTGTGAAGACTTAGACTCATTCATATTTACTATTTCTCAAGTTAATTTGATCATGAAACGTAGACGTTGGCAAATAGTTCTCACCGATTGAGTTTTTCCCATTCCTTTTCAAGGTTACACCGAGATTTCTTTCCGCCGTGGATACTCGGTTCGGCAGATAACAGTTCACGGAGACGGTGTATCGCATTGTGGGCATCTTCAGTTGTTCAGTTGGATCGGTTCATCCATATCAATCGTTGCGAGCGCGTCTGGCGGCACTTCCATATACACCAACTCAAGTCCCTGGTAAACGATTTCTGATGTCGCCATTTTTCACCCGGTTATTCTTCTACGATTTTCCAAGAAATAAAGTGAAAAATCTCCTCTTCACCGCTCGCCCATAGCGTGCCATCCTCAGCGGTCCACATGGGGATGACTGTCTCTTTATCTTCGAGAAGCTCCACTTTCGGAAACCATTCCGCAATGATGTCTGCAAGGGTTGGGAAATTATCATAAAGATACTTTCGACCCTTTTCGCCACGAAACCAGTGTGTAACACCTTCTGCCCAGAATTCACGTGCCGAACCCCCTGCGTGATAGTTATATGCGTCAGGACCTACCGACACCAACATCTGCTCATAAGCCTCTTTCACCCGTTTAGGAAAACCAGGCTCCAAAAATGCTATCTCACCCTCAAGCGCGTGCGCAAATTCATGAACAAATGTCCCCATCTTATAGTATCCATTTCCCGGAATACTCGCCCAACAAAAGCCATCTGGCGGATAGTCTATCCACTGTAATTTGCCGTCTGTCCCTACTTGACCGTCTATCCCGCCTCCAGATATGCCTACGCATGACCCACTCCACCGTATAGGTGGAACAGCTCCCTCAATGACCAGGCTGGATTGAAACGTTAATGGCATATCGTAGTAATCCGTATAATCATCAACAAGTATCATATAAAACTGTTTATGTTTTGAGGATAGACGCTCTCGAAGCTCCGGGTGCTTGAAAGTCATCACAAGAATGGCATTTCTCGCCCCGATCATGAACACATCTTCAACATGTGCCGGTGCCACAATCGCAATGCCGCCAGCATCAATATACTTCTTATAGTATGCCTTCTGTAGTTCGTGGTAGTCCAGATCCGCGATACCCGCTGCAAGAAGCTTCTCCTTGGTCTCTATAAAATTATCAATGACCGCCTGACTGTTGTATCGGGGATCGGGAGGCGGTCCAAGGGCATATTCTCTATGTTTATTCATCCGATCTGCGTGGTGCTTCATTGCTGCTAATACATCTTCTGGAATTGTTGTCTGTACTGCGGATGCCTGTTCTGATAGAATATGCTCAGCAACGAGTCCGATGTCAACGTTCTCGTCACATCCAAGGAAAGAGACACATGCAAGCAATAATAGGAATAGGAGTCTTTTCATAGAGTTCCCCTTTTTTACTCGATTTTTAGCAGTTCACGAAGCTCTTTCTCAAACCGCAGTTTGGTAAAAACGAGACTTCGCGCTTTTCGTAGGGAGTTTTGCTTGGGTATTTCTGCGGATTTCTTCAAGGTGTCCTCGCCCGTAGGGTTAGGCAACCTAACCCCTACGAAAGCGTCCATTTATGTTTAGCATTTGCTATATATTAAACTCACGTTACGCAAATAACGCCGCGTCGGGTTGGCCGCGGTAGAGAACGACATTATACTTCAAGTTCAAGGTCTCATCGGATGCAAGTCGGAACGGTTCATAATAGACCGGTGAGGGATGGATTAAACAATAGTTTTCTCGGTTGCGAACCCACCACGTCGTCGGATAGCGAGGATTATCGGGATGGTCAACGATCGCAACTCCGTAGGTTTCGTTGTCAGTCGGGTGTTGGGTTGTGAAACTGCACCACCGGCTCTGTTGACCGAAGATGTTCATCGGTTCGGTGCGTCCGTCGGCATCTAATAGGTTGCCCGGTGTAATGCTATTGTCAAATCGGATCGCCATGCCGCTGTAGAACCTGCCGTCTGCGCCGGGTTCACCGCGCCGTAAGTCTAAAACAACCTCACGCGCGTTCGGCTGAAGCGTCAACGCCACGGAAATCTGCATCGCATCTGCTGTCGGTGGGTGGACGGTTATCTCTCGTTGTTCCGTGAGATGCGTTGTGCCTTGCCAATCTATCCATGCGTTTTCTGTTGTTAAACTTGCGCTGTCGGCACCTGCACTTTGTGCAACGATTCGCTGATGGACGATTTTACCGAAGCCGGTCGGATCGCTACCGGGGCCCGGCTGCTCCCAAAAATTGACCTCGTTGACCTTTTTCCACGCGACCCATAAACCTTGATGATGCACGTGATCGCCGGGTTCGTTCATCGTGAGCGGTGGGGCACCGGGCAAGTTCAAGGGATGGCAAAACGGACGGTTGCCATCTTCTGGGAAATGGTAGCCTAAGACCTGTTGTTCGTTCCAAGCGACGGTTAAACTGTATTGTGTTTGTGAGAGTGAAAACATATTTTTATCCGTAACTTTGCTGATTTCAGCGTCGATTCAACCAGGCACAAACTAACAGTTTATGCTACAAATAGTGAATCATGGGGTTTTCTCTACATAAAAACCGTGTTGTGTGAGTTCAGTAGATATAGAAGTCCAGATGGCTCGTGCTTGTTCGACAGCCTTGGTCGCCTCTACTTTAGTAGCTTCTCGCGCGTGCTCCGGGTAGCGGGCTTCAACTGCCCATCTGTTTAGGTCCTTCAAGTTTGATGGTGCGGCTTTAAGTTGCCAACTCTCAGGCAACAAATCCCGTAGAACATTCAAATCATGTGTTCTCCGAAAATCGATCTGTAAGAAAATTAAAGCTGCTTTTAACGCCTTTTCAGCAGATTGTTGTGCGTGCCAACACGCTTGGCGAGGTGGAACGTGCGGCTGTTTTAAAAGGGTTTCAGCGGTTACCAAGTCTTCCTCCGCGTAGCGGAGCCAGCGGGCGGTATCCGCGAGCCGATCATTCATTTGCATAGCCTCCGTTACCTCTCTGTTGGGCAGCGCAGGGAGCTGGACGGATCCGCTGTGTGCGGCTGCGTTCCAATTCTTCCAAAGGACTTTACCCTCTTGTTGGGCATAACGTAGCACTGATCCGATTCGCGTGCGGCTGCGTTCTAACTCTTCCGGCGTTGATACAATGATGTCCTTTGCCACAGGCACATCAGAGAGTGCGCGCCCAATGTCAACAGCGGTTTTCCGCTTATCCGTGAGTTCTGCGAAAACCACAAGCAGATCTATATCGCTATCTCGATCTGCGTCCCCTCGTGCCTGTGAACCGAAGAGGATAATCTGTAACGGGTCAAATTCACGCACAATGCGGTCTGTCATGATTGAGATAAACTCGTTATTCATCCTATCTTTACCTTCCAATTTCCTAACTCAGTGCTTCCCCACGAGCAAGCAATTTGCTGAGGTTATAGGATCGTAACTTTCATCATGCTTACACGAGAACGTCGTCCCTAATTGAGGTATGGGTTCACAACCTCGCGCTCCAATGCCAAGCCTTCCCATTCGTCGTCGCCGGGACCGTCGTAGATAAGCGTATGCGGTCCCGCGAAACCGGCTTTTTGGGTGAGTTCAAGACATTGCACATAGTCTTCTTTATCCATTTCGCGCGGTGCGGCGAAATGTGCTTTAGTGTGACACGACTCTGCCCTCGAAGCGATCGCTGCGAGGGCTTCGTATTTCGTATCGCCACGCCAATTGCCGAAGTCGAGACATAACCCGACCTTACCGTCTAATCCGTCTAAAATGGTTTTGACGTTTTCGGGGGTAGAGAAGATGGAGAACCAATTTTCACTCATCAAGCGGATGCCTGCGGTGTCAGCGCGCTCGGTGAGTTGTGAGAGGATATCTCGGCTCTGTGCTATGGTCTCTGCTGATGGATCCGCCTTGCCACCGATGACGCGGGCACACTTCGCACCGAGTTCGCCAGCAATATCAATCCATTTTTCAATCCAAGCGATGTCGCGCGCTGCTTCAGACGGGTGCGTTATGTCGCCGTCGTCAATCAGCAAGGAAAAGAGTTCGACATCGGCATCCGCAAGTGCTGCGCGGAGTTCGGAGAGATAAGACTGCTCAACAGAGGGCAGATGGAAATGACAAATCTCCAAGGTCCGAATGCCGAATTCGGCGACGCGTGCGGGTAATTCAAGAAGTGAAATGGGTCCGTTATTGTGGGTTTCGGTCGGGATTTGCATGCCGTGTGCGGGTCCGGTGAATCCGGGTTTCCCGAGTTGGCGATGCAAACTCCACGTTGAGACTGAAAGACGTGGTGTTGACATAGTTTTAATTCTCCAAAAATTGCGATCAGCGGATCGCTGCAACAGATTTTGACAACTACATCAAACGTGATGCTCAGTGAACAACAATTTGAAATAGGTATCTAATCCGGACGTTGTCTGTTGTTCATCTATCAGTTTGATCTGAAAATGCTTTTTCAGGAAAGCGTGATGTCTAACAGTATCGCTGATGAAAACCGATTTGTATTGTTTGAACAGGTTATCATCTATAAGCACATCACAATTCCCAAAATAGAAAGGGAGTCTATGCAGGTTTCTTTTGAACACATCTACATAGGCATAATAATCAAGTTTTCGTTTGTCAATTACGATTGTATTCGTGCTGTAACTTTCAACAAAAGTGCGGTTTCTTTTTAATGCGTTGATGTCTCGCATGGTCCAAAAAAACAGAGAATCATTATATGTAGGTTGTTTCTTTTTGGGATATTTATCAACGTAACCCGTAATATAATCAAAATCGCTGAAACAAAAATCTCCTATAGACATTACGCCCTGCTGGTTCTTTATCGGTGCTGCGCGCTTTTTGTTATCTTTACCGGCTATACGAAAACGGAAAGAACGGATAAAACTGTATTTCATTCCTTGCGTATCTCTCTCGTAAAGCGCGAGGACAATTGGGAAAGGCGTGTGTTTCTCGGATTCTGGAAACTTCCAGCTGCTGATGAGTAGACTGTCTATCAATCTGTAATTTGCAGTGAACTCCTTTAAGAGTCTAAAATTGGTCGGCTTAATCAAATAGGATAACGGATGCAACACACAAATCAGGTCTGCTTCGAGTTTATTGTAGGAACGGAGAAACGATATGCCTAAGTCCCGGCTTGCAATATCTTGGTCAATGTCAAAATCAATGTCTTTGATGCTGTGACGAATAAGGGATGTTCTATCATTATAGGGTGGATTTCCAACGACTATCAAATGGGACTGCTTGGGAATACCGAATTTTGTCCTTGATACATCGCACAAAGCGTTCGTTTGAAAAAAACGGACTTCGTCATTGTTCTTTTTAGCGACATCAATTGCAGTTTCGTCTATATCACAGCCGATTGTGATAGCCTGCCCACAACTCCTCAGAAAATCCCCGTATCCGCACGCGCTATCAATGATAGTGGTCTGTGAACGAACATAAGGCGCGATCATCTGCCACGCTATATTTACAATTTCAGGCGGCGTGTAGTAACTCCCCAAATTCACTCTACTCTCATACCCTAAATGTGCTTGACTCATCTTTCATGCAATCACACAATTCATTCATTAGTGCTTTTTGTAGCTCTTCGTACGATTCTTCCAAGCGTAAAGAGGAACGCTATAAACACACCTGCGATAACCCATTCCATCCAATCCATCACAATTCCTCCAATTCATTCATTTTTCGACGTGCTATACTATCAAGTCGATCAATTACAAACAGAATCACAATTGCCCCGAGCACTCCAACTATAAAAAAAACTTGCTGACTTTTCCATAAGTCTGAATTAGCCAGGCAATCAAGGAAATGTTCGTGGCAATCAAAATAGCAAATATTACCTTCAACCATCCAATTTCTTCCTTGACCTTATCAATATACGCCATCACACTTATCCTTATTGCGAATCACGGTTATAAGTTTCGATCAATCCATGCCACGACTTTTTCGACCATAACGGCGGTACCGTCGCCAGAAAAAACGTGATCTACGCCGGGGAGCTCAAGGAGTTCTGTCGGTTCGTTTGCGAACTGAAGGATGTCGTGGCTATCTTCAGGTGGAACAATATCGTCTTCTGTACCATGCACTAGTAACCACGGCACGGCAAATTTACTGGCGTGTTTTGCGACACTGCCAATCGTTGCCATATCATCTATATACGCCTGTGAAAGTGGGCAATCGGGTTCGTCCCACATGAAGCCTTCGTCGGGTGTAGCATCGCTAAATTCACGTTCCGCAAACGCTTTTGTATGCACCATCCCCGCAAGCGAGACAAGTGCTTCGATGCGTTCATCCGTGGCGGCACGCAGCACACCGACTGCACCGCCCATACTATGCCCGACATAGCAGACTTTATAATCGCTGAGTACATCAATGATGCTACCGAGGTCGGCGACCTCTTTGGTGATGGTGGAATCCGTGAACGCGCCTTCCGAATCGCCATTGCCGGAGAAAGAAAAACGCAGGGCGGAGATGCCAGCGGCGGCAAGTCCTTCTGCCAAGGCAATGAGGGCAGGTCTATCTTTGTTACCAGTGACCCCGTGACCGATCACCACAATTCTGTCGCCTTTGCCTTCGTGAAAGGTATAATCAAGGCGTTCACCGTGTTCGTTTCTAATTTCGTTAAACATAAGTTTTTAGTTTCCAAAAGTAATGCTTTATTTAGAAGTCAAAATTGACGAAGTAATCTGTCATATTCGGCATGAGGGCCGATCCAGAACCAATGGATGGCATTACCTTCTCGTAAACCTAAAGCACGCCACTCAATCCCGATTCGGACTGCGTAAATCGGTTCTCTGGTATGTACTCGTTTGAATCGCAAACTTGGATGGTTAGGGTTTTGTTGCCAGAGACGGTAGTTTTTGCGTGTTTTTTCCTTGACATTTTGCGGCAACTGCCGAAAACAAGCAAGAAAATCTCTTGTTAAATATGAGTTCACAACTCATCAATGTCCATCTTTTGACTATGCCCTGCTTTAATATCAGCACGGACTTTGTGTGCAAGTTGGGCGAGTTTATCTTGTGATTCGGCAAAAGCCTTATTCCATCTCTGTTCATCTTCCAGCTCTTCAAGAATTACAGCAGCAATGGCATCCTGTTCCTCAGGGGACAGTTTATAAATTTCGCTGAGAGCTTTTTCAAGAAACGGTGTCATCAATGTTTTGGGCGTTTCCAACTTTGATTAAAGTCAAAATTGGAAACGCCTTCTCCTCTTTTTCACAAACTTGTTGATAGGTGGGCGTACTTCTACTGTGCACCTACCTATGTTCGCATGTGTGCGGCACGCATGCCTCACAAATATCGTTGTCTGACGAACTACGCACCGTGTCCGTTGCTCTTCAAAGCATCAACAACCTTTTCAGGTTTGATCGGCAATTCGGTGACCCGTATACCGATGGCATCTTTGACAGCGTTTGCCATGGTTGCCAATGTTGGCGTGATGGGGGGTTCGCCGACACCTTTGGCACCATAGGGACCGTTCGGAGCGGGTACTTCAACGATGACAGACTCTACCGTTGGAAGGTCTGCGGAGGTTGGGACGCGGTAATCCACGAAACCGGGATTGATGTTCCCTTCTTCGCCGTACTGCATCTCTTCCATCATTGCCCATGCGTAGCCTTGCACTGTTCCGCCTTCAATCTGACCCTCAACCGCCATCGGGTTGATAGCGAAGCCGACATCTTGCGAAGCGACGAGTTTAAGGACTCTGGTTCTACCGGTACCGGGATCAACTTCAACTTTAGCAATCTGTGCTGCGAGTGCCGGTGTGCTGGCTTGCCGTGCAAAGGAACCTTTTCCGACAATCGGACCACCGGTGGTAGAGAGACTATACGCAGCGAGTTCGCCTAATGAGATAGACTTCGGTTGTTCCGCGCTGACGATATGGACGGCACCATCTCTGAGCTCGAGATCGTCCACATTCGTATTCAGCCGTTCTGAGGCAAGCTCCAAAATCCGTTGGTGTGCGTCTTCCGCCGCCAATTTTGCGGTGTTGCCCATTGTGAACGTCACAACACTTCCACCTGAACCTGTGGAATAGGGAGCGGAGTCCGTATCGCCGCGCCGAATTGTAACGCTTTCATAAGGCACCGTCAAAATTTCAGCAATAATCTGTGAAATTGCCGTATCCGTTCCAGTGATGTCCATAGAGCCGTGAAAGATACGGGCACTCCCGTCTTCGTGAACGGAAACATAGACTCCACCGGGACCACAACCGTTTGTCCAATCGCCAACAGCGACACCCCACCCTTGGTTTTCATCGGCTTCCCGATCCCACCATCCAGCAGCATCAGCGACAGCCTCCAAGGTCTCTTTATAACCGACTTTAGGTTCAGAGCCACCTGCTGGGACCGCGTCGCCTTCTTCGCGCATGTTCATGAGACGGAATTTAACCGGATCCATACCGATACGCTCCGCTATCTCATCAAGTTGAGATTCACCCGCGAAAATGGCTTGTGGTGCCCCCGGTGCCCTGTAAGCAGCTGTGCCGGATTTGTTCGTATGAACACCGTAAGCGTCTACCTTGAGATTCGGAATCTTATAGACACCACGGACCCGAATTGTGCTTCCAATCGACGCGCCGGAGACGGAGCCAGAATCCCAGAAAGCGAGTGCCTCGCGTGCGAGGATACGCCCATCGTTCGTCGCACCGGTTTTGAGTTTGATAACGCATCCGGGGGCCGGTCTACCGTCAGTGAATTCCTCTTCGCGCGTCATTTGAACGCGTACCGGACGACCCGTTTTCTGCGAGAGTAGCACGGCGGGAACGTGCGTGATGATAACGCCAAAACGTCCGCCAAATCCACCACCCATCGTCGTTCCGATAACATTGATTTGCGTCAACGGGATGCCGAGCGTTCCAGCGATACCCGAACGGATCGCGAACGGACCCTGCGTGGATGCCCAGACAGTAATCTTGCCGGATGAGTCAGCACTGGCAACAGAGACGTGCGGTTCCATGTAAGTCTGGTGAACGCGCGGAATCACGTAGGTATCCTCAACGACGACATCAGATTCTGCGAATCCTTTTTCAACATCGCCAGCTTCGGTATGGCTTTCAGCAGAGATATTGTAGTAAACTTCGTCTGGGTATGCCTCTAATTCTGCCTCAAGTTTGCTCATTTCGTCGCTATGGTCGTTCTCTTTATCACGAGACAGTTTTCGGATTTGTCCACTGATCTCTCGCCGATTGGGTCCATCTTTTGTGTCATCACCATGCAAGCGTGGTGCTGAAGGTTTGATGGCTTCTATAACGTCCTGCACAACCGGTAGTACTTCATAATCAATTTTAATGCGTTCAGCGGCTTCTTCAGCGATATCCGGGTCGGTTGCGGCGACAGCAGCGAGCGGTTCACCTAAGTAAAGCACTTTATCGGTTGCGAAGACTCTACGACCACTGGGGACATCATCTTGGGTGATAATTGCCCTGACTCCGGGCAGTTTTTCGGCTTCGCTGGTGTCAATGCTGCGTATATTGGCATGCGCATGTTTACTACGGACAATCTTGCCGTAGAGCATACCGGGCGGATGGACATCTGCGCCATATTGGGCAGCCCCCGTCACTTTCTCAACAGCATCAACGCGTGCCACTGTTTGACCGACAACAGTATATTCTGACATCTAATACTCCTTTTTTCCTGGCTGTCGGCTGTCGGAAACCACCAGCCATCAGCAAAGAGGTTTCTGGTGAAAGTGCTTTCTCTTGCTGAGTGCTGAGTGCTGACTGCTGACCGCCGATAACGATTATGCGCTTGCGACGAGATTGTGGAGTTTACCGCGTTCGATAGCCGTGTTACATCTTTTACAGACTTTTACGGTATCCTCGCCAACTTCTCGTTCGTAGAGCACTTTCACACCCGTGCGTTCACAAACCGGACACGTTCCACGACCATTATTATATTCACCTTGGTGGACGACTCCGTTTGGATCGACATAGAGGTGTCTTATGCCTGTTCCACGATGCGTCTTTGCCATGTTTTCTCCTTTTTAAAAGGCATCAGTTAAGAGGACTTGGATAAGTCAAAACCTTCTTCAACTGACGACTGAAAATTATTTCTCTGGTGTTCTTTAGGCGGTTGTGCGGATTTCTTCCGCCGCTTCCAGAACTGCTTCAAGTATCTTTGTGTATCCAGTGCAACGACAGATATTTCCGCCGAGCGCGTGTCTGAATTCTTCTTCGGTTCTGTCCGGATTTTCGTCTATGAGTGCCTTTGATGCCATAATAAAACCGGGGGTACAGAAACCACACTGATAGCCGCCTGTGTTAATAAACGCTTGCTGGACCGGATGGAGTTCGCCATCACTGGCTAAACCTTCGATAGTAGTTATCTCTTTTCCAGAGGCTGTAACAGCGAGCACCATACAGGATGTAACAGCTTTGCCATCAACAATGACGGTACATGCACCACAGTCCCCTGTGCTGCATCCCTCTTTCGTTCCAGTCAAACCGATCGTGTCGCGAAGTACAGCCAGCAAGGTTTTGCGGGGTTCAATGAGTAGATCGTGTTCATCACCGTTGATCGTTAGACTGACCGGGAGTTTTGCCATATTTTTTCTCCTTGACTTATTGGACCATGCGAGGCATAAAAGTCATTCCTCGCGTTAGATATGAATGCTTTTTACGCGCTTGCTCTCTCCAAAGCGTGTTGGAGGGTTCTTCTTGTAAGGACATCGACCATCTCTCTACGATGTTCAGCAGAGCATCGCAAATCGGATATCGGGCTGCAGCCGGCTGCAGCCGCTTCACCTGCTTGTTCCAGAAGTTCTGGTGTCGGTGCGTTTCCGTTTAGAAGGTTTTCTGCTTCCGTTGCGCGAATCGGCGTAGGTGCGACAGCGGCGAGTCCAATTCGGGCATCTGTAATCGTCCCGTTGTCAAGATTGACAGCGGCGGCGACACCGATAAATGCCAGATCCATCACCTCACGGATTTTGTGCTTGATGTAGTGAGAACCAGATGCCGGACTCGGTAGCCGAAAGCGTGTGATAATCTCGCCGGGTCTTAAAACCGTCTGTCCCGGTCCCGTGAAGAGTTCATCAATTGGCACCCTCCGTTCACCATTAGCACTTGCGATGTCAACCTGTGCATCGGCGACAAGCAATCCTGCGACCGTGTCGGCTGCTGGAGAAGCATGTGCGATATTCCCACCGATAGTTGCGAGGTTTCGGATTTGGATAGAGCCAATTTCCGATGCCCCTTCCGCTAATGCGGTGTGGTGTTGCTGAATATCTCCAGACACCTCAACTTCCCGCACTTTTGTCATTGCGCCGATGCTGATGCTATTATCGGCTTCAGTGGTGATACCCGTCAGCCCCGGAATTTTCTGTAAGCTAATCACGGACTCTGGCGTTTCGGTGAGTGCCTTCATCCCGATAACGAGGTCCGTGCCGCCTGCAAGAAGCTGCGCGTGTGCCTCTGCAAACAGGCGGGATGCTTCCGCGAGGGTGGTAGGTTCATAAAACTCAAAACTTTTCAAATTTAATCCTCCGTATCATGTTCCTTCTAAGGTGATACCTTCTGCTTCATACCTATTTTCGCACACCCAACAACACATTAAAGGATACCCGATTAAAAGGGTATTTGTCAACTTTAAATCCGAAGTGTGTCGCTTTATGGAATCGGCCAACCCGGTGTCGGCTCGGTGCGGAGTGCCTCTATCTCATAAAGTTCTTCCACACTGATTTCGCGTCCGAGTTTCGCTGACAAGAGCGAACCGCTCATGATCTCTGTAACCTTCAAACCGACATCACCATTGCTGACGGGTTGCGCATCGCTGTTACAAGCATTGAGGAAATCGCGGAACTTATCGGGGAAGGAACTCTTTGGCAGTGCCAACGGCGTTTCGACGAGATCGCTTTGATAACGTCTACGGTTGCCCTGATCGTCGGTGTCCCATTTCCCTTTTTCAAGGAAAAGTTTATTACCACTGAACGAACCTTTGGAGCCGAAGATGAAAATGCCTTGCGGTTGTTCTGCCATATTGCTTGCCCAACCGTGTTCATAGGTAAAGGACATGCCGTTTGTGAACCGGACAAAGATAGAGACGTGTTCCTCAACGTCGTTAATCTCTTCACCTGTGTATTCAGGAAGCATTCCACGGTAGGCGATACCACTGATGGTGGCAGGTTGTGGAGAACCGAGTAGATAGATGGAACGGTTAATATCGTAGACACCTGTGTCGTATACCGTGCCACCACCGCTATAGGCGGAATTAAGGAACCATCTCCCGAACCCGAACATATCTACATTGGGTCTGCCACGGACGCGGTAACTGGTAAGTCTACCGTAATAGACATCGCCGAGTTTGCCAGAGGTGACGTAGTCCCGGATAGCGTAACTCGTTGGGTCAAGGCATGTGCCACCGCTCTGATATGCGAGTTTAACGCCGGCTGCGTCGCAGGCATCCCGCATATTCTTTGCCTCTGTTGCTGTGCGAGCCATCGGTTTTTCGCAGAAGACGTGTTTTCCAGCTTGTGCAGCTGCAACGGCTGGACCTTCATGGACAAACGGCGGTGTCGCAAGACTGACGGCATCTAAATCGCATGCCTTCAGCATTTCATTGTAGTCACTGAAGATTTTGACACCGTTGTCGGCATATGCTGCCCAGAGCGCGGCATCGGCTTTCAGTTGTTCACGCGCCTCTGCGGTCTCTGCCTTCTCTGCGTCAGCAGTGGCGGATTTTGCACGTGCCGCCGCGCCAGAAAGTACTTCTGCGTGTCGCCGTTTTACGTTTGCCTCCACTACATCGCAAACAGCAACGATTTCGGCGTGCTGCGGATGCGCGAGATACCCGTTGACGTGTGAACCGGATATCATGCCGCACCCAATAATTCCGATTTTAATTCGTTTCGACATTATGATGCTCCTTGGTGGCTTTTTCATAAAGTAAAGTTTGTGAAAGAGATTCTTCGCTTAAGATTATCGCTATCAAGAAATTGTTCTTACAGTGAACCCGATGGCGAGGCTCCGGCACCTACTTTGACGTGTGTATCTGCCAACTGTGCTTCTACGTGGGCAATGCACTCTTGGAGGTTCTTGAACGGAGCACTCGGATATGATTCTATGCTGAAATTCAAGTCATTCTCACCGAAGGTTACCATATCCACGCCCGGTTTTGCCAATTTGCGGACGTTAATCACGGCATCAACGGATTCAATCTGTATGATAAGGATACCGGTGTTGTTCCACCACTCAGCATATTCGAGGCGATCCATGCCGCGATCGATGCCGTACCCACTACTGGGCCCCCAACTCCGTTTTCCCTTCTGAGGATAATAGAATGCGTCAATCGCTTCATCCACTGTTTCAATTTTCTCAACTTGTGGCACGACAATAGCGAGAGGACCTAAATCCAACAGATTGCCTATTAAGTAAGCGTTTCGGGTGTGCTTGATGCGGAGTTGTACACCGATACCGAATTCGTTTGCCATCTTGCAGTATTCAACGAGCTTGTCTTCGTTCGCGGCTGCGTGCTGATGGTCGGTTCCGAGTAAATCGTAGTCGTCTCGGCTGAGGACGGCTTCCATCTCGTCGCGGGTGCAGCCGAAGGAAACACCACCAGCGATCTTAATCGGTTCTTTATTATGAATGCGTTGTTTTAAGGACACAGGGATAACCTCCTTACGGGTTTGGTCCAATTGCGAAATCTGTCTCCATTATAGGTGTTTGTTGATTTTTGTCAAGCGTTTTGAATTTTCGACCTGTAGGAGAGGTTGTAACCCGATGACGACATCTCTAATCCTGATTCAGACGCATTAGTACTCAGTTTTAAGGGGCACTCTGATTAATCGAAGTTCTCTTTAACTGATAACTGAAAGATTTTTCGCAGAAAAATCGTACTGACAACTAAAAACCATTCCCCCGAACTCTTGAAAATTTTGCAGAATTCTGCTAATCTGTATTCTCAAGACATCACAAACAATATAGAAAAAAATTGGAACCCGGTTTTACGGAATGGAGGATAAGAATGCGTTTAAAAGGACAGGTTTGTATTATCACAGGGGGTGGCAGCGGTATCGGTCGCGGTGCCGCGCTCACAATGGCAGAAGAAGGGGCAACGGTTGTCATTATCGGCAGAACCGAATCGAAATTGGCATCTGTTAAAGCCAAAGTTGAAACAGCAGGTGGCACAGCGACGAGTTACGCGCTCGATGTCGCTGACTATGACGCTGTTGCGCAGATGGCTGCCGATGTGCTTGATAAACATGGACGGATTGATGTGCTGGTGAACAATGCGGGACACAGCTCACACAACCGACGGCTCCTGAACACGACACCTGAAGAGGTGCGCTCGGTGATTGATTCTAATTTGATTGGGACTTTCTTCTGTACCCAGGCGGTTGTCCCAGCGATGTTGAAGGCGAAATCGGGAACGATTATTAATATTTCCTCGCTCGCGGCGGTCACGCCGGGCCCGTTTAGCGGTTTCGCTTACGGCGCGGCGAAGGCGGGTGTTATCAACTTCACCGAATTTCTTAATTCGGATTTGAGGAACACCGGTATCCGAGCAAGCGTCATAGTCCCCGGTGAAGTAGCAACACCGATCCTGGACAATCGTCCGATTCCGCCAGATGCGGATGCCCGCGCCACGATGGTAGACGTTGACGAAACCTCAGCGGCGATTCTACTCATCGCAACGCTGCCACAGCGGAGCAACATTCCAGAATTAGTCATCCGTCCGACGATGCATCGGAATATGACAGGCGAAGTCGTCGAATTGGACGATTGATTATTGGCTGTAGATCGTTGTTTGGGGATAGTAGCGTGCCCACGCGAACCAATAGATATTGACAGCAGGTAACCGTTCCAGACGCGTCCCTTTTTCTTTACCGGATGTTGCCTCACCTGTGACAGTATTCCAACGCGTGCCGGTGTTATCCTCTACAAAGTGTCCCTCTTGCGGACTAAAGGTCCGCACATCCTTCGCTACGTTCCGCTTAAAAACAGCCGTTGCGAACGATACTTTATCGTGAAAAATTAGCAGCGGCACTTCACCAACCATATCGTTAATTACGGTAGTTTCAGCGAAGTGTGTTAATGGGTACGCACGGAACTGCGTGTTACCGCCTTTCGTCTCTACTTGAACACCAATCACAAGCGATTTATTCGGGAGTCTGTCATCGGTGTATTCCGTTCCACTTACACCGGTATCTTGGCTGGTGTGATACCGCTGATATGAGTCACGGCTAAGACTTTCGCGCATACCATCTCTAAACGGAACTGAAAGCACGCTTGTATTCGGATAATTTGTCTGCCATGTTTTCCACGCAATCTGTGGCATGGAGACGAGCAACTTCAACCGCTTACCCTTCAGGGGTCCCTGTATCGCTTCTCCAGTGATATGTGACCAGAGGGAACGGGTCTGATGGTCGTACATTAATAGCGCGTCCCGCCACAACTTACCGCTCACACCGAAAGTATAGGTCTTACCGTCAAGGTCCCGGCTATACACGATAGCCGTTTTGCAGAGCGGTCACCACGTCGTGGCGATGTTCAGTCCACCGACAACGTCGTTAACGATTTCGTGTCCATTAAGGAGATAAAGCGAATAGGCGTGGCTTTCGTCGTTGAAGGTTACGCCGATGACGGGGGCGTCCGGGTCTAATTTTGCGGCACCGGCAGAAACGAATTGGGGTTCAGTAATCGCGGGGATCGCATCAAAGGGCAGTAGAGTACGGATTTTGTCGCCGCTGTAATCCGCCGGATCTTCAGCACTTGCACAGGAGATGGTGGCAAATAGGAGTATGAGAATGAGCATGTAGTTTTTCATGATCTTTTCCTTGTTTTTTTTGTTGATGCGTAATGATATGATTTCTTTCAGATATCCTATATCGGGGGGTGTTCTTGTGCAAGTTGTAACAGTCTTCTGCGATTAACATGTTCAGGGCGATTCATATTCAAAGCATCTACTGTAGCTCTGCCTGTTCGCGTGCGTCCGATAATATAAAGAAAGTTTTCACTCCACGTAAAATGCCGTTTCCATTGTTTGAATCGCGGATTAAAGAGTGGGACATTTCGACCTGTCTGTGAATCACGTGCATATGTTTTGGTGTGTTTGTGTGTATTGCACCATGGACATGCCCATGCCAAATTAGTTAATTCGGTTTTTCCGCCTGCAGTTCGTGGAAGAATGTGGTCACAGTGAAAGGAAGCATTGCTAACCTTGTCAGGAGATTGGCAGTACTCACAAAGCCCGTTTGCACGCTCTTGCACGCGACGGCACAGCGCAGCTGGGATAGACTCAGAAGGCATTATTTCCCTCTTTTAAACCTAATTCGGCAGTAATCTCGCCTAACGTTTTTCCCCTACTCTGGGCTAAAGCAATGAGTGCTTCAATACGCTTTAGGTTCCGGGCTTCCAGTTGACTCAGCAACGCCTGATACTCTCTCAGTTCGTCTTCACTTAAGATTTCATCTTCACACTTACGCCACAACTGCTGATACCGCTGTTGTTCTTTTTTCGGCAATTGCGAGTTTTCTTGGATAGTTGCTAATAGGAAAGTTTCTTTATCGGTCTGTTTTTGTGACCGGTCATAATTGGAATCTTGTGAGTTAGTTTGTGCCATGAGGTTTTTCCTTATGTACAGATTTAAGCGGATATCGAGGCGGAACTGTTTGTGCATATCTTGACAATGAGGGGTGTAATCGGTATCTGTAACGATTAGAATTAGTGTAACATATCAGGTAAATGGTATCAAATTAATACGCGATAAACAGTCTATATTACCACGGGTTCCATTCTCTTGTACAATCTAATCCTCTGGTAACGAAACTGATTTTGTTCTTTCAGTCATGATTACATTGAGTATCTCATCAGCAACGAATACACGATTGCGTTGTTGGCCTGTCATTTCTCTAAGTTTACCCCTTTCAACAAGATAATCCACACCGCGCTGAATAGTAGGAAATGTTGATTTCCATACCTTCACCAATTCTGAGATTGAAATAATCGGAATGCCAAACAGATGATCGATTAATAGGTTTACCGCTCTCGGTACCCGTGATCCTGTCGCTATTTCTTTGTATTCTTCTTTTAACGCAAGTAACCGTTGAGTCGCCAACAAAGCATCTTCTGACTGTTGGCAAATTCCTTGCAAAAAAAATGTGAGCCACGCTTTCCAATCACCTTGTTGGCTTACATTCAACAACAGTTCATAGTAAGTATCTCTATGCTCCTCGAAAAAATCGGAGGGGTACAGAAGTGGTTGTGATAACAGACCCCTTTCTATCAACAAAAAAATAATCAAGAGTCTGCCAATTCTTCCATTTCCATCAACGAACGGGTGAATTGCTTCAAAATGTTGCAGCCTTTTGATTCCATATTCCATCGCGTTAACATAGTTGACGAGTTCTTGTACGTCAGGTATATGTGGTGATTCGGTTTTATCTGCTTCAAACAGGAAAAGTTGGTCCAAACCGGATTGAGTATTTTCAATCCTGGAACTCATTACGGCTTCGCGCCGAATAAACGGGCCAATCAGCAAGTGAGGATTTGGCAATAGTTGTCCAGCCCCAGATAACTTTCCAAGTTTGATATTCGCTTCTCAGAGAAGGTTTGCCAACTCCCAGTCCAATTCGATCTTGGGCGGAAGACGGTTTGGTACATAAGCCCAATATGGATGACTGCCTATGCTACGGAGACATCTGCCAGCATTTGAATTTCTAAAATTTTCTGGATTCATTTTTAAATCACTTTACGTTAATAAGAGGATGATGCCTCCTATGTCGGATATGAAGTTCACTTAAGAGTTGGAACAAAACATCAAGCGTGCTATAATACACTCAAATTATAGCACAATTACTGAAGGGAAGCAAATATGAACGAAACTTCAATTGAATTGCTCGAATTATTAACACAAGCAGACGGAATCCCCGGTTACGAGGGAGAAGTGCGGGATGTTTTTCGGAATGCTGTCTCCGATGTGGGTCCAATAGGGACGGACAAATTAGGGAGTATCTTCTGTACGCGCGCAGGAAATGCTGAACACCCACGCATTGTGCTTGATTCACATTTAGACGAAATCGGTTTCGTCGTCCAAAATGTTACAGATAAAGGGTTCGTCAAATTTCTGCCGCTCGGCGGATGGTGGGCGCATACACTTTTAGCACAACGCGTTAATATCACAACGAAGTTGGGGAAAGTGCCGGGTGTCATCGGTTCGACCCCACCGCACCTGCTTTCAGGGTCACGTGATAAAGTCTTAGACATAAAAGACCTTTTTATTGACATCGGTGCCGAGAGCGAAGAACAGGCGATAGAAGAATATGGTGTGGTCACCGGGTGTCCGATCGCGCCTTACGGTCCTTTTATGCGGTTGAAAAACGACAAACTGCTCACTGCTAAAGCGTTTGATAATCGCGTCGGTGTTGCGATTGTGATTGATGCACTTTTGCGGCTCGACGAACATCCGAACACCGTTATTGGTGCCGGAAGTGTTCAAGAAGAAATAGGATTGCGAGGTGCCAAGACTATGGCGGCAAGTGTGGAACCCGATCTCGCGATTGTGCTTGAGGGTCCACCCGGCGATGATACCCCAGGGTTAAGCGTTGGAAATACACAAGGAAAACTCGGCGGCGGTGTACAAATTCGGATTATTGATTCCTCAATGATTGTCAATCCGAAATTGGCGGATTTTGTGGTTGAGACAGCAAAGCAACATGAAATACCGTATCAACTTGGGGTGCGTCAATCTGGTGGGACAGATGGTGGCGCGATCCATCAATTTGGCAGAGGGGTGCCGTCCGTTGTACTCGGTGTGCCATCTCGTTATATCCACAGCCATGTCTCGATCATTAACACGGATGACTACACCGCAGCGTTGGATTTGACGATGCATCTTGTGCGCGCAATTGACGCATCTGTTTTAGAAGGATTTCTGTTCGATTAGTCACACTTTTGAAGCGTGTTCTCTGACTTGGAGGATAAACAATGGAAACTATCTTGCCAAAAGTCCCATTTTGTAATCATCAAATCAGTAAGTTGGTAATAGGCGATAATCCGATTTACGGTTATTCTCACTTTAACCAACTCCTCTCACAGCATCAGCAGGCGTATCATACACCGGAACGGGTCGTGGCGACGCTCAAACGGGCGGAGGAAGTTGGGATCAATTCTTGGCAGAATAGCATGACGGACCGCTCCATGTCTGATCTACAACTTTACCGCGATGAAGGTGGCACGATAAACTGGTTCTGCCTCAGCCAAGGTTCCCGCTGGTACGAGGATCCCGACCATGTTTTTGAAGCTGCGAAACACAATCCGATCGGTATGGCACCACACGGCGGCGGTGTCGGGCAAAGGTGTCTGCGTGAAAACAGGCTCGATTATCTGCAGGACATCCTCAAACGGATTCGCGATACCGGCGTTCTTGTGGGTCTATCTGTTCATGATCCGAGACTTCTCCATATCGCTGAAGATGAAGCGTGGGATATAGACTATTACATGACAGGACTCTATAATCTCCACGGTGGTAGCGAAAAATTTACTCAAAAATTTGGCTACGCACCGTTGGGTGAAATTTACGCGCGGGAAGATCGTGACGAGATGTGTAAGGCGATACAGCGTACAGAGAAGCCGTGCCTCCTCTTCAAGGTGCTTGCAGCGGGTAGAACAATTGGAAGCCCGGAACAGATTCGGCAAGAGGTGAAGTTCGCGATAGAAAACACTAAACCGATTGATCCGTTGTTGCTCGGTATGTATCAACAATTCGGCGACCAGATCGGTCAAAATGCCCAATTGATTACAGAACTCTGCACAGAATTGGGATGATTTAGCAGCTGTGCTTGAGGTCTTTCCGACCCGCTTATACATCATGGAGGCTGAAAATGGAAATGCGGAAGTGTGGAAAATCCGAGATAGAAATCTCACCGATGGGGATCGGTTGCTGGTCTTATGGCGGTGGCGATTATTGGGGACCACAAGCACAATCAGATGTCACGGCTGTGGCGAATGCTGCGTTGGATGCTGGCATCAATTTTTTCGACACAGCGGAGGGATATAACAACGGACGAAGTGAAGAGGCACTTGCCGTTGCTCTGAAAGGTAGACGACACGAAGCCGTCATCGGTACAAAGGTAAGCCGGCCGGATCCCGCTACGATCCGTGAACGGTGCGAAGCGAGTCTCCAACGCTTGCAAATGGATTACGTTGATATCTATATGATTCACTGGCCCGACGACGAGATCGCCATTGAAGAGAGTATGGCTGAACTAACGCGCCTGCAGGAAGATGGACTCATCCGTGCGATCGGTGTAAGCAACTTCGGGGTGGAACAGCTCACAGCGGCACTTGAGACAGGTGCCGCTATCGCTGTGAATCAACTCTGCTATAACCTCTTGTCACGGGCAATAGAGCCTGAATTGCTTCCGCTGTGTCGAAACCACAACGTTGGTATTTTAGGGTATATGCCACTGTTACAGGGAATTTTGACTGGACAGTATAAGCGCGCAGAGGAGATACCGCCGGTGCATTCCCGATTTCGCCATTTTCGAGATGACCGAGAACAGGCTTCGCACGGCGAAACAGGTGCCGAGGCGGAGATGTTTGAGACGCTGGAGGCTATCCGGGAAATTGCGGAGGCTGAACAGATTCCGATGAGCCGACTGGCGATTGCTTGGGCGATGGCAAGACCCGGGATTACATGCATGCTCGTCGGCACCCGAAATGAAAATGAATTGGTAGAAAACCTGCACGTTGTCGAATACACACCGTCTGATGATGTGATTGAGAGCCTTGACACAGTGACCGCACCACTTTTAGAAAAAATGGGAGCGAATCCGGATTATTTCACGGGCGCGCGTATTCATTAGTTTCAGATTGTGGTTCGGTATATTTTACCGCTATAGGTAGTTAGAGAGGGAAGCATTTATGACAGAACAGTTAGGCAAATTCAACAAAGATTTAGGGAGGCCGTTAGCAACGGGTGCTGCTGATATTACGCAGACGAATGCCGACGGTGAGACTGTTGTTCCTTTAACACAGGAACAGAAATATCTCTTCGACAAAAACGGATGGCTCTTGGTGCCGGACGTGTTGACGGCATCAGAAATTGAGGAGATGCGCGATTTCTGTTATCGGTTAAAGCACGACCCTGAAACAATTACGCCACAACACCACCGATCGACTTACGGTGGTCCTTTGGAGAAGTTGACGGATCATCCGGTTGTGGTGGCATTTGGAAACGAATTCCTCGCGTCCCCTTATCTTGCCTCAGATACCTGCTACGGCTTCCGCATGGAGATGAGTTTTCTGGCGTTGCGTTCTACATCGGACGAAACACCTTTTTCATTCCACGCGCACAACGGCAACGGTATGTTGCGGATGCCGGGAGATTGCCATCAGTACTCGTGCCTCCCCGGTCAAGCGTATAGCGGTTTGACGCGCGTCGTCTGGGAACTTAACCCTGTAGAGAAAGGCGACGGTGGCACGATGTTCATTACAGGGAGCTACAAAGCAGCTTACACTGCACCAGAGGGAGCGCATACACAAGAGTGGGAGTTTTGGGATACCTATTCTTGTCCTGCCGGGTCTGTTATTATTTTTACCGAAGCAATTACGCATAGCGGACAGGCGTGGCAAAACCGAGACACTGATCGGGTCGCTATCTTCAACGCTTATAATTCAGTAGATAAGCGGTGGTCCCTGTCGAGACCGCCACAAGCGTTATTTGAGGAGATGCCTCCGAAACGCCAAACCCTTTTCCGTGATGCTTATGTAAAAGGCAACGTAACCGGCACAGCGTTTGATATGGCATTGTAAATAACGCGTAGTTTGAAACGAAGTGGAAAGCGGGTCTACGGAGAGAACGTGAAAATCACCAACCCGTCTAATCGAACCGCAAGGAAAATTAGAAATATGACACCGAAACAACGTTATCTGTTTGATGTCACAGGATATCTTCATTTAGAAAACGTCATCACCGGCGATGCATTGGCGGAAGCCGCTGAAGCGGTTGATAGATATATAACAACACCTGCTGATGAATTGCCAGACGGATTTGAGCAGAAAGGACTCCATCAGCACGGGTTCGCTTTCGATAAATCGCTTGAATGCTTAACGACGCATACGGCACTATGGCCGATTATCAAGGAGTTAACGGACAATCAACCGCGGTTTGCCAGAGGTTCCTTGAAACACGATAAACACGATTTGTGGGAGGCTGGTGAGCGCGCAAAGGTGAACCCTGGTGGATTGCATTGCGCACGCGATGACTACGGATGGTATAGCACACGTTACGAGGCTGACAACGGACGTATCTATTGTGATAACTTCGTCTGCTTCCCCTATTTTACGGATGTCTATCCGGGTGATGGCGGACTCATCGTAATTCCCAACTCACATAAGAGTGAGTTTAAGCGACCCGAGCAGCTGCTGAGGCTTAACGAAGAAGACGGTATTGATCCGCTTGACGATCCTGTTTTTGTTAATATTACACCGAAAGCAGGTGATATCGTCCTTATATCAGAGTTGCTGACGCACGGTGTGCTGCGTTGGAAGCCGAAGGATCGGGATCGGCGGTTTCTCGTCCTGCGGTATGCCCCACAATATTCCGGTAGGCATAACTTTCCACAACCTATTCTGGATCGGTTGTCCCCAGAGACATTAGAATTGGTGGAATCTGCTGGGTATGGGCATATCAAAGAGATTGTAAAGCAAGATACAGTTACGCTGACAGTGTAAGCGGCGAATTTACGAAACATCGGTGAGTGTCTCGGTTCAATCGGGCTGTTCATCAAACACGCCATCAACTCACACCCGGATAAAAATTGGCGAAGGTATTGTATAGATACAGTTATTATTTATTTCCATAACGCCCCGGATTGTCCCTCAAACACCTTTCAGAAACATCCGTTGTGGATGCGATGCTCCAAACTTTGACGTATCGTCCCTACGAAACCCGATACGCGTACCACAACGGCTAAAAAATTCCATATCTTTTTCCATTTCCTTCAAATTATGTAAGATTTCTGTACATAAATTCGTCTTTAATGTACAGACGGATAAACCGTACAGCGATGGTTAGCTTATAAGACTTCGCATTTGATGCAGCCATTTGGCAGATGTAAACACGACCAAATCTATTCATTGAAAGGGATCCTCGTGGAAAGAGAAGACGATGTTCAACTCATTTACAATATTTTGTCCGGCGACGACGAGGCATTCAGCGTCTTAGTCCAAAAATACCAAAAGAGCGTTCACGCGCTCGTGTGGCGGAAGATCGGCGATTTTCATCACGCCGAAGAAATTACGCAGGACACCTTCCTACAAGTGCATAAAAAACTTCCGACACTCAAGGATCCCCACCAATTTACGCGATGGTTGTACGTTATCGCAAACCGGCTCTGCATCGATTGGATGCGAAAGAAAAAACTTAAGGTGCAATCGATAGAAGACACACCGATGGCAGAAATCGAGAAATCCGCTTACACACGGTACCTGTCGGAACAACGGCAGATAGAGATCTCCGAGCGTCGTCGTGAGATCGTCAAAAAACTTTTGGCAAAACTTCCAGAGAGGGAACGCACCGTCGTGACGCTCTATTACCTCGGCGAAATGAAGGTCAAAGAGATTAGCAAGTTTTTAGGGGTCTCTGTAAGCACGATTAACACGCGTCTGCATCGGGCGCGAAAGCGTTTACAGGAATCTGAAACGTTTTTGACATCTACTGTTGGAGGGAATTCCGAGATGCACGAGAGACACATAGAACTTTGCACACAAAATTTGATGGCAATCGACAAGGCAATTCAAACCTACCGGACGGAACGCAAAGATTTTCCTGAATGGCTCTCAGATCTTCATCCGAAATACTTGCCAGATGCATCGGTCTTCATCTGTCCAGCGGATGACGAAGATGGGAAGGCAGGTTTTCTTCCAAACACAGATTTGGTTGCAATCAGCAAGATCATTGGAAGGATAGGTTTTCTCCGGGACATAGATCCGAGAATCCCCGTGAGTTATAGGTATGAGCTTGCCCCGGAATATCGAGATAAGAAAAATGAACAACGTTTGGTATTCGGTGATGTCATACCACTTGTCCGTTGTCAACATCACGTGAATGAAGACTTTAATGCTTTGAACTTAAACTTTTCTTCTCAGATTTACAGGTCTTCCACTATTTGGGAACACACGCCGGAGGATATGTACGGTAGCCACACAGCGGCTCTCACTGCTATTAAAGAAATACTTGCGCGACACCCTGATGATGAGCGTTACCCTGATAGTAAGCGTTTCTTTGATCTCTACCCGCAGCTTGTCAGACTCCACACCCTATTAGGGAACGAACAATCAGCGGCTGCCCTTATTGAACGTCTCAAGTCGGGAATGATACAAGACCTTCAGGGGTATCAGACGCTATTCGACATACTCAAGACGGTGGAGCGATACGAGGATCTACTTGCGTTTTTTCAGGTAGCTGAGCAGCAGTATCCAGACGATAAATTCATCTTCTATAAACTTGCCGACATTCATAGGAGGTTAGGCAATACTGAACTCGCTGAAGTGTATGCGCGCAAGTCTAATCCGAGATACGAATTGGTTGGAAAACCTGTCCCTGACTTTTCTGTGATCGCCCTTGATGGGAATCCGATTTCACTTCGGGATTATTATGGGAAAGTCGTCTTGCTTCACTTTTGGATGGTCTGGAGGGATTTTGGCACTGCGGAAACGTCAGATATCAAGAAAATTTACGATACCTATAAAGATGTGGGGTTCGATATTATTGGGGTCTGCCTTGATAGCGAAGAAGCGATAATGCGTAGTTTGCCTAACTACATTAAAGTAAATGGCATTCAGTGGCGACAAATTTTCGATGCGGCAGCGTATTCACTTTTACAACAATATGATATTAGCGGCACTCCTGAAATGTGGCTCATTGATAGGGACAGCAAGTTAATTACACATGAAGCGAGAGTGGAGAATTTAGAGATGCTCGTCGCGGAAGCAGTGAAGGCGCAATCCCAAGACTAAACCGCTTGCTTTTCCGTTCACCAAATAGAGGTTTTTAGAGATGTCCCCCATTTGGCTAATTGCCAGAAGAGAGTTCACAGAAAACATCCTCTCCCTCCGCCTATTCATCGGGTTAATCGTCTGCCTTGCGCTTTTCGTCGCCAGCACGTACGTTCTGATGGAGGATTACGAGAAGCGACTCAGCACCCACAATGCAGCAGAGATCGAACACCGGAACGCGCTTGAAGAGGTGAAGGTTTATTCGCACCTGCGGGTGGACATCGCAAAACCACCTGAACCCTTAAGCATTATCTGTTTAGGGATGGAACGGCAGCTGGGAAGCACAGTAAAGGTCTCCTACGAAGATGTCCCCACAGCGGCTAAAATACTCGGCGGCGGCAATCCGCTGCTGAACATTTTTTCTGCTGTCGACGCGGTGCTCATGGTGCAGATTGCGTTCAGCCTATTCGTGATTTCGATCGCTTACAATGTCATCTGCGGTGAACGTGAAAGCGGAACACTTGCACTTATCGCATCAAACCCCGTCTCGAAATACCATATCCTGATTGGGAAATACCTCGGCGGGATGGCAAGTCTCCTTGTGCCACTCGCGATCGGCTGGATAGCCGCTGCGCTATTGATAAACGTAAACCCGATGATAGAATTCCACACTGCTGAATGGAGTCGGTTCGCCGGACTGTTCGCGGCTTTGGCGTTATACCTTTCCGTCTTTTTCCTGCTTTCAATGCTGGTTTCAGCCATCACTCAGCGGTCAGCGAGGGCACTCGTCTGGTTGCTATTCCTATGGATTGTGATCGTGTTCATCATCCCAAACGGGGCGGTGTATATAGCAAAGCAGGTTCGACCGATACCCCCCAAATCCGTTGTTAACATAGAAAGCGCGGCACTCCGTACAACGTTTAGAGAGAAAATCAGAGATTACGGCGCAAAGCATCGAAGCAGCTCCTACTTTTCCACCGGATACAGTGTGCTCAGCGGCAGTCAGCCGTTTGCTTTCCACGTGCTAAAAGCATCCAGAGAAGCGATGCTCTGGTATCTCAAGGGTGCCAAATTTTACATTCCACATCGCATTGAATACGCAGAGCAGATAGGCAACCTCCATCAGGAATACTACCACTCGCTGAAAAGACAGACCGTTTTGGCGGAAAACCTTTCCAGACTTTCGCCGGCATGGGTCTACTACAATATCTCTGCGGGGCTGTCCGGCACGGATTTGTGGCGGCATGAGCGGTTCATCCAGCAAGCACAGGATTACCGAAAGGCACTGATGGCATACATGCAGGAACAAGGTGCTTTCTCAAGCGTCAACTGGTTCACATCAGTCGATCTCAACGACATGCCCTCACAAACCGGACTCGCAGAATCAGACGAAGACGCATTTTTCGCAGACCTCGCACCGAAAAGCTGGGATGACGTGGAACCGCTTGATCTAAGTAGTATGCCTGTCTTTAGTAGTGGCACTGCGTGGGGAGACATCGCGCTCGGAGGCGCCTTCTCGGATTTGGTCTACCTGATTTTTCTCAACATTCTGCTGCTTCTGGCTACCGGCGCGCTGTTCTTAAAAAAAGAGGTGAAGTGAAGAGATGCTACGTGAAATTGTCTGGAGAGAACTTTCGGATCATCTACAGAGTCTCCGTTTCGCCCTGACGCTGCTTCTGGTCATCGTCCTAATGTTGACGGGAAGCATGCTGTATATCCACGATTATCACCAACAAGTCGCGGATTACCGTGAAAATGTCAGCACAAACTTGGACCTGCTGAAAAAGAAAGCAGAGAAAGATTTACACGAGGTGGTCAGTGACCCACCAAATCTACTGATATATCGTGCACCGAGTCCGTTGGGATTCATCGCTGAGGGACACGAAAAAGACCTGCCGAACGCCTTTGCCGTGGATGCGTTTGAAATGGTTGGTCCCCAAACGATCCTGCGCCGGAACTACACACTCCAGAGATTTGACGCGTTGGATTGGGTGTTTACCGTCGGCGTTATTCTGAGTTTCGCGGCGTTTGCGATGACTTATGACAGCATTTCAGGCGAGGCGGAAACAGGCACGCTCCGCCTCTGTCTTTCTAATTCGCTCTCGCGCGCGACCTTGCTTTTCGGGAAATACATCGGCACAATCATCAGTCTCTCGATTCCTTTGATCATCGGAATTTGCATGAACACGCTTATTATCTCGCTGTTCGGGGTACTGCCTTTTGAACCACCCTACTGGCTACAGATTGGCGGGGTCGTCCTGTTTTCAGTCCTCTATATTTCCGTGTTCGCGACACTTGGGCTGTTCATCTCCTGCCTGACGAGAAGTTCAGCGGTCAGCCTCGTCCTGCTCCTTCTGGTGTGGGTCTGTTTTGCGGTGTTTATCCCGCGGACAGGCGGGTTGCTCGCAAGCCGATTGGCGGAACTCCCCAATGAGAAAACGGTCGCCAGACAGGCAAGTGAGACGGGGTACGAGATACTTAAACGATACGGCAAAGATAGATTTAGCGCACACTGGTCGCCGGGCGAACCCCTGACCCGTGCTGCCAAAATAGCGGATGCCAAGCAAGCGATCTACAACGCATACCGCCAACAACAACTGCATCAAGTGAAACTGGCGCAGAATATATCCCGTATCTCCCCAACGGCGATCTATCAAATCGGCAGTGAGGCGTTGGTCGGCACCGGCATCAAACATTACGAACGGTTTTTCAAGAAGGCGATAGCATATCGGCGCAGTCTCCTACAGTTCACATACGAAGAATATCCATTCAATCCCAACCTATTTCTTGAAGATGCGGACAGGCAGCAATTGCGGGAGACGCAAACAACCTTGGATAAAATCCCAAAATTCGAGGACACCCCATCTGATTTTTCCACCGCGTTCGCCGAAGCCAGTTTGGACATTCTACTTCTGTTTCTATTCAATCTCGTCTTCTTCATGGGCGCGTTCTTGGCGTTCACGCGCTATGATGTGTGAGTCTTTTAACCTTCCACTGCTGGTGTGGAAGGTTTCATCTCCAAGTATGCTCTGCATATTGGCTCTATTGTCTCACTTGCACAAGCGCACGAACATTGAAAAAATCCTAAAATGACCGAATGACCTTTGCTATCAAATGTTGTTTGAACTCCGAGGCGTTCGGATCTCCGAGAATGATGAAGAAATCTGTGCCAGCGTAACCTGATCGGCGTAATGTGAAGTAGATATTGATACCCTCAACCTGCCAGATTAACCGACTACCGAGGCTTAAGGCGGGACTGAAGTCATAAGTGAGGGTTAGAATCTGTTGGTAGCGTCTCTCAAAATGCCACTGGATTCGTGAGGAAAACCCTGCGGTGAAACCGTATGCTCGCAGATTTAGATATCCGCTGATGCGATGAATCCTCTCGCCTGCCTGTTGACCCGAATTGTAGGTGATACCGACATTATTGAACCTGTCGGAAGCGCGTGCGCGTAATCCAATGCTGAAAACACTATCGTTGAACTCTTCAAATTGCCCGCCTCTCCAGCCAGCGGCGAGTGCATAGTCGCTATGCGTTAGGATCAGTGAAGATATGGACAGGTCACGCCGGAAGACTTCACCTTCATAAGTGTTAGAAATCTCGCTTTGGATAGAAGCAGATGCTCTGCGGAAGAATCCTTCACGCCATTCGTTACGGAAATAACTCCCTAAACTTAGACCGCGATAACCCGTAAATGGATAGTATCCGAGTCTATTGACGAAATCTGAATCCACAAAGAATACGGATAAATACGGCTGAACGAGTTGTCCTTGGTAAATTACATTGGCGTACGCGTCCCTTCCGTTTGATTCGTCTGCCTGACTTTGGGCGATAGCGGATCTCGCGAAAAACTTGCCAAGTCTCACATCACCGGATAGGTGCCCAACATTGTTTAACCCTTCCTCTCGTTGATGATGGGACAAGAATGCTGCTCTGATATTGGATGTTGCCGTTAGCGATTGTGATGCTTGTAGAATAACATTTTGGTTGTTTCGGTGATACGTGCCGAGGGTGCCAACTGAAGTGTTTTTACCAATTTTTCCAAAGAGGTTAAGCCCGCCGTCCATATCAATTATCCGCCGTGAGTGGAACAACTGACCAAGCCGGTAGACGTTGCTGCCTTCCGAAAAAAACGGACGGCGATCCGGCACATAGCGTTCACCGTAAGAAAAGTCTATGCCTTCCACTGCCTGTTCGATATTGTCAAAATCAGGGTTTGCTGTGCCGATGAGCCGTAGTTGTGGCGTAACCTCATAGCGGATGTCCGCTCCCGCACGGGCAGTGTATTCCCTTCGCGATTCGGAGGTCGCTCCTACAGAAGTTTCCGTTTCACTGATGCCACCAATCAGATAGGGTAATACCTTGAGTTCCCGCTTCCGAGGCGGTGGTAGCACATCAATCCAGTGTCCGTCGTTCTCTCGAAACTCGTTTACGCCCAAATTACACCACCACGAACGCTCACCGGTGCGTTGCTGTAGCCTATCAATGTTGATACCCATCCGAACGGGTTTAGTTGTGTCGGGATAATCGAGCATCTGCCACGGGATTTCCATCTCTACAATCCATCCATCTTCCACAATCTGTGCAGCAGCCTTCCAGAGTCCAATCCATTCGCTTTTCTCCGCACGTCCCGTAGCGAGATGTGCGTATTTCGTGCCGAGCGGATTTACGATAAAGAAATTTCTGTCAGGGAACTGGTGCGTATGAAACGGATCAAGGCTGAAGGAGACCCAATCTTCTCCGCGAATTCGCGTTTGGTCTTTGGTTTGGCGCGCCACAATTTTATCGGGCATATCATCGTAGAGGTGAAGTCCAACGTAGATGGCGGTGTCCGTGTAAACGACCCGACCCATCGATTGGTTCTTTGCCGGTTTTTCAGTGCGTTCATCGGTAAATCCGATGGCTTTCGGTGCATCTTGCCAGCAGGCATCGTCGAGAACACCATCAACGGTAGGTGCTTGTTCTGTTTTGATTGCGGGAAGTTCTTTCTGAACGGTCTGTGTATTTTCTTGCGCCCAAGTTTGTAGGTTTGTGATTAACATAAACAATAGGGCAACGAGCAACACGATCAGATAAGTTTTCTGTTTCGTTTGTCCGTTTGGTACGCGTCCATACACTACGTAATTCTCTACCGTCGTAAACTTCGGTGATTTCATGGTTTGATTAGACTTCCTCTTGTAAAGTTGTGCGTGCTGCTTGATACAAGCGAAATAGGCTCTCATGTGTCTCTTGGGCGAGTATTTGTGGATGCCATACTAATTCTGCCACTGAGTCACTGATGACAAATCCTGATGCCATGTCTACACCACGCAGCGTACTGATTACAAATAGAGCAGCGGCTTCCATCTCAACCGTGACAACTCCCTCTTGTTGATAATGCTGAATTTCTCCGACTGTTTCACGGAAGAAAGCGTCAATCGTCCAAGTTGGTCCCTGCGTGTAAAGGATACCATCATCCGCGAGAGTCCGCATAAACGCAGCTGTCAGATTTTCGGATGGCAGGGCAGGTGCTGAAGGGTCCGCCAAATAGTGGTATGAAACGCCCTCATCACGAATGGCACTGGTACAAACAACAACATCGCCAATATTAGAAGCTTTTTGTAGACCACCGGCAATTCCCACATTGATGAATCGCTTGATTCCCAGTTCTATGCAAATTTCAAGAAGCATTGAGACACCGGGCGCACCGATGCCGTTATTGCCGCTAACTGCTACACGATTGTCGGTTTCGGTCAGTAGATAGAAGCCTCCACCTAAGCCATGAACCTGTTCAACCATCTCAACGCTGGTGATACGCTCAAGAAGATTGCCTTCATAGCAGAAAATAACACTTTCAGGGATTGGGAAATCGGGAATGAAGCCTTGTTGACGGAAAGAGGCGACATGCTCCTCTGGCGTGGCTATCGGGCGTGATTTATGTTTGCTGGGAAAATTGGGTATTGGCATAGGTACCTCTTGGTAAGGTAGGCGTATGTTTTTTGAATCTCATCTGTAGTGTCCAAGTGGTTCTAAAATCTACCATAATGGGTTGCGTGAAACCCTTAATCTCAGGCGCGCAGACCTTTCCCTAAAATTGCGACGTAAGTGGGTGTATTGGCTGAATCAATATAGCGTTCAACCTGCCACGCTGTTCCCTCAAGAATGTCCTCAAGCTCCGCCTTTGAGACAAACAGATAATCAAACCACTGCGTGGTATATTCCCGATAATGGACTCGCAGTCGCAATTGCCCACTCATGCGCCCGTGATCTCGGTTAAACTGATGATAGGCTAAGTGGCAAGGATCCGCTGTTTGATACGGATCCAGCGTCTCAACGATAATCTTCGCAGAATCGCTCGTCATCGCAGCAAACCTGCCCAACAACGATCGGGTGCGTATGGAACTTCCGACAAACCCGAAATTACGTCCCATCATGAGAATTGTGTCAAAGATACCCGTCTCAGGACTTAACCCAGCGACAGGCATGACACGTGCGTTTTTGAGTCCACGGCGTTGACACGTCTCAATGGCTAATGACGAATTATCAATCCCCAAAACACCGTGTCCTTGCTCTTGAAGATAGAGAGCGTGCCGCCCTGCAGCGCAGCCAATATCTAAAACGTGTCCTGTGGCATGGTCCATAGCGAGTTTTTGATGTTCAGCCCAATCCTCATATTCAGCAAAATAGTCACGAGGTCCAAGACAGTTCGACTCAGAGCTTTTATCAATAAGCCCAGCTTCCCGCTCCACAATTTCGACGTTTTCTCGACCATTGTGATAATCTGAAAACATCTGTCCATGGGCATCTAAAATGTCAATTAGCATTTTATTTCTCCTTGATATGCTGGTTGTCTCATTTGGATTGCTCCCCTCAACAGACAATCGGAAACTATTGGAGGTGTGTTCAATCGCCTCGGCATGCTTCTTTAACCGCTTCCGTGCGCGGCTCAACCGACTTTTAATCGTGCTGAGAGATACCCCCAACAGTTTGCTGATTTCCTCGTAACTCAGTTCAGCAAGGTAGTAAAGGGTTATCACCGTCCGGTCGCTCTCTCGGAGTTCGCCGAGGAGATTTTCAATTAAGGCACGAAGCGATTCTTTTCCCGCGTCCTTGTGCTGTTGCGTTATATAATCAGAATAACACAATGCCGAAAGTTCTTCCAGATCGGTTGAGGTTAGCGACTGCTGTTGCGGTTGAGCGGCTTGTTTTCGGAGCCACGTCACGCAAAGGTTGTTGGCGATAACATAGAGCCAGTTTGCAAATCGGTCCGGGTGTGTCAATGTGGCGAGCTTCTGATACGCCGTGAGGAAAACCTCCTGCGTAATGTCTTCTGCTATGTGAAAATCGCCGATTTTTCGCCATGCCAGCGCGTGAATCTGTGATCGATATTTCTCAACCAAAACGGCAAAAGCATCCTGATCGCCTTTTAGAGTGCGTTGAACCAATTTATCGTCGCTATGTTGCATCGGGCACCTCCACAAGAAATCTGTCTTCTGTGATTAAAGACGAAAATTGGGGGTCAAAAAGTTGCACCTTTGAAAAAAAAATGCGTTTTTTGTAAATAACACGCATGCGTCCGTAGCAGTGTCTCCCAAACGGCGCATAGCATTCGGAGGGATTTACAGAGCCATTCAATTCTCCATTTTCCGATCGAATCTTCACCACCAGGACCGGTAGGTGCGGTTTCCTAACCGCACCGACTCCTGAAAAAAAGACGTGAAATCCAATAATTTCTTAAAATTGAATGCCTCAGGAGGGATTTATAACACATCTTGATATTTTCCCAAAAACATGTTACCTTATAGACATACAATGAAACGTGGTTATAGACAGAGACAACCGACAACATATAAGGAGGAGAAATGAGTCATGAAGAAAGAACAGATTGTCTCCCAAGATCCACACGTGATGCACGGCACCTTAGTTTTCGCTGGCACTCGCGTGCCAGTTGAAAGCCTGATTCAACACCTTGTTGCTGGCGACTCGCTTGATATATTCCTTGGCGATTTCCCGACAGTCTCGCGTGAACAGACAGTGGCTTATTTGCAAATGACTCTGGAGTTCGCTGATGCGCGTGTTGCTTGATGAGCATCTACCTCACAGACTGAGACAACTTTTCGCCGCCCCAATTTATGATACCTCCGTTAAAAAAGACTTGTGAAATTCGCAAACTCTCATTGAATTGATATATCCGCAGAAACATCTATGGAATTTAAAAACAGAAGGGCAGACATAATGCCTCCCACTACAATACGAAATGTTCGGACATCCACACTAAATCTGTGCTGTGAAATTCAGACGACATCCCAGGCTGTTCTTGAATAGGCGGTGTAAATGAGGGCTGTGGAACGACCTCCCCCGCTTCCTGTAGCCCTTCAATATGAAACTCAATGGCTTCGGCAATCAATGTGCGCACTTCTTCCAATGTTTCACCGACAACACCGCATCCTGGGAGATCCGGGGCATAAGCACCATAATTGTTTTCGCCTTTTTCAAAAATAACAACATATTCCATAAGGTTTCCTTTCCCGAATACTTTCTGTAATTATAGCACCCACTGGCATCAAATACAAAAAAAACACACTAACAAACGGCACAAATATCTCGTACCCGATCAGCCACCTCTGATGGATGATACAACACTGGATAGCCTGCCGCTCGACGCATCACAATATCCTCTCCAAGTAGGTCTGTGTGCTGACGGAGAAACCACGCGGCGCAAAACGGCAACATCCCGACCTGTGCTGCACCTCGAAGTTCGTCGCTATTGCCGTCGCCTATGAATATGCAGTCTGAAGGCGCAACGCCTAAATTCTTACATGCGTGTTGATAGATGTCAGGGTCGGGTTTAACCATTCCTACCGCATGAGAGAATATTGTCACTTCAAAAAAGGGTCCCAAAGGGCTATTTGCTCAATCCAAGACTTCAGAACCATCGGTATTACTGATGAGACCGAGCCTAATACCTGAAGTAGCAATTTCATTGAGCATATCAAGAATTTCGGGTTCTACATGACGCAGATGCACCGCAAAAGCGGAATGGCGACGCTCAGCGAGTGTCTTAATAGTGTTTTCAGGAGATTTACCGCCAAGCTTCCGAACGATATAACGTAGAGACGCTGCATAGTCTAATTGTCCTGTACATCGTGCTGGTCGATGATTCACATATTCCCGCTGAAAATTCTCTACAGGCAACTGTAAGGTCTGTGCGACTTCGGTGATTGAAGGGTGTCCCGCGTCAAATTCTGAGACGAGTGTTTCAAATAAATCAAAGATGACAATCTTCACAGCCAATTCTAAACTCCTATGTTAATGCTTATTGATGTTGATTAGAAGGAATTACAAGACAGACATTTTACTGTATTAGCAACTCAGAAAGTTTGGTGATTGCCCTCACATCAGGCGTGAATTCTGCTTGTTCTAAATTGTGTGTATTAACGCTGAAGTCAAACGCATTGCCCTCGTTCTCCCTTTGTATCAGTATTGGAACAAGACCTGCAGCGCGGGCGGCTATGATGTCATCTTCTGTGTCGCCGACATAAATGACTTCTTCGGGTTTCATTCGAGTCTGTTCAAGAGCCGAGTCAAATATTCTCGGATCCGGTTTTTTGATGCCCACTTCAGCGGAAATAACAACTGAATCAAAATGGGGTGTAAGACCGAGCGTGTTGAGAACCGAATGGACGTGTGGCGGATGGTCGAAATTTGAAACGAGGGCAAGTTTTTTGGAGCGATGGAGCGTATGCAGGACATGGTGTGCTTCAGGATCGAGCGATATATGTGCTTGCCAAGCATTGGCGACTTTATTGGCTATCACTGTTATATCTTCAGGAGTGGGGTTCAGTTTTAAATCGAAGCAGAGATTTTGGATACGTTGTTCAAACACTGTCAAATTAGGGTGTAGCGGCGTTGGTTCGCTTTTACTATAAAACTGATCGCAAGCTTCAGCGAGTGATTCAATGGAGTGGGTGGATCCTCGCAAACTGAGCTGCTCATGCAGTGCATTTAACCAATCAGACCATGCGACATCCATATTTCCGTACACCAAGAGTGTGCCGTATAAATCAAAGAAGATCCCGTTAATTGCCATTTTCAGATGCATCCCCCAAAGATAGATTCAGTTGCTGAACCTCTTTCAATTAAACTGTGCGAACCCCGGCAGACTCGGCTCAAAAAGGTAAGCCAACTTCGCAAACACAGCCCGATCCCCCGGTAGGCTATTGACAACCACAAAGAAAAAATGGCTTTCCGGCGTAAACTCGTAGTCGAAGATCGAATTGAAATTGTAGGTGATCTCATTTCGCATCCGCTCATCTACACGTTCAACGTAAATTCGCCAGCCGATTTTTTGCGTAAATTGGTAATTGCTGCGGAGCCGGAAAATAAGCGTATTTCGGTGTGTACGCCAAAAGAAGTTATCGAGATCCAGATCGATCGTGAACTTCCCGAAAAGATTGACACCGCCAGAGAAACTGGTGAACCGATTGAATTCGTCGCGACGGGTGCCGAACCGATTGAGAACCGACAATTGCCCCCATGGTGCCTGATAATCAATATCTGCTCTGATGAACTTGGTATCAAAAAGTTGACCGACCTCGCGAAGCCGACCGAACCCACCGGCAGTGAAAAAGTTAAACCGCCCGATATCAATGTAGAAACGCGACTCGCTCAATCGTTCCCGTAGCAACCTTTGCGCATTGGTTTGGTAAAAATGGCGCGTATCCACCCAAAAAGATTCCACGAAATGCGCCGATGGAAACTCATACCTATACCTGAGCCGTGCGCGCGCCCGGCGGAACGCCTCCTCCTCAAGCCCCATTTCGTTGGGACGAAAGCCGTCCTGAATATCTTCAAGTTGAACCTCGCCAAGCCAACCCTCGTGAATCCATTCCATGGCGGTGTGGTATGCCCAGTGCATCTCGCCATCAACCCAATCTACGGCATATTGCGACGCTGCAGTCAAGTCTCGATGCAATCCAAATCGCCCATTCAGCGACAGGAGTGCGACATCTCGATCCGCTTGGTGTTTGTGGATGCCCATCGCGCCGATGACAGCCCGCTCACCGATGTCGTGATTAATCCGTCCGGCTAAGAGATTCACCTGTTTTTTCTCATCCCCGTCATAACGATCAATCATCTTGCCGTAAGTATTAATGACAGCGAAATTAGAACCACCGATCCTGCCTGTCGTTTTCGCACCCACATCAATCTCTTGGACGCGCCGCGTATAGAACAAATCCAGCGGTAACTCAAACAACTCAGCACCCTCCCTGAAAAACGGACGACGTTCTGGAAGGAATAACTCGCGGTCGCTTGAGATATTAATTTGCGTCGGATCGCTCTCCAACTGTGAAAAATCGGGATTCAGCGTCACATTTGAGGTGAGATGCGTTGAAATCGGAAGGATAAAGTCTAACCCGCCATCAAGGTCGTTGGGACGATCCACAAGCGCGCGATAACTGCCGTAGGGAAGAATCCCAAGTTTCTGCTCCGTTTTAACTCTTCCTAAATTCAGTCCAGTCAAATCGCCATACTCTGAGACGCGTGAGAAAAAAGCCGTCTTTGCCCATGAATGGGATTGACCGTTTATCGGACGCACCCGCCAAAAGTTAACGCCCCAGGTGGTATCTGCCCGATTAAAACGGACCTCACGAAACGGGATCGCAAACTCCGCTGTCCAATGATCGGCGTGTTTCTTGACTTTCGCCTCCCACTTTGCGTCCCAACTCATGTCGAAAGCACTTTCATTGCCGACCCGCTCATCCGTCTGTGTACCGAGCGTATTGATGGCAAAAATATAGCAGTTGCGCTGATCGTGATAGGTATCAAGCATCACCTCAATACAATCGTTCTGCCAGACTGGAGAATCCCGACGCGTTAGGGTTTCCCGGAGGCTTTTCATGTCTGGCTCCTCGCAGCGCACACCGATATAGAGTGTATTTTCATCGTAAAGCACCCGAACCTCGGTGTCTAATTCAGCCGGATGTGTTTCTCCCTCCTTTGCTCGGAAGAAATCGGTTGCGATGTCGGCATCTTGCCAGACTGTGTCTGTTAAATCTCCATCAATAACGGGCGGATTTTCCACCCAGGTTGCCCGAATGGAGCGGCTTGTATTTTGTTGTGTATTTGCGAAAAGTGGTGTGGTCCCCAAAAGCAGCATCGGCATCCAAATGAGTGCGCGTGCCCAGCGCACGCGTTCAATTTTTTCCATTGGCACCTCATTTCCTTTACGGCATTTGTTTATAATTACTTAGCAGTTTTGTAAACTATAGTGAATCGTAAAAATAAATAGACACATTCGTGGCACAAACTTCCAGTTTGTGCCAGTCTGAATGCCTATTATAGGTATTCAGACTGTTTGAGAGTGCCCAATTAATTCTAAACTTTACTATAAATCAAATCTCCTTCATCAGGGTTTAACCCACACCGACAAAAATTCATCAGATATTTTAATCCCCTAATCTTTCGTTTCTGAGAGTTTACGCATTGCGGCGAGATACAATGCTTTGCTTTGATTCCCGAAGGGGCCTGGATTAGTCAGATTTTCTGGAAAGTGTGAGAACAAACTCGCTTCACTAACCTCTTCAAGGTCGAGTGGGTTACCTAACGCTTCTATTTCCCCTAAATAAGCGATGCCCCAGTATTCGAGATCAAACATGAAGCAGTGAATATAACACAGTACTTCAAGATTTTTCAGCGTTGCACCGGTCTCTTCCAAAAGTTCTCGGTGTGCAGTTTCTTCGGCCGTTTCCCCGGGTTCAGCGCGCCCACCCGGCAGCGTCCAAATGTCGTTATCACGCCATTTGCAGAAGAGTACTTCGTTATCTTGATGTGCAAGACAATTGACAAACTCAATTTTCCCTACACCTGCCGGCCGTTCTCCGAAATAGAGTAACATATAGCCATCTTGTTCCTCGATCTTTTGAACCATCTTTTTCCTCTCTAAATACGAAAATCTACTATCGGTAGTATTCGGATAAATAGAAACTGCGCGATTTGACTGGACTTAGCTGCATTCCAAAAATTGGGAACGCCAAGTTCACCAACAATGTCTCCACGAAATTAAATGATAATCGGAAACTACAAAGCGTTTGTTCAATCGCTTCAGCCTGCTTTTTTAATCGTTTCCGCGCACGACTCAGACGACTCTTAATTGTATTCTGAGATACCCCCAAAAACTTGCTAATCTCTTCACAGGTCATTTCAGCAAGATAGTAAAGGCGGATCACCGTACGGTCAGCCTCCCGGAGTTTACTCAAGAGTTTTTGAATCAAGGCGCGCTCCGATTCTTTTCCCGTTTCCTTCCGCTGTTGTGCTATATACTCAGAATAACACAATTCTGCAAGCTCTTCCGGATCGATTGACGTTAGCGACTGCTGTTGCGGTTGAGCGGCTTCTCTTCGGAGCCACGTGACGCAGAGGTTGTTGGCGATAACATAGAGCCATTTTGCGAACCGATTCGGGTGTGTCAGTGTAGCAAGTTTTTGATACGCCGTGAGGAAAACCTCCTGCGTAATATCTTCTGCTATGTGAAAATCGCCGATTTTTCGCCAAGCAAGCGCGTGAATCTGCGATTGATATTTCTCTACCAGAACAGCAAAAGCACCGTGATCGCCTTTTAGAGTGAGTTGAACCAACTTGTCATCGCTATATTGCATCGGGCACCTCCATAAAAAATCTGTCTTCTGTGATTAAAGACGAAAATTGGGGTCAAAAAGTTGCACTTTTGGAAAAAAAACGCGTTTTTTGTAAATAACACGCATGCGTCCATAGTCCATAGCAGTGTCTCCCAAACGGCGCATAGCATTTGGAGGGATTTATATGGAAAATTTGGAGAAAGGGAAATTAAAATGATGTTTTTTTGTGAAAGGTGTTATAATGTTAGCATAACTATGAGCGGCGTTTTGTAATCAAAAACGAACTACATTTTGGCGATACGTTTAATACGATACAACAGAGGTAAGAATCATGCTTTCTATCACTTTGGATGTCCCAAGTGAACTTTCAACCCCACTTTCTATTTCCGGCTATAATCAAGAGAAACTGACTGAAGAGGCAAAACGGTTGCTTGCGATATCTCTTTTCGAGCGTAACATTCTCTCTTTAGGGCAAGCAGCAAAATTGGCAGAACTACACTTATGGGATTTTATTCGACTTCTGAGTCGGGAGGACATCCCGATTGCTGAATACGATGATGAGGAAATCCAACAGGAATTGAAGGCGGTCGCATGCTTGACACAACAAACAGAGTAACCGATCCAAGCGGGTTGATAGCTGTCGCGGATGCCTCATTTGTAATTGGTATCTCTCTTTGCGAACAGTGGGACACTTTGAAAGTGCTTGTCGAAACGTTGATCATCGCGGAGGAAGTTTGGGAGGAAGTTGTTGAACGCGGAGAGGAGAAACCGGGTGAAAAAGAGTTACGACAAGCGACTTTCGTTGACAGACGAACTGTTTCTAACACGTCAGCAGTTACAATGCTAATGGCGACCCTTGATAAAGGAGAGGCTGAAACGCTGGTATTAGCAACGGAACTGGATATAATGAACGTGTTTGTTGACGACCTACGCGGGCGAAAAGTTGCCCAATCTTTAGGATTACAAGCAGTCGGTGTAGCAGGTTTCCTTTTGTTTGCGAAGAAGAAGGGCAAAATTAGAGCGATTCGACCGTTACTACTACAACTCCAACAACAAGGCTTCCGACTCAGCAGTAGGTTGATTGACGCGGTGCTTGAAGAGGCGGGCGAGACACTTTGAAAACTCTTACTCACGTGAGCAGGCAGTGGTTTATTTGGAGATGACTCTGGAGCTTACTGATGCGTGTGTTGCTTGATGAGCATCCACCTCACAGACTCAGACAACTTTTCGCTGCCCTAATTAGAAAGGAGCATTTTGTGAAACACAAAAATAATTTATTGTGGATGTTCCACCGAGGCACTATTCTTGTTGCTCTTCTCCTTTTTTACACAATAACCACCGCCCCTGCTCAAACCACTCTACCTGCCGAAGATATTGCTGAAAAGGCGTTAGTGGCAACGGTGTATTTGGAGATGAAGGATAAAAGCGGGAAAACCTTGGGTATTGGCAGCGGCTTCTTTGTAAAGCCGGACCTAATCGCCACTAACTACCACGTGATTGAAGGCGCATCACGCGGCACCGCAAAGTTAGTTGGTAAATCCACGACATACAATATTGAAGGCGTTACGGCAACTGACAAGACGAACGACCTCGCACTCCTAAAGGTAACAGCGTATGGGATTAAACCGCTTTCGCTCGGAAATAGCGATACAGTTCGGATTGGTGAGACGGTTTATGTTGCAGGTAATCCGAAAGGTTTGGAAGGTACATTCTCAAATGGCATTATCAGCAGTCGCCGAGATAAGTACACGAAAGAACGCTTGCAGATGACTGCACCGATTTCTCCGGGGAGCAGTGGTGGACCTGTGCTAAATCGTGAGGGCAAAGTTATTGGCGTATCATTCGCTCAACACCGTGCTTTAGATGCGGAGAATCTTAATTTTGCGATTCCATCAAAATATATAAAGACACTGCTTGCGCGATCAAAACCGGCAAAACCGCTGCCACAATGGAACGATCCCTCTATATCTGCTGAGACCTATTTCTTGTGGGGAAATGTGAAATACGATTTGGGCGATTATGCGGGTGCCATCGCAGACTATACGATGGCTATCCAACTACAACCAAATAATACCAAGGTATATGTCAGTCGAGGTGCTTCAAAGTTTTTCTTGAAACAACACTCTGCTGCGATTGCAGATTATAACATCACTATCCGGCTACAACCAGATAATGCAGCCATATATCTTCTTCAAGGATTTGTGAAGGCCGACTTAGGACAACATTTTGCGGCCATCACTGATTTTGACACCGTTATTCGGCTACAACCAGATAATGCCGAGGCATATGTCAGTCGAGGAATTGTCAAGACTGACTTAGAACAATACGCTGCGGCCATCACTGATTTTGACACCGCTATCCGGCTACAACCAGATAATGCCGAGGTATACGTCAGACGGGGAGGTGTGAAGGCTTTGTTAGAACAATACTTTGCTGCGATTTCTGATTTTGACACCGCTATCCGGCTACAACCAGATAATGCCGAGGTATACATTGGTCGGGGACATGTAAAGAGTGACTTGGAACAATACGCTGCTGCGATTAAGGATTATGACACTGCTATACGACTAAGACCTGATTATGCCGATGCATACCTGAGTAAAGGAATTGCGAAGGCACTGTTGGGGCGTACTTGGGAGGCAAAGCAAGATATCCAAACTGCGTTGAGGCTTGCAGAAAAGGCAGGCGATGCACATCTTAAATCTCAGATTGAGTCATTACTTCAACAGATACGTTAAGGTTCTTGCATGAAATTGCTTTAAAGGTTCACGAAACGGTGTTTATATCAGCGTATGCGAAGGGACTTCTTGGATGACAGGGATGACATAACTCCGAATTGTTAATCTGTCAAAGTCGTCGGTTTCTACGCGGGGTTCCGGTTCCTTCCGATGATCAAAGACGACATAGTATCCTTCCTGCACGTTTTCCAGTTTGAGATACACCGGGAGTTGCGCTTTACCTGCCTGATACCGGGCATCGCCTCGCCAAATCTTGGTTTCGACGATGTATTTTCGCTGATTGTGGCTGATAAGGAGATCCATTTTCCCGCGCCCGGTTGGTACTTCAAATGACATGATGCCTCCGACTGTTTGGACGAATGCATCCAAATACGTCAGGAGCAGGTGCCGTCCGACATATTCTTGCGGGGTTTCAGGGACTTGCAGAATCCTAAAGCCTGCGCGGGCAATAAAATCTCGGAAGTTATCTAAGAGGGGTTCCATCTCAATCTGCCCTGCAGGGGTGAGATAATTGAGAAATCCATTGATATTTTCCTCCGCGAAGTAATCTCGCTCCAGACCGTTGACTGCTGGCGTAAACGCTTGCATGATATGATGAAGATAAATCGGGTTGAGAATCTCACATCTTCCGTCAGGTGTTTCTCCGATAACGCCATAAGTCGCGAGTTCACTGATGAGTTCATCGTGTAGATTAAAGCGTATGCCTTCCTCATACGTCATGATTTCCATAAGTATCTTTTCAAAGTGGCGGTTTTTGCGGATGTTCGTTGTCAGATGATCGATGTTGGTGTTTCGTTCGCGAAGGAGTCGCGCGTGTGCCGCCGCGAAATACACCATCGTTATCGGCTCAGTTTTCGGAATATCCAGTTCCTCTGTGAGTATCTGCGCGAATCGGTTGACGAGGAAGGGTTGGCCCGCAGTCTGCTTGTGAAGGCTTTCAATAACCTCGACGCGGTTGCTGAAATCTGCAGTTTCTTCGGTGCGGCTGACAATGTAATTTTCCTGCGGATTGACGGGACCTCGGGTTCCAAAACTTCTCATTGCCCACCTCTACCAGAAATTGAGACTACAGGACACAGCAGGTCAATATCTACAAATTGCTCGCGACTTTGATGCGGTTTTGTGCGCGGGCGAGTGCCGCTTCTGCTCGTGGGCGATTTAGGTCGGGGGCATTTGCCTTGAGTTGCTCTTGGGCACGCGCGAGTGCACTTTCTGCACGCTCGACATCGATTTCCGATGCCCACTCTGCAGTCTCAACCAAGACCGTGACACCGGTTCGGAGTATTTCAAAGACACCGCCGCTGGTTGCCATTAACTGCGATGTCTCTGATGATTCACGGACACGAATCTCGCCGACATCTAATGCAGTAAGAAAAGGAATATGCCCCGCCAGAATCTGGAAGTTGCCTTCCACTCCCGGCGCGTGAACGCTCGTCACGTCCCCTTCATAAATCAACTGTTCCGGTGTCCGAATTTCAAGATGAAAACTTCTATTTAGCATAAGATTGAGTCTCTTTCCGAAAGCCGATTGCTAACGACTAATCCGCTGCTTCTTCTATGTCGCCGCTTTTTTCTTGTTCAAACGCCTCGTCAATGGTGCCGATGTAGCGGAGGGCCTGCTCAGGCAGTTCATCGCAATCACCGTTGAGAATCGCTTGGCAGCCTTGAACAGTATCTTCAATTTTGACGTATTTGCCCGGTGTTCCCGTAAAACGTTGTGCGACAAACATCGGTTGTGTCAAGAACATCTCTATTTTCCGTGCCCTGTTGACAACCAACTTCTGTTCATCTGAGAGTTCGTCTACACCGAGGATGGCAATAATGTCCTGAAGGTCCCCGTATTCCTGCAGTACCTGCTTGACGTTAAAGGCTGTCTGATAATGTTCATCACCGATAATGTCTGCTGATAGGATACGTGAACTTGATGTTAGCGGATCAACGGCAGGGAACCTCGCTTTCTGGGAGATACTCCGTTCCAATCGCGTCACGGCATCAAGGTGTGCGAACACAGAGACAACAGCTGGATCGGTGTAATCGTCGGCTGGCACATAGACGGCTTGAAATGAGGTAATTGAACCGTGTTGTGTAGAAGTAATGCGTTCCTGCAACTCCCCCATCTCAGTAGCGAGTGTCGGTTGGTATCCAACAGCGGAAGGCATCCGTCCGAGGAGTGCTGACACTTCACCACCAGCGAGTGTGAAGCGGAAGACGTTATCAATAAAGATGAGAACGTCTTGGCCCTGCTGATCGCGGAAGTATTCTGCCATAGATAGTCCCGCAAGCCCGACGCGGAGGCGTGCGCCCGGTGGCTCATTCATCTGTCCAAAGACCATCGCCGTTTTGTCAATCACGCCGTACTCGTCAAGTTCAAGCCAGAACTGATTCCCTTCACGCGTCCGTTCACCGACCCCACAGAAGACGGAATAACCACCATGTTGCGTTGCGATGTTATAAATCAGTTCGGCAACCAAAACAGTCTTGCCAACACCAGCACCGCCAAAGAACCCAACTTTCCCACCGCGAACGACGGGTTGAATCAGGTCAATGACTTTGATGCCTGTTTCTAACATTTCGGTGGCTGTGGTAAGTTCTGCCTGCGGGGGTGGTGGTCGATGAATGGAGTATCGTTCGGATTCACCGGCATCGCCCCTTTCATCAATCGGTTGACCTGTCACATCAAAAACTCTGCCGAGCACGGCATCGCCGACTGGCACGGTAATCGGACCGCCAGTATCAGTTGCAAGTGCGCCGCGGACTAAGCCATCGGTTGTGTCCATTGCCACTGCACGCACCCGACTTTCGCCTAAATGCTGTTGAACCTCAAGTACGAGTTCGGTTCCATCGTAACGTTCAACTTTAACGGCGTTCAGGATGTCCGGCAATGCGCCTTCCGAAAAATCTATGTCTACTCGTGCACCGACAACTTCTAAGATTTTTCCTTGGTTCATGAGAGATTCCTTTTTTAATTCAGAGTGGTTGACTTCTGGTTGTCACATCCAAAAACTGTGATATGTTTTCAAACATCTTTTGTTATGCAAGCGCATTCTCGGAACGATTAGAGACTTGGACACGCCTTCTGAAAGTCGTTAAGTGCTTCTGCCCTATTGATTAACGCGTATTGCCGATTTCGAGTTGGCATCAGGATATTCACGCGTTGGATTTTCTGATTCAGATTTTCGAGTTTCTCACTGTATTGTTCAATACCGCGGGCACGTTCATGTTCAAAACTTCGACTGATGGCTTCACGTCGGTGTGGATACTGCTGGGCGATAGCCTCTAACCGATTTCGGCGACCTTTTAGATTTTTAAGGAGCCTTTCAAGTTGCGCTTTTTCTTTTTTAATCTCTTTCTCTAACGCAATCCACCGAGGTGTAAAACCGGTCTCTTTCAGAAGTCGGTTCGCCATCCGCGCTTGGGGTGTCAGGTACGGATTCGTATCCAATTTGAGCGGTTTACCTTCACCGGGCAAATTTTTGAATTCGCCACGTTCCATCGCCTCTTCAATCTGTTTGTTGGCATTGATCGGCATCTGAGACCTCCACACGGCTACAGCACGACGGCGCATGCCTACTACCTTGTACGGCAGAACGGAGTCTGTCTGCTACCTTTTACCCTCTAATGCGGCTGCACCACTTACAATCTCGGAAATTTCTGTTGTAATCTGTGTTTGACGTGCTCGGTTGCGCTGGAGAATTAACTCGTCAATGAGTTCTTTCGCCTTTTGCGTGGCGTTTTCCATCGCTGCCATTCGTGCGGCTTGCTCCGCTGCGTTGGAATCCAGGAGCACTTTCCACATTTGCATATTCAAGTGTTTCCCGAGTAGCATTTCAAAGAGTTCCGCCTGTCCCGGTTCATAGATATAATCGAGAAAAAGTTCATCACCTTCTGGTATTTCGGGTTCTAACGGAAGGAGTTGCTCAACAAGCACAGTCTGGAGAATGGCAGACTTGAAATTATTGTAGATAACCTCGACTTTATCGATTTTTTTGTCGGTATAGAGATGTTCAAACTCGTGGACAACGTCAACGGCTGTTTGGAATTCAAGCTGGCGGAAAATATTGATGTACGAATCGGTAATGTCGTAGCCGCGGCGCACAAAATGCTCGTGCCCGCGTCGCCCGATACAAATAAGTGTTACATCCGCGCCACTTTCTTGATAGTGTTCTATACGTTGTGTGGTTGTCCGAATAAGATTACTGTTGAAACTGCCACACAATCCTCGGTCAGCGGAGACGGAGACGATACAGGCATGCTTTATCTCACGCGTTTCAAGCAGCGGATGTGTCAGTGCTTCATTTTCAACGTCCATTTGCGAAATCAGGTGTCCTAAGACCATGTTGAGTTTATCAGCGTAGGGGCGAGTCGCTATAATATTTTCTTGGGCACGGCGGAGCCGCGCTGCAGCGACGACGCGCATCGCATCGGTAACTTGCTCAATGTTTTTAATGCTGGCGATGCGCCGCCGAATTTCTCGTAGCGTTGCCATGGTTACTCACCTTCTGTGGGCGCGTCCTCTGATGCGGTGGGTGCGTCCGTTTCTGCCGGTGTTGATACAGGCGTTTCACTCCAATTTTCTTTGAATGCCTTGACAACCGTGTGCATGGTTGCAAGCGATTCATCGCTGAGTAAACCGGTCTCTGCAATTTCTGAAAGGATTTCTGCGTGATTCCTGTCAAGATATTGCAGGAATTCGGATTCAAACCGTGCGACTTCCGTCTCTGGCACATCGTCGAGGTAACCGTTGGTGCCACAGAAGATAGAGGCGACTTCCCGTTCTACAGGCATCGGTTGGTATTGCGGCTGTTTCAGCAATTCAACGAGCCGTGTGCCGCGTAGGAGCAGGGATTGCGTTAATGCATCTAAATCCGACCCAAATTGTGCGAAGGCTGCAACTTCTCGGAAACTCGCGAGATCAATTTTAAGGGTACCCGCGACCTCTTCCGCTTTCATGGCTTTGACTTGCGCATCACCACCGACACGTGAAACAGATAATCCGACATCAATCGCAGGTCTCACGCCTTGGTTAAACAGATCTGTTGTAAGATATATCTGTCCATCAGTGATAGAAATAACGTTCGTGGGGATATAAGTCGTTAAATCGCCTTCAAAGATTTCAATAATCGGTAGAGCCGTGAGAGAACCACCACCGAGCTCGTCACTGAGTTTTGCTGCGCGTTCTAAGAGACGAGAGTGTAGATAGAAAACATCACCCGGATAGGCTTCTCTGCCCGGAGGTCTTCTTGAAAGCAACGACATCTGACGATATGCCCACGCGTGTTTCGTCAAGTCATCGTAGATAATAAGCGCGTGTTTGCCATTGTCCCTGAAGTATTCACCCATTGCAGTACCGGAATAAGGTGCAAGGTATTGAAGCGGTGACGGCGCGCTTGCAGGCGCAGAGACGATAGTCGTATACTCCAACGCGTTATGCTCACGAAGCGTATTCGCAACTTGTGCCAAAGTAGAACCTTTTTGACCGATAGCGACATAGATGCAATAAACATCTGTGTTCTTCTGGTTCAGGATAGTGTCGATTGCAATAGCGGTTTTGCCCGTTCGCCGGTCTCCGATAATGAGTTCGCGTTGACCTCTCCCAATCGGTGTCAAGCTATCAATAGCTTTTAGGCCTGTATAGAGCGGTTCACCAACGGGTTGCCGTTGAACGATGCCCAACCCTTTCTGTTCCACTGGGAGTCGGTGTTCTGTTTCAATATCACCTAAGCCGTCAATAGGTTGACCGAGCGCGTCAACAATCCGCCCGAGGAGTGCTTCGCCAACGGGGACTTCCGGTAGTCTTCCGGTCCGTTTGGCGGTGTCGCCTTCGTGTATGAGTTGGTCTTCGCCGAACAGGACGCACCCGACGTTATCTTCTTCGAGGTTGAAAGCGATACCGAAGATGTCGTTAGGGAATTCGATCATTTCGCTTGCCATCGCATTGGCAAGTCCATGCACTCGCGCGATGCCATCGCCTACCTCCAGCACGGTGCCAGAATCGTAGACATCCACGTCCTGTTCAAACTGTTGCAGTTGTTGTTTAAGGATATTTGATATTTCGTCCGGTCGGACTTCTCTTGCCATATTTTCAGTCCTCTGTGAGGAATGGTTATCAGCCCTCAGCTATCGGTTTTCGGTTAAGAGATGTGTTGTAATCATCTATCCTCTATTGGCAGACACCAAATAGGTATAAATTGTTACAAAACCGCCTCTTAACTGGTAACTAACAACTGACAACCCATAACGATTACCCTTTTGCGAGTTGTTGCTTCAGGCGTTGGAGTTGGGATGCAACACTTGCATCAAAGACGGTGTCATCTAATTGCACGATGAACCCACCTTGGATCTGTGCATCGGTTATGGTTTCCAATCGCACCTGTTTTCCCGAATACGCGCTTAATTGCTGTATGAACCGTTCCTCTTGCTCTGACGTTATAGGCACAGCGGTCGTCACTTTTGCGACGAGTCTACCCGCGGCCTCGTCAACAATCCCTGAAAAGACATCCATAATTGCGATGAGGTAACGTTCGCGCTGCTTTAATGCGAGTAGTTTGAAAAAATTAAGCGTCAGCGGCTGCATTGCGTCGGCGAAAAGCTCCTGAAACGTCTCGCTTTTAAATTGTGGAGATAGCACGGGACTATGGATTAATTGCGTGAATTCCTCGGATTGTTCAATTAATTCTCGCAGCTTATCTATATCCGCGATAATAGACACCAGCGCATTTTGTTCCAACGCTGCAGCGTATAGGGCACGGGCATAAGGTTTTGCAACCCGAATGTCTCTCATAGTTCGTTCTCACCTTGAATAAAAAGGGCCTACTAACGCGAGTCCGCTGGCAATCTGCTAATAGATGCGTCAATAATATGCTGATGTCTCTCTGCGTTGAGTTCCTCGCTTATGATTTTACTGGCGGCATCAATAGCGAGCTCAGCGACAACGCCTCGCAGTTCGGAGATGGCTTCATCTTTCTCACGTTGAATTTCTGCTCTGGCTCTTGCGACTTCATCCTCTGCTTCTTGTCGCGCCTGTGCGAGAATATCCTGACGTTCGGCGTTCCCTTGTTCAATCGCAGTTTGGATTTTGGTTTGTGCCTCGGTTTCGATATCGGCGAGGCGTTGGCGCGTCTCTGCGGTGAGACTGTCCAACTCTTCGCGATCCGTCCGCAATTGCTCTATTTGCGTGGTGATCTCATTTCTGCGGTCCTCTAAAAGGCCACCGACCTTGCCGAAAACAAATTTCCAAAGTACGGCAAGCACAATCAGAAAGCCGATAGCTTGGATGAGGATCGTTTTCGGGTCAATGCCAAGCTGGCTTAACAGTCCGCCACCGGCGGGTGCCTCAGCAGCGAACGCGCCGTTGAGACAGATGCCCATTAAAATCGCTGTATATAGGACATAATTTGTTGCCCTATGCTTGATGTTTTGCATAAGTCTGCTGTACTCTATTTTTGAAACTGAAGACGTATCCGTTGGTGCGCGTCGTCTGGATGATCCGTCTCGTCTCGCTAACCGTGCCATACGTCTTCAGTCAGGCGTTATTTAATTTCCGCTTCTGACATCTGTCGCAACTCGTTTCGCATCCGCATCAATCATCTCTTTGAGGATTTCACCTTCCGGCAGTTTATTGTACAAGAGAAAGAACATTAAAAGCGAATAGATAACGAGCGACTCAATGAGTGCCAAGCCGATAATCATTGCAGTTTGGATCTGCGGTGCGGCATCGGGTTGACGTGCGATACCTTCAAGAGCGGTACTCGCGGCATTTGCTTGTGCTCTTGAGGCGAAAATGACAGCGATCGGCAATCCCAAAGTTACACCGAACGCCAACACTGCTAAATAAATCATGAAATGTCCTCCTTGGACGGATAAGGGCTTGTAGTAGGAGCGGGGTTACCCCGCCCCTACAAGTCCCACAAAATTAGTGATGCGCTTCATGCGCGTCGTCATGGTGTTCTATGAACAGCACGATGTAAATGGTTGTTAAAATAGTAAAAACGAGTGCCTGCAGGAAGCCAACAAACAGCCCGAAGAACAGCATAGGCACTTGCACCGGAATAATCGGTATGGCATCATCTGCAATCAGCACGATAAGTCCGAGTTTTGTAAGTTCAATAACTACCGCTTTCTCACCAAAAATGTTTCCGAAAAGCCGGACAGCCAGTGAGCCTGCCCGCGATAACTGGGCAATCACTTCAAGTGGGAACATTAAGATGCCCAACAACGGTGGGTTACCGGCTAAATGTTTTAGATAGCCCACTATCCCGTTCTCTTTAATAGCAATAATTTGAACGCCTAATACAGCCGTTATACCGAGGGCAAGCGTTGTATTCAAATCTGCTGTTGGAGGTTGAAGCCCCGGAATGATTCCGAGATAGTTCAAGGCGAGAATAAAGATAAAGAAGGAGCCGACGAATGGAACATACTTTTTACCGTGATCGCCTAAAATCCGCCCGAAGAAGTCCATAATACCGCCGACAAACACCTCTAACAGGGTTTGTCCTTTCCCTTCAGGTATCCGTTTCAACTTCCGGGTGGCGAAGATAAAAAGCAGTGCTAAGACAAGAACAGCAAAGTATGTGTTGGGAATGAGATCGGGCTGATGCCACCGAGTCGGTTCCGGGATTATTTCATCCGGTAAAAGCTGTGAAATCGGAGAGAGCAAACTACGGTGACCATTCTCGGCTGCGAAACTCCCGACTCCTATTGCCAAACTGAGTCCCACAACCAAGCAGATAAACGATAGCTTTTTCATATTTTATTACGGTGTCTCTTATAGTAAGCGGTGGTTTTTTTCAGTGCTTTCCTGTTAAGAGTCAATTTGAAAACTTCACCTCACGACTGATTCGAATCCTTATTGGAAAGGATGAGTACCATCAGGCTAATTGCCTTGATGATAATAGCACCCTGTACTAAGGCGATCCCACCAGCGAGTGCGTAAATGTTCATCCACTCCATTTTAAACAGAAGATAGAGCAATCCGCCAAGTACTGCGTATTTACCGATCGCGATGAAACCCAGCACATACTTCGCGCGCCTCGTTTTCCCGGGACGCATCAGTCGCCGAACAGCGAATTCAAGCGACCAGAACAGACTCAAACTGATAGCACTGCCAATCAAGAAGCTCGGGAGCGCAAGACGTTTGAAGACTAACAATACTGCCGCAATAACGACAGTGAGGCAAATCGTCAAGATGTAGATATGACGGATGGATCGGTCGCCAAATTCTAACACGGGACCCATCTAAGCAGCTCCTTTGCTACGCTTCTTCGGTGTCTTGTGCTTGTCCTGAAGTGTCGTGGCGTTTTTTGGCTAAGCGTGCAAGCCGTCGATTCCAGCGTGCGATTGAACGGAACATCTCCATGAATCCGGCGGCGACTCCTATGCCGAAACCGATGAAGGATCCAACCGCTGCGTTGCCTAATTTTCCACCGATCCACTTACCCCCGAAATAACCGATACAGATCGCGAGCGCAAGCGTTATCCCGATAGATGCGAGGTCAAACATCCCTACATTTTCATGTTTGAATTGGTCAAGCCGACGTTTAAACATGACGGTTGCTCCCATAAAATGAAAATGGCGTTAGAAACGGATTTCCTCATTAGCAACGCTATATATTATATCACAAGATTGTGGAGAATGCAAAAAAAATGGAATATTTTCTGCACCCAAAGTTGGCGACTTCGCCTTATAATTACCCTACTTAGCTTGAATCAAGACTACCCAATGCGTTTTGGTCGGAGCTGATGGTGTTATGCTATCGCTGAACGGAATTTCTTTTTTCTCTGCCCACTCACTTTTAGCGATATTTAGCCATCTTATTGTTAGCATTTTAGCATCTTTCATAGCACCCAAATTGATATCGACCGAGCCGCCATTCGGAAAATAGACAGCGTATTCCCGTCCTGGATTTGCAATGGTATACGCGCCGTTATCTGCTCTATTAGAAAGCAACGCATTGTACGGTTCGCACGTGAAGATGTCCATTTCGTCCGTGATAGTTCGCATACTCTTGATGTGCGCTTGCGCCGTTTTGTTCAAACCAGCACCACTATCGGGACGATGGAACCGTGCCGAGGCAAATCCGCCGAAGATGTTTCGCCAAAATCGCTCCAATCCATCTTGGGTACTCCCGAACCGTCCGCCATCAGCACCGTAAATCTTAATATTATTAATAGGGCGGATCGGTAAAAGTTCTGCCCGAATTTTCTGGGCGTTATCCCAATGCCGCTGCCGCTTCTGATGGTTATTCTGCGATATATCACAAAACGAGTAAGTTTCAGGATGGTCAAATGTCGCTTTATGTTTTTCATCGGATAGATCCCACGGGTCCCACATCTCCGTCGTTTCAACGTCGCGTCCAGCTGCCGCTGCTTGTTTTTGAATATATGTTGCCCAGTATTCACCCCATGCAGCCGTGACAGCCGTTTCATTGTCCATACAGTAGAGTATATGCCCGTACGGAAGCGTCTCGGAGAGGAGTTTATCCACAAATTTTTCCTGATATTTCAAGACAATTTCCTGATTACGTTCTTTCGGTATAGACCAGAAAAAGTTGTTTCCCGTTGCAACAGGATGGCTGTTGACAGCAGTGGGTAACGCTGTCTCTTCTGCGGTGTAATTGCTATTATTTTTGGGGTTGAAAGGATTCGCAGCCCACGGCTCGCGGTAATAGGTGAAAGTCGCCCACACCTCAATCTGGACGATAATATCCATCTCGTGGGTCCACGTGATGAAGTTCCGAAAACGGTTCCAAAATTCGTCGTTCCACTGATTTAAGTCATATAGGTCGCCAACTTTTTTGAAGGGTGGCACATCGCCTTCATCTACCCAACTCATGGTAGACCGGACATAGTTGCCACCGACGGACTTCAACAGTTCAAGATGTGCTTTGAGATTTGGTATCTGAAACAGATTATCCTCAACGGAACCGCCGACGAGTAGAACGGGTTTACCTTTATATTGCCAGTAACGCGGGTTTTCTGAGTATATTTGGATTCGATTTTTTTCCATCTCTATATCCTTTTCGGCTTTAGTTTCTGGTGCTGCTGAACAAAAGGAAACGCATACGAGTAGCGCCAACATAAGTTTGTAGGGTCCCCGCAGATTTCGCATAAAAAATTCTCCTGAGTATCAAGGTATAATGGCACATTTGGCTACAGTTGTTACAAGGACGCAACGGTGTTAGAAACAAGCGTCCTCGTTAAGCAACCGGGTATATTATACCACAAGACCCAGGAGAATACAATTGAACCGTTTATGCACAACGCACGGATATAGGTGACAATCTAAAATGCACGGATCACCTTAGCGACTAAACGCTGTTTGAATTCTTGGGCGTTTGGATCGCCGAGGATGATGAAAAAGTCGGTACCAGCGTATCCAGACCTACGCAATGCGAAATAGATATTAATGTCTTCTACGTGCCAGATTAAACGACTGCCAAGGCTTAAAGCCGGACTGAAGTCATACGTGAGCGTTAGAATCTGTTGGTAGCGACGCTCGAAATGCCACTGGACTTGGGAGGTCAATCCAGCGGTGAAACCGTAAGCACGCAGATTCACATTTCCGCTAATGCGATAAATCGGTTCTCCTGCTTGTTCACCCCAATCATAGTCAACACTGACATTGTTAAAGCGGTCCGAAGCACGGATTCCTAAACTGACACCAAACAAAGAATCTGTGAATTCCTCAAATCTACCTCCGGACCAGGAAGCAGAAAGCGAGTAATCACTGTGTGTCAAGAGTTGTGTGAATAGTCTAAGATTACGGCGGAAAACGTCACCTTCAGAGGTGTTAGAAGCCTCAGATTGAACAGAGAGAGAGATGCTGCGGAGGAATCCATCACGCCATTCGTTACGGAAATAACTCCCTAAACTTAGACCGCGATACCCCGTAAATGGATGGTATCCGAGTCTGTTGACGAAATCTGAATCCACAAAAAATACGGATAAATACGGCTGAACGAGTTGTCCTTGGTAAATTAAATTGGCGAACCCGTCCCTTCCATTTGATTCGCCTGCCTGACTTTGGGCGAAAGCGGATCTTGCTAAAAGTTTACCATGTCGCACATCACCTGACAAGTAACCAACATTGTTTAACCCTTCCTCTCGTTGATGATGGGACAAGAATGCTGCGCTGATATTGGATGTTGCCGTTAGCGATTGTGAAGCTTGTAGGATAATATTTTGGTTGTTTCGGTGATACGTGCCGAGGGTGCCAACCGAAGTGTTTTTACCAATTTTTCCAAAGAGTTTGAGCCCGCCGTCCATATCCATTATCCGTCGCGAGTGGAACAATTGACCGAGACGGTAGACATTACTACCTTCCGAAAAGAAAGGGCGGCGATCAGGCACGTAGCGTTCACCATAGGAGAAGTCAATGCCTTCCACTGCCTGTTCGATGTTCTCGAAGTCTGGATTGGCTGTGCCGATGAGCCGTAATTGCGGTGTAACCTCATAGCGGAGGTCTGCGCCTGCGCGGGCAGTATATTCTCTCTCGTCGGTTTCCGTTTCGCTAATACCACCAATCAGATAGGGTAACACCTTTAATTCACGCTTACGCTGCGGAGGCAGCACATTAACCCAATGTCCATCGTTTTCCCGAAATTCGTTAACGCCAAGATTGCACCACCACGATTTTTCACCAGTGCGTTGCTGTAGTCTGTCAACATTGATGCCCATCCAGATCGGTTCTTTTGTATCGGGGTAATCCAGCATCTGCCACGGGATTTCCATCTCTACAACCCATCCGTCATCTACAATCCGCGCCGCAGTTTTCCAGAGTCCGATCCATTCGCTTTTTTCGGCGCGTCCGGTGGCGAGATGTGCATATTTCGTGCCAAGTGGGTTTACGATAAAGAAATTTCTGTCGGAAAACTGGTGTGTGTGAAACGGATCGAGACTAAAGGATACCGAATCTTCGCCGCGAATTCGCGTCTGATCTTTGGTTTGGCGCGCCACAATTTTATCGGGCATATCGTCATAAAGGTGAACAGCGACGTAGATAGCTGTGTCTGTATAGACGATCTGAGCGACGGTTTGATTCTTCGCTGGTTTTTCGGTGCGTTCATCAATGAAACCGGTAGCTTGTGGTGCGTCTTTCCAGCACGCGTCGTTGAGGACACCATCAATGGTGGGGGGGTGATCTGTTTTTAGGGCAGTTAGATCTTTTTTTACTGTTGGGTCGATTGAAAAAGCCTTTAATTGAAAACCTATAGTGAGTGTTAGGGTGATAATGATTAGCAGCAAATTTGTTTTCATCTGTTTACCTCTTATTTTTTTCCGTTGTGGGATTTATACCAAATTAATCTTAACTTGTAGGGGCGGGTTCCTGTAACTCAGTTTCCCTACCCAGTTTTAGCAGCGCATTTCTAAACAAAAAATGCTCGGAAATCTATCAAGTGAATCGTGAGACAATACCTTAATTGGGTTGGCTCATAAAACACGACAAGATACTTGTGATTGGTACTACAAATGGCGTGTAAAAAAGTTGCACTTTTTTGCCTATATTCATGCTGATGGCAATAGATATATCGGAGTTTACTGCTGCAGTATGGTACTCACCTTTATAGAGACGCGTCTTCTTACAAAGGATAGTAAAAGTATTTTTTCCGGTACTGAATGAGAAAGCTAAGCGAGGAGGGTATTATTCGCGGGGGCTTCATCGCGCGAACTTCATGAGGGGCGATAGGTGTATAGTTGGGGCATAACACGGATTTAATAAGCCCCAGAGGGGCGACAGGTGTATAAAGAGATTTATTTCCGATCATCCCTGCTTCTACCGACCTGTCACCCCGCTGCGGAAGAGGGCTCCTTATACCGATTCTCGGAAATGCTCATCAAACCAAGAAAGCACCCGCTGCCAATAGTCAGCTACATTTGGGTAACGCCATGATGTGACTTGTGAATGTCCTTCCCCCTCATATCGCGCTAAAACGACTTTTTTCCCGAGTCTGCGCAAACCCGAAAACATTTCTCCTGCCTGTGGAACAGCAGGAACGCCATCTAAAGCACCAACAACCAACAATAGAGGCGTTTCCACCTTGTCAAGGAAAAAAATCGGTGAGTTTTCAATATATCGGTCCCGGAATTCCCAGAGTGACCCACCAATTTTGCCCTGACCGCTTTCTATATAGTGAATCCACTGGCTATCTCCTTCATCCGTCAGGTGTCCATAGAAACTAATTAAATTCCCAATCGGGGCACTGCTGACAGCTGCGGCAAACCGTGAGGTTTGTGTAATGAGGGCGTTGACGCAGTAACCTCCGTAACTATGCCCCATTATTCCTAAACGGTTGGGATCGGCAATTCCCATGTTAATTAGCGTATCTATACCAGAGAGCACCATCTCTGTTAACTCCTGGACAGGCGCGTTGGTTTCCATAGGTGTATCTGGGAGAAAGACAGCGTAACCTTGGTGCGTTAGCAGAAAATTGCCTCCATAGTGATCTGTGCCGAAATCGTTAAATTGATATGAGAGGAATTTGCCACCGTAGACCTGCGTAATTAATGGATAGCATTTACCCTCTACGTAGTCTGATGGGAGCAATAAGGCACCTCTGAGGTTCTTTCCAGAAGGTGTCTGCCAAGTGACGAGTTGTGAAGTGCCAAGCGGCTCTGTTTCAATGTTTGGATTCAGTTGAGTGAGTTGCCGTGAATTTTGAAAGTTGGCATCCGCTACCCACACATCGGGAGGATGACGGACATCCTCAATGCTGTAGAAAATGTTTCCCGTTTGCGGTGCTACATCCATGTTTCTACCCATAGGATTGTAATTACGCTTTTCTTCAACCAACTGTGTGATTTCGCGCGTTTTCAGGTTGACGCGATGAAAACCGTGCTGAGCACTTTTAAAGTGTACTGTATGAATATATATCACTTCAGCGTTGTCCGGTGTCCAGACGGTGTCTGCCTTGGCACAACGAACAATCCGGACAACATGACGGTCAAATCCATCTGTCAGTTTCTCAATAGTTTTATCAGCGACAGAGATTCGCCAGAGATCGCCGCGGGCAACCCAGAATAGGTGTTTGCTATCTGAACTCCATAAAGGCGATAAAGGCGGATGCGAACTATTTGTCAGTTCAATGTCGGTGTCTTGGGTGAGATTCAGTTGGCTACCATCAACTGTTGAAATGAGGAAAAGTTCATCTTTTGCTTCTTTGTCTTCTGTCATGTATGCAATGTAGCGTCCATTTGGCGACCAAGTGAACGAAAGTCCCCAGTCGGATTTGAGCGAGTCAGCAAGTAGTTTCGGGGGACCACCCTTCAGAGGTGAAAGGTAGAGTTCGTAAAATAGTTGGGAGTTACTTTCTATTCTTTGAAAACTCATAAACGCCGCGGATGTTCCATCTGGGGCAACGCGAATACCGGATGGATAGAATCCAGGCGCTAACGTTTGGACTTCCCCTGTGGCAACAGTTATTATGCCAATGTCTGCGCGATACCTCGCATCAAACCATGCAGTTCGCCGCGGTCGGAATTCATTTTCTGATTGTTCAGCAATCGGACTCTCAAAGACTGTCACTGATGCCTTTTCTTGGTCTGGAGGTGGTTCTTCGCCTATCTCTGTTTCTGCGTGCAGCCTAACGATAATACGCGTTCCATCAGGTGTCCAGAGCGGTGGGGGTGTGAACGCCAAAAAAGGTCGAATCCTGACATCACTCGCGAGTTGTGGTTCATCTTCGCCGACTTCCCATATCCACAGTTGAGCTGTTTCATGTTTATCCGAATAAAAAGCCAGTCTTTTTCCATCCGGTGACCAAGCAGGGCAGTAACTTGTTCCCCAATTTGGTGTGAGGTTCCGCGATTTACCACTCTGAACATTGACAAGCCAAATTTCACTGCCTTCCTGCAAGTCAAGTAAGCCTGTTGGAATATAACCATCGATTCCAGTTCCTACGCGTTTTCTGGAATAACTTTGGACAGCAACAGCAAGACGGGTCCCATCTGGGGAAGCAGCAATTGGATCAAATAGAGTGAGGAGTTCTATTGACAGAATGTCCTCAATACTTCTTAACATTTCGGTGTGCATTATTTCGCCTTTCCTTTTCTTCTACCATTTCTGATTGACGATTTCTCTTATTATAGTAGATTCTGTAATTACTTATACGCTTTCCCCGTTATGTAAACTTGTGAATGTGCGTCTCATGGAGGCACCGGAACCAACAGTTTCCTATGCTACAAGTGTAAACATATTTTCGGACTTTACTATAAAGTGTCTACCGTTTTTGGTGATGCCCGGTGCGATTAGGAAATCGCACCTACCGGGCCTGGGGGTCTCAGATTTTACTATAAAAAGGGGTGCAAAAGTGTTTCTGGCATTACCTAAAAAAGTTAGGTGCCTCGGGGCAGGGTGCTTGAATGAAATTCCGAGATGCTTTTTTCAACGCCGCGGCGCAGCATTTCATCACTGAGATGGAACGCCTCGCGTATTGTTATTGGCAGTTTCTGCTTCTGCTCTATTGAATCAAGCAATCGTTGGTTCGATACTACAACAACCGAATCAGCATTTCTTTGAAGTTCTTGTAATCCGTGTTCTGCTTTTTTGGCGCGACGTTGACCTTCAAAATTGAACGGCTGTGTCACAATGCCCACGGCTAAAGCACCCTGTTCTCTCGCGAGTGATGCAATCACGGGTGCTGCTCCTGCCCCCGTTCCGCCCCCCATTCCAGCAATGAGAAAGACAAGGTCTGCATCTGCAACGATGGCATTGAGTCTTTCTTTATCTTCTTCAGCGGCTTTTTTGCCTATCTCTGGATCTGCTCCAGAAAACCCTGGAGTGGTGTTAGCACCGATCAGGATTGGCGTTGTATCATTACATTTGTCGAGTGTTTGTCGATCTATATTCACAACGTAAAATTCAATACCTGTCAAACCGGATTCTATCATCCATTTGACGGCGTTACCGCCCGCTCCACCGACACCAATAACTTTAATTTTCGGTTGGATGTGTTTGGATTTTTCCTGTTTGGTTGACATGGTTCCCCCTCTTTCAAGTTCGACACCGAACTCTTTGCGGAGAAGTTCGCGTGCCTGTCTTAATTGAGTCTTGATAGTGCCTATCGCTAATCCAAGTTCGCCGTGGATTTCCTTGATACTCCACAATTCCAAGTAGTATAGAATCGCAACGTTACGCACTTTATCTGGGAGGTGAAACACTGCTTCTCTTAGATCGTTACACAGTTCTGTTTCCCGAAAACGTGCGACCGCGTCCTGATCAATGTGATCGGTCAGGTCAGCGTAACTCTGTGGAATATCAGTTCTTGAATGATGAACAGATGCATAGTATCGGGTGCAAGCGTTGTAAGCGATGCGCTGCAGCCATCCCCCAAAACTTCCGATATTCCGCAGTCCGCTGATGTTTTCCCAGACAGCCCGCCAGATGTCCATGAGTATCTCTTCAGCGTCCCGACGTTGTCTCGAATTTGCGATAACCACTTTCCAGACGCGAGGACTGTAACGCGACATCAACTCTGTAAATGCGGATTCATCACCGGCTTGTACAAGTTGGATGAGTTCTTCATCTTTCAAATCAGTGTGCATTGATAGATCCGATTGCATAGACAGTCCTCAATTTGATTTTAACTTAATGAGCGGGATTCTTCGGGAGGCGGTTTAAAAAAATACAATTTGTTGAGAATTTATTTATGAGGCATTACCGAAATATGCAGACAATTCAGTCGAATCGCCTGTTGTCAGTTGTGATAATTTTTCGCTGAACCTCTCGCAACGACTTATATCTCTGAACGGAGGAAGACAAGGAATGCACCTGAAAGAAATATACCGAGCAGTAAAATGAGCAACAGTATATCCATTATAGCCGAGTTGAGTGTATCTTGAAAAGTTAACTTATCCTCAAACATCGGGATAGCCGCTGGTGAGACAGGCTTTTCTGACATGCCTTTCGGGATGCCGATGAAGTGAAGGCTTTCTGGATCTGCGCTATCCATTTCAACGATAAAGTCTCGGAACTGACGGGTATGAAGATGGCAATTTTCTAAGAACTGCAAATGGCGATTAAAACCTGTGCCTGCCATGGATTCAAGGGCGTATTGGACAATCGCTGCAGGGGAGCACCGCGTTATTTGTCTTGCGTGTAGGACTTGCGCGCTTTGTGCCGCGAGATGCTGGCGGCTCAGCTGCTCCCGCGTCTCCATGTCTTTGTTCACGAACTCGCGCTGGATCTCTAATTCCGAAGTCTCTACCTCTGCAACTGCTTCCTGAGAGGTTCCTGCTGATTGACGGCGTTCTTTTAAAGTTTCCCTTTTATTGAGGAAATCGCTTAAAATTTGGTCGAAGGCGGTACTTTTTGCCTTCCGAAATTGATGGTGCGTTTGGACAGAGGGCATCCATTTTGTCGAGAGAGTGCCGAGGGTTGATGGCATAAACACTACGGCGGTCACCCAAATTAGCAACAGGACAACGAGGCTTAACCGGCTTTCTCGTGTCATCGCGGAGACGATGAGTCCAATTGCGATGAAGATGCCAGCATAGCAAGAAGCGATGAGGACGATGAGCCCTACGCGTCCCCAGTCTGTCCCACTGAGCTGCGTCCAACTCTCGGTGGAAATGATGGCGAGATTGAACAACACTGCAAAATAGAAAGGGATGAGGACTGCAATCAGCGAGCCAAGGAATTTACCGACTAACAGGGCGGGACGCGAGATGGAATTTGCGAGACACAGCCGCAGCGTCCCGCGTTCTCGTTCCCCTGAGAGCGCGTCAAAGGTAAAGAGGAGGGGAATGAAAGAGAGCAGATAAGTGATGATAAAGACCCAATCAATCACCACGGCGGTCGGGCGGTGATTGCTGATCGCATCCATATTTAGACGTGGAACGCCCATTGCCCAAATGTAGGACAGTCCGTATAGCCTCCAGAAACCACCACTTACGCTTTTGCTTGGCAAAAACGCGTCCCCTCCATCGGCAATGAAGGTGAGCGATGAAGGACGTTTGTATAGTTTACCCGGACCCTTTTGTAGCATCGCATACAACTGGGTGCGGGATTTCAACTCGGTGTGGGAGGCACTAACGTTCTCGGAATATTTCCGAATCCGTTCCGGATGTGTCTGAAGATGTACAACGGCGTTGGTGACCATTAGTGCTACGAGGATGAGCGTTGTTAAAGCAAAGCGTAGACTCGTAAGATGGTCTAAGAGTTCGCGTGTAACAATATGCCAAATCATTCTTTTAATGTTCCTTGCGGTTCGATTAGAGCAGCTGTAGAAAAAATGATTCTCTCCGTATATCCAGCCCGGCCCGTTGGTTGGGCTTACATGCCTTGGCCCTATCTGTACCTAACTGAAGCCTGATAACTATAGTAAAGTCTACAATTACTTGGACATGACAGAGAAATAGTTTTCGGTCTTCAGTTGTCGGTTAAAAGGGGATCCGTTAGCCGATAACCTCTAACCTCTTAACTGACGACTGACAACCGATAACTGATAACCATTTTATACTTCAATTTTGATGAAGACCAGAAATGTTGCCATGAATAGGACGAGGTTGATGAAGACCAGCAAGAGTAATTCCGGTAGGGCGCGCTGTGCGTTGATGCTGATATCTGCCCGCTCAAAACGAAAGTCAGGCAGAATCGACCAGTCTACGGTTCCTTGATTCGTTGAAAACCACTGTAGACTTGCGAAGGCATCTCTCTCATGAAAAGCGTCAATGAGAGTGCGCCGGTATGTCTGCGCGGCTCGGATATAGTCTGTCATGCTGTCTAAATCGGTACCTGCCCACGCCGCGGTTGCGAACGTGTAGAGGCTTGCAGGGCTAAGTTTCATGAGTCGTTCATCCCATCGTGCTTGCCTGCGGGATATCTGTGCGACCAGTTGCTCCCCAACTAAGTACACCTTCTCGGCATTCTGGATTTGCAGTGTCGCGGCAAATTCATAATAACGGCGCAAGTGTGTTACCAAGGGATCCGCGGTATTTTTCAATTCGATTTCGATGTTAACCCGAGGGAAATCTCCGAGATACCACCCCCCGCCTTTAAAGAAGTCGGTACCTGTAAATGTATCGAAAAATAGTGGAGGGTCTCCCTTAAGCGGACTGCTCGCCAAGAACCGATCTCGTTCTCGATCTGCCTCTTCCCGAATCTGTGCTATCTGCTGGTTAGCGGATAATTTCTCTGCACGCATGTCGCCGACTGGATTCAGGGCAAACCGGCTCCAGTTTGGATAGACAAGCACCAAAATTACCCACAGGAACATACAGAGCATCAGGGACGTGGCAGCCCGGCGGGTTGTTGCGGAAATGAGCAGACCAATCAGGTAGAAAACCGATAGATAGACGATTGTTGTCAAAACAATGCCACCGATTCGTAGAAAGTCGTCTGTGCCGAATTGCAGGGAGCGCGCGAAAGAACACTGAATCAGGGCGAGCAGTAGACTCATTAGCACAGGGAGCAGCAGACAGCCCATCGCTGCGAGATATTTGGCAAGCAGGACGCTCCCGCGCCCGACAGGGTGTGAAAGCACCAAGCGCAAGGTGCCGGTTTCCCAATCTCCTGCAATGGCATCATAAGCGAAAAGCAGGGACAGCAGACTCAACACAACTTGAAAGATAAAGGCAAGATCTATCTGTGAAAAGAGATACAGATATGGATTATTTATACCGAGGGGTACCCCGGGGTTTGAGAGGGACGGGACGCTACCAAACGCCCACTGTTCTTCCTCTGGTCTGACATCAGCTATTGGGTCTGATAGGGCTGGCACACTGTCAAACGCTATGTCAATATCACTGCCAAAACGCGTCTCTAAGCCAGCACTAAAGAGACTTAGAGGGTTCGGAGGACGCTGAACTTTCAACTTCAAGACCGAATAGGCAGGTGTTGCGGCGACTGTCTCGCGATTCACGGCTTCTTTCTGACTATAGTCGGCGAGACGCTCTTCGTGTGCACCGATCAAGACAAACGTATTGGTAACGACAAGTAAGAGTGTAATGATGACCGCAGCAAAAAAACGCGCGCTCATCAGATGGGTCAAAAGTTCTTGGCGTATCAGGGTTAGGAATATCATTTAATTTAAAAATTCATTGGGGACCTGTGAACTCGGATAGTCCTTGTTTTCATCTCGATTCAAAACGGGTTCAGGGATGTCGTCATTCCAATAGTCTGGAATAGTGTTTGGACGGCGAATCCATACGAGAAGCATTGTGCGTCGTCTGTCCGTATAGTTTTTCCGTACGGAATGCAGAAGGCGCGCGTCTCGCATCACTAATGAACCTGCTTTCACACAAACCTCCACCTGGTCTGGATGCTCACTGAACATCACAGCATATTTTTTCTTAGATTCTGATCCTGGCTGTAAAACATTACCTTGTTTGCTTGCATAGAGAAGTTTATCGTGTAAATCAATGCGCTTGCGATGTGTGCTCGGAATAACCTTCAAACATCCGTTTTCGGGTGTTGTATCAGTAAGATAATACTTTATAAAAATATCTTGCGGCCAAGGCGCGCAACTAATTGGATCATTCCAATGGTACCAATCTTGATGCCAATAGAGGGGTGGGGCTCCTGGATCTTTCGTCAGAATAGTGATACCTTTGGCGACTGGGAAATCGCCAAACCCCATTTCTTCTAACGCATTGAGAGCAGGGGGCCATTCTAACAGTTTCTGAACGAGCGTATTGTCTTTACCTGCAACAAGCATATGATGCCCGTGATATCTGGTGTGGTCTGGCGGCACATAATTAGCGATAAGCCGTTCCGATTCGTCACGGAGTTCCTGCAAGGATGCATCTGTGAGAATGTTGTCTATCACACAGAAGCCATCGCGAATCATTTGCTCTCGTTTTTGTAACGCGACTTCAGGGGTCATTAAAGTTCTCCATATAGTTTATTTATACCTACTCAACGATAAATAGGTCATTGCTATTTTGGATCGTTGGATGCTGCAAATTGTAAGTGATACAACCGAGCATAAAGCCGACCCTGAGCTAGCAACTCCTGATGAGTCCCTATTTCCACAATTTTACCGTTTTCCATCGCAAGAATCACATCGGCATTTAGCACGGTAGACAATCGGTGTGCAATCACAAAGGAAGTCCTTCCCTTCATCAACCGCTCTAAGGCTTCTGTAACGACCCGTTCCGTCTCCGAGTCCAGTGCGGAAGTGGCTTCATCTAAAAGGAGAAGTTTCGGACGCGAGCCCGCAATCCCCTCTTGAAGCCGGGAGGAAATACTTTCTTTTTCATGTAAGACCTGCTTTGAAGCGTTCTGCACAGGTCTTCGGAAAAGAACTGGAAGATACACTACAGCGAGCGTAAACGGAATACTAAAAAGCCCCAACCAGGGATTCACCCAAAACACGACCGCCAGGGTGATAACAAATTCAACCCCACCAACGACAATCCATCCGCTCGCCAAAATCCCTTCCGCGGCGGACGCTGTATCCGTATTGACGTAAGCCATGATCTGTCCGGTTGTATGATTATCGTAGAAACGGCACGGCAGGAATCGCAGATGTTGGTAGACCTTCAGTTGCATATCCCGGCGGGTTTGAGCTGTAACCTTGGACACAAAATATCCCGTTCCAAGACTTGTCAGATAAGTCGCAAGGGCAATCCCGAACCACACGCCCACAAGGACGAATAGATAGTCAGCATCTTTTTCACCAAAGACGCGATCCAGAAATTGGCCTTCCACCCACGGGGTGAATAGGAAGAGCCCCCGGGACCCCGCATAGACGAGCAGGCACAAAAGTGCTAACCCCCAATACGGTTTGAGAGCACCCAACAAGCGGACAGCAATTTTAGCACTTCCTAAATTCTGTTTCATTTTCAACACCTTAACGCTTCAATTGGTGACATCCGCGTGGCTTTTATAGCGGGATACAGCCCGAAACTGACACCAAGCAACATTGAGAAAAAGATGGATATCAATGCCCACTGTACGGAGAGGACTGCGGGCCATTCAGGGACAATTTTCACGATACGCACTGCTATATGTGCCATCCCTTTGCTTGCCAAAACACCGAGTCCGATGCCGAATATACCACCGATGCTACATAAGAGAATAGATTCACTAAGGAACTGTAATAAAATGTCTGCCCGCTTCGCACCACACGCGTTTCGCAGTCCGATTTCTCGGGTACGCTCCCCGACAGCAACCAACATCATATTCATAATGCCGATCCCACCGACAAGGAGAGAAAAACCGGCGATACCCCCTAATGCGGTCTTTATGATCGTACTGATTTTCATCAGGCGCGCTAGTCCTAAGCGCACGTCGAAAATAGCAAAGAAATCGTCTTGTCCTCGGTGGCGTTTCCTGATGACGGCTTTAACCGCCTCAATTGCCCGAGGCATGTCCTCTACGGTGGGCACTTGAACAGCAATCTGTGGAATTCGATTGTTGCCTGTGAAACGTTGCTGAACAGTGGTAATCGGCATAAAAACGAGATCGTCGAAACTGAATCCGAATTCAAGACTCCGTCCACGCGGCACCAGTGTGCCGATAACGGTGAGGCGTTCTTTTGTAGCATTTGTTGTACGCCGAGCAATCTTAATCTCTTTTCCGAGTGGAGACACCTCACCGAACAACCCCGTCGCGACATTCGCGCCGAGCACAGCGACTTTGGTCGAATTTTTAACGTCTTCCTCGGAGATAAACCGTCCTGTTGCCAATTCCCACGCCAACGCTACGGTGTAATCTTCATCTACACCGTTATAGCCAGCACGGATGTTTGTGCCATCTGAGACTTGTATCAGCACACGCGACCACTCTGGAACCCGGGGGGCAACAATCTGCACAGATGGGCATTCCCGCTCGATTGCCTGTACGTCGCCATAGTTAAGGTATTCTCCACTCCGGACTCGGACACGACGCCCTGAAACCCATTTGGAAGTGACTTGTAAAACTGTGAAGACGTTAATCCCACCTATTTTTTCGAGATCCTCAAGGATAATAGTTTTGGCACCGTCGCCAATAGCAACCATTGCGAGCACCGCTGCGATACCAATCGTAATGCCGAGCATCGTCAGTAAAGAACGAAGTTTGCTTGTAAGCAGAGCTCTGATTGCCACGGCGACAGATTCAATGAAAATCATTCGGATTGCCTTGAGGTGTCAGGTAATAGACCTATCAATTGACACGCTTTCCGCCTGAACCGTTCAGTAAACATCTATCCCGTCTTCCGATTAGGAATCCAGGAGCATTGTACAGAGGACGCAGATATGTCCTTCCTCGCCAATTGGTTTAACAACGAGAGGTTCCAGCGCATTCGTGAACTCCAGCGATACCGACTCCGTTTCAATGTGCGTGAGCGTCTCTATCAGCAGCTGCGCATTCATACCAATACGGATACTGCCATTGCTGGATTCCACTGCTAATGTCTCATGTGCCTCATCCAGTTCAGAGGTTTCCGCTGAGACCCGAATCTGTTGTTCATCTATCTCTAAACAGACCTTAAAGGTTTTGGGATCTGATACCAACGCAACCTTACGCATCGCACGCAAAATAGGTACTTTCGGTACAACTGTCCGCACCTCTGGAGACACCGGAATGATTTTCTCATACGGCGCATATTCAGCGTCTATCAATTGCGTTGTCAGCGTGGTATACTCATCGGCAAAGAGAATCTGGTTCTCGAGGCGTGAAATCTTTACCTTTGAGGAATTAGCAAAGGTTCGCTCAATTTCTTTGACGGCTTTGAGCGGTACGATGAACCCATCTTTGTCCTCAGATAACTTGAGCGGTTCACAATGTGCAAGTGCAAGTTGAATGGCATCAGTTGCAACGACTTCGGTTCTATCTTCAAGAAGATTAAAATAGAGTCCATTTAGAAATTGGCGACGATCCTTTGTGGGTGCAGCAAATGCAGTTTTGTGGAGAATAGACCGTAGAACTTCCCCATCAATAGCAAATGCTTCTGGATCAACAACTGGGAATTGTGGAAACGCTTTGTCGGGAAACCCAACGATTTTGCGCACACTGTCCCCACAGGTAATTTCGACGTGATCGTCTTTCGTTGTTGCTAAATCTATCGGTTGCTCGGCGGGCCACGTTTTAACGATATCCGCCAATTTTTCGGCGGGGACGAGGATCGATCCCGCTTCTTTGACGGTTCCGTCAACCTTCATTCTGATACCCATTTCCGTGTCCGTTGCCATACACTCAATCGTGCTCCCTTCCGCGTGGATGAGAACATTTGAGAGAATCGGCAAAGTTTCCCTCTCACTCGCGATACTCTGCAGCACTTGTAGGGAGTCCAAAAGGACATCTCTTTGAAAAGTTAATTTCATTCCAAAATCTCCATTCAAATGTTTGTGGAAGCGATGCTCGCCTCCAATTGTGATGTCTAACGCCTCTTGAATCATGAACTCATATTTTTTTAAGCGCTGCCGGGCACGGCGAAGGCGACTCTTGATGGTGTTTTCTGATATACCTAAAAACTCGCTGATTTCTGAAGATGTCATATCCTCAAAGTAGTGGAGTGTGATAACCGTCCGATCGTTCCGCTTCAACTTCGCAAGCAGCTGCTCGACGAGGACGCGTTGCACCTCAGCAGTTGTTTTCGCGTATTCTGCGGCAACAAATCGCGAATATGCCTCTGTCTCTATGCCCGTGATATCGGTTTCTTCCAGAGACCCGACTTGTAGTTGATTTTTCCGAAACCATGCAATACAGAGTCGATTCGCAATCTGATACAGCCACCTTTTGAACTGTGTTGGGTCCTGCAAGGTTTCCAATTTCTGTGAGACTTGAAGGAAAGTCTCTTGTGTAATATCTTCAGCGATATGGAAATCCTTTATTTTCCGCCATGCGTACGTATGGATCTGCTTCTGGTATTTCTTTACCAGATTGGCAAAGGCATCCTCATCACCTACGAGGGTGCGCTGGATCAACTTAACATCATCACTTCTCATCGGACATCTCCAGTAAGGTTATTTTTACGAAGGGGATTGGACGGTTCGTACATTTCTCAGGTAGGTGTGCTTAAAAAGCGTGAAGAATAGGTAGTCAATTCACTTCACTATATAGTGACGCGAATTTGGAAGAAAAAGGTGCATAATTCTGAAAAAGAATCTAATAGGACGGACGCAAACACCATTGGGGAAAAAAGCGGACGCTTCGGATGCGGCAAGCGAAACCGTGAAAAGAGAGTCCGCCGAAGCACGGGGACCTCAGCGAACAGAGGCTTGCTGCGTAAACCCTGTTTAAAATGCACGAACCACCTTTGCCACCAAACGCTGTCTGAATTCCAAAGCATTTGGATCACCAAGGATAATGAAGAAATCCGTGCCAGCATATCCAGAGCGGCGCAATGCGAAATAGATATTAACACCTTCTACTTGCCAGATTAACCGACTCCCAAGGCTTAAAGCAGGACTGAAGTCATACGTCAGCGTTAGGATCTGTTGGTAGCGACGCTCGAAATGCCACTGGATTTGGGAAGTCAACCCAGCAGTGAAACCGTAAGCACGCAGATTCAGATTTCCGCTAATGCGATAAATCGGCTCACCTGCCTGTTCACCCCAGTCATAGTCGACACTGACGTTGTTGAATCGGTCCGTGGCACGAGCTCCCAAACTGATGCTGAACAACGAGTCTGAGAATTCTTTAAATTGACCACCGTTCCAGAAAGCAGAAAGTGAGTAGTCATTGTGTGTCAATAGTTTTGAGTAGAACCTGATGTCGCGGCTGAAAACTTCACCTTCATAGGTGTTTGAAGCGTCAGTATGGACAAAGAGCATAAAACTGCGGACAATCCCGTCACGCCACTCGTTTTTGAACGTGGAGGTGAAGTTGATGCCGCGGTAGCCTGTGAACGGATGATAGCCAAGATTGTTCACAAAATCCGGATCTGTAAAAAAAGCTCTCGAAGTCGCTTGAATGAGACGGCCGTTGTACCTCAAACCAACGGTACCTCCTCTTCCATCTGACTCATCCGCCCAAGTTTGGGTGAGATCACTAAATACTGAGAATCTTCCGTGTCGCGCATTACCTGAGACAAAGCCTACATTGTTCGAAGAATTGCCCTGTTTGTGATGCGATAAGAATGCAGCACTGATTTTAGATGTCGCTGTAATGGATTGGGAGGCACTAAGAATAAAATTCTGGTTGTTCCGATGGTACGTGCCTAAGGTACCGACTGAGGTGTTTTTTCCGAGTTTCCCGAAGAGTTTAAGCCCACCGTCCATATCCTCTATCCGCCGCGAGTAAAAAAGCTGACCAACGTTGTAGACATTGCCCCCTTCTGAAAAGAAAGGACGACGGTCAGGGACGTAGCGTTCACCGTACGAGAAATCAATACCTTCTACGGCTTGTTCAATATTTTCAAAATCGGGATTGGCAGTGCCAATGAGTCGCAACTGCGGCGTAACCTCATAACGTAGGTCCGCACCTGCGCGGGCAGTATATGAATATGTACGATCCGTTGTCTCCTGTTCGCTGAACCCACCGATGAGATACGGTAGAAACTTTAGTTCACGTTGCCGAGGCGGTGGCAGAACATCAACCCAGTGTCCATCGTTCTCTTTAAATTCGTTAACGCCCAAGTTGGACCACCAAGAACGGGCACCCGTGCGCTGTTGGCCTCTATCAATGTTAATACCCATCCGAATCGGTTCTTTTGTATCAGGGTAATCGAGCATCTGCCACGGAATTTCCATCTCTACAACCCATCCGTCGTCTACAATCTGCGCAGCAGTTTTCCAGAGCCCGATCCATTCGCTTTTTTCGGCACGTCCGGTGGCGAGGTGCGCGAATTTCGTGCCGAGTGCGTTCGCCATAAAGAAGTTTCTATCGGAAAATTGGTGTGTGTGAAAAGGGTCAAGACTGAAAGAGACCCAGTCTTCACCTTGGAATCGGGTCTGATCTTTGGTTTGGCGTGCCACAATTTTGTCGGACATATCGTCATAGAGATAAACACCAAGGTAAATGGCTGTGTCTGTATAAATGAGACGACCAATAGATTGATCTTTGGCAAGTTTTTCAGTGCGCTCGTCGATGAATCCGGTTGCTTGCGGCGCGTCTTGCCAGCAAGCATCGTCGAGAACGCCGTCAATGGTGGGTGGCTGATTTGTTTTTACAGCAGTTAAGTCCTTTTTTATTGTTAAGTTGATTGAAAAAGCCTTTAATTGAAAGCCTATAGTGAGCATCAGGATGATAATGATTAACCAAGTTGTTTTCATGTGTTTACCTCTTATTTTTTTTGTGGATTTATACCAAATTAATCTTAACTTGTAAGAGTAGGTTCTTGTAAATCGGTTTCCCTACTCAGCTTTAGCCAAGCATCTCTAAACAAAGATTGAAAGTACTGACCGTGAAGAAATACTCGTAAATCTATCAAGTGAATAGTGAGACAATACCTTGATTGGGTTAGCTCACAAAACACAACAAGAAGCGTGTGATTAGTACTACAAATGAGACACAAAAGAGTTTCACTTTTTTTACCGGTGAACGGAAGGTTGTACGGTGGGTCGTGGAAGTGGTTTTGGTAACTGTTCGAGTTGGTGAGATGTTATTAAATTTCTGTGTCTAAGCGTACCATGAGGCCTGTGCCTCCCACATTTCGGCGTATAACCCGCCCATAGTGAGTAACTCTTCATGGGTGCCGTCTTCAACGAGTTGTCCTTCGTCTAAAACGAGGATTCTGTCACAGAGGCGGGCGACTCCAAGCCGATGTGAGATGACAAGGGTAGTACGCGATGCGTCTTTGGTGAGCAGTTCCCGGATCATTTCAACTTCGGCGACTGGGTCGATGGCGGCAGTGGGTTCATCAAACACGACGAATTGGCTCTGCCGGAAAAGTCCACGCGCAACGGCGAGGCGCAGCCATTCTCCGCCGGAGACATCACGTCCACCGAATTCGTGTCCCAACCAAGTATCGAGTTCTTGTGAAAAAGTGGAACCTGCTCTGTCGAGTGTGTGCCGCATACGGTTATCGTCTTGCATGCGATTCAGGTCAGCAAAGCCAACATTGTCTCTGACGGGCAGTAGGAACTTCGTGAAGTCTTGAAAGACTGCACTTGTTGTGGGTTTTTCAGGAGTTGTATCGCTCTGCGAAAACGTGAGTATTCCGCTATCTGGCGCGTACAGACCGAGTAATATATTTGCAAGTGTTGTCTTTCCTGCGCCATTTTTCCCTACGAGTGCAACGGTTTCGCCGGGTGCAATTTTTGCGGTAATCTCTTTAAGAGTTTGCGTCGCTGCGCGCGGGTATTGGAACGAGAGATCGTTCATGGCAACTGTCATCTCTCTCGCTTCTGAGGTGGGCTGATGTTTCTCTGTTGTATTAGAAACGCTTTCCTCTTTTGTAGATTGCGTTGTGAACAACGTCGCCAGGTCACGCAAGATACCGCTCTGTTCGGCGAGATTTCCCATGGAGTATGCCATATATGAGAGAAATCCTTGTAAGCCAGCGGCGGCGGCAATTAAGCCGGTGAAGATACCGGCAATTTTTTCAGGGTCTCCGTTATGTGCGGTTCGGGCTGCGATGAAAACAATCACGCAATATCCGAGGATAGAACTGAGGTTGGCGAGTGCGTTCCAAGCGGTTTTCCTTTTGAGTGATCCTATTTCCACCGTAGCGAGCGTATGATATGCGTTTTCCCATTTTGAAAGCAGCCAGTGTTGCAGTGTAAAGAGACGCACCTCTGGACTGTTGACACGTTGGTAGAGTCGAGCTGCCCACGCTGTCTGTGTTCGGTTAGGACGTGCCGCCGCCCGGTCTCGTTCGAGTTCAAGCCTCGCAATGGGTTTCCTTGTGAAGAGAATGATGGCGGAACTGACGAGCAAAGCGATCATACACCATATATTACGACTTATAATGAAAACTGCGCCCAACAGTCCGCACACACCAGCAATACTATGGACATTTGCCAAAACACTCTGAAACCAGCTGACAACGCGATCACTGAAACCTTGTGTCGCCCGGCTAAGATTATCGTGAAAGTCAGCATCCAAAAAATGGAGGAGCGGTGTTTGTCCGGCTTGACGCAGAAGGTCTTGCTGGAAGTGTAGCACAGCTTTATTGGAGAACCACATCTGTGTTACACCGTTGAAAACATCGGTTAATATCTCCACGGTCATTAGTACGAGATAAACACCCATCCAGAAAAGGAGTCCCTCAGCGTTTATTAACGCGTTTGTGAATCCGGCGATGATAATCGGTGAAAAACCGCGATGTCCTGCGTTTATCAAACGGAGCAGAAGGATGACAAAAAGGGGAAATGGTGCAATCCGTATAAATTGCCAGATTAAGCGAAGCACCGCGCGTCGCGGTAATGTGTTTGTGTTCTTCATTGGTACCACTCACTTTGTGCTGCGAACATTTCGGCGTATTTTCCATTTTGTTGTAAGAGTTCAGTGGGATTTCCGATTTCCGCAATGTGTCCATTCTCCAAAACAACAACGCGATCGGCAAGCCGTGTGGGTCCGAGTCGATGAGCGATGAGCAGTGCGGTTTTACCCGCTACCAATTCAACGAACTGTTGAAAAATTTCCAACTCAGCGAGCGGATCCAGGGCTGCCGTGGGTTCGTCAAAAATGACAAAATCGCCTCCTTCTTTAATCAGACTGCGGGCGATAGCGACGCGTTGCCATTCGCCACCGGAGAAATCTACACCCCCGAATTCAGGACCTAAAAACGTGTTTAGTGGGAACCTTTCTATTGGCAATCCGACTTGGGTTAAAACCGCCTCAACGTATGTATCGGCGGCAAGTAGGGGCGGGGTCACCTCGTCCCTACTATCCAAAACCAAATTTTCTTGTAGGGTGGTCGGATAGCGTGCCGGATGCTGAAACACCACGGTGCAAGCACGCCGGAGGTCTTCGGATGAGATTGCGGCGGTATCTATACCGTCTATTGTGACGTGTCCTGCTGTTGGAGAACGCAAGCCTGCTAAGATGTGTGCCAAAGTCGTTTTCCCTGCGCCGTTTTCACCGACTATCGCGAGAATTTCACCCGGATGAATATCAATGTTAATATCGGAGAGCGCGTCTGTGTCTGCACCCGGATAACGATACGCGACATCATGCAAACGGATACCCTCACGTATCGGATGTGGATAAGGGGTCCGTGTTTCGGGAGCGTCTTCGTCCTGTTTTTTGCCTAACAGATGGCGAAGGTCTTCTCCGTAACCAGCGTGTTGGACAAAGCCGATGACGAGATACTGCATGGAGTTCATACCTGCAGTGATATTCCGGAGTGCCTCTAACACCAAAGCAGCGAGTCCGGCTTCGACCTTTCCCTGTGAAAGCGATGTAACGAGTAATGCTCCGGCGATGATGGCTACGAAAATAAACACCTGGAAAATACCTTGGGAGGCATTTTGAAAATCGATATGCAAGCGTTCCCGAAGATATTGGGCGAGGATCGTCCGCCAGCGTTGGAGAAGGGTTTCGCCGATGGCCCATAAACGGATTTCGGGGGCACTGCGTCGTTCTGTTAGAAGTTGGGCGTAGTAATCCGCGAGTCGTTTGTTGCGTGTATTTTCCACTTCAAAGTGGCGCACTCTCGCCCCCATCCGAATTTCAAAAACTCGCAGCAATATTGCGCCGCTAATGATGATGGCGGGGATCCAAATTGAAATCAGTCCTAAAACAACGGTACTGGTGAGTAGGACTGGGATAAACTCAATAAGGCTCAGACCATTTTGCATCAATTGGACAACGCTCGAATCCCCGCCAGCAAGGACGCGATTGATGAGGTCGTGCGATTCTTCGTCGTCAAACGCTTCCAATGGCAGTTTGCCTGTCTTTTGCAGGGCAGCACGCTGCAACGTGAAACCGGCTCTAATGCGGAGTTGTTCGCGCAAAAGTGGTAGGAGTGTTGAGATCGCTTGTTCCACGAAAAAGAGGAAACAGAGCGCGGCCAGCCATGGAACAGCACTGTTTATAAGGTCTGCATCAACGAGGGTGTTAACGGTTTCTCGTAGCACGAGGAGCTGGGCTGCGCCGGCACCTGCGTTGATGAGAACAAGGATTATCCACACTGTAGCGATAAAAGGCGATGCTTTCAACACTCGTGCGAACAGCCAGAGTAGGTCCCGAAATGAAGGACGGGTTAATTTTACTTTATCCCACATGGTTTTTTGTTCACCTTTACACCTCAATGCGCACAAATACAAGATATGCCGCAAACGAAAGAACAACGAAAAACAAAACCAACAAAAGCAAATTTATCGCCGCAGCGTTAAAATCGCGACTGAGGCTGAGCGTATCTTCAAAGGTCGGAATTGATTCTGAACTGATAGGCTTCTTTGACATTCCTTCACGAACTCCAATGATATGGAGACTGTCGGAATCTGCTCTATCCATATCCGTGACGAATTCTCGGTATTCGCGTGCATAACGATGCACATTCTCTAAAAATTGTTGATGCCGTTCAAACCCTGTTCCGACAAAAACCTCAAGAAGATGCTGGATAAGTGTAACAGGTGAGATACGGGTAACGGAACGTGCCAGTTGAATTTGGGCAATCTGTTGTGTTAAATGTTCGTGGGTTAAACGTTCCTCTTGTTCAGTGCCTTTGGTGACATACTCACTATCCAACTGTATCTTTTTATCTGGAAGCCCACGTGTCTCTTGCAAAAGCGCAACGTATTCATCCCTGAGTTCTTTTTGGTTCTGTATTCGGCGTTTGTAGAATTCATCATAAGTCATCGGGTTTGAGAAACCGCTTGCAATGGAAGCGAGGGTGCTCGGTATAAAAACGACGAAAGTACACCATGTCAATAGGAGTATCACAAGACTCGCCCCACTATTTTGCACAAATGACGAAACCAACAAACCTAACGCAAGAAACAGACAGAGATACAAAATCGCAAGAAAGAAAATTATCAATAAACGGATCCATGTATCGGTGCCAAAGTGAACGTTGCTGGACGTAGAAATTACCAATAGATTCATCAATATCGCAAGTGCGAACGGAACGCTAATACTTACTAATGCCCCTAAAAATTTGCCAATCAATACAGTGTGTCGTGGCACTGAATTCGACAACATCAATCGAAGCGTACCGCGTTCGCGTTCGCCGGAAATAGAATCAAAGGTGAACAGGACCGCTATCAGGCTCAAAATATATCCGATCACAAATCCCCAGTCCACTTTGATGGTGGCTGGACGAATATTTGATGAATTAGGAAACGCGCCGGGATAATGCAGCGACCAGAAACGGCTTAAATTATTAGTGATCTGAATGGTAGGCCTGCCGTAGACAAAATCTGACAAAAAGATGTCCCCCCCTTCTGCACAAAAATAGAGTGGAGATGGCTTTTTGTAAAGATTTCCAGGTCCTTCTTGCGCAATGCTAAATAAATCCGTCCGAGATCTTAAGGTACTCAGAGATTCTGTGGTAGCATCGTGATATTTCTGCATACGCACAGGGTGTTCCTGAATATGGATAACGGCATTGATCAGCATCAAGACGAAAAGCAACGCTGTCGCGAGTGCAAATCGCAAGCTATTGAGGTTGTCGTACAGTTCGCGTTTTATAATATGCCAAATCATAACTAACCTACACTTCACTCCTTTGGAAAACCAAATATATTACGAAAAAGAGAATAACGTTCATCATTAGCAACAGGAGTAAATCGGGTAGTGCTCGCATCGCATTTATATGTACACCACTTCTCTGAAAAGAAAACTGAGGAAAACTGCCCCAATCCACCGCCCCTTTGTCAGCAGAAAACCATCGGCGATCTCCGAACGCGTTTGTATCGTAGAGATAGTCAATTACAGTCCTCCGGTACTTTCGCGTCGCCTCATAAAAATCTCTGAGTCCGAATAGGTCTGTACCTGCCCATGCTTGCGTCGCAGCATCATACATCCCGACTGGCGAAAACCTCAAAAAGATGCGATCAACCATCGCTGGCTGAACGAAAACAGATTCAAGTGCCTGTTTTCGCACGAGCCATGATCGTTCTGCAGCGTCAATCTTCCTCGGTATCATAAAACGGTAATAGTTTTGAACATGCGGCACCTGAGGTTCAAATTCATCAGCAAGTTTCTCTATGTTTGAACCAGCAACATAGGTGTATAGAAGTGTTGACTGTACTTTATGCCATACCTCATAGTTGAAGCCCGAACCACCTATCATACCAAAATGCGGATCTTCCCCTACAATGCCAAAATGTGGATCTTCCCCTGGAATTGAATCATTAGCAAGGAAACCCTTACGTTCTCGGTCAAATTCCTCCCATATCTGTTCAATATGATTAAAAGCGGATGCCAGTCGGTCCTGAGAAGGCTGCGCTGGGTTAATCGCAACAAGAATCACATTCGGATATACCAATACCCAAAACCCCCAGACAAACATCGCAAGCATTAGGGCAGTGCCGGTTCTGCGGGTTACTGCTGAAATCAACATGCCGATGAAGTAGAATACCGACAGATACGCAATTGAACTCAAGACAATTCCACCGATACGAAGAAAATCATCAACCTTTAGTGACACTATGGTGGATGTTGTTAGCAAAATCACAACTAAGAGAAGACTCATCAAAAATGGCACCAGCAAACATATCATTGCGCTAATGTATTTCGCCAATAAGATTTTACCACGACTCACCGGATGCGTTAGGACAAGACGCAATGTGCCGCGCTCACGTTCCCCAGCAAGTGCATCGTAGGCGAAAATAAGTGCCATTAGGCTCAGAACGACCTCAAAAATAAAGACAATATCAATCGAAGAGAAGAGATTCAGAAATGGATTTGTTGATCCATGCTTCTGACCATCCCACAGTGTGGGCACATAACTGTAAAATACAAATACTTCGTTATTCAGCCGTTTATCCAATCCAACATTGAAGATACTCAACAGATTTGGTGGACGGACAACATCCCAACTTACACCCGAATAGGTTTTTCTTTCCAGCACTTGATCGTGATTCGATTTAACAGCAGCATTGTAACTTGCTAACCGGCGATCATAATCCTTAATCAGCACAATGGTATTTGCAACAACAAGCAGCAGCATAATGAAAACCGCTGCTGCAAATCGGAACGTCATTAGATTGTCAAGGAGTTCTCGGCGAATGAGAGTTGTTAACATCAAGTATTCCTCTAAAGTTTCAACAACTGGACAATAGGTTAAGGTGCTTCCATCGCACCTGCCTCCAAGTATTTGAGTGGACTTTCGACGATATAATCCCCCGAATCCTCAAGGAACTGCTGAATCAGGTAGACATGCCCAGCACCGATAATCAGCAGAATCCGGTCATCGGTGGACTCCGTGATGCGCGTTAGATTCACAAAATTCTTGAGATTATGCGCATACCACCAATGTGAAACCCAATTCGCACCTGGGTATTGGTCTTTGAGTCCAATGCGTGCGGTCCGCAGATAACTTTGATGGTCGGCACGTATAGATTCAGGATCGTTGATCCGGATATACATGTCAATTAGAGGTTCGTATCCTTCACGTTCAACCCAGACCGTGCCGTCTACGTCCGCCCGAACTTTCACCCCGCTTGCGGAAATGGTCGATAAGAGGTGCTCCTGATTATGCGCCTCCGCAAACGTGGCGTAGTCCATCAAGGGGTCGTCAATTTTATCAAGGATTGGGCGGTGTTCGGGCCAATCAGCGACACAATAAAGTTTCGAGTGTTCCATCTGTTTTGCTAACGGAAAACCGATCTGGTCCTCCAGCCTTCGTGTGGCTTCGTAGGTGCCTTCCAAGTAGCCTTGATAGTTTGCGTTAAGTTCAGCATCATAGCTTTCGTCTGCATAAACGGCTATCTTGGTAGGACGAAATTCTTTAATTTGTGTCACCAGTTGTTCCATTTCGCTTTGGCGCTTGGGAGCGAGGACATCATCCATTCTATAGTTGAATGTATTGATTCCGGGATTTGTGAAGAATCCGCTGCCGAGAATCATGACTGTCGCTTTCTCTCCGGTGTCTTCTCTTTTCCATTGCCCCTTCAATTTGTCTCCAAAGTCGATGTCTACCGCGCCGAAATTACTCAAATTGCCGAGCAACTCCTCAACGCGTTCCGGCGCGATTTCTCCAACGATGTTGACAAAGGTGGCTTCCCCAGACCTTTTAGCGATAACGATAACGAAAATCCCGTAAACCTTGTCTTCGTCGAACAGGAGATTAATCTCCACCGTTTCCGTATTTTCCTCAATCTTGACGAGGACTTCCCACTCATCCTTTTCGAGCTTTTCTTTGAAATAGTTAACTAATTTCTTTTCATCAATAGTTCCCCAATCGTAGCTGCGGACATAGATGCCATCCAACATCTGAATCAGTTCAACGACTTCTGGATCGTCGCTCACCGATTTGGTAACCAGATTGATGAGTTTCGCGGGTAAGTTCACTTCGACCTTTGCCGGGAGAGGCTCTGGAAAATCGAAGAGGATCAGTCCTTTTTCTAAATGATTTCGCGGTTTCATGGTGTTTCTCCTTTTTAGTTTGAGCAGTGCTGACCTTCCGGCCCTCGAACATTTTCGGGGAACCGGTTAAAGTTCTCCAAACTCCGGTGAATTGCTGATGAAATATTTTTTCTCTGTTTCGATGCGTAGCGGGAGGCTGTTTCAATCTGAACAAAGGCACGACCGGAAGCCTCATTAATCTGCACATCTGGAAGTTTTTCGCTAACAACGGTGCCTGTTCGCGCCACAGCGTAATTCAACTTACCGAGGGCGTAAGAAAGATCACGGGAGGCTTGCTTCACTTTCAGATACCGTTGGTACTGATAGATGCTGAACAGAACAACGCCTATGAGACACGCCAACCCACCTGCGCGAACGAATGCTAAATTTAAATTATCCCAGAATGTGAACAACAGCACAACCCCAACAAGACATGCCAGCGCACCTGCGTGAACCCGTGGGAAACTTAGATTATCCCAGAGTGTCGATAATTGAAATATCCGATGCCACCATCTCTGACCCGCGGTTGGGTGTGCGTGCACATAAGCCGCAACAGCATCAAAGATTTCAGGCGGTGGCTCCGGTTTCGGAAGTTCATGTAACGCGCCGCTAATGGCTTGTGCGAAGCGAACTTCATCTTGACACGTTGCACACGATCCGACATGTGATGCGACACTCGCGTGTGTGTCCGCATCCAACTCGTTTCCAAGATACGCCTCTAAGGTATCCTGTACTTGTGTACACGTTAAATTTTGATGGGAAGGAAATCGGTTCATTCGTCATTTCTCCAATAAGGACGCAGCAGCTCCCGCAATTTCTTTCGGGCACGGAATGCTGTTGATTTCACGGTACCTTCAGGTTGCTCTAACACCTCAGCAATCTCCTTGAAACTCATACCGTTCAATTCTCGCATAATTATCACCGCTCGCATATCTGGCGGCAATTTCTTGATAGCACAATGCATGGAATCCTTGAGTTCCTGCTGAACCACAATTTCATCTGGCGATGGATTTGAGCGACCAGAATGTGTGTGCATTAAAGTTTCGAGTTCTGTTTCGGGATCCGTATCATCGCTATCCGTTAAATGCACCTGAAATTTATGTCGCTTGAGCAGATTGAAACAGAGATTCTGGGCACATTTTAGTAGCCATGAACGCGCGGTTTTCGCACGCAACTTAGCACGGTATTCCCACGCCTTGATGAACGTCTCTTGTGTTATGTCCTCTGCATCTTCCGGATTTCCGAGTAGATAGAGAGTGTGTTGATAAATCTGAGTCTTGTGCTCATGGAAAAGCGCAAGAAATTTATCTTCTGTCATACTGCAACTCCGCCTTTTTGGCGTAGCTTGCAAGCCAAAACTTGCTATTATAGTGAAGCCGATAAATAAGTGGACATCTTTGTAGCATGATGCACTTCGCATCTGGGCGAGTACGCCGCAAAACTGTTAGTTTGTGCCAGTCTGAATGCCTGTCATAGGTATTCAGACTGTTTGGGAGTGCCCAATTAACTATAGGTTTTACTATAAAAAGTTGGCGTAGCTTGCAAGCCAAAACTTGCTGTTAAAAAGTGAGGTTATCGTTACTACAAACGAGTTGCGAAAAAGTTGCACTTTTTTGTAATTTAAGATTTTTGAAGGCATTTAGGTAGGATAGTTTGGATACCGTAGACTCGGCTTAAGAAAATTGAGGAAACCCTAATAATTGCGTGATGGGCGCGCCTGTCCGTGTTGTATAGGCAGGCGCAATTAGCACTTATTCCCATTCAAATACGGTTCCGAGCAGGCGCATCGGTTCATCGCGGAGCCATCTGTATATCTGTGGTGCTTCGTCAACAGGCACGCGGTGTCGAATTAATGGGGCAATCTTGATAGAACCTTGGCGCAAAAATCGACACAGATTTTCCAAATCATCACGAGTGAAATGGCTGCATTGAAGGATGCTAATCTCCTTAAATTGTCCCGTGTTAAAGGTATAATTGACATCAAACCGTCCAGCGACTAAAAGGAGTCGTCCACGGGTTTTGCAGGCATGAATCATCGGTGTGACCATGTCCGGCACACCGGCGAAGTCCATGACAGCATCAAATGCACCGTCTTGAATCTGTGCATTCCAACCGTCTCCACTTGTATTAAAAACTTGTTCTGCAACACCTAATTGGCGAACCTGTTCCAGTCGGGATTCTTCAATATCGCACACAGTGACGCGTGCCCCCATGGCGTAGGCGATCTGCGCTGCAAACATACCGATACATCCCTGTCCCACAATAAGCACTCTTTCGCCGATACGTGGATCGATGCGACGACAGCAGTGCATCGCAACCCCGGAAATGCCGAAAAGGGCAGCATCCGCCGGATCAACATCTTCTGGCAATTTTAGCAACAATCCATCCTCCGGGATGGTGAACCGTTCAACATGGTCTACGCTGGCATAGATAAGATCGCCGACCTGAAGCTGCGTCACGTCCGGTCCCGTCTCAATGACTCTACCGACGTTCTGGTACCCGCCGCCTGCTGGGAGACGGTCATCGGGTGCTGAATAGTTTCCACCAATAATCTGATTCCGTTCCGTGCCGTTGGTAAGCCCCGTAAAGACGGCTTGGCAGAGTACCTCGTTGCGGACAGGGGGTGCGGGTTCTTTCCAGTCGGTAACAACAGTTTTTTCGCGTCGTTTGTCTGGTAGTAACTTGGTGACAAATGCTTTCACGATGCTAATGCCCCTTATAAAAATTTGCGTTTGTAATTTGTTTTTTTAGCGTAAATGAAACCGTCGGATTTGTCAAGACCAAAGTTGTCTAAGATCAAAATTCGCGATTTTTATTGTTTGCGAATTTTAAAAAAATTATTGACAGATTGTCGCGTTTGCTATACAATATTTATTTAAATTATTCTACGAAAAAATGTTCGGAAATAACCGAAACCATGTTACACTTTGTCCGTTAATTTTTTTAAGGAGAATCCGTAATGCCAAAACGCGTTAATAAAGCGATTGAATTACTGGAAGGTGATCTGCCTGTCTTCTACACTGGCAGTCACACAGGCGCGAACCTGAACTATGATGCGGGGCTCGCGATGGCAAAGACTTGGGCAGACTATATCAACGTCGGCATGGAGCACGGAAGTTTCGATCTCGGCGGTTTGGATAACTTCATGCGCGGGCTTGCTGACGGCGGTCCAACGAATAGTGGACACAAAACCCCAGCAGTCATTGTCGAATTGCCCGTAGATGGCATCAGCGCAGATGTAATTCGTGCCAACGGTTGGCAGATGCGGCAGCTCCTTGCACGCGGTGTGCATGGACTCCTACTTTGTCACGCTGAATCTCCAGAAGCGGTCAAAGCGTTTGTTGAGGCGTGCCGGTACCCGTTCCAGACAATCGGTGTTGGCACGCAGTTGGATGTCGGCAGACGCGGGTCAGCAGGTCAAGGCTCCGCCGCACCTATCTGGGGCATTTCCGCTAACGAATATCTCGATGTCGCCGACCCATGGCCCCTGAACCCAAATGGTGAACTCTTCTTAGGTCTCAAATTTGAAAATAAACGTGCGTTGGCGAACGTCGAAATCACCGCGCAGGTACCCGGCATCGCTTTCGCTGAGTGGGGACCCGGTGATATGAGTATGTCGTTCGGCTACAAAAATCCACCGAATCCGCGTCCAAAGGAATTGCAAGACGCTCGTGATCGAGTCTATGCAGCATGCAAAGCAACAGGCATACATTTTTTAGAAAGCACGTCCCCTGATACAATCGAGGCAAGCATAGACGCTGGCGTACGAATCACCGGTGGTGGCGAAGAAGCTGCACGCATCGGACGAGCGTATGCCGGCAGGACAATGCCTGTCTAAAACCTATCTTTTTACCCATAGTGCGAGGCTCCACGCCTCGCCTGAACGATAACGACTGCAACGCGAGATTCCTATACCTCGTATCGGCGCGGTGTATATACGATTCAAAAAAGGGAAATCATCTATGGCATTAACAGAACAGGAAATGTTGGCAGAATTGCGGAAATACGACACACCCTCAATTACAAATGTGGTTGCTACGTACCCGGGGAGCCCCCTCTGTCTTGGACTTTACAACCCGTGGACTGAGAATTGGTATACGGATACGACGCTCCGTTGTATGTACCCTGAACTCGGCGCGGTGGCTGGGTACGCGGTGACCTGCGTCTACGGTTTACCTGACCCCAACTATTCAGAACTCTCTTTTATGGATGTTATTGATGCGTTAGGTGCTTCCAAACAGCCAACAATCTTAGCGTTTGAGCAAAAATTTCCACCCGAATTCGCGAATAAAGTCGGCTTAGCCGGTGGAAACATGACGGCAGCGATGAAATCAATCGGTTGCTTAGGCGCGATTTCAAACGGTCCATCCCGCGATATTGACGAAATCCGACCAATGGAATTTCAGTACTTGTTAAGCGGTATCACACCCGGACACGGGGCGATGGCGGTTCAGGCTGTCAACGTGCCCGTCTCAATAGCAGGAATGGATGTCGCACCAGGTGAAATCATCCACATGGACGAAAATGGTGCCTGCAAGTTCCCTGGGGACAAACTGGAGGCGGTGCTGACGAATGTTAAGGCGTTGCTTGAAGAGGAAGGCGATCGCATTGGGAAACTACTTTCAGGTCCAAAAACAGCCAAGCAGGTCCGCGCCATTTTCAGTGGACACTCTTATGCCGAAGATGACGAAGAATAGAATATTCTTTGCTTAACTCGCAACACCGATTTCGACATCAACCTCAATATATTGCAAGACAGTTTTGACATCTAAGCAAAATTTGCCGTAACATTAGGTGGTGCCTCAAGAGTGAAAAATATCAGAAAAAATTGTTTGCAAGAGAGACTAAAATCTATTATAATTCTATGAAGCAAAAAATTTGAGGCAGAAGTCGTTTCCCAAATTTCTGTATTAGATTGCAGTCATAAATTTGCTATCAAATTCCTATCGTATACCTTAGTATATTGGTCTGCGAACGGTGCGTTATACGGTTAAGTTTGCAGGTTTCCGATATTGAGATGTGAACCGCGCGAATCAAATTCCTTTAACACAATACAATCCAAAAAGTCTAAACCGAAACAGGATAAGAAATGCACAACGTCTTTGAAGCCCTGAAAGAACGGGGTTTTATCAAACAGACTACAAACGCTGAGCAGATCGCCAACCTGTTAGCTGAGCAACAAGTCACCTATTATGTCGGCTTTGAGCCAACAGCGTCGAGTCTGCATATCGGAAGCCTGGTCCCTGTAATGGTGATGGCACACCTACAGCGCGCAGGACACAAACCGATTGCAATCATCGGCGGTGGCACAGGAATGATAGGCGATCCAACTGACAAGACCGAGATGCGTCCTATGTTGTCGCAGGAACAAATTGCAGCCAACGGTAGGGGGATCCTCGCGCAGCTACAACGTTACTTAAATCTGGATAATGAGATAGCGGATGCTAATGATTCGCAAACTGTCTCAAAAGCGGGTAGGTTTCTCAACAACGCTGACTGGCTGCTCTCCATAAATTATATTGAATTTCTACGCGATATCGGCAAACACTTTCGGGTGAATGAGATGATTAAGGCAGAAGGCTATCGGCAACGACTCGAACGCGAGCTCGGTCTCTCATTTCTCGAATTTAATTATCAACTCCTCCAAGCTTATGATTACTTGTGTCTTTTTCAGGAATATGGGTGCCGTCTCCAACTCGGCGGGGACGACCAATGGGGCAATATCCTGGCCGGTGTCGGTCTCGTCCGCCGGATCGAAGGCGAACAGGTTCACGCTGTCACTTTTCCACTGCTCACTACGGCAGATGGTGCGAAAATGGGAAAAACTGCAGGCGGCGCGGTTTGGCTTGATGCTGCACGGACATCACCGTATGAATTTTATCAGTACTGGATCAATGTGGACGACCGCGATGTCTCGCAATTCTTAGCGTATTTCACCTTCCTGCCGATGGATGAAGTCCGACGGCTCGGTAGTTTAGAGGATGAAGCCATTCGCGAGGCAAAGGAAGTTCTCGCTTACGAAGCCACACAACTGGCACACGGAAAGGCGGAAGCCGACAAAGCACAAGCAGCATCGCGCGCTGCGTTTGGCGGAGGCAATCTCAATGAAGCCGAGATGCCAACTTCTGTGATTCCATTAGAACGGCTTGACGGTGGCATTTCAATCATGGCACTGTTCCATGAAGTCGGGTTAGCAAATTCACGCAGCGAAGCGCGACGGCTCATTCAACAAGGTGGTGCCTACATCAATGAAAAACAGTATCGTGCGATAGATATGGTCGTTGGTACTGACTTGCTTGAGGGGGACGCTTTACTTCTCCGTGCTGGCAAGAAACGTTATCATCGAATTGTTTTAAAAGAAAATTAATCATAATTCAGAAATATTTATAGACGTGCTTCTAAGCACACATCATAAAACGGTTTTCACGGGTACTTTCTTCAGTGCACCGATAACCAGAGAGGTATGAGTATGGCAGTTGATAATCCGAAAGAGGTTGATGAAGGGGCAACCTCTCCAAAACCTCCTAACGGAGGCGACCGGACAGGGCTCACTTTCACACCCTATTTTACGACATCCGGTGTTCATCCGTACGATTTGTTGGAGTGGGAACGTCGCGACGCAGTCATCTATAACGAAAAAGGCGATGTCATCTTCAAACAGGAGCAGGTTGAGGTACCAGCGGACTGGACACAACTCGCGACAGATATCGCGGCATCAAAGTATTTCCGCAAAGCCGGGGTTCCGGAGGTAGAAGCAGAGGACAGCGTTCGCCAACTGGTGACCCGTGTGGCGCGCACGCTTCGCCGCGCCGGAGAAGAACTCGGTGGTTATTTTGCCACACCTGAAGACGCGCAAACATTTGAGATGGAATTAACGCATATCCTCGTTACACAACGGGGCGCCTTCAACTCGCCCGTCTGGTTTAACTGCGGTTTGTGGCATGAATATAAGATTGAGGGGGGCGGTGGTAACTATTATTGGGACCAGGACGCAGAAAAAGTCAAGGTCACTACCAATGCATATCAACACCCGCAAAATTCCGCCTGTTTCATTCAAAGCGTTGACGATTCTCTGGACTCTATGTTGGAGCTCCAGAAGTCTGAGGTACGTCTCTTTAAATACGGCAGTGGCACAGGCTCTAACTTTAGTAAAGTTCGCGCCAAAGGTGAACTCCTCTCCGGCGGCGGTGAGAGTTCTGGCGTTCTTTCGTTCCTTGAAGGCTTTGATCGATGGGCAGGCAGTATCAAGTCCGGCGGTACGACGCGACGCGCAGCCAAAATGGTCATCCTTGACATGGACCACCCGGAGATTGTTGACTATATCGATTGGAAGTTAAGGGAAGAAGATAAAGCGAAGGCACTTATCGCTGCAGGATACCCAGCCGATTTCAACGGTGAGGCATACAGTACGATTAGCGGACAGAACAGCAACAACTCTTTACGGATCCCTGATGACTTCATGAACGCCTATCTACAGGGCGATTCCTGGAAAACGACATATCGGACGAGCGGCGACGTTGCTGACGAATATGATGCCAGAACACTGATGGAGAAGATCGCTTATGCTGCTTGGGCATGCGCGGATCCGGGGGTCCAATTTGACAGCACGATTCAGAAGTGGCACACCTGTAAAAACACGGGGCGGATTAATGCCAGCAACCCGTGCAGTGAATACCTCTTCTTAGATGATTCCGCCTGCAACCTCGCCAGTATTAATCTCGCTAAATTCTTAAGAGATGATAACACCTTCGACATTGACGGTTTCCGTGCGGCTGTTCGTGTTTTCGCCACTGCAATGGAAATCATAGTAGATCTCTCCTCGTATCCGACAGAAAATATAGCACAACGTTCCCATGAATATCGTCCGCTCGGACTCGGTTACGCTAACTTGGGCGCACTCTTGATGCGGTTAGGCGTTCCTTACGATAGCGAGCAGGCTTGTGCTTACGCAGGTGCTATTACGGCGATCCTGAGTGGACGCGGATATCAGACAAGTGCCGAGATTGCTGCGAGTGTTGGTACTTTCGCTGGGTACGTCAAGAATAGCGACGCTATGTTGAACGTTATGCGGATGCACCGCGAGGCTGCCTATAATATTGACCCAGCGGTATGTCCACCTGAACTCTTTGAAGCGGCAAAAGCAGATTGGGATATCTGCGTCGAAAAAGGCGAGCAGTCGGGTTACCGGAATTCCCAAATTAGCGTCATCGCACCGACGGGAACAATCTCCTTCCTAATGGATTGCGATACGACCGGAATTGAACCTGAGTTCGCGCTTGTCAAGTTCAAGAAGTTGGCAGGCGGCGGGTACATGAAGATCGTCAACCAGAGCGTCAGAGATGCCTTGTACAACTTAGATTACACGCTCCAGCAAACCGAAGCGATTATTACGTATCTGGTGGGGACGGGAACTTTTGAAGGCGCACCGCACATCAATCCGGATACATTGAAGCGGAAAGGTTTCAGGCAGGAAGATATCGATCGCGTCGCAGAGATGTTACCAACTGCATTCGACCTGAATCTCGCCTTTGCCCCTGGTTTTCTCGGCGCAGAGTGTCTTGAACGGTTAAGCATAACTGAGGAAGAAGCCGCAGATCCGAATTTTGAACTTCTCTCTGCAATCGGATTCAGTGAAGATGAAATTAGTAAGGCTGAGGAATTCATCTGCGGTACAGGCACAGTTGAAGGCGCACCCCATCTCTCTCCGACACACTATGCTGTTTTTGATTGCGCTGTCCAATGTGGTAAGAATGGAACGCGTTATATAAATCACATGGGACCGTTGAAAATGATGGCGGCTGTGCAACCCTTTATTTCCGGTGCTATTTCCAAAACCGTCAACGTTCCTCATGACGCAACAGTAGATGACATCAAGACGTTATACGTAGAAGCGTGGCGACGCGGCGTCAAATGTCTCGCTGTTTATCGGGACGGTAGCAAAGGCAGTCAACCCCTTTCAACCCGGAGCCAACAGGAAGCAGAAAGCGAAACCGATGAGGTGGTTACGGATGCACCTGGTGAACGCCCTATTAGAAAACGTCTCCCTGACACGCGTACTTCTCTGACGCACAAATTTAGCGTTGGCGGTCATGAAGGCTATATTCATGTCGGCTTTTATGAGGACGGTAGCCCTGGCGAAGTCTTTCTACGTATGAGCAAAGAAGGAACGGCTGTCTCTGGCTTGATGGACTCTGTCGCGGTCCTGACTTCTATTGCGTTGCAGTACGGCGTACCGTTAGAGTCGCTTGTTAATAAGTTTAGCCATGTTCGGTTTGAACCGTCAGGTTTCACGGCTGATCCTGACATTCCGATGGCGAAGTCGATTATAGATTACGTTTTTCGGTGGCTCGGTATACGGTTTCTCTCTCAAGAACCCCATGGCGGCTCCAACGCACTGGATTTTGATGAAGAGATGGTGCCGCCCGAGGAACTCCATCCCTATGGACACGGTAGTAACGGCGAGACCGACGCTTGGGACGAACGTGAAAAGCAGGTTGTGCTACAGCATGCGGATGCACCACCGTGTCTTGAGTGCGGTGCACTTATGGTGAGAAGTGGTGTCTGCTATCGTTGCGCAAATTGTGGCGCGACAAGTGGATGTTCCTAAGACTGTATATGCCAGAGTCATTCAAAAGCAAGAACGGAATAGCTTTGAATGGCTCTGTTTTTTTATTTTTTACGACTTGTCACCGTGAAAATCAAGGAGAAAGTATGGAGGAAAAGACTTCGCAAAAAGTTTTCATCGCCCATGGGCACGACACGGAAGCCATAACAACTGTTGCTGAGTTCGTAGAGAACTTGGGTTTAAAGCCAACTGTTCTTGACGAACAGCCTGGCAACGATCCAACGGTTATTGAGAATCTCGAAAGATATGCAGACGACACAGGGTTTGCAATTGCCTTGTTAACCCCTGACGACGTTGGGGCATTAAAAGATGAAGCAGACCGACAACTCAACCCCAGAGCCCGCCAGAACGTCATACTTGAACTTGGCTATTTCATTGGTAAACTGAACCCGCACCAAGTTTGCCTTCTTTATAAAGAAGGTGTTGAATTACCATTGGGGATTCGGGACGTAACCTATGTGCCCATGGATAGTGCTGATGCTTGGAAACTGAAACTTCGTCAGGGCATGCGAAAGGCGGGATTGCCTGTTGATGTAAGTGATGTTTTGTAGAACAAATGTCGTTTTCATCTAATGACCGAGACTGGTGAATTGAGTGGATACGGAAAATCAGTAGTGCTACTTATCGACAACAAATAAGGGACAAATTGCCAAACCTCTAAAAATTACATTTCGCTAAGCGATAGAATACAATGAGCAAGAAACCATCAGTGGATGAAAGGCGAGTCTTATGAAGTCGCCATTTGAATTTATTATGAGTGTGAAAAGCGAGTCTGATCTATTTGAGTCTAAAACAGCTTCTAAGGAAACCTTGAGTTACCTTCAGATATTCAGGGCGTAGTTTATGTCCCTATGGATGAAAGCGGTGAGTGGAAACAGAAGATAGTTAGAGAAATGGAAGCCGTTGGTCTCCTTATAGATGGGAATGAAATTTGACGGAACATTACTGACTACCATTACAAAGGAAACCCATGCCCACGCTCGACTTCAAAGGCAAACAATTCATATACGGACACCACCTCACCATCCCTGTCCGCACTCTACAGACGCATTTCGGATGCGTCGCGAGCGGTTTACGTCGTTCATATTTGACTTGATCTTACTAAACTTTGGACGATTCGTCCCACATACATTGTCGTCTACAGGGTCACAAGCTAACGGTTTCCTATGCTACAGAAGAAGGCATCTATTGAACGAAACAATCACTTCAACATAATCCTATAACGAACGTTCCGATTTTGTTGCCTTTAAAGTGTCAGTTAGGATATAATAGAAAGGCTTGAGTTGAGCAGATGGTCGCGTCCTGATTGTCGTATTGCCAGCAGGATGAGGAAAGTCCGGACTCCGTAGGGCAGGATGCTGGGTAACCCCCAGGAGCGGCGACGCTATGGAAAGTGCAACAGAAAGTAAACTACAACGCCTCAAAACGTTGTACAGGTGAAACGGTGCGGTAAAAGCGCACCAGTCCATAAGGCGACTTATGGAGCTATGTAAACCCCATCTGGAGCAAGGTAAATCGGGGGCACATACAGGTTGCCCGCCTCGTCCCCAGGTAACCGCTTGAGGTGGATGGTAACATCCATCCCAGATGAATGATCATCACATACAGAATCCGGCTTATTCTCAACTCAAGTTTTCAGTTTTGACGCTAAGCGGATGAATTTTGACGTTCATGTTCGGTAGGCTTAGGGGTACAAAACCCTACACCTTGGAAATCGTAGAGGTGTGGTCACCGCATCCATTGGATTGAGAGACCCAGCGGAAACTCCCTAGCAAAAACACCTCTACGCCTGCCATTACCGATTTTGTTTGTCAAATTTCATTAGGAGCCAGCTGTGCTCGCGATATTTACTTCCTATTTCAAATTTCCCCACTTTAAATGATAGAATTTTTCCTAAATCTTGTATTTTATGCAACCTTTCTGTCATCAATTCCTATCTTAACGTTTTGAGAGACAACATATTTTAGGAGATGTTGCATGAAAAATGATGACGTGCAATTGATTGAACGGACGTTGGCGGGTGACGAGTCTGCGTTCAGCACACTTGTGCGGAAATACCAAAAACCGGTCCACGCGTTCGTACGCCGGAAAATCGGTGATTTCCACATTGCTGAAGAAATCACGCAAGATATATTCCTCAGAGTTTACGAAAAACTGCCGACCCTGAAAAACCTGAATACGTTTGCCGGATGGCTTTATGTGATTGCTGCTCGTCAGTGTTTCGCGTGGTTTGAAAAGAAGCGGATTCCGATGGAATCGTTAGATGCAATGTCGCCAGCGGAATTAGAAGAATTGGCTTATACGCGATACTGTGCTGAACAACAAAAAGAATTCGTGAGTGAACGCCAACGCGAAGTCGTCGAACGCCTCCTGCAAAAGTTGCCGGAGGGTGAACGGAGCGTTGTAACGCTTCATTATCTCAATAGTATGACATGCGAAGACGTTAGCAAGTTTTTGGGTGTATCACCGAACACCGTCAAGAGTCGGCTCCACCGCGCCCGCAAGCGGTTGAAGAGGGAGGAACCTACAATTCGCGAGATTTGGGGGGAGGCCAAAGGAGATTTTATCAGATTTCGGTGTCAAAACCCAATCCTTTAGGTTTGGGATGTTTGGGAAAATCGGGCTTTTGTTTGTGAAAGCCAAACAAAAGGTAACGTTCTGCGGGCTGAAACCCGCCAGAACCCCGATTTTCCCACGACACCGCCTCTGTTAATTAGACCAAACCTCTGAAAATAAATTTGACATTCAGTCTAAAATGTTGTATAATACTACGAATCACTGGTTGAGAGTTACAACGTCCGCACCTTGCGGAATGTTCTCAACCAACCTCTTTGTAACGAGGTAGAGTGATTGTGATTAATACTCACTGAAAACAACGCTTGTGAAATGGATTCTCTATACAACGCTGTCTGTCCGTGAGCGGGACAGAGGGTTTGATTGTATATCCCATAGTAGCCCTAAAATGCGTTAGGTTTGAAGCAAGAAATACTTGCCAAACGTATCGGTCGTCTCTGAAGGTTCAAGGATATTTCCGTAGTGTGCCCTATGCCTCGCACCTTGCAATTGTATGCATGTTGGTTCGGATTAAACCCGAACAAGCGATCAAAGCCTACTTCGTAGGAAATAGGTCGTAAGAGAAGCCGCTACCGCAGAACGACAAATGGTCGTTGTGGTAGAAACCTAAAAGAACCGTTTGGGAGTTCCGTCAAAGGAATCCCAATCCTTTAGGTTTGGGAGGAGGTCAAATCCTAACAAGCATTGTATGTATCGTTTTATGTGTAGTTTCTATCGTTTTAATGTCGCACGACTACCAACACCGAGAGAAACAGTCAAATGTGGCGCGTGGTATCTCCAGACCTCCACAACCCCTGAGCCTAATCGCGAAAGGGACAAATGAAGTCCGCCCAGTCATCCCAAATTATCATCCCCGATATAACGTCATCGGACAGGTTTTCATGCGTTTTGGCGAAGAACGTCACATCTTTGAACTCTTTGAGACTCCGGACTTTGTCTGGGATTTCTCAAAAGCACTCAGAGGTTTCCACTATCTATCAACGTTCTCTCAATACGCGGTTATGAAAATGCTAAAAACGATCATTGATAGATTTCTATTGCGTGAAAAACACACCTTGTTTTCAATACAAAATAGAATAAAATCGTCCATTAAATGGTTTTTTTATAGGTATTTCGTATTGATGTTATTAGGTTTAGAGGAATTAGAAAACTTTCACTCCTGTAAAATATATGTGCGTTTGTTTTCACGAAGCCAATGGCCATAGGGGTAAAAAGTTTCATTTGCACTTATTTTTTACATGAACCGAGCAATTGTGAGAAATCCCAGCAGGGTACAAACTCAAAGACTATCTGTATACCAACAAGTATAGTTGGTACTGGATGAACCGGGACCTTCCGACATTGCGGGTTTTGGCAACAGGATTGGATGAGGAACTCTCTTTGAACGCCAATAGTAGGGCGACAAATGGTCCTCAATTTGAGAACAATCGACAATTTGTTAACAACCCAAATCGGTATCTTTTTTCCCAATTAGATTTTGTGTTTTTCTTTAACATCGTTGGGAGTCTGTTAGCATTTGTGTTTACGTATGACGCTATTTCAGGGGAGTATCGTCGCGGGACCTTACGGGTGGTGCTGATAAATTCCATCTCACGTCCTTTGCTTTTGGCCGCGAAGTTCGTTGGAAGTTATCTCAGCCTAATCACTTCTCTACTGCCGGCACTGATGAGTGTGATGCTGCTCTTATACCTGATGCCGAATGTCAATCTTCGTCCCTCCGATTGGGTAGCAACCTTATTTCTTTTTCTATTGGCTCTGCTTTACCTATCCGTTTTTTGCGCGCTTGGGCTTTTTGGATCGTGTTTGACGAAACATCCGAAAACGACCCTAACTGTCTTGATGGTGTTGTGGGTCGTCATGGTTTTAGTGATACCCAACTTCAGTCCATTTTTAACCTCCTATTTGCGTCCTATACCTATAGTGTATGAGGTCCGTGAGAATATGCGCAGACTAGCAGGAGACATTTGGCAACAGAACCAGGAGGAGATAAAAGAATTCATACAGGAACATGGCGGCGATTCAGCAGCATTGAGTGATGTAGAAAAACGGATTATAAACGAACTTCGCGCGAAATCGGAGCAGAAACAGATGAACCTAAGCGTAGGAAAGGCAGCAGCAATTCGGCAAGGTTTCATCAACAAAGTTGAGGCACAAGCTGATCTGAATCTGTCCATATCCGTAATCTCACCGTCAGCAGCATTTGTTTATTTAGCGACTGATGTAGCGAATACCGGAATTCTCAGTGAATGGAATTTCCGTCGCGCTGTTATTCGATACCGGCACCAATACGCCGAACACGTTAATCGCTACATTGAAGAAACGGGAGACTATGAAATCTTACAACGTATTTTGAAATCAGATCCACCAGACTTTGTTCCACCGAAGTTTTTCCTTTCAGACGTAATATCGATGCATTTCAATCTACTGGTGGTTCTTTTGCTTTATAACGTTGTATTTTTCTTTGCAGGTCAAGTCGTGTTCATTCGCAGACCACTAACATGACCTACAAAGTGGATCGATCCGACCAATTGAGTCAATCAGCACTTTCTATTCATCCCTTTACTCAATGCGACCAAAATCTTTCAATGTTTTCAAAGTATCAACCGTGAACCTGGATTGCCATTCCCGCTTGGCTGTTCGCCATGCCTCCGGATACTGATCGCCCCAGGAGAAATTCGGGGACCAAGAGCCGTCCTCGCCCTGCTGTTCAATCTCAAAGTCCAAGTTCATCTCCACTTCATCCTTGAGCCCAGCAGCTAAGGGTGATTCTGGAGAAGGCACCAACCACAAAGGTTTGAGAACATAGCCAGTCAACTGATCTACGTTCCGAGCAACACCGGGCGCAGCCGATCGAGCGAGCTTCGCCCAGACCTTGTCCCTATTCGGCAGAGCCTCTGTCTCCGCGAGCCTTACGAAACAGAGGGAGTCGTGCATCTCCATTTCATCGGGTAGCGAATATAGATGCTCCAAAACGGTCGCTGTTAATGTCTTCAGCAATTTCGTCGGCACGCCATCGCTAAATTCGTGCAAATATCCGACAATCTCAGCGCGGGGGTTGACCAGAAACTGACCGAAGGTTTCGGTACTATTCTCATAATTCCACCAAGGCGCGTGAGGCGCATCATCCACTTCAGGTGGAACAATAGGCCATACCTGCTGAGATGCCTCATAGGTAGCGATAAAATACTGGATTCCCTGCCGTACTAATACGTGACTTACAGGTGCCCGAATTTCTCTGAGAATTTGGAAACCTACCGTGGTCACAATTGCAGACGAAAAAGGTGTTCTGATGTCAGGTTCCAAACTGTGGCCGAAACCACCGTCGTCGTTTTGATAAAGTGTTAGCGCGGCAAGGACAGCATCAGTGGATCCATCTTCAAAATGGAATTCAAAACGCCTTTGGTCCAACGCTCTGCCCTGATCCATTATAAAGTTCTTTGCTCGCTGAAATGCTGATTGCGTCAGTTTTTTCATTTTTGCTCTCCGTGTTAATTACTAAGACGAAAATCCTCCGCCACCGGGGGTTTCTATACGAATAACATCGTCTTCGCGCGTAGAAACGGAAACTTTGCCCGCTAACGGGTGCTCTTCGCCACCAGAGATTAACACATTACACCCGGGTTGTCCTGATTCCCCACCTTGCAAACCGTAAGGACCGCGGGTTCGGCGTTCTGAAAGGATCGTAACTTCCGCATCTGTCAAGATCTTCAGGGCTCGGATAACACCCGCGCCACCGCGGAATTTCCCTGTGCCACCTGTTCCGCGTCGGATTGCATATTCCACCACCTGCATCGGATAGTTCGTCTCAATCGCCTCTATCGGAGTGTTCATTGTATTCGTCATGTGTGTGTGAATTGCGTCAATACCATCTCGGTTCGGGCGTGCACCCATCCCACCTGCGATCGTTTCGTAGTAGGTAAAATCCTTTCCACGCGAAGCATCATAGCCGCCGATTGTGAGGTTATTCATAGTGCCGGAACTCGCAGCAGGAATCTGGTCCGGACAGGCTTGTGCCAAGGCACCGAGGAGTACATCAACAATGCGCTGTGATGTTTCGACATTCCCACCAGCAACCGCCGCAGGAAAATTCGCGTTCACAACGGTACCCTCTGGTGCAATAACTCGGATGGGTTCTAAACAGCCAGCATTGGCGGGAACGTCTGCCCCAACGATACATCGGAAAGTGTAAAAAACTGCGGAAAGCGTAATCGCGTAAATCGCATTGACAGACCCACGTACTTGCGGTGCTGTGCCAGTAAAATCGACAACCGCTTCATCATTTTCCACCTCAATCGCGACCTGTATTTCAATCGGATCATCCGTAATACCGTCGTTGTCAAGTACATCGGCGTATACGTAACGCCCGTCAGGGATTTCTCGGAGGCGTGCCCGGATCATTCGACTGGCGTACGCGCACAATTCCTGCATGTACGCTGCAATTTCTGTCGTGCCGTATTTGGTTATCATTTCTCGCAATCGACGTTCGCCGACACGGTTCGCTGCGAGTTGTGCTTCCATATCGCCACGGCGTTCTTCAGGCGTACGTACATTGGCAAGAATCAGTTCCCAGAGGTCAGTATCCAATTCGCCAGCCCGGATAAGCTTGACAGGTGGAATACGGATACCTTCTTGGATGACACTTGTTGCAATCGGCATTGAACCCGGAGCCATCCCACCGACATCAGCGTGATGGGCGCGGTTCGCGACAAAAAAGATGGGACGTTTTTTTTCGTTGCTTATCTTTTCATCTGAAAAAACAGGGGCGACGAGCGTTATATCCGGTAAATGGGTACCACCGCGATATGGATCGTTGAGGGCGATCATGTCACCGGGTGCCATTTCGGTATGTTCAATCGCTGCGAGGACAGAAAGCGGCATAGAGCCGAGATGCACCGGAATGTGCGCGGCTTGCGCTACCATCTTGCCTGTCCTGTCAAACACTGCACATGAAAAATCGAGCCGTTCTTTGATGTTCGGTGAGAACGCTGTGCGTTGTAACGTTACGCCCATCTCTTCCGCTACCGATGTCAGCATATTTTTGTAAAGTTCTAATTTGATAGGATCAGCATTCATTGCATTAGTGCTGTTTATACGAGTTGGATGAATCCATTTTATATAGGACTTACGCGTTTCTCTTAAAGTCCCCTGATAATGGAAATTTAGGGGTTAAAACATTCAAAGTGACGATTTTTTCAGCAAAAAATGTGTCTCCTTTGTTCAATTTGCGTAAGTCCTGTGAGGTTTAGAAACAAGTAGCCAAGATTAAATTTCTCACATTATCAATCGAACTTGTAGGAGTAATACGCGTAACAGAGATGACGAATATTGATGCGATTCGCCCGTAAGTATTCGCAGATACCGTCAACGAAGGGCGAAAAATCTGTTCCTATAATAAATAATCGAAGTCTTCCTTCAGATGCTATTTTGATAGTTCTACTGATAGATTGATTCGGAAAATCTGTCCGCCAATAAGCATACGCATACTCTAAAATCTGCCCCACAGAAGCACGACCAGGGCACCCCATTTTTACTTCAACAATAACTGGGGTGCCATCGGAGTCTTTGCCGAGCAAATCTGGATATATGGGTCCACTTTCTCCCTGAAGCATCGGAGAGATGTCCCAATAAATTTCCTCACTAAAGAAACGTCGAGAGTGGTTTTTTATCCAATTCTCAAACGCTTTCTCGTCTTCAAAAGGGTTGCGAGACACATACCTAATTTTTTGAAGACAATGCCATACTGAATTTAGCCCGATGTCCAGTTCCTCTGCGATTTCCCGCTGATTCATGTGTGGATGCTCTTCCTTTAATCGCCGGACAGCATATATTTTCTCCTGAGTTGGGGCATTTCTGTAACTGATTTTCCTCATATTTATACGCCCCCCGAACTTAATAAAAGCAGGATGTTTCTCTAAGTCCTCGCACACCCTGCAAAGCAACGGTTGTTTGAATAGAAGTCCTCGACAGGCCGCTTGGCGCACGTGTGTGTCGCGAGGTTAACAAACTCGCCATCCGCTGAATCAACGTGCAGGCATTGTGTTAAGAGGTTCATGGACAGGGGTTCGCGATTCACGCATGGAAACTGCAATCCAGTTGGGAATCTCAACAATCTTTTTACTTATAGTTTGTATCAAATACCCCCATGAGTTATACTTATCGTATGAGTTAACCTAACAGGTAGATGTATTTGCAGCCCGCCCCGTCTCTTCATGGAAGTCGATAGGAACCGCACAGCTGATGGCTCGCTTTTCTTTCGGCTTATGCGTCTACTCGTTCTTGGAAGGCGTGAAAGGCATCTACGACAGATGCCTCGATATTGAGTTGCTTGAGTCGGTTGAGGTCCGCAATGGCTTCGAGTGCAGGCGTGAGTGTCTGAACGTCAGCGTCAGGGAATCGAGTGTTGAGGATAGCGAGTGTGCTTTCGATACTCGTCCGCCGCGCCCCTTGTTCTATGCCTTGTTCTATGCCGAGTTGATGTCCGCGTTGTTCGCTGAGTTCAATGATGGATTCTGCCATGTTGACGATCTCCTGATTCTGTGTATGCTCTGTGGTGAGGATATGAAGTAACTCTTGATGTTCATCGGCATCTCTGCGGTGTAGGATGAGCAGGAAGATATACAAAATCGCACGCCTATACTGATCCGCATCGTGTGTTTGCAAGTCCCGGAGCCCTTCTAAAGCATCAAGGAGAACTTCCCGCATAACAGGCGCACCGGATGCCTCATGCTGTAAGACAGTCAACAACCAGCCCAAGGCGTGACCAGTTTGCGTCAGTTCCTCGGGGGATGTCGCTTTGACATCGAGCAGCAATGTGTCGAAAGTCGGGACGAAGCGAGTCAGGACTTCCGGGATGTCCAGGAGAGCGGTCAGAGAGAGCGGAACCCCCCAGGCACCTTTACCGGTGTAAAAGACGATCGGCACGACCGGAGTCAACCGCCACTCGCGCTGCGGACGTTTCTCTTCTTGCCACTGCCGCCGCTCCTCCATCCATATCTGAACCATGTAAGAGAGCAACCGAAGTGCCATAGACGGGTCCACCGTCGATTGGTGCTCTATGAGAAGATAGACGAGGACTTCCCGACGTGTTTGCGTCGGAGACCGAAACGGCACCCTGAAGATCATATCGGACTCTTGGGACCGCAGCTCATCGGAGATGAAACTCCGATTGAGTTGCTCAACGTGCTCAAAGTCAAGGGCATCGGCGATCTGACCCCCAACCATTCTCAGTAACCCCTCAAGGTGTTCGCGCTGACGGATCAACCATTTCGCGCTTCTATCGGGGAAGTGGCTGCTCGAAACATTCGACAACTCCCGCAAATCGCGTTCTATCAACATGCGTTCTCCTCTTCGGACACGGATGCCTCTGCAGCACACGCCTCCTCCTTATATCAGAGAGTCTAACACACTTCAGGTCCCTTTGTCAACACTTTTTCTCGCCCGAAACGCAGCATTTCTCGAGGCAGCTGCCAACGAACTCAACGCAATCCACTCAACAACGATCGCTGGGAAGTCAATAAACATAAGCATTCCAGCTATCATAAGGTCATTTGATACTATTTCCTTATTAACAGCTTCCGCGTCGCGGTAAAGTCTCCTGCGGTCAACGTATAGAAATAAACACCACTCGCCACAGGTTCCCCGAGTGCGTTCCTACCATCCCAATGCGCTGCGTTACGCTTACCGGTGTAATGATCTGCTTGTTTATGCCCAAGGGCCAATGTCCGAACGATACGACCTTTTGTATCGTAAATCGTAATCCATACGTCGCTGGGATTCGCCAATTGATACGGTATCCACGTCTCCGGGTTAAACGGGTTGGGATAGTTAGGCAATAGCATCGTTTCCTTTGGAGTCAACACTGCCAAGAGGTGTTCTAAGATGAGTATCCCTTTTTGAGAAGTATCATCTGCGAGTGTCAAACCTTGGGCCTGGATGAGCCAACTCTGGACATCGGCGGCGGTAAGCATTGCAAGTGTTTGTGGATGGACGGAAGGCGCATCTGCCGTGTTGCCAAGTGCAGCAGCCACCTTAACTAAGTCTACTATATCAACGACACCATCGCCGTTGATGTCCGCCTTGTTCTCTCCCTTCCTCCCAAAGTTTGCACTAACAAGCACCAAATCTTGGATATTCACTACGCCATCATCGTTGATATCCTCGGCGCGATATACCAGTTCAATCACCTCATCTTCCATCGTGTCATCTCTCACTATATCATTTTCAATACAAGGGAACAAACGCTCACCATCCGGATCAACAAGCGTAACTTGGGATAAGAATAACACTGATGCTTTGGCATCAAGTACCTGAAATGTGATTGTCGCCAGTGTGCCATCTCCATTGCTGCCCCCGGCGAGTGAAGCTGATTCCAGCGTTACATAATTTTTCTCAACGACCGGGACCGCTAAGAACGCCTCGCCAGATAGATAATCGCCGTTGGCACTTGAAAAATAGATGAGGACATCGGGGTCAAACACCACTGTTGCTTGATAACCCATCACATTTTCTCCGCCTACAATGTTGAGGGAGACAGTGAGTTTTTCTCCAATCGTCAGTGGTTCTATTGATATCGGAGAGATACTTAAAACAGCGGGGGTCGTCGCAGAGGCTGTGAGGTCCCATAAGATGACCGTTCTATCCTCTCTTTCACCACCACTTGCGAGGGTGCTACCATCGGGAGAAAACGCTACACTCGTAACCCTATCAGTGTGTCCAATGAGAACGGCTATAGGTTGTCCCGATGCCATATCCCATAAACGCACTGTTTTATCATCACTTGCACTTGCGAGGGTGCTACCATCGGGAGAAAACATTATACTCCGGACACTCTCTGAATGTCCTGTAAGCATTGTTTTACGTTGCCCTGATGCCACGTCCCATAAATGCACTATGTCACCACTTCCAGTTGCGAGGGTGCTACCATCCGGACTGAATGCTACACTATTAACCCTCTCCGAATGCTCTATGAGGACCGCTTTGGGCTGTTCCGATACCACATCCCATAAACGCACCGTTCTATCGTGACTCCCACTTGCGAGGGTGCTACCATCCGGGCTAAAGGCTACACTCAAAACATTATCTGTATGTCCTATAAGAATGGCTTTGGGTTGTTCTGATACCACATTCCAAAGTCTCACTGTTTTATCAAGACTGGCACTTGCGAGGATGCTACCATCCGGACTAAAGGCTACACTATTAACCCTCTCCGAATGCCCTGTGAGGACCGCTTTGAGCTGCCCTGATGCGACATCCCCTAAATGCACCTTTTTATTCCAACTTCCACTTGCGAGGATGCTACCATCCGGACTAAAGGCTACACTTATAATAGTCTGGTCTGGATACTCTATAGAGGTGGATTTGGGCTTTCCTGACATCACGTCCCATAAATCTATTCCAAAACGAGGCCACGCCCTACCACTTGCGAGAGTGCTGCTATCCGGACTAAACGCTACACTCAAGACTGCACCCGTGTCCGGTTTGAGGACACCTTTCTGTCGTGGTGGAGAATCTGCGGCGAAGATGTTGATTGAAAGCACGGTTAAAAGTATAAGTAGGCTTACAATTGTTTTCTTCATCTGAACCTGCTTTTTCTTAAATGAGGTTTTCATCGTCTTGCATCCTCCGTGCGTTTGAGAGGTTTTGCGTGAGCGACGACATAAATTTCACGCACGAAGCGTCTCTTTTCCTATAAATCCTTGAATCCTGTAGATCCTGATTCAGACAATGAACACCGCACATTACCGATTAATATTCAGAAGTTGATTGCAATTTTAACACCTTCTCCTATAACATGCAAGAAAACATTTTCAGGAGGATCCGAGATGAAAAAAGTCAATATTGCCTTAATTGGGGCGGGTGGCATGGCAAACAGTGTTCATTACCCGTCGCTCCGAGAGTGCGAAGATGTTAATCTTGTCGGATTGTGCGATCTGGTGCCATCAAAACTTCAGGCAACAGCAGAACAGTTCGAGATTGATCAGACGTTTACCGACTATCGACAGATGCTTGAGAAAACATCACCAGATGCTGTTTATATATTGATGCCGCCGCAACACCTGTTCCCGCTCGCTATCCACTGCCTCTCACAGGGGCATCATGTTTTTATTGAGAAACCACCGGGTGTCACACTCCATCAAACAAAAGAGATGGCACTTGCTGCAGAGAAGAACGACTGTAAAACAATGGTTGGTTTTAATCGCCGTTTCATTCCACTGTTGCAAAGGGTTAAAACAGTTGTTGAAACGCACGGTCCGATTATCCAATGCATGTCAACCTTCCATAAAAACACACCCAATGCGCTCTACTACGAGGGTGTGATAGACGTTTTGACCTGTGATGCGATTCACGCCGTAGATGCGCTCCGGTGGCTTGGTGGGGGCGAGGTGAAAGCCGTTGCAAGCGACATCAATAACTTCTATTCCGAGCGTGAGAACAGTTTCAACGCACTCGTCAAATTTACGAGTGGTGCTTCTGGATACCTTGGCACGAATTGGGCAGTTGGCGGACGCATCCATACATTTGAAATGCACGCCCGTGGAATTTCGGCTTATATCAATCCCGACGCGGGTGGACGCGCCGTACTTCACACACCCGAAGGCACAACCGAAATCACACCGGAAGCAGCGGCGGATTCTGACAAACTGCACAGAACCTATGGCTTTTATGGCGAAAGTCGGCACTTTGTGGATTGTATCCAGCAGAATCAGCAGCCGTTAACCTGTTTCGCGGATGCAGTCAAGACAATGGAACTTGTAACGGCTATCTATCGAAATCGGATAGATATTTGACGTGGCCCCTAACGCACGGACAATTGGCACGTTTCTTGCTACGCAGCTATAAGAAGTGACTAAGGTATAACGTTATATTGGAATGAGTATGGATACGCACCATATACCAGTTTTATGTGATAAAGTGGTTGATTTTCTCAACCCGAAGCCGGAGGGCGTTTATATAGATGGGACTGTAGGATTAGGCGGGCATAGTGCAGCTATCCTGGAAATCTCCGCTCCCAGCGGGCGTCTGATTGGCATAGATCTGGATGGTGAAGCTCTCACTATCGCTGAAAATAGACTACACACCTTCGGAGAGCGGGCCTCGCTTATTAACGGCAATTTTGCTGAAATGGATGTCTTACTGGCAAGGCATTCCGTTCATGCTGTTGACGGCATCCTACTTGACTTAGGCGTATCATCCTTACAGTTAGATACACCACACCGTGGGTTTAGTTTCAACCACACCGGTCCTTTAGACATGCGTATGAATCTCGGACAGGGGCTGGATCGTGCTCAGCAGGCACCCCTAACGGCTATGCAGGTCGTCAACGGTAGCACAATGGAGGACCTTGTTGATATTTTTAGGCGATATGGCGAGGAACGATTCGCTAAACGGATTGCCGATCGGGTTGTCCGAGCGAGACAACAGGCACTGATAACAACAACAACGCAGTTCGCAGAAATTGTCAAGAAAGCCGTCCCGCAAAAGAAATTCAAAATCCATCCAGCGACGCGTGTGTTTCAGGCACTGCGGATTCACGTCAACGCAGAGTTGGAAAACCTTGTGTCAGGTTTAGATGTTGCGATCTCACTTTTGAAACCAGGGCGGTGCTTGTGTGTTATCACGTTTCATTCGCTTGAGGACAGAATAGTCAAACGTTGCTTTCAGACATGCGCCAGGATGTGTATCTGTCCACCGAAAACGCCTATCTGTATTTGTGAGCACAAGCCATCGGTAGAAATTGTCACCAAGCGTCCGGTGTTACCGGGTGGCGATGAAACTCAACAGAACCCGCGAGCGAGAAGTGCCAAACTACGTGTCGTTCGTAAATTGTAACCGCTCGACGCTACGAAAAATTGTATCTTTAATACAATTTTCAACGTTTAGAAAGTAATAAGTTTTTGCGACGAATAGTATGTTCCGAAAGCAGTTATAATCGATTAGAAAGCTCAATAAGATGCAGACCGCAGATATCTATTCAGCACGCTCCACGAAAGTAGAGGAACCTAAGCCCAAAAAGAGGTTTCCATTAGTTTATGTCGTTTTAGGGTTATCATTCTGTACCTTCGCTGGTAGCATCTGGTTCTCATCTTACGCGAAAAATGTCGCTTTACTGCGGCAGCCTGTCTACGAAAGACAGAAACACTCTGTCCAAGATGAAATTCATCAACTTGAATTGGAGGAGTCGGCGTTAACCAGTATCCAAAGGGTTCAACAAATCGCAACTGAGCTTGAAATGGTTGAACCGACAGATGCTTCGCAGATCGTGTGGGACAAATAGTTTCGTTTTTTAGTGTTGTTTTTCGCCTTTTTGAAAGGCATTTGGATTCATCTTAATTTTATAGGTCAAACATGAAAAACAATTTGCATTTATCCGTCCGCCGCCTCGTTTTCGTACTTATAGTGCTACAGGTTGGATTTCTGTTGCTCGTTGGTAAACTCTTCAAAGTGCAGATCGCCAACAGCACAGCACATCAAGAGATAGCTGAGCGCACTTGGCACTCTCCGCGTACAGCCACAATCAAGCGAGGCAAAATTTTGGACCGGCATGGCAATATTTTAGCTTTGAGTCGTCACAGCCTCTCTGTTTATGCCGACCCGAAGTATATAAAAGCTGATCCGATAAAAGTTGCCGAAAGGCTATCACCCGTTCTCGGCGTTGCTGAATCTGAATTGATCTCGCAACTCCGCCGTAAAGATAAACGGTTCGTGTGGCTCAAAAAGGATCTGGATTATGAATTGCTTGATGAGATTCGTTCTATCGAGCGCGACATCCGTGGTATAAAGCACCAAGTTGAACAAAAGCGTACCTATCCGAAGGGGCCACTTGCAGCGCAAGTCATCGGGCATATGAATGATGAAAATATGGGTGAAGGCATCGAGTATCATTACAACAATTACCTGTTGAGCGCGAAGGAACGTAAAGCCGCACAGCGTGCAGCCGATGCCCGAAATGAACCCATTAAGCTGCTAACGCGTGGGAAATCCACCGATGATTACGGGTATAGCGTCGTTTTGACACTCGACGAATACATCCAAAATGTTGCTGAAAAAGAATTGGCAGCAGCTTGCAAACAGTGGAACGCGCCGCGAGGGACAGTGATTGTCATGGCATCACAAACGGCTGAAATATTAGCACTCGCGAGTTACCCGACGTACGATTTGAACAGATATGCCTATAGCAGTGAAGAAGCAAAACGGAACTTTGGGGTTTGGTTTGCGTATGAACCGGGTTCCATTTTTAAGATTATCGCGTCTTCCGCTGTACTCAATGAAGGGGTGATGACCCCTGAATCAACAGTTTTCTGCGAGAATGGTCGATATCGGCTCTCAAACGGTAGGGTTATCCGGGACGTTTCCGCAAAAGGTGTCCTAACACTGGAGCAGGTGATTCAAAAATCCAGCAATATCGGTATGATTAAGGTTGTGAACCGGTTAGGGCGCGCGGATTTTAGCACTTACATCGAAACATTCGGTTTTGGAAAACCAACAGGTGTGGACCTGCCCTATGAGCACAGTGGCAGCCTTTATGCAGTCAAGCATTGGGATACGCACTCTCTCGGTTCTGTGCCTTTTGGTCAAGGGATTATGGTAACACCCCTTCAGATGGTCAACGCTTTAAATGTCATCGCGAATGGTGGCACGCTCCTCCATCCGCATATCACACGAGAAATCCGAGACAGCAATGGGACAGTCATTAAAAAGATCTACCCGATCAAAGTTCGACAAGTCCTGCACCCACAAGTGGCGAAACAGATGACAGATATACTTGTTGGTGTTGTTGAGGGCGGTAGTGGTCGGCGCGCACGTGTTGAAGGGTATCGCGTGGCAGGAAAGACAGGCACCGCCCAAAAAGCAGAACCCGATGGTAAAGGTTACGCTGGAAAAGAGATTATGTCCTTTATGGGGTTCCTACCCGCGGAAAATCCGATGGTCTCAATAATCGTTATGCTTGATGAACCGACAGGGGCACGCTTCAGCGGGCAGATCGCTGGACCCCTTTTCCAGAAAGTTGCCGCCCAAACGATGCAATACTTGAAACAGACAGAGTTTTTCGGACCCCAACACCAAAAAATATCCGAATTTGCTCCTGTTGCAACAGAGGAAACCTCAACGCAACGCCTGACCGCAGAAGGAGGCGGGTTGTGAAGTTTCGTGAGATGCTCCATGGACTCAACCTTACTGCAAGTACCGGGTCGCTTGATATAGATATTACCGGTATTGTTAGCGACAATCGCGAGGTTGAACAAGGTAATATCTTTGTCTGCTACCAAGGTATTAGTGTGGACAGCCACATTTTCGTTGCGGATGCACTTCAAAAGGGAGCCGCAGCTATTATTGGCGAAAAGCCAGTGACCGCGTTAGAAATACCAACAATATCTGTCACCTATGTACAGGTCCCTAACGGGCGGCGCGCGATGTCCTTGCTCGCCGCGAACTGGCACGGAAATCCTGCAAAATACCTCAAACTCATCGGTATCACAGGCACCAACGGTAAAACATCAACCGCACATCTCATACATACGATCCTCAAAGCAAGTGGACGAAAAACCGCACTCATTGGGACGGTTGGACATCAGTACACGAACGCTCAAGGCGAAGTGAAAACACTCCCTGCTTCCCTTACAACTCCTGATGCTTTCGCTCTCCATGACCTCCTCAAACAATTCGTTAAGGACGAAGTAGAATACGTCACGATGGAAACCTCCTCACAAGGGTTAGCACTACAACGATTAGCAGGGCTCGTCTTTGATACTGCTGTCTTTACCAATTTTACTCAGGACCATCTCGATTACCATCAGACGATGGAGGCATATTTGAAGGCGAAACTCATGCTATTTGAGCAACTCAGTGAAGAAGGCGTTGCGGTTTTGAATAGCGACGCGCCTGTGTCAAAACGTATCTCGGAAACATGCCTGCGTTCACAACTGTTGATGTATGGACTTGATAATAAAACTGACCTACATGCCGAAGATATAGCGTTTGCACACAACCGGTTGGCATTTACAGCAGTTACGCCAGAAGGGCGGTTCCCTGTTAAGTTACGATTGCTCGGAGAATATAACCTTTATAACGCGCTCGCCGCTATCGCTGTAGGGATCCGTTACGGTTGTCCGATGTCAGCTATCCAAGAAGGGCTTGCTGCTACGGTGGTCCCCGGTCGGTTTGAACTCATTGATCAAGGACAAGACTTTGCTGTTATCGTCGATTACGCGCATACACCCGACGGTTTAGAGAATGTACTAACTGCCGCAAAGCGTATCACTGAACAGAAGTTGATTTGCGTTTTCGGGTGCGGGGGTGACCGAGATAACGGAAAACGTCCCAAAATGGGGAATATTTCTGCCCAAATTGCGGATTACAGCGTAATTACATCGGACAATCCGCGAACAGAAAATCCTGATGCAATTATTGCACAGATTGTGTCAAATTTACCACATGATACCAAATATGTGTGTATTTCGGAGAGGCGAGACGCTATCCATCACGCAATCGCTACAGCAAAATCTGGAGATGTGGTCGTAATTGCGGGTAAAGGTCATGAGGATTACCAAGAAATTCACGGCAAAAGATTTCCCTTTGACGACAGGGTTATCGCTTCAGATATCTTGGAATCTCTCTAAGGCTTCGCAAGCGCGATGTTTAATAATGCCAAGTACGGAAATTAACAACCTCAATATCTCATATCAGGTTGCCGGGGAAGGCGATGTTATTCTCCTGCTACACGGTTGGGGCGGGGAGGCTGCAAGTTTTCAACCGGTTTTTGAATGGCTTGCGCAATCCCATAAAGTCTACGCGCTGGATTTGCCAGGATTCGGGAAGAGTCAAATCCCACCTACAGCATGGAACACGTCCAACTACGCGCAGTTTGTTACAGCGTTTTTGGAAAAATTTTGCATCCCAAAGGCACATCTCATCGGTCACTCCTTTGGCGGTCGGATTTCGATTATCCTTTCAGCGGAGCACCCTGAAAAAGTTGATAAACTTATCCTTGTTGACAGTGCCGGGATTAGACCGCCGCGAACTACCAAATATTATCTTCGAGTAGGTATGGCAAAAGTTGGTAAATTGCTCCGCCGATGTGGGAAGTCTGGTGTACAACTTGCGAACGCGATGGCTGCCCGCGCCGGTTCCAAAGACTATCAGGAGGCTGCGGAAATGCGAGCCACGCTTGTTAAGGTCGTAAACCAAGACCTGCGTTCTCTATTACCGCGGATATCGGCATCTACCCTGCTCATCTGGGGTGAAAACGATAAGGATACACCCGTAGCATTCGGAAAAATCATGGAAAAGGAGATACCCGACGCAGGGTTGGTCGTTCTCAAGGAGGCAGGACACTTTTCTTACCTTGATCAGTTTCCACAATTTTGCCGGATTGTCGCCAGTTTTTTGAAGATCGCAAACGCATAGGAAACATTACAGACACAGTTTCAATACAAGGAAAAAGGAAAATGACGTTGGGGAACATAAGTACAATACTTTTCTACTTCGCGACGTTAACGTGTTTAGCAAGGGCTATCGTCAGAACAACAAGTGGACTCCATATACTTCAACTTGATGGTTATAAAACCGGCAGATATCTGAAATGGATACGTCAGCATCTGAAGAACTGTTTTGAAGTTAAAGAGATTCTCGTCATTGGGGGTTTGCTGGTTCTCACAGCGTTTTATCCACAGTATCACGACACGTGGTTCTTCCCTGTGTTGTGCGTTACTTGGGGTGGGTTCCAAGTTTATCTGAGCACGAGAGAGAAAAAGGTTGAGGTGAAAAAACCGCTTGTCTACACGGCGCGTGCAAAACGGGTGTTCGGGCTTTCGATCTGTTTGCTTGTAAGTCTTGCGACAACACTCGTTTTGATAGCAAAGACGAGTCCATGGCGGACTGCTATTTTCCTTTTTAGTGAAATATCCGTCATTAACTTAACGATCGCGAATCTTCTCATTTATCCTTTGGAACGGACAATAAACGGGGCATACCTCTTTTCAGCGAGAAAACGGATTAGGACCCTTCAACCGAGAGTCATCGGTATTACTGGAAGTTATGGCAAAACGAGTACAAAGTATATTTTGCATCAAATTTTATCCCAGAAATTTAATACCTTGATGACCCCTGACAGTTACAACACACCGATGGGAATCTGCAAGGTGATTCGTGGTGAGTTGACCGCCGAACACGAGATATTCATTGTTGAGATGGGTGCTTATAAGCGCGGCGACATTCGTGAATTGTGCAACTTGGCAGCCCCTGAAATCGGTATTCTCACGGCTGTCGGTCCACAACACTTAGAACGCTTTAAAAGCATTGAGAATATAGCACAGACAAAATATGAACTGATTGAATCATTACCATCGGATGGACTTGCTATCTTCAATTGCGACAACGAAATTTGTGCCGGGCTTTCTGATAAACGCGAGCAAGGGGGAAGTCCGGTACGGCGCTACGCCACAGAACCTTTTTCTGTAGATTCGGCTTCTGATAGGGCAGATTTAACTGCCACGAATATTCGGCACACCCCCGAAGGACTTGCTTTCACGGTGCATGCCAATGTAGGCATATCGGAAATCCGGACGCGGCTTTTAGGGAGACATAACGTATCCAACATCCTCGCGGCTATAGCCGTTTCGATGGAGTGCGGGATGACACTTGCAGAAATTCAGGAAGCGATCGTCAATGTCGAACCCGTGCCGCATCGGTTACAACTGACAAGCGGTGCGGGTAACGTGACCATCATTGATGACAGTTTCAACGCGAATCCTGTCGGTGCGAAAGCGGCACTTGAAGTGCTTACCGAGATTGGAGAGGGAAAAAAAGTTTTGGTGACACCCGGTATGGTAGAACTCGGTGAAAGAGAATACGAAGAAAACAGACGACTCGGAGAACAAGCCGCCGATGTCTGTGATCTGGTTATTTTAGTCGGCCCTACACGTACTACACCGATTTTAGAGGGCTTAAAGGCTGCTGAATACCCGAGCCAGCAGACTATTGTCGCTCTTAACCTCGAAGAAGTCAAACAGCATTTAGCAACACAGGTACAGGCAGGTGATGTTGTTCTTTTTGAGAACGACCTCCCGGACAACTATAAGGAATAGTCGTCAGTTATCAGGGGAATAGTTTTCAGTTTTCAGTTATCGGTTATCAGTTAAGAGACAACTTGTGGCAGTTATAGATGATGTTACTACCATAGCAACCCTCTTTAACTGATAACTGAAAGGTTTTTCGTAGAAAAACCGAACTGATAACTGACGACTCTAACTCTGACAACTGATAACTGACAACTGATAAAAAATGTCAAAACACAATGTAGCCCTCATATTTGGCGGATGCACACCTGAACACGAAGTGTCAATCGTAACCGCACATCAGGTCTGCCTCGCTTTACAAGAAAACTATCACGTCATTCCTATTTACGTCACAAAAAACGGCGAATGGTTGACCGGTGATGCACTTCGAGATTTATCCACCTTTACAGACGGGACACTGCCACATCCGTCCAATTTCGACAAAGTTACCGTCGAATTCCATCCAGAGCCGAAGTTCGTTGTGAGTTCCAACCACTGGCTCGGTCAGAAAGTTCGAAAAAGAACTGTTCTTCCGATAGATGTCGTTTTCCCATCAATCCACGGCATGCATGGCGAAGATGGAACACTCCAAGGATTGTTAGAACTCATGAATTTGCCCTACGTTGGTGCGGGGGTTGTCGGTTCCGCTGTCGGTATGGACAAAATCATGATGAAGGCGATTCTCAACGAAAATCAACTTCCAATACTTCCATATCTGTGGTGGGATCACCGTGAGTGGGAAACTGGACGCAACGAGATTATCGAAGACGTAGAGACAACACTCGCCTATCCTGTCTTCGTCAAACCCGCGATGGGGGGGTCAAGCATTGGTGTCAGTCATGTCAAAAATCAGACTGAGCTTGTCAGTGCCGTCGAGGTCGCTGGACATTACGCGCGTCGGATACTCGTTGAGAAAGCCGTTGAGGATCCTGTTGAAATCAATTGCGCCGTGATGGGTACAGATGAACCAACAGTATCTGTATGCGAGCAACCCGTAACACAAGCGAATTTGCTGAGTTTTGATGATAAATATATCCATCAAGGGGAAAGCTCTTCGGGGATGGCGGGGGCGGATCGAAAAATTCCTGCACCCATTTCAGAAGAATTGACGTTACATATACAACAACTTGCCGCACGCACCTTTCAGGTTTTAGATTGTGCCGGTGTAGCACGTATTGACTTCCTCGTAGATGCCGATCAAAATGTTTACGTGAATGAAATTAATACTATCCCCGGTTCATATAGTTATTACTTGTGGGCACATCAAGGTATTGAGTTTCCGCAACTTGTATCGGAACTCATTGATTTAGCATTTACCGCGCATACGCAGAAAAATGCGTTAACCTATACGTATACGACCAACCTCCTAAGCCAAGCAGGTGCGGGCTTTGCCAAATTGAAGAAAGGTGAAAAACTTGGGGGCACAGCGTAAACTATCGTAATAAGATCGCTACTGCTGTTCTTGTGGGAAAACATGTTCTACCATCTCCTCTACGAGAATCTCGTTGAAATCTTTTCGCCATTCAATATCTTTCGCTATATTAGTTTTCGCGCAATATATGCGACAGCTACAGCCCTCCTCATTTCCCTCGCTTTGGGACCCTTTATGATAGGGAAGTTGAAGCAGCTGCGCATTGGTGAACATATTCAGGAGGAGGTCGCAGAAGCCCAGCAGAATACTGAAAATCAGAACAAAGCCGGCATACCAACAATGGGGGGAGTCCTCATCATTGTGTCTGTGCTGATATCGGTCGTATTTTGGTCGCGTTTAGATCAGCCTTATATCTACTTGATGATATTGACAACACTCTGGTTCGGCGGCCTCGGATTTCTTGATGATTACAGCAAACTGGTAAAACAACAATCCTTAGGGCTGCGGGGGTGGCACAAAATCGCGCTTCAAACGGTGGGTGCGTTGGCGATTGCGGGGTATCTCTACCATTGGGGACCCGCCCAAGCTGACGATCCGGCAACACGGACATCCCTAATCCTCCCTTTTTTCAAAGATGCCCAGCCAGATTTGGGCATCCTATTTATCCCTTTCGCGACGCTCGTCATCGTTGGGACTTCCAATGCTGTCAACCTAACCGATGGGATGGATGGATTGGCGATTGGGTGCACACTGTTTGTTGCTGGCACTTTAGGGATAGTCGGGTACATGACGAGTCACAACGAGATTGCAGCGTACCTGAACATCTTTCATCTACCGGTAGGCGGCGAAGTTACGGCGATTTTTTGTGCAGCGCTGGTCGGGGCAGGCTTAGGATTCTTATGGTATAACGGGCATCCAGCGCAAATCTTTATGGGAGATACCGGGTCGTTAGTACTCGGTGCAACGCTCGGAACAGTGGCAGTACTTATAAAGCAGGAGTTCTTGCTCGTCGTCGTCGGTGCTATCTTTGTCGCCGAAGTCTTATCGGTTATCATCCAAGTCTGGTCGTATCGGACATTTGGCAAACGCGTGTTCAAAATGTCGCCGATTCACTATCACTTCTTGCTTTCGGGTTGGAAAGAATCGAAAGTCGTCATCAGATTTTGGATTGTCGGACTGATTTTAGTCTTGATAGCCTTAAGTACGCTGAAACTTCGGTAGATATGGTTTTAAACTGCACGCTGGAGGGATCTCGGTGGAATTACAGGGAAAACGTGTAACAGTCTTTGGTTTAAACCGAAGTGGGGTCGCCGTTGCAAAATTACTACGTTCATACGGCGCCGCTGTCACGGTTACAGATACGCGTTCTGCCGAAGCGTTGTCAACAGAAATCGCTGCGCTCAATGCGTTTCTCAAATCGGACGAAACTTGTAATCTATACCGAAAATTTTTCGATGGGCATCCGGCGGAATGCATTGCAGACACCGATTTTATAGTCGTTTCACCCGGTGTGCCTCTTAACATTCCGATGCTTCGCGAAGCACGCGCGCGTGACCTTCCGATCCTCGGGGAATTAGAGGTCGCTGCAAGCGTATGTCCAGCACCAATTGTTGCCATTACTGGCACAAAAGGTAAATCAACGACGACACTCCTCACAGCGGCAATACTAAAGGCAGGAAATAAGTTCCCGAACATCTGTGTTGCTGGCAACATTGGGGTTCCACTATCAGCGGAGGTGCAAAAACTTACAAGCGCAGATATTGTTGTTGTTGAGGCAAGCAGTTTTCAGTTGGAAAGTACTGTCACTTTTCATCCGATGGTTAGCGTAGTGCTTAACCTATCGCGCGATCACCTGGACCGACATAGAACGATGTCCGCGTATCAAGCAGCAAAACAGAAGATTTCTGATAATCAGACGAGTGCTGACTGGATAATCCTCAACAGTTTGGAGGCATCTGTCAAGGATTTCGAGGCATCAACTGCAGCGAAAAAGGTCTATTTTACAGACAGAGGTACGCCTGAAGATGCGTCGTTTTTAGGGGTATTTAGAGAGGGTTCAATGCTTTTGGCGCAATGGAACGGCACGCGTAAACGGATATGTACTATTACGGATATTCCACTTCGAGGCGCGCACAACGTACAAAACACCCTCGCCGCTATTGCTGTAGGGCTGATTTTTGGTGTGCCAGAAACACAAATTCGAGAAGCTCTTCAACAGTTCGACCGATCGCATCCTGCTTTATCGCATGCGTTTGAACCCGTAAGAACTTTGACCGGTGTTGAATTCATAGATGATTCAAAGGCAACAAATGTGGCGGCTGTTAAAGCCGCTCTTGAGTCAATAAAAGACTCTCAAATCGTCCTGATAATGGGGGGCTACGACAAGGGGAATGATTACACACCCCTACGTGAAATTGTTCAGACCCGGGTCAAAGTCGCTGTGATGCTTGGTGAATATACCCAGCAGATTGAAAAAACGCTTGCCGATACAACAGAGATCATAAAAGCGAAAACAATGGCACAAGCGGTACAGGTTGCCTACAAACTCGCGTCACCAGGAGATGTCGTTCTATTGTCACCTGCAAATGCAAGTTTTGATATGTACACCGACTATAAGGCACGCGGTGCTAACTTTAAAGCAGCGGTTGACGCGCTTCAACCGCTTCATTAAAAAGTCAACAAATTAGGTTTTTAAGGATCGAAAGTAACGCAGGAAGGAAAAACACCACGATGCTACGCCACTACCAAAACTCGCCCCGTAGCAAGCGAAATTTCAAGGCTAAACGAAAAAAATCTGGACCTTGGTGGACAAACACGCGCATCTACTCTGTTGCTGAGGATCAACAGGAACAGATAACGGAAACACCATCTGGCGTAAACTCTGGGCGAATGGACAGAGGATTAATAGCTTTCACCCTCTGCCTCATTGCTATCGGCATTTTGATGGTATACAGTTCAAGCCATCTCCTTTCCTCAAGGCACTATGACGGCTATAGTTACCGTTACTTGCAAATACACATCATCGCATGTACAATCGGTTTAGTTGGTATGTTCATGACTGCCTATGTACCCTATAGATTTTATGCGAAGTACGCGAACCTCCTTTTGATTCTCTCTTTTATCGGGTTATTATTGGTTTTCGTGCCAAGTTTAAGTGTGAGTGTGCAAGGTGCAGAAGGCGGCAGATTTAAACGCTGGATCAACATAGGGTTGCCTATCAATTTTCAACCTGTTGAATTCGCAAAAATAGCTTTGGTTATTCATGTGGCGAATTTCATAAGCCGCAACCCAGAACGTATTAGAAGTCTCTTTAATGGCGTGCTTCCGAATATTTTAATTGTAACCGCCGCTTTCGGCCTTGTGGTCAGTCAACCAGATTTTGGGTCGGCATTTTTATTAGCACTCACCGTCTGTATCGTACTGTTTCTCGGTGGCATGCGGATATGGCATGTATTGATGCTTGCTGGTGCCGGAGGCGGGCTTCTCAGTTTAATCGTCATTCGGGATTCTTATAAGTTAAAGCGGATCATGGACTATCTCGCGATGTTGAAGTCGCCGGATGCAGCGAATTATCACTTAACGCGTTCGCTGGATGCTCTTGAAGGCGGTGGACTCCTCGGAATGGGCATTGATAGTAGCCTTCAAAAAATATCACGTCTTCCGTATCCACACACCGATTTTATCTTCGCGGTATTGGGAGAAGAATTCGGGTTTATAGGTACTGTAACCGTAACACTTGTTTTCATGTTATTTATATGGCGAGGGTTCCACATCGCCCGACACGCCAGTGATTTGTTTGGATCTTTGCTTGCCACTGGCATCACAACGCTGATCGGTTTACAAGCGTTTATTAACATCGGTGTTGTGACAGGTTTGCTGCCGACGAAAGGCATTACATTGCCGTTTATTAGTTACGGCGGTTCATCAATTGTCCTCAGCCTGGTGAGCGTTGGTATCCTTCTTAATATTTCAAAAGGCAGCAATGACGGATAGACTAATACGCGATTATAAGATGGTTTCTCAATGGGACCTTTTGGCGGGCTTAATCATGGCTATTTCTAAGCGTTACGATACAACTTTAGCAGAGACCGACAGTGCGGACGTAGCGTCCGATCAACAGATAGAGACCCACAAAAAGGTGGTTGTTGCAGGCGGCGGGACAGGGGGGCATATCTATCCGGCGATCGGCATCGCGCAGGCATTGCAACGCATGGATACCACCGTAGATATTGTGTTCATCGGGGGTGCAGACAAATTGGAAGCCACACTGGTGCCTCAGCACGGTTTTCGCTTTCTACCGATCTCAGTCGCAGGTTTTCCACGCCGTTTAACTTTACAATGGTTCACAGTTATCTGGAAGGTCTTGCGTGGGCTCACCCAATCGTGGCGGTATATGAAGGAACTGAAACCAGATGTTGTCATAGGTACAGGCGGATATGTTTCAGGGCCGGTGCTTTTAGCGGCTCTCCTTCGTAAGATCCCAATCGCTATCCAAGAACAGAATGCTTCTGCTGGCTTAACGAATGGGATCTTGGCACGATGGGCAAAGGCTGTCTATCTCGCTATGGAGTCAACTCGCGAGGGCAAAGCGTTCCGACACGCTATGCACATAGAGGTGACCGGAAATCCGATCCGTCCCGCAATCGCAGCATTTCCGAGACATGAGGACACTTATCGGAAATTCGGATTGGTGCCAGATCGGAAAACAATCTTTGTGATGGGCGGGAGTCAGGGTGCTCGTGCTATTAATGAAGCCGTTGTTGCTGCACTGCCACACTTAGTCGGATTTGCCGATCAGATTCAGATTGTCCATCAAACCGGCGGTGTTGAGGTGGAGGCGGTCCGAACCGAATATGAAAGCGTCCTTGAATCACATAAGGCGTTCCTACACTGTGTGCGCCCCTTCTTTGATGCTGTTGAAGAAATCTACAGCATTACAGACATCATGGTGTGCAGAGCAGGCGGGATGACTGTTGCCGAAGTTACCGCCTGTGGTATCCCCGCAATTTTCATACCTTTACCGTCACAGACCGGAAATGATCAGGTACGAAACGCCCACAGTGTCGCTGAAAAAGGTGCTGCCGTTGTGCTGGAACAAGGTAAATTCACAGTAGACATGCTTGTTGAGACCCTTACCAATATACTACTCGATCAGAACACACACGAACAAATGGTGGCCGCCAGTCGCGTACTCGGTAAGCCATACGCCAGTGATGACATTGCTAAATCTATTCTTTCGTACGCTTAGTTCGGCGCGTCATAAGTTTTTTGCCATGTAATATATCAACTTCCAAAGTAGTATTTACAAATTTTGCGCTGGGACAAAAAAAATAAAATGTTTGGAAAAACACGACATATCCATATTATCGGTATTGGAGGCGCAGGTCTAAGTGGTATCACTGAAATTCTGCTGGATCTTGGGTTTCATGTGACCGGCTCAGATATTCAGGAATCGTATACGACAGAGCATCTGCGCGCCCGGGGAGCTACTATCTATTATGGACATGCCGCATCGCATATAAATGGTGCCGATGTTATCGTTATCTCTCCTGCTATTCCAACTGACAATCCGGAGCTCCTTGCTGCAGAGACGCAGAAGATCCCAATTGTCAGGGGTGCGGAGATGTTGAATGAAATCACTCGAATGCGCTATAGCGTTGCTGTCAGCGGAACACACGGAAAAACAACCACAACCGCTATGACGGCTACAGTCCTCAGTAGTCTGGATCCGACAGTAGTTGTAGGTGGGAAACTCACGGACGGCAGCCACGCTCGAAGCGGTGAAGGCGATGTTATGGTCATTGAAGCGGACGAGGCGTACGGCTCTATTGAGATGTTTTATCCTACCGTTGCCGTTGTCACATCCGTTGATGCGGATCACTTGGATTATTACAACAGCGTTGATGAAATTGGGGAAACCTTTCTTAAATTCATTAATAAGGTGCCATTCTATGGTGCAGCGGTCCTCTGCTTGGATGCCGAGAATATCCAGAAGTTTATCCCACGAGTTAAGAAGCGTTATATTACCTACGGTCTTGAGACAAGCGCGGATTTGGTTGCTGAAGGTATTACGATAGAAGGGCCTACGTCGCGCTACCAAGTTCGCAAAAACGGACACCTGTATGGTGAGGTCCACCTAAAAATGCCGGGACGCCATAATATTTCCAATTCCTTAGCAGCAATCGCGGTCGGACTTGAACTGGATATTCCGTTTGATCGCATTCGGGAGAGTCTGGAGTCGTTTCAAGGTGTGCATCGCCGGTTTGAAATCCTTGGAGAAGTTAATAATATCATTGTTGTTGACGATTATGCCCACAATCCAGCGAAGTTGAAAGCAGCACTGAGTGGCGCGCGCGACGGTTATAAACGTCGTATCGTCGCAGTTTTCCAACCACACCGCTACCAACGTGTCAGAGATTTAGCAGACGAATTCTCTCTATCTTTTTATCAAGCCGACGTACTTATCGTCACCTCAATTTATAGTGCGGGCGAGGCACCCATCGAAAATGTTACCGCTGAAAAACTCGCACAATCAATACAAGCACACGGCCATCGAAACGTTCTTTATGTTCCAGACACAGATGAAGTTGCCGATGTTCTGATGAAGATAACGCAACCGGAGGATATTGTAATTACATTAGGCGCTGGTGACATTAGTAAGGTAGGACGCGAATTCTTAAGTAGGCTTCAGGCAGCACATTAGTCAAATTTATCTTTTGTTACACGCTGGATTTTCAACTTTCAAGATCCACCGACATTGAACACTACGCGGACAACACACGCTTACGATGGAAACTAAACGGAGGGTTCATTCTTGCGCAGAAAGCGTGATGGATACATACGGCAGATTTCAAGGCCTGCACAGCGGCTCGGGAAAGGCACTCATGCCAAGGTTTACCTGTTCCGGCGCGTCGTTTTCGTCCTTGCCATTGTGCTGACTTTAGCGTTCATCGGCAAGATAGTACTCAGTTTTTTCGGTGCTGAATATGTTTCTCTTGAACTTTCTGGGAACATGCACTATACTGATGTACAAATTTATGATGCCCTCGGTGAACAACTGCAAAATATCGTCACAGACTCTGAAGAACAAACATCTATCTATCTCAAGAAACATCTGAGTTATATCAAAGACGCTCACGTTACCAAACACGTGATGAAGCGGATGTTAACCATCGAAATCACTGAGCGTGAACCTTTTGTACGCCTGAGAGTTGATTCTACTGCGAATGCCCCCGTTAATAGAGATAGTTCGTTTTTCTTGGTAGATAGTGAGGGACATGTGTTAAAACATATAGACAAGGAAGATACTAATCCGCAGATATCTAAGCAATCTGGAAAGATGGCAGTCCTCAGGGCAGTCAGTGATGAGTTGCCGAAAGTTGGTGCTGCTGTCGGGATGCCCGAAGTTGCATTAGGATTGGAAATCTTAAAGACTGTCTTGCTTCAGGAACGAAACCTTGCGACACAGATAGAAAGTATCGACGCAAGCGATCCCCAGAAGATAAAACTCCAACTTGACGCTTTCCCTGTATCTGTTTGGCTTGCCGCGGATGCGCTTGAATTGGGCCTTCACCAGATCGCTCTGTTTTTAAAACAGCACAAAAGCCAAGTGCTTCAACGTATCAGGGAAACTTCAGTGGAAACACAGCCGTACTTGGACGCGAGATTTCAAGATACCGTCTACTTAGGGGGATTCGCAGAAAACAAATAGTACCTATTTCGTAGACACTGATAGGTAGAAAAATAAAGTACTATCCCTATTCATCGTTTTTGATGTCTAAGATGTTTATGGGAAAGGGAGGTGAAAACAATTAAATGCCAAAACAAAATATTATTGCAGGTCTTGATATCGGTTCAAGCAAAATCTCAGTAGTTGTTGGAAATACGTTGCAGGGTAGCACCGAAAAATTAGGGGTGATTGGTGTGGGTCATGCGCGGTCCGAAGGTCTTCGGGCAGGTGTTGTCGTTGATATTAACCAAACGGCGGAGGCCATCCGTAAAGCGATTGCGAATGCGGAATTAATGGCGGGCGTGAAAATAGACGCTGTCTGTGTCGGCATTTCCGGCGAGCATATCATTGGACAAACGTCCCACGGGGTTGTTTCTGTCGCAAATAACGAAATTTCACATGACGATGTTGATAGAGCAATGATAGCGGCAAAAGCTATTTCTATTCCTGCTGACCGGGAGATATTGCATGTAATCCAGCAAAATTTCGTCGTTGATGCTCAGGACCGTATCAGAGAACCGATCGGGATGTCTGGCGCGCGGCTCGAAGCTTACGCTTACATTATCACAGGGGGGACAACGGCTATTCAAAATTTGCTCAATAGTATTGAAAAGGCAGGCGTGCCTATCGTAGAAACGCTTGTCGCCGCCCCTCTGGCTGCAACACAGGCAATCGTTTCAAGGGATGAACGTGAAGTTGGCATCGCCTTGGTTGACATCGGTGATGGAACAACCGAAATCGTCATATATAAAGAGGATTCTATTCAACATACAGCAGTAGTCCCCGTCGGCGGGCAGCACGTTACCAACGACATTGCTCAATACTTAAAAGTTACCCTTCCAGAAGCGGAGGAACTCAAACTTCACCGCGGCTGCGCTTGGACGGAATTAGTCGACCCAGATGAAGTCAGATCTATTCCTGTCACAAGTGAGTCTACCCCACCGCGCTTTATTGACCGAGTTGAGCTTGCACAAATCATTGAGTACCGTATGGCAGAAATCTTAGAAGTGATTGGTTATGAATTGGGCGATATTCCACTGCCAGGAGGGCTTGTTCTCACAGGCGGTACGGCACTTATGGATGGCCTTCAAGAACTGGCTGAAGCCGTGCTGCAGTTGCGTGTTCAGATAGGTTACCCGCGCGGGTTACAAGGCTTAACGGATCGAGTGAATCACCCGATGTATGCAACCGGTATCGGACTTGCGCTTTATGGTGAATCTTTACGGCGGCAAGAGCAGGAACACGACGCACGCCATCGCGATAGTGGCGTTGGGAATTTTCTGCAACGCATCAAAGAATGGTTCGGATATTAGGTCGACTTCCTTAATAAAGTAAGTCTTATCCGAGTTAGACTTTCAGGAACACTTGACTTAACTTTTCTTATAGCGTATAATTTAATGTGAAAAAGCGAACCAACAAAAGTTATAAAGGAACCTCGGTCAGGGATTGAGGCTACAATGATAGGAGGAATTAGGTTGCTGTGTCTTTAGTTATAGTAACTGAAAGCCAACATGATAGAATTTGAACAAGAGGAATTTGAAAACTTACGCGCCAAAATTAAAGTTATAGGTGTCGGTGGCGCTGGTGGCAATGCTGTGAAACGTATGATTGAAGCCGGGATCACTGGCATAGAATTTTATGCTGTCAACACCGACCAGCAAGCACTGTTGACCTGCCGCGGTGCCACGCAAATCCCGATCGGCCTTAATACGACCGAAGGTTTAGGGTCCGGTGCGGACCCCGAGATCGGTCAAAGAGCTGCTGAGGAGGATAGGGAACATCTGCAGACTATCGTCGAAAATGCAAACATGGTCTTCATTACTGCCGGTATGGGTGGCGGTACCGGTACGGGCGCTGCACCACTCATTGCTTCACAAGCAAAAGAACGCGGCGCACTTACAATCGCAGTCGTGACACGCCCGTTTGACTTTGAAGGGCAACGTCGCTCCACAGTCGCTGAGGCAGGACTTGAAGAACTCCGTCAAAAGGCTGATTCCGTAATTGTTGTTCCAAACCAGCGACTTATTGACACCATGGATAGGAAATTGCCAATTCGAGAGGCGTTCCGCATTGGAGACGAGATCCTCCTCCATGGCGTAAAAAGCATCTCTGACATCGTTACTGAGTCAGGCGAAATTAACGTTGACTTTGCCGACGTTGAATCCATTATGCGAGGCGCAGGAAGCGCATTGATGGGGATGGGGCATGGGAACGGCGATAATCGCGCACCTTTCGCAGCCGAGCAGGCTATCAGTTCTCCGCTCCTTGAACAGACGAACATCGCTGGGGCTGTCGGTATGATTGTCAACATCACCGCGCCTCCTGATTTCATGATGCACGAACTCGATGAAGCTATGCAGGTTATTAAGGACACCGCGCCCGAAGCGCAAATTATCTTCGGTCTCGTTTACAAAGATGAATTGGAACTCGACGATGAAGTCCTTGTGACTGTCATCGCAACAGGGTTTGATTCTGATGCAGAATACGCACTCGGTACCGAGACATCAGGCACCAGAAACCCATCCGCACGATATGATGACGCCGATGTCTATCACAGACAGCCATCAGCTTTATCGGAACAGCGTACGGCAAGGGCAGGCAGGAACCGACCGGGCGGTCGAGTGTCACCTGGTAGAGATACTACGCCAACCCGCAGACGGAGACCAGAACCAGAACAACCTGTCGAGCAAGAGCAACCTCCCCAAGACAGCGGACGGAAACCTGTCCGAAGAAAGGATCAAGGCGCACAACCACGCGATACGGACTGGGAAATCCCAGCTTTTCTACGCGTTCAAAAAAGAAACCGGAACGACAAATAGGCATGAGGGCTATATAGTGAACCTACGCCAGCACTACCAACATCTGCGCAGCGAAGAACACAGTGCGCATCATAATTTTAGAAAACCTAACAGATTTGCCCTTGTCTATCCAAGCACTTATGAACTTGGAATGTCAAGTCTCGGTGTTCAGGTTATCTATGCGACTCTCAACGCTCGAAAGGACACCGCTTGTGAGCGTGTTTTTGTGCCAGAGGCGAGTTACATTCAGAAACTTGTCACGCAGAAAAAGCCGCTTTTCTCCTTTGAGACACAAACAGCACTCAACCAGTTTGATGTTATCGGGTTTTCTGTCTCCTTTGAATCGGATTATGTAAATATTCCGCGCACTTTACAACTTGCAAATATACCCCCCCTTGCTGAAGCACGTACAGAATGGGACCCGCTCGTTGTCGCTGGCGGTATCAATATCTCCTATAATCCAGAACCCATTGCTGATTTCGTTGATGTCTTCGTTGTTGGCGAAGCCGAACTCGTCGTTCATCAACTCATGGCGCATTTTAATGCATGGAAACAGTCTGGGGCCCCGAAGCGTGAGTTACTCGAAACGTTAGCGACTGTTCCGGGACTTTATGTGCCGAGTTTTTACGACGTAACCTATCACGACGATGGAACTATTAAGGCGGTCTCCCCAAAACCCAGTGTCCCGCCCCAAATTCAAGCTGCGGCTGTTCCACAACTTGACGATGTCGAAACTTGCACGCACATTCACACGCCGAACACTGAATTCTCGAATGCCCATCTCATTGAAATCGTGCGCGGGTGTGGTAGACAGTGTCGTTTTTGTGTTGCCGATTATGCGCGCCGATGGCCGAGACGACGCTCCGTGGAAAGCACGCTTGCTCTCGCGGAACGGGCACGCGGTATTACGGATAGGATCGGACTGGTCGGTGCTTCTATTTCTGACCACCCGCAAATTGACGAGATCGCTACAGGGCTCGTTGAACGTGGGTTCCGTATCTCTTGTGCTTCACTCCGCGCTGAAACTGTCCGCGCGCCCTTGCTCGATGCACTCGCAGACAGTGAACAAGGCACTATCACGATAGCCCCAGAAGTCGCCACTGAAGAACTTCAAAAGGTCGTCAATAAAGCGATTCCGCGCGAGCAACTCTATCACGTTTTTGAAGAAGCATTGAAGCGTGATATTCTTAACCTTCGCCTTTATTTCCTCATCGGTGTCCCCCATGAAACGCCTGCAGATGTTGAGGCTATCGTAGATATGGCAAAAGAGATGCGTACGATCCTGCTCCCGCACGCGAAGCGGACTGGGAGGATTGCCCGTATCAGTTTTACCATCTCACCCATGGTACCGAAGCCACATACACCTTTCCAGTGGGTAGCAATGGAACCCCCGAAAACCATCTCACGAAAACTCGATTTCCTGAAACGTGAAATTAACCAACTTGGGAGTATAAAAGTCGGGTCCGCAAGTGCAAGACTCGCGCACCAAGAAGCCGCCTTCGCACGCGGCGACCGGCGACTCGGAAAGGTTATCCTTGAGCTCGCAAATGGTGTGTCATGGAACCAAGCCTTCCGCACACACGGGTTAATGCCAGATTTTTACGCGACGCGCCAACGTCCATTGCATGAAGTCAATCCGTGGGACCATCTCGACCTGAACGTTAAACCCCAATTCTTACAACTTGAGCATAACAAGTACGAAAAAGGTTTTATGACCAGCGAATGTGATACGACCGTCTGTAAGAAATGTGGTGCCTGTTAGATTTTCCTGCCTTGCACCAACCGAATAACTGCACGGTCGTCCAAATTTATAGTGAATCCTAAAAATAAGTAGACATCTTTGTAGCATAAACTTCCAGTTTGTGCCAGTCTGAATGCCTGAAAATAAGTAGACATCTTTGTAGCATAAACTTCCAGTTTGTGCCAGTCTGAATGCCTGTCATAGGCATTCAGACTGTTTGGAAGTGCCCAATTAATTATAGGTTTTACTATAATATCCGATTTGTTGTTTTGGAAAGTCTTACCATATTTGTATGATTGAAGGAGGAATACACTGTGCTGAAATTCGGACAATTTATAGGGGTGCTTGTTGCAATATTTGTATTATTCACCCTTACGACATCTTTACATGCAGGATTAGATGATAAATCCCTCGTTTTATACCTCTCCTTTGATGAAGGAAAGGGCGGTGATGCCGCTGATAGTTCCGTGCATGGTCATGATGGCGAACTTATCAAAGATCCAAAATGGGTGGACGGGCAATTCGGCAAAGCATTGGAGTTTGACGGAACGAAGGGGCAACATGTAAAAGTACCTATCAACGATACTTTGCAGTTAAGAGAACAGTTTTCTATCGCTTTTTGGGTTAAGCGTGGCGATGACCAAATTCGCGACTGGAATTACATGGTGACCGCTGGGAGCTTGAAGTGGGCATCAATTTTTAGAAAAGGTGACAGCAAAACCTATTTCTGGTCGAGTGCCCCCGGTTGGGCACAAAAAGCAGTTAGCGATGACATTCAACCTGAAGACTGGGTCCACCTCGCAGTGACCCACGACACCAAATCAGAGGTTGTCATCTACAACGACGCTAAGAAAGCAGGCGGCGGTCCTAAACCCCCAGCCGTTGCTGAGATTGATGGCTCCATTATGGTCGGTGCACGCCACCCCGGCGAGGAATTTTTCACCGGTATCATTGACGAGGTGTTTATCTTCAATAGAATTCTCACCGCGGCAGAAATCGAAGAAATTATGAGTGGCGATTTTCTACCGGTGGAACCCGCAGAGAAACTCGCGACAACCTGGGCGAGTATTAAAACGGATCGCGACTAAAAATACGCTTGATAAGGGCGGTTCAAACGCCGCCCTTACACCAGAGAGGTGAAGCGTATGCTCAAATATCTCACCCTATTTATCCTCTTTACTGCTTTTAGCAACACCGTTTTATCCAATCCTTCAACCGCTAAACAGCATTATAAGAATGCTGCTGCCTACCATACTATTGGAGAGTTTGAGCAAGCCATCTCCGAATACAAAAAAGCCATCGCGCTTGCGCCAAATTCCGCTATTATCTACAACAGACTCGGTGTTGCTTATGCCGAACTCAAGCAATACGATGCCGCACTTGATGCTTATCAGAAGGCACTTGAACTGTCTCCCATGACAGCAGAACCGCATTATAACATTGGGATCGTTTACCTCAAGAAAGGGACACTCTCACGCGCCGCTGAAGCGTTTCAACGTGCGATTGCTATTGACGCAGAATGGGCGGATCCCTATACCGGACTCGGTGAAGTCCACTTAAAACAGGGCGATCTTGAAGGGGCCGCACGCGCCTATAAAAAAGCCACACGCCTCAATCCAAAAAGTGCCAGCGCGATGCTTGGATTAGGTAAAGTCTATACAAAACAGGGACATTTAGATGCAGCGATCACCGCTGTTAAGAAAACAATTGAAATTCAGGTGGATCATACGGAGGCACATTATCAACTCGCTCAAATTTACGTCAAACGCGGCGAAACGGAAAAGGCTGCCACAGCAATGGCGTTTTTTAAACTGCTCCGTCAAACAGATCCGCTCCTTGAAAAAGCCGAAATGTGGGTGAAAAGACACCCCGATGACGCAAGAGGCTATAACAATCTCGGTATCGTTTACCTCGCGCGTCGCCGATTTCAGGATGCAGTGGCAACCTATAAACAGGCTATCTCGCTCGACCCCGATTTAGCGACTGCACATTACAACTTGGGACACGCTTACCATAAACACGGAAAAGTTGATCTCGCGATTGCGGCGTATCAGCAAGCACTCGCGACCGATACGGACCTCGCGATTGCACATAACAATATCGCAGTTTGTTATACCGAATTGAAGACCGACTTGGACAAGGCACTCTCCCACGCGCGAACTGCCGTCCGTCTCGCACCCACTGAGGCGAACTATTGGGATACACTCGCTCAAATTTGCAACACGCTTGGGTTCTCAGATGAAGCACAACATGCACGTGAAAAACAGGAAGAATATTCGGACAAACCATGAGATGTCTCTATTATGTCGTTATCTTTTTCATTCTGCACGCCGCCGCTTTCGCGGAAGTCCAATTCGTTGACGCGACTGCTGCTGCGGGCATTTCATTTCAGCATGTTGACGGTAGAACCGGCGAAAAATATCTCATCGAAACGCTCGGATCCGGGGCACTCTTTTTTGACTTTGACGTTGATGGGGCTCTCGACCTTTACATAGTGAATGCGACGCATATCCCACCAATAGTTGATGAAAAACATTCTCACGGACATCTCCCAGAAAACAAACTCTATCAAAATAACGGCGATGGCACTTTCACTGACATCACGCAGAAGGCGGGTGTCGGAGATACCGGTTATGGTGTCGGATGCGCCTCTGCAGATATTGATAACGATGGTTATCCCGAAATCTACATAACGAACTATGGGCATAATCTTCTGTATCATAACAACGGTGACGGCACTTTTACCGATATTACACAAAAAGCGGGGGTTGGCGATGAACGCTGGGGAACAAGTTGCGCCTTTCTCGACTACGATAATGATGGTGATGTTGACCTCTATGTCGTCAACTATATGAAATTTTCGGTTGAAGAAAATCAATGGTGGGAAACACGGGGTATCAGAACGTATTGTAGCCCGACGGATCAGATTGCTGGCAGCCACTTTGTCAGCGAACCCGACATCCTCTATCGCAATAACGGCGATGGCACCTTCACAGATGTCACTGAAGCTGCGGGGATCTCACATCGCGCGCTCGGTCTCGCGGTTGCAGTCGGGGATTACGATAATGATGGGTATCCAGACCTTCATATCGCCAACGATATGGAAGCAGATCTTCTCTACCGTAACAACGGCGATGGCACCTTTACTGAGACCGCTGACCTTACCGGTACAGGCTATGATGGGAACGGTTTTCCCGGAAGCGGCATGGGCAGTGCCTTCGGCGATTACGATAACAACGGCTACTTTGATCTCGTTGTCAGCAATGCCTCTTCGCTGCCAGTGATTCTTTATCAAAATGAGAGTGCTATTTTTTTTACTGATGTCTCTTTTACTGCAGGGATTGGCGCAGTGACGCTCCCGTATTTTAAGTGGGCAGTCGAATTCTTTGATTACAACAACGACGGTCTATTGGACATCTTTGTTGCAAATGGACATCTTCAGGAAAATATAGCACTTTTCTCAGACGGCACTTATCCGCAGTCCGATCTGCTGTTCCGTAACGCGCGCCGCCAAGATGGCACCTACCACTTTACCGATGCTTCTGTTGAAGTCGGGGTCGCACAACTACCTAAGAGAGTGAGTCGCGGTGCGACGTTCGGCGACTGCGATAACGACGGGGATATTGATATTTTCCTCAACAACGCCAATCAACCCGCAACGCTCCTCCGAAACGACGGTGGCAACAGCAACCATTGGCTAACAATCCAACCCATTGGCACGCAAAGCAACGTGTCAGGTATCGGTACAAAGATAGTTGTGAAAGCGGGAGATCTGTCTCTATTCAAAGAGGTGCGTAGCGGTGCGAGTTACCTATCGCAAAGCGATGTGCGCGTTCACTTTGGACTTGGAGAAAATACAAAGGTTGACACCCTTGAAATCCACTGGCAAAGCGGACGCATAGAACGGTTTTCTAATCTGAAATCAAACCAAATTCTCCGCATCAAAGAGGGACATGGAATTGTAGACACTCAAAGCACAAGATAAACTGAGATAGTGAACTCTGGTTTTCCTTGCAATTGAGCGCAGGTGTGCATATAATTGATTCAAAGCCATCACTAATAGGAGAAGAAACAGTGGACATCTACATTAACGTAAAAAACTTCGGTCCGATAGAAAAAGCAGAGATAGACCTGCGTCCGCTGACTGTGTTCGTCGGTGAGAGTAACACCGGCAAGACGTATCTCGCCGCGCTTATTTACGCATTTCACAAACATTTTGAGGGGATCCCACAATTGCCTTGGGCAAGCTCTACTGCTTCTTATTTCAGTCTTGATTACCGTTCGCGAGACCGTTATCCACAAAGGCAGCGGGAGGCATTAGAGCAAGAAATGTTAGAGATACTCGAAAAGTTAAACACGCCTGGATGCCCGTTCAAATTTTCCGATTTACCTCAGAAGATGTGCGACATGTTGGAGTATAGACTCACAGATCAGGAAAACTTTCCAGACGAGCTCAAGCGGTGTTTCGACTTTGAAGCTGTTTCTAAATTAATTCGGTTCACTGGGAGCCGAAGCAACGAAATGAAAGTTTCCCTGTCAGTACGGAACAGAGATCAAACATGTTGGAATTTTGAGGTGCGGGACGCTGGATCCGGCGATCCCACGATAACCGGGCATATCAATCCGGACACGATTCTTCTTGAGGCAAAGCGTAAAACTGAGTTCCAGGAAATATCCGATGTTGAACGTCTACTTCGGACTTTAGGCACTGAGCAGTGGCAAAAGGCGGATTCATACTACTTACCTGCTGCTCGGAGCGGTATCATGCAAAGCCACGGTGTAATCGCAACCGCCCTCATCAAGCGGGCAACGCGCATCGGTTTAGATCGTTTTGAAGTATCTACATTTTCGGGAATGATAGCCGATTTTATGGAGCAGATTGTTAACTACAGGGAAAGCACCACATCGCCAAAGAGTATACGTCGTGTCGCTGAACAACTGGAGGCGGAGCTGCTGGAGGGCAGAATAGAGGTTAAACGCCCCACGTCAGAAGGGTATCCTGAATTTCTGTACCGTCCAGATCAGTCGGAGGAGACACTGCGGATGAGCCACGCCTCAGCGATGGTATCCGAACTCGCGCCTTTAGTCTTCCTTCTGCAAAGTACCGTCGGACGGGGTGACTTGCTCATTATTGAAGAACCTGAATCTCACCTACATCCGGGTGCACAAACCAAAATTGCCCAAACCCTTGCCCGTTTGGTCAGAGCGGGTGTTCGCGTCGTGATTACAACACATAGCAACTATCTCCTCCAACAAATCGGCAACCTAATCCGCGAAGGTGAATTGCGGAAACAGGGGGAATCCACAAATGAATCAACAGATTACCTGAAAAAAGAAGAGGTCGGCGCGTGGCAATTCTATAAGAACGAACCGGTTACAGAACTCCCATTTGACCTTGTTGAAGGTATAGAACCGGAAGATCACTTGGATATAGCGGAGGATCTCTATAACCGTTCAGCAGGACTCCAAAATAGAATTGAACAAACGAAAGAAGGGAATGCCGTTGAATCTGAGTAAAGGACTTACACACGTTCAAGAGCAGGTGTCTCCAAACAGTATCACTAACTCATGCAGCGGAGAAGGATGTACGGTTCACCTTGATGATATACCCACGGAGCGGGTGATAATAAATGTAGAGAAAGAGTTTGACGCCCGCGGAGAGAGCGGAAAACGGTGTGACCGGATGCTGTTTTACGACAATGATGCTAAAAAGACCTTCATCGCGGTTCCAATTGAACTCAAAAGTGGTAAAGCCGAGGAATCGGATGTCCGGGAAAAATTAGAAAACAGCTTGAAATTTGCCGCTACCATCGCTCCGGATCGAAAGGAGAGTGGGGAAACCATCTACATTCCAGTGCTGTTCCATGGACGCGGCATTAACTGGACGAATCCAAGACATCGACAACAATTTACAGTGCGCTTCCAAGGTAAACCTCTGCATATTTTGATAGGACATTGTGGCAGAAAAAGGAACCTCGCGAACCTACTGTCCGAGGCAGGTTATCTCTAATCTTAACAGGACTCACGCAAACACCAGTGTAGGGAATTACCTTGACTTTTCTGTTCTATGCGGGGAACAAATCCCACAAGGGTCATAATCCTTTTCGGCTTCATCCAAATAAATCGCAAATCGGCATTTACATTCCCTCCATTACGCCTCAAACAAAATCTTCTGCTGCATATGCTTCCCGGTCCACGGATTTGCCAGCGAAGGGAGTGTCAATATCCGATCCCATCGCGCGTTGTTTCGGTAGTATTCCTCAATAGAGAAACACTGTATAGGGGCATAAGTGGTTTCGCCCATCCTTATAGGGTCCAAGGTATGTTTCCAATTGCGTTGTGCAGTTTGCGCATCGAGAGTGATTAGGATGCCCATCGCGGCGTTCTCGTTTCGGATATTCGCGTGAAGTCTATCAAACTTCGCCTTCTGTGAGCAAGGATTTCACAGAGCGGCTCAATAACGAGTAGGCACCTGAATCGTGTTAGCACACATCCTTAACGCACCGAAAACCTGTTGAGGTATAGTCCCTTCTATGGAATTAGCGGGAAGCAAAGAGAAGTTACCGCTTGAGTTTCGCCCATAAGAGAATAAATTTGCGGTGCGCTTTGATGTGACGTGGCGTTTGTTTCTCAGGTTCGGGTTCGGATTTTTCGTCTGTCTCTGCTTTTTCGTCATTCGGATCAGGTTGGGTCGGTTCCGGTTTCGCAGGTTTCAAAGGTTCAGGTTTTAGCGGTGTTGTAGGCTCAGGTTCTGGTTCAAAGAACGCGACGGGCGGAATGTCAAGGTCTATCTGTTGTATCCAGAAGTTTCCGTGCGTATCTAATGCGCGGACCGCTGCCCGTGTCGCGCCTCTAAGGAAATTCACATTGAATTGAAAGACGGCGGTTTCGATGCGGTTGGCATGCAGGAAATGTGTGTCCAATATACTGCCATCCCCGTAGCGTGCGATTTCCGCTTGGTGGATGCCGTTGATACTCTGAGCATCCACTTTGATTTCGATGATGTGTTCTTCGATGTCAATGACGCGGATCGGGTGTGTTCTGAGTACCCTCGGCACGAAGTTGATGTTCGGGTGATCATCATTGAAGTAGTGGTTTTTGTCCAACCAGCGCGCCTCGTATTCCGCAAACCCCGCATGCCCCGTGTCGATCCCCATCAGAAAATCCGTAAAAGGATCAAGGTTGTGTTGTAATCCAAAAGTGTGTGCGACTTCATGGACGACAACCCGGAAGATGAGATTATTCGCAGGTATGACGGCATAACCTCCGATCTGATTGCCAAATATCGATATGCCGACCCCTAAGGCACTGGTTCCGTGGTGATTGATGCGCTGCATTCCGCCGATAAAGATGATATGGATATTGTTAGGCACTTTGAATCGGTTTGGAAGTTCCGGATCAATAGCGTCGTAGGTGGTATCGGCGGTGTAGTTGGCTGTGGGATGTTTGCCTTTGACGGTATGGACGACGATCTGGGCGTTTGTGTCCTTCTCGATATGAAAAGTTTTAAAGCCGAAGCCGTTGCGTTGCATCTCTCTACCAAAGAAGTCGTGGACATCCGCCATCATCTTTCGGATTTCGGCGGTCTTGTCGGGCGTGCCTTGCGGTTGAAAATAGATTGTCCGGACGACGAACTGGGCATCAGCAGCAAGGACGAACCCCAGTAGTGTTAGTAAGGCGGTGAGTGTGATAAAAAATAAAGCGTGTTGACGTATGTGATTCATGTAGTATCTCCTTCAAAATAGTATATCACACAGTAAAACATGACTAATAGTGCTTCAATATTGAGTTTATAGGTAATCCTGTTCGTAGTAGGGCAATTCATTGCCCGTTCCTGACGTGCGATAAATCGCACTACTACGAACCTACTCTCAAAGTCAAAGTTGAAAGACTACTAACTTAAAAGGCGTTCGTAACTAATACAAGGTCAAGGATATTGACAATCCCGTCGTTGTTGACATCCTCTTTACCGTCCCATGTTTCACCGAGCCGTGCGGCGACGAGTACCAAGTCTTGGATATTCACAACGCCGTCAGTGTTGATGTCAACAATAACAGGTTTCGGTAACGTGATGTTACTTAACGTTTTGGATGCTGTATTGCCGTGTATGTCCATGATTTGGATGTCTACACTATCACCGTCTATGAGGTCTGATCTATCAACATCCACTTGAATTGTCGTTGATGTTCCTTCAATCTCGGCAGTGCCAAGCACAAGATCCAAGCGGTTCGGTGATTTTCCGCGAGTCAATTGTGCTTGGTGAAGTCCGTTTTCCGAATTTACATTAATCTTGAATCGGAGTTTATCTTCACTTATAGCTATAATCTCTTGGTTTTCAAGGAATTGTGGTGCCCCGCTTCGGATGTGTGTGTCAGAAAAAAAATGGTGACGGTCTAACCAGCGTGCCTCATAATCCAAAAGTATATCCGAACCCGTGTACATGATAGCCCCTGCATGGGTTGTGTGTTTTAATCCGAAAGTGTGTCCGATTTCGTGGTTTAAGACCCTCAAATCCAGTGCCTCGTTTGCGATCAACGCGAACCCGCCAGTGTTGTCGCCTAAGTAATACCCACCGTAGGCTCGCTTGCAGTCAGTACCACAGACGATACTCACACCTGAAACAATGATGACAAGCACGTTATCCTTTGCTAATGCTGGAAGCGTAAAAGCGCGTGGTAGTTCACTTTTGATGCGGTTATAGGTGTCGGTCACATAATAATCGGCGTTGTGTTTGCCTCTGATAGGATAGAAACCGACGTTGCCTGCCCCGTCAGTTTCAAGTTTGAAGGTTTTCGGACCGTAACCGTGCCGTTCCATTTCAGCGCGATAGAAGTCTTGGGATTGGATTAAGAGTTCTATAATTTTTCGGGTGGGTCCCGGTGCACCAGTGGGTTGGAAATAGACCGTCCTCACGGTATACGTTGGGTTGGCATCGGCAGTAAAGACGAACCCAAGCAGTGTGAACAGGATTGTGAGGGTGATAAGAAATAAGCGTGTTGACGTATGTGTTATGTGTTTCATACAATTCCCTTTCGTTTTGCAGATGACGGACTAGCCACTTCCTTTTCTCCATTTTAAGAACGCCTTATATTCTGGATAGGTTTTCATAAAAGCATGATCCGGTTCCTCTGCATGACACGCAATACAAAGCACTTTTAGATGTTGAGGGCTATTGAAACCTCTACCCAAAACATGATGAACATGTAAATCGTAACGCGCTGTGCCAGTTAATTTTGTCTTTATAGAGTTTGCTTATGCGCGAACGACATCTTTGAGTTTTATCAGGGAACGAGCTAACCCTTGATTCACAAAGGATCGAGAAAACAACTAGCACAAGTCGTATGAGCGTAAAGGGATACCCTTTGCTCTGGGTCTCATAAAAATGACAGGACTATAGGGGTGGGTGCGCTGATAGGCGCGCCCGACGGAATAGAAAGGTATTCGGCAACCTTCCCTATAGGGTGCTGGTCTCTATTAATCTCACACACAAACTGTCCATTGTGATACAATAGAAACCAGCGCTGTCATACTCCGATTATGGCAGTGCTGAAGCGTCGCGGGTATTCCTAGTACCTGCGGCGCACCTAAGAAATTAGGAAGCTGCCCTGACGTAACCCACGCGAGGCCGTGAATTTTTTAACGTCAGATATACTTTAACATCTATACAAAATATGTGCAACAAAAAATGAATTAATGTCCGAATATGCATGTTTTGCATGACGGAACGCCAAAAAACGCATCAATCAATAGCACAACCCCGCTAAGAATGGCATAAAAACTTTCCATAATATGTAAAATCTCAAAACTGTTCTGATACCTGTTTGGGGTTGGTGTGTCTCTATACACGGAGTGCTTGGGCAAGAGAAACAAAACTTGTCTTAACTTTGCGAATTTGTGGTCCAAATAAACGTTGGCACTTCAGGTCTAAATTTCCGATGGCAGTACATCTATCCGATTTTGACGATTTCTGTGGTTGTGGGGTTCTGATAGCGTTAGAAATTCTACGGCAGCCGTTTTGTGTTTTTTGAGCAGGCACGCTCGCAATGAAACGTGCCTTATCCCTTTTAATCAAGTCACTACTTTTTTTTCGTGCTTGATTGAGGATCGGGAGTCGGCTGTGCCGGTGGTTGTGCCGGCTGTGCCGGTGGCTGTGTGGGCTGTGCCGGTGGTTGTGCCGGTGTCTCTGGGGGAACACTACCAGCAGGTGTTGGAGTTATAGGACGAGAGGGTGTATCCCATGATCGTTTCTCTTCTTGTCCAGCAACTTTTCTACTGGTTTGTTGGGTTGGCTGTTGCTTTTTAGCCATTTGTGTCACCTCCTTTGGTTCAAGAGTTTTTTCAGCAATATAAGAAATACTATAGTTTGGACAGTTTCTATCTGTTTCGTGTCGTGTTTTCAAAGGTGTTTCTATTTTTCTACGAGTTTTAGGGGCAGCATAACTCGCCGAAAAGCACATTTATGTCCAAGGCGGGAAGCTTTACATAGCACTCCTAATGAAGATTAAGAATTTAATCGGATAATTTTTACCGATGCTCGGTGCGGTTAGGAAACCGCACCATAAGTGTCAATTTTAGAAAAAATAACCGTTGTGCTCCCCAGGCCCGGTAGGTTCGGTTTCCTAACCGAACCGGATACGACGCGGAAACCTTGATGACTTCAAAGACCTCTTGAGTCCTGTAAGGTTTATTTGCTTGGGTATTTCTTCACAATGTTTATAGAAATGCACTTCCGCAGTTTCCTAAGCCCTGTAAGGTTTATTTGCTTGGGTGTTTCTTCAGCATGTTTATCTTTATAGTTGCTAAAACTTCGCCAAAAGTCCCTAAATTGACACCTATGGTGCGGTTAGGAAACCGCACCTACCGCCCCTGGGAGAACACAGAATTACCCAAATATTTTATTAAACTTCATACAGAGTGCGGGACTCTCTGCCCGTCATTTCTATTTTCACTGCGAAGCAATATCACCCCTCTGGCGTGAGGAGACATCTGAGTGTCGGTGTCGTTAGTTCCTTATGGATTGCGTCTGGTACCCGGATAGGTTGCGTATCTTTGCTCCAGCGGAGCAATATGTCTATAGAGACTTTGGTTTAGAGGTTCTTGCACTCCAGCGGAGTGCTATGTCTAAAAATTGTCCAAACTATAGGAATCAATATCAAGATAGAAATGAATGCCTTGGTCAAAGTCAGGTATAGCCAAATGTTCGCAAACGAATGACCGAAATTTCTCAATATCAACACCGGCTAACATATTGGCATAATAATCTCCAAGATAGTGATCTAAAACAACAATGGAACCCTTTAACATACGCGGTTTGACTTCCTTGTAAAAATGAGCCGTCAACCAAGCGAGCGTTGGAATTCCGTAAACTTCCACCTGATACAGCGGCTTACAAGTGCTATTCTCATCTAAGTACTTGATACACGTATTCATACTCCCCAGTTCTTTATAGTGAATCCTAAAAATGAATAGACACATTCGTAGCACAAACTTCCAGTTTGTGCCAGTCTGAATGCCTGTTATAGGTATTCAGACTGTTTGAGAGTGCCCAATTAATTCTAAACTTTACTATATAAAAATGTTTTTTGAAGTTACTCCGAAGTTCATAACTATGAATGCGTTTATACCTCCCATCATCTGATTCGACAAGCAGTTTTGATTGTGTTGTTTTCCCGAACACCCTTGTCCGTTGAAAGTAATTGTAGGCAGGTTTATCTTTATTTCCCTGAAAACTGACAATCTTTCGCGACAAAAAGGGGGATACAGAAAATTGAGATTTGAAATCTTCGGTGAGTTCGGCATCAAGCGCAGCGATTTTTTCATGCAATTCGGCAGTTTCTGATTTGGGTTTATCGTTTTCAGATGTCATAATTGCCTTTAGGCATCGTCGCCGGGAATTTCTGGCCAATTGTGTTCTGGTGAATACCCTAAATCGTCTTTTGCCTGCTGCCATGCAAAACGGGAATCCGTACGTCCAGCGACGGCGTTATACGCCCCATATTTTACCGTCTCTGTCTCAATCGCGCGGGCGACACATTGCGCAACATCTCTCGGATCCACATAAACGAACCAAGGGTCCGTTACAACATCAGGGGCTGCCGGACCGGGATTTTGTCCATCGCCAGCGATAACGCCTGGACGGACATGAATTACATCTAATCCGTGTGCTTGATGGTATGCCGCACCGATCTGCTCTCCCAGGTACTTCGCGAGTGCATAGTAAAGGTCTCCCGCGCCGAACTGGAAATCATCACCTACCTCATACGGCAATTTTACGCCGGGCGCAGGAGGACACGTCGATATACTTGATATGTTCACAAGTTTCCGTACGCCTTGTCGAACGCAGGCTTCAGCAACATTCCATGTGCCTTTCACCATCACATCTGCAAATAACGAAGCTGGTTTATCCGACCGTCCTCGTACCAAGGCAACAAGATGCACAACAGCGTCCTGCGCCGCACACGCTGCTTCGATTTCGGCGGCGTTTGTCACATCTGCCTTGATAAAGGTCGTATTTTCAGGCACTTGATCCGGTTCAACGATGTCAGTCAGCATCAGTTCATACGTGTCGTGCAACCGGTCAATAATAAATTGCGCTAAATATCCGCTCGCACCGGTAATCAAAATCTTTTCAATAGTTGCCATCAGTTTCCGTCCTCGTAGGATTTAGACAAAGGGTGGATTCTCATAGAGTGCTACATTGTAGCCAACAAAAAAGACATCGCCACTCTGGACTGTCGGTGCGCGTAGACTACCGCTACGACCCAGGACCGCTTTCAAAATCGGTGCTTGTGTGTCTTCAGACGGCACGAAGGTTTCAACGCGCTTCCCTTTCGCAACAACGATCTGCTTCGCACTGCCCATTAAATCCCATACCGCTGCGGCATCCATTCGTTCTTTTCGAGCGTCTGTCCGGTTTTCTGCTTGTAAGTTATGTGTGTCAAGAAACTCTTGCACTTTTTTGCATGAGTTTCAGCTATTCCGAAAATAGATCCAATCTATCATTTTTTTAATTTTCCTTGCGGTTCGGTGAAGTGGATTTGGGATTTCAGGTGTCTTTCCATCTATCCGCTTTCCACTGCGTTCCAAGCTTCGCGCTTTTCTAACCCAATTCTTCCACATTAATAAATCTGCCAGTGTCGCGGCTCTGGACCGCGGCATCAATTAAGGCGAGTGTCTGCACGCCATCAGCAAAAGGCGAGCGGATGAGTGTCCTATCGCCTGTTTCAATCGCACGTAGCCACGCACCAGTTTTGTTTAAACCCAGACTGTTTTCACCGACTACCGGTTCGTTGACAGTCTCACCGTTAAGGTAGCCGCGAATAGCATTTTCTGTCATATTTGCATATAGCCGTAAATGCGGTCCGACGACTTCAACCTCAAAACTAAATTTTTCCGTCCCGCAGTGGTTCATGTGCGTTCCGAAAACGCCGTTATCCAATTGATAGGTCATCTGTATGGCGTTTTCTGCATCGAATTCCGTCCGTTCCAACGCCATATTTTTGATAGCCAATGCATGCGCCTGCACAGGTTTCGGATTTCCCATAACAAACCGCGCGCAATCCAACACATGCACCGCCTGTTCAGGTAACGGACCCCCACTTATCTCAGACTGCAGAAACCACGGCGACATTCTGAAACTGAGGTAATAATCAACGGTGCATACCGTCCGGACGAGATGTACCGTCTCCGAAGCGATTAACGCTTTCAGACGTTCATAGAGTGGATGATAACGGAGTTGGAATCCGACCGCAGCGATGACATCCGCTTTCTCAATACATGCAAGACACTTTCTACCTTCAACCATATTCAGCGCAGGTGGTTTTTCGATCATCATCGGAATACCACGATCACATGCCATCTGAATGGGTTCAAGACGAATGGGCGGTGGTGTCGTAATCACTACGCCGTCCATTTCTACATCGAAAAAGGTGTCCAAATCAGTAGTCGCAAGTGCTTTGTCAGCATGTGTTGCGAGTTCGCGCGCAGCCTCAAGTCGCACGTCATGGACAGCGACAACGCTCGCGCCATAATCGGTTATCGCTCCCTGATGATGTCTACCCATACCACCAGCACCGATGATGCCGATTGCTAAGAATCTTTTAGAGTTCATTATATTTTGAGGTTTCCCCACGTTACAGCGAGTTTCGCTTTCGGTTCGACGGAAAAGATATTAAATCCCAGGGTCGTAACGAAAATGTTATCGAATTGCGCGTAGTGAGCAGCAGCACCCCGATTGCCGCCGCGTGTGTAGAAACCGATATTCCCCTTTTTGTATCTTTCCTCACTATCGCTCCATTCACTCACAAAAACGAGACGATTCCAGTTCGCACCAACCCTACCGAGGTACGCCTTAAATTTGTAGTGCTTGCGCACCTCAAACTTGACGCGGTACCAAACATTCTGCCTATCGCTTGCGGTGCCTATTTAGCGAAGTCGATTTCTTGACGCTCAAAGTCATCCTGAAACAGAATTTCAGCATAACCGATGCTGACACACAACGTCAGTCCAACAATGAAAGTTATCTGCCATACAGAGGTTTTCATGCGGACATACTGCATCTTTTCTTGTCTACCCTGTTTGTTGTAGACGAGGTTTTATAGTAAGATCAGGAAATATGTTTACACTTCGCCCTTTCGTAGGGGAAACCGGGTTACCCAGCCCCTACGAGTTAGCGTATGTGAAAATAATTATGGAATCTACTATAAACCTCGCCTATAGATAGTAATCTTACTCTGTTTTTATCTCTGCCCACGTTGTGGTAAGTTTCGCGTCCGGCTCAACAGCCATCGGATCACGTCCACCATAAATCTCGATTTCATCAACACGCGCGCCACCGTCGGCGCGAATATGGAGACGCAACCACCGTGCTTCGACATCTTTGAAGGTGAACTCGGTTGTCTCGCTAATAGGGTCTCCTTTGTGCGTGTAAATCTTTGTCCATGTGTTCGCTTCAGAATCTGGATCCGCTTTGGTAGTCGCGACGAGAATATCAAAGTCAACCGCTTTCCGGTCCTGGAAATTTTGGGCATGATCACTCGCAAAATAGATACGGTTCACATTCGCGACATCACCCATATCAATTTGTGCCCAACCCGGTATAGGACCGATAATCCAGCTGCGGCAGTTGTTATAAAAACCGTCGTTGAGGTATTCTACGCAGTGTCTACGCGGACACCACCCTTCCAACTGCGAGGAAGCTTCTGGTTTCGCATCCTTGAGGAGTGCCAAATTCGGTTCATTGTCTCGGACTGTCGGCACGAATTCAGGGCCCGCCGCGCCACCAGCATCACATTCATCCGTTGCTGCTGCAATGTCTTGTTCCTTAAATTCGTAACGTCCAAATTTTTCGGGTCCCTTATCTTCTTCATGGGCTGCGAAGACAGCAGGCGTGCTTATTAGCACTGCTATCATTATTACAATCCACCAATACTGTATCCATTTCATTGCAAAATCCTCCGTTTGTTTGTGAGGTAGTACGTGCCGTACATATTAACGCAAGTCCAGAATTATTTCAAGAAAACCGTTAGTTATAGTGAATCCTAAAGATAAATAGACACATTCGTAGCACAAACTTCCAGTTTGTGCCAGTCTGAATGCCTATTATAGGTATTCAGACTGTTTGAGAGTGCCCAATTAATTCTAAACTTTACTATAATTGGTAAGGTCCATTGATGATAAAATAAAAATGTGTAAACATCTACTGGTAGGTGCACTTTCCAAGCACATCAATCGACAGCGTAGTGTTGGCTGTAAAGTCTACTACAAATAGTCCTAACTTCTGCTGAAATTAATTTGCACTCTTAACAGATTTATAGTATAATTCTTAATAGAAAATTCCCTATTTTAACAGCAAAATTCGGCTTCAAATTCCATCAAAATAGGAGGCTCCAATGCAACCCCAAGACGTTATCGAACAGCAGTACCGCGAAGCGGTAGATGCACTTGTTGAGAAGGTTCAGAAGGATCCCTATGTCCTCGCAGCGATTGTTGCGGGTAGCTTTTCTTATGCACAGGTATGGGAGAAATCGGACCTTGATGTTGAACTTATCGGCAGAGATGCAATTCGTCCGACGCAATCTTTCTTCTCACTCATTGAAAACGGCGTAAACATCCACGCCAATATAACGCCCCGGAACGCTTTTAAGCAGAATATTGAAAGCGCGCAACAGGGGTCTTTCATGCACTCCTATTTCTCGCACAGCACGCTGCTTTTTTCGCGGGATGACTCCATCCAAGAGTGGTATGATAAAAACGCAAACCGCGATAACATCGGCGAACGCGATAAACAATTCCAACTGCTCAATGTCATCACCAGTACTTTGCCAAGCCTCATCTATGCCGAAAAACAGTTTTACGTCAATAAAGATATTTTGACCGCTTTTCTCTCGCTCCTGAACGTCGTACAAGGGTTAGCACGGATAGAAGTGCTTCTGAACAATGAAATCCCCGCACGCGAGGTGATTCAGCCCGCGCTCCGCTACAATCCGGATTTCTTTAACCGCGTCTATACAGACCTGATCAACTGCGAAAAGAACGAGGTCGTCATTCAAGACGCGCTTGATGCAGTTAACACCTACCTCAATGAACGCCAATTTATTTTTCAACCTGTTCTCGACTACCTCGCTGAGCAAAAAGCACCGCGCGCAATCACCGAGTTGAACGCAGACTTAGGCCGCGGATTAGATGAAGATGGCGAAGAATCGCTCAATCTGGTGTGCCAATGGTTGGTATGGAAAGGCATTATCAGGCAAGTTTCAATGCCACTGAAACTCACGGCAAAAAGCCAAATCGCCGTCGAAGAACCCGCCTACTATTACGATGGCACTGTAGGCGCTCGCGATGCTTCTCAAACGCAATTGAAAGGGGATATCCACGCCCAAATCCACCGCGCGGTGGCGCGTATATCGGACACACTCGAGCAGGACATGTACATCCTCGCGGCGATCCTCACCAACAACCTCGCTGAAGACAACGTCTGGGAAAAGACGGCTGTTCATATCACTTTGATTCTCCGTGACGGCACGAAGTTCAAACAGGAACAGTATCAATTAATTGAAGAAGGGGTACCCATCCTTGTCCAACTCCATACCCGCAGTGCTTATAGAAAAATGTTGGACAGCACGTTACAGGGCAGCACGCTCCATTCGATCCTCGCTGATAGTCGTCCTCTCTTTTCCAAGGATAGTCTGTTTGCTGTAGACGGGGATGCAAATTTCCCGGTAGGGGATCCTTCCTATCTGCAGGTCAGTGAACGGGATATGCACTCCCAACTCCTCAACACTGCTGCCGAAGCGACTGCCGCACTCGCAAAAACTGAAAAGTGGTTCCACCTTAAGCGCGATATGGATTACACGTTTCTCTACATAACATACCTTGTCAGAGAATTGGCACGTATTGAAGTCCTCATGCACGGTGAAACGCCGAGACGGAAGGCTATCTATCAAGCACTCAAGCACAATCCCGACTTTTTCAAAGCCGCTTTCACGGACCTAATAGACAAACCGAAAGATGAGACGATGCTTGGCGAGGCACTCGAACAGATCAACCAGTATTTAGAGGATAACTTACAGACCCTGTTCAAACCGCTGCTTGATTTCTTTGAGGAATCCGGTGACGAGCGAACAATAAGCGACATCTATACGCATTTCGGTAAGCGTCAACTCGGCTTTGGATTAGCATGCGAATGGCTTGCGCAAAAAGGAGTCATTGAACAATACTCCGCACCTGTCCGTTTGACGAGGGATAGCAAAGTCTCCGTAGAGGAACCCGCATATTATTATGATGCGAACAATCCATTCCTATTCGACCTATAAATCAGGAGATGAACAAAATCGTGCGGACCATCAAACCGACACACAAACCGATAAAAACCTTTTACGCCGAACTCAAACAATACGAAAAACTCGGCGCAACAAACGAAACCGAGGTCAGACTCGCCTTTGCAACACTCCTTCAACATTACGCCCGGCAAAACAATCTAACGCTTATCTGTGAAAAACCGCTCCGAACGCTGCAAGGGACAACAATTTATGTTGACGGTATGCTCACGGATAACAACTTCGGTCTGCCGCGCGGCTACTGGGAAGCGAAAGACCTCCACGACAATCTCGCAACAGCGGTTAGACAGAAATTTGACGTAGGCTATCCACAAGATAATATCCTCTTCACGACCCAAGAACGCGCGATCCTCTACCAAGATAGGCAAGGGGTTTTGGATGTAGACATCACCGAACCGGACGCGCTGATACGTGCCCTTCACACCTTTTTCGGTTATGAACAGCCGGACATTGCCGACTGGGAACGCGCAGTCGTTGAATTCAAAGACAAAGTGCCAGCACTCGGCAAACGCGCCGCAGCGTTGATCAAAAACGAAGAGGACACCAACGCACGGTTTCAGGAAGCATTTACCGACTTCCACCGCCACTGTCAGGAGGCGATTAACCCCAATCTCGCTAAAGCTGCCGTCGAGGAGATGCTCATCCAACACCTCTTGACAGAGGAAATTTTCTCCACCGTCTTTGACAATCGCGATTTTACACGCCGAAATATCATCGCACGCGAAATTGAAAATGTGATTGACGCACTGACAGAACACGCCTGTGATAGACCCCCGACTGAAGTCGGGGGCTTCCGCAAAAGTTATGCGAAAGCATTTGTGGATTTCAGAAGCGGACTGGTCGCTTCAACGGAGCAGCCGACAATCTTGCCAAGCAAGATGATAGGTCTTACAACTCCTAAGCCAAAGGAAGCTACCCCTTCCTTAAGAATGTTCAGTGCAGCGTTCTGGTCGCGGTCAAGATGTGTATGACATCTCGGACACGTCCAGTGACGATCTGCTAACGTTAAGGTCTTATTTTTATGTCCACAAACACAACAGCACTTTGTGGTGGGGGTCCACCGCCCAATCTTCAGCACAGAACGACTCCGTTTCTTGGATTGATGCTTGAGTTTCTGTAAGAACTCACCGAAGGCGAGGTCAGAAACTTGTTTACCAAAGAGTGCTTTCATGCCACGAAGGTTCAGGTCTTCAAAGAACAGAATATCAAACTGACGACAAAGGTCTATCGCAAATTTCCAATGATGGTCTGTGCGTTGATTTGTCGTCTTCTTATGGATACGTGCAACTTGCTTTCGGCAACGTTCTTGATTCTTAGAACCTTTTACCTTGCGTGAATACACTTTTTGTGCCTTCGCTAAATCGTCAGCGTTCTGTTTGTAAAACATAGGAGAAGTATATCGGTGTCCGTCACTGCCAGTCAGGAAGTTTTTACCTGCATCTTTGATACCAAAGTCGAACCCTTCAGCTTGACCCGTCTTGGGTTCGTATTTGACTTCCAAAAAATCTTCAGTGAGCGTGATATACACGTCTCCGAGGGCATCTCTTGTAACGTGAACTTGTGTGATTTTACCTTGTATTTTTCTATGCAAGGCGAAACGATACCAACGTCTGTTGAGCCGAATACGATACGTTGGGTGATTTCTTTCGTTTTTCTGTTTATCTAATACTTTTTCTATAAGGGCTTGTCCCCCGTCAAAGGTCATACCTTTATGTTTCTTACAGGACTTGAATTTTGGGTGTCCTCTGCCGAGAGTCTTCATTTCTCCAAAGGAGTGTGCTAACCGTTTCACAACATTCTGCAAGGACCACGCATACGGGATATTCCAGTGCTTATACTTCTCAAGTTTCTTGAGTTTCGTCAAATGAGCAGACATCTTGGTATACGAAAGTCCCTTACCATAACGGCGTTTATATCGCATACACAACCCAAGGAAATGGTTACGCACAATACCACAAATATCAAAATCACTGTGGAGGCACTTCAGCGATTTATCGTGAAAAAGTTTATGTTTTGTGTTTCGCATGGCATATCAAGTATCAAGTCTTTAACCTTCTGTCAAGTAGGTAGGCAGACACGTTACCGTGCGGTAACGCTTGACATGTCTGCCAACTTGATACTATCATTATACAACATTTTCAACCGAATGTCAAACTTATTTTCAAAGGTTTGGTCTAATTCACTCAAGCGGTGTCTACATCCCCCGAATGAATTCAGGGGTTTTGACACCGAAATCCGATAAGTTAGACCTGATTGAAACACCGGATATGCCATTGGATTGGTGTGTAAAGCAGATGAAATTCTCCAAAGACAAAACACAGATAAAATACAACGATTTCTTGACAGTGGCGGATATCCCTGCCGAAGCGTTTCAGTATCGGTTAGGGAACCGCGCAGCGTTGGAATGGGTGGTAGATCAGTATCGTGTCAAAATAGACAACCGGAGCGGCATCGTAAACAACCCAAACCGCACAGATAATGAGACATATATTGTGGATTTGATTCGGCAAGTTATTAGCGTGAGTTTAGAGACGGTGCGGATTGTTGAGAGGTTGTCGGCGTTGGATATCGGTAGAGAGACGTAATATATGGCAATGGTTCGTGTATTTTTGAGTTTTGAGTTCGATAAAGATCAGAAACTTCGTGGCGATTTCTACGGGCAGGCGAATAGAGGAGACTCCCATCATTACGTTCTGGATTCTTCACTTAGAGAAAACTATCCAGATGACGAATGGTTGGACAAAGCCAGAAATCTCATTCGCCAATGTAACATAGTGATTGTGCTTGTAGGGGAAGATACCCATAGCGCGCCTGGTGTTGAAAAAGAGATTACGGTAACGCACCAAGAAAAAAAGCCTATATTTCAGGTTAGAAACCAAGGAAAAACCTGGAGTCCAGTACGTGGTGCAGGGAAATTGATACCGTGGGAATAGAAAAAAATAGATAAGAAAATAGATGAACTACTGAACCTGACATAGTGAGAGTATAACAGCGGAAACCTTTATATTTTCTACCGCTCCAGATGAAGTTTAATAAAATATTTGGGTAATTCTATGTTTCTCCAAACCCGGTAGGTGCGGTTTCCTAACCGCACCGGACATCGGAAAAATTACCCGATTAAATTCTTAATCTTCATGCGGAGTGCTATGTTTGAAGCCTTAGAAAACAACATGTCCCATTTAGTAACAAAAGCTTTACACACCCAACAATAACTCTGTAGTTTGACCAGGGGCATTTAGTTTTCTTTTTTGTAGCGTATCCTGTTAGGTTGCGCTTCATACACGCCCAGGAAACCAACGGTCTCCTATGCTACAAGGGCCCTGCGTATCGGTAGCAGAAATTGGTATTGAAAATGAGTTCCAACCGGAAAACTAAACAGCAAGGGCGATTTAGTTTTCGTTTTTTTTCAAGCATTTTGCTCGGAAGATCGCGAGCGCAGCTCGCTCCTACAGGGACATATTGCAATTTGACGTTCGCTCTTATCGGAGAACTAAATGATCCTGCTAAACAACCCACAACCCTGGTAGTTTGACAGTCTATCTTTTCCATGCTATAATATCTATGAATAATCTGGCGCAATTACCTAAAGATCCAATACTTTCTACAAATACCTAATGCGAATCACTGGACGGAATGTACTAAACAAATTTGCCCAAAAACACCCGAATGACAGATCTGCACTTAACCGTTGGTATAACCTGATGCATCAAGGAACTTTCAATTCATTTGCTGATCTGTGTAAAATTTTTCCGTACGCGAATCAGGTAAAAGTACGTAAACGCAGATTCAACCAGCCGCCTAAAGATGAAATATGGACAGTTTTTAACATTGGTGGTAACAATGTCCGCCTTATGGCCTCTATACAATATGCCGCAAACGAACAGAAAGTCACAATCAATGAGATTCTAACACATGCAGAATACGATAAAGGGAGATGGAAGGAGTAAAAGATGTTGACAGGTATACAAACTTTGCCTAAAGTGGCGTTACCCCCTATGGCTTTAGAAATACCGAGTATGCCCCAATTCTTGGCCAACTCTAAACTGTTACAGACGCAAATATCACAATCTGCCGTGCTCCCGCTCTACGCTGAAAGCGATTATCACTGGCTTGTTGGGGTGTTAGATAGGTTAATCGAGTTTATGCGTCGTGACAAAAATCACAGTGTCCCTGAATTGACTGAAGACGATTATGACTGGGCTCATGCGTCGCTTGTAGAGTTAGTCGGTGCAGTAAGTGAAAATGAGACGCATCCTTTGCGCCCCTTAATGGAATTTGTTTGTCGGCTGATTGATAACTATGAGGATAAATACGTACCAGAACTGAGTGAACTATTTCCAGAACTGGCAGAGGAAACACCTATAGAAACAACTAACAAAAGCAAGCAGCCCGTTTCAAACATTCCTAAACAGAGTGAGAGTGAACTCGCTGCACATGCCTTTTTTTCTATCGGTTATCTCCTTCATCACGGAAATCGGACAGAAAAAGCCATTTCCGCTTATGACATGGCAATTGCGTTGAAACCCGATTTTTGGGAAGCGTCCTACAACCTGGGAATTGCACGGTACGATTTCAGACAATATGCCGAGGCAATGACCGACTTTAACAAAGCAATAGAATTGAACCACAACTTTGCGAGTGCCTATTACAACCGAGGAATTCTAAAATCTGAATTAAAAGACTATGAAGGAGCAATCACTGATTTTGATAAAGCAATTATGTTGGGATTTAATTCTGCTGAGGTTTACTACCATCGTGCCTCAGCGAAAGCCCTTCTGGGTGAACATGATACCGCAGTATCCGACTATGACAAGGCAATTGAGTTAAAACCAGATTTCGTTGAGGCATATAATATTCGCGGTATCTTACGGAGTGAACTAGGTCAGCACGATGAGGCTCGCGCCGATTATACCGAAGCAATTCGCATAAAACCTGATTATGCAGAAGCTTATGCTTATAGGGGTGTACTGGAAGCTCACTTAGGCAAGATCAATAAAGCAAGATCAGATTTCCAGAAAGCATTAGAATTAGCAAAACGTCCCGGCAATAATAGCTTCAAAGCCTTTGTTGAGAACCAACTGCAGCAACTCAATCAGGAACCTCAATGCAAAGTAACAAGAAACCGCGACGCGGTGGGCAGTGGAAGGGGAAAGTGAAGATAACTGAAAACTTCGACGAACTCCCAGAATCTTTTATGTCGGCCTTTCAAGGAGAGGATAAATAAATTTGAATTCTCATATTATATATGTTATCATATATATACAAACTCAAATTAGTTGAAATATATAATGTATAAAAGAAGCATAGCGCGTAGATTCCGATGAGCCCCCTCAAAACCAGATAGGAAAATAAATCGTTGCCGACGACCTACTGACAACGAAACTAAATGTTACACTTTTCGCCAATTTATTTTTTTCGCAACCAAAATCAAATTGCCTCTAAACCCTTACAGTGACTAAGTTTATACCGATAATCAATTGACATCAAATGTTACACTGGTGTAACATTTTTAGGACTTACAGCAGGGGCATTCAATTGTATTTCTCGTAGGTGTTAATACTTAATATATGTTATGTTTTAAAACAATTCGCAGAATTTTTCGCAGCATTTCGCTAGATTTCGCAGCATTTCGCTAGCTGGAAAAAGACGTCCAACCCAACAATTTCTTAAAATTGAATGGCACTGGGACTTACGCAATAATCAATTCCTATCTTTTTGCAGATGTGATATACTAAAGAAAACACTCTATTTGCAAGGTTAAAACGATTTATGAATTTTCCAACGCTGTCAGCGTCAAAACGCTTGGAGATGCTCCAACCGCCAACAGGCCAAGTGCGGATGGTACTTGACACTGACACTTACAACGAAATCGACGATCAATTTGCAGTCGTTCACGCGCTGCTTTCACCGGAACACCTCAACGTTGAGGCACTCTACGCCGCTCCATTTCACAACAACCGCTCAGCGAACGCCGAAGACGGCATGGAGAAAAGTTACGACGAAATACTAAGGCTATTGGACTTCCTCAATGTCCCTGCTGACGGTTTCGTCTATCGCGGCTCCAGGGCGTTTCTCTCTGATAAAGAGACCCCCGTGCCGAGTGATGCCGCCACCGATATGATTGAACGGGCATTAACAGCAAGTCCTGAAGAGCCGCTCTATGTCGTTGCCGTGGGAGCGATAACCAACGTTGCCTCCGCGATCCTCATAGCACCCGAAATTATCGAACGCATTGTCATTGTCTGGCTTGGTGGGAATCCGTTGTACTGGCCCCACACCCGAGAGTTCAACCTTATGCAGGACCTTCAGAGCGCGCAAGTCGTTTTGGACTGCGGCGTGCCGTTCGTTTGGCTACCCGCACGCGGGGTCGTCTCACATCTGCACACGACGGTTGCCGAAATGGAACGCTATGTGCAAGGTAGAGGCAAAGTCGGAGATTACCTCGTCCAAATCTTCAAAGACTACTCCAGCGACCATTTCGCTTGGTCAAAGGTGATATGGGATATATCCGCGACAGCATACCTCATCAACCCGACGTGGGTACCGACGGAAATTGTCCACAGTCCGATCTTGACGGAAGCAGTGACGTGGAGTTTTGACAACAACCGCCATCTCATGCGTGTTGCATCGAGTGTAAATCGGGACGCTATTTTCAGGGATCTATTTGAGAAATTGCAGCGCCACACCGCCTAAAGATATGACGACATTGAACAAACCGGGAAAGATCGCAGCGGGAACACCCTTTGAATTCGGTGAGCATCGCTTTCATTTTGGTAAGGAGATCGTCGAATTAGCAGATTCCGCCCCCCTTCTCAACAACTTCGGTGCATTGCACAGAAAAATGCATGAGGATGGCTATCTCTTTATTCGAGGTTTCCATCCGCCGGAGCATGCGGAGAAAGCTGCGCATTGGACATTGCAAGCCATTGCGCAAAACGGCGGGTTAAAACCGGATACTCCGGTTGAAGAGGGTATCATCGGCGAAACAAACCAGACATTCAGCTTCTTTCGGCAAACCGAAGTGGCGCATGCCAAACCGATCCTTGATGTTGTGGATAGCCAGCGAACGATGCGGTTCTACGAAGAATTCCTCGGTGGTCCCGTCATTACGTTTGACAAACGATGGCTGCGCTGCATGGCGAAGGGTGGACACAACCATTTTCACTACGATAGCGTTTATGTTGGGCGCGGCACACAGAACCGGTACACGATGTGGAGTGCATTGACAGACATCGGCTTGAAAAATGGCCCCCTCGTTATCTGCCTCGGCTCCCATCGGCACGATCGATTAAAGTCCACCTACGGCGCGACCGATATGGACCGCGATTTGACGGAAGCCGTGTTCAGCACAGATCCACGCGAGATGGTTGCGAAATTCGGGTTCACGTTAGCAACAGCACATTTCCAGCCGGGGGATGTTATTATTTTCGGGCTTTACATGATGCACAGCAGTGCCCCCAATCGCTCTGACCGCTATCGCATCAGCATTGATACACGATACCAACTCGCTCGCGGAGAGAAGGACGACCGCTTCTTTTTCCGTGAGGACGGCAGTTGGCTCGGTAACTTTTACAACAAAGGCGCGAGTTATAAACCGATAACGGAACTCCGCCGGGAGTGGCGATTGGAATAATTGACCGATTACGATGCTCTCATGGAAGTGGGACATTCCATTCATCAGCACAAATAACTTCAAGTTGATCGTGCGGTTTGAAGTAATCGGTCGGATGATGGTTGTCACCCATGTCGCCGAACAACCGACGGCGGCGCGGGGTCATCCGTGCAAGCACCTCTGCCGGAAGTTTATCGTAATCGTAAGGGCGCGACCACATCTGCCCGTAACGGAAGGTGACGCTTTTGCGGATACGATCCGTCCGATTTGGACCGACACCGTGCCATAACGCCCACGGGAAGATAACAGCGTCTCCCGCTTCAGCAATGACCTGAATCGCACCTTCGGGATACTCGCCTTTTTTAAACCCGTTCTCGGGAAAATCTATCTTGTGGCTCCCCGGCACACACATAAAATTCCCCTGATCCGGTTCAGTCAGATCCGTCAAGAAAAATTGGATTTTAAATTGCAGGGGCAAACTATCCGGATGTGGATGAATCCGTTGAAGCGAGGGACCAGCATCCGTATGAAATCCCATTAACGCGTCAACATCCGGGTGCCGAACATAGATTTGCGTTCCCATAATTTGGAGATAAGGTCCCATCAGCGAAAGGATTGTACCGAAGGTGCGCGGATGATCGGTGAGCGGATCCAAGGCATTCGTCCGTTCAATCGCGCGGATAATCGTATAGGCACCTTTCCCGAACCGATTGTTGCCCTGTAGACTGGGTGTCTCTTGTACGTATGTTTCAATCGCTGAATCCACAGCCGCCAAAAGCGTCTCAATTTCAGCAGGTGAAAGCACATTCTTGATGAGCAGATACCCCTCTGTCTGCCACACTTTTCGTTCGACATCCGTCAAGTATGGAGATAGCATTATGTTACTCCCTATATTGCGAGTCTGTTAACTTTAAGCGGATTATAGACAATCTTGGAAACTGTGTCAAGCCTGTTTTATCAGTAGAACTCAACGTTTTCGGCGAATTTGCGTCTAATTTGTTACAACAAACGTCTATCCATCGTATATTAAATAGGACTTACGCATGCTGCTCTTTTGTAGCACAAACTTCCCAGTTTGTGTCTCTTTTGTAGCACAAACTTCCCAGTTTGTGTCTCTTTTGTAGCACAAACTTCTCAGTTTGTGTCTCTTTTGTAGCACAAACTTTCCAGTTTGTGTCTCTTTTGTAGCACAAACTTTCCAGTTTGTGTCTATTAAATTAAGTTAAGTGGGAAGGGTTGTAACCCCAACGAAATGTCTCATTAATTATGAGATCTACTATAATCGAAAAATAAAAGTATGAGCAATTTCGCAAAAATTCTTACCACCATCCGCCGTCCCTTTCAACAAGAACTCCGAAAGGGCTGCAAAGACGATGTCGTTGTCAACGGATTGGGAAGCTATGTCCAGTTATGGACCAAAAATGGCGATGCCTTTACACTGGATGCGACTGAAAAAGAGGTGCTAAACAGCTTAGCAAGTCTCTTTGAAAATTACGCAGGTGCATCGCCAACCGACCGACAACGCACGCTCGAAGAAGCAACAAAACGAATTGATACCGCACTTGGAGGTAGACAGCGAAACCTCGCGGATGTAAGTAACACAAGCGCAGCCCTCTCCCAGAAACGTCAGCAGCCAACGACAAAACGTCCCAGTGCGAAAAAGAAAACACAAACAGAGATGTTGCCGCTTTTCGGGGAAACAGAAAACCCTTCAGAAAGCATTCCCATAAAACCGGAACCCGTAGCAGTACCGACAACTTATGCGCGGCAAACAGAAAATTTATCTCTCTTCGGAGATGCAGAGGTTACCTCACAGCAAGCAGAAGATACGCCGACGGAAGAAGTCGCAGCATCCGTGCCGATCTCTGATATACCCGTTTCAACAGACCTCACCTCCCTCGATTTTCTATCTGAACCGCTCCAATATCTCAAAGGCATTGGGCCCCGCCGTGCAGCGATGCTTCTCGCAGAACTCAATATCGAAACAGTTGGTGAATTACTGGCGTACTATCCGCGCGATTATATCGACCGCTCCAAAATGGTAGAAATTTATAAGGTCGGCAGAGCAGAAGATGATGAACCGGAGACGATCCAAGGCAAAGTCGTTAACCATACCTCATCGCCGACTGCGAAAGGGAAACGCATCGGTAAAATCTCGATTTACGACGGCACCGGCGTTGCAATGTTAGTTAATTTCGGAAGACGTATCGGTATCATGAAGTCGCTGCTCCCCGTTGATACGGAAGTCGTCGTCAGCGGCAAGTTCTCACGCCGTTACAATGAAATCCAAGCAACCGACTATGAGTTTGAACTGTTCGAGGAAGACAACCTCATCCACACCAAGCGGATTGTTCCGAAATATCCACTTACAGCAAAACTCACAGCGAAGATGCTCCGTGCTTGGATACGGACTGCACTCGACGCTTATGGAGAACAGATCCCAGAAATTCTACCGCTTGCACTCCGGCAACGGCAAGGCTTGATTGACAGACAGTCGGCTACCAACGAGATCCATTTCCCGACCTCCGAGGCACATCGAAAAGCAGCACAAAAACGACTCGCTTTTGAAGAGTTTTTTCTCCTCAGTGTTGGCATGGAACTGAAAAAAGACCGCAAAATCTCACAAGAGGGGATAGCATTCCGAATTGATACCCAAACACAAGGCAACTCACCCGCCCTGCTACAAGATTTCATCGCTTCGCTACCATACAAACTGACCGGTGCACAAAAACGGGTTTTCGGTGAAATCCAAAACGATATGCGCCAGAAAAATGTCATGAATCGGCTTATTCAAGGCGATGTCGGTTCAGGGAAAACGGTCGTCGCCGCGATGGCACTGCTCCGCGCCATCGAAAATGGGTACCAAGGCGCGCTGATGGTACCGACTGAAATTCTCGCCGAACAGCACTATTACAACCTCTCTGAGATGTTCGAGTCTTTGCGCAAAGACACGTCTCATGCGGATAATCAGAAAATAAACGTCGTGCTTCTCAAAAGCGACCTACCAAAAGCGGAGCGTGAAGAAGCGTTAGCCGCAATTGCCGATGGCACCGCAGACCTCATCGTCGGCACACAAGCATTGATACAAGAGGGTGTCGATTTTCACAGACTTGGACTTGTTATCATCGACGAACAACATCGGTTCGGTGTGATGCAACGCGCAACACTTCGTAATAAGGTGGGCAACAAGGCACTGCCACCAGATGTTCTCGTCATGACAGCAACCCCGATTCCGAGAACACTTGCCTTGACACTCTATGGAGATCTGAACGTCTCCGTCATTGATGAAATGCCACCCGGTAGACAGACGATTAAGACCTATTGGATAAAGGAAAAGGACAGGGAAAAATTATACGGTAACCTACGGAAGGAGATTCAACGCGGTAGACAGGCATACGTTGTCTATCCGCTCGTTGAAGAGTCCGAAAAACTCGAAGAACTTAAAGCCGCCACAGAGATGGCAGAACACCTTCAAAATTCGGTGTTTCCAGACCTACGCGTCGGGTTATTACATGGACAGATGAAATCCATTGAAAAACAGGAAGTCATGGCAAAGTTCAACGATAAGCATATTGACATCCTCGTTTCAACAACTGTGATTGAGGTAGGCATTGATGTCCCGAACGCAACGCTGATGGTGATTGAGAACGCAGAACGCTTTGGGTTGTCCCAGCTGCACCAATTGCGTGGACGTGTCGGACGTGGCGAGCACCAATCGGCGTGCTACCTCGTCGCCATTCCGAAAGGCGACGATTCCTATCAGCGGATTCAAGCGATGATTCGGACAAACAACGGCTTTCAGATTGCTGAAGCAGACCTGAACATCCGTGGACCAGGAGAATTTTTCGGTACACGCCAATCGGGGGTCCCGAATTTCAAGATCGCAAACATCATCCACGATGCCACGCTTCTGGAAACGGCGAAACAAGAGGCGGAGTTATTAGTCAAAGCCGATCGTGAGCTGAACGCACCGGCACATCAATTGCTGAAACAGATGTTACAGAAACATTGGCGCGACAATTTGGAAATCGCATCGGTTGGATAGGAGAAACAGTCATCAGTTAGTAGATGCGGTTTTCGGTTAGGTTTTTATGTGATGAGTTTTGTGTTCACGAGACGGTATAACTGCGGGACAGTAACAGAAAAATCACCAGAGATATGATACCCCTCACCGCCATCCTTCACCGTGCGGATGAGGATCGTCTTTTTAGGACGATGGTAGTAATGGGCATCGGTAGGTGCACCCTCATCTTGAAAATCGGGGAAGTCGATGATGTCAAAGTTCGCGGTCGTGAAATGCCGAATCTCCTCTCCGCGCTGGGTTGCGATGTTGCGTGCCATTGAGAGGCTTTTGAGGTAGACCTCGGGTCCCATCACAGCGGAACCTAAATTAAGAAAAACACCGCCTTCCAATTGCGAAACACTGTGCGCAAAACAGAGAAAATCCTCGCCTGTCGTCCACCCCATTGCAGCGTAATCGGCAGCAGGATGTTGATCAATGATGTCAAACCCGATCCCCTTGTGAACTGTGAACGGCACGCCTAAGCGATACGCGGCGGCGAACATACTCACATCGCGATGCGGAAAAGAGATCCCCTGTTCACCCTCTTGGATTAATCTACCGACCGCTTCCCCAAAGCCGATTTTATCTCGGTAACCCCGAACAATCGCTTCATTCAGGTAACGTCCTGTCTCCTCCCAATGACCGAACTTACCGTCCCAGATATAGTCTTCCACATCTTCAAGCGTTGCCCCGATGTGTGCAAGTTCAAAGTCGTGGATGGCACATGCGCCGTTAGTGGCGAGATGCGTGAGGACACCGCGTTCCATCAAATCGATGATGAAGCGAGAATTACCACGCCGCATAACATGCGCGCCCATCATCCAGATGACCTGTTTTCCTGTGCGACGCGCCGCAACAATCCGATCCGCAACGGTTTGGAGGCGCGGGTTTTCGTAGGGTGGGGCATCAGCATCCAACGGATAGACATCTGCCACCGTCATCTTGTGCCGGCGTTCAGTGAGTGGGAGGATTGTGAGTTGCTCACGATTCAGTTTATCCATATTCCACTACTCGGCAAACTTGGCAGAGACAATCTTTGAGATACCCGCCTGTTCCATCGTCACACCGTACATCGCGTCAGCGATTTCCATGGTGCGGCGGTTGTGCGTGATGATAATAAACTGTGTATTCTCGGCGTGGGCACGGATGAGATTGGCGAAACGAAGCACATTCGCCTCGTCAAGTGCCGCATCAACTTCATCAAGCACACAGAACGGACTCGGCTTGATTTTGAAGACAGCAAACAAGAGTCCAATCGCCACCAGCGAACGTTCGCCACCGGAAAGCTGCGTGATGCTCTGCGGACGTTTACCCGGCGGACGGGCAATAATGTCAATGCCCGAATCAAGCACATCCGACGGATCCGTCAATAACAACTCCGTTTCACCGCCACCGAAGAGTTGTGTAAACACCTCTTGGAAGTTGGTTTGGACCTGCTCAAACGTCTCAAGAAATACTTCTCTTGAGGTCTGATTGATCTTCTGGATCACTTGAATGGTGGCTTGCATCGACTGCTGGACATCGTCGCGCTGGGCAATAAGGAAATCATGACGTTTCTTATGTTCCTCGTAAGCCTCAATCGCTTTGAGGTTCACTGCCCCCATGCCCGAAAGTTCCGCTTTTAACTTCTCGATACTATCAAGCAGATCAATCTCGTCCATCGCCTGCTCATTATTCATCAGCGGCGGCAGCGCATCAATCGAAACTTGATATTTATCGTGGATACGCGTTGAAACTGATTTGATCCGCATCTCAAGCTGCGTTGTTGCGACTTCGAGTTGATGGCGCGCTTTATTCTGTTTCTCAAAGTTCCGCCGAGTTGCGCGCATCTCTTTTTGTAGGACCGCTACCTCTTGAAGGAGCGTCTCCCGTTCTTGCGTGAGTTCATCAACGGATGATTCAGCTTCAGCGCGATCGCCTTCTAAACGGAGGAATTCGCGTTGTGCGGTGGCGACCTGTTCGCCGAGGTCAATCTTCGTCTGTTCATCAGAGTCAATAATTGCCTGCTGTTCAGCAATATCCTTTGTTGCCCGTTGATACGTTTCCTCAATCGTTTCTAACTCCGACATCAACCCGTGCAATTTCTGATGCTGTCCCGCCAAAAAGACTTCCATCTCTTGACAACTGCCGGCAACCTCAACATGTTTCCTGTTTTCGCTCTCAATCTGTTCGGACACGCGCTCAATCCACCGCTGGGTGCGAGTACGCTTTTGCGTCAATTCCGAGATTTCAGCCTCAAGTGCCTCCTGTTCCTCGCGGGATGCATCGACGACTTTGCTTAACTGTCGGTTTTCTGTCCGAACCTCGGCGAGTTGCTGTTCAAGTCGGGTAACCTGGAGGTTCGCCTGCTCCATGTCTTTCGTCAGCGACGCTTTCTCCACCCGCTTATCTTGCCATTGTGCGGTGAGGGTCTGCCGCGTTTTTTGGAAATCCGCTATTTTCGCGGCGTACGCCTTACGCTTCTCAACCTTCCGATTTGAATTCCGCGTCAATTTACCGATCTCATTTTCAAGCGTTTCGAGCTCGCGGGCGCGACCGAGTAACCCACGCTGTCTCTGATTCGTTTGACCGCCAGTGATCGCCCCAGACGTATCAATGATATCTCCATCTAAAGTAACGAGACGTGCCCTCGGACGGAATTGGCGGGTAAGTGCGACAGCAGCATCCAAATCCTCAATGACAAGTGTATTCCCCAGCAGATGTTGCATCGCAGGCTCATATTCACGGTCATAATCAATCAAGTCCTGAGCGACACCAATGACACCGGGTTTGTTGAGCAGTGCATCATCATAGAATCTGCGTTCCCGTATAAAATCAAGCGGGAGAAACTTCACTCTACCCGCGCGATGCTTTTTAAGGAAAGCGACACTGTTTTGCGCATCCTCAGCCGTCTCAGTAATAACACTCTGGATATCGCTACCGAGTGCGACCTCTATCGCTACCTCAAACTCAGCGTCCGTCGTGAGCAGCTCGGCAACAACACCACAGACACCTTGAAACTGATCCGGATAGTGGACTCTCGCCTGCATTACCGCCCGAACACCGGCGTAGTAGCCTTCATAAGCGGATTGTAATTCCTGTAGCGATTTAAGCCGTGAGACGTTACTGCCCAAGGTATTCTGTAAACCTTGAATTTCGGCTTCAATCTTGCGAAGCGCATCCTGATTTTCCTGTAGGTTCGTCTCTACGTGATTTCTTTCGGCTTCAATATGAACCAACTCCGCCTTTAATTGTGTTTCGGCGCGTTGAACCGCAGCGTGCGTATCAGTAGCAGTCTTGTGCTCGGTTTCCAGTGCGTCTGTACGCGCTTTGAGGCGATTGAGATTTCCCTCGGTACTGCTCAAATTGTGCTCAATTGTGAGACGTTTGCGCTCGCGGTCTTCCAATTCGGTCGCGGCCTCCTGTAAAACCGTCTGTGCCTCTTGTACAGATGCCTTAGCGGCAGTGATGCGTTCAGCAAGTTGTGTGAGCAGCTGCTGACGCGCTGTCAGACGGCTCTCCTCTATTTTGTAGGATGCCTCAAGTCTTTGGTGTTCTTGGGTCCGCTCTCGCTTCTGCGCAGTCAGTGCTGTTTGTTGTGCCTTCAAGGATTCAAGCGTCTGGAGGGCGCGCTCGCGTTGCTTCTGGATGTTGAGCTGCCGTTCCTTGTGAAGGACTATCTGGCGTTCAATTTGCTCAATTTGTGTTTCAATATCGCGCAGGGCTGCCTGTCCAGTACGTATCGCTTCGTCCAACTCGGACTGCCGGTTTGTGGATCCCTCAATACGTTCTTCGGCAGCTTTAAGCGTTTCAGAAGCCGTTGCGACGGTGGTTAAAATCTCATCTAAATCGGCTTGTGCTTGGCTATAATCGGTATGGAGTTTATTGTATTCCCTATGTGCGAGCTCCAACTCAAACTGCTTGAGTTGTGCTTGTTGCGCGTTATAGTGCCGCGCCTGATCCGCCTGTTCTTTGAGTGCTTCTGTCTCACGCTGCAATTCCTGAATGACATCGTTGATACGGACGAGGTTCTGCTCAGTCTGTTCAAGTTTACGGAGTGCCGTCTTCTTGCGGTGCTTATATTTTGTAATACCTGCAACCTCATCGAACAGAAAGCGGCGTTCTTCAGGGCGCACGTTCAGAATCAGGTCAATTTTGCTCTGTTCCATGACAGAATAAGCATCAACACCGATACCCGTATCCATAAAGAGTTCGCTGATATCGCGGAGCCGACACGGGCTCTGATTGATCAGGTAGCGGCTTTCGCCAGCGCGGCTGAGGTGACGACACACCTCAACTTCAGGGGATCCGAGCGCAATGTTGGAAGCATCTTCTGCGGATGCATTCGGATCGCCATTAACATTTGAAACGCCATTTGAAAAACGCAGTGCCACCTCTGTTTTCTGCGCGGGCGCGAAATTGGCACCGCCATTGAACAGCAGGTCACGCATAGAGGTGCACCGAAGTGAACGGGCACTCTGTTCGCCAAGCACCCACCGGATTGCATCGGAGACATTGCTTTTTCCGCAACCGTTGGGTCCGACAATGGTAGTGATGCCGGGTTCAAGTATCAGTTCAACTTCTTCGGCAAAACTCTTGAACCCTCGAATTTTTATGCTGTTTAAGTGCAAAGGTTTACCCCTCCCACCACAAGTTTAGGTAATTAGCACAATAATAAGTAGTTTTAGTCCTACCATGAACATTGATATAATACGCAATATAAATGGAAAAAGTTTCAGGATTTTCAGGTGTCCGAAGTCCTCGCCAGCGTCAAAACGTCGATTTCAGCGGGATCGGCAGTCCATAACTCGCTGACGGCTTCACGAATCGTAGCACCGGTCGTGAAAACATCGTCAATGACTAAAAGCCGTTTTCCAGAAATAATATCCGGGTTTCGGACCTCAAAAGCACCAACGATATTCTGTTGCCGGGCTGCGCTGTCTAAGCTGCTTTGGGCAACTGTGTGTCGTTTCCGAACCAGCGTATCTGTGAGCACCGGTACGTCTGCAACCTTCGCAATCCCATCGGCAAGTAGCGTAGCCTGATTGAAACCCCGTTCCCGCAACCGTTTTTTATGTATCGGAATAGGCAAAACAAAGTCGTATGCCTCAATGCTACAGTCTGACGGGATATGTGCGTTTATCAATTGAATCAGGTGATCCGCAAATACCTTTTTCTTCTCAAATTTAAAGAGATGTATTGCCTGTTGGAGTGTTGTGTGATAGAATGCGGTAGAACGCAATTTTCCGTAGCGAGGCGGGGAGATGGCACACGCATCACAAAGTCCATCCACACCCGGCGTGCCACATATATCACACCAAGGCGGTTCAAGGAATTGCATGTCTCGCCAGCAGTTCGCACAGATATAAGGCATAGATGCAACGCCAAGAAATTCTTCACAGACGCGGCATTTTGCCGGGTAGAGAAAGACGATTGCGGTTTCAAATATATCCCGCAATTGGGCTGATAATTGCAAGCCTATTGACTTTGATCCCATGAGGTCCTACTTCACTGAAATGAAAGTTGTTATATAATAAGTTTATCACAAACAAGTTTTAATGTCAAGAAAAAGGAGTAGAAAAATATGATAGAAAGACCCATCGTATTTTACAACAAAGGGCAGCAACTGAACGGAATACTGCATTCACCGGTGGCTTGCGATACACCGGGCCCAGCAGTCGTTTTCTTTCACGGATTCACCGGAACAAAAGTTGAACCGCATAGAATCTTCGTTAAAACAGCGCGCGAACTCGCCGCTATAGGATTTTATGCACTGCGCTTCGATTTCCGTGGTTCCGGGGACAGCGAGGGTGATTTCTCGGAGATGACCATCGGCGGCGAGGTTTCGGATGCTATCAAGTCCATCGATGTTCTCAGTGCCATGCGTGGTGTAGACCCTGAACGCATCGGTATTTTGGGTTTGAGCATGGGAGGTTGTGTTGCGGCATGTGTCTCAGGGCAAGACGCTCGTGTGAAATCAACAGTAATGTGGGCACCGCTCTCGGACGATCCGCCAGATCGAAGAGAGGAAATTTTGGAGCGCTCCAAGCACACGCCGACACCGGAGGAAATCGCGCAATCGAATGCAAACGTTGTCGGAAAGGCGTTCTATGAAGAACTCCCTAACATATCGCCTTCCACGCTTATCCAGCAGTTTACAGGCGCGCTCCTCGTGATTCACGGGAGTGGTGATGAGACTGTCCCGGTCTCTCACGGCAAACGTTACTACGAACTGATGTCCGAACGCGACGCTTTGACAGCACTTGAAATCATCGATAAAGGGGACCATACCTTTAACACCATTGCATCGGAGCAAGCTGTCATTACCAGATCAGTCAAGTGGTTTCAAAGGACACTAGCATAAATTTATCATAAGCAGTTTTTAACCTCAAGTTATAGGAAAAAAAGAATTTGTCAAAAATAGCGAATATATGTTAAAATGGTTTATTCTTAACAGGCTTAAAATCTATCTGATAACACAACTTTCCGTAACAAAGACATAAATAGTTAAGATTTAACCATGCGTGAGGCATATCCACGGGAAATACGACGCTACCGCACTACAAGCGGCAGGGAACCTTTCACCGAGTGGGTTGAATCCATACGAGATCAACGGACACAAGACCGAATTCTTGCACGAATTGAATCCATTGAAAGCGGAGGCAATTTTGGCGATTGTCAATCTATTCGCGGTAGCGGTGGTGTCTTTGAACTACGTTTCCACTTCGGTCCAGGTTACCGTATCTATTTTGGTGAGGTGGACAACACAATAGTTCTTCTACTCTGTGGCGGTGCCAAGTCGTCACAATCACAAGATATTGCACGCGCAAAAAACTATTGGCGAGAATATAAGGAGACATACCGATGAAAAATTCGGGAACATGGCGAGAATATATGGTTCAACGCCTCGCTTCCGATCCGGGACGGGTAAAGGGGTATCTCCAAGCAATTATGGAGGAATACCAAACTTTTGGAGATCCGCGAGTAATCCTACTGGCACTCCGAACCGTTGCTGAGGCAGAAGGGGGCATATCAGTCCTTGCCAAGAAAATTGACATTGAACCAGAGGTGCTCTCGCAAGAACTATCAAGCGACAAGGCTTTGACAATTGACATGCTCAAAACCATTCTTAACGCATTCGGATGCAGACTTTCAATTGAGCCTCTGGAGACAGAAAATCCTCACCAGACCACTGCTTATTCTCCAGACGCAAGGCTGATACGGACTGCCTCCAGCGCAACCGCTGCGTCCTCTAAACATAGCGGTTGATTAACAGCATCTCGGATTTCAGAGAACCACAATTCCTGAAGCGTCAGTTGCGGTGAATCCGGGATCATGATCGGTGTTATGCCAGTGGGTGCAGTGCAGTGCCATTCACCACCCGCATCGCTTATCATGCCTTCAGTGAGGACGTATCGCTCATGCTCCTCGGCAGCGTTAATAGCGATGCCTCCTGCCCATGTCCACTGTCCAATACCACCACGTTCAAACTCGACAGTGAGTGTGTTAACAAACCGATCATACTGCCCGTTTTCTCTCAATCCTTCGTAGACCGCGTTCCTTTTAACAGACACAGCTCCACCGAAGAAATCGACAATCGGATAGATGTGGTAGATGAAGAAATGCGCAGGCGTGCCTGATACCGGCAAATTGAAAAGAATCTCAGGGCGGGCACCACGCCCCGGTGTGAGACGCACAAAAGAAGTAAGTAGCAAGTCGCCGAGTTCGCCTATTTTCTGCTTGAGTGCCTTGTGGGTGTTAGAGACGACCTCTGGATGTGAGACCCGCAGCACACGACCCCGCGCCTCAGCAAGCCGAAGTGCCGCTTCTCCTTCACCGACATCACTGGCGAGTGGATATTCCACAAAGACATGTTTATCCGCCTGTAACGCTGCAAGGATAATCTCACCGTGGCTGTCGTTGTGCGTACAGATAACAACGCCGTCTATATCCTCTCGCCCGACAAGGGAATGCCAATCAGGAACAAAAATTGATTTATGTTCCGCGGCAAGTTGGTTTCCTGTCTGCACATTTCTGGAGGCGATCGCCACGACTTCAGTGGTCTCCATTGCCGCAAATCGGGAGAGATGGTGCCGCGCCATCCCGCCCGAACCGATAATTCCAATTTTAATCTTCGTCATTTTTTTTATTGTGAAGCCCATAAATAAGTGAACATCTTTGTAGCATAAACTTTTAGTTTGTGCCAGTCTGAATGCCTGTTATAGGTATTCAGACTGTTTGAGAGTGCCCAATTAACTATAGGTTTTACTATAAGAGGTTCCGTAAGAAAGGCGCGCTTAGAAAGTGCGCCTATGCCCAGCCTTGGCTTTCACCACCGACGCGCGCAGCACTAATCTTTTCATAATAACCGCTTTTCCGATAGGCTGCCAACGGATGCGGATCGCGTCCCATCTCCAAGCGGACCTGTTCTAAAAGTGGATTCACATCCGTCTCGTAAGCACGTTGGAGAATACTTTCCGCTTCGACCAAATCAGCGGCATCCTGCGCGGCTGCGAGTGCCTCGCGATCAACGAGCAGTGCCTTTGTGTATGCCTTTTGCAGATTGCAAACAGATTGAATGCTCGCCTCTACCTTCGGTTTCAGGTTATGACTCTGATCAATCATATAAGCGATGTCGGTTTCTGTATCGGGATCGAGTTCGGCAGCAACCAACTCGGTGTAAATCAGGAAGAGCTCCTGCGGATTGATGGAACCTACCGTGAGATCGTCGTCTGCATATTTCCGGCAGTTGAAGTGGAATCCGCCGAGTTTCCCTTCGTCAATCAGGTAAGCGACGATGAACTCAATATTCGTGCCTTGCGGATGGTGTCCTAAGTCGATGAGGACTTGTGCTTTCTCACCGAGTTTTGTCGCCATGAGGTAGGCAGTGCCCCAATCGGGGAGATCGGTATGGTAAAACGCTGGCTCAAAGAACTTATATTCGATAAGCATCCGAGTGGCATCTGGGAGGGCATCATAGACCTCCGCTAACGCTTCCTCCATCCACTGCTTCCGCTTCCTGAAGTTTGCCTGCCCCGGGAAGTTAGTGCCGTCTGCGAACCACAAACTGAGCAGATCGGAACCTGTTTTCTCCATAATGCCAGCGCACTCAAGCATGTGATCAATGGCAAGTCGGCGGATATCCGCGTCCGGGTTACAGACGCTTCCGAGTTTATACGCCTGATCTTGGAAGACATTCGGGTTAATCGCACCGATGCCGATACCAACATCTGCAGCGTATTGCTTCAAGGCACTCCAATCGTCGGTTTTATCCCACGGAATGTGGAGCGCGACAGTAGGGGCAATACCGGTGAAGCGGTGAACAGCGGCTGCGTCTTCTAAACGCTCTGCTGCATTCCGCGCCGCGCCGGGCTGCTCAAAGACCCCAAATCGGGTGCCGGAATTACCGTAACCCCATGAGGGTGTCTCAACGTGTTGCGTTTTGAGATGCGATTTGAGTGTTTCTACCTGAATTCCCTGTGTTTCTAAGTTTTCGGCTAAAAGATCGTAAGCGAGATTACTCATGCTGTTTCATTCCTTTCTTGAAGAGTTGTCAGTTCCTGAAAGATTTGTACGAGTTTTTCTTGCGTGGCGTTCGGGTCTTCAATGATGATGCGTGCGCCGCCGATAACGTCCATAAACCCCAATTCACGCGGGTATCGCGGGACAACGTGCAAATGATAATGCGGGATGCTCGCACCGGAAGCATCACCCATGTTATAACCGACGTTGAAGCCGCGTGGCTGATAGGCAAGCGTCAACGCCTCAAAACAGAGACATTGAAGCTCGTGAAGTTCTTGAACCTCTTCCTGATTCAACTCCCGTACATCAACAATATGCCGATTTGGAAAGACTAAGAGGTGCCCTGGACTGTAAGGATAGAGATTAAGGGATATGGTAAAGCGTTCGGTTCGATGGACTTCAAGTCGTTCGACTTTATCATTTTTTTCGACAATTGCACACAGAATACACGGCACATCTGGGCGGTTTTTTCCTTTGGCATAAGGCATTTTGTTCGGTACGAAGAGGTTGTGTCGCATAGAAGGTTTCCTATCTACAATAGCACATAAATATACAGACAAATTATCAGTTTTCTTGAAAAAGATTAAATTTTTTTGATATATCTATGATATACTATTTCGGCAAAGCATGCAAGCAGATAATTCAGGGCGATTTAGTTCTCGGTTTTTTCGTCCAATTCTGGTCCCCAGGCCCGGTAGGTGCGGTTTCCTAACCGCACCGGGCTTGAAAAAGAAAATTCAAAAATTTAGAAAATCCGACAATTTATCTAAAACTAAATAGCCCTGCAGATAATTATTAGCAGTCAGTTATCAGCAGCCGGCATTTAGCAAAGTTGTCGGCACACTTAGCTAAATTTCAGATTTTTTGAAGAAAAAGAGATGGAACGGGTTACATTGACCGCTCCCCCAGCTGAAGCAAGGGGGATTCTTTTCAAGGAACTCCCTCGTGAGTTTCTCAACCTTTACCGTCACTTCCACATGAGGTCTAACGGTATGGGGCCATCTGCCTACCTCGTGGATAGGTTGTTCGGGTTTAATCCGAACCGACATGCATACGAATGCAAGGCGCGGGTCATGCGGTCAACACCCTTGAATGGAAGTCTGACCATTTAGCACACTACGGAAACTTCCTGAAACCATTGGAAGCGACCGATACTTCTGGTAGGTATCTCCTACGTCAGAACTGAACACTATTCGTAGACGATATACGATCGCAATGCCGCATAGTGAATGCTACTTTATGTTCGTTTTGGCAGTTTCTTGGTTTTCTGCATCTGCTCACCCTATTACGAAGGGTGGTAGAGAACAATGGCATGGTTGCCAAAGTCGTAATTCTCTACCAGCAGATACTCATATTATACAACATTTTAGACCGAATGTCAAATTTATTTTTCACAGGTTTGGTCTAATTAATCAAGGCGGTGTCTAAATCCCCTTGCTAAAGCATAGGGGTTTTGACACCGAAATTTGATAAACAACTTTGCTCGCGAACCATGAGTTGCGAACATCTCATAGGAGATTTTTATGAAAAACAACAATTCTGCTGCCGCCGCGCTGCGCAGTATAAACGGCGAAGATGTGGCAACTTGGGCACTTCCTGAAGGTGCGATTGCTCGATTGGGGCGCGGTAAAGTTATTGATATGGCATTCTCACCGAACGGACAGTGTTTAGCAGTCAGCACAAATATTGGACTCTGGTTATACGAACTCCCAACCCTAACCCCGATCGCACTCTGGGATAGCGAACGCGGAATGACTGGTGGTGTCAATTTTTCACCCGATGGCAGCCAGATTGTCACGTCCACCATTGATGGGAATATAAAGATATGGGATACTGAACGTGGCGTTTGTACAATAGAGATAGACGACCATCGCAGCAAGAACGCTATTTCTTCCAAGCCTGTCTTCTCCAAAGACGGGCAACACCTCGCTACTGTCAATTTCCGTATGACAAGTGGGAAGATTTACATTTGGTGTCCGCACACCGGCGCGAAAATCCGAGAAACGGAAGTCCACTCCACTTACAATGCCTACCCCTTCTGCTTCTCTCCAGATTTAAGTCTACTGGCAGGTAAGAACAATCCCCAAAAAAGAACAGGTAGTAATATCGCTGACGGTGATTCAATTACGGTCTGGCACGTAGAAACTGGGGAACAAATTGCCGACATCACCGGACATCCCGAACCAGTGCGAAAGTTCTGCTTTTCGCCATGCGGACGGTTCCTTGCCGCCGGTGATTGGCGCGGCACAATACATGTATGGAATGTGGAAAGCGGACAACTGGAGACAACCTATACCGATTATGGAGAATCCCAGATATATCCACATTTCCTGCCAGAGGGTGAACTGATTACCGCTGCTGTTTCTGAACGTAAAGTTGAGATTTGGCATGTAGAAAAAGGTGAGAAATTGGACGAATTTGAACACCGCGGTAACGTTCGTAGTATGCCTCGCTTTTCGGATAGCGGAACACAATTGGCACTTGCAAGCTACAGTGATATCCAAATCTGGACGAAAGGTAATGATTCCGACTCCTATACGCTTTCAACTCTTCATGGACATATCTCTACAATGGATACGTTAGTCTTTTCCACCGACGAAAAGACGCTTGCCACTGGGTGCTGGAGGGACAACGTTCTCTTATGGGACATCACAAGTAAACACTCGTACCATCCACAAGGTGAGAAATTACCTGCAAACTCACACAATGTCTACCGATCTCCGAGTGGAAAAATCATTTCCATCAACGTATATGGAGATAACTTAAACATGTCGGAGGTTGGAAAGAGTGAACCTATTGCCAAACTCATCGGACCGGAAGGAGGTTTAGGCCGCGCCAAAGCGTTCTCACCCACGGGACATCGGATCGCAAGCGCGGATCAAGACAACAACATACACATTTGGGAACGGACGAGACCCTTAAATAGGGTGCTGGAAAGTGAAAGCTGGAAAAAACACACCACGATCATCAACAATGAGGAATTTACTTACGGGTTAGGGCACAGTCCAACCGGACTGGCATTTAGTCCAGATGGAAAACGACTCGCAAGTATATCACGGTCACGGGATTGGAAAGCCTGTTTGTGGGATGTTGATTCAGCCAAACAGATCTCTGAACTTCCGTTAACACCGCGGCCAAGTCGTGATGGAAGATATACATATACATATCGTGGCTACGATACCGGGATAGCGTTTTCACCGCGTGGCGACATAATCGCTGGTGGTAAATGGGGTGAGATTGTGTTGTGGGACGCAACAGATGGTAAAACACTTACGACCCTCCCACAGCCCGAAGAAAGTCGAAGAGCGATTACGTTATGCTTTTCACCGTGTGGCGAGTATTTGGCTTCCGGCGCATGGTGGCAGCCGGATTTGCAAAAGGTGCCTATCCGCTTATGGGAAGTAGCAACTGGTAAAAATATAGTGACTTTTTGGGGACATACCACTGATGTTCAGTGCTTCGCATTCTCGCAGGATAACACCCTATTAGTCAGTGGTGGACATGACGGTGCGATCTATCTCTGGGATATGGAACCTTACCTATAGAATATAAGGAGACGTTTTGATGGAAAAGAAAAAATTAGCAAGCCTTGTAGTTGGTGCTAACAGAGATGATGTGGCAACTTGGGCACTCCCTGAAGGTGCGATCGCTCGATTGGGACGCGGTCGTGCTGGCGATGTGGCATTCTCACCCGATGGACAGTATTTCGCAGTTGGCACATCAATTGGACTCTGGTTATACGAACTCCCGACGCTAACGCCGATCGCGCTATGGGATACTGAACGCGGAATGACCGGCGGTGTCAGTTTTTCACCCGATGGCAGCCAGATTGTCACGTCCACTTTTGGCGGGAACGTGAAGATATGGGATATTGAACGGGGTATCTGTACAACCGAGATGGACGACCATCGCGGCAAGAGCGGTATTTCTTCCAAGCCTGTCTTCTCCAAAGACGGGCGACACCTCGCTGCTGCCAGTTGCCGCATGACAAATGGGAAGATTTACATTTGGTGTCCGCACACCGGCGCGAAAATCCGAGAAACGGAAGTCCACTCCCCTTACGATGCCTACCCCCTCTGCTTCTCTCCAGATTTAAGTCTACTGGCAGGTAAAAACAATCCCCAAAAACGTACAGGTATGAATATCGCTGACGGCGATTCGATTACGGTCTGGCACGTAGAAACTGGGGAACAAATTGCCGACATCACCGGACACCCCGAACCGGTGCGAAAGTTCTGCTTCTCTCCATGCGGACGGTTCCTTGCCGCCGGTAACTGGTACGGCACAATCCCTGCTGCCGGTAACTGGCACGGCACAATACATGTATGGAATGTGGAAAGCGGACAACTGGAGACAACCTATACCGATTATGGGGAATCCCAAATGTATCCATATTTCCTGCCAGAGGGTGAACTGATTACCGCCGCTGTTTCTGAGCGTAAGGTTGAGATTTGGCATGTAGAAAAAGGCGAGAAACTGGACGAATTTGAACATCGTGGGAACAGTGAATTCGCGCGATTTTCGGACTGTGGAACGCAATTAGCAGTTGCAAGTGAGAGTGAAATCCAAATCTGGACAAAAGACAGTAATTCTGACGCTCACACGCTTTCAACCCTTCACGGACATATCCCTACAATGGACACGTTAGTCTTTTCGTCAGATGAAAAGACACTTGCCGCCGGACTCTGGAGTGATAACGTCCTCTTATGGGATGTCGCAAGTAAACGTTCATACCGTCCCGAAGGTGAAAAACTGCCCGGGACTTCGCATCATGTTTATCTATCTACCAGCGGAAAATTGCTTTCTACTTGTAGAGAGGGGAACCGGAACCTTCTCAAGGTCTGGGAAGTCGGAAAGCATGAACCGATTGTCGAATTCACTGCAGTTGAGGCGAAGTTGATGCGTGCCGAGGCGTTCGCACCCACGCAGCACCGACTGGCACGTGCAGACACAGAACACAATATCCATATCTGGGAGTGGACACCCACAGCAGAAAGCGGAAGTGAAGACGGCGCGTGGAAAAAACGCACTACGCTTGTAGGACATACAATGTATATTAGAGGCTTGGCATTTAGCCCGGATGGGAAACGACTCGCGAGCATAGCCGCGGGCAGACTGGAAACAGCAAAATTACTGGTGCGAGATGCTCGGTTGTGGGATGTTGATACCGGGGAAGAGATTACAAAGTTAGCAACAAAATTCTCAGATTCAAAACTGTATGGTAGTTCAACTGGTCACATTGCAGGCATCGCTTTCTCACCACGTGGCGACATAATTGCCGGTGGACAGTTTGGCGAGATTATCTTCTGGGATGCGACAGATGGGAAAACGCTTATGAGGATTCCACAACCGAAAGAAAGCCGCCGCCCCATTACACTATGCTTTTCACCGTGTGGACAGTATTTGGCTTCCGGTGCGTGGTGGCAAACTCGTTTGCAAAAGGTGCCTATCCGTCTGTGGGAGGTAGCAACAGGCAAAAACATCGCCACGTTTTGGGGACATACGACCGATGTGCAGTGCTTCGCATTTTCACAGGACGGCACTCTATTAGTCAGCGGCGGACACGATGGCGCGATCTACCTCTGGGATCTAAGTCCACACCTATAGAACACAAGGAGATATTTTGATGAAAAAGAAAAAATTGGTAACCCCCGCGCCGATAGGTGCAGCCGGAGATGATGTGACGACTTGGGCACTTCCGGAAGGTGCTATCGCTCGGTTGGGACGGGGTAGTATCCGCGATATGGCATTCTCACCCGACGAGCAGTACCTCGCAGTGGCATCAGCCATCGGACTCTGGTTATACGAACTCCCTACGCTATTTCCTATTGCACTCTCGGATACTGAACGCGGGATGACTAACTCTGTCACATTTTCACCTGATAATCGTCGGATTGTCACACACACTTGTGCCGGAGATCTAAAGATATGGGATTTTGAACGCGGTGTTTGCATAGCCGAAGTAGATGACCACGGCAGCAGTGATATTTTAAAACCTGTCTTCTCCCAAAACGGGCAGCGCATCGCAACGATTAGTTTCGGGAGCCATGGGAAATTTTACATCTGGTGCTCACACACTGGAACACAACTCAGCGAAACGGAAATCCGAAATTCCTACGACATTTATCCTGCTCAATTTTCCCCCGATACAAGGCTGTTGGTAGGAAAAAAAAGCGAGAGGGATTCTGATCCCGAATCCGTTATTATATGGAATGTCGAGACGGGGGAACGAATCGGTTGTTTCACGGAATACCCCGACGAGATGGAGAACCTCCGCTTTTCACCGGATGGAAGGCAGCTTGCTGCTGGTAGTTCGGATGGTACAATTTGGGTTTGGGATTTAGAAAAAGGACGACTGGAAACGATTCATACTGATTATGGAGATGCCCGGGTGTTTCCACACTACTCATCAGAGGGTGGGTTGGTTGCCGCTGCGATTTCTGAGCGCAAGGTTGAGGTCTGGAATATAGAACAGAACGAAAAATTTGACGAGTTTGAACATCGAGGGAATAACTGGATTACCTGTTTTTCGAGCAGCGGAAAACAATTAGCAGTCGAAACCCGTAGTGAAATCAAAATTTGGGCGAAAGCGGAAGATCCTTCACACGCACTTTCAACCCTGCATGGACATATTCCTACGATGGATACGTTAGTCTTTTCATCAGATGAAAAGACACTTGCCACCGGATTTTGGCGTGACAATATCCACCTGTGGGACCTCGCAAGTAGACGTTCATACCGACCACATAACGAAAAACTGCCCGGGACTTCACATAACGTTTATCGTTCTCCCAACGGGAAAATCATTTCTATCAATCAATATGGAGATAACTTAAACGTGCGGGAGGTCGGTAAGAATGAACCTCTTATTGAACTTACCGGACCCGAAGAGGGCTTGGGGCGCGCCAAAGCGTACGCCCCCACGGGGCATCGGATTGCAAGCGCGGATCAAGACGACAACATACATATCTGGGAGTGTACGTCCTCCTTAAATGACATCACCGAAAGCAAAAGTTGGAAAAAGCACAGCACGGTCATCAACGATGCGGAATTTATTGATAGGTTGAGATTTAGCCTGAACGGGTTGGCATTTAGTCCAGATGGAAAACGACTCGCAAGTATATCAAAGTCCCGAGACTGCAAAGCCGGTTTGTGGGATGTTGATTCAGGCAAACAGATTGCTGAACTCCCTTTAACATCTTCGACAAACTATGAGAAAGACGCTGGAATAGCGTTTTCGCCGAACGGAGACATTATTGCTGGTGGCAAGTCGGGTGAGATTACATTATGGGATGCGGCAGATGGTAAAGTGCTCATGACCCTCCAACAACCCGAAGGCAACCAGCGACCGATTACGTTGTGTTTTTCACCTTGTGGGCAGTATTTACTCTCCGGTTCATGGTGGCAGCGAGGTTTGCAGAAGGTACCTATCCGCTTGTGGGAGGTAGCAACAGGTGAAAATATCGCCACGTTCTGCGGACATACGACCGATGTTCAGTGCTTCGCATTCTCGCAGGACGGCACCCTATTGGTAAGCGGTGGACACGATGGCGCAATTTACCTTTGGGACTTGACACCTTATCTGTAAAACACGAGGAGATACTTTAATGGAAAATAAAGATATACAAACAGACACTCCGTTGAATTTTGACGACAATGACGTAGCCACATGGGCACTTCCTGAAGGTGCTGTTGCGCGATTGGGACGAGGCAGGAATAACGATGTGGCATTTTCGCCGGACGGACAGTACTTCGCCGTTGGAACATCAATTGGATTCTGGTTATATGAACTTCCTACGCTCTCCCCAATTGCCCTTTTGGATACAGCGCGCGGGACGATCAGTGCTATTGCCTTTTCAGCCGACAGTCGTTGGATTGTCACCTACACTTTTGTCGAACACCTAAAGGTATGGGACATTCAAAGCGGTACTTGCGTCACCCAGATAGATATCCCGAATAAAGAGCAATGCCCTCACCCTGTTTTCTCTCAAGACGGACAGCACATCATTGCACCGAGTTGCGAGAGAAACGGCAAAATTTACACTTGGTGTGCGCGCACAGGCGCGCAACTCAACGCAACTGAAATCGGTGAAACCTACGGTATCTATCCTTTCCTATTTTCTCAGGATAGAAATCTACTAACAGGTAGAAAACGCAGCACAGATTCTGATCCTGAATCTATTTTAGTGTGGCATGTGGAGACCGGAGAACAGATCGCCTGTTTTACCGGGTATCCTGAAAGCATGAGTAACCTCTGTTTCTCACCCGATGGAAAGTATCTCACTGCTGGCAGTGCGGAGGGAACGATTCGGATTTGGGATATCGAAAGTGGGCAACTGACGACAACTCATAACGACTACGGAGATGCCCAGATGTTTCCATACTATTCACCAGAGGACGGACTGATTGCTGCCGCAATTTCTAAACGCGAGGTTAAGGTTTGGCATATAGATCGAGACGAAAAAATAGACACATTTGAACATCGAGGAGATAATTGGCATGTGTGTTTTTCGGGAGATGGGGCGCAATTGGCAGTTGCAAGCCCAAGTGAGATCCAAATCTGGACGAGAAGTAATAACGCCGATGCCCATACGCTTTCAACCCTTCATGGACATATCCCTACAATGGACACATTGGTTTTTTCTTCCGACGAGAAAACGCTTGCTGCTGGGTTTTGGAGTGATAATGTCCTCTTATGGGATGTAGCGAGTAGACGTTCATATCGACCAGCCAATGAGAAACTTCCCAGAACTTCTCATAACGTTTATCTATCTGATAGCGGGAAAATTGTTTCTACAAGTGTAGATGAGACCACATTGAAAATATGGGAAGTCGGAAGCAGTGAACCTATCGCTGAACTCGCTAAACCAGAGGCGGGACTATCACGTGCTGAAGCGTTCGCACCTAACGGCTATCGCCTTGCGCGTGCTGATAGGAAAAGCAACATTCATGTCTGGGAGCGTACATCTTCATCGGGTGATACGTGTAAGGACGAAAATTGGAAAAAACACACCACACTCGTAGGGCATGCAGCACCTACTAATCAGACCGGATTTTCAATGCAACATATTGTAGCGATGACATTTAGCCCAGATGGAGAACGGCTGGCGAGTATATCACGAGATCGCACCGCTTATTTGTGGGATGTTAATGCCGGACAACAGGTCACTCAACTTCTGCTAACACCTCCATCGACAAGAGGATGGTATCGTGAGTACGACACCGGTATCGCATTTTCACCACGTGGCGACAGAATCGCTGGCGGTCAATGGAGTGAGATCGTGTTGTGGGACGCAGCAGACGGCAACACATTTATGACGTTATCGCAGCCAGAAGAAAGTCAAAGACCGATTACACTATGTTTCTCACCATGCGGACAATATTTAGCCTCTGGTGCGTGGTGGCAGCCAGATTTGCAGAAAGTACCTATCCGTTTATGGAAAGTAGATACTGGTGAAAATATTGCCACGTTCTGGGGACACACCACTGATGTTCAATGTTTCGCCTTTTCGTCGGATAACACCGTATTAGTCAGCGGCGGACACGATGGAGCGATTTATCTATGGGACCTCACACCCTATCTGTAAAACACAAGGAAATACTTTAATGGAAAATAGAAAAACACAAGCAGCCACTTCCTTGAGTTCTGACGACAGTGACATAGCTAAGTGGGCACTTCCTGAAGGTGCTATTACTCGATTGGGGCGAGGTTGTCTCAGTGATATGGCATTCTCACCGGATGGACAGCACTTCGCTGTAGGAACAAACATAGGGCTATGGCTCTACCAACTCTCCACGTTATCCCCAATCGCGCTGTGGGAAACGGATAGGGGGTATATTGACAGTGTTACATTTTCACCTGATAGTCAATGGATTGCCTTACATAGATACCACGAAGCAATCAGAGTGTGGGACATTCGGAACAAGGTCTGTATTGCTGAGATGGAACTTACTAAGGTACAGGACCGTTGGGGACTTTCCAAGCCTATTTTTTCTCCAGATGAAGAACGCCTCGTTGTGTTTAATGGACGCGAGTATAACAGAAAAGTTCAGTCTTGGTCCCCACAAACCGGTGCACTACTCAACGAAACTGAGATATCATCGACCACCTATGGTGTCTATCCTACCTGCTTTTCTCCAGATTTAAGCCTGTTAGCAGGGACGTGTTACATCAGAGATAGCCGGACCGCTGAATTCATCGCTGTGTGGGACGTGGAGACAGGTGAACAAGTTGCTCAACTTGACTGGTCCGAGGAGAGATGGGGGCGGCTCTGCTTTTCGCCGTGTGGACGGTTCCTGGCTGCGGGGGGTTCAGAGGGTAGAATTCAGGTATGGAACGTGGAAAGCGGGGCCCTTGAAGAAACCTATACCAAATATGAGGATGCTCAGATGCATCCGTATTATCCACCGGACGGTGGGTTGATCGCCGCGGCGGCTTCTCCATCTCAATCCAAGATTGATATCTGGCATTTAGAAAAAGGCGAAAAAATTGATACATTTGGACATCAAAGCGAAGGTAAGTTTGTTCGTTTTTCGGAGAGCGGCACACAATTGGCTTATACCGATAGCGGCGAAATCAAAATATGGACGAAAGGTAGACCTACCGATCAAGCGTCCCCGACCATTCAAGGACCCACAAGGCCTGTTACTGTCGGTTCATTAGTCCTCACGCCGGACGAAAAAACAATAGTGGCTACGTACTGGAGTCGGAAAGCATTCTTATGGGACGTTTCAAATCAGTGCGTGCGACACCCAACCGAAGAAGAACTGCCAGATAAAACATATAAGGTTTATCTATCTGCTAACGGTAAAATCTTTGCTACAGGTAGAGATGAAGACACTCCAAAAGTGCGGACGTTTGGCAGCAGCGAACCTATTGCTGTAATCCCTTTCCCTGAATCGGAACTGATATCGACAGAAACACTCGCGCCGACCGGACACCGATTCGCCGCTGTTGATAGAGATCGCAATATCCATGTATGGGAACGTCCTTCTCCATCAAATGGTCGGAATCGGAGACGGAATTGGGAAAAGTGTGCAGTACTTATAGGACATCTAAAAGCTATTGGGGCGTTAGCGTTTAGTCCTGACGGGGAACGGCTCGCGAGTATCTCAATAGATCGAACTGCCCTACTGTGGGATGTTGATGCAGGTGAACAGATTACCGAGATGGATTTACCCCGACCACCATCACAAGGAAAAAGGCAGGGGCGTTACACCGCCGTGGGCGTAGCGTTTTCGCCACTCGGTGAGATAATCGCTGGTGGACATCGAGGCGATATTCTGTTGTGGGATGCAACAGATGGAAAAACACTTACGACGCTCCCACAGCCCGAAGAAAGTCAAAGAGCGATAGCGTTATGCTTCTCGCCGTGCGGAACGTATTTGGCTTCCGGGGCTTGGTGGCAAGGCGGTCTGCAGAAAGTGCCTATCCGTTTATGGAAGGTAGCAACGGGTAAGAACATCGCCACGTTTTGGGGACACACGACCGATGTTCAGTGTTTAGCGTTCTCACAGGACGGCACCCTTCTCGTAAGCGGTGGATATGATGGCGCGATTTATCTCTGGGATCTAAAACCTTATCTATAAAGCACAAGGAGAGATTTTAATGGAAAAAAAATTAGGAGTCCCTGCACCAGTCAGTGCCGGCGGAGATGATGTGACAACGTGGGCACTCCCTGAAGGCGCAATCGCACGATTGGGTCAAGGGCTTGTAGAGACGCTGGCATTTTCCCCGGATGGACATTATCTTGCTGTGGGAACAAGGGTAGGACTCTGGTGGTATGAAGTAGAGACAATGTCGCCTGTCGCATTATGGAGTGCGGAACGAGGCGTATTTGGAGCCACTTTTTCGCCTAATGGAAAATGGATCGCTACCATCAACTGGGAGAATCTCATAGAGGTGTGGGACATCCAACAAGGTCTACGCGTGACGCAGATAAAAACAGAATTGAGTCATCTCACCTTTTCGCCTAACAGTCAACGGGTCGCTACAAGCGATAGTGCTACTGGTACTGTCACCCTCTGGGACCCTGAAACGGGGGAACCTCTTGAAAAATTTAGTTGTAAATCTGAAAAAGGCGGTCGCTTTATGCCGATCGCCTTTTCACCCAATACTCATCTGCTTGCCTCTACAGGTCGTGACGAGGCAGGTAGCGATGCTGAATTGATAATAGTATGGGACGTGGAAAGCGGTGAACAAGTTGCTTGCCTCACAGAACACCCGGGTTCTATCTATCGCCTCTGCTTTTCGCAGTGTGGACAATTTCTTGCCTCTGGTGGCGAAAACGATGGCACAGTCCGCGTCTGGGACATGGTTAACTGGCAACAGATTCAGATATACACTGATTTTGGTGAGGCGGACATGAATCCATCTTACTCACCGGAAGGTGTTCTGCGTGCAACGGCAATCTCCTATATTGAAAGGTTTGGTGAAAGTATCATTACTGTATGGGATTTGGAAAGTGATGAAAAACTTTATTCTACTATAGAGGATATTGGCGGAATATGGGGGACAGTCCGTTTTTCAAACGGATCACGATTGGCACATGAATCCAGAGATGGCGGCATCAAGGTGTGGTTCTCTGGAAACTCACACACGCAAGAATCTGACTATCTGCCTACTTATTACCCAAATTCAATAGTATTTTCGGGCGATAGCAAAACGTTAGCGGCGGAATCAAAGGTATATAGCGAGACGTTCTTATGGGATATTGAAAGCAAGCGTCCACGACGAACCCGAGAAAGAGAACATCTATTCACATTTTCTAATGGTGATAGTTATATTGTTAGCATTAACGAAGGGACCGTCACACTTCTGGACATTGAAAACATTGAGTCGCCAATTGTTGAATTGACGGGGCACGGCAAAGCATGGGTTCAGCAGGCATTTACAGCAGCAGCAAATCTTCTCGCATGTGCTGATGAGGAGGGTACAATCGTAATATGGAATGCACAAAGTGGGCATGAACAATGTAAACTTAAACACCAACTCAAAGACCTACCTCATGACCAATCCCGAATTACACTATTGGAATTTAGTCCAGACGGTAGATTTCTTCTAAGTCAAGAATTTTGTGGTAAGTCTGCGCGACTATGGGATATCGAACAGGCCGAAGAGATCCATGAATTTCCAAGGGATAAGGTTGGGAATGTCGGAGGGTTTTCTCCCTGCGGTTTGTATGTGGCTTGTGGCGGAGAGGAAGCACCAGATTACATGTTATGGGATGTTAGCCGCCGTGAAGTTTCTACAGTAATACAAGATGATGAAACAGCACCAATGTATGGGATATATTTTAAATTCGCCTTTTCTCCCTGCGGTTCATATTTAGCATGTGGCGGAGAATTAAAACAACCAGAAATCCTGTTATGGGACATAAAACAAGGTCAAATCCACAAGCGAATACCTCTACCAAAGCATTATGAAAATATGATGGCGTTAGCATTTTCACAATGTGGAAAGTACTTGGCTGGTGGTATATGGTGGCAGCAAGGTTTTAAGAAGGTACCTATCCATTTGTGGGAGGCTGAAACAGGCAAGCAGATCGCCACATTTTTGGGACATCCAACGGATATCCAAGGGCTCGCTTTTTCGCCAAACAATGAACTTTTGGCAAGCGCGAGTTTTGATGGATCCATCCTCCTCTGGGATATGAAACCTTACATGTAGCACACAAGGAGATATTTTGTCTTACCCATTTCACTTTTCCATCGTTGAAAAGTGGAATCCTTTGCTCAAATTCAGAGCGTTGCTTTTCTCAATTTTCACGACGACCTTGTTCCAATAATCGGGTTTTAAGGAGTGTCATTAAAGTTGACACGATAATCTTAATATCAACCCACAGAGACTGCTCTTTTATATATTTTAATTGAAGTCTTACTTTCTCTTCCTTTATTGTCTGAAAATAAATCTCATCAGGGTCTTCAGTTCCTGTCAAAAGTTTGTCTTCGTCGTGAAATCGGAGCGAACCATAATCTGTCATTCCTGGACGGACTGAGAGAACCGCTTTTTTTTCTTCTTCAGTGTATTTCTCAAAGGAATTAGCGACATCGGGTCTGGGTCCCACTAAACTCATCTCGCCCTTTAAAACATTAATCAGCTGTGGAAACTCATCTAATTTGTATTTTCTTATGTATTTCCCGACTTTTGTAACTCTCGAATCGCCCTCAGGAACAGCAAGAGGTCCTATTGTTTCAGCATTAGCCACCATGGTTCTGAGCTTACAAATCTTAAAAGGCTTCCCAAATCTTCCAAGTCTAACTCCCTTATAGAACACTGGTCCTTTAGAATCCAACTTGATTAAAATAGCAATAGGAATAAATAAAGGAAACAAGACAATAAGCCCTAACACCGAAAGGAAAAAATCACATACTCGTTTAGTACGCATCACAGAAGTCCTCGCTTTTTCCGAAAAGATATTGTTTTCAGCATAAATTATATGCACAAATCAAAAAATGTAAACACAACCTATCCTATTATACAGACGGGCAAGAATTGCATGATAATACGAAAATATGCACTCTCCAAAAGAGCAGGTAGCGAAAACCTAAACAACGTAGATTTTATCGAAAATGCAAGAAGAAAACAATCGGCGTGAGGCGTATGAGAATGAAAAGGTGTATTCTTCGGAGAAGTCGATTAGAATCACCAAAGTTGTCACTTGATACAGATTTATTTATTCGTTTTACCATAAATAGCCCTGCTACTTAAATAAAGAAAAACGTGACTTTTTTTGCGTTTTGGTATATGCTATTATCTCAACTCACAAAACCGACGCGAGCGGTTAGGCAATAGCTTGTCGCACCCAATGAGGATAAATGAAATGCCCACCCGACACCCACTTCTGGATGTCAGCGAAATTGATGTAGATATCGAAGTATACTTAGAACGGATCGGCGAAATCATGTATCGGTTTCCGGTGCACGACGCAAGGGATCATTCATTCCAAACGGTAGTAGACTCCCAACGTTGGTTCGTCAAACACGGCAACACGCCACAAAATGTCACGTGGCTCAAGCAAGCCGTTCGGTTTCATGCCACTGTCCAGCACGAAGCAGTTCCTCAATTGCACAATACTTTCACCACCCCCGATGGATTCACATTGGTCTACGACTGGATAGATGGCGAAGGGCTGCGTCCGGAAAGGGAACTTCGTGCTGATGAAGTCCATCCGCGGGACAGGTTTTGTGCGTTGCCAGCAGCTGAAATCATTGACGCGCTCAATGTTATCTATGATGTCCACATCCTCATCGAAAAAAGCGGTTTCATCGCTGAAGACTTTTACGATGGCAGCATCATTTATGACTTTGAGAAAAAGCGGATACATCTGTACGATTTCGACTTCTATCATCCGGGACCCTTCATAAACGACCGAGGACGGTTGTACGGTTCGTCTCGCTTTATGGCACCGGAGGAGTTTCAGAAAGGCGCGCGAATCGACGAAAGGACAAACGTCTTTATGCTCGGACGAACAGCGTTCGTGTTACTTGCCAATAACAGCGATTCGCGAGACGACTGGAAGGGAAACGATGCCTTATGGCACGTCGCGAAAAAAGCAACAAATGCGGACAAACAGTTGCGATACCAATCTGTCCAAGAATTTGTTTCAGCGTGGCACACCGCAATTGCGAGGGGCAATATTTCAAATACCTGAGACAATTCAAGCAGAAATAGGAAGAAGATTATTATGAAAAAAATTACCGACAACGAAATCCAATTCTTTAACGATAATGGCTATCTCATCTTGAAAGGGGTTATCCAACCGGATGAACTCGCTGTTACGCAAAGCGAAAGCCAACGACTCATTGACGAGATTCTCGCAGGCGGACCAGCAGATGAATGGTGTAACCGTGGACCTGAAGGGATTCCTTACTACCTGACCTATTTACACTCCCATCCAAACGAATTCTCTCTGCGATTGCTTGGACATCCGTCTATAGGTGATTTATTGCACCGGATTATCGGTCCCGATTTTATCCCGTGCTATGAATCGCTTGTTTTTAAACTGCCGAAACACGGTTCCTCTGTCAGATGGCATAGGGACGGCAACGCAATCCGAGAGAACCATCCGATCTTCAACGTTGACATATATCTTGATGATTCGACCGTTGACAACGGGTGTGTTTGGGTTATCCCAAAGAGCCATCTCTGGGGGATTGAAGAAGCACAAGAGGTTATTGACAAAGGCGAAGTCAATTTTGATCGTCCAGATGCTGTACCCGCAGAAGTTGAACCCGGTGATATTCTGCTCCACCACACCAAAGTTTTGCACGGCAGTAAAATCAACACAAGCGACACACTTCGCAGGGTTATCTATTTTGATCAGCGGACACCCCGGTGGAACAAGCAGTACAAGTGGTGGCAGTCGGAGTTCTTGACGCAACGCTGCAAAATGTATCAACGCGCACTCCATGAACGCCACACGAATCCGTATCCATCCGACACCGGGCAGTTCGCTTACGAGGTACCATCTGATATGCCGACGTGGGACCCAAACGACGATTTTGATCTGCGGATCCAGCACCGCGCGTATGCGTATCAAGGCTAAAACCAAATTTCTGTAAGCGCGGTTTAATCATTTGGGTGCCTGAGCAAACGCAATTTGAAATCACGCTGTTGGGTGTACCTATTGGAGATTTATCCCCATGAAGAAAACCGTCTCTTCAATATTCTTGACGTGCATTTTTCTTTTCACACTTTCTCAACCAAACGGCTTCACTGAAGACAGTACACGTTGGCGTTTGCCAGAAGGTGCCAAAGCCCGCCTTGGGAAAGGCAATATCAGACAAATAGCGTATTCACCGAATGGTATGCATTTAGCGGCAGCGGGAAGTGCTGGCATTTGGATCTATGATGTGACAATCCATCGCGAAGTGGCACTCCTTACGGGAAACATGGGACCTGTCAGTAGTGTCGCCTTCAGTCCAGACGGAAGTACGATTATTAGTGGCAATCAAGACGGCACTGTTTGGGTATGGGATGCTAAAACAGGTGAACACAGGCAAACTTTCACAACTGCAGACTGGGTATTAAGTGTCGCATTTAGTCCGGGTGGAAAGACTATCACCAGCAGCGGCGGACATGTTGAAGGTTTAGGCCCAGGAATCCAGGTACTGGATATCGAAACAGGAAAACGTCTCAGAGCATTCGGAGGACCTCATGCTACTCTGAGTATATGTTTTAGTCCAGATGGGGAATTGCTCGCCAGCGGAGATGACAGAAACAACGACACCCACCTGTGGGATGTTCAGACTGGTGAACTTATCGCAAACTTTAAAGGAGATATGCCGTTTGGATATCCCAATGTCAACAGTGTAGTTTTCAGTCCAGACGGAAACACGATCGCCAGCGGCAGTAGCGACGGAACCATCCGCCTGTGGAATACCTACGACGCTGAAGATGAACTTATCAAATATCTTGTAGGACATACGAAGCCTGTCAACAGCGTCGTTTTTAGTCCAAACGGAGATACGCTCATTAGTACTGGTGAGGAAGGTGTCTGCTTATGGGATGTCAACACCGGTGAATTCATGGCTGAGTTTCGAGTTCCCTCCGTCAACGCAACTTTCAGCCCAGATGGAAATACATTCGCGAGTGGAAGTGTAGCAGGGATATATATATGGGATACACATACTTTCAAATTTCTCAAAACTCTCACGGAAAACATAGGCTCAGAAGATATAGGTAAAATCGGAGCAAGAGACATAGGTTCAATCGGAAGTGTGGCTTTCAGTCCGGATGGTGACACGATTGTTAGTTGTGGCGGGAACAACATCCACCTATGGGATTCCCAGACTAACCAACTCCTCAAAACGTTGATAGGACATACGGAATCTGTTAACAGCGTCGTTTTAAGTCCGGACGGAGAGACAATCGCCAGTGCAGGGGACGACAGAACCATCCGCCTATGGAATGTCAACGCACGTGAACACCTCAAAACGCTAATGGCACATGCGGATTCGGTGAATAGCGTCGTTTTCAGCTCGGACGGAGAAACAATCGCCAGTGCGGGTAACGACAGAACCGTCCGCTTATGGAATGCCAACACCGGTGAACTCATCAAAACCCTCAAAGGACATGTCGAAAACGTCAACACTGTCGCTTTTAGTCCAGATGGAAAGACAATCGCCAGTGGCAGTGGGAAGTTAGCATATTTTGGAGGGGGTGAGGATTCGGGTACGTGTATAGGGCAGGAAATTCGCCTATGGAATGCCAACACTGGTGAACCCATCAAAACCCTCAAAGGGCATACATCTGTAGTCAACAGTGTGGTCTTCAGTCCAGACGGAAGCACAATCGCCAGCGGCAGCGGACACTGGTGGGGGTACGAAGGTAAGGCGAGTGCGGGCGAGGAAGTTCGCTTGTGGAATGCCAACACCGGTGAACTCATCAAAACCCTCAAAGGACACAAAGATGTGGTCTCAAGTGTGACCTTCAGTCCGGATGGAAATCTTATTGTTAGTGGAGACTGGTATGATTGGGACGGATATCTCAGCAGTGGGACTTGGAGCGGCGAAATCCGTGTGTGGGATGCTCATACGGGTGAACATCTCAAAACGCTTACCGGACATACCGGTGGTGTCTCAAGCGTGGCATTCAGTCCGGATGGGAAGACACTCGCCAGCGGGAGAACAGATGGCACGATACTCCTATGGGACTTCTCCACACCACCGTAACCTGTCTATCGCATTGAATATTAACGCTGACGCTCCGATAAACATTCAAGTAATCACTCAATACTCATAAAACAGGAGGCAAACCGATGAATGTTTTACTCATAGGGGGTTCGGGGCACGTTGGAACCATGACGCTCCCTTACATGAAAAGCCATCACAATTTCCGAGTGCTGGATGTCAACCCACCTAAAGATACTTCTGTAGACTATATCCAAGGGTCTGTTACGGATCCCGACATCGTTCAGGAAGCGTTGAAAGGGATGGATACATTAGTCTATATGGTCATGCTGCAACCGACGAGCGATCGGTCCTCTGTCGCGGATTTCAGCGACATCGTCGCAAACTACGAGGTGAATGCAAAGGGTCTGCATATCGTACTACACGCCGCGAAAGAGGCAGGGATTCAACACGCTGTCTATACAAGCACCTTCACCGTACATGAGCGGACACGAAACAACTTCCCTTATGAAGATGTTGTGCCACGTGACAACCCCGGTGTTTACGGATTAACCAAAGGTTTCGGCGAACAGGTCTGTGAATACTTCTCGCGGGAACACGGCATGTCGCTTATTGCCTTGCGAATCACGGGTCCGTCTACACGCGAACAGTGGCTTGAGCGTTACAATCAACCGAAAGATGCGTCAGTGCATATCTGGTGGACGGATGAGGAAGACTTAGCAACTGCCTACCTCGCCGCTATTTCGGTCGAACACGAAGGGTTTGATGCTTTCTTCATCGCTGGTGACCACGAACAGAAAGAGATTAACCTCTCAAAAGCGAAACGCCTGCTCGGTTGGGAACCGTTGACGCATACACGTGTGTAAAACGTTATAAACATGGACGACCAAACACATGAGAACCTTTGCAATGAAAATGAGACTATTCTCCATCTTTCTGATGCTTCTTCTCATTTCATCCGTGCTACTCTCCAACACCTTTGCCCAAAACTATACACAGTGGGAACTCCCTGACGGTGCCATCGCTCGACTTGGGAAAGGTCGAATAACGCAAATAAAGTATTCTCCAGACGGCACACACCTCGCTGTTGCAGGTGGTATTGGAGTCTGGTTTTACGATACATCGACCTATCAAGAGGTTGACCTACTCACTGGACACACAGAATTAGTCACAACCGTTGCGTTTAGTCCAGACGGAAAAACAGTTGCTACTGGAAGTTGGGACGGCACAATACGACTCTGGGATAGCACTACGGATACATACAAGAAGCGACTCATAGCGCATAATCTCAGCACCGATGCCATAACGTTCAGTCCCGATGGAAAAATACTTGCAACAGGTAGTGCCGACGGTAACATCCGCTTGTGGGACGCTGATACCGTCGAACTCACGAAAACACTCACAGGACATACCGGCAGAGTCCTCAGCGTAGCGTTCAGTCCCGATGGACAGACCCTCGCGACCGGCAGTGACGATGGCACTACCCGAATATGGGATGCACATGCAGGCAAACGCAAGAATACGCTCATCAGGCAGGGAGCATTTGTCTGGAGCGTGGCGTTTAGTCCGGATGGACAGACCCTCGCGACCGGGAATTACGACAGTAGTATCCAATTCTGGGACGCACATACTGGTACACATAAGATGACACTCACGGGGCACACGGAAGGCGTGCTCAGTGTAGTATTCAGCCCGGATGGAAGGACATTCGCCAGTGGGAGTGGCGATGGCACCGTTCGTCTGTGGGATGCGCACACCGGAAAACATCAGAATGCCCTCACACATTGGGATGTCTGGAGTGTCGCCTTCAGCCCGGATGGAAGGACATTCGCCAGTGGAAGTAGCGATGGCACCCTCCGATTTTGGGACCCACACACCGGAAAACCTAAAAGGACGGTCACCGGACATACGGTTGGGATCCGAAGCGTAGCGTTCAGCCCGGATGGCAGGACACTCGCTTTTGGGGATTGGAGGGGTGCTATCCGACTCTGGGACCCAAACACCAACGCATACAAGAATACGCTCACGGAACATGAGTGGGATGCCGCCAGTTTAGCCTTCAGTCCCGATGGAAAAACACTCGTCAGTGGCAGCGGCGACCATACCGTCCATCTTTGGGATATGACGAACAAGACAATCCTCAGAGCTTCCCTCATAGGGCATACGGATAGGGTTTACAGTGTGGCGTTCAGCCCGGATGGAAATACGATTGTGAGTGGCAGCGGTGATAATACCGTCCGTTTATGGAATGCAAACACTGGTCAACATCAGAAAACACTCATCGGACATACGGAGGAGGTCTTCAGCGTAGTCTTCAGCCCCGATGGAAATATGATCGCTACTGGCAGTCGCGACGGCACCGTCCGACTCTGGGATGCACACACCGGAGCATACCAGAATACACTCATCGGACACACAGATAGTGTCTGGAGTGTGGCGTTTAGTCCCAACGGAAAGACTATCGCTACCGCAAGTGCTGATAACAACGTTCACCTCTGGGATACACGCACCCGCAAGCAGAAAAAAACACTCACTGGACATACGTGGGAGATCAAGGATGTCGCATTTAGTCCCAACGGAAAGACTATCGCTACTGCAAGTGCCGACAACAACATTCACCTCTGGGATGCAGACACCGGCAGATACCAAAAAACGCTGACTGGACATAGGAATAGCGTCAATAGCGTGGTGTTCAGTCCAGATGGGAAAACACTCACCAGCGGGAGTTTAGACGGAACAGTGCTTTTGTGGGAGTTGATACCTTCAGCATCAAAAAACCGACAGTGAACATTCGGCGTTGTTCATTGAGAAAAGATCCGTTTTACCAAAAAGGAAACTTGATAATGAAGAAAACACTATTTTTACTTTTTTTGATACTTATCCTCATCTCAACCCTACTCATATCCAACACCTTTGCCCAAGACTATACACAGTGGGAACTCCCTGACGGTGCCATCGCGCGAATCGGGAAAGGTGGCGTAGGCGATATAAAATATTCTCCTGATGGCAGGCTTCTCGCCGTAGCAAGTCGTATTGGTATTTGGCTCTACGATGCGGCAACCCTTCAAGAGGCCGCCTTTCTTACAGGAGATACGAATGGGATTATCTGCGTGGCGTTTAGCCCGGATGGACGCACTTTCGCGATTGGAACTGGCGATGGAACTATCCTACTGTGGGATACAATTATTGGTGAGCGTAAGACGACGCTCATAGGACACAGGAATGGAATCTTCGGTATATCGTTCAGTCCAGATGGAAATACCATCGTTAGTGGAAGTAGCGACGGTACTGTTCGACTCTGGGACGCAAACACCGGAAAACACAAGATGACGCTCACAGGACATACGGATTGGGTCTGGAGCGTGGCGTTTAGTCCCGATGGAAATACGATCGCCAGTGGAGATAGCAATGGTGACATCCGACTCTGGGACCCAAACACCGGAAAACACAAGAATACGCTGACTGGACATAAGCGATATGCCCTTAGTGTAGCGTTTAGTCTTGATAGTCAGACACTCGCAAGTGGAGGTGAAGACAATACCGTCCGACTTTGGGATACAATCACAGGTGCTCAGAAGAAAACGTTGACAGAACATACAGGCACAGTTGACACGGTCGTGTTTAGTCCGGATGGGAGCACCCTTGCAAGTGCGAGTGGAGACATCCGTCTCTGGGACCCAAACACCGGAAAACACAAGATGACACTCAAAGGGCATCTCGGAGGCGTTAACAGCGTGGCGTTCAGTCCCGATGGGAACACTATTGCTACTGGCGGTGACGGTGACCTCCGACTCTGGGACGCAAATACCGGAAAACATAAGCACACACTTTCTGGACATTCGTCTATGGTCAGAAGCGTGGCGTTCAGTCCCGATGGAAATACGATCGCTACTGGAAATTTCGATAGCACGATACGTCTCTGGGACGCAAACACCGGAAAACACAAGATGACGCTCACAGGAAATACGTGGGATGTTCAGAGCGTGGTGTTCAGCCCAGACGGGAATACGATCGCCAGTGGGAATTACGACAGTAACATCCGACTTTGGAACACACACACCGGAAAACAGATAACAACGCTTACCGGACATACAGAAGGCATCAATAGCGTCGTATTCAGTCCGGATGGCAGGACGATTGCCAGTGGAAGTGAAGACGATACCGTTCGACTTTGGGACGCAAACACCGGAAAGCACAAGAACACACTCATTGGACATACCGAAGATGTACAGAGTGTAGCGTTCAGTCCGGATGGAAAAATAATCGTTACCGGATGTTCCGATGGCACTATCCAGCTCTGGGATGCAAAAACAGGCGGGCATAAAAAAACGCTCACTGGGCATACGAGAAATATTTGGAATGTAGCATTCAGTCCGGATGGAAATACTATTGCCAGTGGAAGCGGGGATGGCACTATCCGACTCTGGAACGCAGACACTGGTGAACACGAGAATACCCTGACTACCGACAATAAGCAAAGTGCTTTCAGCGTGGCGTTTAGTCCCGATAGGCGCATCCTTGCCAGTGGCCATGAAGATGGTACCATCCGTCTATGGGACGCAGATACCGGCACACACATAACAACACTCACTGGACACGCTGCCAGAGTTTGGAGTGTGGCGTTCAGTCCGGATGGGCGGATACTTGCCAGTGGCAGTGGTGATGGTACAGTACTGCTGTGGCGGCTGCGTTAATACTGAAAGAACGGCAATTTACGCACCTAATTTGACAGAGATTTTTTTTTATGTTATACTATTGGTGATTTGATGGGGTTTATATGGACAGATTACATCAAATACAAGGCAAGGTTACGCGGACTTGACCTTGCTAAAATCGAAGGCATCGTTAGGTATTTGACAGAACGCTACTTTGACACGGGAACAGGGCGGCAGATCGCTATAGGTTCTCACGACAATCAACTCGTTATGACTCCCTATGAAGCACATCAGGATTCTGTCATTCCAATAACGGTTCACGCCACAACTCGTCAACAGATTAGATCTCGAATTAGGACAGGGAGGTACACCCTTGAATAAAACAAAGATGGTCTACTTTGAAAAAGAGGATATATTGCACCTGGCGATTTCTGAGGAACCAGAAACCAACAGTCTTGAACTCAGCCCGAATATTACCGCAGAATTAAACAGGGACGGTGAACTCATCGGTATTGAAATCCTAAATGCCAGTACTTTCATTCGGGACTCGATTTTAGAATCCGCTCATGCAAAAATGCTCTTACTCACCGAAGTTCAACCGGCGTAATTAAGGAGAAATCACCAGTCAATAATCCCAGCCTGAAGTCGAGGAAACCTGTGGAATCGGAAGTGTCCGAACCATAGAAACCGATCGTGAAATCAGGGAAAAATACAACAGAATATTAACTTTCAGATTCGCTTCTATTTTTTATTTTAAGGTAAGGAAAATCGTCTATGACCCAACATCCAGAACTCACCTTAACAGAAAATCGTCCGTTTCAAACCCAACGCACAGATACATGGTGGCTACAGCCTTTAGCGGTATTTCTCGGGTTGGGAATCTTCGTCCTTTATGGACTCTTTCGCGTTTTTGAAGGGGATCATTTCATTCACGGACCCTACCTGTCCCCTCTTTACTCACCGGTGCTTTTCGGTGCTGAAGAGGTCGCGCATAGCGTTGAGCACAGTTGGTTTGGTATGATGCCGTCTTGGATGCCAGGGTTCATTACCCCAGCAGTCCTGATTATGTGGATGCCACTCGGATTTCGCTTTACATGCTACTACTATCGCGGCGCGTATTACAAAGCGTTCTGGGCAGACCCACCATCCTGTACAGTATCAGAGCCACGAAAAGGCTATCGAGGGGAAAACTCCTTCCCGTTGATTATACAAAATATCCATAGATATTTCCTTTATATCGCGCTCATCTTTATCGGTATCCTCGCTTACGATGTATGGAAAGCACTCTGGTTCGTCAATGATAACGGTGAGACAGTCTTCGGGATCGGGGTAGGCACTATCATTTTAGCGGGCAACGTCGTCCTTTTAGGCGGTTACACGCTCGGATGCCACTCTTTACGCCACCTCGTCGGGGGGGCAGTCGACCTGCTTTCCAAAGCACCTGTGCGTCGGGAAGCGTACAACTGCGTCAGCTGTTTAAATCGCCATCACATGCTCTGGGCATGGATGAGCCTCTGTTGGGTCGGTTTTTCGGATGTATACGTCCGTTTCATAGCACCAACATTTGATAAAGTTTGGATTCCATAGTTTAATAAATGACTATAGTAGAGAAGAAAGAGGAAACATTAGCGTGTCATCTTACGAAACACATGAATATGATGTATTGATAATCGGAGCCGGTGGTGCTGGACTTCGCGCTGCCATTGAAGCCGCTGTAGGCGACCTTAAAGTAGGTCTCGTGTGTAAGTCCTTGCTTGGCAAGGCACACACTGTCATGGCAGAAGGCGGAGTCGCCGCTGCTTTGGCGAATGTCGATGAAAGGGACAGTTGGCGCGTCCATTTTGCCGACACCATGCGTGGCGGACAGTATCTCTCCAACGCACGGATGGCAGAACTTCATGCACAGGAATCGCCTGATCGCGTGCGCGAACTTGAGGCATGGGGCGCGCTGTTTGACCGAACACAAGACGGAGGTATCCTCCAACGGAACTTCGGTGGACACCAATACCCACGTCTCGCACACGTCGGCGACCGGACAGGATTAGAAATGATCCGTGCCTTACAGGATCACGGCATCCACCAAGGCATTGAAGTACACATGGAGAATACCGTCGTCTCGCTTTTGAAAACAGGAGACAGGATATCCGGTGCCTTCGGTTACGAGCGTGAAAAAGGACGCTTCAAAGTCTTTACAGCGAAAGCCGTTGTCTTGGCAACTGGCGGTGCTGGCAAGGCATACAAAGTCACAAGCAATAGCTGGGAATACACCGGTGATGGACACGCGCTCGCGTATCACGCCGGCGCAGAACTCATTGATATGGAGTTCGTTCAATTCCATCCGACGGGTATGGTTTGGCCCCCCAGTGTCCGAGGGATCTTGGTTACCGAAGGTGTCCGCGGTGAGGGGGGTATCCTCACAAACAGTGAAGGCACACGCTTCATGTTCGACGACATCCCCGAACTCTACGTGAACCAGACAGCCGATAATCCTGAAGAAGGTTGGCGGTATACGCAAGGTGACCGAGAAGCACGGCGTCCACCGGAACTCTTGACGCGCGATCACGTCGCACGTTGTATCGTCCGAGAAGTCCAAGAAGGCAGAGGCAGCCCACACGGCGGTGTATTCTTGGATATCGCGTGGATTAAGGAGAAGATTCCGAATGCTGCCGAACATATCCGCAGGAAGCTGCCGAGTATGTACCACCAGTTCAGAGAACTTGCCAATATTGACATCACAGCAGAACCGATGGAGGTCGGCCCGACGACACACTATATTATGGGCGGTATCCGAGTCGATCCAGATTCACAGATGACAGCCGTTCCCGGACTTTTCGCTGCAGGCGAATGCGCTGCCGGTTTGCACGGTGCCAACAGACTTGGTGGTAATTCTCTTTCCGATCTGCTCGTCTTCGGTAAGCGTGCAGGAGAATACGCTGCGCAGTTTGCGATGGAAAACGGAGCAGTTCCGATTGATGAATCGGAAATTGATACAATCGCTGCGCATACACTAAAACCCTTTGAGAACCCACAAACGGATGGCAACGACAACAATACGGGTCCCTACGACATCCAAGCACAACTCCAAGAAAAGATGCAGGAACTGGTCGGTATTGCCCGAAGCCAAGAAAGTCTCACACAAGCCATTGAAGAGATTCAGAACCTCCGTGAAAAAGCGGAGAACGTTCATGCGATCGGTAACCGAGAGTACAACGCTGGCTGGCATACGGCTCTGGATCTCGACTGTCTGCTCACGGCTTCCGAAGCGATTGCGCTCGCTGCACTTGAACGCAAAGCAAGTATCGGCGCGCATTCACGGGATGACTTCCCAGAAAAAGAAGAATCAGGTGCAGGCAAATATAATACGATCATCAAGAAAACAGATGATGGCGAAATGTTAGTCCGGCGCGAACCGATTGACGAACTCCGTGCTGATCTGCAGGAAATCATAGACGAGATGGGATAAATGGTTTTCGGTTATCAGTTATCAGTTGTTGGTTAAAGAGGTTCCTGATGATGATAACCTAAACGGGAAAATGGGGGAAAGTAGTTGATAATTGTCAGCGGATACTCGCGTCACAGTAGACGTAACTGATAACCGACAACTCTCACTGCGAGGCAAACTATTATGAGCAAAGCAACTTTTAGAATCTGGCGCGGCAACTCGGACGATGCGCAATTTGTCGATTACGATACCGAAGTCTCTGAAGGCATGGTGGTCTTAGACGCGGTCCACCGTATCCAAGCCGAACAGGCAAACGATATGGCTGTTCGCTGGAACTGTAAAGCGGGGAAATGTGGGTCGTGTTCCGCCGAAATCAACGGGCAACCGAAATTGATGTGTATGACGCGTCTTGACACCGTACCGCTCGACGCACCCGTCACAGTTGAACCGATGCGCGCATTTCCGATCATCAAAGATCTCGTTGCAGATGTGTCGTGGAACTTCAAGGTAAAAGAGCGGATGAAACCGTTCGCACCGCGTCCGCCAGATGCCGAAGACGGCACATGGCGAATGGAACAGGAAGACATTGACCACGTCCAAGAATTTCGGAAGTGTATTGAGTGCTTCCTCTGTCAAGATGTCTGCCACGTCCTACGCGACCACAAACTGCACGACGAGTTCATCGGACCGAGATTCCTCGTCTACGCTGCGTCCTTAGAGATGCACCCAATTGATACTGAGAACCGACTGGAAGAGTTAAAAAATTCGGACGGGATCGGGTATTGTAATATCACGAAGTGTTGCACGAAGGTCTGTCCAGAACATATCACAATTACGGATAATGCCATCATCCCACTCAAAGAACGCGTGGTTGACGAGTTCTACGATCCGATCAAAAAACTTTTCCGCGTCTTTAGCCGTTGATAGTTACCGTTGCCATGGTAATATTTTTTTTACAGCGAAACAGAAAAGAAAAACGCTTACGAACCCATACAGTGAATGGGTTTTCAACCATATTTGGAAAATTACCAAAAAGCAAAAAAAGATACCATTTGGTATCTTTTCCAAAAGATTGGTATCTTTTTTAGCACAAAATTTCTCTTGACATATACAATTCGGAGATGTTAGAATCATGGGAACCAGCAAAAACGATATTTTAAGAGTCGGTGTGATTGGACCAGGTGGTGCGGGACGTGGTAATACGCTCGGTTTCGCAACCCGCCCGGATGCCGAAGTCGTCGCCGCAGCAGATGCCTATGAAGGCAGCTTGGACGCTTTAGAGAACGCACTTCGAGAGAGAGTTGACGACTATAAACCGAATAGCCTCACCCGCTACCTCGGCGAACATGAATTCGTTGAAATGCTCAATCACGAAGACCTTGACATCGTCGGCGTTTTCTCACCACATTCCTTGCACGATATTCATGTCAAATACGCGCTGCGTGCAGGCTGTCATGTCATCGTCGAAAAACCGATGGCGAACGTCGTCGGCGATGCCATCTCCATCACCAAAATAGCACTGGGGAGTGGGCTACACCTCGTCGGCGGGTATCAACGGCATTATCAAGATACCTATATGGCAGGTAGACGCGCAATCGCCGAAGGACGCATCGGGAACCTAAAGAAATTCGAGGTCTACATGGCGCAGCGATGGGGGGCTGGCGGCTGGCGCGGCGATCCCCGCTTCTCCGGTGGCGGTCAACCCAACGACTCCGGCAGCCATCTCCAAGATATATTCCTCTGGATGACCGGTGCATTGCCAGCTGAAGTCTACGGAACAACCGACATGAAGTTTGAGGACGATGACGGAAACCTCGTTCCGAAGTTCGTCGAAATCAATTCCTACTCCGATGTAACGCTTGATAACGGTGCTGAAGGGACGATTACCATCCTTGGGAACACGCGTGTCGGGTTTGAGGAGTGGGTCATTCTTGAAGGCGACGAAGGCACAATTGAAATCAAAAGCGGGATTCAGTATATTCCGAAGGGTGGCGAAGCAGAACCGCTCACTTACCCGCGCCCGGAAGGCTATCCGAGCAGTAAAGTCGATCAGCTCGTCGGCCTGGTAAAAGGCGAGTACGATGCGAATTACACCTCCGGTGTCAACGGGATACGCACCAGTTGGTTGACGAATTCAATCCTTGAAGCCGGTAGGGGACCCGACGAGAAAAATAGGGTCAACTGCGATAATCTTATTCAGAAAGAGGGGCACACCCGGCAAGACGTTTTGGCACTGATTGATGAATGCGCCGCCAGATCGTGCTACTAAACCGCAAGTTGTCCCTTTTCTTATCCAGTGTACCCTACGGAAAACGATACTGATATGACAGAAAACCTACGGAAAATCGCAGAAAAAGCCTTAACGGATAGTGTTGTCCGTTTGGTCTGGCAAAAAACGGACGAAGAAACCGGTGAACCTCTTATCTGGCCACGGGCAAGTGGGTTTTTTGTCGCGCCAAATCTAATTGCGACCAATATTCATTGTGTTACAGGCGCACCATCGGTTTTCGCAGAAATCGTCAGCACGAAGACTGAATTCCCAGTGGAAGGCGTTGCTGCGTTTGACGCTGAAAACGATCTCGTCATTTTAAAGGTTGCAGGGGAGGGAATACCGCTTTCGCTCGACGACAGCAATACCGTGAAGGTCGGTGAAACTGTTTGCGCTGTCGGTCACCCGCGCGCGAAGGAAGGCGAAGCCACACAAGTTACCATATCCGGCATTCAAAAGAGTGGCAAACGCCTTGAAATTAAAGAGGAATTCGATGCGGGACACAGTGGAAGTGCCATCCTGAACGATTCGGGGAAGGTTATAGGCGTTTCTGTTGCAAGTGGAATGGCGGTTTCGGCTCTCGGTGGTGGCGGATGGGGATGTGCCAGCTACGCAATTCCCGCAACGACTTTAGTTGACCTGCTTGCAAATGTAGTGGAAGTGGAGCCATTCACAGAATGGCAAAAACGTCCACAGATACGTGCCTATACAGAAATCAGAAAAGGACAGACAGAACTCGAACACGGAAAATATCGAGAATCAATTGCGTACTTTGACGCTGCCCTCGAACTCAATCCAAATTTGGGAGATGCCTATCTCAATCGGGCAGCGGCAAATTTATTGTTGGGAGATCACAAAAAAGCGATCGCTGACTGTGATAATGCCCTCAGACTTAACCCTGGTCTGGTGTTGGGATATATTAGTCGAGCGGCTGCAAAATTTTTCTTAGGGGAAGCAAAAGATGCTCTTGAAGACTGTAATGCTGCCCTCAAACTTAACCCTAATTATGCAATGGTGTATAACAACCGAGCGGCAGCAAATGTATCGTTAGAACACTTTGAAGAAGCAATCGCTGACTGTGATAGTGCCCTCAAACTCGATCCCAATCTTGTTCAGTCTTATATCTGTAGGGCAACAGCGAAATTCGCCTTAGAACAGGATGAAACAGCACTTGCTGATTACGATACTGCCTTAGAACTTGCACCAGATTCGGCGGAAGTTTACTTCTTGCGCGCAAATATGAAACTTGTATTAGAGGATTATACCGGAGCGATTGAAGACTATGATAAAATCATTAGTTTAAATCCCAAACTTGGTGTTTCTTTGAACGTTTATAGGTGCCGGGCAGATGCAAAACGTTATCTTCACGACTATGAAAGCGCGATTGAAGACTATGACAAAGCCGTTCAACTTGACCCAAAATGCGATAAGACTTACAACAAACGCGGTATTGCGAAATCCGATCTTGGTAGGTCGAAAACAGATGAAGGCAATAAAGTCAGTGCCGATAAATACTTCCAAGCAGCGATTGACGACTATACGGAAGCCATCACGTTAGACGCAAAGTTTGCCGGTTACTATAGCAACCGTGGACGCGCGAAACGCGATCTTGGCGACTACGAAGAAGCGATAAAAGATTACGATAAAACTATCCAGCTGAATCCTAAAAGTGAGACGGCTTACTTCAATCGCGGGCACGCAAAATACAACCTCGGAAAATCTAAAGCGGATCAAGGGAATATCGCAGAAGCACAAGTAGACTATCAAGAGGTTGTAGAGGATTATACGGAAGCTATCAAACTGGACCCCGAATACGCCTCAGTCTATAACAGCAGAGGATGGATAAAATATCTCCTCGGACAATTTGACCACGAACGGGGCGATACAGAGAAAGCGAAAAAACTTTTTGAAGCAGCGGTCGCAGACAGCGATGAATCAATTCGTCTAAAGTTAGATAATCCAAGCCCCGCTGACTATCATACCCGTGCTGCTGCAAAGGCTGCGATTGGCATGTATCGTGAGGCGATTGAAGACTTCAATGAGACGATCCTGATGAAACCTGATGAGGCACGCTATTACTATGACCGTGGATTAGCGAAGCAGGCGTTCGGACAGCACGAAGCAGCGAAAGCCGATTTTCAGAAAGCGAAAGATTTAGACCCCGATGTCGAAAATAAACCATTCTAACGAATGTTCAGAGACAAACAAAAAATCCGTATTTAAATGGGCGCCTATTCCCATAGCGGTTCTTCAACAGAGCCAATATGCTAAAAAGGAGAAAAACCGTGAAATTTTTTGGACAACCCACAGATAGAACTTATTATCCTTGGCAAGCACTTGCCTTGAAAAGTGTAAAGTATTGTGCACTCATCGCGATTCTATGGGTAGCAGCAGTGCAAACCGGCTGCTTACCCGGAAGTGCATTGAGTAAAGGTGACAAACTTGCCAATGACAAAGACTACTACGGCGCGATTGAAGCATACCAGAGCATTGTGGATACGCAACCCGGTACACCGGATGCACTTCAAGCACAACTCGCCATAGGTAAGTTATCTATTAAACAGATGAACCAACCCGCAGAAGGTATCAAGGCTTATGAAGGTGTCATTGCCGCTGCACCGAAAAGCGGCGAAGCCGCCGAAGCGCACTATGAACTCGGCATGCACCACTACAGAGAAAAGGATTATAAAGCCGCACAAACGCAATTTGACGCAATCGTTAACAACTTCCCACAACTCGAATTAAGTCAAAATGCGCACCTGATGTTGGCGAAAAGCTACGAGGATGACAAGAGCTTTGAACAAGCCGCAGAAACTTTTGACAGTTTCGCGAACCGCAATCCGAGAAGCAAGCGAGCCGCATTGGCACTTGAGAATAAGGCACGAATTCAACACCAACACCTCAAGGACGAAGAGGAAGCGAAACGCACCAACCAATTGCTCGTTAAGAGATATGGAAAGGTTGAAGGTGCTGAAGGATCGGTTGAAAAGGCAAAACAAGTACTGAAAGATTTCAACGCCTCTATCCCGGAGCCAGACAATCCATTGGATACACCGCAGGGAAGAGCGTTGGCACAGTTTGAAGCCCGACGCGAACGTGACCGACCGCGCGGCGGTGTTGAAAGAAGCCCGGCAATGGGAAATCCTAACGTCGAAATTCCAGATTCCGGGTTCGGGATCAGCGCGGCAGATGTAATGCGGAACTTCGGGGGACAGGGCGGTATCGCGGGTGACGACCAAGGGAGTTACCACGATGCTGAACTTATGATTGCTAATTTTTTCTATGGCGATGAAAGTTACCGGGACGCAGGCGCATTATACTTCGACGCAATCGCACGCGCAGAAGCCGAAAAAGTAAAAATTGACCCGTACACTTACCTCAAACTCTCGGTTTGTTACCGAAAAGTCGGGATGCACCAACGCGCAAAAGAGGTACTCAGAAAAGCCGCAAGCCGAGACGGGGGAGTCATTGATGCCGTTATTAACACCGGTCGAAATCACTATACTTCAGACAATTATGAGCAAGCGATAGAAACCTATAATTCTGTCATCGGCATGAATCGGAGTAAAGATTCCGAGATATACTGGCTCATCTCGCTGGCACACAAAAAATTAGGTGAACCTGAGAAGGAACGCGAAACTCTTGAACGTTCTGTCGCCGCGAACACGCAGAATACAGACGCGTTGCAAAGTCTTGCCGAAGTACTTCACTACCGGTTGAAGGATCGGAAAACCGCTGCAATCTTTCAAGACCTCGTCGATCAAAAAGGTGATACGTACATTGGTGCCAAAACGCTCGGTGATCTTACCTATCAGTACGGGAATTACGTCCAAGCCCGGGCAAGATATAAAGCCGCCGCTCGGATAGCGAAGCGATCGCTTGATAAGTCAGAAAGCGATGTTGAAAAACGTGAACTTCGCAACCAGGTAGTCTATGCAACCATTCTTGCTGCGCGCGCAAACTATCAACTTAAGAAACCAGAAGACGCGCAGAAGATTATAGATGAATTAGCAGCGGAATATCCAAAACATGCTTTGATCCCCTATGGTAGAGGTGAACTGGCACTACTCAACGGCGATACCGAAACCGCTGTTGCCGAATTTAAAGCGGCGATTGAGAAAAATCCAAACTCCCATATTCCAATCATAGCACTTGGGGATTACTATGTTTCACAAGGCTATAATGACGACGCGATAGTACTTTGGGAAGGTTTTCTCACAGATAACCAGTATAACCAGAACGTTCGGCGCAGCCTTAAAAAATTGAAAGGTGATGCCGAAGCACCGAAAAATGATGCCGAAGCACCGAAAGAATAGATTAACAAAGTGCGGTTGAAAGCCGCACTTACAACACTTATTTCCCAGGGGTGCACGTTCAAAACTGCACCTACACGTTACGGTTTTTGAGCATAATTAATTTTTTTTGAAAAAAAAACTTGACCTTTTACAGTCAATTGTGTATAATTAATAGTTAAAGTTCTTAACTTCCTATCGCAAGCATGCTTTAAGGGTAAAATTCGCAGAACTCCCCTGGCAAAATTGTGCAATTCCTGAGAAAAGCGCGCTTTTGAGGAAAATGAGTCCCTAGCTGTAAGGTGATGTATGCGACATTAGCTTCAATAGGTTTCACAATAATATAGAAACACAGAAGCACTACCTTTAGGTTGAGACGATCTTTTGGCATGCATTGCAACGCAACTATACAAGAAACATTCCCGCGGGCAACATTGCACCTACTCCATCGATACCCTTTTATACCTCGCATTTTGCCTCGTTGCACATCTCAACGGCAACTTCTCATGCATTCGGTTCGGGTATCATACCAATTTAACCGGCTTTGTAGGAAAATCCGGTCTTCGTACCTTAGTTTCCGTATGCTGCTTTGTGAAAAGGGCATTTTTGGAGAACCCGGTAGACGTGGTTTCAACCGCGCACCGAAAACGATAGAAACCAACATTAGTAAATTAGTCTATAGGATCAGCCCCGATTCCATTTTAACCGCTGCTGCGTATCCTGATTTTTGCGAACACATCTGAACATATCGCATATTTGAGTAGGAACAAAGCATTCGCTATTACCTTGGAACCGGGCACAATGAGGAGTATTAGAAACTATGGAGAGCTTGGACATTGGCAAGCTCCAAGAAATGGAGTTCTCGGAACTCAAAGATCTTGCACTGACTCTCGGAGTGGACGAATACACCGGGTCTCGGAAAGAGGAATTGATTAACGAAATCATAGAGGCTAAATCTGAGGGAGACATCCAATTTTATGGTGGAGGTGTCTTGGAAATCTTAGATGACCGAGATCAACACTACGGTTTTCTCCGTTCATCGCGCTCCAACTATTTGCAGAGTAATGAAGATATTTACGTATCCTCATCGCAAATAAGGCGCTTTGATTTACAGACCGGGCACGTCGTTGAAGGTGTAATCCGCCCGCCTAAGAAGACAGAAAACAAGGCAGAACGTTACTTCGCAATGTTACAAATTGAGAAGGTCAACGGAGAGCCACCGGAAGCTGTCAAACAGAAAATCCTTTTCAATAACCTCACCCCTATCCATCCGTACGAACAATTGAAACTGGAACACAACCAGTCAGAATTTGGAACCCGGATGATGGATTTAATAGCACCCATCGGTAAAGGGCAACGCGGATTGATCGTCGCTCCGCCTTATAGTGGAAAAACAACACTGCTGAAGAATATTGCCGCCGGTATTGAAGCGAACCATCCAGAAATCTCCCTCATCTTTCTACTGATCGATGAACGCCCCGAGGAAGTTACGGATGTCGCACGCTCCGTCAAAGGCGAAGTCATTAGCTCCACCTTCGACGAACATCCTGAACGCCACATTCAAGTTGCAGAAATGGCCATTGAAAAGGCAAAACGCTGGGCAGAGTACGGGAAAGATGTCGTTGTGCTATTAGATAGCATGACCCGATTGGCACGTGCCCATAATGTTATGACACCACACAGCGGCAAAACGTTGAGTGGCGGCTTAGATGCTATGGCATTCGTGAAGCCACGCCAATTCTGCGGCGCAGCCCGGAAATTTGAAGAAGGCGGAAGTCTAACAGTCATCGCAACTGTACTCGTTGATACGGAAAGTCGCCAAGATGAATACATCTATGAAGAATTTAAAGGCACCGCCAATATGGAAATTCACATGGAGCGTGCCTTGTTAGACCTCCGTATCTATCCACCGATTAACATTGGAAAATCGAAAACACGGCGTGAAGAACTCTTGTTAGCACCAGATGTACTTAACAAAGTCTGGGTACTACGGAAATTCACAAGCCAAATGGATCACGCGGAATCCCTTGAAATGTTGATTGAGCAATTCGGTAAAAATGCCACAAATGCCGAATTTCTCGAACGAATGGTAGACAATGCTACGTACAGCAATACATCCAGAACTAACGCTCGTCCGAAGCGGTAGGTGTGAATCCTTATACACCTGCACCTTGCGCTTCAGAAACGAGACTACAATAGTCAGAGGCACACGAACTGAATAGCAAATTCGCAATTCGGAAATCTGAAATTAAGGAAGGATATTATGAAACCCGAAATTCACCCTGAAATGGTAGAGTCTGTTATCACATGCGTTTGCGGCGCAACACATAATACGCTCGCTATTCAACCGCAAATGCGCGTAGATATTTGTGGAAAATGTCACCCATTCTATACCGGACAACAGGCGCGATTCATTGACACCGCTGGACGTGTTGAAAGTTTCCGCCGCCGTTATGGGTTGACCGAAACCGAGGAAGATAAGTAGGCACACAACTCGATCCTTAACGAACCGGAATTTCAAGAAGAGGCTCCCCCTGTCTTAACAGTCTGATGATAGAGTTTACAAGAGATAGGCGCGGGGAGCATCCTTATCGTCGAAATGTGGACAAACCCTACTTTAGCTAACGGTTAACAGCAAGTTCTGGCTTGCAAGTGGTGCCAAAATGTTTGAAAAACTTAAGGACATCGAAACGAAATATGCTGACGTTGAAAAAGCACTTGGAGACCCAGCGCAAATTTCAAATCAGCAGCGGTTAATGGAACTATCCAAAAGCCACGCGGAACTTTCTCCGATCGTATCAACTTATCAGGAGTACCAGCAATTAGAGTCCGCGCTTGAGGAGACGCTCTTCCTGATAGAATCAGAAACTGATGCAGAAATGGTTGGATTGGCGCAGGAGGAATTGGACAGCCTCACTGCGAAAAAAGAGGCACTGACTGAAGAACTCAAGTTACTCCTCATCCCAAAAGATCCGAACGATGAAAAGAATGTTATCATCGAAGTTCGGGCAGGCACGGGTGGTGAAGAAGCCAGTCTCTTTGCAGCCGAGTTGTTTCGGATGTATACCCGCTATGCGGAACGGCAGGATTGGAAAGTTGAACTCCTCAGCGCAAATCCAACGGGATTAAAAGGCTTTAAAGAAGTTATTTTCTCTATTGAAGGGGCAGGGGCATATAGTCACCTCAAATACGAAGGCGGCATACATCGCGTCCAGCGAATTCCTACCACAGAGACCAGCGGACGTATCCACACCTCTGCCGCAACGGTAGCCGTGCTCCCCGAAGCCGAAGCACTCGATCTGGCAATCGATGAAGCGACCGAGTTACGGGTCGATACCTATCGCTCCTCAGGGCCTGGTGGCCAAAGTGTTAACACAACGGACTCCGCTATCCGGATCACACACCTACCCACAGGCCTCGTTGTAACCTGCCAAGACGAAAAATCCCAGCATAAGAACCGTTCCAAGGCGATGAAAATTCTCCGCGCACGCCTTCAAGAGCAAAAACAGGCTGAGCTTCACAGCGAGAGAGCCGAAACGCGACGGTCTATGGTTGGAAGTGGCGACAGAAGCGAGAAAATTCGCACTTACAACTTCCCACAATCTCGTGTAACGGACCACCGTATCCAATTTAGTTCCTATCAACTCGATGCCGTTGTAGATGGTGATTTAAAAGCGTTTATCGAGCAGCTAACAACCGCCGATCAAGCGGAGAAGTTGGAAGAGACTTAAAGCACGCCGACTAAGGAACACAGACTATGCGAAATAAAATGTGGCGTGTGGTAGATTTACTCGATTGGACAACGCGGTATTTTGAACAGCACGGCATCCGAAATCCGAGGTTAGATGCAGAGGTCCTGCTCGCGCACTTACTCGAAAAAAGTCGCCTGCAACTCTATCTCCATTTTGAAATGCCTGTCTTCCAAGAACATCTCACACCGTATCGAGAACTGATAAAAAAACGCATTGAGCACACACCTGTTAGTTATTTAACGAACCGGAAAGAGTTCATGTCGTTAGACTTCTACGTAGATGAGCGGGTGCTCATTCCGAGACCCGAGACAGAGCAGCTTGTTGAAACGATTCTCAGAGAAAAAACGGGGAATTCTGAACGTCTACTGGAACTCGGCACAGGGAGTGGCGTGATCGCTACGAGTCTTGCAGTGCACCAACCGGAATGGGAGATTATTGCAACAGATATTTCTGAACCCGCCCTGGCAGTTGCCCAGAAAAACGCCGAAACCCATGTCCATACGGCACAAATCAAATTTCTGACCGGTGATCTATTTGAACCCATAAAAGCGATAAACCCTGCCGGAAACATTCGATTTGATTGGATAGTCTGCAATCCGCCGTATGTCAAAAAGACAGAATGGGATACGCTGAGTCCGGATGTCCGAGACTATGAGCCAGAGATTGCCCTCTTTGCTGGTGACGACGGCCTCGCCGTGATCCGTCGATTAATTGCTGAAGCTCCTAAATACCTCGCACCGAATGGAAAACTCATCTTTGAAATCGGTGAGACCCAAGCGGATACCGTTCGCTCCCTTATAGATGCCGAACCCGCCTACTGTACATACAAACTACTCAAGGACTACGCGGAGAAAGAACGAATTCTCCTTGCGAGTACCCGCTAAGCGCGGACAGAGATTTTGTGACGTAGGTAAGGATTCTGGTATAGTGCGGGCAATCTAAAGAATCACAGTATTTACTTTTACGCCGCCTGTGAATCTATAGGCGGTTCCCAGAAATTTTGAAAAAAAATATTTTTCTTGACATATTTTGCGACAATTTGTTACAATAAATTCAAGAGATGTTGGTAGCGCATTAGTTTTCGAGGGCGTGCCACCTTTTTCATCTTTTTTCAAACGCGACGAACTATACGAACTATTTGAAACGCGATGAACTATCTGAACGTTATATCGTGTAGCCTGCTAAATAAGGATACTTATAGGCGAAGGAGCAGATTATAATGGCGCGCCAAACACCTAACGATTTATCTGCTGTCGAAGACACCTACCTTGCGACGCAAGCGAAAGCAGGCAATGATGCCGCGTTTAGGCAATTGTTCGACAAGCATTACAAATGGGTTTACAATAAAGCCTACCGAATGCTTGGAAATTACCAGGATACTGAAGAGGTCGCCTCAGATGTATTCATTAAGGTTTGGCAAAAGCTAAACAAAAACAAATGGGACGCAGAAAAGGGTAGTTTTCAAGCATGGTTAAATATGGTGGCTCGAAATACCATCATTGATGCAATACGAAAACGGAATCGGATTCGGGAACATCCGCTCAGTGGTTCACCTGACGAAGATGAACAACCGTTGAGTAAATATGAGGATCCGTACTCAGGACCTGAACAACAATTAGAAGCCGTAGAAGCGCAACAGATTTTGGAGAGTGCCCTCGAACAGGTCACGAAACCCAATCATCGGATCGCGTGGATGTTGCGGCATTTAGAAGGTTACAGTATTGCAGAGATTGCCCGTATTCTTAACCGAAAAGAAGGGACTGTAAAGATCTGGATTTTTCGGTGTACAGAAGAATTGCGGAAAATTCTGGTTGCCAAAGGCATCCAGTGGATTTATTAATTTGGAGGACTAACTAATGCGCTTCTGGAAGAAATGGCGGAAGGCTGGGATCTCAGTAGACGACCTTAAGAAGGCAGAGATGCTCGAAGCTTACACGCGCTGGCTGAAAAACGAAAAGCTATCGCGTAAGCAGAAACATCTTTTGAAGGAGATCAACAGTTTCCCGGAACTTCAGCCGTTAAAACAATTAATCGATTTTTCACACTATCGCTTCGAGGAAAGAGAGAACGTCATGTTACCGCCGGGCAGCCAACAGCGCGCTCGCGAACGGGTCATGGCGGAAATTCGCGGCGATGCACCGGAAACCGATGTTTCCACCGACGGGCTGCAGCCGCAATTCGGTTATAGTCCACAAGGTATGGGTAACGAAACCACCGAAATTATGCAGGTAGACGCTGCTTTACCGAACGCGGATGCGCTGCAACAGTGGGACACCGAACAGACACCGACATCCCCTGAGATGTTAAAACGTTACGATGCAATCCGGACACTTTCCCGTTTGCACGTCCGGTTTGAGCAAAAGGATGACGAGGTGTACGTCACAGACTTAGGCAGTTCTAACGCGACTTATGTTGATAACGAACGTGTTGAAACGTCTACCCTTGTTCAAGACGGCTCTACCCTGAAGTGTGGAAAAATTAGTTTCAAAGTCGTTGACATTGAACGTTCATAGCTATATGGGAGAAGGATCAGGTGTGCATTGAAAGTAGAACATTTAACGCCCCTGTTCCTTATGGAAACAGTGCATCTAAGGCATACCAATTCATTAGCATTGTCACATTTCCGACAAGCAACAGTTAGTTACGGACAAGCTTGCTATGTTGAAGCCATCCAACACTATCTCGCTGGCTTGAAATTGGGTGCAGCCCATCATCACCATATCTATGCCGATCTTGCAAAAGCATACGAGATGGTTGGAGAATGGGATACAGCATTGGCATGCCTAGATATCGCACTTCGGTTGTGTCCAGATTCGCCGACAGCCCTTAGACGTAAGGCACGTATTCTTGATGAGAAAGCGTGTTATGACGCGTTGGTTTGTTTGGATGATTTCCAGAAACCGCCGCCTCAAGAATTCCTTGAACGGTTGCAGCTGGACGCTACAATCCCGCCCAAATACACTATAAATTCCGAATTTTTCAGTCTGACCTGTCATTCCGCGATGCACTCCCAGACAGTGTGGAATGTCTGTCGGCTGATTCACCGAACTTATCGGGAACTCGGTGAAATGCTCGGGCACTATCCGCTCTCTCGCGTACCTATCTCAATTACAAATACAAACGGTACCGAACTATCACAACGTTTGCTACCGAATTGGGCGAGTGGCTGCTACGATGGTAGTATCCAGTTGGTATACTGTGCAGTTAGTGAACCGGTTCTGGGCATTTTATACGCCCTGCTTCGGCATGAATGGGTCCATCTACTCAACCATCACCTAACGAACGGACATTGTCCTATATGGCTCGATGAAGGACTAGCACAAAGCGTTGCACGTCCTATGTTCCACTCCGAACGACTCAACTTGCAACAGGCGGTCCAAACGAAGCGATTGCTCCCCCTTGCCGCACTGAGCGAACCGTTTAGCCAACTTCCCGCGAAATATCGGAAATTGGCGTACATCCAATCCACAGCAATCGTTGAATATCTTATTCAGCAATTCGGTCTTCCGAAAATTCGCGAGCTGCTTCATCAATTAGGTAATAATATTCCTACAGAGACAGCAATTGAACAGAGTTTTGGGCTAACGCCAAAGGAAATCCCCTTCGTGGATACCGCTTAGGGCGCGAATTGTAGACTTCTCATACAAAAACACCCAACAAACAATGACGAAACTTGATATCGGTATCTTCATCCTCGTTGGACTGGCAGGCATAAGTTGTTACCGTGCCGGTTTTACCCGAAGTGTTTGGGGTGTTTTTGTAATTGGCGTAGGATTTTTCGCTGCATGCCAATTTTGGCATCAACTCGCGGCATTCCTTGGGAAACTTATATCAAATCCCAATTGGGCGAAATGGCTGAGCATCGTTGCCATTGTACTTGTCATTTCTATTCTCCTTGACTCGCTTTTTGAGCGTATCCAGCGTATCCTCGAAAAAGGAGTCTTGGGTTGGGTGAACCGCCTATTAGGACTCTGCTTCGGTATCGCTTCTGGTGGGCTTGTTATCGCTTGCGCACTCATCCTACTAAACACCTATGGCGGCAACGGCTTCAAAAACGAGATTTCAGACTCTCGTTTTGCCCCACAACTCATAGATATTGGCAATAACATTTGGACAGTCAGCAAAGAACAGGTGCAAAAACAACTCAACACCGAATGAAAACCCTCTCTCCTACCTCAGTGCGATATGTCCTTGTAAGCTGCATCCTATATTTTGCTTTTTTTAGCACGGCTCCGCTGTTTGCTGCAGCGGAATCCGCTTTTGCAGATGCACTTTTCCAAGAAGGCGACTATCTCAACGCCGCCCACGAATATAAACGACTCCTTTTTCTACATCCTAATACCCCTCAAAGCGATTTTATAGCCTTTCGCGTTGCCGCATCTTACCAGAATGCAGGCAAATTGAAAAACGCTATTCGTGCCTACCAACTTCTGATTGACACCTATCCGAAAAGTAGCCTTGCTGCACGGTGTCAGAACAATATTGCGCAATGCCACATCCTGTCAGGCAATAGTAAACAAGGACTTTCATCGCTAAAACAATTTCTTGCCGAACATGCAGAGAGTGACTTGGCACCACGCGCACACTTCACAATTGGAATCCTACACACAGATAAGTCGGAATGGATACACGCGCGCCAAGTATGGAACGATGTCTCTTTAACCTATCCAGAGAGTCCTTTTGCCGAGGTTAGCAATAGATTAGCACACAAGGTAAAAGATGCCGAGAATTTGCCGCGCCGTTCCCCAACGATTGCAGGCGTGCTTTCAGTGTTCGTACCGGGCAGTGGACAGGTTTATACAGGACGAACTGTTGACGGACTCTACGCTTTTGTTAGCGTCGCAGTTCTGGGGGGCGCGAGTTTCTATTATGCTGACCGGGGACGCTACGAAGTTGCTGTTCCTATTGGAATACTCGGTGCGTTTTTCTACGGGAATAGCATTTACCAGGGAATCCAGACTGCCCGAACCTTTAACCTACGCCATGAAAGACTGTTTCGTAATAAACTCCAACAGGAAATTCGAGATTCCGGCTTATTCGGAGCAATACCACCACCGACAGATGAAGTGAAATTAGTGTTATGGAAATCAAGGTTTTAAAAGGTTGAAACCGTTGTTCTAATCTATTGTAGCGAAGGTGTTAGTGGGAATTTCGATTATCCACAATTAAAATTATGCACCTTTTCTCAGCTAATTCGCGACTATATAGTGAAAAGTGAAATAATCAATCAGACATGCCTTCGTACCTTTAAGCACTCCTCCCCTGAAACGTATTATCCAGTTATTAAAACCAACAGTTATTTAAAGACAATTGACAACGCGCTTACGATGCAAGCAAATCAACGTTGACGTACGTCAAGTATTCGGTCAGTGCATACAAGGTAATGTGTATGCACTTTTCACAAATTTTGCTATAATTCTACGGAATAAAACCTTTCTGGAGATGTCAATGAAAACGGATGATGTTGTGTTGATTCAATTTACACTTGCGGGGGATGAAGCTGCCTTTGCGAGTTTGGTGGGTAAATACCAGGAACAAGTTCACGCGTATGCGTATCGGAAAACTGGAGATTTCCACATTGCTGAAGACATTACACAGGAAACATTCTTTGAAGCGTATCGAAATTTGGCAAAGCTACGAGACTCAGCAAAGTTTTCAACATGGCTTTTTGCGATTGCTAATTATCTTTGTATAGCGTGGTTCCGAAAAAATCAATCAATGTCCAAATTGTTACGTGAGAACTACACGGTACATACAGAGACAGATACATATTCACTGCATGTGGTCTTAGAAAACGAGAGGGATGCCGCTGAAGCACAACGCGAATTGGTACAAAAGCTGCTCTCAAAGCTAAAGGAAAGTGATCGCCAACTAATCAGACTCCACTATTTTGAAGAGATGACATCTGCTGAGATAAGTCGCTATTTAGGCGTCCCCCAAAATACGATTAAGAGCCGACTTCAACGCGCAAGACAAAGGTTAAGACAATACGATCCATTAATTCAAGAGACAATAGATAGTTCTATTGGAAAAGGGCACAGTTCCCAACAGCCGTTACAAGGAGAAATTAGCATGGTAGATAGAATGAGTACGGATATACTGAAAATTAAGTCCTTATCAGACCGATCACGCATGCAACTTTCCTTAGATGGAGAGTGGCTTGCCTATGTAGTCGTAGACCCGGACCGAAAATCATCATTTGAACAACAGACCCCTGAATTTTCACTGCATCAACTGACTGGCGCATTGATAGAAAATCATAGTCAGGAGGTATGGGTTACCAACATCAACACGAAGGAAACACATAAACTCGGAGCAAATACAGGGGTTGACTGGGCACCACGGTGGTCTCCAGATGGAAACTCCTTAGCGTTCTGTTCTGACCGAATGGGGACACCCCATCTTTGGGTTTGGGATAAGGTTAAAAATAAACTGCGCCAAGTGAGCGAAAAACCGATTACTGCAACACACGGTCTTGAAGCACCGCAGTGGACTTCAGATGGAAAACATATCATCACAAAGGTACGTCCCGAAGATATGGACCTTTCCACAATTATCTCATCTAAAACGATTCCACAAGCCATAAACGTTTGGCATACCGATACAGATGAGGAGTCTTCTATAGATGATTTAGACCAATTCGTGTGGGTCAAAGGGGATTTAGGGGTCTTCAACGTTGACACAGGTGATGTGCAAGTTCTCACACGAGGGTTATTTACGAGAAAAATCATTCTCTCACCGGATAATACAGCAGTTGCTGTGCTTAATGTAAGACGAGAAGAGGAATCGACATCTCAAGAAATCCTGTTTGAGTTGTTATTAATCCCTTTAGATGGAACACCGGTGCGAAGATTGGCGACAAAAATCAGGGAAAGTGCGCTATTCGTGAGTTGGTCACCAGACGGTAAGCACCTCATATATGCTCAACCGGAGGGTTTGTTTATTGTTTCAGTCCAAGATGGTGAACACAAGAACCTGACCGCAGACCTTACAGAGAAACTGCGATTTTACGCACGTCCGTTATGGCGACCATCAGGAGACTCGTTTTTCTGCGGCATCGATGGAAATATCTGGGAATTCGCAGCAGACGGCAGCGGTGCCCGAAAACTAACAGAAGAATTGAAGAAACACATCATGGGTATTGTCGCGAAAGTGAATACCCACGTCGTTTGGCAGTCAAGCGATGCACAGTCTATCTGTGTCCAGACGCATGATCCAGAAACAAAGAAAGATGGCTTCTATTTGATAGATACTGCGGAGGCACGTGCGACTTGCTTGTTTGAAGAACCCATTAGCATAACCCGTCAGATAGCAGACGAATACGATCTAAAGGTTGTCAGTAACGACACACAGATTGTCTACAGAGCGCAAGATGCAACACAGCCAGAGGAAGTTTGGATGTTTGATACAGACTCTGGAGAACGCCAGCAGATGTCCGAACTCAATCCGCATCTGCGCGACTTACAATTTGGTGACACCCGTCTCGTTGAATCAGAAACGGAGAAAGGTGAACGTTTGCGCGCGGTTTTGATGCTACCTGTCAACTATGAGGAAGGTAAACAATATCCTTTAGTTACGTGGGTCTCTCCGGGCAGTCACCTATCAATGTATATCTATAGTTTTGGGTTCGATAAATATGTCATGAACTGCCAACTCCTTGCTGCACGTGGTTTTGCTGTGCTTGGTGTTGGTGTACCCTCAAGACCAAGCAAATCGTTAAAAGAATTGCCCGAATACGTGTTACCAACAGTAGACAAAGTCATTGAAATGGGTATCGTCGATGCAGATCGTTTGGGAATAACGGGGTACGGTTCCGGCGGATACTTCACTGCCGGACTGATTACACAAACCAACCGTTTCAAAGCCGCAGTTTGCGGTGGTGGTTTTTATAATTTGACCAGAATCTACGGTAATCTTACGAAACAGGGAAGAAGTCATGGTATTAATTGGATAGAACGCAAGAATCAGATGGATATAGGCGGTTCGCTCTGGGAAAAACGCCAACGATACATTGACAATTCGCCGCTATTTCACTTAGATAAGGTGGAAACCCCTGTTCTAATCTATTGTGGTGAAGGGTATGATGGTTTTGATTACACGCAATCTGGGGAACTTTTCTCTGGATTACGCAGACTTGAGAAGAAAGCGACTTTTGCGTGGTATCGTGGTGAAGGGCATCTCGTGAGGTATTGGCGACCTGAACACCGTGCTGATTGCTGGGAACGTATTATAGATTGGTTTGAAAAACATCTGAATTAGGGTAAACCTCATGATCACAACACTCATCCGTCGGGAACTCCTTGACAATCTAATGACATTCCGCTTCGCTGCCGCAGTCTTTATTATGTTACTGCTCGTTGTTGCGAATTCCGCTGTGCTGATTAAAGATTACGAGCGACGCTTGGCAGCTTACAACACTGCTCTCAAAACAGAGCATCAGCAATTGCGGGAAAGAAAAACCTATTCGGCAGGAGGCTTGGACGTTGCTCGCCCGCCAAATCCGCTGAGTATCTTTAATGTTGGGTTGGATAAACGGCTGGGGAACGAAATTTGGATATCTCACGGTTTTGTGCCGACGTTGTGGGATGCAAGGATGCAAGGGACGACGAATCCACTTCTTAACCTCTTCTCTGCGATTGATATTGTTTTTATCTTTGAGGTCGTTCTGAGCCTAATGGCACTGATTTTCGCCTACGATGCCATTGCGGGAGAACGCGAGCGCGGGACATTGCGTCTGGTGCTAACGCATCCAATCCGTCGCGGGCATATCCTGCTTGCGAAATACATCAGTGCAATGACCTGCTTGCTTGTTCCGCTGCTGGTGAGCCTGCTCCTCGCGGCGATCTTGCTGACAACATCCACTGCTATTTCTCTGAGCATTGGTGATTTCCTCCGTATTGGTGGGATTATCTTGAGCTCAATTGTCTATCTGTCGGTATTCTACCTCATCGGTATGCTAATTTCAGCAGTAACCCGCAGAACCGGTACCGCGTTGATGCTTGCTATGTTCGTCTGGGGGTTTTGGGTGCTGGTGTATCCAAACGTAATCCTTGCGGCGATTGCTCCGCCTCAGACCTCACAAGCGCGTATGGTTTCCACTTATGACCAAATTAAACAGATCTGGGATGAATTCGACAGAGAGCGAAAACATTTCCTTGCAAACGACGCGGTTCCAGGAGAAGATCCGCATTTTGGCATGGTAGGAGAAGGCTCACATTTTGGCATTATAGGCGGATCAGGTTTCAACTACGCATACTTTTACAGAAATCCGTCAAGACTTGAGTATTTCTACCTCGCTGGTTCAAACATCGGGAAACTTACTGAAGAATCCAAACCTCGGGTGCCACATGCACAGAACTACTACCACTTCCTCGTACCGCAGACCATCAACACCGCAGAACGGGCATGGCTTGTCCGAAAACAGGCACTCGAAACTATCTTCGTTCAACCAGCGATTATCGATCGCATCCTTTTGAGGTGCTCGCCAGTTGGGATGTATGACGCTGCTACACAAGCGTGGGCAGGGACAGACCTGCACGGACTCAGAGATTTTTTTCAAGTGGTACGAAAGTACCGACGGACGTTGATTGATTATTACTACGATAAAAAAGCATTCGGGTCGCAACAGTGGTTTTCTGCCGATAAGGGCGCGGTGGACTGGGATAGTTTGCCTCAGTTTTCCTTCCAGAGAAGCGATGTCAGAATAAATGCAGCGCGAGCATTGCCAGATTTACTCCTGCTGATAATGATAAACCTTTTTCTTTTTATGATAATATTTCTGGTTTTCCAAAGAAGTGAAGTGTAAATTAGTTATTGGTTGTTGGTTGTCAGTTAAGAGATGTCTTGCTTAAGCCAAAATACTCTTTTAACGGATAACCGATGACTGAAAACTATAAAAAACTGATAACTGAGGACTGATAACCAATGTGGCATATTGCGAAACGAGAAATTTACGACAATTTGAATAGTCTCCGGTTTGCACTGGCAACAGTATTGCTTTTCGGCTTGATGCTGACTAATGCAGTTGTGCATCTCCGGGAACACCCAATGCGGATGCAGAAATATCATGATGCCGTCACAGAATCGCTCAATCGCTCAAGATCTCGGACGCATTTGTATGACATCGCGCAACGGGGTCCCGGATTGCTTTACAAAAAGCCGTCATCTCTCCATTTCTGCGCGGATGGCGGGGACATCTTTTTGCCAGATGCTGTCCATATACTCATTCGGCGGATCACCGATGGCTTAATGGGATTCTGGCAGTTGGACTATCGTCCTGCGACTCACAATTCAAAAAATATTCGTCCGGACACCATCAAAGTAGATTGGGGATTTGTGATCGGGTACGTCTTGAGCCTCATCGCGATTCTATTCACCTTTGACTCGATTTCCGGTGAACGCGAGCACGGTACACTACGTTTGATGTTGGCGAACTCGATACCGCGCCATACTGTGTTGATTGGCAAATTCTTAGGCGCATTGGTAAGTATTAGCGTCCCATTTACGCTCGCGGTGTTGATGAACCTGCTGGTCATTTCCACATCCAGCGATGTCCAACTTGGCACCGAGGCGTGGAACCGTTTAGGCATTATTTTCTTTATCGCGATGCTGTACCTGTGCCTATTTTTGGCATTAGGATTGTTAGTGTCGTCGCGTGTGCAGCAAAGTGCGGCGAGTCTCGTGATACTCTTATTGACATGGGTCATTTTTGTCGTTTTTATGCCGAGTACACTCGCTTCCATTGCCAGCGGATTTTCAACACCCATGACTTATGATGAATTCCGAGAACGCAGAACGCGACTTTATATTCAACTCAGTGATGAATATGTTACTCGTTTGCAAGATGCACGTGAGCATCCAGCGAAAAGAATAGCGTTAGGGGGTGAATATGTCACTAAAGACGCAGCAGCGCGGGAACGTTTGAGCCAAGAATTTTTAGACCAGCAGCACGCTCAAATTCAACTGGGACGTTCCGTCACCCGCATCTCACCGGTTGCGATTGTGCAATACCTTCTTGAGGTTTTTGCTGGCACAGGCTTTGAACGGCATCAACAATTTGTGGAGAACGCGCAGCGTTACGCTCGTGAATACCGAGAATTTGTCACAGATATGGATAGAGCGGATCCCGAGAGTCTCCATATCATTGGTATACCAGAGGGTATGTCCAAGAAACCTATCAACTCAGAATCGATTCCGACCTTTGAAGATACACTCAGTCTCAGTCGTGATTTCAACACTGCGATTATAGATTTACTCTTGTTGGCTCTGTTTTTTGTTGTTCTATTGTCAGGTGCGTATATGGTGTTTGTCCGCGTCGAGATATAATAAAAGCGGTGAGATGAAGTCCATATCCATAGATCTATTCGTGATACCCATTTTTTGACTAATGTGCGAGTTTTAGCGATTAGGGTGTCTAATAATACCATATCTAATTGAATATTTCTCATCCTTAACCAAGATGAAGAACCAAAACACAAAAGGAGGTTAAAAGATGACTCACAATACATTAACGATTTCAGATGTACTTAAAATGAAATCTCTTTCATTTGCATCAGTTTCGCGATTTCAACTTTCCCCAGATGGAGAATTTCTTGCCTATGTCGTGAAGAATCCCAATCGAAAGTCACCATCCGAACAAAAAACCACAGAAGACTCAGGATTTCTACCTACTGGTGCACCGGTTTATCATCATTGTGATGAGCTCTGGGTTACCAATATCGGAACAAAGGAGTCTTATAAGCTTGGTTCAGGCGTGGAGGTCGACTGGGCACCAAGTTGGTCCCCAGATGGACGTTATGTCGCATTTTGTTCTGACCGAATGGGTGCTCCGCAATTGTGGGTTTGGGATAAAATAGAAAATAAACAACGGCGAATTAGTGAAAAACCCATCAACCCCACACAAGGCTTCGAGGTGCCGCAGTGGTCATCAGATGGAAAATATCTCATTACAAAGTTACGTCCAGAAGATATAGATTTTTCGACAATTATTTCTCCTGATTCAGACGGACGAGCCATCAATGTCTGGCATTCTGATACAGATGAACAACTGGGTTCAGATGAAGAACTAAGTCGGTTCGCATCGGTTCAGGGAGACTTAGGTGTTTTTAATGTCGACACAAGTGATGTCTTATTTCTCACACGTGGATTATATGTTGTAGAAATGTTTCTATCTCCTGATGACACTGCGGTTGCGGTGCTCAACATAATAGGATCGGAAAATTTAACTTCTCAAGATGTTTTCTTTGAGTTATTATTAGTGCCTTTAGATGGATCATCAATAAAATGCTTGGCAACAAATATCAGATATGGATCGCGATTCGTGGGTTGGGCACCAAATGGCAAACAACTGATATATACCCACCCGGATGGTCTGTTTTTGACATCAACACACAGTGATGAACAGAAAAACCTCACTGCGAACTTTGCAGAGACTCCTCATTTCTTTACACATCCGTTATGGAACGCTTCAGGAACCTCGGTTTTCTGCGGTTTTGATGGACATGTGTGGGAGATTACGCCAGACGGAAGCGATGCACGAAAACTTACAGAGGGATTGGATCGACACATCATCGGTTTCGTTGCTAAAGAAAACACACATGTTATCTGGCAATCAAATGAAGAACAATCTATCTGTATCCAAACCCGTGATCCTGAAACAAAGAAAGATGGTTTTCATTTGATAAACACTGATGAAGCAAGTGCTACCTGTCTGTTTGAGCAACAAATTTACCTAACCACACCTTGCGGGAACGGAACGAAGCTTCTCTATAGAGCACAAAATGCAACTTACCCTGAGGAAGTATGGATATATGATACAGTTTCTGGAAAACAACAGCAAGCTACTGATCTTAATCCGCATCTGCGTGACTTACGCTTTGGTGAAGTACGTTTCATTGAATCGAAAACAGCGGAAGGCAAGCGTTTACGAGGGATTTTGATGCTGCCTGCCAACTATGAGAACGGAAAACGTTATCCATTAGTTACGAAGGTCTATCCCGGTCAGGATTTATCGAGATCCGTTTACATTTTCGGATTGGCTGACGAAGAAATTAACTTTCAACTCCTTGCTGCCCAAGGTTTTGCAGTTCTCGGTGTTGATATGCCACCTGAATCCACCGATTCATTAGCAGATATGCCAGGATTCGTCCTACCAGCAATAGACGAGGTAATTGAAATGGGTATCGCCGATGAAAACAGATTAGGGATAATAGGATTTAGTTACGGTGGATATTGCACAGCTGGACTGATCACACAAACCACCCGTTTCAAAGCCGCAGTTTGCGGTGGTGGTCTCTACAATCTGACTAGCTTTTACGGGCAACTTTCTAAACGGGGAGACAGTACGCAAATTGGTTGGGCAGAAACAGGACAGGGACGTATGGGCGGTTCGCTCTGGGAACAACGCCAGCGATATATTGACAATTCACCTCTATTTTATTTGGATAAGGTTGAAACCCCTGTTTTCATTTATTGCGGTGAAGGTTTTGGAGGTTCTGACTACGCGCAATCTGGAGAACTTTTCTCTGGATTACGCAGACTGAATAAGGAAGCAACTTTTGTATGGTACAGAGGTGAAGGGCATTCTCCCACTAACTGGCACCCTGAACACCGGATTGATTACCAGAAACGTATTATGGATTGGTTTGAGGAACATTTGAATTGAAAAAATGTCTATCAACTATAGCAAAATTTCAGGTTCATTTTATCCATATTTCATAAAAATCTAAAATTGGTGAATAATAAGCACGTTTAAGGTTATAATTAATAACCAAGTTGCCATCCAATAGGTTTTAAACGTTTTAGCACAGGTTTTTCAGGTCAACACTGACCCTTGTAGCCCTTAAAAGCACTGTAAAGGAAGAATAAGAATTATGGCGAAACGAACATGTTTGATGATTGGTGGCGGTGGTATGGCTGCTAACTGGATCCGCATTCTCACCGATAGCTTCAGGGATCGGGTTGAAATCGTCGGTTTAACAGACGTGAATACAGAGGTTCTTGCAGCGCAAGGTGAAGCATTAGGACTCAGCACCTCGCAACGCTTCACAGATTTTAACGAGGCGTGTGCAGAGGTTAAAGCAGATTTCTGTGGTATTGCGATCCCACCGAAATTCCACAGTCCCGCCGCAATTGCTGCTATGGAAAACGGGATGCCCGTTATCTGTGAAAAACCGATCGCGGATACCTGGGATGCAGCGAAAGCAATGGTGCACACCGCGCAGAAAACTGGAGTGCCGTGTGCTATCATCCAAAACTATCGCTATGCGGATAATAAACAGGAATTGATTCGTATCCGCGATGAAGGTAGATTAGGAAAACTTCAATACGTTGTTGGTAGGTATGGATGCGACTTTCGTCGCTATTCCGCGTGGGGAGCTTGGCGGCACGATATGGATTTTGGACTGCTCATTGAAGGTTCTGTTCATCACTTGGACATGCTTCGATTTCTTGCTGGCGGCGACTGCGAAACGCTGATTGGATTTGGCTGGAATCCAGAATGGTCAAGTTTTCGGCACCATTCCAGCGGTTTCTATCTCATGCGTATGGACAATGGTGTTCATACCTCTTATGAAGGGAACAGTTCGGCGGCTGGGGTTGAATACTGCTGGAATCATGAGTATTACCGCGCCGAGTTTGAAAAAGGCACAGTCACAATCGCAGGTGGAAACCAGATGGTTATCCGCCGTGTTGGTGGTGAACCGGAAGTTTACGCAGCACCGCCCGTCCGTTACGAGCATCATCACCATCTATTCGATGAATTCCTCAATTGGATTGACGGTGGTGAACCTTCTAAAACACGGGTTGAGGACAATATAAAAAGTTTTGTGCTTGTCATCGCCGCAATGGAAACAACGGTTGATGGACAACCGAAGCAGATTGCTGATTACCTAAGTGATTTAAATCTCTAAACCGTAAAGGAAAAGTTGGGCAACCCCAAAAAATGTCCAGCGATTCAGTCATGGAGACTTGTTGTGGGGTACACAACTTGAGGTTAAACTTCCAATCTTGGACTTATGACACACATTTTGATTAAATTATTATATTGTCTATTAATCTCCATTACGGCTTTTGCAACGAGCGTCCTCGCTGAAACAACAAATCCGCAATATCGTTACGCAGCGCAACTTTTTGAATCGGGTGATTACCAAGCGGCAAGGCTTGCGTATAAACGGCTGCTGTTTTATGATCCTGATACGGAATTCAGAGATATAGCGGATTATCGGATCGCACAGACCTATTATTATCAGAACGATGCCACACGTGCTGAGGGATTATTTCGCGAGTTTCCAGCCATTCACCCGAATTCGCCTTTGCGGTTTCAGAGTCAGTTGATGCTGGGGCAGCTCCATTTTGATGCGGCGGAGTATTCGCAGGCGCGAAGTAGCCTTTTTGAACTCTTACACGCCAGCACGGAGCCTGAAGTCGTAGATGCAGCACACTACTTACGCGGTTGGTGCTACATTCATACAACCGATTGGAACAAGGCGATCTCAGAATTGCGACAAGTAAATACATCCCAGATGGGTGTATTCCGAGAAAAAAAAGCAAGCGAATTGGCAGATACGCTTCTTGAAGAAACACCTCTGCCATCCAAATCACCACAAGTAGCAGGTTGGCTTTCTACAGTCGTTCCTGGGAGTGGGCAGCTTTACGTCGGCAAAGTGAAAGAGGGCGTTCTCGCGGCAGCATTGAGTGGGACGTTCATCTATCTTGCAGTAGATGCTATTCGTGATCGTCGCTATATCGACTGTGCTGGTATCTCTCTCGTCGGATGGCAATTTTATTGGGGTAACCGAACGGATGCCCAACAACTCGCCTCTGAATATAACAAACATCACGAGCAGGCATTCATTGAAACGTTGAAACGTCAGGCTGAGAGCGTCCGCCGCCAGTAACCCCGAATTAATTATGACACAACGATAGTTTACCACTCTGCCTGTTTAAGGAATTCCAATGCCATCAAGGTATGCCCTTCCGCATTTGGATGGACACCATCTTGCGTTGTCCAAAGCGCGCCCGGACGCCCAGCAACTGCCTTATCAAAAGCAGCATTTGTCGGTATGAGTCTTGCATCAAACTCTTCTGCAAGCGTGTGTATACTTTCGTTGTAAGCGTTTACATCCAATGGGCGCGGTGCATCAACATCTTCTTCAATATAGAAAATTTCAAATAGAAAAAGGGACGCATCTAACTCGGTTTTTGCGCGCGTGAGAATCCTTCGATAGCACGCCTCCCAAACCGGCAGATATTCTTCCGACGAAACACCTTCTCCATGCTGTCGACTTGCATTGTTAATACCAATTTTCACCGAGAGCCATTTCGGTGCTTCGGCAATCACATCAGTGTCCCACCGATTTTCCAAGCCCTCAACGATATCGCCACCAATGCCTTTGTTGACATAAGTAATGTCACGTTCGGGATATTTAGCGGTGATGAGTTCAGTTATTTTCCGGACGTAGCCGTGCCCCAACGGGGCGTGTGCATCCCGTCGTCCGCAATCCGTAATACTATCCCCAATAAAAAGCACCCTATCTCCAGACTGAAACAAAAAATTATTCACAAAGCATCTCCTATATGTGATATACTGAATTAAGAGTTGTCGGTTATCAGTCATCAGTTGTCAGCTACACATTTATGGTAATAGCAAAGTTCGTACCCGTCACAAGTGGTCTCTTAACTGAAAACTGACAGCCGAGAACTGGTAACTATAATTTAGCACACTTTGGACGGAATGCCAATATGAAAAAAATCGGCGTGTTACACGTTATTACGGATACAACACTGCAATCCCGATTCACGCATGCAGAACTGGCAGAATTGGCAATCGAAGGCGGTGCGGACACAGTGCAATTTCGCCAAAAGCATGGAACGACGCGCGAATTGATAACAACGGCACAGAGCATGCAGGCTATATGCAAGCAGTACAAAGTCCCATTGATTGTAAACGACAGAGCAGATATCGCACTCGCTGTCGGTGCGACGGGCGCGCATTTCGGACAAAATGACATGCCTGTTTCTATTGGGCGGCAGATTCTCTCTACAAAAACCATCATCGGGGCATCCGCCCGAACTGAGGAAAAAATACTTGCAGCTATTTCCGAAGGTGCCGACTATATCGGGTTTGGGCCCATCTACGGCACCACTTCAAAATCGGATGCAGAAGCAGCGAAAGGTTTAGAACGACTCCGCCGGATGTGTGAGATCGCAGCTTGCCCAGTTATCGCGATTGGTGGTATTACCCTTCAGACTGCTGGAGAGGTAATCCGGGCAGGCGCACACGGCATCGCTGTAATTTCTGCTGTTTGTGCGCATCCTGAACCGACTGTTGCTACACAGGCACTGCTGAACGAAATTCACGGAGCAAAGTAAACTAAAAATGGAAGCCGATATGAGCGATATAACTGACATTGCGTATGCTGCTAAACTGTTCAAAGAAATTGACGAGACCCATCAGCCAGATTTGGATAAAATCGACGAGGCATTAGTCCAGAAATGGTGGCATGAGCAACACTTTTTTCATACCAATATGGAGGCAATTGATAGACGGGCAATTCGTGTGCTGAAACCGGGGATATGGAATCATAATGAGGGTCCGGATTTTATGCACGCCGAAATCGAGATTGATGGCAAACTTCATGTCGGCGATGTCGAAATTCATGTCCGCGCTTCAGAGTGGTACGCCCATAAGCATCATCTCAATTCCAGATACAATCGCGTTATTGTGCATGCGGTACTTTTTAATGACGACTTCAATCTACGGACGCGGCTTCAGAATGGAAAACGTATTCCAACTGTAGAACTCCTAAAATGGATTGCTGTAGATACAGGGGACCTATACGACGACACCAAAGACACAACAACCGATGGCTTGTGTCGGATAACGGGAAAGCAGTTGAATATAGAAACCTTGAAAGCCGTTTTTGAATCGCTCGGACGCGAACGGTTTTTAGAAAAGACGGAGTCAATGCGTCTGTTAAGAACACGCCTCGATTTTGAGCAACTCCTCTATGAAGGTATCATGGAGGCACTCGGCTATGAACGCAATAGCAAGGCGTTGCGCGAGTTGGCGCAGCATGTCCCTTTTGCCGACTTCGATCAGAAATCGGAGTTAGAAATCCAAGCAATGCTCTTTGGAGTTGCCGGTCTTTTGCCATCACAACGAGAGAAACCGTTACCCGCCGAAGTGACAGGCGATCCGAGTATTGTCGCCTTAGAAGAATTGTGGCGTGCTTCGGCATACGCGGAGCTTCCGCCGCGTATGACAGAGGCACGTTGGAGTTTTACTGGCAGACCTCTGAATCACCCGACTCGACGTATTGCGGCAATGAACCAGTTAATTCATCACTGTCAAGGCAGCTTGATGATGTACTTTCTGCCAACCTGTGAAAAAGCAGCAACTGCCGATACACCAAAGGCACTGAAAACTATCGAAAAAGAACTCCGCGCACTGCTGACACTTGAAACCACCGGCTATTGGGAAACACATTCTAACTTTGGGACTGACAGCCGCAAAGCAGCACTCATTGGCAATAATCGGGCTGTGGACATTATTATCAATAAAATCTTACCCGTCGCCTATATCTGGGCAGTTGAAGCCGGAAGTCAGAATCTACAGGAAGGGGTGCTACGACTCTACAGCGTCGGTTCCAAATCAACAGGTAACAAGATTATCCGTAAAGTTGATGAACAGATTTTCACTGAGGCGCAGCAGATGCGTCATTTAAAACCGACCGCCAGAATTGAGCAAGGCTTCATCCGCCTTTATAAGAACTATTGTGCTGATCAGCTCTGCGATCTCTGCCCTATTTTGGAACACGATGCGGTTCTCCCGGAGGAAAATTAGCATGGGTTCGCAAGTTAACCCTTTGACGGACGAATCCTATTGGACAACGCTTTGGGATGGACAGCAACACAAGGTTCGTCATCTACGATGGGCTTATGTCGCAAATCGTCAACTTGCCAAACTGTTCCACCGCGCGCTCACAGGCTTTAAACATCCAACGCTGGTTGAGCTGGGATGCGCCGATTCGCTGTGGCTGCCCTACCTTGCTAAGAACTATAACAGCGACTGTTATGGCGTTGATTTTTCAGAACTGGGGTGTCAACTCGCACAACGCAACCTTCGCCTTGCAGGTACCGAAGGGACGATCATTTGTGAAGATGTGTTTGCATTTGCCAAAGTGCACCGTGCAACTTTTGACTTTGTTTACTCAATGGGACTGATTGAGCATTTCAGTACGCCGCACGCGATTTTAGAAGAGATGTACAGTCTCCTTAAACCGGGTGGAACAATGCTCACCGTAACACCGAATTTACGCGGTATGTATACACCGATAGCCCGCGTCGCGAGTCCAAGACTCCTCGCGACACACAAGGTAATCCCACCTTTAGCACTTGCTACAGTGTTGCAAGAGATCGGATTTCACGTCACAGAATATGGATACACAGGTGGTCCATTGAAGTTGAGTGTCGTCGATTACTCGCCGTGGCGGGCAGTCATCGGCAAATGGGGACATGAGGTACTCTGTAAATGTGTTAATCTGACAGATATTGTTGTTGGTAACCTATTAACGGTACTTCAGGTGCCAAACCAGCAGTTAACCTCCCCTTATGTATATGCCCTGTGTACAAAACCTAATTAAAATAATCGAAAACTAACATTTATTCGTCATATTAAGAAATAGTAATAGTGTTGTCAACATCCAATATTAAATTCACGTTAAATCGTTTGGTTCATAGCCTATAGGGTGAGCAAACGCTCATACCAACAAATCTAACAGAAATAGGAGAATCTTTTATGAAAATTTTATGTTTATTGACGATTATGCTGCTTTGCGTCTCAGTTGCTACCGCAGAAGAGACCTTCTTTTCTCACTTAGAGAGCAAAGCGGAAGTCGAAAAAGAAGGCGGCACCGTCGACGGCGGGAGTTTTGAACCCGGTAAATTTGGTAACGGTTTTGTCAGCAAAGAGGTTGGCGATGTTATCCACTTTCCCGTGGAAGATCGCTTCGTTAATCTCGATGAAGGCACCGTTGAGTTATGGGTAACGATGGGGTTTGATGCCAATGAGGTTACAGGTGAACTGTTTGTGTTCATGACTTACAAACGCGGTACCGATGCGATATTTCTTCAGTTTAACAATGGCGGGATCGCACAAATGCGAATTAAAAGCGCGGGTTCATGGCATAACGCTAATAGTGAGGCACTCAACTGGACAAAAGGTGAGCATCACCACATGGCGGGAACATGGGGACCTGACGGCTTGAAACTCTATTTAGATGGCAAACTTGAAGGTGAAGCTGATTTCGACAAGGGACCTACAGTGTTCGCGGAAACCTTTGAAATCAACAACGCTTCTCCACCCGATCCGAAGTTCCCAACAAATTGCGTCGTTGACGGGCTGCGGCTCTCAGACCATCAGAAAGAACCCGATGAATTTGTAATGGATGACCCGGCACCTGTCCAGCCAACTGGAAAACTGGCGACGACTTGGGCACGGATTAAACGCGCCAAGTAACAAGCATCGAGGGACGGTTGTAACATCCGTCCCTATCCAAGGAAGGCTATAAATATGCACAAAACAGAGAGTCCTCTTTTCAGGGCAGGAACAGACGGGTACCATACGTTCCGAATACCTGCGCTCGTCCGATCAAACGAAGGAACACTGTTGGCGTTCTGTGAAGGGAGACGGGGCGGTGGTGGAGACGCAGGAGACATCGATATTGTCCTGAAGCGGAGTTTTGACAACGGCGAGAATTGGCAACCGATGCAAATCGCTGTCTCCACAGGCACTGACACGGACGGTAATCCTGCGCCAGTCGTCGATCGCGATTCAGGCACCATCTGGCTCCTTTTCTGCAAGAATCTTGCTGATGGCGCGGAAGGGAAGATTGTTGCGGGTGAAGCCCCACGCACTGTTTGGGTAACTTCCAGCACTGACGACGGAGAAACTTGGGCAGAACCGAGGGAAATCACAGCCACAACAAAAGACGAAGCGTGGACGTGGTATGCAACCGGTCCCTGTCACGGCATTCAGATGGCAAACGGTAGATTGGTAATCCCGTGTGACCATGTGCTTGGAAACGAACGGGACTATGCCCAATACGGCTATTCACACCTGATTGTCAGCGACGACCACGGAGAGACATGGCGGATGGCTGGCAAAGCACAACCCGGAACCAATGAATCGGTTGTTGTTGAAACGGCGGATGGTGGACTCTATTTTAATTGTCGGAACTACGTTGCACCGAAGCGGCGTGCTTATGCGCGCAGCAGCGATAGCGGCGATACGTTTACCGAATTCGGTTACGAGGAAGACCTCATCGAACCGATTTGTCAGGCGAGTATGGTGCGGTATACGGATGCGAATCAACATGACAAGAACCGTATCTTGTTCTCCAACCCCGCCAGTACGAGTCGTGAACAGATGACCATCCGCATCAGTTATGATGAGTGCCAAAGTTGGAGCAGTGGCAAGGTCTTGCACACCGGTCCCGCGGCGTATTCAGATCTCTGTATTGATTCAGACATGAATATATGTTGTCTCTATGAGCGTGGTGAGAATGGTGCCTACGAGACGCTGTCGTTCGCAAAATTCGACTTGGCGTGGTTGACGGATGGAGAAGATACGTTGGCGTGATGCAATCTTGATTCGGAAGAGAAAGCGTGGAAGGATGGAATAAACGCTCCTTCCGCCTTCTTATACCATTTCTGCTTATATTGGTTTGCTCTTATGTAGCATAGACTGTTAGTCTGTGTCCCCGTATGCCAACGTCCTTCATAACATATGGTATTACTCGTGAATTCGCCGATTTTTTATCAAAATCTCACACCAGTAGTTTGATTTGAAAGAAACAATATTTCGTGCTAAAATATACGACAATAAAACCGAGAGTCTATATTGAACCAACCGTTGTTAGCCACTTAGTAGCACGTCCGAGCAATGATGCAATCTTGGCTTCTTGGCAAAAAGCAAGTCAACAGTTGTGGGAGAACTATGCGGATAGATTTGAGTTTGTTATCTCAGACATAGTCAGCAATGAGGTGCGACTTGGCGATGCGCACGCAGCACAGCGACGACTTGAAATCATATCCGCTCTAACGGTATTAGAGATATTACCAGAGACAGATGTGCTTACGTATAGACTATTAAACGCTGGTGCAGTCCCACGAAATTCTGTGACTGACGCACAACATATCGCTATCGCAACGGTACACGGTGTTGAATATTTGGTATCATGGAATCATAAGCATATTGTGAATGAATACAAGCGTGGGCATATCAATCAGGTTTGCCAAGAAGCAGGATTTCAACCGATAACTATCTGCACACCCATAGAACTGATGGAGGATATTCAAATGAAAGAAACTGCAGAAAAACAACCGGAATTCGACCCTGAAACTTACACGAATCCTATCCTTGAAGAATGTTATCGAATTAAAGCGGAAATTAGCGCGCAATTTAAATCTTTAGACGAATACTTTGCGTATGTAAAAACAACACAGGAAGAGAACAAACGGAATGGAGTAAAATACGTCTCGTATTTTGATCCATCCAAACACACACCATCAGAAAAATCCGATGATGATGACTAAACACCAGCAGGAACTCTGGTAGAACTGATGGAGGACATTCAGATGAAAGAAACCCCAGAAAAACAACTGGAGTTCGATCCCGAAACTTACACGAACCCTATTCTTGAAGAATGTTATCGCATTAAAGCAGAGATCAGTGCCGAATTCAAGACCCAGGCGGAATTCTTTGCGTATTTGAAAGCAATGGAGGAAGAGGATAAACGCAACGGCATCAAATATATCCCGTATGATCCATCTAAGTGTCTACCGATAGAAAAATCTGATGACGATGACTAACCTCAGCAGGAACTCCGATAGAACTGGCGGAGGACATTCAGATGAAAGAAACACCAGAAAAGCACCTAGAATTTGACCCCGAAACTTATACGGATCCTATCCTTGAAGAATGCTACCGAATCAAAGCAGAGATCAATGCTGAGTTCAAGACTCTGGATAAACTCTACGCATATTTGAAAGCGGGAGAGAAAGAGGATAAACGGAATGGTGTAAAATATGTCTCGTACTATGATCCATCCAAGCGGATACCGGTAGAAGAATCCAATGACGATGACTAACCTCAGCGGGAACTTTGGTAAAACTGATGGAGGACATTCAGATGAAAGAAACACCAGAAAAACAACTGGAGTTCGACCCCGAAACCTAACGGTTTTAGATGGATGACTTTCTTCGGCATAAGAAAATGGCGAGGCACAGGAGCCTCGCCATTCAGGTATAATTACTCCTGCAGTTTCAAATCGCCCCACTTCGTCGCAAGTTTACCGGCTGCAGACACGTATCCGCTCATACGGACAGTCGCTAACTGCTTCCGCTCCCCTGCATGTGAGACATCCTCTATCCGGTAGTAATAGACAACATTTGGCTTAGCAGTGGTGTCTGTCCACATGTACTCGTGCCGTTCACTCGTTGTCCCTGCCCCTTGAATGAGTTGAGGGTTGATGACCTTGAATTCGCTGTTTTTTGTCTCACCGCGCAGGATGTTGAATCCAGCGTTGTTCAGTTCTGATTCGGTTATCCACCTGACGACAACGTCAGTATCTGTGCGTTCTGCTCGAAAACCAGACAATTTAACAGGCAATGCCCCACCACTTTTAACACCGGGTGCCCCGATATCACCAGGGTGTCCATAATAGGAGGTAGTGCCAGTGAGCAGTTTCGTGTTTATAGCAGAAATCCAGCCAGAGGCATCAGTTCCGAGTCGAGGCCCCTTATCATCGTGTGTGCGAATCATTGAGGCCCGTGTATCTTCCTCTGTAAGACTTTTTGGTAGGGACCAAGCTGGCTTATCGTTAGTGTTTCTTTTGCCATCAAGATTTCCGACCTCGTCTCTCGTTTCCCCTGCTGCATTACTCAGTTTCAGATAGAAACCTTCTTCACTTAGCACCATATCCTGAAGATTCGGATGTTGATTGCTAAGGTTGTAAATCTGTTCGTTCTGAAAATGATTTGAAGCCCGGTCTTGTTTTGAGATGATCAAGAGTGTTTCCTGCGGTTCAACAGTTCCGTCTTTAAAGGTGAGTGTGGCATTAATGCGTCCCTTAAAGTTCGTTGAGCGTCGGTTTTGAATCTCCAATGTCCATCCCTTTAGATTTACAGCGTGTATATCCGACGGATTGTGAAGCTCTATCCACTGAGGTAGACGACCTCCCTTTGAAGCCACCATAATTTCACTTATGGTGATTCCATCTATACTCGCTGTACCGGAAACATCCGCCGTTGAGAGGTTCAAGGCAATACCACCTGGTCGATGTATTTCAGAGACGATAGTTTCGATGTTTGTGCGGTCAAGATTTATACGCTTAATACTACCTATAATCCTGGCTGGATCATCGAGCGAGTCAACTTGTGACCAGTATATCTTACCGCCCTCTACATCCAGAGCAATGGCCCGCATATAGGCATCCTCTAAGAGGAGAGTGTCGATGTCTGTGCCATCGAGATTCGCACGTTTAATACTATCAAAAACTCCAGTACCTTCTGCCCAATACATCTTACCGCCCTCTACATCCAGAGCAATGGCCCTTAGCCCCACAATTCCGATACGAGGATTTTGATGTCTGAACCGTTGAGATCGGCACACTTGATCTTACCCTCGTCTCTCCCGCCACCACTTTCTGCCCAATATATCTTACCGCCGGTCACATCCACAGCGATGCCGCTTACTCTATAATTTAGGTTGGCATTCGTCTCGGCAGCATAATCGGGGTTAGCGATGAAGGTTTCGATGTTTGTACCATTGAAATCGGCGCGCATAATCTTACCGTAGCCTTTTCCCCAATATATCTTGCCGGCTGCTGTGTCTAAGGCGATACAGTGGGGGCGAACGCCGGTAACGAGCCTTTCAACGTTTGAACCGTCGAGTGAGGAGCGATATATCCTCGACCATTCACGGTCTCCCCAATATACTTTGCCAGCTGCCATGTCTATGGCGATACTCTGTGCGTAATCCTGTCCGGAAACATGCGTTTCGACGTTTGAACCGTCGAGTGAGGAACGATGTACCGCCCCCGAGTAGGATGTCCAGTATATCTGAGGACCGCTGGTTTCGGCTGATACTGGAGGGGCATAGGTCAACAAGACAGTAGCAAAAAGTAAGACAAAAAACGTGTAAAATCTTTTCATCGTTTTAGTTCCTTTCAATTTGAGATAAGAAAGTCCATGAAGCAGACCAGATGGACTTTTATTCAACTACCCATCTATCGGAGAGTAGTTGTTAACTTAGAAACAGAGTTCCTTCTCCACCATCAATTGGAAATGTAGTAAGATTGATAGGGTAACATCCATCGGGGAAATCCCAATGCGACAAAAAAAGCCAGCGGCGAGACCGTCCGTGCAAGACGAAGCGCGCAGGCACGACAAAAATAGCACAAGTCTAAAGCCTATACTATCTTGTGAAGTATTAAACTTATCTATTGTTAAGCGGGGGGGGGGGTGTTAACCATGCAGACAGCACAGTTAACTCCGAGTTAATTATATACAGAATCAACGAACAGCTAGAGCAGCGGCGCGAAGCAGCATCGCACACACCATAAATCTGATGCGTGGGGAAAATAGATGGCACGATGTTAAAATTGATGCGGTCGTTCTGCATTCTCGGCACCTTCATTCATTTTTCCGCATTGTGCACTTGAATTAACAAAAACTATGAAAACCCAAGTTGCTGCCTTTGTCCAAAGATATATAAGTTATAATATAGCATATTTTATTATTTTTCAAATTAAAATTGATAATGTCTATATACAACTAAAATTATACAATATTTTTAGGCAAAAGGCAACATTTTTTTATGAGCGACTCTATAAAATGATCCGCGCAGAAATCGATAACGTTTTCCAGAACCAAGGGAACATACCTTCTGAAACGTCAACACAATTTTTGGCAGATACCCCACTCACTGATTCGTTTTCGATGGTAGAATTTTTCAAACAATTCGCGAGTTTTTTGGTCCACCATACACATTGGCAAAAGGTTGTGCTCCTCATTGATGAGTTTGATGGGATCCCTCAAGCTGTTGTGAGTGATTTTCTGTACGCGCTCCGCCATATCTATCTTTCCCGTAAGCCAAGATGTCTGCACAGCGTCGGCATTGTTGGGGTCAAAAGCATCATGCAGCTGGACTACGACAGGTCTGTCTCTCCTTTCAATATCCAAGATGAATTCCGCTTACCAAACTTCACTTTGGAACAGGTGCAAGAACTGCTCGGGCAATATACCGACGAAGTCGGACAGGGCTTCGCACCGGAGGTCATTGAATCTATTCATAAGCAAACAGCCGGGCAACCTGTACTTGTTAACAGACTCGCGCAGATTCTCACCGAGGAGATGTGCATACCCGAAACCCAGACGATTATGATGACACACTTTTTAGAGGCACATACACAACTCCTGCGCGGCAGAAACACTAATATTGAGCATCTCACAACAAACATCCGCAAAAACATACGCTTTGAAAGAGTCTTGATGAGAATCATGGCACATGAGGATGGCGTGGATTTCAACCTGCGCGACGAGATTATCGATGAACTTGCCACTTACGGTGTTATCTCCGAAGGGGCTGATGGGCTCTGTGAAATTGCCAACCCAATTTATTTATATGCTATTTTGCAGGCGTTCAAGCCAGCAGTGAATGGGTTAGAGGATGCGTACTTTCCCGAAGACACCGAAGAAGGTTTTCTGGATTACCTCACCCCCATAGGACAGATGGACATGGAACGGCTACTCAATAACTTCCGAGACTTCATTGCCCGTGCCGGGTTCAAGATTTTCCAAGTTCCAGATACACCACAGGAGTCCGTCGGTCGGCACCTTCTCCTCACCTATCTCGACCAGTTTGTAAAACTCGTGGGGGGTGTTATGCACATTGAAGTACAAACAGGACGCGGCAGGATGGACCTGCTAATCACACACAAAGGACGAAAATACATTATTGAGACAAAGATATGGCGCGGCAATAACTACTATAAGGCAGGCAAAAAGCAACTCGCGGCATATATCGCGTCGGAGAAGGCAACAGAGGGTTACTACGTCGTATTTGATCACCGGCAGGCTCCGGAGCCGCGGGTAGAGACAGAAACTTTGGACAGTGTGACGATTCGGAGCTATGTCATTCCTGTGATGCAAGAAGTGCCTTCAAATACGCTTCATCGAAAGACGTAAAAACTACAGAAACACAAACGGAAGACCTTACCGCAGATATTCCTCTCCACGATGCTCTGCAATCCATGTCTTCAACGGCACATCCGCATCTGTCGGTTGCCACCACCCTTTAATGTCCACGCCGTCACCTAAGAGCTGCCGCCGAATCGGATCGCATTTCTCAAGAACCTCCGGCGGCATGAGATTGTAATCCAAACCGCGCAACCAGCGGTAACTATACCCTATAAAGAAAACTTTCCGCGTCACATCCGAGAAATTCCAGCCGCGTGAATGCCACATCCGTCGATCAAAAAGGACTGCCGTGCCACGTTTGACGAGCAAGTCTATCGCACCTTCCGGGTCACCATCAGGGTCGCCGTCTCTATTTCGTGGACGGGTATCAAGTTTGTGGCTACACGGAACAATGCGCATCGCGCCGTTATCGCGATCGGTAACGTCGGTCAACCAGTAACTGACCTTCAATGAGAGTCGTGGATGTGGACGTTCCATCTCCGGCACAGGTCTACCGCCGTCCTGATGCCAATGCGCGCCTTTTCGGATCCGCTGTGTATCGGGCGGTTCTGGCGGATACATGATGAGGTGCGAGATGTAAAGTTGGATGTTCCATCCGAGAATATCCCAAAGGAGCGGAAACACCTTCTTGTTATCAAGCAGCTCCAGCAGTATATCATCTTCAATAACAGTCCGGAACTTCGATAACAATTTGTGCGGTGCCAATCCAGTTTTAGCGCGTTCCTCCGCATCAAGTCGATCTGCAACTTCCTCCAACGCGTCCACCATCTCAGGACTTATAGCGTCCTCAACAATAAGATAGCCAGTGTCGTTAAACGCTTTGAGTTGTTCGTCGGTAGCACAATATTCAAGCCAACTTGAATCTATCATTATCATCTCCAGCTGCTAATTTCGGATTTCAGATTTAATCCGTCCCCATGTAGTTGTAAGTTTTCCTGTGACTTCCACAGCAAAGGCGATACCATCTTCCATATCCGCCTGAATCTGCTCTTCTGTGATCGCAACATTAAGAATTCGGAGTTCATCAAGCACGCCATCGAGCCAGATACTCTCATTTGCTTTTTTGCCGATCCAAACTGAGGCATCGTTTTCGTTGATGTCTCCTTCTCGCGGGGCTTCTCCATCCAACTCACCGTCGAGATAAACGAGCACCGCTTCGCCATCGTAGACCATGGCGAGGTGATGCCATGTATCCAATGTCATCTGCGTCGTGCCTTCAGCAACAACAGGATTGCCGGGTGCGGTATAGACGAATCCGCGAATCTTTCCGCCCGGTGTATCAAACCCCCATCCACTTTCAGCAACGGAGCCTTTCCGCGCGATCGGTGGATGTCCGCCGGGAAACGTATTCGGTTTAAACCACGCCTCAATTGTCAATTCATCGCCGCCGGGAGAGAGGCTGTCGTGATGTGGCACTTCAATCAAACTGCTCGCGCCATCAAAGACCAACGCACCACCAATCTTCCCATCCTCTATCCATTCAGCATCGGTAATCTCTCCATGATTCTCAAATTCTGAAAGGTCTGTGGCTTCATCGTCAGTCTCTTCGTCAAAGAGGTATAGCAACACAGTCTCCTCTTCAAACGCAGCGAAACAACTCAGACCAAAACAGAGCAAAAGCGCAAAGACAGTTAACATTCGAGTCATTTGGGAACCTCCCCTTTATACTTAAAGCCGGTTGATAAAGAATAGGAATACGCTCCTTAATTGTTTCCGTTACGCGCCGAGCGTTCTCGGCAAGTCAATCGCAATTGGAATCCACACTGATTTAATCTTCTACCCGCTCAATAATCTCCCCAGTTTCACGGTCCCTGAAGATGCGTTTCATTCTGCCATCGGGCATCCGTTCATCTTTGAGGTGCGCATATCGTTCATCGGCATCTGACGGACCGGCGTGTGTGTCGGTGGCTTCCGCAACGCCTCGCCAATCTTCGATTTCAACGGCTTCCCACTGCTTGGATTTCGCGGACTTATAGCAGGCATCAATGATAGCATTCACAACATAACCGTCATAGAAAGTTTCCATCGGTTCGCGTGCCTCGTCAATTGCGTTGAACATATCGAGGAACATATCGCGATAGCCGAGTTCAGCAACTTCATCACCGACAGGGAAAAGCCAACCGGTATCGCTTTCGGCTTTTTCAGCAACATAGCCACCCTGTCCGACAGCCGTGAACATCTCATAACCTGTGCGGAGCCAGTGATTGAGCCAGATAGTTCCTTCACTCCCAGAGACTTCATCGCGCAAATCCATACCACCTCGGAATGCCCAGCTAACCTCAAACTGTCCCATCGCGCCGCTTTCAAATCGGATGAGCGCGATGCCGTGGTCTTCCGCATCAATCGGATGCACAAGGGTGTCTGCCCAGCACATCACCTCAAGGGGTCTGTTGTTCTTACCAACGAAGTTTCGGATAATCTCAATACAATGGCAGCCCATATCAACGATAGCACCACCGCCTGCTTGTTCCAGATCCCAAAACCAATCGCTATGGGGACCAGGATGGGTCTCACGGGAACGCACCCACAGAATTTTGCCGAGCGCGCCGTTTTGGACTGACTCTAACGCCTTCAGGGTTTTAGGCGGATATACCAAGTCTTCAAGGTAACCACCAAACACGCCTGCGTCCTCAACGATGTCTAACATCGCTTTCGCCTCGTCAGCAGTGCGTCCGAGGGGTTTTGTGCAGAGGATCCCTTTGCCTGCTTTTGCGGCGAGTTCAACCGCTTTCAGGTGCAAGTTGTTAGGCAATCCAATGACGACTACATCTGTTTCAGGATGGTTAATAGCTTCTGCTAAATCGGTTGTCGCGTGCGGGATATTCCACTCCTCGGCAAACGCGGTTGCGCGTTCCTCACGCCGAGAGTAGACAGCATGGACGCGGTCCGCGCCCCGCTGGTTATGGAGCGTCATCGTGTAGAACATTCCGATGAGCCCAGTACCGAGCATTGTAATTTTATGACTTTTCAACTCTGACATTCCTTATCCTTTCTCTCTGTATGGTTATCGGCAGCCAATTATCCGACAAGAGGTTGCAGGTAATACAACACTTATTTGGAATATGTCAAGAGGTAGTGATTTGTTACAAGAACCCTCTTAACTGACAACTGACAACCGATAACTGATAACTATTCTGCCTTGTATCCGGCGATTACGCCCCAATCGTTAATTGTCCAACAGTGGTTCTGATCTGTCGCGTGAACGCCCTTGAAGGTCGCGCCGCCGGGTATATTCGATACTGCCCATGTTTTACCGCCATCGGTGGTATGCAAAATAGAGTTGTAACCACCGACTGCCCACCCGACCATAGCATTAACGAAGATAATATCGTGAAGATCGTCAAAGGATTCAGCTTTCTGTTGGTTCCAGGTTGCACCGCCATCAGTTGTATGCAGGATTAAGCCCTCCTGCCCACAGATCCAACCGGTGTTTTCATCAAGGAAGTAGATCCCGAACAGGTTATTATCAAAGCCGGGATCGCGTTTCTCCCAGTTTTCGCCACCATCCGCGGTATGCAAGAGTGTCCCGAATGAGCCGATCACCCAACCCGTTGTCGGTGAAACGAACCAGATATTCTCAAGATTGTTCCGGGTCTCACCGACGCGTGCGCGTTCCGAGCTGCCGACCCAAGTTTCGCCGCCATCGGTTGTTTTGAGAATCGTATTCTCCGAACCAGCGATGAAACCGGTTGTTTCACTAATCATCTGGATGCCCATCAAATTGGCGCGAATACCGCCTCGTCTTCCACCACGTCCAGGGGTATCACTCGTTGCCATTTTCCGTGCCCAGGTTTTACCACCATCTTCCGTCTTCAGGATGGTGCCTCTACCCCCAGTGATATACCCGACGTTTTCATCTACAAAGTAGATATTATAGAGCGGTGCGGGACCGCCGCGACCAAAGCCACCACCGGGAGGTCCGCCGCCTCCACCGGGTCTCTGTCCGGCACCTGGGGGCTGCATATTAACTTCCATTTTTTCCCACGTCTTGCCGCCATCCGATGTCTTCAACATGAGACCACCATCTCCAACAACCAAACCGTTCTGATCATCCATGAAATAGACATCCTGTAGCATGCCTTCAATACCGTCGCCGCGGAGAATATCATCTTCGCGTAGGACGGTCCACTCCGCATCGGATACTGGGAGAAAAGAAAAGAGGAGTGCAAATCCAATAAACACCCCAAAAAGACTGATAATTGTTCTGACCATAATAATCTCCTTTTTCTACTGGTTTTCAGTTTTCAGTTTGCCTCGCAGTGAGAGTTATTAGACAAGAGACTTTCTGTAACAATCCTTATCTTCCTGAAGACTGCGAAGGTGGAGTTATTCGTTATGAAAGGCTCTTAACTGGAAACTGTTAACCGATAACTGACGACTATTCTGACTGAAATGCATCATAAATCTGTTGTGCTCTGTTTTCAACATCCCTTAAGTAATTTTGACCAATCTGCTCAAGGTAAAGTTCGGTCAATTCACCACTTGTCTCACCGAAAGCTTTGGCGAATTTCCGACATTCTTCCTTGTCGCCACCAGAGGCGTAGGCTTTGGTTTTCGCATCTGTGCCGGATTTCCGCACTTCAACAAACTTATCATGAAACTTAAGATAACTTCCGTCCCCGACAAATCGGACGTCTTCAAGCGTTGCGAAATCAAGTGTCGGAAGCGCATCTGAAAGAATAGCACGCGCTTGATCCATGCTTATTTTCTCCTCGCGAAGTGCAATAGCGATGCCGAGGAAAAACAGGTCATTCTTATCACGCTTTGCTTCACCTGCCAACTTTGCTGCACGGAGTTTCTCAGGGTTCGGTTCAGACTCGTTATAATAGGTGATGTCCTCTCTGACATCGCACGTTGCGGTGATCCGACTCTCTGTAAAAACGGAAGCGAGGAAATCAGAAAGAGGTATATCCGCCTTTTTGCAATGTGCTGCGAGTGCGGTAACCAGTACCATAGATTCACCTGCCGACTTCTCACGCATCGCAATGGCAGTTCTCCCACTTTGACTCTGGATAAGTGCTTCGGGACCGGTAATCATTCCGCCGCTCTCTTCACCGGCGAAAATAAGTCTCGGGTGTACACCGAGCGAAATCGTCTCGCCGTAGACATCTTGGATAATGACCGGTGCGTCCGGCGCATCTGCAAGTTGGCGTTCAATCTTTTTCATAATCGCGGCGATCTCTTTGAAACCGACCGGCACGTTAATAACCTTAACACCGTTTGTAGCACCCCACTGATCCCAAGCGAGTGCGGAAGGGGTTGTTTTAATCATGAACCGCGGATGATCTTCCCAAAGTCCAGCGGTTTTGAGCTGCTTGGCATAAAAGTCCATCAACATAAGAAACGCTTGATTCGGCGTGTAGATCGTCAAGAGCCGGTTATCACCGAGATCCAGAAAATCGACACCGAGATGTTCCAGTGTTTCTGCCCGCGACGCATCCTCTATCTCACAAACGATAAGCCTATCGCCATCTGGGTCGGTCGCTTGGATAATACTGCCGACGGGCTGTGCTTTGAGTTTCGCCGCATAATCTGTGGATTTGACGACATCAAGGATACTAAAGTCGCACCCGAGATCATAAAATTCAGCCGCACCGGTCTTCGGATTCCGATCGAGTTTCCCAATATTGTGATAGAGCGGATCCGCCTCAACGTGGAGCCAACGAACAGAGTTCGCAATTCCTAATCGCTCAAAGATGGCGCGCATCGGACGATACATACACCCACCGACACAATCGACGACAATCGGAGGTTTTACCTCGCGAATGAGGCTGAGATTTGCACCTGTAGCGACACCGCTTTTAAGATAGCCGACGTAGAGCTGCACACCGTCATGGAGCTCATCAAGCCTTTCAAAATCAATGTGATCGTCGGTGACTGCGCTGAACCGAATAGGGTAGCCGCTGCTCTCAGCGGCTTTGAGAATCTCTTCAATCTTGTTGACGAACTGCATAGATTCTTCGGGTAGGTATTGACTGCCCTGATTGTTGAGATCTTTGGTCGCGTTTTTCGTGCTGACGGAGTGGCTGGATGTGACATGCTCGCCACCGTCCAAGTCAAGCATATAAATAAGAAACGATGCCATCCAGATAGGTAGTGTACCGAACCCTTTCGGTACGTACGTACGAATCCCTTGTGCGGCTTGGATCCGAGCGATGTGTTCGACATATTTCTGCGAATTGTAGCGCACCTCACATCCTGCGAGTTTCTCAACCAATTTTCCATCTGCGGTTTCATTCGCGACGAGGCTCTTTCCAAGCGTCGCTAAGATAATCCCGATCTGGTTAATTGGGAAGCGAGTATCCCACGGGTATAAGATATTCTGTGGACCCCGGATGCCCGCAGTCGAAACTTGTGCCTCCTTCGCATAGTTACGGAACCATTCCCAGAGATTCAAACGCTCGATCAACGCCTTATCAAGATAGAATGTGAATGCCTCTGATTCGTCTTGTGGAAAAAGAGGTGTTTTGATGGAATCGGGCGTATTTTGCTCAACGACTGCGAAGAGTTGCTCCTCGGTGAGGTCTCTCTTACGACGATAGCTTTTGTCAACTGTGATAATCATTTTTTTAATTTACCTTGCGGAGAAGTAGCGGGCATTAAGGCTATTAGATCCGTTCCTCAAATCTGCCTGCGCCGTTGTTGCAGGCTACCGTTTTTGAATCTTAAAGTATGAATATATTATCACATTTCCATATTTCTTTCAAATCTGAATCGCAGATTTTCACAGAGCCATTCAGTTTCGGTTTTCTGTCGGTTGTATGGATAAATCGGGATACCAAAAAATGGTGTAAAATTTCATAGTTTTCATAGCAAATCGAGAATGCTATGAAAACTACGAAGTGCCGTAAACCTAATCTATGACTGGGTTTTTGGCGGTTTTAGTAGTAGGCTTGTTAAAAGTTGCTATGAAAGTTGCTATGAAATTTTATATAGCTATCAGCCGTCAGCAAAGATAGGTGCGATCTCCAAATCCCAACACACCGCGGTGGAAGCACTCTCCAAATTGTGACTGCTTCGACTCTGTGTGACGTTAATGTGACGTTATAAACGTCACATGTGACGTGCAGAATCCACGTGTGACGCGGAATGTGACGTGAATTTTCATTTTTTTATCAAGGCTTATCTACTTATTTCGTGGTAATAAATAGTAACATTATTGGGCTTTGCATTCTAAATCACGTGTTAATTATACGATAGTATTTGTATGTATAGAAATAGAAAATGTCTTGAAATATTGCGATTCTATTGTTTATATATTGTGATTTAATATTTGTGGATTTTTTTCAGATGCGCGTCGCGACCAAGGAGATCGCTCTTACGCGGAAGGGTTTTACGCGAAAAAAATCGAAATTATGGGACAGACAATTGAATGGCTCTGCAGATTTTTATGGATTAACGATTAACGCGAATTTGCTGTGTAGCATAATCTGTTAGATTGTGCCTGTTTGTAGCATAAACTTTCAGTTTGTGCATATTCGCACGCAGACTGCTGTTTTGTCGTCAGAAATTGAGGATTGAACAATTTTTCGTTCCTCTGCTTCCAACCCATATAGGTTATAGACTAACTTATCAATTTTTCGTTCTTTCTTCAACATATCAACTTCTGGATTGTCCCGCTTCGCTGCCATAATCTGATTTGCTAATTCAATGATAGGTTCCTGTTCTTCTGGTGTTACGATAGGTATTGGTATTTTGCCAATATAATGGCAGTCAAGATTCATACTTCTGACAGCGGAAGCAAAAATAAACTTGTGGGTATACCAGTTTATCAATTCTGAATTCAGGAGAGCCGACACAAAAGTTAGAGAGATATTTTGTCCGGTAAGAACAGTGTTCATTACAGTATCCACACTTAATACGTCGCCTTTCTGATCTACTGTCGCGGTAATTTTGATGTGTGGTTTTGGTTCCGTAATATGTGCTATAATCCGTTGTGAGATCACCTTCGATTGTTGTAAAAACTCAACTCTTTCATTAGGGGAATCCGAATCTTCAGGGGGATCTAAATCTTCGGAGTTTACAAAACCCTTGATTCCATTCGTCCCGTAGCGAACGATTTGTTTCCCTCCAACTACTGGAACATCACCGGATTCACTCAGTTTGCTTTGCCACGGTAAACCTCGCTTTGTATCAGAAATATCTCGCATCAATGTTCCAATTTGCTTTACCTTTAGACCGATTTGAATCTCTTCAGACGAAACATCGCATATCCATGTTTGAAACTGTCGCGAATCGGCATGACCTATCTCCGTTTTATTGCTCAAGGTCTCGTCGACAAATTTATATGCTTCATAAAAATTTTCTGTATAGCAGGCATCATAGATGAAAATGACCTGCTCCAGTTTGACTCCTTTAAAAGCCTCTCCTACGTCAATTAAAATCCGAGTTTTTCCCAATAATGCGAAAAACAGAGTCCGCCAACTTTCGACAAATAAGAGTGACTTTGGCACGATGAAGGCGAGCACACCATCCGATTTCATCAAACGGTTTTTAGCAATATCCATGAAGAACGCAGCACTATTTTTATTTTTTTCAGTATCTGTCACGACTGCACCCAAGTGGTCCTTTTCAAAAGAATCAAGTTTCGCACCGTATGGTGGATTTCCTATGATCGCGTCAAAGCCGGGGTTTTCCAATTTATTGCCGGATTCGTCGCAAAAGACTTCTGGAAATTCAATCTCCCAATGGAAATAGCGATAGTCTTCCGCTAATTGTTGTGCTTCCTGATAACCTTGCAGGTCAGAAAAGTCTGCCACCTGTCCCGACTTCAGAACACTGAGTATATTATGGTAATCATCGCGCTTAACCCTATTGCGAAAATAGACACTCAACCAAAGATTCGCAACTCTCCGGTGTTGATTGAGTGTCTGCTGTGCTTGTGTGAGTTCTTTCTCCATAACGTGAATATCGTCAACAGTTGTGCTCTCCATACTATCAATCACGAGATAGTGTCCGACTGCTTCAGAGACAGTGTCCGTGAACTCAAAAACCATATCCAAAGCAGGTTGGGATGTTTCCTGGGAACGTCGAGACTTCTGGATTACAGGTAAATTCGCGAGATTAGCTATATTTGCCCCAACCAACGAATTTCCACACCGGATATGGTGATCCAAAAACGAAAGAGGCTTCCCTTTTGATACGGTGTGGAGCCAGAGAGATACTTTCGCTAACTCCACTGCCATCGGGTTTTTGTCTACACCATAGATACACGTTTCGACGACGCGTCTGCGCCAATAGGCGATTTCTGTGTCAACGTCGCCAGTTTGCAAGGGTGGTGTGTCAGGATGTGTTACCAATTCTAATGCTAAGTGATCAATCACACCAATAAGAAAATGCCCACTTCCCATAGCGGGGTCTAACACCTTAAGCCTTAAAATTTCTTCAAACTGCTTTCGCTTGCAGAGAGGGCTTAGGGCATTTTCAACCATCGAACGCACAATCACATCAGAAGTATAATAACTACCACTTGCCTTTTTAGCATTTTTACTCTTCTTTAATTTGATTCTTTCAGTCTGATTCTCCACAGTCGGCTTATATTCAAGCAGCCCTTCATAAACATTACCCAGATGCTGAATCGCCAAATCTTGATAAGCGATCCGTTCTCGCTCTTTCGTCCGAGTTAATGTGTCTATAACCTCAGCGAGAGATCGATTACCAATTTTCTTCTCTATCAGAAATCGCTGACGTTTTGGATTGAAAAGACCACCATTATATCGAGGGATGCTTTCTTCCCACCCTTTGTCAATAAGTGTAAACAAGGTTTGGAGCCGATCCCAATAATCGCTTCGTAAATCAGGAATTACGGATTCAGTGTCTAATTTGCCGTGTATCTCGGTAGCAAGTCTCTCCAAACTGTATTCCTTCTGATATTCAGAATTCTCAAGTGGCAGGAGTCCACGACTTTCAGCGTATAGCACAAACAGTAAGCGATAAAGCAGAATAAGGCTGCTTTCATGTATTTTCTTTATATCGGCAGCAGAGGTCGTTAAATTGTTTCCTTGATAGTTTAAAAATCCGTTGATGAGCTCCTCCAACGCCAAATATATCTTCTCTCCAAGATCATCTGAAACTGAAACAGTATAACGGATACTGCCTGATAACATATCATCCAGAAAAGAGCGATTGGAAGTATCTGGAACGAATGCCTCACTCCGAAAAAGATAGTAGAAATAACGAAATGCGTCTATATCTTCATCGGTTAGTATCTTTTCAAGGTTGACTTCGTAAAAACTATCCAACTTATAACTTGTATCGCGATGATAGAGCCTCCATAATTTGCCACTCGTCAGAATTCCCCATGTGAGTTCTGATGTGCGAATATAGTAATCAATCTGATGGCTTGGATTATTATTGGAAAACGGATCTCCGCTCCCCACTAATTTTTTGTCAAGGTTTCTGGCCCACGCCTTAGCATCGCCAACAGTAATTGCTGTGCTGAAAAAAGCGTTTGTATTAATCCGCGGATGTGCTTCATCCAATGATTCTTGGTCCGCGAAAAAGGCATAATCTGGCTGCTTTGGACCTAAGGAGGTTCGTAGTAACGGTTGCACTTCAAAGACATGTCCGAGGCATCTCAGCACCGGCCGGATGAACTGTTCTTCTGTCTGTGCTTCATTCAAGTTTTCTACAAAATCAGCTACAGAGATATAAAGCTGTTTAATCTGAGTGTAGACAGACTCCAAGGTAACTGATGCTTGTTCCTTTACTACCTTCTCAAGATGATAACTGGAAAATAAAGCATTGTTAAAGGATGGTATCATTTTTGATTTTTATATGTTAAGTAGTATAAGTTGTTTACTAAGACACCTATCAATCTCGCAAAACAAACTTTACTACAAATTTGCTTCGGTACCCTCTCCCTCTGTTTGCGGGGCTAAGGGAGTGAACTCGCTATCGAGTGTAAAAGTGATGTCAAAATCTACTATATAACCCAAGTTACCACATCCCGCGGATAATCAACACCTTTGTCTGAAAAAGGATATTTGCATGTCTAAAATCTTGTAAGTAGCAACTTGGGTTATATAATCAATGTGTCGTTCCCCAGCAGGTGAGGCAACCTCGTCCCTACCGTTCCCGTCCCGAAATGAGCAGGTCAAAGGAATTGCTCTGCCATCCGCCGTCCGTGACGATGTTGTCTTTTGTTTCACGTAAACGATCGACCATACGCGCCTTCATCCGGCGAAGGACATGCTTGTAACCGAGTTGCTTTGCTACGTTGTGGAGTTCGTGCGGATCGCTTTTCATGTCGTAGAGTTCGTCTTCACTGTATGGATTATAGACGTATTTCCAAGAATCCGTCCGCACCATCCTGACAGTGGCAAGCGTCGGCTCGTACCCGTGAAATTCGGCGAACACATCATCGGGCCAGTCCTCCACAGTTTCACCCCTCAAAAGTGGAACAATGGATCTACCATCAAGATTATCAGGGGTTTCTGCACCACCGAGTTCCAAGAAGGTCGGCATCAAGTCCACAAGGTTCACAAATTCATCACACGTGGTTCCGGGTGATGTTGCGCCGGGCCAACGGATCACAAGCGGGATGTGATGTGTCTCTTCGTACATGTGGAAACCTTTGTTGAAAAGCCGATGGCTGCCGAGCATATCGCCATGGTCGGTCGAAAAGATGACAACTGTATTCTCCGCCATACCGTTCGCTTCGAGGCAGTCGAGAATGCGTCGCACCTGATCGTCAATGAAAGTGCAGAATCCCCAATACGCAGCGATGGCCTTCTGCCAATCGGGCCATGTCAGGTGGCTGGCGTTCCAACGGAGCATCTCCTTCTGCTGGATGAGGGGTTTATTGATGAACTGCTCATCAAAGTTACCCCAGCGTTCAACGGTGTCCGGATCGTACATTGTGTCGTAAGGTGCTGGCACGGCGTACGGGAAATGCGGTCCGAAGAAATTCGCAGCAATCATAAACGGTTGCTCAGAATCTGAATAACCGTCGATTAATTCAATCGTTTTATCCGCAGTCCACGCCTCCATTGTCCGTTCAGCAGGGAGTGGATGTCTGCCGTAGAAGGGTGCCTCGCCTCCCCATTCAAAGGGTTGCACAGCATCCCTATCAATTCGGAAGTCGATTCCGTCATCGCGGAGCCACTGATGCCACTCATTATAAGGGTGCCATTTGTCATAACCCCAGAACTCCGTGTCGCCCTGCTTAGCGAGATGCCATTTACCGATGCAACTCACCTGATAGTCTGCATCCCGTAGAAGTTTCGGGTATGCCGGTTTGCCGAGGATCTGGTTTGCAAATACGCCGTTGAAATTCCCCATGTTCGACAGCTGCCCGTGGTTGTGCGGATAGAGTCCGGTAAGCAGTGAACCGCGTGCTGGTGAGCAGAGCGCGATGGGGGTATAGGCGTTCGTGAATCGCATACCTGTTGCGGCGATTTCGTCAACGGCAGGCGTTCGGCAGACAGGAGCGCCGTTGCAGCCGAGTGAATCGTAACGTTGCTGGTCGGTGAGAAGAAAGAGGATATTGGGTTGTCGTGCCATATTATTCCTTTTCAGTTCTTAGTCCGGTAGGGCCGGAAATCCATGTCCAACTTAGATTTTATATCAAACTCAGGTTAAGTATAACCGACTGACAAGAAAACGGCAACAAGGAAATCAACAGAAGCAGTCAGCGATCAGCAAAGAGCGTTAAACAAAAGTGTATGGACACTCCATTGGTTTTCTTCTCATTAGATTTCCTCATCGTCGTCTGATGAGTAATGCTTGATCAGCATCCCAATGATGGGAATGACAAGCGAAACAATGAGAAGGATGATGAGGTAGCGCGTTGGAATCTGGAATTGCTCCCCGATGAGAGCCATAAGATAATAACGCGGGAAACGTCCGAGCAAAACTGCTAAGAGATACAACGGAAGATTGTAGCGTATCAGAATCGCGGCGAATCGAAAAGGTTCAAAGGGGATCGGTGTGAACCCAGTAAAAACTAAGCATACGAACGCCATGCGACCAAAATAGTAGGAAAATCGTTGGAAGATACGGTTGGTTTCGACGTGCTGCTGGAGTTCAGTTTTTGAAAAGATCCAAAGCAGCAAGTGATATTCCACAAACGCGGCAATGCAATTTCCAATCGCTCCAGCGAGGCCAACGATGATCGGATCATAGACTTTCCCAAGTGCAATGACATACGGCGGTGTCGGCAACGGGATTAGCGTGCAGGCAACACTCATATACCCGAAATAACCAAGCAATTGACTATAGCGGCTTCCTTCAAGAAAGAGGTATCCCAATGCGAGTGAAAGGATGATTCCGATTGCGGTGAGAATCCATTTTCTCATAAATTAAATTGCAGCTACAAGAACAGTGGCATCAGCATCTGCTTCAAGGTTCAAGTGGGTTCGGATACGATAGCGATATTCTTCGGTCCCTTGAAATCAAGCGCAATTCGATCAAACTGGACCGAATGTTGCCGATAGTAATCCTCAATTGCCGTTAACAACTCGTACTGCCCACGCCGCTGTTCATCCCAGAAGTTGCAACAAGGAATTATCACAGCGGGCCGAACGAGGGCTGCCTCTCCCAATTGACGCAACGCGCCATCCGGATGGAGTCCAACCAACAGATCATAATAATCCGCCATCTCTGGTTCAAACTGCTCAGGGCGGTGATCAATGCCTTTCAGGACTGTGCGGCGCGGATCAATGAGTTCGCATGCAAAGTTTTTCTTTTTGGTGAGAAGGCGAGTTAATATTCCCTTCCCGCCAGCAACATCGGCAATACAGTGGATTGTATTGCCGTATCGTGCGGCAATGAAATCAGCGACGACTTCAAATCGCTGCGGATCACTATGGACTCGATGCTGTTCTCTACTCATTTCAAGTTTTCCGGATTCAGTGCTTCCAATTCCGGATGGACAAATCGTCCATCTTTCCGAATAAGATTCCCGTCAAAGGACATCTCTCCACCGCCGTGTTCTGGTGTTTGAATCATTACCATATCCCAATGAACAGCAGAACGGACACTGTTATCCGCTTCCTCATAAGCCTGACCGGGTGTGAAATGAAACGACCCAGCGATCTTCTCATCGAACAAAATATCGAGCATTGGGTTAGTAATATAAGGGTTGAACGCGATGGAAAATTCGCCTATATAGCGCGCGCCTTCGTCTGTATCAAGAATGGCGTTCAGCCTTTCGGTGTTATTCGCCGTTGCTTCAACGATTTTACCGTTTTCAAAACGGAGTCGGATGTCCGTAAAGGTCGTTCCTTGATAGATTGTCGGTGTATTGAAATGGATGGTGCCGTTGACGGAATCTCGGACAGGTGCAGTGAAGCACTCGCCGTCAGGGATGTTACACTCGCCTGCACACGGAATAACCGGTATATCCTTGATACTGAACCGTAGATCGGTATCCTCGCCGACGATGTGGACTTCATCTGTTTCTTCCATCAGAGACTTGAGGGGGACCATCGCTTGTTCCATTCGGCTGTAGTCGAGTGTGCAAACGTCGAAATAGTAATCCTCAAACGCCTCCGTGCTCATCTGCGCCTGCTGTGCCATTGCCGGGTGGGGCCATCGTAGCACAACCCATTTTGTCTGTGGTACACGGATATCGTTGAGCGGTCGCGACCAATGTTTTTGATAACGCTGCATTGCCTCCGATGGGACATCAGACATCTCTGTAATGTTGTGGTTACCGCGGATCCCGATATACGCCTGTACCTTTTTCATACGATATATTTCATATTCGCCAATCCGTTGTATACCGGCATCGTCGCCACCGAGGATGATTTCGCGTTGGATACGATTTTGCTTGAGTTCAACGAGCGGAATCCCGCCCGCTTTCCGCACGGCGCGGATCAGTGCAATGACCATCTCCTGTGGAATATCAATACCTTCTATGAGTACAAATTCGCCGGGTTGGATTTTGGTGGAATGGTTTGTAAGTACATCTGCAAGTTTATCAAGTCGTGGATCGCGCATATTTACCTCGGAAGTGGTTATAGTTGAATAGGTAAAAATTCAAAATGGATTTTATGGGAGATTTCAATCTTCAATATCGTTGGTTTGATTCAAGGTGTTTCTATCAAAACAGTCATTGCGTCATCAGTGAACGATGCCCACCACATATCATTAGTTCGGATATGTAGCAAGTGTGTGGCACCCGGTACGTCATTTGCACCTAACCCCCGTTCGATAATATTTGTATATGGGTTCTGTTCAAGTCGTTTAGCGATTTTATTTTCCAAACGTTCAGCGGAACGGATAGCAAGGATATTTATAAGTTCTGCCGATTGCAAATCCAAGAGAAAATCGACGTTCCAGTACAAGGTTTTTCCTTGTCTTAGCAATAGATTTCCGCTTCCCAAACCACATTCGGCGAATTGGTCTATCATCTTTTCTCGGATGGCATGTGGCGGTTTATCACCACTTCGTGTTGCGTGCCGAATGAGCCGTCGCGCCAGCGAAGTCGCACCTTTCACTGAAAGTGCGGAACCGACATAAGTGTAGTCTCCAGCAGGCAATGAAATCAATTTACCTTTCTTGAACCGTCCGAATTGTAGCGTCGTCCCTTCTGTGAGCCGAATCCGCAGGATGTATGTGCCAGCCTGTGAATCACCACCGACGATAAGAATGCTCGGAATTTCCATCAGTTTTCAAGGTTCAAGAGGGCATGTGTAAACTCATCAATGCTTGATGCTTGCGCGGCAACACGGTGTAACTGATCCAGACGTTGTAGATCGTCAATGGCACCCAGAAAAGGCTTTAGCTTTTCTGCGACATCCGTTTGGAACCGGACATCTAACACTGCGAGTATTGCTTCAACTGCGTACTGTTTTTTCCCTTGTTCGATGCCTTGTTCGATGCCTTGTTCGATGCCTTGTTCGATGCCTTGTTCGATGCCTTGTTCGATGCCTTGTTGTAGGATATATCGGTAAGTCGATGATTCTAACATAGCTCCCTCCATGAGATGTTGGATGTCGACAGGGTCAACGATTAAACCACTTAAAATCCATTGCCATAGTAATAAATCCTTCTGAAGCTCCGGCTCTAACGATAGTGCACGCGTGATTTGATGACATTCCTCTATCCACTGAACCGCTGATACCCCTGTCCGCGGCCGCATCAACGGAGCAAATGCCATCAAGGAAGTCTGATCCGTCTCAAAAATGGACTGCCCATCAAGTTCACTGAGGCGGATCACTTGATACTCTATTTCAATCTTGTGCCCCGGAAACGCTTGGCTATACTCGCCTGGATCATTCCGACCCGCATCCGGGCTCAAATAGATGATGTAAGACAAAATCGGCAAACCGTATCTTTCAAAGCATCGCCCGAAATAGCCAACTTTGCGTTGAAGTATCTCTGCCCTCGTCTCCCTACTCACTTGGAACTCAATATGCACTAAGACTTCTTGCCCTTCAACAAGTGTCTTCGCCAAAACGTCCATACGGCGTATCTCAACGGTGGGAAGTTCAGTCTCAAGCTGCTCGAGGAACTTCAGCCCTGGGATTTTGGTCAGGGCCCGCAATAAATCTTCGGTAAACGTGCCAAAGATATGTTTGCTGACAATATCGTACCGGTTGTGCGGTAATTTTTCAAGGAACTGGTTTAAGATATCTTCCATATTCAGATTATACCCCTATTTGTTGATGAATGTCAACTTTTTTAGAATTCGGGTATTGAAACAAAAGCGAAAATCTATTAGAATAGCAGAAGTGGAAGATTGCTACAGCAAGCGCACGTAAGTCCAACTTCGGCGGGCTGGATAAACGGAACAGCACTTTATTGCCATACCCACTTCAACGAACCGCAAGGAACATTAAAAGAATGCAAGCACGTTTATTCTCTATTGGATATGTCACGGTCATTGCGCTGATGGTACTACATCTTCTGCCGGTCTGGGGTTTCAAGTATTTCCCAACGCAGGACGGGGCAAGTCATATCTATAACGCTTACGTTGTGAAGGAATACCACAATCACGAAAACTACCGTTTACGCGAAGTCTACGACCTGAACGCGACTATCTTCCCGAACTGGACATCCCACGCACTTCTACTATTATTGTTATACATCTTTCCACCGCTCATTTGCGAAAAGATAGTGCTTACGCTCTGCATCGGTCTTCTGCCACTCGCCCTGTTCTATTTCCTCAACGGTGTCGGAAAGAAAAACACGGTCTTCGGACTACTTGGGTTTATGTATGCCTACAATTACCTACTCCACATGGGGTTCTACAACTTTGTCCTCAGTATGTCTCTGTTTTTCTTCACGCTTGGCTACTGGTGGAGGGTCAAAGATAAACTCGGATTAACAAACATTGTGGTCATATACATATTGTTGTTGGTGACCTATCTCACGCACTATCACTCCTACGCGTTGCTTATCATGTCGCTGACGTTTTTCGCGCTCTACGGATCGGTTTATGATGTCCTGAAAGGGGTATGGGGGTATAAGGAGACATCCGAGCCACTGATGCACCGTTTCAAGGATGGCGTAGTGAAACTCAAGCCTGCACTGACTTTTGTCGGTGCGCTTGTACCTGCTTATTTTATCCTATTCTCCTACTATTTCTATCTTTCCAACGCTCACGGGAGTGATGGTGAACATAAAGGATTTGAATGGCTAAATGACTACTTCTTCTCCATGAAATCCTTGGTCTCTTTTCGGGACGATCACGTGCTTATCGGACGAGTATTATTAGTCTTTTTTGCTATCGCCTTCGTCCTCACAGTCATCAATAGAATCCGGCAGTGCCATCAATTCCGTGAATCAGAGGAATGGAAAGAGACTGGCGAACGGATTTGGACACGCGTTGTGACGCAAATGGACGGATTTTTGATCATGGCAATCGCCATCACTGCGATGTATTTCATAGCTCCATGGTCCGGTTATAGCGGTGGTTGGATAAACGATCGGTTTCATCTGTACATATTCCTTGTATTGCTTCCGTTCTTCGCTGTCAACGTGCATCGGTACGTGAACTATGGGGTGGCAGGGATCATCATCGTCCTATCCTTATGGCATCTCGGCTATAATGTCCACACGTATGCCCTACTTAATCGGGACATCGCCAACGCGCTCTCACTGGAAGGTATGGATGAAAAGGATACGATTCTCGCGAGTGAACCCGGGGAATGGGGTGGTTTTTCAGATTCGCTCGGTTTTGAACCCAAATACGTTGAACCGTTCGGGCACCTTGAGTGCCTGTTAGCAACGCACAAAGGAATCGCCTACCTCGATAACTATGAGGCAAATACAGATCATTTTCCGCTGCAATACAAGGAGAAAGAGGAATACAAGGCAAAAGAATTGCCGGCTGATTATGCCATCATTTGGCGGACGGAGTATGGCGATGTTGCTGGCTTGGAGGAAGAATATGAACTCATTGATTCCAACGACTATAACCGACTCTATCGCCGTAAGCGCGCAGCACCGGACTCCGAAATGTGGGGTGGCGGAACCACCATCACCTTTGACATGCAACCCGACGATGGACAGACAGCACCCGGACACATCGCTGTCCATGCAGATACGGTCTATACGGATGGTCTATACGGCTGGCTAACGGAATCAGAACGGGACGACTTTGAAAACGAATCTGAAGTTTCGCAGCCCTACGAGGATAGCATTTGGGGGCAGGAAGATGGCGTTTTCCGAGTGGCACTTCCGAACGGCGTATACGAAGTGACATGCTATTTCAGTGCCAGTGAATCTGAACCCTTAGAGATAAACCTCATTGCGGGGGGTGAGAAGCAGATTAAGCGGTTGCAGATTCCGGCAGGTAATGAGACGATTGAAAGGCGTTACACTATCACGATTACGGATGAACATCTAACGCAGGTGATCTATACGCGTGGAAAAGGGAAATACAAATGGTGGGGGTGGAGCGGTTTTACCATCCAATCAACCGACGGCGGCCCGAACTTCCGTCTTCCCTGAGAAACCGATGGATAATAATTCGGTGTAATTTTTAGTCTTTGTGTGCTATGCCAGTGGTTTTCCCCAAGTAACCCGCGCTTCTAATTGGAAAGTGAGGAGTCCGGCATCATCAACAAAGTCCGATAAGATCTGCGATAGTTCGGCATCAAATTCCCTGACATTTTCCTCGCCCATGTGTTCCTTCGACATGCTTTCTCTGGAATGAAAAGACTGAACATAGTCCATAAGTGGCTGAGAGAAACTAACCGGTGCTGTCCGTTTATCTCCAATCAGGCATAGATGTTCTCTATCCACGAGTTCTTGAATCAGATCAATCTGCTCATGGTGTCTGTTAGTGGAATACTGATGGATCAGTGAAAGCTCCGCATCATGCCAAGGCGATCCGATAGGACGATCTCCATCAATGATTACAAGGTACCCGTCTGCCGTTAACACGTCCTTGAATCTCGGAAAAACCACGTCCCATTCCATCCAATGGATACTCGCACCAGCCGTCACCATATCGTAGGGTGGATACAGCTGCACCTCTTCAACAACTCCATTGATCCATCGGAGGTTTCGGTGATTACCGTTGATGAGCGACTTTCCCACCCGGATCATTTCCTGTGAGAAGTCAACTGCATCAACACTGTCCACATGCTCAATAAGTCCTCGCGCTATTTTTCCGGGACCACATCCGACATCTAAAACTCTCCCGTGCAATTTCCCTAACAAACTGAGAAGTATCTTATATGTCTCCTCAGGATAGGGTGGGCGGAATTCGTATGTTTCTGCTAAGCTTTGGTTCTTGAATCGGGATGCGTAATCGTTCCAGTATTGTCGCGGTCTGGTAGTTTCCATGTTTCAATCTATCCCATTGGATAAACGTTTATATTCAAGGAATTTATCTTGAACCAAACCTCTGGCGAAGAGGCTTTTGCTCAGATCAAAACCGTCCTTGATAGAGTCTGTCCGTCCAAAACAGTAAAAGGCTGCACCAGCATTCAAGCAGACCAAGTCAAGGATTGGTTCGGGAGTTCGGTTCTGTAGAAGAGATAGGAATATCTCAGCATTCTCGTCACTATCGCCTCCCGGAATTGTGTCGTAGTTCTGTTCGGTAATTCCGAAGTCCGAAGGTGTGATTTTATATTCTCTGGTTACATTTCCCGCTCGTTCAAATATATGCGTGGGTCCAGAGATTGAAATTTCATCAATTCCGGGGTCACCGATAACAATTAAGAACCGTTTCCTCCGAAGTTGGCGGAGTACCTCTGCCAACTGTCTGCCCATCGCTACATCAATTGTCCCGAGGATTTGATACTGCGGATTTGCTGGATTGCACAACGGAGCACTGAGATTAAAAATGGTTCTCCTGTCAGCCATTTGCCTTGCAGTTACAACCTTTTTCATGACCGGATGATATGCGCGCGCAAAGAGAAAACAGACGTTCGTTTTGGCGAAAATGCGTGCTAACCGGTCATCTTCAAAATCGAATTCACAGCCAAGTTTTTCCAGCAAATCAAAACTTCCATTCGGTCGCTTTGAACCTTTGTTTCCATGTTTGACAACCGGAACACCCCCCGCAGACAAAACAAACGCAGCGGTTGTGGATACATTGAACCGATTCAAACCGCTACCACCCGTGCCGCATGAATCAATAGCGTTGGAAGGCAAAGAAACGGATCTCGATTTTGCCAACAATGCTCTTGAAAACCCAAGAATCTCATCGGCACTTTCGCCTTTTTCAGAGAGCGCTATAAGCAGTTCTGCTATCTGTCCGTCCGCCACGTCTTTTTCAAGTATTATATTCAAACATTGTTCAGCCTCGTCGGATTGAAGAGATCTGCCAACTTTGATTTTGTCAATGTACTTTGAAATCATGATTTTCCTTCTGCACTGAAGTTAGGGGATCAAATGCCAGTGCGTATGAAAACATACCGTTGGTGCGATCGTTGAGCAGCATTTGAGGCATCATCTCTCCAATACATCGAGACAAGATTTAAAGCGACGGTCATGATCGGCAAACTGTTTTAACCACTCAACGACCGTTTTGCCATCCGCAAGTTTGGCTTGCAAATCTGCGCCATGTTCCACGAGATACCGCGTCGTTTCTACATGTCCATGACCGGCTGCGCAGTACAAGGGAAAATGCGCGTGATCTGATGTTACATTGACCTCTGCACCACTGCCGACCAACTGTTCTACAATTTCCTGGTCACCGTTTCGAGCGGCATGGTGTAAGGCTGTATCACCACGGGCGTAACGCTCGTGCACTAACGTTGGGTTGTCACGGAGCATTGCGTTGACTCGCTGCACATTGGCTAAGAAAACGGCGTATATAAACTGACGCGCGGCTTCGCTCGATGGTTTGGCGTGTGCATCCAAGCCTCCATACGCAATGAGTAATGATACGACTTCCTTATTCTCTGGTACTTCTCCAGCATAGTGAATCGCATAACCGTCATGCGCTGCCAAATCGGCACCACAGTCTATTAGGTATTTAACAACATCATAGTGCCGTCTTAGTCCGGCGTGAAATATAGGACGCCATTCGTATTTGTCGTCTTGGTTGACCAGACGAGGGTCCTGTTCAACGATTTTCTTTACGGCATCAAGGTCCCCGTCGGCTGCCGCGTCATGAATTGAATCGAGTGTCATATTTATTCTCCAAGTGTTAGGTTAATTGTGTTTCCAACAATAAATGTGAGGTGTCCATCTTTCGCCCGGTCTATCGAAATCGTATGGTTTGACTCATGGTGTCCATAATGCGTCAATCTTGTCCATGATTGACGCTACTTTTTCCTGCTGGTTGTGTTCGAGCACATAGAGTAGATCTGGAAATGGGGCGGTACGGCGGTAAAAAGCGCAGCGAGAATACCAACCCTCGTCAATAACACCATCGTAATAAGCAACCAAATCACCAACATCTTCTGCCGGGTCCCCAATCGTGCAACTTCCCCAATCAATAATTCCAGTGACGGTTTCCCTATTGGCATCGACTAAAATGTTGTGTGAATAAAAGTCTTGGTGAATAAGTACGGGGGCAAAACAAAAGATAGACGAGTTGGCCATCACCTGTTTGAAATAGGTGCTAAGTTCTTCTTGCTGTCGGTGAGTGAGCAGCGGAAGGATGTAGGTTTGTATTTTTCCGTACATCTTGGTCAGCCCTTCCTGCCATGCCTGGGGTGTCGTATAAACATCGGTCTCAAGTAAGTCTTGAACACGGTCTACGGGAAAGCAATGCAGTGCGGAGAGAAAATCCGCTAACGGCGGTTTCCACCACGATGCCGATTGTACGTGCGGTGGACACTGATTCAGTGGCGTTCCCTCAATGAAGGCATATCCCCCAAACACAAACGGGTAATGTTGTGTGGGGTGCCCATGGTAGAGATACTGCGGAATAGGCAACGGAACGGTAGGAGCAAGTTCGGTCAGTAAACGTATCTCACGGACTAAGGCGTGCGCTGCAACCTGATGTTTCGGGAAGCGAAAAACGAGCCGCCGATTGATTAAAAACGTCCGATTCGCCCAACCTTCGTGGAGTGGTTCGCATGTTTCAATCGGCAACTGAGGGAAGTTTTCGGTAATTGCTGCGTGATAGTCCGTTTCTGTCAGTTTGAACATAATCCACCACGAGATCTTGGAAGTGAAGATCGATCTTTTGTCGTACCCAGTCGCTCACGAATCGGAGACCTTGCTTGGAAATCATTTCCCGTTTTCTCAGTTATGAGCGTCTCGAATAAATTAAAGAAAACCTCTTTCAAATTACTGCTCCTTCAGATTGTTAAAGGGATGCGAAGTCTGCGAAAAGCACATTAACCGAGCGCATTCACCACAGCGTTGCCAACCTGTGTAGTTGTGGCTTGACCGCCTAAATCCGATGGAAGGGTTTTGCCTTCCTCAACGACCTTTAGTACAGCTGCATCTATCGTTTCCGCTGCTTTCTCCTCACCCATGAAGTGCAACATCATCGAGCCAGAGATAATTGCTGCCAGCGGATTCGCGATGCCTTTTCCCATGATGTCCGGGGCACTTCCGTGAACCGGCTCGAACATCGAGGGGAATCGACGTTGCGGGTCTATATTGCCGCTCGGTGCCAACCCCATACTTCCAGTGATAATCGCGCCGATGTCCGTGAGGATATCGCCAAACAAATTGCTGGCGACGACCACATCAAAGTCCTCTGGTCTCCGCACGAAATCCATACATGCTGCGTCTACAAGCAACGATTCCGTTTCTATGTCGGGATATTTTTCCGCTACTCGCTCGAAGGCTGTATCCCATACAATCATGCCGTAGCCTTGCGCGTTTGATTTGGTGATCGAAGTGACTTTGCGCTTCTTATCTCGTGCCCGAGCTTGTTCAAAGGCATAAGTGATAATGCGTTCACAACCGTGGCGCGTAAATACACCCACCTGTACACCGATCTCTTCGGGGAACCCTTGGTACTGAAACCCGCCGACGTTGGCATACTCGCCTTCTGTGTTTTCCCTTATCACCACGAGATCAATATCCCAAGCACCTTTGTCCTTGAGCGGTGTGTTAATACCGGGATAGAGGACACTGGGCCGCTCACAGACGTACTGATCAAACCTCCGTCGGATAGGCAACAAAAGCCCATTAAGCGCAATGTGGTCTTGGATGTCGGGATGCCCAACTGCACCAAGATAAATCTGGTCAAACGCCGCAAGGGTATCCAAGGCATCTGCTGGCATCATGTGCCCATGCTCGAAATAGTAGTCTGACCCCCAAGGGATCTCTACAAAATCCCATTCGATGTTATATTTGTCGGCGATAGCGTTGAGGACCTTGATGCCTTCCTCTATCACTTCAACCCCGATTCCGTCTCCCCGAATTACTGCAATCTTGTATTCAGCCATATTTTTCCCTTCTAAGATTTCTAATCTAAGTTGGCGTTTACCCCTTTAAGTTTTTTATTGCCAATAATATTTTAACCGAGTTCGATTCATTATTCAAGCCATAAAATATTTACACACATGCGATTTTATGCTATGCTTTAAAGCAAAACTGGGGATTGGAAAATCAGATCAACTTCTGACGCTAAAGCAAAGGAGAAACCGATGTCAAACACGCAGGAAATTGGTTGGAAAGCCGTTAGTAAGACTGGCGTTGTTGCTGCGGGTGGCGCGAAAGCAGTCGCAGCAGGGATCGAAATTCTGGAAGCGGGTGGAAATGCTGCAGACGCAGCAGCGGGAACGATTCTCGCGCTCAATGTTACAGACCACGGTGCCTGTTCTATCGGCGGTGAGGTGCCACTCCTGATCTTCAACGCGGAAAAACAGGAAGTGAAATCACTCTCCGGACTCGGACGTGCACCGCTTTCACAAAGTGCTATCGATTGGTATATGGAAAACGGTATTCCAAACGGCGACATCAAAATGGCACCCGTGCCATCGGTTGTAGACCTTTGTACAACCACGCTCAAACTGTACGGCACTAAGACGTTTGCGGAAATTGTCGCCCCCACACTCACACTACTTGATGCTGGTGAAGCGGATTGGCATGCTGACTTGGCGGTCACCCTGCGTCGGATGGTTGCGTCGGAACAGAAAACGTCTGGGAGCCGTGAGGAAAAAATTCAAGCGGCAAGTGATCGGTTTTACGGACGGAACGGTGCTGATACCGATATTGCCGATGCTTTGGAAGGTTTTTACATTGACAAGGGTGGGTTTCTTCGTAAAAAAGACCTCGCCGCGCATGTCACGCGCGTTGCAGATCCCGTAACGGTGGACTACCGAGGATATACGGTGTACAAGTGTGGTACTTGGACGCAAGGTCCTTATCTCTGTCAAGCATTGCGCTTGCTGGAAGGCTTCGATCTTAAAGCGATGGGTAATGCCTCGGCAGACTATGTGCATGCGGTCACTGAAGCACTTAAATTGGCGATGGCTGACCGCGATGCGTACTACGGCGACCCAGAGTTTGTAGATGTGCCTTTATCCAAGCTGCTCTCCGATGCATATACCGAGATCCGCCAACCCTTAATTGATATGCAGAAAGCATCACATGAAGCGCGACCCGGTGATGTGGATAACATGGAACCCCTAAAGGCGGGGGGTGTATTTCGACCCGGCGTAGGTGGAACGACAACTTGTGCGGTCGCCGACCGGTGGGGAAATGTCGTTGCTGCGACACCGAGTGCTAACGTCTATCATGCAGGTGGCATGGTCGGTCCAACAGGTGTCAGTTATGGTAACCGTTTACGGAGCCTCAACACAACCCCCGGACATCCGAACTGTATCCAACCCGGAAAGCGTCCGAGAATTACGCTTACCCCTACGCTGGTGCTTAAGGAGGGTGCGCCGATTTTAGCCATCAGTGTTGCGGGTGGTGATCTGCAAGATCAAGCGACGATGAATTTGCTGCTCAATTTCGTTGAGTTCGGCATGCTACCGGAAGCTGCTGTCACGGCACCGCGTTTTGCCACGGCACATCACCAAGATTCGTTTGATCCGAATCCGAACCGCATAGAGACGTTTGGGCAAGCAGGTTCGTTGACCATCAACGACAGCGTGAGTGAAAGTGTTCGGAAAGAGCTTGCCAGCCGTGGGCATCAACTCAGGGCACATGGAGGTGCTATTGCCGCGCCTTCTATGCTTCATATCGACAAAGAGAGCGGAATTTACTATGCTGCTGGAGACCCAGCTGCAGGACGGCATGCGGCGGGATTGGAGTAAACCGAGATCGGACTGTCAATTTTCTGTCTGTTGCCAAATCCTAAATCGGCGTTGCAGTGCTGTCTGTTCCTACAATGATGAGATGCGGTAAATCTTCTTTGTTGTGTTGTAAATCTCGCAAATATTGTTTCAACTCGGTAATGACCGTTCCATGCCCACCTTGCACACTGGATGCTCTGATACTGACTGTGATGTTGTAATCATCAGCTATCCGACGGATCAATGCTGGGAGAAAATCTTCATGGGCAACATCTTCAACAAATAGACTGATATTACGCATCAAAGTCCCCCCGCAAGATACGTTCGGAAGGAGACAATGCATCTTCGTCTTCCAATGCTACCGCAATATCCGATTTTTTCCATAGGGGCCCCACATGCATCATGCTAAAAGACTCAATTTCTGTGTTCCCGTTAACCTTACGACAAACATATAACGATTCCGGCGGAATAAGGTCGGGCAGAAGCGATGAATGTGTTGTCACAATGAACTGGATATCTTCAAGAATCATGCGAGTTTCCAAAAACCGAGCAATGCGTCGAATCCTACGAGGATGAATTCCATTTTCTGGTTCCTCAAATCCTATCAACGTTGGAGGTTCTTTGGCACCAACAAGTGCTAAGAGTCCTAATATTCGGAGTGTGCCTTCCGATAAGACACGGGCAGAGATGCGCTTTTCACCTTCACGAAGATCCAATTCAACCTCACCTAATTCGTTAACACTAACATCAATGCCAGTTATAGATGGAATCATGGTATGAAGCGATTTCTGGACAGATTCAAATTGTCGCTTATTACGAGCCTGCAAAGTATTAAGAAAGGCTGCGAGATCCTCCCCCATTGGTCCAATATCGTGAACTGCTTTGACTGGATTTGGAAGTCGCATTTGCTCTCTTGGCTCAAGGTAGAAAGTAAGCCAGTTTGCTAACTCTTGCTGCATCGCAGTCAAGTGAGGATAGTGAGGTGGATAGTGCGACCTCGAAAGGATGCTAAAGTCAAGATAACGCTCATAGTAGAGTGGATGCGACTGTCCCTCCATCCGCAGATGCAACCGATTCCCGATTCGTTCTAAGAAAGGCTTCCTGTTCTGTTTAGGTTTACCGTCGGCACTAAGCGCTGCAAGGTATTCATCCGCTACGCGCAAAATACCCAACTTCGGAAGCATTTCTATCTCAATACGGTAACGCAGATCTTCCTCACGCACGGGTAGTGACCGCCTTGAGACTGGATTGTTTACATTCTGTGAATCCTTTTCTGCTGTTTCTCTGATTTTCTGAATACGCTGATTGACACTTTCAATAACTGCAGTGGAAAGTTGAACATCTACCTCTATACTAAACGACACTCTCTCTTTTTCCAGAAGGCTCTTGATGCCCTCTTTTCCAAAAGTGAACGATTCGAGCGGATGCCCTCGGTACGGAGGCTCAAATGCGTCTTCCAAGGTATGACAGGTTGACATCCGAGACAAAAGTTGTAGGGCATCAAGGAAATTGCTCTTTCCCGAAGCGTTGGGACCCACAAGCACGGAAAGGGGTTTGAGATTTAACTCAAGATCCACGAGGGACTTATAACCCCGAATTTTGATTCGCTTCAGCATAGGAATGTGCCTCCGTTTAATATCCGAGACCCCGCAGATATTCTCGATTTACGACTGCGGCTTCGGCTGCGGGACGCGGCGGATACGGACGGTCAAGTTCGACAGAGACCCATCCGTCATAACCGACATCTTCGAGTCCTTGAAGTGCGGCTTTGACATCAAGTCCTAAGTTTCCCGCGCCAAGTTCCGCGAAACGCGCCTTCTCACCGAAACGTTGCGTTCTGTAATCCCATGTCTCAGGATCATCTGCATGGCAGTCTTTGAGATGGACATGTCCAATCCGATTCCGTAAATTTTCGCTCTCAAAGACCTGCATCGGATCGCTGCCCGCAGCGAGCATGTGTCCGGTATCAAATAGCAACCAGAGACTCGGAGCCACTGCCAAAAGGCGTTCGGCATCTTCAACCGTTTCAAGCATTGTGCCAAGATGTGCGTGATGGAAGCCTTTGATGTGGTGTGCGTCACAATACGCGAGGATGTCGTCCAATGTTCGGGCAGCGTTCTCAAAATCTGCATCGCTTGGATCGGCACCGCCCCATTCACTTCGACGTAATGATGGAACTTCAGCGGCATTATTGCCCAAAGTAATGTTGAAACGGACCCTGTCAAGTCCTGCTCCACCTGCGTTGACGATATGGAGTCCGAGACTGCGAGCAAGAGTTGCCATTTCAACGAGGCTTTCTGCGCCCTCCATAGGAACACTCTCGACCCCTTCCCAACCGGCATCGGCGACTTCACGCAATACCTTCTCTGGGTTCTCTTGCTGTTCCCCACCAAACTGGATGAGATGGCACGCGAATCTTAATTTGCTCATGAATATACCTCCTTACTTATCCAACTGAAAAATATAATTTCTTTCCGAGTACTCTTGCATACTTTCCTAAAGTTGACAATCTAACATCTTCCGCATGGTTTTCTATTCGTGAAATCGCTGATCTTTTAGTATTCAATTTTTGTGCAACCTCCTCTTGGGTTAAGCCAGCCTCCTCGCGGGCTTGCCGAAGGAGAACTCCAATCTCGAATTCCAAATAACCAGTTTCGTAATTCTCGGCAAATTCAGGGTCTCTGGCTTTGCGTTTTTCGACGTATTGTTTTAAGTCGCTCATCCTTTTCTTTCCTCCGTTAGATGGATATTAGACTTTCCATACATAGCACTCCGCTGGAGTGCAAGACATTGAGCACCTTATCCTCTATTCTCACTGCGAAGCAATAATACTCCGCTGGAGTGTGGAAACTTATCACGCCCTGAATTTACGTCAGAAGAACTATATCAGATTGGATGACTCTAAACAGTAAAATTGAACCAACCTTATTATTTTAAAACTTACCACTATTGAGTGATGTTAAGGACAACTGCTGATTAGGGTTCTGATATAACCACATCTCCATATTCTTCTTAATAGCAGCCCACTCGCTGTCCAAAATTGAATACCAAGCGGTATCTCTGTTTCGACCTTTGATGATCATGTGCTGTCTGAAGAGACCTTCAAATTTAAAACCGAGTCGCAGTGCTGCTGCTCGAGACTTTTCATTCAGAGCATCGCACTTCCATTCAACTCGGCGGTATTTTAACCTATCGAAAGCCTCACAGAGCATGAGGTATATGGCTTCCGTGTTCACGTTCGACCGTTGAGAATCCGGTGAATACCATAAGTGTCCGAGTTCCAGTCGTCGCATATCTGAAACGATGTTCAGGAAACTCACCATCCCAACACGTTGCTTTGATTCCAAATGGTGGACGATAAAGAAGAGTGGATCCTCTGATTTGGCTCCCTGCTCAAGCCACTTCTGCATGCTGCGTGTGTTATCAAAGGGTCCATAACTCATGTAGGTCCATATCTGCTCCTTGATATCCGAACCGTGAGAACACGCATAGAGATCCGTAACATCGGTTTGTGGGTTGACTGGCGATAGCGTAATAAATTTACCTTCGTAGTCTATCCTTTGAGGTAAACCAATAGGAGCAGTAGATTGGACGATATTTCCAACGGGTAGAGACAATTGTGGCATAGCAATCCTTTTTGTATTAGTTATTGTGCGATAGGTGCATTCACGGGGCAGGTCGTCTCACTGTCTCATCGAATTGTTAGGTGCGATGAAGCACTCTAAGTGCAGGATTTAAACGAAACCCTTCTTCTCGTCTTTGAGCCAAGTCTTTCCACGTAGCATCACACGCAATAAAGCGTCTCAAAACCTTTTTGGCATCGCGAACAACTGGCGATCCGTGACCGAAACATATAAGATCAAACTCAAAGTGTAGCAGAATTTTGAGAGATAAACGCGCTTCAGCAAGATCTACCAGATATTCAGGCGCGTTAAATCCCACTTTTCCACCCGGAATGCCGCTGTCTTTTCTGCCACCACTGAGGAGATCACCGATTATCAGTGCACCTTTGTGATTTTTTAGGTAGAAACAGACTTCCTCACGATGCCGGACATTCGGTACACGCACGACTTCAAGGAGATCCCAAAGCACATCTCTGTTAGCGAAAGTATCATCAAAAGCAAATTCAGCGTCCTGTACCTGATTTTCATGGATCAAAACCTTACAATCCCATTTTCGCTTGAATTCCGTCAAACTTCTCTCGTGATAGGCACAGGTTAGCATTAGATGTGTCGGACCGCCAAGTTCGTCAATCTGCTGAATCTCATCCGCTGACAGTGGGAGCGGATCTATCAATGCTCGGATGCTGTTGCTCTCGTCTTGCACTAAAAAACTATTCCAGTTATATGCTTGATTCCGCGACGCACCGTGAACTTCCACCCAAGTAAACAGCTGCGGCATCAGTTTAGTCAACATCTCTATCCCTTTTGAGTAAACCCCAAGTCGTCGCAGCTTTGTCCAAGGGTGATACACTTAAGACTTGCTCCATATCTTGCTGAATCTCATCCTCAGTCAGAACACGGTTATAGATGACAAATTCATCAAGCTTCCCGCCATAGGGCCACGGACCATCTAAACGATTGCCGAACCAGTGATCTGACGGAGAAATAGGAATTTCACCTTTCAGGGTATAGGTATTATCAAGTTTACCGTTGATATAAAGCCGAAGCTCCTTATCAAACTCGTAAACAGCGGCGACATGCGACCACTTATCGGTCGGAATCTCGTTCTTCGCGCTGTTCCATGTTCGCCCGCCAGCACCGGGGCATCCCATCCACACGGAGGGTCTACCTTGATGGATACTCAGATAATACGTGTGGGGTCCCGCCTGCCCGCGGACATTACGATAATCGCCGACACTTTCTGGGTATATCCATACCTCCATCGTCAAATTCTTGGTAATCGCCAGAGTATCAGACGCTTCGGCAGCGACGACCCCTTTCTGAATCTGTTCATTAAAAAACACCCCTGAATTGATCTTTCCGTCTTTCTCCCATTTGGCATCACCTTCGAGTGTGCCGTGATTTTTCTTTCCGCTCAGGTCTTCGACCTCTTTTCCCTTTCCCGCATCGAACGAGTAGTAAAGGACCATTGCGTCGTCCTGAATTGCTTCGCTCACAAAGGAAAATGTGAAAATGAATGCAACACTCAGAATATAGGAAACTATCCATCTCATTTCATACCTCCATATCAAGATGTCGGTTCAAACGCGTTGAGAAATGTTGAGGTTGTGTCCATGGCGATTTTATAGATCTTCCGGCGTGCAACGCACGGGATAGGTGGTTCTATACGCCGCACATTTGACAGTTCCCAACAAACATAGTTAGGGATCCACGCTAATCCTTGCGATGCCGCCTCTTCGCGCGTCCAGTCGTGAACGCCTGTAATGTCCACGACTGCGCGTGCCAGTCCATTTGGGTCCTCCTGTCCCGCTTCGGTCAGGTAAATCTCATTCTCAACAAGCACGAGATTGAGAAACGGAATCTCCGGCGGGAGCCACCGTCGTATCTCGACCACTTTCTTTCCCGCAATAATGCGTTGTACGGACGGTGACACTATGGACAGTGCATTAACTACCAAAATCGGTTACTGCCAAGCGTCATCTGGCGGGTAGATGTTGGAACTTCCGCCGCCTGCGCCTTTAAAATCGCTCTCAGCGAACCAGTCTTTGACAGTATCCCGCCATTTGATGAAGTGCGGTGCTTTCAGATGCTCTTGGAACGCTGCCTCGTCTGTATAGACTTCATAAAGCCAGATCCGATTCGGATCGGCCCCGTCTTGAATCACATCAAATCTGAGACAACCCGGTTCGTTTGCAACGGAGCCTTTCGCGTCGTCTATCATGGCTTTGATGAACGCATCTCTGTGTCCTTCCTTAATTTGAATCGGTGCGATGATAACAAACATACTTTTTTCCTCCTATGAGTGATTTTCTTTTTGGTTTTGGTTCTTGATACCGAATTCATATTAGCCTATCACAATTAGGGATAGATGTCAATTCGTTTGCCGAAAGTCAAGAACGGCTTCGTAGTGCTTGGTTACTTGACCGTCGTACTTCGTCTCAATGAGATTGGTAATCCCTTCAAACAGCAGATTTCTATTCTCGTCCGGTAACGCGATGTGCCCCGAATAGGTGCCAAGAAGCTTGATGTACTGCTCAGATGAATACGTTTGCGTCCATGGATAGACGCGTCGAATTGGCGAGCGAAATGCCTCCACACCGGGAAAGTTCGTAGCGTGTGTAGAGCGATTCGTGGTCATCGGAGCGTAGTATTTATCGTAGAGGCTTTGGCTTTCCGCAAAGAATCCTTCGCCTTTTCTCACATGTTGGTTCGCGAAAACAGCAAGGCAACCATTTGATTTAAGTACTTGGAAAGCCTTCAGATATCTCACCTTTGGATCTATCCAATGAAAGGCAGTCGCTGAAATAATCAGATCAAACGTCCCTTCCGGTTTCCATGCCTCAAACGCTTGTTGGACAAACGAAACATTTGGATATTTTCTCAACCTTTCCCGCGCAACAGCAATCAAGTCAGCACCAATATCCAGACAGACCAATTCGTATCCGCGTTCCGCAAAGGGTTGAGTTGCTTTTCCAGTTCCACAGCCGACTTCAAGGATTCTGCTGTGATCGTTAATCCCAGAGAGTTCCACGATATCCTGTATCAGTTCTTCAGGGTAGCCGGGTCGTATATCCTCATAAAGCACTGCAGCGGTATTGAACGTAGTTTTGAGCTCGGTGCTTGGCATAATAGATTTTGTTTCTACCGACTTCGCTGGGTTGGAGTTGTTCTATCTCTACGCCAACTTGCCGCGCAGCAGTGGGTTGTCTTTCATCACCTCGCCATCGCGATTTCGCGTACCGGATGGCATGTAATGGATAGCCAGTGCCCGACGGTCTCGCGATGAGCGGTTCGGGTTCGTTTGGTGGAGTGTCATGCAGTGATGGACCATCACACATCCGGCTTTAACTGGCACTGGCACAGCACGATCCACATCAGCATCTACCTGCAACAACGCGGGCAATTTACCTTTCTCTGACTCAGCACGTCCGTGCGATGCTAATCCTTCTAAATAACTGCCGGGGATAACGTTCATACAACCGTTCCTCTCGTCGGCATCATCGAGTGCTAACCAGATACTCACAAGATTGGGCGGGACACACTGCCAATATGCGTTGTCCTGATGCCAATACACTTCACCACCGTGATAGGCGGGTTTGTAGAGTGCCTGATCATGAAATAACTGGATATCGGTACCGATTAAACTCTCAACGATGTCCAACAGCGGTTCGTGGTAGAGTAACTTCCGATATTCCTCATCAAGCCGCCACATCTCCATGATCTGTAGCATTTCTTCTTCACGATCAGCGTCTTCATCGCCTTCCGAGTCCCCGACGACTGCGAGGTTACGCAATCCTTCGCCGATTGTGCCGCGTCTCTGTGAAAATTGGGCATCGTAATGTTCGCGTAGCACGGTAAGGTGTTCGTCATCAATAACGCGTCCATCGATTTTGAGATAGCCTACGCGCTTGAATTGCTCGACCTCTTGAGGCATAAGTTTCATAATACTGCTCCTTAAAAAATTTATGTAAACGCCTTGTGTTTGGGGTCTCAGCCTATTCTTTCTATTCTGCCTTTTCATCTTTTTCATTCTTCCAAGCATGCGTCCATAACCGAAGCAGGCGAGGCTTACGCACCTGTCGCACCCCTTTTCGGTTCATGAAAAAACGCATGAATAAGCCCCACGCAAAGCCTCCTACTATCCAAATTGGCAACTGAATAAACATTATTATCAAATCCCATTCTCTTCCGGACCAAACGTTCAACACAACCTCGAAAGTGACCCATGTAGGTACACCCCAACCGAAAACGCCTATCAAAACCCAATTTATGGACTTTGCTTGAATCAGAGGGCGTTCAAGGACCTTCGCCAATCTTTCTTTTTCTTTTTCAAGCCATCTTCGGCGGAAGAACCGTGCGGGGAAATACCACAGCGGAAAAGTAATCGCCAATACCGCGAGACTAAAAATATTCCATAGACACGGAATGATTTGATGGCAACTGGGACAAACGAAGCCAAACCAATGCCCAAAACTATTCCATTTTGCCCACAAACGGCTGTTATTCAGCGTTTCACAGTGCGGACAGGGAATATAAATGCGTTCCATCAAAGGTTTATCACTCTTTTGGTCAATCAAGGTGACTTTGGGGGCTCGTTGCCCGAAAATCAGCTCGTTGATTATCAGCACTGGGTTCAATACCAAAAATAAGACATTGGGGTGAGGTAGTGCGTATATTTTGAATCTGTTTTTGTCGTATTGCATGGGGTTCATCTCCTTTTCTCAAGAAATTTCATAGATTTTAGTTCCGACTTCAGTACCGTAGGTTGGGTTGAACGGAACTCAGAAGACTGATGTGTTCGCCAAATACCCCTCAAATCCAGCCTGTCGTCGTATGGAATCAAGAACGCAGTGAAACCCAACTTCATACCGGCAGCGTCTCGGTAACCACAAAAATGTTGGGTTTCACTCGGTTTTTGTTTGATGTAACATCTACGGATCCGATTGATTTTTCTATTGTTTTTCAGATTTTGGTGGCATCCGTTCAACCCAACCTACTAAATTGTTCGACCTCTTGGGACGTAAGTTTCATAGTACTGCTCCTTATAGTCAATCATAAAAATACCTGATTGTAGGCATTAATGGCTTCTTTAGTCAGATTCGGGTCTTTCTGCCAGATTCCAAACTATAGAAAACATACATGACTGCTCCCATTAGCCATCCTGCTAACAAACAAACTGGCAATATATCAAACATCCTCATCAAATCCCATTCTCTTCCCTTCAAAACCATCTGAACCTCCAAAGCCACCCACATGAATCCACCAAAATAAAAGATGCCTCTAACAAACCACCTTATGGACTCAAACCGATTTATGGACTTTGCTCGAATCAAAGGACGTTCAGGGACATTCGCCAATCTTTCTTTGTCTTTCTCTGTCCATATCGTTAATGAACTCGTCCAAAAGCCAATTACGATGACAAGTGGCAAAAAGTCGAGCATTGTCTGCAAATCCCATACTCTTCCGTTCGACAGAACCTGCAGTACAATCACCGACATCATCCCTATCCCGATAGATATACCCCAAACGACAACGCCTACACCTAACGAAAGCCGATTTATGGACTTTGCTTGGCTCAAAGGATGTTCAAGGACCTCCGCCAACCTTTCTTTTTCTTTCTCAAGCCATCTTCGGCGGAAGAACGGTGCGGGGAAATACCACAGCGGGAAAGTAATCGCCAACACGACGAGACTAAAAATGTTCCATAGACACGGAATTATTTGATGGCAGCTTGGACACACAAGGCCGAACCAATGCCCAAAGGCAAAGATATTTCCTTTTCCCCACAAACGACTGTCATTCAGCGTTTCACAGTGCGGACAAGGAACGTAAGTGCGTTCCATCTGAGGTTTATCACTCTCTTTATCTATCAAGGTGACTTTGGCGACTCGTACCCCGAAAATCAGTTCACCAAATATTACGCATGGGTTCAGGATCCAGTGTAAGATAAGCGGATGAGGGAGTTTCCATATTTTGAATCTGTTTTTGTCGTATTGCATCGGGTTTATCTCCATGTCAAACGGTTAATCTTCTCAAGAAACTTCATACATTTCAGTTCTAACTTTCAGTCCACATCAGATTCCTCGAGAATCTTTTGATATGTTTGCGATGCGACGTTGTATGCTTTGCGAGCGGCATCGCGTTCTTCCTCTCGGATACGGTTGACCTTTTGGTTCCAGCAGACCTCCACGGCATCCAAACACCATTGCGCACTTCTGCGACTCGCGCGGATCGGTTTACCGTCTACAACGACAAAAACAGGATTCGTATGAGACGAAGGGAAGATGCGTAACGCAACCCAACTCGATCTGTCAATAGATGTCTCAAACTGAATGGGTACAATTTCACCGTCAGCGACAATTTCTTGCGTCTCAACCGCTTGACCGTTGACGATGAGTTCAACAGGCACTTTTTCGCTTTCCGCTATACGCGCCCGCTCAACATCCCAATACGGCTGCTGATCCAAAGCGCGGTTCTTTATTTCAAGGTTCGGCGTTTCGCCAAGGCGTGCAGCGACGCGAGCTGTGATCGTTACCGTGCCGGGTGCTTCCAAATCCAACTGGCTAAGCTCTCCAGTTGCTGTCTTTTCTCCAACGGGTACACCACCGACAGCGAAGTCTAACAGATGACTTTTACCGTCTCCGACATAAGAACGACCGTCTTTCAATCCTGCCACCCATGCGTCAAAATCAAGGGCACCTGCAGGCATTTTCACATAGATACGACCCAACCCGACGCGTTCTCCGTAAATGCAAGGGAAATCTGTCTCACCACTGATTCGCGTGCGGAAACCACAATTCAGGGTATGATACCAGATATTCAGTTCCCAAACAGCAGGCGTATCTACCGTAGAGATGAAATCAACGGCATCATGAACAACATCAACGATATATTCATTCGCACCGATGCCATCGAAAGGCGGCATGTTGTAATTGGGAAGTTCGTCTCCAGTAACTTTCAAACCCCAACCACTATGACTGAAGCCTGTTACCGCGCCCTGTTCTTTCGCCCACTGAAGGACAGGGAGATCCCAACTCGGCCACTCTTCGATCCGTTCAACACCGTTGTAGTCGTCCTCAGTCAACCCCAGTAATGAGAGATGTCCAGCGTGCGAGGAAGGGAACCCCGAAACCTCCACATCGTATCGCATCACGTAGTCATCGGTCGAGAGTTCATGAACCTTGCCATCAAAAAACTGTTTCTGAAAATACCAACAGGGTCCCCACGAGAGCACACACCCGACGTTGAGGTCCTCACCGAGAATGTGGCGCATCATGTCTTCCGGGGTAACACCTTCGGTGGGACTTTCATAGTGAGAGCAACCCGCCGCGTGTACATGATGATCACCGGAACGCCAACCCTCCGCTGCGATATGAATCCATCTCTCCAGATGAAAGGTCTCTTGATGCGTCTCGGCATTCGGGACAGTAACGGTTTGGGTCTTTACCTTATATTCCGGTCCGCGTGTGTATTCAACAGTATAGTTGCCCGGCGGCAAGAGAACAGATTCGCCACTGTGCCGATAGATTTGGTTATGAAAGAAGAAATCGGGTGCAAGTCGCCGTCCGCGTGACGGATATACCCGGTTCAATGCGTCGCGAATGATAAAAGCCGCGGTTGTCGGTTTGCCGTCGAAGTCCAATACTTCCAGGGTTACCTTTACCGCTGGTACACAATTGAATAGGATCGGCACTTCGCTGCGGAATCCGATGTCTTGTGTTCCCTGACCGACGTTGAAACTCAGCATTGCCTCTCGTTTGCCGGCATCGCGACTGTAAAGTTGAACAATACGATATTCGAGTTCCAATCCGGACAGACTTGCCTTCAAGGGTGGATTGCCATAGACTTCAATATCCAGAAAACGGTGTGGAATGTCGCTTTTCGGGACGGTCATTTCTGGGTCAGGGCTGCCAGTGGAACGCTTATAGAGTGGCGCAGCATTTTCGCTTTCCGCGGCTAAAGGTGCCGTCACGCCTGCTTCATTGTGTACTTTTACCAAGAAGGTCCGCCACCCCTGTTGCATCAGTTCCTTATTCACTGGACCTTCCTTAACTTTGACCCGACTTTCAGGGTTGATATTGACGCCTGCTACACAGTACGCATCAAGGATTTTTTGAATGTCAGCAATTGCCTGCTTGTGATTCTCAGAAACCAACGCTTCTTTGATTGCGGAGAGGTCGTTTTCAGAGAGCGGTGAACCGAGATAATCCAACGCCTCAATGAGCCGTTGTGTTGCTGACGCGAGCGGTTGAAATTCTACTTCAGCAACCAGACGTAGTTCATTGGTGAAACCTACAGAAGCAAAGGTAAGGAACAATATGCAGCCGATGTATATCAAGTAAAGCTGCCTGTTAAACGCTTTTCTCAAAAGAGTGTTGGATCGATCGGTCGTCCGTTGCATGGTGCATTCCTCCTAATCGCTGAAGGGGTTGTTTTCGGCACAATCTTAAACTCACTCACGCCATAATCTATCATAATGTGGAGCAGATGTCAAGTCAACAACGACTCAACGGGTGTGTAAATATTTTGGCATGGAAAATCAGAGCCATTCAATTGCCGGATTTTCTGGTATAACTTGTAGCATAGGAGACCGTTGGTTTCCTGTGCATCGGTAGAGACATTCAGTTATCAAGGTTGCAGTGCACTTTTGGATCATAGCATTGGAGGCACAACCTAACAGGTTATGCTACAAAAAGCAACTTTTTCTTAAACTCACGTCTTCTTAGCCGCTAAATCTTCAGAATAGCACCACTTATTGACAAAAACTTTACACACCGCGACTCAACTGTCTCGGAATCAAAGAGTCGAAACAGTGATATGCAATGTGATATTAGGGTGTCTCCTTACTCATATCATGTCACATGGTAGTCCACACCATACTGCACCAAGCTCAATCGTCGGGCCACACGTTGAGAAGCCAAATTGTCCCACGATGTGCTGTAGAGAGGAATGCGGTTCAAGGCACGGACAGCAAGCGCCCAAGCAGCAACAACAGAAGTTGCATACCCACGCCGACGATAACCAATCTGTGTATCAACTCCCGCTTCATGGGCACGTGATGATGAGCGGACACTTCGGCAAATTGACACTGCCTGTGAATCCTCTATGACCGCTAAATAGGGCTGCGAACTGTTTAGTTCCGGCACCATTTCGGCAAAGTTTCCTTTCAAAAGTCCCGCGTCTGTACGTGATAGTCGGACAACATTTGGCGGTGGTGCAATCTGTTCGGGAAAGCGATAAGCGGGACCGACCCAGACCCGTTCAATCGGCGCGTGACTTTGAAGAATCTCCTTGAATTGTCCGTGAACACTTGGAATTTTCTGAGAATTCATAAGCATTGGTTCGGCGGCAGCGACTTCCTTCAGCTGCGTAACGATATTGTCCGGAAGATCCTGCCGAAATCTACATATTGCACCCTCATTGGTGTATCCAAAGAAAAAACGAGGTGCTGGTATTACATCACCGACAGGTTCGTTGATACGTTGAAGGCATCCATTTTCATCCTGTGTGAATAGTACCTCAACTTGCATTTTCATCAGTTCCGTATTAGACAGCATCCCATAGAATCTCCCTGTTCTTATTGAAGTCCATCAAAGCATTTACGTACGCGGTTGTGGATTTATGTAAGCGTTCAACCCGCTCTTCCGGAATAGGTCCGCTATCCTCTTCAATACACAAGTCAGATATGATGCGGACACCGACATATTTGACGTTATTAATCGCACAGACATCTACAATCGCCGATGACTCCCAATTGACTGCGACAGCTCCGCTCTCTATGGCAATCTTGTCCCTCACCTCACGATTATATATGTCCATATCACCGCAAATCACAGCGGATTTTGTAATCGTAACATTGGGATTGGTTGATAGAGTCGTTGCAAATTTGCTTATTGACGATGCAGAAGCCTGAAACAAACGTTCCCGCCATGTCTCTTGTTCACGCTGAATTTCGGATCTATTCGGCACGTCGTGTTCAGAGACACCGGTAATCACTACAATGTCTCCGATATTCAAGGTGTCGACCAAACCACCGGCAAATCCGAACTCAAAGAAGGTATCCACCTGATACGTGTCTATTATCATCTGGCACATTGATGCCGCACGCACTTTGCCCATACCCGACTGCATGACAACCCATTGCTTGTTTCCATCAACGCCTTCAAACTGAAGTCTACTGTTCCAATCAACTGAACTACCAACATCCTGTCCTAAGACGTTGAGAAGTGCTAAGGTTTCATCGGCGTAAGCTGTCATAATGCAAAGTTTTGTACGCATAGATTGTACTCCATAATGAAATAGTTTATTAATCGTTCGATTTTTGAAATTCACAATAACTCCGATACCGAAACTCTGAGATGTCGCCTTTTCTCAACGCCATCTCCACCGCACAACCTTCCTCATAAGTATGCGTGCAGGAACCTCTTGTACAATGCTTTCGGAGCGAATTCATCTCTGGAAAATAGCGGTCCATTAAGCGAGGCTCAATGTCGTAAAAGTGCAATTCGCGAAGTCCGGGTGTATCGGCGATAAAACCGCCGAAATCCAATTTGTAAAGTTGGGTTGCAGCAGTCGTGTGTCTTCCGCCTCGTTTCGGATTCACTGCGTTCGTCTTCAATTTCAAACCGGGCTGTATGGCATTCAGGAGCGAGGATTTTCCAACACCGGACAACCCAGAGAGTGCAGAAGTCCTCCCCTTCATCCACGCTTTCAAATCCTCGATTCCCTCACCGGTTGTCGCACTCGTGACGATTGCCGGATAACCGATTTTTTCGTAAAGTGTGACCATCGCGTCTACTTCTGAACGGTTTTCAAGCATATCAATTTTATTAAAACAGACAAGTGGCTCAATCCCCGATGCTTCGGCGATAACGAGGAATTTGTCCAGCATTCGTTGCCAGATCGGTGGCTCTTTTACGGAAGAAACAATGACAAGTCCATCAAGATTCGGAATGAGAATAATCCCTTTAGATTGTGTTCCCTTGCGTTTATATTGACGCTTACGACGCATAACAGCCGCAATGACACCATGCCTTTCATCAATCACCCGAATTTTGACGCGGTCTCCAACATAGACTTGCTGATTTCTACTAAACGTGTCTCGTTTTCCGCGTAGCGAACATTGATATTGATTCACATCACACTGCACAAGGTAAACACCATTGCTTGCACGCATCACGACACCTTCGGGAAGCCCAACCAATTTTTTGCTATCAAAGAGATAGCCTGTCCGTTTGAGAAGTTCCTCGTCCGGTATAATTCGCGCGGTTTTGATGGCACTGAGATGCTTGACCCTATTTTTGACAAGCATTTTCTCTGATTTGAGCAGCAATGCGACAACAACGGGTTTGTCCGCGTCGTTGTCAAGAGCATTCTCCGCATCCCGAATCGCTGGATTCATGCCAAGATACACCTTGCGATAGACGACACGCTCCCGCCAATCAAAAGTTGAGTAATCACCTTCAACGATTTTTTGTGCTTCTATTAAAGTTGTGCCTGCATAAACAGACATTGCCATAGGTTTCAATTACCTCTGTTTTGCCTACCCCAAATCACCGCGAATTTTCGCGAAGGATTCAAGGGGACGTTCGTTAAGACGATGATAAAACGTGATAATCTTTCACCTACATACAATTTTGGATGCACTTTAGGCGGCATCACGTAAACGATTCAAGGTTCTTTCGCTGCAACGAACCTGACCTTTGTAAAAAGTCAAAGGGTACACGATTTGTGTCTGTTCGTCAAGAAAAAACCGGATTGATTTTTCTTGACGTGTTTCACGAAATTGGTTATTCTTTTACTGAGTGAACAATTGATCGAATGCGGTAGAAGAACCTATCAAATCATTTTATTCAGGACAAGGAGAATACAGATGAAAACGTATCGTGCCGCTGTTATTGGGTGTAGCCGGATGGGTGCATTCATTGATAACGAAGTCCCCGATTACGAAGCGATCAAATTACCTTATTCCCATGCTGCAGGCTATTTTGCCGAAGAACGAACCGATCTTGTTGCATGTGCTGATCTGCGTCCAGAAGTCATGGAACATTTTGGAAACCGATACAGTGTCCCAAAAGCGAATCAGTACACCGATTATCGTGAAATGCTTGAAAAAGAACAGCCGGATATCGTCAGTGTTGCCACACAACCCGAGCACCGCGCAGAAATTGTTGTTTATGCAGCAGAGCACGGTGTGAAAGCCATTTACGCGGAAAAGGCGATGGCAGCTTCTATGGACGAAGCCGCAGCAATGGTATCCGCGGTAGAAGAAAACAACGTCGCCTTTAACCTTGGCACAAATCGCCGGTGGCATACAGGTTTCGACAAGATGAAAGAGATTATCGACAGTGGTGAAATCGGTAAACTCCGTACCTTGATTATCTATTCAAACGGTACACTTTTCAACTCAGCCAGCCATCACCTCGACTTAATTTTACGTTTGAATAGCGATGCATCCGCGAGTTGGGTCACAGGTTATCTGCCACAAGGCGATTCGGTTTTTGAGGGGAATGAACTGCGAGCCGATCCGTCTGGCAGCGGCACAATCCAGTTTGAAAATGGTGTGACGACACACGCACTGCTAACACCACGGAGTAGTGAATGGGAAGCGATTTGTGATGGCGGAACCGTTACATGCTGGAACAACGGCTGGCAGTGGCATCTCCGTAAGCAGCAAGATATACCGGGGTGGCGGACATGTCAAGTACCCGAAACTTTTCCTGAATTTGAACGGACCAGTAGCACAGCAAACTTGATTAAAGACCTTGTGCACTCGTTAGATACTGGGGAACCGACCCGCGGCGGTGTTCGGTGTGCGTATGCCAGCACGGAACTGATCTTTGGGATAATTGAATCGCATTTACACAACGGCGCACGTATTGAACTGCCGTTGAAAGACTCAAAAGTCCGTTTACAAAGAAATCCATCTGCACGACAACCCCGGGTCGAGTAACCATTTCAATATACTTATCCGAGGGGATTTTCGTCTGATTCTCTCAGATTGATACAGAATATGGGAAGTTCACGGTTGGGAATACTTGCAGATTTCCTTGTGCCGACCAGCAAGCCGCCCGCTGAGCGATAAAATCGTTCAGCGTTCGGGTCTCCTTGAATAATCATTTTACTATATCCGAGGTGTCGCGCTTCTTCTTGTGCATGCGTTATTAACTTTCGACCATAGCCTTTTCCAATAAAATCTGGCTCAACAAATAGAAAACTCAACTCTACTTCAGCAGCAGAGATGCGTTCCAAGGAATAGAACCCTACTGCGTTTCTTGCAGCTTCAATCACAAAAGTAGGGTTTTTCTCAATATAGCACTTGTCAATAGTGAGTTCCTCAAGGCATGCCTGCATAAATCGGTCAGAATAGCCCCAATATGACTTGGAACGGAAGGCAAGCCCGCTCAAATGCTCAACTTCACTCGGCAAAGCCTGTCGAATTCGCCATTTTTGTGTGTTAGACACAGTTTACTTCTCCTTTACACGGTTAACTATAGCGATTTTACACTTACTTACTGATACACTATGGACAGACTCGGAATTCACCAAATTAAACCGATACAACAAAGTCGAAACTGATAGAACAAAAAGGAAAACTACCAATTGAACGCAATTTTTGTAAACAGTTGGTTGACGGTTCCCTCGGTGTACTGGTCTCCATAGACAACGTATAGCACGAGGTTTTCAATGAAGGTATACTTAAAGACGGCATTGAAATTCGGCTTGTGGTCACCTCCTGAACGCAGCCGAAATGTTATCCATTTTTCGGTTCCTATCTCAATATTCATACTTGCTCGGAGAGAAAATTCACGAGTTTTTTCTCCATCTGGAAAGGTCTGCCAGAGATTTTCACCTTCAATTCCAACAGATAAAAAGCGAAACGGGATTAGGTTCATCGCGGTCGTGACAAATGTTGCCGTGGCACCCTCAAACTCACCGTGTTGATAGACGACAAAAATGCGGTCAGGTTTTTGGCGGTTATACGTTGTTTGCGCTGCGATCACCCAATTTGAGTGGACATCATAAGACCAGTTTCTGTAGAAAAACCCTGTCTCTATCTTTTCTCCCAAATCGAAACCGATCAGTTGAAAATGATTGCCACGTGTTTTTTCTCCGTCTTGGTTCCACGTCATAGATTGGACAGATTCAAATTTGATAGTTCGCAAAAACCCTTTCTCAACGGGCCACTGGTACACGCCCCAGAAACTCGGTTGCCGGATGTCCGTGAGTCGAACGTATCCATTGACAGGATTAAAGCCTGCTGTGAAGTCGCGATAGGCAAGACTAACAATAGGGTTCCCCCTGCGATATATTTCCGCCAGGAATGCGCGGGTGCTGTCGTGTTCCGGCTCCCAATTCCGTGCATAGTTGGTAACGAAGTTCAGTGCCTTGGGTAAGCGAATAGACCCATCAAAAGCGATAGCTCTGTTATATGTCTCTGGCATCTCTTTCGATGCAAAGAAGAGCCCAAGCGAGGACGAGTTACCGGCATCCCAAAGTCCGCGTAGCAAGACATTATGGCTGTCGTCGGTTTTCTCTTTGACCTCCATCAATCCATACGTTGCCCTTCCTGTTTTGCCGATTAATTTCGCGCCATACGCCATTTCACCAATGCGACGGCTATAAAAAAGCGCGATGGGTGCTCTAAAAATTCGTCCATCTTCCTGAAAGAAAGGACGTCGGTCAGTTAACCGTTGCTCCAGATCAGACAAAACGATTCCCTGAACTTCTGATTCAATGTGACTGAAGTCAGGATTTAGCGTGCCGATGAAAGAGGTGCTGGTTGTGAGTTTATAAGCGACATCGCCACCTATTGCCCCTGTTAATCGTTCAGAGAAGGCTTCAGATGTGGAAGCGTCCTCAGATTTCACAGAGGCATATCCGCCGAGTTGAATCTTTCTGCCAGTGTCCTTCGGATTGAATTCAAGATTTGTCAAGGTCCCGAATTGATTTGCATCAGAGACGTTGACTCCGGTGTCCGCCCAAATGCTGGTTCGATCGTGACTTTGATGGCGGCGCACGAGATTAAGTCCCCATGTCTGTTTTTCAGACTGTGGTAAATCGAGCATGTCATAAGGGATTTTTATCTCAACGCTCCACACAGATGCTTCTACCATTGCAGCGGCACCCCATTCGCCATCCCACCCTAAGTCCCCCTGTTTCTCATCCCGCTGTGTACCGAGTGGGCTCACTGCAAAACAATAGGAACGGCGCCGGTCATGATGTGTATCAAGATACACGGCAACATGGTCTTCGTACTGAAAACTTCCATCCCTTCGCGTTTGATTCGCAATTATGGATGATTCTTCTTGAGCGCAACGAAAACCGAGATAGAGTGCTTCGTCATCATACCCTAAAAATACTTCGGTTTTGTCTGGAACAGTCGTCTCTAACTCCGCGATTTTGAATTCATCAACTGCTGGCACGCGTTGCCAACATCCATCATCAAGTTTACCATCAATCATGGGAGGTGTTTGGAATTTAATAGCTTCTATCGTTTGAGAATGGGCAACGAGGTTTGCCATGATGAAAAGAGCTATAGAACTCAGTAAAATTTTCAAATAGAGAGTTACAAAACTCATGAAGATTTGCTCCTTTTACAAGTGTTTTGAACGGAATAGAACTTGTTCATTTTTTAATTTCTGTAAGAGATCCTTACAAGGCGCGGATACTAAGGGGAAACACCCAAGCAAAAACTCCCTCGCCAGCGGCGGTGAGAGGTTCATTTATTGAAAACCTGTCCACATGTTTCGAGCTTTACTATAAATTGTCCAAATTTTAGTAATTACAAGGAAAACTAATGTATTTAACAAAAGAAGTGAAAATAAATTCAAATTAAATTTATCTCGACAGATCTCGTCAAAAAGTGCTCTTTGAGTATATTCTTCCTTGAAACGAGATCGCTGTTGTTAATGACGCGATTTGTTAACTAAAAGGTTGCATAATTTCAGAAAAACTGCAAAAAAACACCTTATGCTTCCCGGATTGGTTTGCATAAGGCTTCAACGGAATTTAAAAATGAAAAACGACGATTTTCAATCTATATTTCAGTTATCCGTTTGCGCGCACACCCACGACAAGCAATTAGGTCGCTTATTATGCCAACGCTTAAACATGCTATGCGAACTGGAGTGTGAGCGTAAAAGTGTCATTTCCCTTATTTCCAACAACGGTTGATAACCGCTAAATATTGGGATTTATCTGCGTTAGATTTTAGAGACTACATCTACTTTGCCTTGTTGAATTTTTATTTATAGTAAAGCCCATAATTACCTTTAGACCAACGGAATGGCGAGATTCCTAATTAACCGAGACCAGTGATGGACGCGTGCCGAATATCATTTAACTCTTCGGCACTGAAGACCCCTGCTTGGTAGAGATTCCGATATTCCTCGGAGACACTCTGACCAAATATCATTAGGTCGTCTGTGTTAATCGTCACCGGTACGCCGTTGTCAAACAAGATACGGATTGGATGCGAGGCGAGATCCGACACACCGTCCAGCATCACGTTGCTCGTTGGACATACGTTCAATTGAATCTGATGCTTGGAAAGCCATTGCATGACTTCAACCGATTCCGCGGCAGCGATACCGTGTTGGACCTCGTCTAAGTCGAGGACTTCAACGGTTCGTCGGATTTCCTCCGCGTCTTCAAATTCTCCAACGTGTGCTTTCAGTTTCATTCCTGCTGCGCGTGCTTTTGTAAACAACGGCTTCATAACCTCTGGTGGACACACCTCTTGACGGCTATACAAATCAATTGACTGAAAAAAACCTAATTCCACCGCTTCGTGCGCTAACGCCATCAGGTTTGGGTGGTCAGCATTTCCACGAGAAAAACCAAGCTCTGGACGTAGGTTTGCTTGCGCTTGATACCGCTCAACTAACGTTTCAACAAAGGTACGAAGTTCCGTTAATCCATTGGGATAGAACTCTGCCAATCGGATGTCGAAACTCATCTCAAGCATAACAACACCATCTTCGATTGCATCATTCATTGCCGACACAGAAACGAACTCGAAACCTTCCCGGTGTTTTATGTGAGATGCTAAAACGGCATCGGCGTATTCCATCATCCCTTCAACGCCTTTCATTTTGAGGGGTGGTTTGGCGACGGAGTGTCCCAGCCAATGCTCGACACTTTCCCGTCGTGCACTGAAGAACGCATGGCAGTGAACATCGGTTTTAGGAGATGCTTTTATAGCGGTTAGATTGTCTGTGGAGAGTGCTTCAACGAAATCAATAGACATAATACGAAATTCAGAGGTATTCAATTTTCAGTTATCAGTCGTCAGTTTTCGGTTTCCGTCAGAAAAGAGCATTTAGCAAAGGAGTGACGTAGGTTGATATGAATCTCCCTGTCTCATTTACAGATGAGCAATGTCGCCCCTCCTTGTATATTCGATAATACGTAGGTACTCACCATATACGCGACCTCTCGATACCTCGTGCTGATACCAATCTTCTTTGGATATTTTGACACCTTCATATTCAGCAAGATATGTAACAGGTCAAGTACCCCTCACTAAAGTAAGGGGAAACCTGTTAAGAGTGTTAACAAGCCTATCGGTCTACCGATAAGTTTCTCGCTTCATAGAGGTCGGTAACCCAACGCTCTCCACGATGGGCGCAAGCCGCCCTGAAAAGTATGTTTACGGCAGCATTGTGGTCTCGGTCTAACGAAGTGCCACAAAACTGACAATCAAAGGTCCGTATCGCAAGCGAGAGTTTCTTTTGCGATTTCTCACCACAAGTAGAGCAGGTTTGCGAAGTGTTCTTAGGATCGACTTTGTGGAAATGGAAACCGTCTCTTTCGGCTATGTTTCCAGCCCACTCAAAGAATGTTCCCCAAGATGCATCGGAAATGCTCTTGCTGAGGTGTTTGTTCTTGACCATATTGGATATGCTCAAATCCTCTGTCACTAAGACATTGTTTTCGTAATGGTGGTAGAGTTTGTAGGTGAGTTTTCCAATAAAGTCTTTACGTTTATTTCTCGTCCTTTCCTGATGCAGAGCAGACGCATGAACGGCTTTATACCAACGACGGCTCCCTTTTTGACGGCGTGCCATCGTCTGATTCTGCTTATGCAGCAAACCTTCTGCTTGACGATACCAACGCGGGTTGTCCTCTTTTTTACCTTCAGAGGTGGTGAGATAATGCGTCGTTCCCATATCAACGGCAATCGCATCCGTCGGTTCAACTTTCGGCGTATCTCCTATATCGCAACTGATATGAGCATACCAACCGCTGGCTTTCTTGACGAGTGTTACCTCTTTCGGATCGCCTTGTAACGGACGGTGCATATAGATTTTGACTTCGCCTAACTTTGGCACTTTTAAGCGATTGTGTCTAAAATCGGTTTCTATTATCGGATTTTGACGGACACGTTCACCTGTTTTGAGTGTGTGCTTTCGCAAGCACCATGTGAGAGAACGGACACGCGTTTTGTAGCGAGGATACCCTTTTTTCTCCGCACCTGCCTTACAACGCCTACGGAACGCATCAAAGGCTTTGTCAACGCGCTTGAGGATGGAAACTTGGAAATCTTGAGGCACTTCCCGAAAATCGTCATATTTTCCGCGCGCGACCTTCAAAAGTTTCTCTTGCTCAGTGCGCGGGACGAAACGACCTTCTTCTTCATGCGCATACTTGCGGTTATCGCGGGCAGAATTTTGAAGTTCACACAAGTGGTCTAACCACTCTAACAATGTTCGCTCTTGTGCTTGGGTGGGGCGCAAGGCATATCTAAAGGTTAATTTCATGGTATATCCGTTATCCGCCTTTAACCCCTGTTTAGTGGGTGGGACCGACACATTACCAAGCGGTAATGCTAAACATGCCGGTCCAACGGATACTCTAATTAGACCACAATTTGAACGGAATGTCAAGGTTTTTCTATAAGAAACGCCTTGGTCTAACATATAGGAGCGGACATTCCTCCTCGCCTTAAAAGACGAGGCTTCCTGCCCGAAAATTAGGTGAAAGTGTTTGAGAAGGGAAGAATTTTCTCAAGGTTCGCAGGCATCGACCGCTGTGGTGTGCCTTGCATAGAAACGCTATACTCTCAGGAGAAATGTCGTGCTGTTTTAATACATCAAGACTGAAGGCAACATCCTCAAGCGTGTTCGTTGACCTGTCCTGAACGAGAATTACCTCTGATGGAACACCGCGTACTATAAGTTCATCACGCATTATGCGTGCTACAGGTTTGCCTGTTTCATAGTAGAGCCGTCCACTCAAACCGGTGACCAACACTCTTGGAAAGCGACCTTTTTGATAATCACGCGCCACAGATTCCAAAACCTCACCATCAATCGTAGAAGTTCCAAAGATGAAAAGGAGATCGACAGGTTGAGATTCAGGAGCGACAAACACGGTTTGCGTGATGCGCTCAATCTCCTCTGGTGATAAATCGTCTACTGCAACTTCTCTTGGAATTGATAAATTTTTGAGGTCATCTGCGTAACTGTTTTTCGGCATCTATATCAATTCCTTAACCTTTTATTTTCCTGTTCCATTCAAAAGCATCACAAAATTTATGCTTCTTTCTTCGCGACAACGGCGAAACTCACGTTGTAAGCCATTTCGTGCGTCCAACTTCCGGGTGTAGCATCAATATCTGGCTGTGTCCAAGAACGTTCCTCAACCCGCTCAATTTGAAAACCGTTGTCCACAAGTCCGTTGAATATATCACTCAAATAGTGTCGGAAATCGAATGCCCCGTCTGGATACCTGAAAACGCGTTCGGAATACGGCTCGGTGACGCGATAGCATTCACCATCCCATTCCCAAAAATGATTGGCAGGATTCCCAAAATCTACGCGATATTGACCACCGGGTCGGATAATTCTCGACACGCCTTTATAAATCTCATGAACAGATGGCACCCAACTCATAGAGGGTCCCTGATAGACGAGATCATACGATGCCTCTTCAATTGCGGATAAATCGCGGATGTTAGCGCAAATCGTCTTAACCGGATAGCCGTAACGCTTCGCGGCAGTAATATCGCCATCAAGCTGACCTTGCGTAAAATCAATCACGGTCACATTCGCATCAAGCAGACCGAAGACTGCCGACTGCTGTCCGCCACCTGCTGCGAGACACAGAACGTCCTTGTCCACAACATCCTTGAGCAGGTACGCTGGGTAAATTTGGTAGAGGTCGGACGGCACCGGATCGAGCCGATCCTCAGCATATTTCAGAATCTCATCTCTATCAAGATCAAGCCACGGCACGGTAAAGCCGTTCTTTCTTACGACTTCGGCTTCCCAATGTGTTCGATTGGCAATCGTGATTTCGTCATTCATTTTGATTTACACCATCACACTTTCTATCCAAGCCTCGTCAATTTCGAGTCCGAAACCGGGGGCATCCGAAGGGGCGACGTAGCCATCCTTGATAACTGAGGTGCCGGGCAGCTTGACCATCTCTTCGAGAGGCACACCGGGAGCAGAAACGCCCTCAGAGCGTTCACCCCACGTGATGGCAGGCATGGCATAAGCGAGATGTTGACCGTATGGATAATTCATGCCGCCGTGCGTAATCACGTTAATCCCATTCGCCTCAGCAATGTGACAAATCTTCGCCGCCGAGGTAATACCGCCACACCACAAAACATCCGGTTGGAAGATGTCAACCAACCGTCGTCCTGCTGCTGCTGCGAATACAGTTGGCAGATACCAGTGTTCTCCCGTTGCAAGCGTCTGCCAAGGGAGACGTTGACGCACTGTTTCGTAGCCGACAAAATCATCGGCGGGAATGTAATCTTCCATCCACTTCAAACCGTAAGGCTTCATGGTTTCGCAAACGCGGACGGTATGTTCAACATCAAAACCCGTCCAAGCGTCTAAACTCAAATCAACCTTATCGCCGATGACTTCCCGTGTACTTGCGACCAACTCTTCAAGTTTTCGCAAACCTTCCAACCCGTGTTCGGGACCCCATGGTGTGAAAAGTTTTGTCGCTTTGAACCCGAGTTCCATATACCATTCCTGATCGAACCCGGAAGCGTAGCAGAAAATCTTTTCTTTTTGGGGACCACCGAGTAGTTCGTAGACAGGCCTTTTCAGAATTTTGCCTTTGAGATCCCAGAGAGCGCAATCAACCGCACTGATGGCGTAACTCGTCAAGCCGGTCGCGCCAAAGGCGGTTGACCGCCGCACCATCATATCCCATAACTTCTCAGTCGCCATACAATTTTCGCCAACGAGGCGCGGCGCAAAGTGATCATTGATGATTCGGGTCACGGGACCCGCATAAAGCGAAATACCGAATCCCCGTGTGCCATCTTCTGCTGTTACAATGCACGCGGGACGTTTCCAATCCGAGCTGGAGATATGTTTCTCTTTTCTGTCGGGTGCGGGATAGCGGGAGTCGGGTCGGTTCATCGGAAATGTTCTGGATCGACTCGGTGTGCGTGGTGGTGTTGTCGGTTTTGGATTGAGTTCGATTTCTACGGCACGAATCTCTTTTATGTTCATAAAAGTCCCTTTCTGTGACCCATGTGATATTTATGATAAACTATCAAAATAATACCAATTCTAATTGATGATTCCTCTTAAAAGAATCCACTGTTTTTGGTTATGCCCGGTTCGGTTAGGAAACCGAACCTACCGGGGTTTGGCTGAAAGGTGCGGTTAATGTAATATAAACTTTTAGAAATGGTATAAGTAGACTTTTCAATGCGCAATAATCACTCAGACGCTTCGCCGTCCCTGACGATGGAGGGCCCCCGCCCCAGTATAGCGAGTTCATCACGAAAACGCTTTTCACTGGCAGCAAGCAAATTTTCAATGACTTTTTCTGTACTCCCACCCTCCGCAACAAGGGTTTCCATCTGCTCTACTGCGAAAGTTTGAACATGGCTAAAACAATTCTTAGTAGACTTGTCAAGATGGTTCCCAACGTTTAAACTCAGCACCAACAAAAGTGCTCTTTCCAGTTTTTCAATGCGCTCGTCACGCGCTTTTAATTCTTCCAATATATCCATTTGGTCTTCAAGCTCCAGTCCTTTTATCCCCCTACACTACGGTGGGAGGGTGGCAGAAGAGCATGTAGATTTTTCGTGGCGTTACCACCCAAAACTGGGTTGATAGAGTATATCACGAGCAGGGAAAAGATACAATATTTTCTCATAGATTTTGATGTAGAGAGGAACCACCAAAGCCCGCTAAACATGCAGGGTGCATGGTCATAAAAGCCTGAGAAGCAGCGCGTATAACAACGTGAGTTGACAATTTTACTTGCACGAAACCTTTCTTTACTGTATCATAAAGATTTATTAAGAGGTGTTCTTGTACTTGCTTAAAGTATAGCATCTTTCGTTGTTTTTCTCTATCAAAAACAGCATTTCTAATTCCTGCCGCTGAAAGCGCAGGATGTAACATTAAGGAGGCAAGAAGTGAAATTGAAGTGCATACGCTTATTTAGGCCACAATTTAGCAAAGTTAAGACAAGTTTTGTCGTTGAAATTCGATAGGTGTCAAATATCCTAACGCCGAATGTGGACGTTTCTGATTATACACCTGTTCGATAAAATGTCCGATGCGATCTCTCGCCTCGGTGATGCTTTGATAGTCATTGATGTGAACTTCTTCCTCTTTGAGCGTGCGGATGAGTCTTTCAGCATATCCGTTCTCCCAAGGGCATCCGCGACGGGCGACGGAAATCTCAATGCCATGTGCTTCGAGCGTGGTAATATAGACCTTTGAAAGATACTGCACGCCTTGATCGGAATGATGAATCTCTGGGACGCTGTGGTCCAATGCCTCTTTCAGCGGTTTGAGTGTCAAAGAGTGGTTCAAGTGCTGGAGAACCGATATGCCAGGAAACCCTGATCAACCGGGTGAAAACATCCATGAGCAGGCAGAGATAAATGAAGCGTCCCTTGAGACGAATATAGGTAATATCTGCCACCCAGACCTGATCCTGACGAGAGACTTCAAGGTTTTCGAGACGGTTGATCCAGGGGTTATCCCCCTGAAACGATTTTGTTGTTTGACACGCACGCTTGACAGAGACCAAGAGATTATTAGTTTTCATCAACCGAGCAACACGTCGGGTTCCAACGGTGTATCCCTGACGCTGTAGCAACTGCGTGATACGCCTATACCCGTATCTCGGATACCGTCCCGCAAGTTTCTCTATTTCAGCGCGCAGAACCGCTTCGGACGGATCCTCTTGGGGGTGATAATAGAAACTGCCCCGGTTGACACCGAGGATGCCAGAAATATCTCGCACGGAATGCTCCTGCTGCAATGCCGAAATGAAGCATCGCTTTTCAGCTAACGTGAGTCCAACCAAGTCAATAGTTTTTTTTGGATGTCTAACGCTACAGCCATTCTCCCAATGAGATGCTCAAGGTGAGCGATACGCTTCTCGGCATCGCTGGACGGTTTATCAGTAGAATCAAACAGCGAGGGCGCTTTTTCAAGAAACTGCTGCTTCCATTTCGAGAGTTGGTCCTCATTGAGATTATGACGCCGACACACTTCTGCTTGAGAAGTCGCACCGCTAAGAACCTCCAGAACGAGTTCCGTCTTAAACTCGGAGGTGAATTTCCTTCGTTTGGCCATTAGATAACTCCTTTCAGTGAGATTGTATTATAGCACAATCTTGTTTTAGGGAGTGGCCTAAAAAACCGTAGGCAGTACAAATACAGATTGAGCGTTATTATCGTTTTAACTATCGCCATTAGTCTCTGGTCTATAGGGGCGTTTGCAGCGGAACTGACTGAGGGACTCGTTGGTTACTGGCCCCTTGATGGCAATGGCAACGACGAATCCGGTAATGGAAAGGATGCCAAATTGGAAAAGGGCGCGAAATGGTCTGACGACGGTTGGGTGAACGGTGCCGTTGACTTTGATGGCGGTGGCGGACACGTCGTTGTCGATGATACGTTTGAACTCACAACAGACAAGATCACCGTGGTCGCTCGGATCAACGGTTGGAAAACGATAGATTGGTCAGGAATTGTCGTAGGTCGAAGTGATCCAGCATCGTGGTGGATGGGTGTCGCCGCGAACAATACCCTAACCTATGTATGGAACAATAACTCCGCAGAGACGTGGAACTGGCAAGGTGCCCCAGAAATCCCAGAAAATAAATGGGCACTCGTGGCGATAGCAATTGAACCTACTAAAGCAACGAGTTACATTTATCACAGAGACAGTGACAAACTTGACTCTGAGGTAAACGACATTCCGCATATCGAGCAGACGGTTATGAATTTAAAGTTCGGGTGGGATGAATGCTGCGGTGCCAGATACTTCAAAGGGCTAATAGACGAAGTGATGATCTATGACTGGACGTTGAACGCCGACGACATCAAAAGATTGGCAACCGTTGGGCTGCCTGTCGAGAGTAAAGGGAAACTCGCGATGACGTGGGCGGCACTCAAGACGGATTAAACGTATAGCAGACATCAAGAAAGTTACACCAGACCAAAAGGATCGTCTCCAATTTGGAAAAAGTCCGATTTAGGCAGTATGCTGCACTCCTTTCACAATATCTCAAACCGCAGTGGATACGTGTGACGCTGCTCGCCATCTTCATGTTCAGCGGCATCGGTCTTGCCCTACTGAATCCTCAGATTCTTCGCTACTTTATTGACACAGCAAAAGCTGGGGGTTCAATGCGAAGTCTGATCATTGCTGGCGTTGTGTTCTTTGGAATTGGTGCGCTTGGACAAGTCGTGATGTTAGTCAGTTCTTATTTAGGGCAAGATGTCGGTTGGCGCGCAACTAATCAGATGCGCGGCGACCTTGCGCATCATTGTCTACAACTCGACATGTCCTTCCACCATGAACACACCCCCGGCGAAATGGTCGAGCGCGTTGACGGCGATACAGCAGCACTTTCAAACTTTTTTTCTGAGTTCATAGTTCAGGTCGTAGGCAGTTTGTTGCTGCTTGGCGGTATCCTGATCGTGATTACGCTTGAAGACTGGCGCATCGGTGTGGCACTGGCCGGTTTCGTAGCGGTTTCCATCTATGTTTATAATCTCACCCGGAACATTGCCGTTCCCGTCTACACGGCTGAACGAGAGGGTTATTCCAGATTGTTCAGTTTTTTTGAAGAACGGTTAACAGGCATTGAAGACCTCCGCACAAATGGTGGCATCAACTATACGATGGATCGGTTCTACGATGTGAATCGGGATGTATACGGTCGTGCCGTAAAAGCACATGTGATGGGAGAAGTACTTCAAACAATCAGCGGTGTGCTTTTTGCATTAGGGCTTGTCCTGACAATGGGGATGGGCATCTACCTGTTTCAGATAGGGGCGTTCACAATTGGGACCGTTTATCTCGTCATTCATTACACGGCAATGCTCCGAGGTCCGTTAATCATGATTAGTCGGCAGATTAACGAACTGCAGCGGGCAACCGCGGGGCTCAAACGGATTGAAGAACTCTATCGCATCACCCCAAGGATCGCGGACGGAACAGAGGCACTTCCGACATCAGACGCGCTCGGTATTGAATTTAACCATGTCACATTTGGTTACACCGAAGACGAATCGGTGCTGAAAGATGTTTCATTCCAATTACAACCCGGAAAATCATTGGGGTTGTTGGGACGGACAGGTAGCGGTAAAACAACGATCACCCGTCTCCTATTTCGGTTCTATGAAATTAATAGCGGACAGATTCGCGTCGGTGGCAAGCAAATTGAGCGAATTCAGTTGGACGATTTACGGAACCGGATCGGTATGGTCACGCAAGATGTGCAACTCTTCAACGCAACGGTCCGCGAGAATTTAACACTCTTTGATGCCGAAATCAGCGACAATCGGATTTTATCGGTCATTGAAGAACTGGGGTTATCCGAATGGATTCAATCTTTGCCGAACGGGCTTGATACCGTTCTTGAAGGCACCGGTATGTCTGCAGGAGAGGCGCAGCTGCTGGCATTTGCGAGGGTTTTCCTCAAAGATCCGAAGATTGTTATTCTCGATGAACCGTCATCAAGACTCGACCCGGCGACAGAGCAACGGATTGATAGCGCGGTGCAACGGTTATTGAAGGGACGCACCAGTATCATCATTGCGCATCGACTCGGAACGGTTCAACAGGTTGATGAAATTATGGTCCTCGCCGACGGCGAAATTCAGGAACACGGCGAACGAAATCGGCTTGTTCAAGACCCCGATTCGGTCTTCTCACAATTGCTAAGAACAGGGTTAGAGGAGATGACGCAGTGACGACAGGCCAAGCCTCAATTCGCCTTATCCGTTACCGTCCACTCCTTTTTCTCGGCACTATCTTTTTTCGGGGATTAGACGACCTGATGCCGTTTTTCGACGGATTGATTAGGAAGGCATTTTTTGATACACTTGATCCCACCATTAGCGGCAGTATTCTTTTCCCAGGACTCAACGACCTCATGCCCTTCCTCGACAGACTGATTGGGAGGGTACTTTTTGATACGCTTGATCCCGCTACTGGCGGATCGGGTGCAGGCCCCAGTCCTTGGATATTCGTTGCGCTCTTCGTTGTCGCCCACCTTAGCGATCGAGGCGTACTTATATCGTCCGCGTTTGTATGGGCGCGTTGGCGTTATGCTATTTCAACACTTCTCCGAAAAAACATGATGACAGCCATCATGAACATGTCGGCTCCGCATAGCGTGTCAACAGCCTCTGGCGAAGTGACGAATCGGTTGCGTGACGACGTTCAAGCAATCCTGAGTTATCTGGAGCAGTATATCCACTTATGGGGAAACCTCATTTTCGTGATTTTGGCAATCGCTTGGATGGCTCGCATCAATATAATGGTGACAGCGATCGCAGTTATCCCATCTATCCTGATTATCACAATTGTCAACGTGTTAAGACGATTCGTTCAGAGGTATCGCACAGTGCAGCGTATCACCACAGAACAGTCAACCAATTTTATTAATGAACTGTTCCAATCCATCTTAGCAGTAAAGGTTGCACGGACGGAGTCGAATGTGATTGCACATTTTCAGAAACTCAACGATGCGCGCCGCAAGGCAACAGTAATAGACAACTTGTTTGATCAAGTCTTGCGATCTATAAGCTCCAATATTAATACGCTCGCCACCGGCGTGATTTTGATTCTGGTTGCAGAACAGATGAAAGCAGGGGCATTTACCGTGGGGGACCTCGCGCTGTTCACAACCTACGTCGGAGAAGTTGCGAGAAGCGGATCGCTTGTCGGCAGTATAATGGCACAGCATCAACGCGCAGCGGTTTCGTACTCGCGTATGGAACAGACCGTTGACGAGATGCCGCAGGAAAAATTAGTCGAACACACGCCGATATATCTCCGAGAAAACCAACCGCCGCTCGTCATCCCACAACGGACCGAGGCAGATCGATTGAGTGAACTCACTGTCTCTGGACTCACCTACTGCTACGATGGGGACGCATCTGGAATCGCTGAGGCTGACTTGAAAATCTCTGCAGGATCGTTCACTGTTGTTACCGGACAGATCGGTTCCGGCAAATCGACGCTGGTGCAAACACTCTTGGGTGTCCTGCCGAAACAGGCAGGCGAAATCCGCTGGAACGGCGAAATCGTTGCGGATCCGAAGTCGTTCTTCGTCCCACCCCGTTGTGCGTATACACCACAAACGCCGAAACTCTTCAGTGAAAAACTGAGTGCCAACATTCTCATGGGTTTGCCGTGGAACTGGGACAACCTGAATCGGGCAATCCGACTCGGTGTTATGGAGAAAGACCTACCGACACTCGAAGACGGTCTTGAAACTGTCGTTGGGCCGCGAGGCGTTAAACTTTCGGGCGGGCAGATGCAGCGCACAGCAGCGGCGCGGATGTTTATCCGAGACTCAGAATTACTCGTTTTTGACGATCTCTCGTCTGGACTTGATGTGGAGACGGAACAGACTTTATGGGAACGTCTCTTTGAAACCAGACGCGCAACCTGTCTCGTCGTTTCGCACCGGCGACCCGCGCTCCGTCGAGCGGATCAAATTGTTGTACTAAAGAATGGCAGGGTTGAAGCCGTCGGAACGTTGGACGAACTGCTCGCCTCCTCCGAGGAGATGCGGAAGTTGTGGTCAACAGATTGATCTGAATCAAACTAACAAACACATCGGACGGAAAACATTTCCAGTTCTAACTTCGCAATATTGGGCTTGCAAGCCACATCCTAATCGAGGAAAACAACGTGAATTCAAATACCGTTCATATACTTGATACTGGCACAGAACTGTTTATTGATGACATACTGATTGCTTCTAAACACGGCGTGACGCGCACATTGCATCAGTGCGTAAAACACGATGTTCCCGTCCTTGAGCCAGACCCCGACAATCCTTGGGAACACGGCGGACCCGATCAGTCCAGACGTGTGCACCTCTACGGCACCACACTCTACGATGCAGCGTACGGAAAATACCGCATGTGGTACATGTGTCGTATGGGACCGCACTGGCGATTTGAAGCGAATGAGATTCCGGGACTTTACGTCCCACGTCCTGACCGAAACCCGTCAACATACAGAGGGCAGACCCACGATGCTCACGGACGGAAGTTCGTTGAAAACGATCGGGGCGATCTCACCTGCTATGCAGAAAGCGATGATGGATTGACATGGACGAAACCGAATCTCGGTCTCTTTGAATTTAACGGAAACTCAAATAATAACATTGTGTGGGACCTACACGGTGCGTGTGTCTTCCGTGATGACGATGAACCGGATCCGCAGAGACGGTATAAGATGATCGGTTTTTGTCGGCGGTATCGTAACATCTTCCTGCTTATGTCACCCGATGGCATCCGATGGGACGACTCGGATTACCTTAAACCGATTGCGGATCGGGAGAACGAAGGCGCGTTCAACGTCATCTACGATAAAAAAACAGACCTATTCCGTGCGTATGCGCTGATACGTGGGGACGATAAAGACGCAAGGCGCATGATCGCATACACCGAAAGCCCGCGTCTTGAGGGACCGTGGAAACCCCTTGAACCGATGTTCGGTGCAACGGATGCGGACGACGCAGTGGGTGTGCAGCGATACGGTGCGGATCGTGCCGAAATCCACAATATGTCTGGCTTCCTCTATCATAACATCTACATCGGCATCCCCGGTGTGTTATATGTGACGGGACCGGGCGCGGCGGAGCATGAAATCCCGATTGATGGACCCATTGATGCGCAACTCGTTTGTAGCCGAGACGGGTTCAATTGGGACTATCCTGATTCGGACCGAACGCCGATTATACCGCGTGGTGAGAGCGGCACATTCGACACTGGCATGGTTATGGGAACCGCCATCGAACCGATCATCACCGACGACGAAATTCACTGGTATTATACAGGGACAGAGCACACCCACGGTGCCCAGATGAAGGACAGGCACAAGGCGATCGGGCTTGCGAAATGGCGATTGGACGGTTTTGTCTCGCTTGACGCGGACGAAACTGGAGGCGTGGTTGAAACAGTCCCGCTGCAGCTTCCAAATGGAGGACTTGAAATTAATGCTGATGCAAGCGGGGGGCAGGTCGGTGTTGAAATACTGACAGCTGATGGACAGGTTCAACAAGGATTTTCGATGGATGACTGCGTCCCGTTGACAGCGGATAGTATACGGCACTCGGTGCAGTGGAAATCGGCGACATTCGCAAACGCTACGCAGCCGTTGCGACTCCGTTTTGTGCTGAACCGTGCAAGGCTCTATGCCTTCCGTATCCAGTAGGGGCGAGGTCCCCTCGCCCCAATAGAACGATGTGACCTCACCCCTACGTTAGCATAAGGACAGGAGCTGTGAAAAATGAGACACACCACACAAATTGAACTCGAAAATCTATACGATTTAGTCGCGGTAAAGTTAGGCGTTATGAATCCGGAAGAGGTACGGAAACTTACCGTCACAGATGCGCTCGTTGATACCGGCGCAACAGGACTCTGCCTACCGACATCGGTCATTGAGCAACTTGGTCTCACGCCTATTGAAACAACACGGGCACGCATCGCTACCGGTATTGTTGAGCGTATTCTCTATTCAGAAGTCCAATTTACGATATTGGAACGAACAAGGTCTATGCCGGTTACCGATCTGCCTGAGGGTTCGCCCGTCCTCGTTGGGCACATGGTATTGGAGCATCTCGACCTCTGTGTTGATATAAAAGAGGGGTTAATCTATAATCCTGCACATGATGGCGAATGGATCACAGAGATCCTCTGACAACCGGTATCAGGTATTTAAGAGTATTATCTGTAATCACTTTCCGACATCTGGATCCAATTTTTTCGCCTTCTCAAAATCTGATTTTGCGGCCTCATTTTGCCCAAGTGCTTTTTTCGCACGCCCGCGATCGTAGTAGTATTTTGGTATTTCCATCGCCCAACCCGAAGCTGTTCTTTATAGGAGCGATTTCCAATCTTCTGTTTCACGCTATAATTAAACATCGTGAATTCTCTCACCAAAGGAGAAGTGAATGGATACCTTATCAACACACGACGGCTCCCCGGAAAATCGTGTGGACAACCTATTGAAACTGGAAGTACTTGAAGCGTTTGACCGGACTGCGTTTGAGCGCGATGGATATTGGGTGTGGGAAGGGATACTAACGGATGCTGCCCGTAAGCAGTGGACAACCAGCTTACAGAAGTTACAACAGATGAACGATGCGATCCTCATGGATACGGAGTGGAGTGCTATTAACTTTGAGGCGCGGGGGTTTCCGCAGCCTTTGCCAGAACAAATTGCGCCGGCGTTTTTGGCGGCGTGCTGCGGTGGTTCAGAGCAAATGCCCGGTTTCCTCAGAACCGCTGAGTTGCGTCAATATATGCATACTCAGGGGCTGTTCGGACCGGGCAATGCGTTGGTCACACATGGGTTCAAGTCACAAGGTGTCATGCCGGAATACTTTCCTGCAGGATACGACGACTTTATAATGGATGTGACGTCTGCTCATCCACAGATGATGGCACTCTTCAGGAAACTTTTCGGAGACCGATTTATACTCGATCACTGCTTCATGCTCAACCGGGCACCGGGTTCAAAAGGGCGCCGGTGGCATGCCCACCAGTATCGGGACGGACAGTACGAAGTTGAGGACCCGATTGGGACTGGACACGCCTTTACTACTGATTTTCTACAACGGCAGTGTATTCGGACGCTGTGCTATCCAGAAGGTGCAACTATCGAGGATGGCGGTGAACTTGCGATTATTCCCGGGGCACATCTCTATAGGATTCCGTACAAATGGAGCACGGAACGACCCGATGATGACGCTGCCATGAAAGCGGGATGGCTGAAAGGCAAAATCCACGCCTTCACTGGGAAACCGTTGGAAATCGTACACCTCTCACTACCGCCCGGAAGCATGGTTTCGTTTGTCCATCACATGCCGCATTATGTTGGATATCGAAGGCAAGGGATACCGACCCGGTGGGGGCTGCTTATGGCGTACCGAACGCCTGACCCAGAAGCAGATTCAGCCAAATGGACAAATGGGATTCCGACCCACTGGGTGGAACAGGCCGCGGCCCAAGGAAAACTATCCGCTGCGGCACAGCGTGTATTTGAGGCAGATAATCCCTTCGATATGCACTCACAGAGTTGTAAAGAATAAGATTACCTTATTGGGAGGTCCCACCTCAAGGTAGAAACCGGAAGATTTCGAGTCCGGTGTTTCCGTATGCAAGACGTTCCATTTTACCCGCCTTTACGCCAAAAGCCCATTTCCTTGTACCATTGGGCGTTTGGATACAAAGCCATAATGGATACCTCTAATTTTATTGCCCAGAGTTACTGTCCGACATCTGGATCCAGTGCTTTAGCCTTTTGAAAATCTGCTTTTGCGGCCTCATTTTGCCCAAGTGCTTTTTTCGCCTGCCCGCGATTGTTGTAAGCACCCGCATGTTCCGGATTAATCTGGATGGCTTGCGTAGCGTCCCCAACGGCTGCTTCATACAAACGTTGCGCTTTTTTTACTTGTCCACGGGCTGCCGCATATCCCCCAAGTCTCAACCTCACTGCACCCCGATTACTATAAGCAACGGCATCCTCTGGGTCAACCTCAATGGCTTTATCATAATCAACCCTTGCTGCCTCATACGATTTTTGTGCATACTTAGCATCCCCGCGCGCTCTTTCGGATTCCGCAATTTCGTACCTCGCTGCACCCCGATTACCATAAGTATCGGCATCCTCTGGATCAATCTCAATGGCTTTATCATAATCAGCTATCGCCGCCTCGTAGTCACCAAACATAAGATGTGCTGTTCCTCGACCAAAGTAAATATTGAAGACCTCATCTTTTATTTCAATGGCTTTATCATAATCAGCTATCGCCGCTTTGTAATCACCAAGCGTAGATTTCACCTTTCCACGCATGTAATAGGCATAAAAAAATTGGGGGTTTATTTCGATGGCTCTACTATAGTCAACTAATGCTTCCTCATAATGTTCACCATCTTCTTTATTTTGTCCATGAACAAAATAAGCATAGGCTCTGACCAGTGCTCGCTTGTGCCACTTCATCAAAGGTTCCATTGGTTTCGACTGAGCAAGTAACGCCTTAAGTACCTTTGAGGGGATAGCGTAACCATGATGCTCATCTCCAGCAGCATTAATCCCTATTACCTGTCCACTCCTACTATTTAGCACAGGGCTGCCACTACCGCCACTACCAACATTAGAACTCATCCGGAGCCAGGCACCACTATTCGGAGCACTAAGTATCGCCCCTTTGATGACTTTGTATTTTTTCTTAGGGTATCCCACGACAACAATAGGTTCACCATCTTGAATAGCTTCACTATCACCAACGGATAACGGAATGCCTTCGCTCGCAATCTTTAAGATCACGAGATCATTTTCCGCATCAAAAGCAGTGACTCCCTCAACCGCACAAATTTCCGCTTTGTCCCTGAGTTTGACGAAAACGGGACCCGGTTGGGCAACAACATGGATATTGGTCACAATCTTGTTTGTATCTACAAAGAAACCGCTACCACCGAAGAAGTTGCCTGAGGCCTCAATCCAACCTATTACGAGCACCGTAGAATTCCCTACTTTTTTGAATTCCAAATCCGCTGTCTTCGGATCAATATCATCTGGATTGTTCAACTGAATAGCTTTATCATAGTCAGTAATGCCTTCATGATACAATTTTTGCGCTACTTCTGCATCACCACGCTTAGCTTCAATATCACCAAACTTACATTTCGCTGCCGCCCGATTCTCGTAAGCCTCAGCATATTTTGGATTAATCTCAATGGCTTGCGTATAGTCCGCAATTGCCGATTCATATAACGCTTGCGTTTTCTCCATATTTCCGCGAGTGGATTCCAATCCACCAAAGGCAGTCTTCGCTAGCCCTTTATTGTTGTAAGTATTAGCATCCTCCGGATCTAACTTGATGGCTTGCGTATAGTCCGCAATCGCCGATTCATAGAAACGCTGTGCTTCTTTAGTATTCCTACGAGCAGCCTCGGATTTGCCAAGCCTAAACTTCATCAATCCCCGATCATTGTAGGCTGAGTCATCCTCTGGATTTACCTCAATGACTTGCGTAAAATCTTCAACCGCCGATTCATATAACTTTACTGTTTTCTCCGCATTTCCGCGGGCCGATTCTAATTCACCAAGGGCCAACTTCGTGACACCACGATTCCCATAGAAACCAACATTCTCTGGATCTACCTTGATGGCTTGCGTAAAATCTTCAATTGCGGCTTCATACAAACGTTGTGCTTCTTTAGTATTCCCGCTTGCGTTCTCGGATTCGCCAAACTTGGATTTTGCCGATCCACGATTGTTGTAGTAATCAGTATCCTCTGGGGCAATCTCGATGGCTTTGTCGAAATCAAGTATTGCCTTGTTAAAATCACCCAGAGCCCACTTCGCGGCCGCTCGAAAATTATAAGTATTGGCATCCTCCGGATCAAGTTGGATCGCTTTATCACAATCGACTATCGCTGCTTCATATAAACGCTGCGCTTTCTCCGCATTCCCGCGTGCGGTTTCGGACTCGCCCAATACGAACTTCACACCACCTCGATTACTATAAGCATCGGCATGCTGAGCGTCAAGTTCAATCGCCTTATTAAGATCAACGATCGCATCAGCATAGTTACCAAGTCGAGATTGTATAGTTCCACGACCATAGTAGGCATCAGCCTCATCCGGATCCATTTCGAGTACTTGCGTACAGGAGGCAATCGCACTGTCAAGTTTACCAAGGCGAGCCTGCGCTCTTCCGCGCTCGTAGTAGGCACGAATATACTCCGGGTTGAGTTCAATGGCTTTATCAAAGTCAATGATCGCGCCAGCATAATCTTTGACACTGAATTTTTCTTTACCTAAATTGTAGAATGCCGCAGCGCGGATAGGTTTCCACTGCTGCCACGCCGCCAAAGATTCTATCGGCATAGACCCGACAAGCAACGCCTCAAGCACACTTGAAGAAACTGCATAACCACTATACGGCACAATAACCCCGATAACCTGACCATTATTGTTAAACACTGGACTCCCATTAGTCTTTTTAGAAATCGTTGTATTTAACCTGAACCATCCATTACTCTTTCGGATGCTCTGTATACTACTTTCTGAAACTTTGAATTCTCCATCAGGGTAGCTGAGGATAGAAACAGACTCACCGATTTGAACCTTGTCTGCCAAGGACAGTGGCTCGCCTTCACTTGTGAGTTTTAGGATGACAAGGCTGTTTTTAGCATCAAATCCAACAATACCTTCTATCGTCCAATTTTTCTCCTTGTCAGGAGATTTTACAGAAACAGGACCAGAATGGGCAATGACGTGAATGTTCGTTGCAATCTTGTCTGGCGCGACGAAGAAGCCTGTACCAGATGCGTTCCCACTCTCAATCAATACGATAGAATCTCTTATTTTTTCGGACGTTAAGTCCACTGGCGGTGCGACCAGTTTCTCGGAAGTCATCTGTTGCGGTGTTGGGGCACACGAGAAAAGAAAACCCAACGTCAGTAAAACTAATATAGATTTCCGGTCAACTTTCATAAACAAACACCTCTAAATCGATGATCCACAGTTATTGTTCCATATCCGGTTTTAGTTTTTTAGCCTTCTCAAAATCTGCTTTCGCTGCTTCGGGCTGTCCAAGTGTCTCTTTGGCGCGTCCGCGATCGTAGTAGATTTCCGTATATTCGGGGTTAATCCGGATGGCTGCATCAAAATCCTTTATTGCGCCCTCAGGATTTCCAAGCGAGGCTTTGACAACACCGCGATTCCCGTAAGCGTATGCACTCTCTGGATCCAACTCTATCGCTTCGGTGAAGTCTTGAACGGCTGCCGCATACAATTCCCGCGCACTCGCCATGTCTTCGTGATCCGCTTTCGTCTTGCCGAGGCGGAACTGTGCATATCCACGATTGATATATGGTTCGGCATACGCTGAGTTTAAGCGTATTGCTTGGGTGCAGTCCGCAATCGCCTCAGCATATAATTCCTGCGCGCCTGCGATGTCGCCCTGATTGTCTTTAGATTCACCGAGGATCGCCTTTGCTATTCCGAGATTGTTATACGGATCGGCAAGCTCTGGATTGAGTTTGATAACTTGGGTCCAATCTTGGATCGCCCCTTGATAGTACCGTTGTCCTCTCGCTATATCGCCTTGATTTGCCGTGGATTGACCGAGTCGGAACTTTCCACCTGCGCGATTGTGATACGCATAGACATCTTCAGGGGCCAGTTTGATGGCTTGCGTGCTGTCCTCAATTCCAGCTTCATATAATTTCCAAGCTTCTGCCCAGTTTCCTTGAGCGAATTCAAGGTCTCCGAGCGTGAATTTTGCCAGCCCTCGGTTGTAGTAGGCATCCGCCTTCTGAGGGTACAGTTTGATGGCTTTATCAAAATCTGCTATGGCTTCAACATAGCGATTGGCGTTGTATTTACGTTGCCCTCGAACAGAGTATATATAGGCACGAATAGGGTCTCGCTTACGCCATTGTGTCAAAGGCTCCACAGGTCCCGATCGGGTCATCAATGTCCGTAGCGTGTTTGAAGGAATAACATAACTGTAAGGATCTTCCACGGCGGAAACGATGCCAATAATTTGACCGTCCCTGTCTTGTACAGGACTGCCGCTGCTGCCACCCGAAAGGTCAATTTCCATCTGTAGCCATTTATCGTTATTGCGTACACGATGGACGATGCCCTTCGTGACCTTGTACGTTCCACCCGGATAGCCTGTGGCAATAATTGTATCACCTACCGCAACAGCATCGCTGTCGCCAAGCAGAGAGGGAGTGCCGTCTTCACCTATAATCTTTAAGAGCACGAGATCATTTTTGACATCAAACGCCGTGACACCTTCTACAGTCCAGATATTCTTTTGGTCAAGGGATTTTATGAAAACGGGTCCGGGATGTGCGACAACATGGATGTTCGTTGCGATCTTGTGGGGTGCCACGAAAAAGCCGCTCGCAGCCCCATATCTGCCCTCTACACGGACCACCGTAAAATCGACGCTTTTCTCAAAAATTTCAACACCCTGTTGGGGCACCCTCGCACATGAGAACAGAACCGCCAAGGTTAGTAAACTGAGTAAAGATATTCTATTTCTTTTCATACAACGGATGCCTCTAATTTCATCATCCAAAGTCACTTTTCTACATCTGGATCCAGTGCTTTAGCCTCTTCAAAATCTGCTTCTGCTGCTTCCTTTTGCCCAAGTGCTTCTTTTGCCCGCCCACGTTCATAGTAAGTTTCGGCGTTCACAGGATCAATTTGGATGGCTTTATCAAAATCCGCAATCGCATCCTGGAGGTTACCAAGTATAGCCTTTATGGTCCCCCGCCTTCTGTAGGCATCAGCGTTATCTGAATCTAATTGGATAGATTTGTCAACATCAATCAGTACCGCCTCATATAGTTTTCTGGCTTTTTCCATATTTCCCGCTTCGGCTTCAGATTTTCCGAGAAGATACTTTGCCCATCCACGGTTGTTGTAAGCATAAGCATATTCTGGATCTAATTGTATTACCTGCGTATAATCTGCAATCGCTGCTGTATATAGCCCTTGGGCACCCGATACATTCCCCTGCGCTGCTTTAGATTCGCCAAGGCGGACTTCCGCGTATCCTCGATGGTTGTAAGCATGAGGATACACTGGAGCCATCTGTATCGCTTGCGTATAATCTGCAATCGCTGCTTCATACAGTTGCTGGGCTTCGGTTATATGATGATCTACTTTAAATTTGGCGAGTTCAAATTTTGCAACCCCACGACTGTCGTATGCCAAGAATCCGTCTGGTTCTAACTTGATGACCTGCGTGCAGTCCTGAATTGCCATTTCGTATAAACGTTGTACTTTCCCTGGATCTCCTCTATCCGCTTCAAGCTTACCAAACGCAATTCTCACAGCGGCGCGCGTTCTATAGGCATCGCTGGACTCAGGGTTTAGTTTGACAGCCTCCTCAAGGTCTTCAATCGCTGTTTGATACAGACGCTGTGCTTTTTCTATATTTCCTAACTTCGTTTCAGCCTCACCGATCATAATTTTCACGGCTGCACGTCCATTATACGCGCCAATAAGTTCAGGGTTTAACTGAATGGCTTTATTTAAGTCAGCTATCGCATCTTCGTAGCGTTTCGCACCATATTTCAGATTTGCCAAAGAATAATAGTGATAGGCAGATATTTGGTCTCTCTTCTGCCATTGTGCCAAAGACTCCGTTGGTTCCGACTCCGAAAGCAATGCCTTAAGAGCATTTGAAGGAATAACATAGCTGTAAGAAGGGTATCCAACAGCATCCACCCCTATGACTTGTTCTTCGCTGTTTAGGATGGCACTGCCACTGTTTCCGGGACCAGTGTTAATTTTCACCCTGAGCCATTTGTCACTGTTCCGGACACTATGTATAGTCCCTTCTGTGACCTTGTATTCTCCACCGGGGTACCCCACGGCAACAACAGGTTCACCTACGCGAACGGTATCGCTGTTTCCAAGTGGAAGCGGCACCCCCTCCCCTGCGACTTTTAAGATAACAAGATCGTTTTTGACATCGAATGCTGTGACACCTTTAATCGTCCAGAATTTCTTTTTTTGAACCGACTCTACAAGAATAGGTCCGGGCACTGAGACAACGTGAATGTTCGTCGCTATCTTGTTGCGTGCCACGAAAAAACCGGTAGCAAACCCAACGGAATGTTTCCCTACACGAACCGTAGCCTGTCCCCTCTTTAAAGTTTTAGCCTTCTCCAAATCTAATTTCGCTTCTTCCTGTTGTCCAAGTATCTTTTTTATCAATCCACGACCGTAGTAGGCTTTGGCATAATCAGGTTTGAGTTTAATGGCTTGCGTATAGTCCTCAACCGCTGCGTTATAGTGCTGTTGCGCCTCTACCGCATTTCCGTTCTTAGACTCAAACTTACCAAAGTTTTTTCTCGCAGTCCCGCGACCGTCGTAACTTGCAGCATTGTTCGGCATTCGCTTGATGGCTTGCGTATAGTCCTCAATCGCTGCGCTGTAGTGCTGTTGTGCCTCTACATTCCCTGTGTTGGCTTCAGCGTCGGCAAGTAACCTTTCCGTGAGTCCCCGATTTTTGTAAACAGTGGTGGAATCTGGATTCAATTGGAGAGATTTATCAAGGTCATCAATTGCAGCGTTATAGTGTCGCTTTGCCTTCACTTCATTTCCGTTTTCAGATTCAAACTCACCGAGGTATAACCCACCCTTACCGCGCTCGGCGTAGGCAGTGGCAAACTCCGGGTACAACTTGATAGCTTCATTGAGTCCCGCTATCATTCCGTTATGGTCGCCGTCACTGAGTTTGCGTTTTGCTTGCTCTACGTAACCATAAGCACGTATCACATCTCCCTGCTGCCACTGCGCGAGAGGTTCCGCTGTGTCCGATTCGGCGAGCAAAACCTTGAGGACGTTTGAAGGGATGGCGTAACCAAACTCTCCGTCAATAACTTCAATTCCTATGACTTCGCCTTTACTGTTCCAAATAGGGCTTCCACTCACATCTGGATCAGGATCAAGCGTTGTTGAAAACCATTTGTCACTACCCCGAACTCCAAGTACAGTCCCTTGTGTGACCCTATTGCGTTCTCCTGCCCGGAAACCATTAGCGGAAATAGCGTCCCCCGTTTTAACAGCGTCGCTGTCACCAAGTGAAAGTGGTACACCTTCAGCCGACACTTTTAAGATGACAAGATTGTTTTTAACATCATACGCTGTAACACCGCTGATGGCCCGTGTCCCACCGCTACCCCTCACGTGCACAGAAACAGGATTAGCAACGGCAACAAAATGAATATTCGTCGCTATCTTGTCAGGTGCTACAAAGAAACCGTTGCCCGCTCCCCTAATTTCCGATGTACTCACGACACGAACGATAGACCGCCTTACATCTTCAGGTTTTAAAGGGACAGCGGGTACCAAGGCCTTTTCTTCAATTTCTTGGGGAGCCCGCGCGCAGGCGCACAAAATTATTAAAGCCAGTAAGCCTAACGAAAATTTTCTGTTCGTTTTCATACAACAGATACCTTTCAAAGTAACGAGAACCACTAATATGCCCTTTGAGGCGACTCATGCGGAGTGTCTGACGGGTCCCGTCTACAGAGACACATTCAAGCTGATAATAGTAAACAACATTCGGTTTGGCAGTCTTATCGGCGTAGGTATAGGATTGTTTCTTGTCAGTTGTGCCTGCACCGGGAATCATGCCGATGATTTTGAACTCACCATCACTGGATGCGCTTCGTTTGATGTTGAAGCCTGCACAGTTCACCTCAGATTCGGTTATCCATTTGATGGTGATTGGCCCATCCGGTTTTTCACGCGCAGGGCGGAATTTAGAGAGTTCCACAGGCAAAGGCGCACGTACGCGATACCCCGGTGTGCCGTGATCGCTGCGGTGCCCGTAGTAGGTATTGCGCTGTATTATATACCGAGAACCTTTTTTGCCGGTAAGCTCCCATCCGTCTGCTGCCGTGCCATCGAACGGATCACCCGTTACGTTGTTACCCTCATACGCTCGGATAATAGAACTCCGTTGGTTTCCCTCAATCAGTGGCAGCTTCCATTCGGGTGCTTCCCCAAGGTTGCCAGCGATGTCGCTTGGTATCCTGTGCACGGTTTTCGTGGCAGCCGCTGACATGAGGGTGACTTTGAAGGCGGTTTGGCTCAAGAGGCGATAGCCCGGTGTGCCACCAACAAGGTCTTTTAGGATGACGATACGGTCTGCTCGGAAGTCGTCCCTTACAGCTCCGACACCAGAGCTGGGTCCCTGTTCAGTCACAAGTAACAGCACTTGGTTTCTATCGAGTATCTTTGCATCTAAAGTGAAGGTGAGTGTGGTGGCGAGTACGGACTTATCCGCCGGGTGGTTCTTAATTGTAACTTCCCACCCTTCAAGGCTAACTTTCTTTCCACTTCTGTTGTGGAGTTCAATCCACTGCGGAAGTTTGTCGGCGTTGGTGACGTACATGATCTCACTGATGGCGATATCGTACCTTGCAGCTACCGGGACGGTATCATCTTCAGCACCTACAGTGCCTTGGATGCCAAACGCTAACATGAGTGTCGCAAATATACTAAGAACGATCAAGCTTTTCATCAAAATCTTCAGTGTGGAAACCCCTGCCTTTAGGTAGGGGAGGAAACACTGCTCCTATGTTTTTCATTTGACAAAATATGTCAAAAATGTTAGAATGCTTTCAAAGGCAAGTCGGAAGTGTCTGCCTTATAGGACACGTTGATTATATCCGTGTCCAAGTAACTCGAAGACGTTAGAACGCTCGTTCTGCTTCCGAATGCTTCGCAGTGAGAAAAGTGTCTGAGGTTCTGTATGGAGAGCGTGAAGCAATCTCTCTAACCCCCTGTTTGAGGGGTGCGGTGGCATACAGGTAAAGTTACGAGTTTCCAAGACCGCGGAACATAAACTGCTGAGAACGACGGGGCAACTTCGCTACAAGCCCCTGACTTTAGTCAGCGGGTACTTGACGAAATATCTCCCTTTATTGCCAAGTTTCAGTTTCAACATGTGTCTTGCCAGTTATTATAACCCACATCCGCTGTCTCGTCAAGTTTTCCGAAGCTGTAAAACTGAGATACAACTATTTATTTTCATCTTTAGTTGTGAACCACTTCGCCTTTTTTTAAAGAAATTTAAAGAAATATGAATTTTTCAGAAACCTGCAGGTTAAATGTTTGAGTATCTATAGGAATCGTAAAAATTTGACACCCATCCCTAAAATATGTTATAATACTTAACATACATGAATTCTAAATAGGACTCTCGGATGTTTTATTTATCGCCTATCACACTGATGCATAAAAATTGCCTCTGCACGCCCATCGGTCTTGGTGTCGTGCTGACTGGTATTGCCATGTGTCGCGCAGTGGTGGGCGAATAATTGAAGCATAAAATGTTTTCCGAGTTATAAAATACAACGCCCATTACTGAACAAATGAGATTTCGGTGAGGGTCTTTCTTTTTTAAAAGACAACAAAATATCACGTTTGCAGGCAAGAAAAATCTAAAAGAGGAGAAAAGATGCGCCACAGAATCGTTCTTCTGATATTCGCAGCGATTGCTGCAGCGGCCCTAAATGTTGAAGCCAACAAAGAAATTAAACCGCTGCTAACGCGTGACGCGATCGAAATTGATGGGCACCTCAACGAAGAAGCCTGGTCTCAGACGCAAATGATTGACGACTTTACGCAACAATTCCCTGACGAAGGTCAACCGACTACCGAGCGCACGGAGGTTCGCATATTGTATGACACAGAGAGGCTTTATATTGGATTTGAGTGCTACGACTCCGAACCCGAAAAGATTGTCGCCAACGAAATGCGGCGCGACGGGCAACTCTGGCAAAATGATAACGTTTACATCATGCTCGACACCTATGGCGATAAACGGCAATGCTTCTTTTTTCGGACAAATGCCCTCGGTGCGCTGTCAGACACTGCCGTCACAGATGGTGGCGAAAACCTCAACGGGAGTTGGGACTGTATCTGGGAAGCCGCGGGACGACAACACGAAAAAGGGTGGACAGTTGAAATAGCGATTCCCTTTAATCAGTTGCGGTTTAAGAAAAATGATTCGATGGTATGGGGTGTAAATTTTGGACGCAACATTGCAAGGCTTAATCAAACGACGCAGTGGATTCAGGTGCCGCGAAGCCAGAGTTGGCCCGGGACGTACCATCCAATATATCAAGGTAAACTCACAGGGTTACAAGGTATTGTGTCGCCATCCTATTTTGATGTTAAACCGTATCTCCTCGGTGGTTTGGCGAGGAATCTCGAGGATGGAGACTGGCAGCGCACCACCGAACGCGATCTCGGATTGGACATGAAATATGGCATGACCTCAAACTTGACGTTGGACTTAACACTCAACACCGATTTCGCACAGGTAGAAGCGGATCAGGAAGAGGTCAACCTCACACGGTTTAGTCTTTATTTTCCTGAGCGGCGCGATTTCTTCCTTGAGGGTAGTGGACTGTTTGCATTCGGTGCAGGCATCGGGAACTTCGGTCCACCGCCATTGTCGGTTTTCTATAGTCGCAGCATTGGGATCGAAGATGAAAGAGAGGTCCGGCTACTCGGCGGGGGTAAACTGACGGGAAAGGTTGGTGCTTACAGCGTAGGCGCGCTCAACATGACAACCGCTGCTTCCGGGGAAATTCCGATGACGAACTTCTCTGTACTCAGAATGCAGCGGGACATTCTCAGCGATTCAACCGTCGGCTTCATTCTCACCAACCGGCAGAGCGATTTCGGTAGCGATTATCATCGCAACGGCGGGATAGACCTGTTTTTGAGACCACACGATCAGTGGCGGATGCGTGCGATGACGGTTGGGAGTTGGTCGCCAGACCCAGAGGAACGCGATATGGCATGGTATCTCTCAAATAACTGGCGAAACAAGTATTTCCGCGTTAACGCTTCGTACCTCGACATCGGTCCCCAATTTACGAGCGAAATGGGGTTCATGCATCGCAGGGACATACGATCACTCATGTTGAATACCAACTACGAAGTCCAAGTCAATCGGTACGGTATACGAGATGTCGGAGCAGGTTTCGCTGGGGGTTACTTACTGGATCACGATAACACGACCATCGGTTGGGACATCGGGATCAGCGCGGATATAATTCGGTATTCAGACGACGGGCTCAATCTTGATTTTCGACGGTTTTTTGACCGTGTCGATGAATCTTTCAGTATCAACGACGCTGAGATTCCTGCTGGTGATTACGAGATGAATCAGGTTTCGCTAAGAGGGTTCACCGAGAGTAGCAGACCGTTTTCTGTATTCGCCCGCATAGATTATGGGGACTACTTTCACGGCAACCGCGTCGGGGTCAGCCTTGATAGTCAGTGGCGGATGACCTATCAACTCGCGATCGAAACGCGATACCAACGTAATTGGATTAACCTCCCCGAAATCGACCTATTTACAACAAATGTTGTCGGGACACGTATCAGTTATGCCTTAAACACACGTTTCTTTACCAAGTTGTATGCGCAGTGGAACGATAGCGCGGAACGGGTCAGCGCGAATTTTTTGCTTAATTACATCTATCGTCCGGGGAGCGATTTTTACCTTGTGTACGATCAAGCGTGGGACACATCAGATGGTTTCCACGCACATGACTGGACGGTGTTGAGCAAATTTACATATTTATTGAGTCTATAGGGTTCGTAGATGCAGTTTTGCTTTAAAACAGAGACGGCTTTGATATTCTCGCTCAGATCGGTTAGAATCGTAGGTATCAAAACGACACGCAATTTCAAAACTTAATGGAGGGATTTCAGATATGACCCAACCAGATAACTTTGCTGGACATAATATTCACTTGGAAACCGAACGCCTGAAACTTCGGCCATTTAAGGATGCCGATTTTGATATTGCGGTACCTTTTTACAGAGATCCTGATTTTCTACATGCGATGGAAGGTGCCGTGCCTGACGAACCTGTGACGAGCGATTATCTCAAAAGCGCGGGTAAGGTGATGGCAAAAGACGGATTCCTGTTTGCTATTGTGGAAAAGGCAAGCGGACGTACCATCGGCGAGGTCTGCTTACAATGGATGAACTTAGAGCGGGCAAAAATTGCGGGTGAAAAAGTGATGCGCTCACCTATCGGAATTTGGGACAAAACGTTGTGGGGTAAAGGTTACGGCAAAGAGGTCGTGCAATGCTTGATGGCGCACGCGTTTGAGAAATTGGGAATTGATCGGTTCTGTCCAGTGGATGTTGATGCCGATAATGCGCGCTCAAAAGCACTATGGGAATCGCTCGGCTTCACCGTCGCAAGGGAAGTGGATGACGGAAAGACGTTAGACTTTGAGATGACACGCGCAAAATACGAGAAGGCGGCGCAAAGTAACACTTGAACAGAAACTCCGCCGCCTCCAAGACGCGACCCCTAAGAGCTGACTAATCCCATGGATGCAGCACGACTTTACCGCATTCGCCTGTCGCCTGAAGTTCCCACGCCTTCTGTACATCACGCATCGGGAAGGTGTGTGTGATAAATGTGTCTAAAACTTCAGGTGAATTTTGGATGACCTGCATTAATCTTGGATAGACACCGAGGTTGTAGTGCCAATTCCCACGTAGAACTAAGCCTTTCCGAATCATATCCCGACTTGCCGCAAGCGGAAATTCGCCACCTTCCCCAATGAACGTAACCTGTCCTTTTCTTCGAGCTGCGTCAACCATCAACCGATGTGCTGCAGACGCGCCAGAGCAGTCTAATGCTTTGTCAATCCCGACACCGTCTGTCAGGTCACGAATTTGATCAAGAATATCTTCATCATTTGGGTTCAAGACTTCGTCTGCTCCCAACTTCTTAGCGAGTTCGGCACGATACGGATGGCTTTCTACGCCGATAACACGTGCACCACGGTAGTGTGCATTGACAATCCCACCTAACCCGACGGGACCTAAACCGGTAACCATGACCGTGTCCAACGAATTGACTTGCATCTGCTCCATCGCGCCGAACGTCGGTCCGAGTCCGCAGCACGCCATCCCAGCGTGTTCATAACTGACACCCTCTGGAATCGGAAATAACATATCCTCCATTTTGTGCATATACTGCGCATACGTTGCCGAAGCCACCTCTTCTCCGACGAGATCCCGGATACTTGGACGACTGCCTCCCATACAGTGGATGTGCTCACCAATGACACACATCTGACATTTACCACAGGTGTTCTGGGGTTGAACAACCACGCGGTCCCCTACTTTGACGCGGCCGGGTTGTGCGACTTCCACAACTTCGCCAGCGGCTTCGTGACCGAAGTGCTCGCCGGTGCCACCATGTATGAACCCTTTATATTCCGTACACATCGGGACGGCGTGAATTTTGACGACGGCAACATCCCCTCCGGCACGCGGATCCGGTTTGTCAACGACACCACCTTTTTGATCACCAAACATTGCTGCTACTTTCATATACATTTACGCCCAAAACTCTACGACACCTCATAAGCCGGTTTTTATGCAGAGAGAAGGGCATTCCTCCTCCTAAGATGTGTTAATACCATAACACAGGCAGCCAAAATCGTCAAGGCAAAATTGATGCAATTCACCATTCCACTATTCTGCCATGTCTTTTTGACAACCCCCGCGCAACATGGTATTATTTTAACCGAAGCTGCTATCTAAAGGATTATAGGCAACCTTACTCATTAAGTACGCCGTACGCCCCATTTCGTGCAATAGAATATAAAGAATGCCCTATTTTGTGCAGTGCTGCGCTGCGTTTTGTAGAAAACTCCGCCAGTATCGTATTGTTCAGATTGGCACAGAATTTGCTAATAAATATAAATAACGTGAGTCCAATGCCAGTGTGTAGATCGGTTTACTTCCACCATAAAAGTTATGGGTGGGTGGCAACTTAGATTATGTTAGCACTCTTTCAAAAGGAGCAATCACAATGAAAAACGGAATCCATTTTCTGACATTTGCGATAATCATCGGTATGTTCTCACTCAATACGGCACCTGCATCTATTGTAACAGATGGACTGGTCAGTTATTGGCCCTTTGATAGAGTCCACATTATTAGCAAAACAGCAACAGATGTATGGGGTGACAACAACGGTACAATCATCGGAAATCCTAAAGTTGTTCCGGGTCAGGTAGGTGAGGCACTCGAATTTGATGGTGCTGGCGATTTTGTGAACCTAACCACACTTGGAGATTTTGGCGGACAGTTTGGTACATCTTCGTTTGAAGCCTGGATCAAAACCACTAACAAAAAGGATTGGATGACACTCATTAATACACGTGGCATGGAATGTCCTAATTGGGGAATAGAACTCAATGGCGTTAATCGAAGAAATAGATTCGAGATTATGGAGGGAACGCTTCATCATTACATTGGCATTGGAAGCCCAGGAGGATGTGGCGGTGCTGGTAGCGGAGGAAGTGTGGGTATTTTTGATGGCGAATGGCACCACATTGTTTATACAAATGACTATACGGTACATGAAGGCGGCGGAAACGGTAAAAGAATTGTCTATATAGACGGTGTATCCCGTTCTGCAAGCAACCATGGATTTGGAGGTAAGAACAGAGCATTTTCGCCATTCACAGCACCTGTTCATCTTGGTGCGAGAAAGTTTCCAGGGAAATCACAAGGTTACTTTACGGGTATGATTGATGAAGTCCGTTTTTACAATCGTCCGCTCACAGCAGATGAAGTGATCCAGAATTTTGAATCCACCGAACCTTATAACATTGCGCCCAAAGGCAAATTGTCAACTGTCTGGGGAGCATTAAAGACAAAATTATAGTCTTATCCTCGCCTTAAAAGATCGGCTAAAGGTGTCCACTCACTGTTTTGAAATAATTCCGTAATAACGGCGTTTCCGGCACGCTTAAAGAGTTTATACGCCTTCGCGTTAGGCGCAGAGGTGAGAATGCGGTAGTGTTCCCCAACAATCTCAATTGCGGCGTTATTATCACAAGCGATGCCGATGCCACCCCGTTTTGCGATCACCTGTGAGAAGGAGGCTTCTCGCTTCTCAACGTGATAATGCGGACAGTAATTGCCCTTTTACTCGATTAAAAGTAGTAGGGACACGCCGTGGGTTCTCCGTAACAAGTTGAACTCACGTTAACACTAACACCTTCGAGAAAAACTATCAAGTACATTTAGAAATTTAACTACATTTTCAGCAAATAATTGTGATAAAATAAAAGAAAGCCACAAAAAGTGTCCGCAATTTCTAAAGGAGGAAAGATGGCACCTGAAGAAACAGGTTTAACACCTGCACAAAAAACGTTCTACGAGGAAAACGGGTATCTCATCCTCGAAAGTGTCTTCGCGGGTAAAGAATGCGAACGCTTCGTTGAACACCTTGAAGACCTTCACGCCGGACGCAAGCAGCTTGACGGGTTTTTTCAGCAGGATAAATACGGAGCAAGGACCTTTAATCAGCATCTCTACGACCAACGCGTATTAGATTTACTTATCGATGCCCGCTTACATAAGCCGCTTTCGGACTGTTTTGGCGGGGAACCCGAAGGCATTCAAACGATGCACTTTTATGAAGGATCCGAGCATCCACTCCATCAAGATCAATACTACTTACCAGACTGTATGTCGGCATGGATTGCGATGGTCAAAGTGGATAAGAACAACGGACCTCTCATAGTCCAGCCCGGTTCAAATAGGGGTCGGTTGATTACGCAAAACGACGTGCCTATGACGTTGCAACCCGGAGAGACGTACGAGCTGCAACAGCATAACCGTTATTTCCCGGCGGTCAAACAGGTCTTTCGCGAAAACGGTAAAGACGCGGTCCAGGTGTTGGTGAATCCTGGAGATGTAGTTCTGTTCAGCGGGAAATTGATTCATGGGGGTGCGCAGGTTTTGAAACCGGGGACGCGTAGACATGCGTTGGCGTGCCACTACATCCCATACGCCTCTGAAAACTGGGAACGCGATTGGCCACGGATCTCATTCGACGGCAGCCAGCGGATTCATTATCGGTAAAGTCGGAGTAGCAAATCGTCAAAAAAGAAATTGAGAATTGACATTTCACAGCTTGTGTGTTATTCTTAATGGCTAAAGTCGAGGCAATTTAAGAATCCTTTTAGGAGGTGGAATTATGCAGCAAAAAATCATTTCTGCACCAACACCCTTCTATCCCTCTTCGGACGGTAAACCTATGGCAGAAACGGACTGGCATCGCAAACTACTAATGGCGAAGGCGTTGGTAACCCTTGAACGCCTCCAAACCGAAAAAGACGACGCAATTAAATAAGGAGAAAAGAGAATGCGACACCTATTGACTTTTTGGAGCTGTTTAACCCTAATAAGCGGTTATTGCTTTGCAGTGTCTGCTCAGGAAACAGCAAAACCCACGACACAGGAAGCACCCGCAAAAAAGAAAAAAGAGTTTGAAGATTTTTCTAAAGTTACTGAAGACAGTAAAAGCTACCAAGGCTTTTTCAAACTATACGAGAAGAAAGAGAACCTCTATTGCGAAATTCAACCCTCACAATTGGACGAGCCTTTTCTATGCATGATTAGCCTTTCACGGGGTCTGGGGAGAGGATACCTCATCTCCGGGATGACGATGGATGAGTGGTTGCTCGTCTGGCGGCGCGTTGGTGACCGTGTGCATCTCGTGCGAAAAAATGTGCGTTTCCGTGCTGATAAAGGGACACCGACTGCACAAGCGGTGGACTACAGTTACAGCGATTCTGTGCTGTTTTCTCTTAAGATTGAAAGCATACATCCCCAACGGCGGAGTCTATTGGTGAACATCGCGCCCGTCTTTATGTCCGATCTACCGCCGATAGCAGGGAGTATCGGTGGTGGTGCCCGATTTGATAAAACGCGTAGCACTTGGGGCACCATCAAGGCGTTCCCGAAGAACGTTGAGCTGCGGGTTCAAGCGGTTTACGCGGCGAGTGGCTCTATGACAACCGTCCCAGACAGTCGGGGTATCCAGTTGACACTACACTACAGCCTCTCTAAACTCCCATCAAACAACTATCGCTCCCGGATGGCTGATGACCGACTCGGACATTTTATGACCGTGGTCAAAGATTATTCGCTCCAAACCAGTGACGCCCCTTATACTCGGTACGTCAACCGGTGGCATTTGGAAAAAGCAGATAAAAAGGCGAAACTATCGCCCCCGATGGATCCGATTATCTTCTATATCGAGAAAACGGTGCCACATCGTTTCCGTCCTTACATCCGCCAAGGGATCCTGGAATGGAACAAGGCGTTTGAAAAGGCAGGTTTTGTTGACGCGATTGAAGCACGAATTCAGCAAGATTATGAGGATTGGGACCCCGAAGATGCACGCTATAACACCATCCGCTGGGTCGTTGATGCAGGCTTTGCTATTGGTCCATCCCGCGTGAACCCGTTGACAGGTCAGATATTAGACGCTGATATCCTGATCAGTGACGGGTTCATCAGATCCTGGCAGCGCGAATATACGACGTATTTTGATGAACTTGACCATGAACACGATCACCCGATAGATGATTCCTCACGGTTCCAGTGTCAGATGGCATCTGGATTGGCACGGCAGATGGGGTTCATGGCGAGCGTCTTGCAGGCGCGTGGCGTGGTCGGTGAAGATGGTGAGTTGCCGGAAGAATTTATCGGTCAGGCACTGAAATCACTGACGATGCACGAAGTCGGACACACGTTGGGATTACGGCACAACTTTAAAGCGAGTACGATCCATTCGCTTGACGACTTGAATAAGAAAAGCGATGAGGCACTTCTCGGTTCCGTGATGGAATACGACGCTGTGAATATCGCACCTGAAGGCGAAAAGCAGGGTGACTATTATACGACGACGATTGGACCGTGGGACTACTGGGTGATTGAATACGCTTACAAATCGATCGATGGCAGCAGCCCTGAAGCGGAATTGCCGGAGTTGCAGAAGATCGCTGCCCGCGTCGCAACGCCGGGATTGACGTACGGTACGGACGGTGATGCGTCGGCATATCAGAGCAGGGATTTAGACCCGCTGGTCAATCGGTGGGATCTGGGTTCGGATCCGCTCGATTTTGCGAAGCAACGTCGCGAGATTGTTGTTGAGCTCTGGGACAAGGTTGCTGACAAGGTTACAAAAGACGGAATGGGGTACCAGCGTGTCAGGCGCGCCTTCGGGTCACTGCTCGGTGAACACGGCTATTCGATGTACCTTGCGAGTCGTTATATCGGTGGACAGTACCACCACCGGGATCATCGTGGCGATGAGAACGGACGGCTGCCGTTCGTGCCTGTCCCGGCAGCGAAGCAGCGTGAAGCCCTTGAGTTCCTTAAAGAGCACGCGCTCTCGGACAAAGCCTTTGATTTCTCACCGGATTTGCTCAACAGTCTCGCGATCACGCGTTGGAGCGATTGGGGATCGAGTAGCGGGAGTTCTACACGGTTGGATTACCCGGTGCATAATGTTATCCTGCGCAATCAGACCCGTATCTTAGGACGCTTGCTCCATCCGAACGTCCTCTCACGCGTTCAGGACACAGAGTTGAAGTTTCCGGAAGGTCAGGATGCGTTCACACTGCCAGAACTCTTCACGGGTATTACGGATGCGGTTTGGACAGAACTGGATCGGAATGTCGGAGAAAAGCAGTGGTCAAACACCGATGCATTCATCTCCAGTTTCCGTCGCGCGCTGCAACGTGAACACCTGAAGCAGCTTATCAAACTGATACTGGATGCGGATAGTGGCACTCCTGAGGATGCGAGGTCCCTTGCACGTCACCATCTCGGACAGATCAACAGTCGGATACAGGGTGTACTTCAAAATGCGCAAGGACGACTTGATGACTACAGTTTGGCACATCTCGAAGAATCACAAGTCCGGGTTACGAAAGCGTTGGATGCCAGTTTCCAAGTCCAGAAACGTTGAATACTTACAGGTATTTTTTCTTTGCAGGCATTTAATTCTACATGGTAGGCGCGCTTTATAAGCGCGCCTATCGTCTGGAAAAATAGGGTAAATCTGGTTAATTTGGTTCTATCGAATAAAGTGGACGACTGGGAGACAGAACAATGAAAACAATATTGACATTCATCATTACCTTATCCTTCCTTTTTGTATCGTTTCCGCCGGATGCCTCTGCCGAAGACTATACCCAACTGGATTTACCTGAAGGTGCCAAAGCGCGGCTTGGTAAAGGTTTCATAGAGGCCCTCGCATATTCGCCAGATGGTAAAACACTTGCATTGGCAAGTAGTGTCGGGATTTGGATCTATGATACACATACGGGTACCGAAGTCGCCCTTCTCAGGGGACATACAAGCCTTGTCCGTTCTGTCGCATTTTCGCCCGATGGTGTCACCCTCGCAAGCGGCGGAGGCGGCGGTTATGGAGAAGATTACACCATTCGCCTGTGGGATAGCAAGACCGGAGAAGAGAAAAGAGTCCTTTCTGGGCATACAGAAAATGTACGTTCTTTAGCGTTTTCCCCGGACCGGAATACACTCGCGAGTGGCAGTGATGACGAGACAATTCAATTGTGGGACACAGCCAATGGACAACTCAAACAAACCCTTGCCGGGCACACAGACGCGGTCTATTCGATTGCGTTTTCTCGAGATGGGAAAACGCTCGCAAGTTCAAGTTCGGACCAAACGATTCGTTTGTGGAATGTTGACACTGGCGAACATAAAGATACCTTTTTAGGTCGTACGAATACGGTGAGTTCCATCGCATTCTCCGCCGACGGTAAAACGCTGGCGGCGAGTGATAATTTGAGAATCCAGCTGTGGGACACTAAAACCGGACAATACAGACTCACTTTCCCTGCCCATGCGAAAAAGGTAAATGCTGTAGCATTCTCTCCGGATGGACACATACTCGCGAGTGGCGGTGACGAGACAGTCCGGTTGTGGGATGCCCGCACCGGACAACACAAACAGACGTTTTCTGGACATACAGATCAAGTCTATTCAGTTGCGTTTTCTTCAGATGGGAGAACGCTTATAAGTGGGAGTTGGGACCTAACGATTCGATTGTGGGATGTCAACACTGGGGAACATAAAGATACGATTTCTGGGTACACGGAACTGGTATATTCCTTAGCCTTCTCCCCCGACGGCAAAACGCTCGCAAGCGGGTGTTCCGACACTGTTTGGTTGTGGGATGTAGATGCCAAACAGCACACGCGGACCTTTTCAGGATATAAAAGTGGTATAAATGCTGTGGCATATTCATCAGACAATCGTACCGTCGCGAGTGGAAGTAGGGGCGGCATGATCCAATTATGGGATACAGACACCGGCGAACGCAAGTTGACGCTTGAAGGACATACCGGTGATATCCATTCCGTAACGTTTTCACCAGATGGTTGGACACTGGCGAGTGGAAGTAATGATGGAACGATTCGTCTGTGGCATACTAACACAGGCAAACAGATTCAGACGCTTCTCGGACATGAGAAATATGTTTACTCTGTAGCCTATTCACCAGACGGACAGACGCTCGCAAGTGGAAGCAATGATGGAACAATCCGATTCTGGCATACAGTGCTCGGAGAATACAAATTGACCTTTTCAGAGCATTCAGATACTGTTCTCTCAATAGCGTACGCCCCGGATGGACAGACGCTCGCAAGTGGAGGTAGGGGTGTCCAATTATGGGATATAAAGACAAAACAACATACAGAGATATTGGGACAGAATATAGGTCTTATGAGGCTTCTCGTAGCATATTCCCCAAAAGGTGATATTCTTGCCATTGGAAGCGCAGATGGAAATGTCCGGTTGTGGGATACAAAGATAGGAGCATATAAACAGATACTTGAAGGACACACGCTGCCTATTAAGTCAGTTGTATTCTCCCCAGATGGTCGCACACTTGCCAGCAGCAGCGATGACGGAACAATTCTGCTGTGGGAAGTTCCGTGAAAGAGAATGGAAGAAATAGATGGAAATTCTTCAATATACCGCCGATATGCAAGCACCCTTAACCCAATTTTACAATCACCTGACTACGGACGTTCCGCACTGTTATCCCGTAAAGGAAGAAGAACTGGCTACTGCGATACGCGGGGTTACGACCGGTAAAGCCGATAAAAAAGAGGGCGGACTCGACTCCGAAACTGCCTTTATTGCAATGGTGAACAGTGCAGTGCAGGCGTTTATTCATGTCGGCATCGGTCAGGGTTGGGATCGCGACGAAAAGGACGTTGGTGTTATTCGGTTTTTTGGCTATGAACGCGGGGCGCGGCGCATTGGGCAAGCCGTGCTTGAAAAGGCTGAGGCACATCTGAAAACTTATGATATTTCCAAAATCTTCGCTTTTTCACAAGACTGCCGATACCGTTTCTATCATTTTGATCACGCTTATCTATCGGATGCACTCGACCAAGTTCAAGGGATCCTTGGGTTCAACGGATACCACCGCTCTGCAGGTGAAGTCTTTTTGGATTGGGAAGACTATTCCGTTACACCGGTCCCTTCAAGTTTGCCGGTAACACTTTCTATTGATTGGAAGGATGGACGCGGACAACTCCCAAACTGCACTGTAAGAGCGTTTCAAGATGATAAAGAGGTCGGCGAGTGTTGGTCTGTCTCTGGTGGTGAGTTTTCATCGCATCCTGATGCACAAAATTGGCTTCACACGACTTGGCTCGGCATTGAAGATGAATTTCAGGGGCAAGGTTTAGGACGCTATCTACTCCAATACGAACTTCAAGAGATGCACAAAGTCGGGTACCGGCACGCAGCGATTAGTACGAATTGGGAAAACTACCGCGCCTTCCTGTTCTATAGCAACTGCGGTTATCGGGTTGCAGATTGGACTTATGAGTTCGTCAAGGACCTCTCCGAAACACCAACACAGAAATGGTAGTCTGTGATTGAGATCATCAGCACACTTAGGACTTACGCAATTTTCTTACGAGTCGCGATTGATACACGCCGCTGGCGAGGTTTCAAACCTTCCCAGCAAACGAAGTGGCGTAAGGCTTGACCTCCATAATCGCAGCATCTGATTGCCAGTTTTCTGCAAATGATACGGCACGCATTCAATTGTGGAATCAATCCCATCTTTTTTCAGTTCGCGAATAACGGGTAATACGAAGGGCGAAAAGCTATTGTTCACATCAACGAGCGGGAAAATTCGCACCTCGGTCCCAATGCGAAGGAGTTCTCGGACAGCGTCGAGATGAAATGCCAGATCCCGGTTCGCTGAGTAGAAAAAGAGGAGATGTGCGGAGAGCACGAGGTCAAAGTGTCGGTCAGGAAAGGGTAAATTTGGAAGTGCTGCGACTACATACCGTCCTTGTTGCCTGCCTGTCTCGAAATCTTGGCAGAACTCTTCCATCGTCTGTCTTCTGAATGCAACTAATTCACCAACAGACGAGAATCTTGTCCAGACGAATTTATCTCGGTTTCCGAAAGCTTGCGTGATGATATCTTTGTAGGTCTCCTGAATCCGTTCGCGTAATTTCGCCTCTGAAAACCGGTAAATCGGATCCACGGAGATTATCGGCGTGCCGCGCTGATGCATTCCGGCATTGAACGACGCGGGACCACCGCCGACATCAATAATGTCGCGCGCCAAATCGTCCTCGGAGAGGTTGAACATATCAAGGTATTCGTCAAACGATCGCCCCCACGGAACGATGTCTTCGTAGTGAAAACCCATGTTAATTATACCTACCGGAATCCCTCATGCTTTTTGGTTTACCATACTGGAAAGGATGCCGAGGATTTTGTCGCACCTTTCAATCGCGTACACGGACATATCAATATAAAGTTTTTGTCCGTCCAATTTGAGGAACAGCCATTCTGTGCCAGTAGTGGTAGCCCCATAGATACAAGAGATACTATTGCCTTTCTGATGATTAAAGCATTGCGCTGCGAGCATTTCAGCGACGCATTGCCCGATGCCAAGCGTCGGGTCAGCATTCTTTGCTTCAACGAGAACGATAACAGGTGCCTCTAAATAAAATTGTTCTGGCGACAGGCTTATCAAAAAATCGCAAGTGCCTGTTAACCCTTTTTCTGCATCAACACTGAAGTCTATCCCAGAAAAAAGACTGATATTACGATTGAATTGCTCGCGGAGTTCAACGAGGACATTGGTGACAATAAGTTCCGAGCGCGCCTTCTCTGTCCTTATAGCAACTGCTAACTGTACTTTTTTCGCCAATTCCGCAACGAGTGCTTCGCTCGGTGGCACGGGTTCTATGTTAGCAAAGATGTTTGCGGATTCAATTGTCTCTAATTGAAATTCCTCCCGTACCGTTTCTAAGGTGAAATTGCTATAAGCCATGGGAGAGCCTCCCTCTTTAATCAGCAGCCTCGACACCAATTTCCTGTAGAACTGCCACTGCCCGCTGTGCCAATTCGGTCGTTGCGTCACGCTTGATTGCACGGTTTAAGTGTATAATAGCACGTTCATCTCCATCCCTTGCCAACGCCAATGCTTCCTCAAACCCTTTGTTCCCGTAACTGAAATCTCTCGGAATGACAGTAAGATCACGGTCTTTCCAGTAATACTTCAGATCATCGGACTCCCAATTGCGGTAAACATCTTCCCACTGAAGGGAATTGAAGATATTCAGGTGCGGTTCGAGCATGTGCTCAGCGATCGGGTCATCAACAGCTTGGTAGCGGTTGTCGAGCGACACGCGGAGCCGGTTTTCGGTCAAATTCGGCAGTGCTTTGTGGATAGTCAAAGCAGGGAAGATGAGCGTATCGCCAACTTCATAGTTCGTGGAGCGCCATTCGCCGGACAACTCGTCCTCATTAACGCACAGACTGCCAGCACCGAGCGAAAAGTGGTGCTCCATGACCGCATTGACCTTATGCGAACCGGGAAGGACCGCTAAGCCACCCAATTCTATCGGGCAATCTCCGACGGGTGCCCAGCAGGTATAGGTCTGAAAATTGCCTTGGAAATGGACGAAGTCTTGGTGTATCGGTGTTGTATGTGCGGTGTACTTCGGGAACCAGAGGCGCGCAATCTTCTGTGGATGTGGCAGTACCTCCCTACCGATAATTTTCTCCACCATATCAACGACTTCGGACCAGTGTCCGGAACGGTGGAACGCTTGTAATTTATACACTTCGTGGTATACATCCGTGTATTCAGAATCACCTTCGGTACATTGCGTGGAAATATCGGCGATGCCGTCCATCGGGTCGGTGCCCGCGACGAGCCAACCGCCTTCCTGCATCGTCGTTAGCATCTCTCGCCGCAATGCCCAGAGTTTGTCAGGGTCTTGCAGCTGCTTGAAGAAGAGGTAACCTTCTTCTGAGATCCGGTGACGCAATTCTTCTGCATCATTCATCGCATCGTTGGATACGCGAAGTTCTTTTAAGGCTTCCATCTGACTTCTCCTTGGGTCTATTCGTGCGGGCGTCCGTTCTGTGACGGAGGCGGTTCATTGAAAGGGATGCCTTTTGCCTCGGCTGCGAGTCGGCGTTTATTCCAGGCGGCGATAGCTTGATATACCTCTGCACGCCCCTGTTCAATACCTTGTTCGATACCTTGTTCGATACCTTGTTCTTTGGCTTTTTCGAGGCTTTGTGCATGTTCAGCACGCCATTCGTTAAAACGTCTTAACATGATAAAGGATCCCCGCTTTTTTCCATAGACCGGTTCTTTGTCTTCCTTCCTGGTTAGGTGGCGACTTTGGATATTTATAGTATAGCACACACAAAATGAGAAATTCAACTTTTTAAACGGCTATCGGCGATGAGCAGTCTGTTAAACTTATGCTTTCCAATTTATTTCCCTCTATTTTCCGCAAACCAATTAACGGCGTAATCCACAATAGCACGTTGTGGCATGAGCTGGCAATTTGCGATGCCGACTTTGCCGTGCTGAACCACCTTGCCGGCATCGGAACGCAAAAAATCCGCACCGAGGCGATCGAAATCTGAATCGTCTACATCAATATCTTCAAAGGTAGTCCATGTTCTGGAACCCGCTTGTGAGATTGGGGCACCTTCTTGGACGACGCGTTTGCTCGGAAAATCCGCTCGGTATTCTGCGAGGTGTATAGACGTATTGCTTGAATGCCCGACACCGAGAAGCAGGACAAAACCACCCAAATCGTAGATTCTCGCAAGCGGTGAATTCTCACCCATACCATAAGCTAAAGCGTGATTATTTACAATGGACGATGCTTGAGGACCGCGTGCGCAAAACGAACTCTGTGGATGCACACTGCGAAGAAGACCGCTTTGTTTTCGGAAGGTTTCAGCAATTTTACCCATTGAGCGGGTAGGCGTTAAATCGGGATCGTAAGCAGGCATCGTTTCGCGTATGGTTTGCCACCACGATTCAGGGACTGGCGGGTTCTCCCACTGACGTGGATCGCTGAGGTCGGTTGAATGGGCCGGCATCACAAGCGTCCCAGTGTCCCCCAAGACCTCCTGAAGCGCGATGATAACAGCGACAGCACCGCCGCAGACCCATCCGATCGCGCTCAAGGACGAATGAACGAGTAAAACCATCCCCTTTTTGACACCGAGTGCTTTAAAATCAGCCTGCAGTGATTCGACCGTAGCAAGCATTTTCGTTTTACAAACTACTTGACCTTCACGCATTATTAACTTCCTTCCATAAGACACTCGCGACGCGTTTATTTCGTGCCTACTGCAAGTATATGAGAACTCATGCCGAGTATCGACGGCTCTGCTTCAACCTTCCGAATGAAATCCAAAACAACGGCACGCTGGTCAGGATCCATCCAATACCTTTCAACCGACTTGAAAAGCCATGTGGGTCCCTGCACAGCAAGCGTCGCTTGATGCTGAAAACCGGCTTCGACTAACTCGGAACGGAGTTCTTCTGGACGGTGAAGATATGCATCCGTAAAGAATTCTAAATTCTCAGTTGGGTTACGGTGATACCCCGTTTCGAGGTCGTGTTGAACAATATCTCTGGAGACCGAGTTACCCAACCGGTCCTTACAGAAAAAATCGAGTAGAGAGGCAAAACGCGAGATACCAGCGGCAACCATGATACCACCGTTTCGTAATACGCGATACGCCTCTCCGAGTGCAAGCATCCGGTCGCTTTTATCAATGAGATGATAGAGCGGTCCCAATAACAGAACAGCATCCGCAGACATAGACGCAAAACGCAGTGCCCGTGCATCGCCAAGCGATATGCTGGCAATCGGGGTTTCTGGTTGTCGGTCTGAGGCTTCTTTCGCCTGTTCAACATGTAAATCCACAGGGTCTACGAGGTGAACCTCATAGCCTGCCTTTGCTAACCAACAAGCATAGGGCCCCGCACCGCCACCGATGTCTAAAACGACTGCTGGTAGCGCGGGTAGATAGCGTGTGATAATCTCTTGGGTACGCGTAAATTCTATCTGTCCTCTGACATCATTCGTAAGTCTTTTCGACTCTTGCGTCTGTCTATAGAACGAAAGAATCTCATCTGAAGGTTTATGCAACCCAAAAACCCCCTAAATCCGCCTTATCAGGCGGACTTTCAACATATTCCAAAACCAATTATCGGGTCTTTTTCACCCATGCCCACGTTGTTGCCAGTTTATCTCCGGGTTCAACAGCAAGTGGTTCGAGGTCGAGATCTTTGTTAACATCAATATAATTCGGTTTTCCAAACTCACCCTTGCCATCGTTTCCGTTTTTGGTATTATCGTTGGCATCGCCGTCATCGAAAGTATAGTGCGCGTTCAGGCCCTTTTCATCACCGTTGAGTACCTTCATCATGAACTCATTAATCTCTTCTTCGGTCCGAGCGACTTCCCAAATACGGATTTCGTCAATCGCTCCTGTACAGAACCAAGATTTACTATCACCGACACCGATATACAGCGAGGCATCGGTTGCCGCTAATTCCTTTGCATCAAAAGGTAAAGCACCCTTCTCCTCTCCATCAATATATATCCGCATCTCTTTACCGTCCCAGACCCCAGCGACATGCTGCCATTGGTTCGGTTCCAATCCAGGGACATCAAGGATTTTCGTGCCGGGCCAGAGGACAAATCGCAACCCCTTTCCATTTTGGACAATTTCTGGAAAGATGTAATCCCTTTTGCCGCCCCAGTCCTTTGCGAGGCACTCGCCATTAGGCTTGCTCATGTTCATCCACGCTTCTATCGTTATCGCATCTTTGGGGTTTAAACTGTCACTGTTAGGGACTTCAATCGCCGTTTCGCCATCCAATTCGAGTGCCATATTTTTCGCGCAAAGTGCGTTAGGCATTACCAAGCCGATAGCGAGGGTTATAAAAAACAGAACTTTCATAGTTTTCCTCCTGAATCGTCATTTTTCGGTTAGCAATTAGAACTCGTTCAAATCATGATGCCAAATCGTCGAGCATCTGGCGGATGTTGTGTTCGCCACTATCAATAAATAGCGGTGCTAAGGGACCTCTACCGTGTAAGGTTTGAAGTAGCATATCAATCTGTATCATACGCTGCTGTGGTGTGTAGCACCTGAGCCACCTTTTAACGAAGTCACGCGCCGGTCTTGGGTTACCAGTCCTCAGCGAGCGAGTGCTTTTACGCCATGCCTGCCATCTGAAGGAGTGTCCGCAGCCTTGACATTCGAGTTTTTCGTCTTTCTTTTTTAAACTCTTGCGGTAATCCCGCCATCGGCGTTTGTAGCCGCAGGCAGTACATTCGATGTTGCCGTGCTGATGGCGCGCGTCCGCTTGGCACTTCGGACATTGCAGCGCAGGACTGGATTTCCGAGCTCTGGCAACTGGATTTCTTGGCGGTGGATCTGGTCTCCGGACGAGGTTAAGGCAGTATGGGCAGGGCAAATGGATGCGGGTTCTCGCCGATTGCTTGTAGGCTTTTTGGGACCAAGTTTTACCACAGTCGCATCGCAACTCATCGGTTTTCTGTAGGACAGCACGACACTCAAAGCATCTCGGTGTATCACGCAGTGCTTGACGGCAATCGCGCCAGAGGAGCCGTTTGGTGCAATGTGTGCAGCGAAACCAGTTCTGGTGATGCCTTCCTTCGCCGGTACTAAAGAGTGGGTCAATCTGGCGTACTACTTTTGTCTTGCACTGCGGACAAGGCACTCGCCCTTCGCGGAAGACATCAGCGACTGTGGCGATGTCGGTACAGCGCGCATGAAGCTCCCAACCGACATCGTGTAACAATAAATCATCGTAAATGCCGAGTCGGGCATATCGGTAAAGCCGACGGATTTTGATGGGTTTTACGCGAGGTGCCCAATCCACAATAGTGCCTCCTTAACATTGATGCGGTTGCAAACCGCACCTACCGGGTTTAGGGTTGTAGGTTACGCTGGAATTTGAATGACTTCTCCGGTTTCGATGCTACGACTCATCGCCTCTAAGACGCGCATGTTCTGATAGGAGTCTTCAAGACTTGAGTGTGGTTGCGTCCCTGCTTGCAGCGATCTTGCCCAATGCTGCATCTCTTCGAGATAGCCGGGTCTGCCGATGCCGTGATATGCAGTGTTGAGGTCCCACTCTTCAGTCGGTGTATCTGCATAACCACCACCGAAGCCGAGCCATGTCGGATTACGATAACGGCGTAACTTGCGTGTCTCCAACACCTGAATCGCTTGATTGCCCGTGCCTTTGACAAAAACCATCGCTTCTAAAACCGGACCGGTGCCGAGCGTCATCGTGCCGATACCGCCGTTCTCGTAACGCAGGTTCACGGACATTGAGACGGTACTCGATGCGGCATCAACCGTGCCTGTCGCGTAGACTTCGCTGACCTGCCCCATAAAGAAACGCATGCAATCGGTGGGGTGGATGACCTGATCGAGCATGAAGGGCCACGCAAAAGGCGAGCCCGCCTCCTGAAGCCGGGGACCCGGTGCGAGGTATCGGGTATGGTATTGGTTGGTTTCACCGAACTCATCTTCGTCTATTAACTGTTTGGCAATCTGATGCGCGGGGGCATGTCGCCACATGGTGCCGACCATCCCCGTTTTGCCGGTCTCAATAGAGACATCAACGAGCATCTTCGCGCCTTCAGCGGTAGTCGCGGGCGGTTTTTCTGTATAGATATGATAGCCTTGTTGGAGACACGCAATACCGATGTCCCGATGCAGTTTATCTTCTGGTCTACCCACAACAGCCACAGCGTAGAGATCTTCATTTTTGAACATCTCGTTGTAATCGGTGTAGTGGCGGAGCGCGCCGAACCTTCGGGCATTCGACTCTGCTTTCTCCTCAACGAGGTCACACGTAGCAACAAATTCAAACTCTGGCACCATCGGTATACACTGCTGCAATTGCGACGACATACCACCACAACCGATAAAAGCGATTCGGATTTTGTCCATAGTGTTTTATTCTCCAATTCGTGTTTAAGTGAAGATCCTTATTCAAAAAGTTGCGCAACTCGACAGGCAAACCCTGGCACGACATCCTCACCGGTAAGTGTGTCAGCACCCGTAAACACCTTAATGTCTGTTTCAGAACGATATACTGTTACTGTTTTCATGACAGATTCAACGACCCATACCATTTGGGTGCCTGCATCCAGATAAGCCTGTACCTTTTCAGTGATGCGCCACTGAACATCTGTTGGTGAGACGACTTCAACAGCAAAATCTGGTGGAATTGGGGACCCTTTACTCTCATCTTCAGGCAGGTGATCGGTTGAAATAAACGCCACATCCGGTTTCATCCCGCGTTCTCCCACTTTGAATCCTGCTTCTACATACACATCTCCTAACTGATTTTCGCTTACGTATGTAAATAAATAGTGGGTGATTCTCGCACTAATCTTCGCATGTCCTAATGACGGAGACGACATCGGTACTAATTCTCCTTTAACGTATTCATATCCGTCTATATCGCGTGTAAGAAATTCCTCGACTGTCATCGTGGTGTGTTCAGGCGGGTGCATTTCTTGTGCGCCTTCGGAAACTTCTTGTAAATCCATTTTCATTCCTCCGTAATGTGTTTGCGGTCTAAAGCCCTTAGAACGTCTTCACGTGAAGATAGACAAGCAATCAAGAAAGTAAGTAGGTTTCTTTTCTAACGGCCATAAGGTTTAGCAAAAGGCAAAATGTGGAAAATCTATTCACAAACTTATCCCCAATAGATCTGCTAACTCGTTAAAATCACTGGCGACAAGGTCAGAAGGGTGTGCGGTCACCTCTCGGATATTGTCAGGTCCATATTCCAAAGGACGTAGCACGAGGGCCGTCTGAAAACCGACGGCTTGCGCGGCTCGGAGATCACCGGGATGCGCGGCGACCATCATGACTTGATTCGGAGATAAACCCAGTAGGTCTGCAGCGGTTTGATAAACTTCAGGGTCCGGTTTGTAATGCTGTGTTAACTCAGCGGACAAGATACAATCCCACGGCAGTCCAGCGAATTTTGCCATGTTCGTTAATAGCGCGACGTTGCCGTTAGAGAGCGGGGCGACGATATACCGCTTACGCAGCCGTTTCAAGCCACTGATAGCATCGGGCCAGGGTTTGAGCCGGTGCCAAACCTGATTCAGATGATCTTTTTCCGTTTCGTTTAAGCCGGTAATGTCAAACGCATCAAGCAAATCCTCTAAGATGCGCCGATGCAGTGCGTCAATGTTCTGCCACGGTAATTCGCCACGCCGAACCTTGTCCATTGCGGGTCCATATCCGGCACGCCATTTCAAGGCGAACTCCGCCCAATCAATATCAATGCCGTGGGTATCCCCAAATTCTTTGCCTTCGGCAACGATTGAACTGTACCAATCCACGACTGTGCCGAAAATATCAAAGGTGAGTGCTTTGATGTCGGAACGTGCGCTTTGCATCGTCTTATATCCTTCCGATTCGCGTTCGCCTACAATTTGCCAAGAAGGTGTCCCATTTCTTCTTTTAACCTAATTCACATCATACACGAACCTGTTCTGATTGTCTATTGAATTTAGAGATTTACAGTTGCCAGTTGGCTAAGAATAGCATATCCGATCTCGCCATGAAAATCCACAAAAAAAGCACTCTGACGTGGGGTTGTACGCCAGAGTGCTAAACGGCTTATTGTTATCCGAAGTCGAAAGACTTCAATATTATAAGTTCGCTCTATAGGGTGCTAAAAATTTCCGGAGTTGTTGAATCGCGGCGTTTTTTCGCGAGGCAACGGTACCAATCGGACATTCGAGGAGCGTCGCGACCTCCTGATACGACAACCCTTGAACTTCTGTCAAGCGGAACACCACTTGATGTTCCTTCGATAACTTAGCAATTGCAGCTTGAATCGCCTCGTAAGTTTCTTGGGCGATGATCAGTCCCTCCGGGGAGTAACGTGTATCCGCTATAGCAACAGCAATTGGGTGAGAGTATTCATTATCGTCTCCATACTGCGTATCCAATGATTCAACCTGAGGGGTCCTCTGCTCTTTCGCCAACTGTTTCAAACAGACATTCTTGGCGATGTGATACAGGAATGTTCTAAATTTGGCAATAGGGCGGTACGACGGGACGCAGCGCCATAACCGTAAGAATGTTTCCTGACAGAGGTCTTCCGCAAGCGTTCGGTTTTTGACGAACCGATAGATAAAGTTTAAAGTGTTTGTATAGTGTCGATCGGTTAAAATTCGGAATGCGTCTCTGTTTCCATCCTTGACAGAGAGCATCAACTGCTCGTCAGTGTGTATCATGCTTGTCTCCTCAAATGAGGAGCGTTTCAAGCGAAGGCGCGTAACCCTCCTTCCATTCCAAGGTAGTGGAGGATGCCTGCTTGTTCGCTCCTTGGCCTGTGCCTTCTCCATAATCGAGTCGTAGTCCAACAACGGTGCACGTCGGCAGTTTTAGATGCCCGTGCCTTCCTTGAAGTGCGCTCTCCTAAAGCGCAATCTCTATCATCGCTTCTACTACCGCTATTCCATATACTCTTGCCAACACCCCAGGTGTGAGGCGTTGCCGTTGTTAAACACAAAACACTTTGATACATTATTATAACCCTCCTATTAGGTTACTCATCAGACAGGGGTAATATTCGGCACCCCTTTTTTTAGTCACAAAAAAACTCTTAATGGTTTAATCCATACATTTTGAAACAATTCATTTAAAATTGAAAAAAAATAGACTTTTGCAGTTTTAACCCCAATTTTTCCCCAATTTTTCAAGCGGTGCGCGGTATTTTCCTCACGCCACTTCTGGCTGAAACGGCTCTAAGGGTAGTGAAGGCTGCCCGGTTGTGAGCAATTCAGCGATCAGTTGCCCTGTAATCGGCGCGAGAAGAATGCCATTTTTGAAATGTCCCGATGCTAAGACAACATTGTCATACCCGGGTAGATAACCGAGTAGGGGACCTTTCTTGGCATAAGGCCGTAAACCCGCCCACGTTTGCACGAAGGCACTATCTGCGAGTTGAGAGGCGATGGTAATGCCAGCGTCAATCATCTGTTTCGCTCCGTCTACCGTCGCGGTTTTGTCATAGCCGACAAATTCTACTGTCGCACCGAGTAGAACTTTGCCATCCACCCTCGGCACGATATAGATGTCGAGTCCATCAACAACATGCTGAAAAAGTGGTGGCATCGTTTCAATGAGGACGATCTGGCCCTTCACAGGTTCAATCTGGATCGGAACGCCAAGTTGGGTCATCAATGTACCCGCCCAGCATCCAGCAGCAATCACGAAGGTATCGGCGTATAAGGTCTCACCATTCACAACAATACCAATGACACGTCCGCTTTCTTTGACAAAGTTCGTAACAGGGTTGCCTAATCGGAACTTCGCGCCGAGTTTCGCAGCGCCCTTTGCGAGTGCTGTCACCATCTTTGGGTTGCGTACCTGTGCGTCCTCAGGAAACAGCACCGCGCCAACGATAGACTTTGAGAGTGCTGGCTCTAACTGCCATGCCTGTTCGGGGGTCAAGACTTCCGCTGAAAAGCCGCGTTTCACGCGTCGGTCCGCGAGTCCAATTAACCCGGCTGCTTCGGCTTGGTTGAAAAATACTGACAGTGTACCAGACTGAATAAACTCAATATCTATCTGGGTTTCCGCCCGGAGTTCTTCCGCTAACACCGGATAGCGTTCAAGGCTCGCACGACACAGCGTTGGATACGGCTCATGCGTTGAGGCGTGTGAGGTTAAAATCCCTGCGCCTGCCCAAGAGGCTTCTGTGCCGACGGTGGGTGCTTTGTCAATCAATAGCGGTTTTATGTCCCGCTTGGCAAGATTGTAAGCGATGGCACACCCGATAATACCGCCGCCGATAATGATAACATCCGCGTGATCTCGGTTCAAGGTTTCCTCCGTTTTACCAAAAATCGCAACGACTACAAGTTATGGATAGTTTAGCACATTCTCGGTCACTTGTCAATCTGGCTTGAGGCATTCCGCAGGGCCATTTAGTTTTAAGATTTGTCATAAGATGAGGTTAACTGCGAGTTTAGTTTCTGAAGCGAAAAGTCGCAATGTTTCAGCGATTTTTGTATATCCGTTAAAGCGTAAGACCGACATGGCAGTGTTGCGTAAGGCTGCCATAACGTGAGGCATACTTCCCGTTCTTGCTTGTGAGGCATCTTCACGGAATGCTGTGTCTCTGACCTAATGGACCTTGTTCTCTATAGTCCAATGTCCACGCTGGAGTTTGATCAAATCTTTTGCGGAAGCGACTTCTGGTGAGAGACTCGTTATACAATACTGTGTATGACGGCTGACTTCACCTGTTTTCGTATTTTCTCTATGAGTTTGGTAGCGATAAACCTGTGCGATCCCTGGCCAGTTGATGTAATCTGTCAACACTGTGCTTGCTGTAACCGTGCGCGTTGTGATACACCCGCGTGCTTTTTCAACATCGGTATGTGTATCAAGATGTGCGCCTTCTTCGGTGTGTAGGTTCTCAAAGCGTCGCTTTTCAACTTCGGGTGTGTCTGTCTCCGAGAGGGGCAGGGTCATAGTTAGGTTTTCCTTGACATCTGGTCTCTTGTTATGATATGCTAATTCAGTAAAGTGTATTGATTTGTATTACGTTAACTTGTGGTAAAAAATTACCGCTCGGAGTCTGGATGTACATGTGCCAACTGATTTGCCATTACGGAATGGACATCTTAGAAATGACGGATCTTGAACTTTATGAGGTTGGGATTAAGGAGCTTACAGAACAACTTGGACCCGCGTATACTGCAAAATTTCTCCAGCAGTGCAAACCGAATGAGTACGATTATTCTCTTGAGCGGCACAAATTGTTGGCAAACCAACCGGATATTGACACGATTGCAAAGCGTATCCAGCAACGAGAAGCGGAAGAACGCATCAAAGCGGAGCGGATCGCTGCATGGCGCAAGGGCTTATTAGAACTCACCGATATTGAAATCTATGAACTCGCGCTTGAAATCCTTATAGACAAATTTAGTGTTTATGGGTTTATAAGGTTCTTCCAACAGCATTTCAAAAACCTCAATGCTGATCAGGCCATCGATCCGCCGCAGCATTTGCCAGATGGCGGTGCCAGCGTAATGCCTCCCTCGCAGCTGCACGAATCTGAACCGCAGGATTGAAGGGAAGCACTTAGAATGCTTTGATAGAGAGACAAACAATGAAACAGAACGAATTTACGCCAGATTGGGATAAAGAACGCGGACAAAGTGTCAGCGCGTCCTACGAGCAACAAACAGAAGATGAAGCCGTTGCCGACGATGAGGCTGCATCGCAGAATGAATTCAACGTGCTGCTGGAAGTCCTTGCGGAATTGGGACCCGCCGTGTGTGAGTGGATCCTTGAGGCCTTAGTTGATAGTCAATGAAAAAGAGAGTAAGGTGCCTAATAGATACATTAACGGTGATTTTGAGTTCGAGAAAAAAGAAAAATAGTTATTCAAGTTATGCAGTCTTCGTCATAAAATAAGAGAGGATTACCAGATTATTCCTATGAAAATAGCAAATGCCCCATGTTCGTGGGGCGTGCTTGAGTTTGAATTAGACGGTGAAGCACCCGGTTACGCACAAGTATTAGACGAGATGCAGGCCATCGGTTATATCGGCACCGAACTCGGAGATTGGGGATTTATGCCGACAAATGCGGGTCAGCTCCGCGACGAACTCGCGAAGCGACAATTAACGCTGTTAGGTGTGTTTGTAGGGGTGGCACTCGCCGATGCGAAAACGCATGCCGCGGGTGAAGCGACAGCACTGCGTCACGCCCGATTGTTAGCAGATGTCGGCGGAAAGACGCCGTTCATCGTGCTTTCAGATGATAACGCCACCACGGAACTACGCACCTACTATGCCGGTCGTGTCCGTCCTGAACACGGGTTAACACCAGCACAGTGGGATACTTTTGTACAGGGCACACATCGGATCGCGCAATCGGTCCGAGACGAGACTGGACTTCGCACCGTTTTTCATCCGCATTGTGCAGGGTATATAGAGACAGCAGCGGAGGTGGATACATTGATGGAACACACCGATCCGAATCTCGTTGGGTTATGTTTCGATACCGGACATTACCGATTCGGTGGCGGTGATCCGCTTGAAGCGTATGCTCGGCATGCCGACCGAATCTGGCATGTCCATTTCAAGGATTGCCAGCCTGACATCGCTGCCCGTTCTCGGAAAAATGAGTGGGATTACTTTGCATCTGTCGGAAACGGTGTTTTTTGCGAATTAGGCAACGGAGATGTCGATTTCCCTGCGTTCCTTACGGAGTTGCGAAGTCGGGATTACGACGGTTGGATTGTCGTGGAGCAAGATGTCCTACCGGGGATGGGAAGTCCTTATGAGAGTGCGGAACGGAACCTTCGGTATCTAAATTCAATCCTATTAAGAATAAAAAACAACGTTAGCGTTAGGAGTAATATTAGATGAACAAACCTTCAAAAATCCGTGTCGGTCTTATCGGTGCTGGACGTATCGGTAAACTTCACCTTGAACACCTTGCCCAGAATATACCAGAAGTTGAATTGACCACGATTTGCAGCTTAAACCTCTCTGACATAAAATCCCTCGCCGAACAGTATAATGTCCCGAAAGTGACAACCGATTACAATACCCTCTTGGCAGACCCGGAAATTGATGCAGTGCTTGTCACCACGCCAACGAATACGCACGTCAAAATCAGTCAAGCCGCCGCGAAGGCAGGGAAACATATTTTTTGCGAGAAACCGATCGCGCTTGACTTGGCGCAGATTGACGAAACCTTGGCGATTGTGGAAAAGGCAGGCGTGAAGTTTCAGGTCGGTTTTAATCGTAGATTTGATGCGAGTTTTAAACGTGTGCGTGAAGCGGTTACCTCTGGCGAGATTGGTGAGCCGCACATCATGCGGATTACGAGCCGAGACCCGGCACCGCCGCCGATTGAATACGTCAAGGTCTCCGGCGGCATTTTTCTTGACATGACGATCCACGATTTCGATATGGCGCGCTATCTGATTGGGGATGAGGTGGTTGAGGTCTACGCAGCGGGCGGGGTGCGCGTTGATCCGAAAATTGGCGAGGCTGGCGATATTGACACGACAGTTATCACCTTACGATTCCAGAATGGGGTTATCGGAACAATCGATAACAGTAGAGAGGCTGTCTACGGCTACGACCAGCGAGTTGAGGTCTTCGGCGCGAAGGGGATGGTTACGGCGGCGAATCCACTGACAAATACCGTTACCTTTAGCGGTAGCGACGGGAGCCGTGCGGCATCGCCCCCATATTTTTTTGTGGAACGCTACAAATCGGCATTTCTCTCGGAATTGCAAGCGTTCTTTACATGCATCCAAGAAGACACACGACCAGCAGTTACAGGGGCGGATGGGCGTGCACCTGTCGTGATAGGTTTTGCAGCCTTGAAATCGCTTCGCGAAAATCGTCCCGTCCGTTTGTCGGAAATTTAGTGGTAGGCTCTGAGCAGATGCCCTACTCACCACCGACATCACCGACTTCGATTTCGATTTCATCTCGATTTCGGATACGTTCCACGAGTCCGTCCCGGATGTCCACAATCCGGTCAGAGACATCAAGCATCTTCAGATCGTGCGTTGCCGAGATGACAGTGACACCCTGCTCGTTATTCAGGCGTTTAATGAGATCAATGATCTCGCGTCCCGTAATTGTATCGAGGTTTGCTGTCGGTTCATCGGCGAGGATAATGCTCGGATCGTTGGCAAGTGCTCTCGCGATAGCGACGCGTTGACGCTGCCCGCCTGAGAGTTCATCGGGGAGATGGTACATCCTGTCCCCTAAGCCTACCATATCCAGCAACTTTTCTGCTCTTTCATTGCGATCTTTCTCAGAAATCCCAGCGAAAATCATAGGCAGCGTTACGTTTCCGTGCGCGCTCCGAACGTGCAGCAGGTTGTAACTCTGAAAGATGTAGCCCACGCGGTGGCACCGAAACGCCGCAATCTGTCTTTGCGAAAGTTGGGACATGTTTTGCCCGTCGATGTAGACCTGTCCCTCTGTGGGGCGGTCAAGCGCACCGATCATGTTAAAAAGTGTGGATTTACCGGAACCGGAGGGACCCATAAGCGAGATATACTCGCCACGTTCAATCTCAATATTAATGCCGTCCAAAGCACGAAGAATGTTTGAACCCATGCGATATTCTTTGACAACATCTTCAGTTTTCACAACGATATCATTCATAATTTTCCTCCGTGCCTATACCTCGGTACGCATCGCTTCAGCCGGTGGGAGTTTCGCAGCACGCCACGCAGGGAACGATGAACCGATGACTGCCAAAATCATGCCGAGTATACATCCAATCAGAATGACGACTATCACACCGAGCTGCATCGGTCCGTTTTCAGGCTGCGCTGGTAATAGCGGGAAATAGAAGAATAAGTCTAACCCATAGTCTTTAAGTCCTAAAAGTACTGCACCCAGTGTGCCGAGGAGTGCACCGATCAGTGCCCCAGAGAACCCTTGGAATCCTGATTCAAGTAGGAACAGTCTAACCACGAAGCCATCTAATGCACCGAGACATTTCATTGTACCGATCTCACGGAAACGCTCTGTTACTGCCATCAGCATTGAGTTTGCGATACCTACCACACAGACAATCAAGGACATAACAATGAGCCATATATCTTTTGTGGAAATACCTTGTTCCGTTGTCTCTTCAAAAGTGTTAATTGTTGATTGTCGTCCGCTCTCCTGTAGCGCGATACCGATTTCGTTGTTCGTCCATACCGAGACCAAAAACGCAATACCCAGTGTGATGCCGGCTGTTGTGATGATTGAACGACCAAAACGGATTTTTAAACTCTGAAAACTAATCCGTAGCGATTCTACGAAAGGCAGATCAATCTGTTCTTCAATTGGTGTTCTTTGCTGCAAATCTCTGTCTCCTTATTTTTTGTGTCTATGAAGATATTGTATCAAATTTACAATTTCAAGTCAAGTTTTTCATGCATATTACATACGCAACGGTGTTATTCAGTTTCCCCTTAATCTTGACCTTCCCCAGGAGACGCTTGCTGTAGGCGAGACTTCCGGGTCGCGATGCCGCTGATTGCCTCTATAGCATTGACTTTTCAATTTTTCGTTGGTATACTGACGCAAAGGCAGGTACAAAACCGATGCTTCAAAAGTTTTTATTTTCTCTGCTACTATTGTTATCTGTCGGTATACTGCATTCGAGTACACCGATTTCCGCACACGACGCTTTCTATCCACACCATCGTGAGGATTTTGAGAACATGGCGCGCCGTCGCGAATTACGAACAACTGTCCTTCTCAGCACAGTTGTTTTTCTCTGTGTGCTTGGGGCAGTTGTTTACGTTGCCTTGCGAAGAAGTACAGATGATACTGATGTTGACGAAGTTGACGCGAAAACGGTTCAGGAACGCTTGAGGGATGCCGCAAATGGAGCCGCGCGTGCTGCGCAACAGGTACTTGACACCACGGGCGATGTCGCGGAAGCTGCCACAGCATGCTTTACAACCTATGCTGAGGCATTTGGTGTAACATGGCGGCCCCCTTCTTATGAACAGCGTCGTCCTGAATCAGTGCCGTACCAGATGCGATGCAAAATTGGGGCGGATGTTGTCACCCTCAGCATTGGGACGCAAGTCGTTCAATTGAAGGTAGAGCACACACCCCCTAAAATAGGTTTGAGTTCGCAAGAAGCATCAAAAAGTGTGAGTGCAACTGTTGTACTGGAAAGATCCGGTAAAGGAGAAGAATAGAAGATTATCGGTTACTTCGTGAGTCGGTTGATGAGTGAGGCACTATAGCCTGCACCGAAACCGTTATCAATGTTGACAACGGTGACACCGGAGGCGCAGCTATTTAGCATGCCTAACAAGGCAGCGAGTCCACCGAAACTTGCACCGTAACCGATGCTGGTGGGGACAGCAATCACGGGACAATCCACCAACCCACCCACAACGCTCGGAAGCGCGCCTTCCATCCCCGCAATAACGATGATAACGCGGGCTGTCAGAAGTTTTTCGTGGTTGCTGATGAGGCGGTGTAAGCCTGCTACACCGACATCGTAAAGGCGTTCCGGTGCGTTTCCCATCATCAATACCGTTTCAGCGGCTTCCTCTGCAACCGGTAGGTCGGACGTGCCGGCAGAAACAACGAGAATCCCCGGTGTACCTTCCTCTTCAGATTGGGAAACGCTAATCGTGCGCCCGAGGTCGTTATAGCGTGCCGCAGGTTGGATGGCTTTTACGGCTTCATACATGTCCGGGGTAGCGCGAGTTGCAAGGAGGGGGTGTCCCGCAGCGAGAATGCGTTCACTAATCTGCTTGACATGTTCAACGGTCTTCCCTTGACAGAAAATGACTTCCGGGAACCCTGTACGCAGCTGACGATGGTGATCAATTTTTGAGAACCCTAAATCTTCAAACGGAAGCGTGCGAAGAGATTGCAGCGCGTCATCCACTGCAATCTCTCCACCTTTAACCTCTTCAAGCAGGGCTCTTAACTTTTCAATTTCCATTGACACCCTCCCACAGATAAATCAGTGGGATTCCTCCGTTCCTGCTTCAACGTCCACAGCCTCCAAAGTGAGGTCTTACACGGACTCCACAGGCGTTTAGACTCTCCGCCTGCCCGACGGCGAGTAAGTTGGTGGCAGGAGAGGTGGAACTGGTCCCACCACAGCTAAAGTTAGCATCCTGAGAAAAGACCCTTAGGCTTTGTCAGTCGCCTCTTCGTCGGTTCCGTCATTGCTGCCAACGCCCGGGATGGACTCGGCAATTTTAGCGCGGACATCCGCAGAAACTTTACGACCCGCTTCTACGGCAGTCTTTACCTGTTCACCTGCTTCATGGAGACGTTCTTTTGAGGTATCTACGATGCCGTGAACGCTCTCTTTGCTTTGTTCCACGAGCGTCTGAGCACCTTCTCGTGCGCTACTGGCAGCTTGATGCGCAATTTCAACCGTCCGGTTTTTCGCGTCAACTGAGGTGTCGCGAATTTTCTGTCGGGTCTCCTTACCGGAACTCGGCGCATAGAGCAAACTCACCACCGCGCCTGCCATAAAACCGGTGAAAAAAGCGAAGACCAGTGTTAGCCCGTTGTTCTGTCCATTATTGCTCATTTTTTTATCCTTTCTACTTCGGTTAAGTCTATTTTGATGCTGCTTACAAGCAAAAACTTATAAATTAAAAATGGTACTGCTTGCAAGCCCAAAATTAGTGTTAAAGTTTACGAAAATCAGCGTTAAAAGTTTCAATTCTTGTGTTTATCTGTTAGTGTAATTTAAGAACGCGTTCCATCATAATTAAACGTTTAAGGCTCCATAAAGTTGACATTCAGATTTTGCCGAATTCGTTTATGCGTTAGACGCGTCGTCTATCGGTGTATCTGCTTCTGGTGCCTGTGGCTGTGTAGCAGTGAAACTGTCCCATCCCGCTTTGATGCCTTGCCACAAACTTACGATATCTGCAAGTGAAACCGCTATCTGATTACGGAAAAACGTCGCCTGTTCAATCGTCTGTCCAGAAAAACCACTTACTTTCTGAACCAGTTCTTCAAGTTGTTGAATGCTTTGATTCAGGGCACCACTCATTTCTTGGATATTATGCACAGTCGGTTGAATTTCCGATTCGCTGATCCCTTGTAAGGACGCTGTCAACCCGTTTAGGTTTTGTAGCAGTTCGGGGAGCTCCGCGTTTATCGCTTTCACCGTCTTATCCACATCAGTAACCAATTCCCCGATTTCCTGATTGACTATGTTTTCTACGGAGTTCAAAGTGTTTCGGATGCTATTTAGCGAATTGCGAAAACTACCAACTGCTGCGCAGAGATACCCCGCAAGGGCTGTAAGCGCAAGCAGCAAAACACCGAGACTAAATTTCCAAAAAATAGAACCCATAAGACTCCAATCCATAATTCCCCCTTTACACGATCGCTGTAGAACACTGCCCCATGGTAGATGAATTTTCAGACGTATTTACTTTCAAGGATGCGTATCCTACAAACTTAAGTTTGAAGTTGTTTTTTTACAATTTCACCCGCTGCAGCAATCGCGGCGTTCACTTTGCTCGGATTTTTGCCGCCACCTTGTGCGAGTTCAGGACGACCACCCCCGCGACCGTCTGCTAACTGTGTTAATTCAGAGATAATTTTGCCTGCCTGCAAACCACGATTTTTCACCAAATCTGAGGTTACACCAACCACAAAGGCGACCTCGTTTCCAGTCACAGCCGCAAGTGCGACAACACCCGATTCTAAGCGGTTCTTGAGTTCATCAACGAGCCGACGCAACCCGTCTCTATCTGTGTCTGCAACACACGAAGCGACAACCCGAACATCTTCTACAAGTGTCGCATCTTTGACTAAAGCATCAACGTTACCGAGCGCGTGTTGGCTCTTGAGTTCCTGAAGCTGCTGTTCCAACTCCCGTTGTTCTTGCAATAGCCGTTCGATCCGTTCGAGCAAATCCGCTTTGGGGGCTTTCAATAGTCCTGATGCCTTAGAAAGCAGCGCAGTCTCTTCTTGAATATTAACCGCCGCTGCACCTCCCGTCAGTGCCTCAACGCGCCGGACCCCTGCGGCGATGCTGCTTTCACTCATAAGTTTCACGAAACCGAGCTCGCCAGTTGCACCGACATGCGTGCCGCCACAGAGTTCAACGCTATAGTCTCCAGCTTGCACGACGCGAACGATATCTCCATACTTGTCCCCGAAGAAGGCTAACGCGCCTTTTGCTTTTGCGTCGTTCAGCGGCATTTCATTGATAGAAAGCGCATCATTTTCACGAATTTTTTCGTTGACGAATGCCTCAATCTCGCGTAGTTGATCCGCTGAGACAGATTCGTAATGGGAAAAGTCAAATCGGAGTCTACCGGCTTCAACGAGTGAACCTGCCTGCCCGACATGTGTTCCGAGTATTTGCCGTAATCCGCTGTGTAGGAGATGCGTTGCGGTGTGGCTCACTGCAACGGCACTTCGGTGTTCGGTATCAATATTTGCGTGCACAGCAGTATAGGGTGTAATTTCACCCGCAAGTACCTTACATTTGTGGACAACCAGATCCGCGGAGGGTCTGAATGTGTCTTGCACAACCAATTTTGCGTTTTGGCTCTCAATTGTGCCAACATCGCCGACTTGCCCACCAGACTCGCCGTAGAAAGGCGTGCGATTCAACAGCACGAACACCTCGTTACCCTCTTGCGCACTACCTATCGATTCCGCGTCGGCAATTAAAGCGACAATCTCTGCGTCAATGTGGTCTCGCGTGTAGCCGACAAATTCCGTTTCGCCGTGCTCTTTGAGGATTTCTGCATAGATAGAAATCTCTTCGTCTTTCGTACCGCCTCTCGCCTCCCATGCTGCCCGTCCACGCGCGCGTTGCGCCTCCATGCTATCTGCAAAGCCTGCATCGTCTACAGTAAACCCGCGTTCACGGGCAAGTATCTCGGTCAAATCGAGCGGGAAACCGAACGTATCGTGCAACTCAAAGGCACGCTTGCCATCAAGTTCGGTGTTGTTTTCTGCTGTGAGTGTATCAAACGATTGATCGAGGAGTTCTAAGCCGCGTTCAATTGTTTGATGAAAACGATTTTCTTCACCTTGAATCGTTCGGGTAATAAATTCACGCCGTGGTAGAACATCAGGGAATACATCACCGAGCAATTCGATAACGTTATCAACGAGTCGGTAGATAAATGCTTCGTTCATCTCTAATTTTTTGCCGTAAAGCACAGCGCGCCGCAAAATTCGGCGGATGACATAACCGCGCCCTTCGTTAGACGGCATTACACCATCCCCGATTGCAAACGTCAGACACCGGATATGATCAGCGATAACTCGATGCGGTAAGCCACGTTCATCATCAAAATAAGCGGTGTCTGACATATCAGCGATGGTTGATAAGAGCGGTGTAAAGAGATCCGTCTTGTAGTTTGAATCGACACCTTGCAATATAGAGGTAATCCGCTCAAAGCCCATACCTGTATCTACGTGCGTCGCAGGCAGCGGCTCAAGCGCACCGCTTTCGTTCCGATTGTATTGGATAAACACCAGATTCCAGATTTCTCGGAACCGATCGCTGATGTTCGGACCGGTGTTCGGGTCATTCGTGGTTTCAGGATAGGCTTCAACCCCCATATCAACAAAAAGTTCGCTGCAGGGTCCGCAAGGGCCCGTCTCTCCCATTTCCCAAAAATTGTCCTTATCGCAGCGACGGATACGCGAAAGCGGGATATCTGTCTCTTGGAGCCAAAGTTGCTCTGCTTCGTCATCTTCAAGATAGACTGTTGCCCAGAGAAGTTCCTTTGGAATCTGCCAGAGGTCGGTTACCAATTCCCATGCGAAGGCGATCGCTTCCTGTTTGTAGTAATCGCCAAATGACCAGTTTCCTAACATCTCGAAGAAGGTATGATGGCTTGGCGAATAACCGACCTCTTCAAGATCGTTATGTTTACCGCTGACGCGTAGACATTTTTGCGTATCGACAGCACGCGTGTACTCCCGCTGCCCGATACCGAGAAACACATCTTTGAATTGGTTCATACCGGCGTTGGTAAACAATAACGTCGGGTCCTCTGCGGGTATCAAGGAGGCACTTGGGACGATCGCGTGTCCGTGTTTGCGGAAGTATTCTAAGAAACTATCTCTGATTTCATCTGATGTCATTATGTAGAAAATCTCCTATTATTCCTATGCCAAATTATAGTCAATTTTTGTAGAGAAGTCAAGAGAAAAACGGATACGAAGATGCGGTTGCGGTGCTTGTATAGAATGCCGCGCGTTAGAAAATCTGTTCAAGCACGTACCGAACAATGTCGGATCCGAACCCGCGCCGCGCCAAGAATCCGTGGAGCCGTCGCTTAGCGACATGCGTTGGTAGCCGTTTATACTGTTTCGCTCGTTTTTGTGCAATTTCAAGCGCGACTTTTGTTTCGTCTTCGGTGTCTACCGTCGCTATAACCTGTTCAGCGGTCTCTCTGTCGATCCCTTTGTCAACCAGTTCACGCTTAAGCAGCGTTTTTCCCCTCGGATTCGATTTTTGCCTGCGGACTATCCAATTTTCGGCATACTTGCGATCGCGAATATGGCCTGAACGAATCAATTCCGCAATAGATGTTTCAATCGCGTCTGATGAAAAGCCTTCTCGTTCAAGCTGCCGTTCCATCTCACTTTTGGTATATGTTTTCGGCTTGAGTGCGGGGCCGGAACCTTCTATTTTGCCTGTTGTGGCGTTATCTTTCTCTTCACGAAGTAGTTTTAACGCACGGTTCTTCGCACGCATGACTTCATCCGCTGCGATGATCTTTTCGATGACTTCGGCTTCAATCTCTAAACCGATACGCAGCCCAAATTTTTCGACCAAAGATGCGTGAATCACAACAAAAGGGGCACCATCAAGAAAAATTTGTTGATGTGAGGGCAATTCAGGTGATGCCTGAATATCAGTAATTTTCTGTTTCATAGCGGCTCTCGGCTTTCGGAGACCGTTAGCCGTCAGCGGTCAGAAACCTGAATCAACGCTGAATGCATATAGGGCGTTCAGCGGGTAGGGGCTGTGGCGGTTACCATTTCTGATACCGCCACAGGTTCCCTCTTTGCCGAAAGCCGACTGCTGACGGCTCTTCGTCTATTCGCCCCCGTTGCTGCCTGCCCAGAGGGCACCGCGCTGCAGGAGCGTTCCAAACATCTCGTGCTGGCACGCCGAAGGATCATGACCGAGCGCGAGGTAGAAAACTTTACCTTCGCCCCAATTCTTGGTCCATGCCACAGGAGCCGCGGCACCTTTCCACAAGGCGGATGCCAGTATATGATTCCGAGGATCATAATCGAGGATGTACTGCTCATCTGTCACGACGAATTCGTCAAGGTCTTCAGTGATTTCGTGCTCGCCATCAACGATGCTGACTTGGTAGTCACGGTAGCGCGGATGTGTAACAAAATAGCCACCTACCATTGAGCGGTATTCTGGACAGCCGCGGAACGAATCTGCCGCTGAATGGACACCGACATATCCCTTACCTGAAGCGATGTGGTTGAGCAAACCGTTCTTTTGTGCGTCCGAAATCTCGCCGACTGTGTAATAGAAAACGATAAGATCGTACGGGTCCAAATTCGGTGAAACGAGCGCGTCGAGGTCTTCCTCGACTCTCGTAATCTCAAATTCATCTCGCTGTGAAAGCACGTTCACGATTGCGTCGCTACAACCTTTCCAATCATGAATCGCACCACCTGCGAAAACAAGTGTGTTAATTTTTCCCATTTTCGTTAGCCTCCTTGCTATATGATATTGCTATTATACCACACGTGCAAAAATACACACAAACTTTTTTTAGTGCCTTAACGCTTCTTATAGGAGCGACTTCCCGGTCGCGCCCTCACTGACTGCTAACTGCCTCTCTGGTTTGCATCACGAGAGGTACTGTGATATAATAAAATGGATATTAGAAACATCTGCTACCTCGGTATCTCTAAGCGGATTAGAATGGAACTCAAAAGCGGTGTAGTTTGTAGTAGCGCAATTCATTGCGCGCTGCGTAAGTCTTGGTGTAGGTAGCAGCATTCCCTTTCGGACCTTTGATCTCAGTGAAGATATGGCAGATTTGGGAAAATAGTGAGGTTAAAATGCAATCCAAAAAACTGTTCGTGTTGTTCATCGCATCCGTTTTTGTTATCGGTCTCTTGGGACTTTCCATCTGGTATCGGTGGAACACCGATCAGAAATTGGCGCAACAACGAATTCCAGAACTTACACCGAGTGCCGAGTTTAACCACGGACCCCCTCAGATTGAAGATGTTGCAATTTCTCCTGTTAACTCAGATATGATCGCGAGTGTAGGTCCTATAACTTCAGACACCTTTACAAGCAACGGTGAGGATAGCGTCCTAAAAGCGTGGGATCCACGTGACAATAAGGGTAGCATCATAAAAGTATGGAATCGCAACAATGCGAGTACTCCAATCCTAATGCTGACTGACCACCGCGGCAAAGATTATATCGCGTTTTCGGCAACTGGTGAACGGCTTATCAGTGGAAATACTTCGACACTTGTGTTTTGGGATGCAGCTTCAGGGGCTAAAATTAATGTTTTTGATATCCCCTCTGGCACAGCGAATTTTTCACCCAACAGACACCTCCTCGCGACTCTCTCTAACGACATCAAACTCTGGGATATCCGCAGCCTGAAGGAGATAAAACCGATAGTCGTACTACCACCAAAAATGGGCGGACAGCCGCTGTCACACGAAGAGGCACGGTCAGCCCGCCATCATAATGAAACAATCAATCAGTCCTATCGCGTAATTGATTTTTCATCAGATGGAAAGTGGATTGCCGCTGGTGGGAGCATGTACGAGGTTGATAGAAAGATAGGGCAAGGTGTGGTGAAAATCTGGGATTTACAACACAGGCAACTTGTCAAAATCTTTCCAAGAGCACTTCCAAAAGGTGTTAAACTTCAACCTAACACGGATTACAGCGATATCCGATCTATTAGTTTCTCTCCGGACAACCGCTTTTTTGCGAGTGTAGGTTCGTACGGATACACTATATGGACACTCCCAGAGTGGCATATTCATTGCGATGTCCGCGCACAAACCGCTAGCGAACCGATATCTTTTACACTTGATGATGGAACACAAATCGGCACCGGTGTCGGCCAACCAGTTCAATTTTTTAAAGATCTGGCATTTTCACCTGACGGTAAGATGTACGCAGTTGCAGAGAGTAAAATAGTAACCCTCTACTCAAGTGAAAGTGTTACCCCTATCGCCTTACTAAACGGTGGCAGATTTTTAAACGTAGTGAAATTCTCACAGGATAGCAGTATACTTGTCAGTGGCGGCAGAGATGGCATTGTCAGGCTTTGGGATGTAGGAGGCCTAAATGAAAAGTAAAAAATTGTTACTGTTGTTCGTGATTTTGGCTATAGTTGTTGGGGGTGTGGTATTTTTTAGTGTGCGTCCACAGTATCAAGCTTTGGGCCCGCAGGAGTTCTTGAAGCCTCCCGAAAAGCCTGCGCTCCTTGCTAAGTTTAACCACGGGCCCAGTCTAATTTACTCTGTGGCGTTTTCACCAGTTGATGCTTCTCTTGTCGCGTGTGCAGATAAGGACGGAATCATAAAGTTGTGGAACATAAATAACACTACAGATCCAGTGAGGATTCTTAGTCATCCCGGCCGGTATGTTTCCATCGGCTTCTCTCCGACAGGAGAATTGCTTGCGAGTTGCGGCTTCGGAACGCTTGTATTATGGGATGTGGCTTTAGGAAAAAAGATCAATTCTCTTGAGAGTTCCTACCGTGAATTCGCCTTTTCTCCGGATGGGCAACAACTCGCGACAGTTCGCAATGAGCTGAAACTTTGGGATATTCGGAATCCAAAGGAAATCACTGAGGTCGATACTTCACCTTTCAATGAAGCAGGACAAGTCAATGGTTGGGGATGCGCCGTAGATATTTCTCCAGATGGTAAATGGGTCGCCATCGGATACACCAATGGGGTCATCAACGTTTTGGATCTACAGACCAAACAACTTGTTAAGACCTTAAAAACATCTCTGTCAGATATGGAATTTCTCAAATTCTCTCCAGATAACAAATTCTTGGCGAGTGGCGGGTCTGAGTTGTTCATGAAGGGCAACAAATATTGGAAAAGTAACAGTCCGTATGGTTACCTCATGTGGGAATTACCGGAATGGCAACGCCATGGAGAGGTAAAACGCGGACACGTCGAAAATTTGGTGTTCTCGCCAAATGGAAAGATGTGCGCGTCGGCAAATCACCAATCTTTTTCCGGAAGGGGTGTGGAAATCTGGTCAACTGCGACTGGTGCGCCAATCACCTCATTACCCATAGAGGCGCGGGATGTGTCGTTTTCACACGACGGGAATATCCTCGCCACCGGGGACGACGAGGGCGTTCTCCGTTTGTGGAAATTTACACCACAGCAATTGGAGCATGCCACTACCCCGAACGACATCATACGGATTCTTTATCTCTTGCCGAAAGATAAAGAACCTCCGTCGAACATAATAGCAAAACTTGATAAATCTATAAGAAAGGTTCAAGACTTTTATGCCAAAGAGATGGAACGCCACGGATTCGGCAGAAAAACTTTTACATTTGAAACCGATGAAAGTGGCAAAGCGAAAATATATCTTGTTGAGGAACAACACATTCCAACTTTTGATATATTGAATTTGATGAAGAAGCAACAGGTTCCAGATTTTGATATGTCAAACGATATCTGGCTTGCAGTTGTTGAAGGTGAAGCGGACTTTCCGCTGGGAGCCTTCCACGGTCAAAATGAGGGATTTCAGTATCCTACCAATCATGGAGTGACTTCAGGAAACAATATCTGGGGAGATATGGTAGGGGGAATCACCCACGGGAAACTTGTTTTGCTCCCTGCTGCCAATGGTGAATTTGGCTGGAAAGTTACAGCATACGAACTTAAGTATGTGTTTGCCTGTACCATACATCCCTATAGCCTGTTAGATATATACGGTTCTGGATACACTTGGTTGTACCTCAATGAACCAAACGCGTTAAAGCGTTTTCTTATGCGTGTCAACGGTAGGAAACCGCGGGGAAAAGACTGGGTGCAATTATCTAAATGTGAAGCCGAATGGTTGAATAAGAGTCGTTTCTTTAACCCAAACCAACCTTTCTTTGATAAACGCCCTGGAATTGGAATGCGTGTGTCCGAACTGGATGCAAAAAATTCGCGACATTTTCAATTTGAGGTTACAGATGAAGATGGGATACATCAAGTCCAACTGTTTGTAGATGTTAGTGAAGAACCGTGGAGAGTCAGAAAAAAAATTAAAGATTGTCAAATACTAAACGGTAAAACGCAATCAACCGTTGAATTTGAAATATCTAATCCGAAAATAAAAAACGTTGAACTTCGGATGGTTGATATGTTTGGTAACATTGCGTCCCGAAAATTCCAAATTAAGGACGAGACACCAGAATCGCCCGAAACTCCTTAATTTCACGAAAAAGGAAATCACATGCCCAAAAAAATCGCCATCTTCCCCGCAAGCTTTGACCCCGTCACGAACGGTCATGCAGACCTTATTGACCGGATTTGCAACCTCGGTGTTTTCGATGAACTGATTGTTGCGATTGGTGTGAACCCCGCCAAACCCGCACGTTTCACGCTTGAGGAACGCACCGAGATGCTTGAAACCGTTATCCAACCGTATCCGCAAGCCACGATTGATGGCTATACCGGATTGACAGTGCATTACGCGCAGGCACGCGGCGCGTGTGCTATCATCCGCGGACTACGCGAAATCTCAGATTTTGAGTGGGAATTCAAGATGGCACGGATGAATCAGCAGATTGCACCAGATATTGATACCCTCTTTATGATGGCGAACACGCAGTACGCGCATATCAGTTCAACACTCGTGATGGAGGTCGTCCAGATGGCACAGCGAAAGTTAAGCGAAGAAAAGTTACGGGAGATGGTACCAGAAATCGTCGTCGAATTTATTAAACGAAAATTTGATGTGCTGTAAGTGATTGTCAGTCGTCGGTTTTCAGTTATCAGTTAAGGATTCCGCTTTTGGAACTATCTCTGCAAACTTAGAGCACCTTAGAAAGAAGTAAATTGTTACATGAAACCTCTTAACCGATAACTGGCGACTGATAACTGACAACTGTTAAAACCGATTATCTAAACTCAAACTCACATTGAACCCCGGCGAATTGATACCAGACCCGTGCTGACGATACCGCTTATTAAGTAGATTGTCAAGTGAGAGTGTCAAACGTGTGGTATCAAAGAGTTTGACACCCCCGCGGATATTCAGTGTAAACCATGCCGGTGTCCCCGCATCTATAGCGGCACCGTTGGAATCAAATTCGACTGCTGCTGGGTCGCGTGTTGATCCCTGAATTCGTGGGTCGCGGATGTCGCTCCGGTTCAGTCTTCTCTGTTCGGCTGCGCCGCGCACAAAGAACATCGCCCAATACTGTGTATTCAATGGCTCCCACTGGATACCAACGATGCCGTTCAACGGAGGTTCTCTTCGGGTACGTGCTTCCCAAGGTTTCTCAGGATCCGGTGCTTCACCAGCAATCGTGAGGATTTCACCACGGAGCAAAGCTACATTACCAAAAACCGAGAACGTAGGCTGAATCGGAACGAGTCCCGCGAATTCAACCCCCTGAAACTGTGCTTCATCAATGTTATCAAACACGAGTACGTCAATATCCGGATACTCTCTGATTAAATCTTGATGCAATTGAGGGATCGCTTGTCCCGCGTATGCTTCTTGAACAGGTTTCCGCCCAACCAAATCGCTAACCCGGCTGTAGAACAGCGTTAAAGCACCACGGAAGTAGGAATGTTGTGCCTTCAGACCCGCTTCAACTGTCCATGAAGTCTCCGGTCTCAAATCCGGACTCGGTGCTGTAACACCCTCATTAGTAACTTCGACTGCCGTTGTGTCATTTAGGGAAGGCGCGCGGAAGGCTGTCCCGAAGCTGCTGACAAAGTTCAGTGAATCTATCAAACTGACAACCACGCCAGCACTCCCCGTCAAACTGTTGTCGAACACATTGAACGCATCAAAAGCCGGATCTCGAACGGACAGATCAGCGTTGGTCTGATAAAACGTGGCGCGTCCGCCGAGTGTGAGTTCGACACGCTCGTGCACCGTAATTTCATCTTGAAGATACAGACTCGCATCCCAGAACTGAGAACCGTTAATGAAGCGTCCTTTTTCATTGTCAACATCTTCCGTGCCACCATCAGTTTTGACCGTCTGACTCTGGATCGTATCGAAATAGAATTCAGCGCCACCGACCAAACGTTGCTTCGGAAGAATTGAACTCACCGCTTGCGCACTCAAACCAATCGTGTTAACTGTATCGTATCGCTGCCGTCGCGCTGTTGCACCGCGGACCACTTCGTTGCGTCCCTCTTTTTGGCGATGATAAGAGGCTGTCACTCGGAACGCGTCAATGTTCGCTTCTACCGGGTTAACTATATAGTTCGCATAAATGAGGTCACGATCTTGCGGCTCAAAAAAGAACTCGGCAAACTCTTGCGGCGCGATTTTATCATACCGCGGTGTTTGCGGCTGCCGCCACATCTGGTAAGCAACGTTTATATTGCTTGTATCGTTCAGTTGATACCCAAATTTTGCATCCGCGTTAAAGGCTCTCCAACCCAACGGACCTTCAGTTTCAATGAGCCATCTCTCAGGGATGTTATCCTTTGGCAGTTCACTTACCTCATCGTAGTCATAGAGTTTCACGCCACTCGGCATATCGTCCACTATTTCATACTTCCGATTCTTGTAGTGGAGGTCATATCCACTTCCGGGCGTTACATCGCCGTAGTCTCGCACCCCGCCACCAACAAGGAAACCAAATGGACCTTGGTTCCCTGATACTTCTAACCGCCCAAGTTTTTCCTGTGTAGCGGTTGAGTAGCGAGCAAGGAGTCGTGGATGTATAGCCAAGGTTTCCTGTGATGGATCAATCAGAACGTTTTTGGTAAAGAAACTGACAACCCCACCCATAGCACCGCTACCATAGAGCGTGGAACTGGAACCGAGTAACACCTCCGCACGTTCTAACATCTCTGGCGCAATCGTTGCTGTGTATTGATTGGGACCCGAACGGAATGTTGAATTATTGAGACGGACCCAGTCAACGTGTGTTGAGCTTTGGTAACCTGTTAAGCTCCGAAGCATCGGTGAGCCTTGTCCAACTGTTGTCTCCTGAGCGATTACGCCAACAGAATCACGAAGCAGGTTTGACGCGTGCTCCGCATTGGAGCGTTCCAATTGTTTCAAATTAAGAATTGTAATGGCGTTAGGGGTCTTGAAAGGCTCTTTCTCAGCGCGTGTCGCTGTAACTGTTACTTCCTCCACCTCCACAACTGTCTCCTCTTCCACAACTTTTTTGTCAGTTTTTTTATCAGTATGTTTTTTCGCGAACGTAGGTGGAATCCAAATTACGGATAGAATAAAACTTGTAATAAGAAAAAGATGAAGTGATTTTTGCATGGTAGTCTCCTCCTTCGGATTTAACCGTTTGTGAATCATGGGCATTTTACGCCATCTGTGGCCTATAGGCAAATATATCTGCAAATTGTATGCCACCCCAAATTTTATATGAAATTGGCGAATTGTCAATCCATTTTGGACATAATTTGTGCTATACTGTTCATTTATGGGACAGTTTTTATCAGATGCTGTCCAGCATATCTGACTCTCGCATCAAAAATTAACGCTTGCGTTTTGCGATAGGGTGTGATAGGTTACATTACATAACTCCATAAATCCAAAAGAGGTTCAACAAATGGCACATTTCAGATTAACTTTCGTTTTGATGGCATTCGCTATACTGTCCAGTGGAATCGCTGTATCAGAAGATCAAGATACGTCAAAGGGTGGTGCTATCTCAGGGCACGTCAAAGATACAACACTTCTTGAAAGTCCAATTAGGGGAGTTCGGGTAGTGTTTGTAAACGCAGACGTTTTAGAATTTGAAACGCGAACTGATGCAGACGGTGATTATGAACTTGCTGGTTTACCAGCCGGTCGCTACCTTGTCAACCTCTTCAAACCAGGATACGAAGATCGTGTAGCAAAACCTGTCACAGTCATTGACGGTGGACGCCATTATGTACCAATGACGATGAACAAATTTGAAAATGTAATAAATATGATCGGGAACTTTCTCGGTGTTGATAGAAACCGAAGGGGTGTGCTCCGATTCAGTGTTTACAGTAACACGAAACCTGCTGTTCAACTTGAAGGGATTGAGATTAAAATCACCGCTGATGGGCCTGATCCGCTGGTAGTAACTGGCATCTCGAACGCGCTCGGACAATACCGAAGCGATGGGTTGCCATCCGGTGGGTACGTAGTGACAATCGATAACGACGATTACCATGTCGTATGCCCGGTGACTGTTTACAAGGACAGAATTACCAAAACGCATATACAACTCCCCGATCCCAATCAAATTGCCGATGCCAACGTTCCACCAGCCCCGGAATTGGACGCGTTAAAGGGAAAGAATATTATCCGTGGCAAGGTGAATGAGATGACCCCCTTTCCGACCCTGTTGAGTGGTGTTGAAGTCGAAATTCGGGGCGTGGATGGAATTGCCTTTAAAGGCACGACCAACGCCGATGGAGAATACGAATGTATAGGTTTGCCAGCAGGTCGCTATCTGATTGACCTCCATAAAGATGGGTACATTGACCGGAAAGGTGTCCCCATAATTGTTACAAATAATGGAAATCACGTCGCCGCCGTTGTTGAAGAAGCTATGTTTGCCAGTTATGTCGCTGTTGCAAGCGGTGGTCTCCTTGAACTCACACATGGAATGCGGAAACAATAGCATTGCTAAGTCGACGCGCTTTCAAAGCGTCCTTGCCGAAGATAGGTTTACTGGGGCATTTAAAAGAGAAACAGATGCTGCATTTTAGGGTAACCCTCATTTTAGTTGTGTGTGTAGTTCTGTATATCGCTGGAGCCGCCGCGCAGAAACCAGACACGCTGGGTGAAAAAGGCATTGTCCATGGATATATTATAGATACAACCCCTGCGCAGCTGCCTATTGTTGGTGTGCGTGTTCAGATTGACAACGGAAAAGGGCATATTTTTGAAACAACGTCTGCCGAAACAGGTGAATTCGCATATAGAGATATACCCGCGGATGATTATCTGATTAATATCCGCAAGTCTGGATACCAAAGTCGAATTGGGAAGCCGGTGTCAGTCACCAACGGTGGCGTTCATTATGTTCCCCTTACAATGAACAAACGAGAGGATATATTCACCAAATTCCAGAATTTGTTCAGGTCCGAAGAACCGCAAGGTGGCACGCTTCAATTACAAGTTACAACACCATCTCCGCAATCTGTTCCGATTGAAAACGCTGAAGTTGAAATTCGGCAACTTCGTGGTGACGAAGATGACTCCTCAAATAAAGTCGAAATTATAGGAACATCTGACGCGGATGGACAGTATCGGCACGACAATTTACCATCGGGACTTTACTTCGTTACCGTTGGTAAGGACAGTTATCATACTACAATTTCGATGACTGTTCGAGAAAATCGGATGACGACTGCCGCTGTAAAATTGCCCATTTCTAATGGGACCGCGGACGCCAACGTTTTACCTTCACACGAGACAGACACAAAATGGGTTATTCGTGGTGAAATTTTTGAGACCGATTTTCAACAAACCCCGGTAAGTGATGTTAGGGTCACGATTAGAAATATAAACTTGAAACAATCTATAGACGCTTTATCCAATGCGGATGGCGAATACGAGTTTGGCTTACTTCCAGGGCACTACAGCATTTTCCTTTATAAAGGCGGGTATGAGCACACAATTAGACTTTCTGAGGCAACTGCTGAGAGTAGACAAAGCAATGTCACTGTAATTAAAGAAGGCATGTTCGTTGTTTACAAGGCTGTTGCGAATGGGAACGTGCTTACGCTTAAACACGGCGTATCGAAGGAACAGAGAAGTTTTTTCGAGAAATATGGGAGAACGATTCTGGGCACGCTTTTCTCCACAATCATCGCTGGTATATTAGGCTGGTTCGTTCAAGCCTTTGCAAGGCACTTAAACAGACATCAACGGTCCTTAAACGAACGTCGACGAAACTTACACAAACGTCAACGTCAACAGTACTTAAACGAACGTTGACGAAAAAACAATCAGGAGTCAATATGTCAAAACAGAAATTAAATTTTGCATTCATCGGATGTGGTGGCAACGCACGTGGACACGGGCGCAGTGTCTCCAGTGTTGAAGACGTAGACATTGTTGCACTCGCGGATCCGAGTACGGGTTCACTCGATGCCTTCAAAGAAACTGTCGGTTTAGACGATGCGCTGCCTACCTACGCCGACCACGTTGAGATGTTAGCCGCTGTCAAACCCGATGCTGTCGTTATTAGTTCACCGCACGGACTCCATTTTCAGCATATCATGGATGCACTTGATGCTGGATGCCATGTGCATACCGAAAAACCGATGGTCTGCACGGTGGATCATGCTAAGCGGGTAATTGCGAAAGTTGAAGAGACGGGTTTACACCTAATGATCGGCTACCAAAGGCATCTAAGCCCGACCTATCAATACTGCCGCAAAGTCGTCCAGAGTGGTGAACTGGGACGTGTCAATTTCGTCTCGGCACATCAATCGCAGAATTGGTATCGCAATCAGCAGGGAAAATGGCGACAAGACCCGTTCCTCGGCGGTGGTGGACAACTCAACGATTCAGGGAGCCACCTCATCGACATTCTCCTCTGGGTATTAGAAGCGAGTCCCGAAACCGTCTTCGCGATGATAGACAACTTAGATATTGAAGTAGATGTGCTCACCGCAATGTCAATCAAATTTGATACCGGTGCTTTGTGCAATATCAGCATTGTCGGACACGCTTACGGCGGTGTTCGTGAAGCATTTTCTATCTGGTTGGAAGAAGGCGCGTTACATCTTCGTGAAGGCGAACTCCTTCGTCAGGAACAAGACGGTAAACCGCAACCCGTTGACGAATCTGAAATGCCGGCATCAGGGAATAAGGATGTTGCTTTCATTGAGATTATCCGCGGTGAACGGACAGAGAACCCGATCGGTGTTGAGAACGGGTTGCGTGTTATCCAATTAACCGAAGCCGCGTGGCAGTCCGCCGAACTCGGTAGACCCGTCAAGGTGGATCTGAGTTGAGCTAATGCTTGATGTCCAAAACCTGTGCAAATCTTTTGGAAAAAAGCCGTTTCTTACAGAACTCACGTTTCAGGTAGCAGCCGGTGAGTGCCTCGTTCTGCTCGGCAGAAATGGCGCAGGTAAAACGCTCCTGCTCAACATCTTGGCAACTCTGGTTGAACCGACATCGGGGACCGTCTCTATTGCTGGCGTTGATGCGTTTGCGAACCTGAAACAGGCGCGTCCATCTATCGGGTATATCCCTATCACTTTTGACGGGTATCCTGAATTATCCGTCGTGGATTATCTCAATTTTTTCGCCGCTGCATACAAATTGGAAAAGCGCGAGCGTGCCTCAGCGATGGATGCTGTACTTGAATTAATGGACATCCCACACTTGCGTGGCGTTAAAATGGGTGACCTGTCAACAGGAGAAAAACAACGACTCTTATTCGCTAAAACTTTTCTGCACGAACCGCAGCTGTGGCTGCTCGACGAACCGCTCACGCCTCTTGATCCGAGTGGACAGGTCGAGATGGTGGAGCTCCTTGGGGAACTCCAAGCAATGGGCAAGACAGTCATAATTGCTACCAATCGCCTTGAAGATGTTGCTAAGGTGTGCAATACTAATTCGCAGCGCGAAAACTTTGTCGGAATACTGAACAACGGTAGGTTTGCTGTTTTTAATAGGTTTAGTGAGTTACAGCAAGAGGTTACGGAAGTCGACAGTCCCTCGCCAAATTGGTTTAATGCGCTCTTTTTGGAGGTTACAAAAACATAATGTCAGATATAGGAAAATTCTTTCAAGAAAACGGATACTATTTCGCTAAAGGGGTCTACTCACCGGAGGAGATCAAGACAATGGAAAGCGATTTTGATCGGGTGGTGGATCAACTCCTTAAGAGCGATGAAAATGTCAACGCACGGTGGGGGGGCAGGTTGATGGATGCCCTTGACGGCGGCGAATCCGTTATTATCCATACCCACAATATCCAGAGTTTTTCTGGGGTCTGGATGCAGGCATTCATGCAAGAGAAGTTTCTGGATGCCACCGAAGCCATCATTGGACCGGATATCATGCTGCACCACTCCAAGCTTTTCTGTAAGCCGCCAGAAAAAGGCGCGCCGTTCCCGATGCACCAAGATTGGCAATACTTTCCCTCTGTCAAAGACAGCATGATAGCCGCGATTATCTACGTCTCGGAGGCTACTGATGAGATGGGGTGTGTCCGCGTCTATCCAGGTTCCCACAAGCAGCTCGGACGCACTGACGGTATGATGGGAAGTGGGGCGAATGTTGAAATTACGGAAAAATATCCTATCGAGGACGCGACCGTTTTGGAAGCCGAGCCGGGAGATGTGCTTTTCTTTAGCTACTTCACCCTACACGGATCAATGCCGAATCGCTCAAACAAAACGCGAAAAAGTGTGCTCGTTCAAATGCATGCCGGAGACGATGAAATCGAATCCGAAAATCGCCATACCAACGTCCAATTGGTACTGCGTGGATGGAACCATCTCGCAACCCGTTCTTCTGTGGGTGGGATTAAATAAATCAAGGGCATTTTGGTCTATTTGGTTATTGGGTGGGTCTAAATGTTTTTAGGGCTTTAACCATTGACGCGTCTTCCACATTTTTTAAGGAATCCGGGGTTGATAGTTAACGCCAGTTTGATTAATCATTTCGGTTGTGTTGCGGTGCTATTTTCGCATCACAGAGACGTCAATTGTAGCACAAACTTCCCAGTTTGTGGCGTATATGATGTCCATTAACAGTGGACGCTACATAAGTCCAACATTTATCAAACTCACGTTAGTTAAGCAAATCACTGGGTTGCGTAAGTCCTATTAGAAAAACGAAACGTAGCCCGTAATGAAATGGAGGGCGGCACTACGGAATAGCACTTCAAATTCCTAACCCGCTTTGACCGAACCGCAAGGAAAATTAAAAAAATGATTAGAGTCGCAAAAATTAGTATGGCGCATGTCCACGCTGGTGGCTACGCCCGAAAACTTCACGAAAACCCTGAGACCGAACTCGTCGCTGTCTGGGACGAAGAGGAATACGGCGGGAAAGAGGCTGCAGAACAATATGAAGTCCCGTTCTACACCGATCTTGATGAAATTCTCAGCCGTGACGACGTAGACGCAGTCGCTGTGGATGCGATCACATCTGACCATCCGCGCGTAATGATCGCCGCTGCTGAAGCCGGTAAACACATCTTTACTGAGAAGGCGCTCGCGATTACCGTCGCCGAATGCGATCCGATTATTGATGCCGTTGAGAAAGCCGGTATAAAGTTCATGATTTCGCTGCCTTCGCGTGCGAACCCTGAAATCCTGTTCGCGAAAAAGGCGATCGACGATGGACTGCTGGGGGACATCACATTCGGTAGAGGACGGATTGCACATTCTGCCGCACTGGATAGCTGGTTCAGCGGCACAAGTGCTTGGTTCGCGGACCCAGTACGCGCAGGAGGTGGCGCCCTCTTTGATTTAGGGTGTCACCGTGTTGATGTGATCCGATGGTTAATGGGTGAACCTAAGAGTGCAATTGCGAAGATTAACAACTTTACAGGCAATTTCCCGATTGACGACAACAGCGTTTCCGTCGTTGAATTTGCAAACAAAGCACTCGGTGTGATTGATGTCGCGTGGACACACCGTTCCGGTCCGAATATGCTTGAGATTTACGGCACAGAAGGTTCGTTTACTGCAGGGCACGGCGAGATGCATTTCCAAACCCGCAAACTCTCTGATGAAGAGAAAGCGGAATACATCGCCAACGCACCGGCTGCACCGCCTGAACCGATGCAACAGTGGATTAACGCTATCCTTCGCGATGAACCGATGACGATTACCATCCAAGATGGACGGAACCTCACAGAGTTGATGCAGGCAGTCTATATGTCGGCTGAACAGGGACAGTCAGTCGATTTTCCACTCTAAGGTGCTATGCTAAACTCACGTTATATACTTCAGGACTTACGCAAATTGGGCAAATATCGGATATTTAAACGCAAAAAGTAGGAATTTCCATCCTTTAAACCCCCTAAATCCCCCTTATCAGCGGGACTTTAAGAGGAAATGCGTAAGTCCTATACTTGAATGTGCGAAAGGATGTGACCAATTCAGTATGTATATTGAGGATTGCATCTGGCTCCCTGACATCTTAATTAAACTTTTCGTGAAGCACCATGTCACACAAAGGGAAGTTGAAGAAATATTTTTCAACCGTCCGAAATACCGTTTTGTTGAATCAGGATATAGGAAAGGGGAAGATGTGTATTCTGCTGCTGGACAGACAGATGCCGGCCGCTACCTGATTGTATTCTTCATTCAGAAAGAGAAAAATCTTGCACTCATTCTGAGTGCCCGCGATATGGATCAAAAGGAGAGAAGAAGGTATGAAAGAAAATAAAGACGAACAGGTTACCAGTATATCTAAGGCACGAACTCTGGAGGAGATAGCCGACTATTGGGACACGCATAGCTTGGCTGACCACTGGGATGAAACACATGAAGTCAATTTTGAGGTTCGGATGCAGCGAAAGTGTCGTGTAACACTTACCCCAGAAATCTATGAAAAAATTGAAAAACAAGCCCTGGAACAGGGAGTCTTACCGGAAACTTTGGTTAACTTGTGGTTAGCTGAACGCCTCCACGCGATCGAATCATCGTAGATAATAATCGCCTGGCACAACTATAAGTCATACCCTTCTATTTGAGCAGATTGCATAACGAATGTTATTCAGAAGTCCCCGAAAAGGGTTTCCTCCAAGAGATATGAATATATGATTTTAGATTTTACTTTATCTGTCCACTAACCCAAATTGAGGAATATCATGCAAGACTACCAACCTATTTCACTTTCCGCTTTGTGTAATGTAGGTGCAGAGATTATCGGTGCGAACGCAACGCCGGGGATCGGGGCACAGACGTTTCACGGGCTGCCTTTTGAAATCGCTGAAGGCGCAACCTGTTTCTTGGGATTTGGCGAGGATATTAACGCCGATTCTATTCAAATTTCTGTCAATGCCAGCCCGAAGCGGGTGATTTTTGTGCATCGGCTGCTTGAGTCACGCATTCCTGAAGGTGAACCGATTGGCAGGCTCATTGCCAATTATGTTTTCCGTTATACCGATGGTGAAACAGTCAGCGTCCCGATTCGCGAACGCTTTGAGATCGGCAGTGTACCACAGGGTTGGGGACAACAGACCTTCCTTGCGATACCTGACCGGAAGGAAAGTTTGGCATCGCGGCACGAGGGACCTTGGGGGAGCGCAGGCAACCGACAGACAGAGGTGAGCCAAGGGACACCGCGCGATTACTATTTGTGGGTGTGGAAGAATCCGAGGGACGGCGTTGAGGTTGCGTCAATTGAAATCCAACCGCAGGAACGGCGTTTTATTGTTGCAGCAATCACACTCGGTTATCTCGACGAAGACCCGATACCGCGGCGTCCACGCCGCGAAGTCAAAATCACGCTTCCGCAATCTGATGATGCCGACAAACCTTTTGATATGGAAGTCAATGTCGACCGTGGCGTTGCGACTTATCCGTACCCACTACCCGAAAACTCACCTGATGCGTTTATCAACGACGATTTCAAAGGCTGGGGTGAATCCCAAAACAACAAGAGCAGTCCGGCGTATGTTGAAGTGTCCGCGACTCCCTCCGCAAGTGTTGAAGTCAAAAACCAAGGTAAGACGCTTGGCACTGTCAATTGGGGGGAAGTCGAAGAAAAAGGGGCTGTTCAACCCAACGAACGGGTTAAGGTAGAGGTCATCGACTCTGGTAGGAACTGGGTATATACCACTGTAATTGACGACGATACGAACAAACCGGTGCCGTGTCGTGTCCATTTCCGTTCGCCACACGGTGTGCCGTACGCACCACACGGACACCATGCACACGTCAATTCAAACATGGGCACATGGCACGTAGATGTCGGGGGTGATGTGCGACTCGGACAGATTAGTTACGCCTACATTGATGGCACGTGTCAGGGATGGCTCCCTCGCGGTGAAGTTATCGTGGATGTCGCCCGCGGCTTTGAATATACGCCTTTGCGAACCACTGTCAACATAGAACCCGGACAACGCGAGTTAACACTCCGCTTAAAGCGGTGGTGCAATATGAACGCCGAACGCTATTTCAGTGGCGACACGCACGTTCATTTCCTCTCCACGCAAGGCGCGCATACCGAAGCACAAGGCGAAGACCTCGGTGTGGTCAATCTTCTCCTCTCACAGTGGGGGCATCTCTTTACGAATACAGAGGAGTTTATTGGAAGACCTACGACCTCTGCGGATGGGCGGAGCATCGTCTACGCGACGCAGGAGAATCGCCAGCATGTCCTTGGGCATCTCACGCTGCTCGGCTTGAAGGAGCAGGTCGCACCGTGGTGTTCGGATGGTCCCGGAGAAGCCGAACTCGGTGGAAATATGGAAGTCACGCTTTCACATTGGGCGGATGCGTGTCACGCGCAGGGTGGTACTGTTGTTTTACCGCATATTCCGAATCCGAATTGCGAACCAGCGACGCTTATCGCTACGGGACGCGTGGATGCCGTCGAATACCTCACCAACGCTATGTACGGACACCTTGAGTACTATCGTTATCTTAACTGTGGCTATAAATTGCCACTCGTTGGTGGGACGGATAAGATGAGTAGCGATGTGCCAGTAGGTGTCTATCGCACTTACGTTCACATTCCTGACAACGAGGAATTCAATTACGATAACTGGTGCAAATACATGAGTGCCGGAAACACGTTCCTCAGCGGCGGTCCCATGATCCGCCTGACCGTCGATGGACAGCCCATCGGTAGCACAATCAACCTACCCGGTAACGGTGGCACGGTTGAGGTTGAAGCCTCCGCGGATTCCATCTTCCCTATCCATACTTTGCAAATTGTACAAGCCGGACAGGTCGTCGCTTCCACTGAGGACAAAGATGGCAAAGCGCATTTGCATCTGAAAGCCAATCTGAAGGTAGACAAACATTCGTGGATTGCGGCGCGATGTGGTGGACCTAACTACGCACAAGCCGTCCCGCACTACGATGGATGGGGACGCGGTATCATTGCGCACACCTCGCCTGTCTATATTGCAGTCGGCGGTGAATGGTGGATGTTCGATCCAGAAACAGCGAACTATATGCTAACCTTGATTGAAGGTGGGTTGTCCTATATCCAGCAGACCGCGCGCCATCATGAACACGGCACGGTGACGCACCACCACGGTGAGGATGACCATTTGGAATTCCTTTCTCGTCCGTTCCAAGAAGCACGACAGGCAATTCACCGTCGGATGCACCAATTCGGTATCCCGCATTAGATGAATGTGCTATCCAGTTTCAAAGTCCGGTATGCACTTAGATCGTAGGGGCGAGGTCACCTCGTCCCTACAACGAACCTATTCCAAAATTCTAAGAGGCCAAACCAGTAATTTTAGACAGTTCTTGTAGGTTGGGTTGAGCGGTGAAAGACAGATAGTCATCAGATTTCAAAGGAGATACTGTTTTCCAATGAACCGTCGATAGAAATAGGCATAGCGAAACCCAACAACCCAACCATACTATCATTGGGGGTAAACATGCCAAAAGAATTAATAGCCGTTGCGCCACGACAACCTGTTTTGCAAGAATATGAGGACGGGCCCGTTCCTGCGGATAGTGTCCGAGTTCAAGTCGAATTCGGGGCACCCAAACGCGGCACCGAACTGACAGCATACTACGGATACAACAACGCAAACTTTCCGCTCAGACTTGGGAATATGTGTGTCGGAAAAATTATTGAAATCGGAGACGACGTTGAAGGTTTCACAATTGGGGAACGCGTTGCCAGCCACGGGCACCTCAAAGAGACACATACATGGGACGCAAACCGGCTTCTCAAGATGCACGATCAGATGACGTGGAAAGAGGCGGTCTGCTACGATCCATTGCATTTCGCAATGTCCGCGATTCGCGATGGAAAAGTCCGCGTCGGTGAGCGGGTGGCTGTCTTTGGACTCGGTGCCATTGGGTTGATGACAGTACAGATGGCACGGATCGCAGGGGCGGACTTCGTCGCGGCGGTAGACCCGATCGAAAGACGGCGGAAAGTCGCTGAAAAGACTGGCGCGGAACTTGTTATTGATCCAACCGCCTCTAATACCGGCGAAGTGCTCAAAGAAGTGACCGGAGGCCTCGGCGTTGATGTGGCTGTAGAAACAAGCGCAATCTACGAAGCACTTGATGACGCGCTTCGCAGCGTCACGTTTGAAGGAACAATCGTCTACGCTGGACGCGCGAAAGCGTGCACCGGGGGGCTTGACCTCGGTGCTGTCGCGCATGTCAACATTCCGAATATCATCTTTGCGCGCGCCAACAGTGATCCGAACCGCGATCATCCACGCTGGAATTTCAGACGAATTGTTGATACTTGTTGGAAATGGCTTGAAGAAGGCAGATTTGACTGCGAAGACGTTGTTGACCCGGTGGTGCCGTTTGAAGATTCAGTCGAGGCTTACATAGAGATGGACAATCATCCGGAACGGAGCGTCAAATTGGGGGTGTCCTTCGGTTGAGGTTTTTTAGGTATTAGGTTTCGCTCTGCGCTCCGCTTCGCTTACACGTAGGTTTCTGGTGATGCTAAAGACGTAGCCTGCAACAACGGCGCAGGCGGATATACGAAAAGGCACTTCAATATCCAAACCTACTTTACCAAACCGCAAGGTATAATTAAAAATTACTGATAGGCAATCAAAAAAATGCCGAGGACCATCACAACAGCAGCGATGAATCGGCGTTTTGTGTAAGTCTCTTTCAGGGCGTACCCACCGAGCAAAACAACGAAAATGACTGAACACTGCCGAACCGCGGTTACGTAGCTGACCTTTTCTGTCATCAAGACGTAGAGGATGAGCGAATAGGACATCAACGAAAGTACAACAACAACGAGGGCCCGTTTCCACTCTGTGCGCCCAATCTCGGCAATCTGCGGGTGTGGGAACCGGACGAGGCAGGACAACCCGTAAAAGACTTGCGAGATACTGTTCTCCATTAAATAGTAGGTCACGGCTCGCCACAAAGGGGCATCCGTCGAATAGCGATGAAATTCAGACATCCCTTGTTTGTCTATCAGTGAGTATCCAATGACGCTCGCCAGGGTTGCATAAGCCCAGAGGGCATCAGGTTTGCCAAGGTAACGAAACAACGTCTTGAACTGGATGCGCGCCTCGCGTTGCTGATAGAGTATTATGGATGCCATTACACATAAGATGCCGACCATGCCTTGTGCTGAAATTCGTTCCTTCAAAAAAAGAAAGGCAAAGAGTGGCAAGAAGGCTGGTGCAGCACGTGTAATTGGATAAACAAACGAAATCTCGCCAACTGTATAGGCGTGTGTCAAAAACAGACGATAGAACAGATGAACCAGCGCGGAGGCAATAATATAGACCCATACCGGTTTCGGAATTACCGGTTGCTTGATACCAAAGGCAACGAGCGCTATTACGACGGTGTAAAATCCGCACCAAAAAAACAGAATTCGTGTATCTCTGCTGGATTTGCTGTAGAAGTTCCATAAGGCGTGGCAAAATGCTGACAGCAGAATTAAGGCAATTGAAGTCGGGTGCATAAAGTTTGTGCTACAAAGTCCGTTTGTGGGAATGATATTAGAATTATATTACACTTCATGGTGGGTGTCAATTTTTTTCAAATTCCCAAGGTAGAACGGTACGTTTGTAGAAAAACCAGCGGCGTGATATATCTTAGGTGTCCGTCAATTCATTCCATTCGCAACCAACACAAGATCTTGTATGTTCACAACACCGTCCCCGTTTACATCTGCGCTGTCTGCGGGTTCCGTCTGCCCTAAGTTCGTAGCAACGATAACCAAATCCAAGATGTTCACGACACCATCGTCGTTTAAATCCAGATGGCTTTTTGGGTCCGCCTCCATCCTCTGCCACGCCTGTTTCACATTTCCGAACACATCCACGACCTGAACCCCTACAAGTGTCCCAGGCGTTACACTTGATTGAGGAACAATAAATTCAATCGTTTCCGCTTCGCCGCTTACGCGTTGGCATGCTAACAGCTTTATCCCTTGGATCGGATCTTCGGGTGTCGAAGGCGTAATCAACTGTGCTTGATGTAACCCATCCGGATCGGTTACCTCAAAACGGAAACGAACCGTATTTGACGAAGTGAAAAGTGGGGGGAGCCGTTGAATCTCCGTCGGCACAATCTCGTTTTGAAGCGTGCTAAAGGCTGGATGTACACTTAAAGATGCCGCAGCGCATGTGGAGAGTTTGCCAAGATAGCCGCTGCTGGCAGCCATCAGATTAGGCGCGCTGAAATCGTGATACAACCCCAAGGCATGCCCTAACTCATGCGCAACAATGCGAAAACTGAAACAATCCCCCGCAGCGGGGAGCATCGCGGCACCACCTCCCGACTGATGGACACCACCGAGCCCGCAAATATTGCGCCCTAAAATATCGCTCTCTATCTCAAAAAAGAGGAGCAGGATATTCTTGGACCTGTCAAATTGCGTCCCAATTTCTTCAAAAATTTTATCAAAAGGCGAACTCTGATAATATTCTGCAGAGAATTGCCCTTCTATCTCGTGTACAACCGTAGTCCCGGTTGCATCCGTTTCAAGTGTGAAGGTTTTTATGCCGAAGCCGTGGTTTTCCAACTCGCGCGCATAGAACAGTTGGACATCCTTTATCACCCGATCCGCTTGTGCAGCGATCCCTGACTGCGGTGCGCGGTCATTGGGACGAAAATAGATGATCTGTACTTTTGGCTGCCCCGTATCTTGGCGTTGAAGGTGTGAAATCGCTGCTTGTAATTGCTGCTCTTGTGCATGCAATTTGGTGAAATCCCACAAGATAACGGTGCCATCTTCGCTGCCACTCGCAAGTATACTACCATCCGGTGAAAACGCTACAGCACGGATTGTATGTGCATGTCCGGTGAGCGTACCGATGGAATGTCCCGTCCCAGCATCCCACAAACGAACGGTGCCGTCTTCACTCCCACTTGCAAGTGTGATACCATCGGGTGAAAACGCCACAGAATGGACGCTGTAATCATGTCCGATAAGAACGGCTTTCGGTCGCCTTGTGTCAGCATCCCACAAACGCACTGTATTGTCTTGACTCCCACTGGCGAGGGTGCTGCCATCGGGTGAGAACGCCACAGAAGTCACCCAACGCGTGTGTCCCGTTAGGGTGGCTTTGGGTTGTCTTGTGTCAGCATCCCACAAGCGCACGGTATTGTCTCGACTTCCACTGACGAGCGTGTTACCATCGGGCGAAAACGCGACAGCAGTCACCCAACGCCTGTGTCCGCTTAGGGTGGCTTTGAGTTGTCTTGTATCGGCATCCCACAAGCGCACCGTACTATCTCCGAAGCCGCCACTACTCGCAATTGTGCGACCATCCGGCGAATACGCAACACCATCCACTGAAGCGGTATGTCCGATGAGTGTGCCAACGGAACTACCTGTGGCAATATCCCATAAATGCACTGTCCTGTCCCCAGCACCGCCAGTGTTAGCGAGTGTGCGACCATCGGGTGAAAATGCAATAGATTCTACCCGATCGGGATGCGCAGCGAATGTCGTTAGGCTCCCGCCGGTGAGAGGGTCCCACACACGCACCCCCCCGTCTTCACTCCCACTGGCAAGCGTTCCCTCGGCGGAAAACGCCACAGAAGTCACCGAGTCGGTGTGTCCAGCGAACGTAGCCATCGGTTGTTCCGTAGTAGCGTTCCACAACCGGATGGTGCCGTCTTCACTGCTACTGGCGAGCGTATCACCCGCCGGCGAATAGACGATAGAAATCACTGTGCGTGAGTGTCCACTGCGTGTAGTTCTCAGCTGCCCCGTGTTCGCATCATAGAAGCGGACGGTGCCGTCTCCACTCCCACTCACGAGCATGTCACCTGTCGGCGAGAACGCCACAGAAGTTACGCCGTCAGTGTGTTCAGCGAGCATGGCAATAGGTTGTGCTGTGTCGGCATCCCATAACCGGACGGTGCCGTCTCTACTGCCGCTGGCGATGCGTCGCCCATCGGGTGAATACGCCACGGAAGTCACCCAGCCGGTATGCAGCGTGAGCGTGGTGATCGGTTGACCTGTGCCAGCATCCCACAACCGCACTGTGGCATCTTCGCTGCCACTGGCGACCTGCTGCCCATCGGGTGAATACGCAACCGAAGTCACCCAGCGCGAGTGCCCGACAAGTGTTTTTTTCAATTGGTGGGTGTCCGTATCCCACAACCGTACGGTGTTATCCCAACTGCCACTTGCGATTGTGTCACCCTGCTGCGAGTATGCGACCACAGCCACCCGATCGGTATGCCCAGAGAGTGTAGCAATGGGTTCACCCGTGTCCGTATCCCATAAACGCACTGTATCATCTTGAAGTCCACTTGCAAGCACGCTCCCATCGGGTGAATACGCGACGCTGAGAACAAAACCTGTCCATCCACCGAACAAAGGCAGTGCTTCACGCGTATTCACATCATAGTGCCAAATCCCAATGCCACTCGCTACCACGAGTTGTGTACCGTCCGGTGAATAGGTGATCCCATTTATTTTCCCTCTGCCCAAACGCGCCGTAGCCCCTTCAGGAAGGTACCCGTGCGAAGTGTTTTGTAAACTTACGATTGAAATAAGGATGAGGCTTAATACAAACCTGAAGTTCGCAAGTGTGCTAAAGTTATGTCTGCGGGCACAACGCCTTGTGCAAAAGCGGTGTCCCCGGTCTGAAAAACGGATTGAATTCAAGAATACCATTATTACCTGCCATTTGTATTGTTCCTTCAGAAGATAAAAAGGACGGATACAAAGTTCCGTCCTTAACATTTGAAGCCACTTGTTATGAACGCAGTCTTACTTGAGGATGAGCATCCTGTGTGTCGCGGAGAAATCGCCTGCTGTCAGTGTATAGAAATACAAACCACTGGCAACCGCCTCGCCCATCTCATTTCTGCCATCCCAATACGCCGCACGACTGCGCGTTTGATACACCCCCGCAGCCTGATGCCCTATCTCCAGGTGGCGCACCAACCTGCCCTGTGTATCATAGATACTTATCTGCACAACACTCTGTTTCGCAAGCCGATAAGGGATCCACGTCTCTGGATTAAACGGATTCGGATAATTCGCCAAGAGTGCTGTAGATTTTGGCACCAAGGTCGCCAAGAGCTGTTCCAACACTTGAAGCCCGCGTTCATAGCTATAAGGCTGCGCTGCCACTGATGTTTCGATTGCGCTCTCAGCAACGGCTTGTTTCGCCGATTCCACCCACTGCTGCACGTGCGAGGCATGAAGGGCTTGAGCAGACGGTGCCGCCGCAACACTCCCCAAACTATTTGCAACCAAAACTAAGTCCTGGATATTGATCTCACCATCACTGTTCAGGTCAACCTCCACCACGCCAGACTCACCAAGGTGCGAAGCAACTAACACTAAATCCAATATGTTCACGGTCCCATCAGCATTCACATCTCCCATGAGCGATGCCTGCGGATAGCCGGGGGTCCCCAACGCACTCGCTGCGGGTACACCATCATCGTAACCAGGACCAGACTGGTATTTACTCGCCACCCAGGCTTCGGCTTGATACCCTAACGCATCCGGACGCGCACGATACCAGGCGGCATCCGTCGTTAGCGGGGGTGCCGTCGGCGGTATCTCATGACCAAAGAAGTAATTCCCTACACTGTCTTCCCACCCCGTGTCACTTCGCAACAACAACGTGAAATGCGTCTGCGGTAATATCAGCCCCGCATCAACGAGGGATACGACATTCCCCTCTGGAATGGAGAGCGGCATCTCAGGCACATCTGGGTCGGTGTTCACGAGCAGGAGCAACCCGCCCGCAGGCAGCACCGTTCCCGCCGGAAATGTAACGACACCCGCTCCGTCACTTGCAACGATGTGCACTTGCCAGCCATCCAGCGTGACATCCGCATCGCTGACATTTCGCAGCTCCACCCAGTCGTGAGTATCGGTCATGGCGTTGCGGAGTTCGTTGAAAATTACCCGATCCATCGCCAGGGCATCGGCGATACGCGACCGCTCTTCACTGCTGATATCCGGCAAGGCATCTGCCTCGCCGAAACCTTGCCCGTAGACAGCAGGCAAACAGTCGCTCGGTTTTTGAATCGTCTGGAAGGAAAGGATATAGCCGGGTGGGCAGCTGGTGTCGGGACCATTCGTGACTTTGATGGTGACATCTATTGATCCCTCTACGCCTGAATTCGCTTCGGCATCAATCCTTACCGAATACGAATTCTGCCTTTCATAGTCGAGTGATGCTTTGGTTTGCAACTGACCGGTTTCGCTGTCAATATTAAACGATCCGGCATCGGGCCCGCGAAGAACGTAATCGTCCCGAGAAGATCTGAAATTTGAAGCTGTTACCGCACTTCCGATGTTTGTGTTCGCCCCTGAATTTTCCTGTATCGATCGAGTGGTGCTGCTCCCGTCCGAAAAACTCAGTTTTACGTCCGTCACCTTGATTGTGACATCAATAGAATCCGCATCGCTGTAGTCGATTATCGGTCCGCTAACGTGATCCGACAGCGGACTAATTTCGCCGCTTTGCACGGTAACTGTTACCGAATATGAAGTTTTCGTTTCATAATCGAGTGCCGCCTTGACTTTCAACTGCCCATTGTTGCTATCAATGCTAAACGATGCTGCATCCGGACCTCGGAGCACGTACCTGCCGTAATTGCCGCGGTTATGTGCCCAAACAGCACTTCCGATGTTTGTGTTTTCCGCTGTGCCTTCCCCTACCGAACGGCTTGCGGTGTCATCGTGAAAATGCGGTGGTAGATTCCGAGCTTCGTCAGCATAACCAATACCTGCTATGATGCTCAGTGACAACACTGCTGCAAAAATCAACGCTATCGTTATTCTAAGCAAAATTCCGCTACGCATAGTCAACTCCTTTTGTTGTTTTGTTGTGGACAAACTTTATTTGAGGATGAGCATGCGACGTGTCGCGGAGAAATCGCCTGCCGTCAATGTATAGAAATACAAACCACTGGCAACCGCTTCGCCCAGCGCATTCCTGCCATCCCAGTACGCCGCACGACTGCGCGTTTGATACACCCCTGCAACCTGATGTCCTATCTCCAGATGCCGCACCAACCTGCCCTGCGTATCATAGATACGGAGCTGCACGTCGCTGCCTTTCGCAAGCCGATAAGGGATCCACGTCTCTGGATTAAACGGATTCGGATAGTTCGCCAAGAGTGCTGTAGATTTTGGCACCAAGGTCGCCAAAAGTTGTTCCAACACTTGAATCCCGCGTTCATAGCTATAAGGCTGCGCTGCCACCGATGTTTCGATTGCGCTCTCAGCAACCGTTTGCTTTGCGAGTGTCACCCACTGCTGCACGTGTGAGGCGTGAAGCGTCTGGGCAGACGGTGCCGCCGCAACACTCCCCAAACTATTCGCAACCGCAACCAAATCCTCGGTATTAACAGTTCCATCGCCGTTCACGTCCGCCTCCGGTGCCGCCGTTTCACCAAAACGCGAGGCAACAGACACTAAATCCAATATGTTCACAGTCCCGTCCCCGTTGACATCTCCGATGAGAGATGCCTGCGGATAGCCGGGGGTCCCCAACGCACTCGCTGCCGACACACCCTCATCGTAACCGAGACCCTCCTGATAGCCACTCGTTATCCATGCCTCCGATTGATACCCGGGCACATCCGGGCGCGCACGATACCAAGCAGCATCCGTCGTCAGCGGGGGTGCCGTCGGCGGGATCTCATAGCCGAAGAAGTAATTGCCGACACTGTCTTCCCAAGACGCATCACTTCGCAGCAACAGCGTAAAATTCGCCTGCGGTAATATCAGTTCCGCATCAACGACGGATACGACCTCCCCCTCTGGCATCGATAAAGGCATCTCAGGGGCATCCGGGTCGGTGTTCACGAGCAGGAGCAAGCCGCCCACCGGCAGCACCGTTCCCGCCGGAAATGTAACGATACTCGTTCCTTCATCCGTAAGGATGCGCACTTCCCAACCATCGAGCGTGACATCCGTATTGCTGACATTTCGGAGCTCCACCCAGTCGTGGGTGTTGGTCGTGGCGTTGCGGAATTCGTTGAAGATGACGCGATCCATCGTCAGTGCAGCGGCGATACGTGCCCTCTCTTCGCTACTCACACCCGGCAACGCATCTGCTTGCCCTTGTTGTGTGCGTTCTAAAAAAGTGAACGTATACTCAGCCGTGTCGAAGGTTAGTCCTTCGATCAGGTTTCCCGAAACGGGGGATTGCACGCTGAGTGTGACCGTTGCCCCCGGAATGGTTCGCCCTTTCTGATTAGGATCTGCCTGCGTAATAGATCCCTTAGTCTCCCAGACGTCACTACCAGCAGGCTTAGTCGATCCACCCACATAAAGTGTATAATCCTCTGCTGCAGTTGACGGATCCACCGCAAGTGTTATTTCCCCTTGCCCACGGAACTCAGTATCGGGTTCTTTGAGAGTGAAATGAACACTCTCAGTCAGACCTGTCGTCTCTGTACCGGGATCAACGTCAATGTATGTGTATGTATCGTCAGAGGGGGTGAGCAACGCAACGGTTACAGTCGGATATACGGCTGTTCTTTGACTTGACCCGCTAAAGGTGATGGTAACCTCTGCACTAATCTCGCGAGCGTAGCTAGTTGTGCCGGTGAGTGTTACCGTAACCGTTGCTCTAGGTGCGGCAGGCTTCTGCCAAATAGTTATTACGCTCGGAACGAGACCGGCAAGGTGGCCCGTTACGTAACCACTTTTGGCCTCTTCTGGTTCAAAACTGAAAGAAACCGTTGGTCTTGCCCCCACGTATGTGTAGTGGATACCAACCATCTCATCGTTAAATCGTATGCCCTCACCAAAATCAGCACGATTAGTGATGGTTATGCGTTCTGTAAACGGATCAAAGTTTACAGCCTGGCGCAGTTCGTCGGGGATCACCACGGCATCGTGATTAAGATTTGCATCTTCACCATCAACTCCAGCAGCCCTTATTGTGCCACCATTCAATTCTAAGCTATTGCTACTAATCGAGATACCGTCTCTATCCTCGTCAGATGCTTGTACCGTGTAGTAGAGTCTGAGTGTTGTCAAATCAGTTGCCTCGTAATAGGCATATTTAGTGGTTCCACCGATATTCAGTCCCAATCGTGGCGTGCCTGTCACAGTCACGTTATCGTTAAACGTAACCCACACTTCGATCTCGTCACCTGCCTCATAGGGACCGTAGCTTTCAATAAAAATACCCCTCACGGTCGGGGCTGATGCTGCAGGTAAAACCCCGTATAGGAAAACAAAAACAACTATACTTGTTACGAAAAATGTCAATTTCTTTGATAGCGAGAGCATCGCTGCGTTGCTAAACATCATAATCTGCAACCTCCATTGGTCAGTTTCAGTTAACTAACTTTAGTAAAATTTACAATCAGGACTTACGCCCAAAGCCTGTATTGCGGATGAAAGGATGGAAGATGAAACGGAAGGCTGGAAGCCCCTTCCAGCCTTCTATCCTTCCAATCTTCCGATCCTTCAAGCAAAGGAAGAGGTTTTGCGTAAGCCCTAACAATATTTCACTTATTTGAGGATGAGCATCTTCCGGGTCGCGGAGAAATCGCCTGCTGTCAGTGTATAGAAATACAAACCACTCGCAACCGCTTCGCCTAACGCATTCCTGCCATCCCAGTACGCCGCACGACTCCGAGTCTCATACAACCCCGCAGCCTGATGTCCCATATCAAGATGCCGCACCAACCTGCCCTGCGTATCATAGATACGGAGCTGCACGTCGCTGCCTGTGGCAAGCCGATAAGGGATCCACGTCTCCGGGTTAAATGGATTCGGATAGTTCGCCAAGAGTGCTGTAGATTTTGGCACCAATGTCGCTAAGAGCTGTTCCAACACTTGAATCCCGCGTTCGTAAGTATAAGGCTGTGCTGCCACTGATGTTGGAGCACGATCAGTAACCACTTGCTTCGCGAGTTCCACCCACTGCTGGACGTGTGAGGCATGAAGTGCTTGCGCAGACGGTGCCGCCGCAACATTCCCGAAGCTATTCGCAACCGCAACCAAATCCTCGGTATTGACAGTTCCATCACCGTTCACGTCAGCCTCCGGTGCCGCCGTTTCACCAAAACGCGATGCCACAAACACCAAATCCAGGATGTTCACAGTCCCATCACCGTTGACATCTCCCATGAGCGATGCCTGCGGGTAGCCGGGGGTCCCCAACGCACTTGCTGCTGGTACACCCTCATCGTAACCGAGACCCTCCTGATAACCACTCGCTACCCAGGCTTCGGCTTGATACCCGAGTGCATCCGGGCGCGCACGATACCAGGCGGCATCTGTCGTCAGCGGAGGTGCCGTTGGTGGTATCTCATAGCCGAAGAAGTAATTGCCGACACTGTCTTCCCACGCTGCATCACTTCGCAGCAACAACGTGAAATTCGTCTGTGGTAATATCAGACCCGCATCAACAACGGATACGACGTTCCCTTCTGGGCTGGAGAGTGGCATCTCGGGTGCATCCGGGTCAGTGTTCACAAGCAGCAGCAAGCCGCCCGCCGGCAGCACCGTGCCAGCCGGAAATGTAACGATACTTGTTCCTTCATCCGTAAGGATGTGCACTTGCCAACCCTCAAGCGTGACATCTACATCGCTAACATTTCGCAGCTCCACCCAATCGTGGGTGTCAGTGGTGGTGTTTCGGAGCTCGTTGAAAATCACGCGATCCATTGCCAGAGCATCGGCGATACGCGACCGCTCTTCACTACTCACAGTCTCCAACGCATCGGCCTCTGCCGTTGTATCGGTGGGGGCTTCCGATTCACTGACCGTGATGGTGACATCAATTGTGTCAATCGCAGTCCTTCGAATCTTTATTTGTCCCCCCGCATCAACGGACGTTACGACTTTATCAATACTGACCGTTACTGAATAGGAGGTACGATCAAGTGGCCGCCCGACCCTTATCTGACCCGTTGACTTATCTATGCGAAAGGAGACCCAATCCCAATTAGTATCAGACGGCGGAAGGGCATAGTGGATAGCCTCGCTCGCTGCCGGAGTGACCGGTGCTAAGAGTGGCGGATCTATCGGCTGCTCATCCCCCGGATCTATCGGATACTCCTCTCCCGGACTGATATCCCCAAAATTATGCGCCTCCACCGGATCTCCGACGAATGTGCCTAACGCTGCGCCTGCCGCGACAGTTCGGGTCGTGCTATCCTCCTCAAAATGTATGCCCTCATCTTCTGTCTCATGTGCAAAACCGAGACTCGTTATGCCGTAGATTAAAAACATCACAGCGAAAGTGAGTATCCATATTTTTCGGTTCACAATCCATTCTTTCATGATAATAAACTCCTTTGGTAATGAGCTGCTCTCGTCCAACCTATTTGAAAAACGGACGAGGAGACCTCGTCCCCTACGGGACAGACGTTTTGATGGCACAACCTAACAGGTTTGCGGCGTACTTGAAGAAACACTTTCTTCGCATTGGATTTTAGCGTTTGCAAAAACCCCAGATGCGACGTGCATCATGCTACAAAAGAGCGGCCCGCGTAAGTATTATACATTGTAAGTCAATTTATTAAATACATAAAAAATTTATATAGTATTGACTTAATATGTAGAAGTATAATACAAATGTGGATAATATGTCAAATTAAAAAGAGAAAGGATGGTGATTTAGAGATTGTTTCTACAAAATTGGAACCTAGGGTGCGGTAGCAAACCGCACCCTAAGCGTCAATTTTAGAGACAACACCCGTCGCGGGCCCCAGGGCCGGTAGGTTCGGTTTGATGAACTTTAAGTATTTATCAAGTTCACCAGAGAAAACCCAATCCTTTAGGTTTGGGATAAATCCCGCCCTCGGGTGTTAGACCAAAGCGTGATTCATAGAAAAGCGTGTTGGCAATCTTTGTAGTTTCTGCTATACTATCCTGTGCATAGTTGCTGGAGAATTCCACCCTGTCGCAAGGCAGATCTCTACCACTACCGAGTGGAATCGGAGAACTATACAAGGAAAAACTATGCGAACCTACAAACTGAAAATCCGATCACAGGAAAAACAAATCGGAATCAAGTCTGCCATATCTGAAACTGTCTCATTGCGCTTCACCCCTTTCGTTTCAAGGAACGCTAACATAAGGAGACAACAATGTTTAACAAATCCAAACATTTCATGCTATTCGTTCTTGCAGTTGCCCTGCTTGCTCTCACAGCGACGATTACCCTCACACAAGAATCGTGGTTCCCTTCTGAGTGGGGTGCCGATGACCGGCGGGGTGCCGTCAACCGACTAACACCGGAGAAAGTATTGGAAGCCGCGAGTTTGATTAAAACAGGCGAAGTCTTTCAACTCGGCAGAGTCTATGAGAGTGGTATTCCTGTCTTTGGGACGCGGCACTATAGCCTGCGAATTCCGGCGATGTCCGGTCCGCTTGGTGAAAACAAAACAACTTGGTTTGAGGAAATCTTCAGCGGTGAGATCGGTCAGATCGGCACGCAATTCGATGGACTCGGTCACATCGGTATCGGCGATCTCTACTACAACGGACTGGACCAGCACGATTTCGCCAAAGCCGAAGGCCTCACAGAACTCGGTGTTGAAAACGTGGGTCCTATTGTAACACGCGGTGTCCTGATTGATGTCGCTGGCTATAAAGGCGTTGAGTGCCTCGGTGATAGTTATGAAATCACGCGCGCCGATTTAGAGGGTGCATTGAAGAAACAAGGGGTCAAAATTACTCCCGGGGATGTCGTTATCATCCACACCGGTTGGGGTAAATTCTGGATGACGGACAATGATCGCTACGGCACCACAGAACCCGGCATCGGATTGGAAGCCGGACAATACCTCGTTGACCAGAAGATTGTAATGGTCTGTTCCGATAACTGGGGCATTGAAGTCGTCCCGAACCCTGATGAATCCCTCGCTTTTCCGGTGCATCAGTTGTTTATCGTCAAACACGGCATTTACAATCTTGAAAACATTATCACAGAAGAGTTGGCGGCGGCGAAGGTTTACGAATTCGCTTTCAGTTTCGCGCCCCTACGTCTCAAGGGTGCGACGGGTTCACCCGGCAATCCGATCGCCATTCGATAGTTGCTTATGGTGGGACAGCAGTGCTGCTGTCCCATAACACTTCTTTTTATCCAACCACATCTGCACAAATCCGTGCAATCGTCGCACCCTTTGCCCCATTTCGTGCAGTCAATACACACACCAAGCCACTAAATCCGCTATACCTTCCATTTTTTCCACATTGGCATAAAAATTGCTACTTAACGGTTAGAGCGTTGGTTCGGACCCCGACAGATTTGGCCCTGAGGCTTGCATGAATACTCGACGTATAGTTTAGGAGAAATTTTCCATGAAACTGTTATGTATTTTCTGTTTATGTTGCTTGAGTTTGGGGCTGGTGTCTTCTGTCTCTGCAAAACCGCTCACAACCGAAAAAATTATCTTTGCGTCCAATCGGAATGGCAACTCGGAAATTTATATGATGAATCCCGATGGCAGTGAACAGGTTAGATTAACCAATCACCGAGCAGACGATTTCAGTCCGGTCTGCTCGCCAACAGGCGAAGAAATCCTTTTCGTTTCTGATCGAGGTGGCGAGCGTGATCTCTATATCATGCGTGCTGATGGACACGGAGAGCGACCTGTATTTCGCACAGCACCCGCATATAGAGACGACCCTGCCTGGTCCCCTGATGGGAAAAAAATTGCTTATATTCAACTTAACCGTGAGACTAAACGGACAACCGTCTATACTGCCAAGGCAGACGGAACGTCGGTAAACCGCATTGTCGAAATGGAAAAAGCGGATGGTGAAGAGCCCATTTGGTCCCCGGATGGAACAGAAATTGCGTATGTTGTGAGGGACGAGATTCGTTGGGCGAGCCGCCAGATCCGATTTATCAACCTAAAAACCGACAAGCAAGAGACACTCCAACTCGATGGTCACCAGCGAATGTTTCAACCGGCATGGTCACCGACTCACAACAAAATCGCCTTTGTCTGGCGCAGACCGGAGCTTGCACAACAGTCCATATTCATCGTCAATCGCGATGGTAGTGGACTTCAACGGATTGTTGACGCGATTGTTGTTGTCCCGGGGAGGACAGTGCTCACTTGGTCACCGTCTGGTGATGAACTTCTCTATTCCCAATCGGTTGGCGGTAAATTTCAGATTTTCAAAATCAATGTGGTAACGCTCGAAATCACGCAACTTACGCACGATGGAAGCAATTATATAGGTAATTGGTTTGACCCGTTGGCTTTACCCGTCTCACCGCAGCCGCAGTTGCTCACAACCACATGGGGTGAAATCAAAAGTTCGGATTGAACCTGAATGATTATATTGCTTTCCGCTTCTGTAGCATAGACTGTTAGTCTGTGTTCCCGTACGCCAACGTCCTTCATAACATTCGGTAATGCGACAACACTGTTTACCTGAAAAACGCATCAAGGAGGTGCTCATTGTGGTGCCCCAAATTTTCCAACAAACCTTTTTGAAAATGAACAGATTTGCGTTTACTTTACATCTCGCGTTTGTAGCGAGCATTTTACTGGCAGGGTGTACGGCACCCGCACATTTGCGACAGAGGGCGCATCCCTCTACTTCAGAGCTCTCACCAGATGAGAAGATGCAGCAAACTATAGGCAGATGGAAAGGTACACACATCTCAAAGGCTGTTCAGAAATGGGGAGCACCAAAGGAAGTTAATGACGACGGGACGGGTTGGCAGATTTACATTTGGCATGTACCTGTATGGAGGTACTTAGGCAACCAAGAGCATCGAATGAGACCTCGACCCGGGCAACGGAGACCCTCCAGACAGGACCTGGGCGGTTTACGGAGCGGTGTAGGTGGGGCATACTTGTCCACAGACTACGCATACGAGATTACATTTTATACGCGTCCAAACGGCATAATTTACAAAACACTTGCAAAAAAGAATCAGGATGCCGCAAATGAACTCAATTGGAAGTAGAGGTATTTAGGACTGTTTACTAACGAAACGGAGGTGAAAACCCATGTCCAGTAGAACCTGTACTGCCTACGGTTTTTTAGGCCACTCCCTAAAACAAGATTGTGCTATAATACAATCTCACTGAAAGGAGTTATCTAATGGCCAAACGAAGAAAATTCACCTCCGAGTTTAAGACGGAACTCGTTCTGGAGGTTCTTAGCGGTGCGACTTCTCAAGCAGAAGTGTGTCGGCGTCATAATCTCAATGAGGACCAACTCTCGAAATGGAAGCAGCAGTTTCTTGAAAAAGCCCCCTCGCTGTTTGATTCTACTGATAAACCGTCCAGCGATGCGGAGAAGCGTATCACTCACCTTGAGCATCTCGTTGGGAGAATGGCCGTGGCGTTAGACATCCAAAAAAAACTATTGACATGGTTGGACTAACGTTGTCTGAGAAGCGATGCTTCATTTCGGCATTGCAAAAGGAGCATTCCGTGCGAGATATTTCTGGCATCCTCGGTGTCAACCGGGGTAGTTTCTATTATCACCGCCAAGAGGATCCGTCCGAAGCCGTCCTGCGATCAGAAATAGAGAAACTTGCTGGACAGTATCCGACAGTTGCTACAGCGTCAGGGATACACCGTTGGAACCCGACGCGTCGCCCGGTTGATGAAAGAGAAGAATCTCTTAGTCTCCGTCAAGCGTGCCGGTCAAACCACAAAATCGCTTCAGGCGGATAAACCTTGGAGCAACCTGCTCGAAAACCTTGACGTTTCTCATCAGGATCAGGTCTGGGTTTCCGATATTACATACGTCCGTCTCAAGGGACGCTTCATCTATCTCTGCCTGCTCATGGATGTTTTCACCCGGATGATCAGAGCTTGGCAATTCAGTCAGCACTTGAACCAATCTCTGACGCTCAAACCGCTGAAAGAGGCATTGGACCACAGCGTCCCGGAGATTCATCATTCCGATCAAGGCGTGCAGTATCTTTCAAAGGTCTATATTACCACGCTCGAAGCACATGGCATTGAGATTTCCGTCGCCCGTCGCGGATGCCCTTGGGAGAACGGATATGCTGAAAGACTCATCCGCACGCTCAAAGAGGAAGAAGTTGACATCAATGACTATCAAAGCATCACCGAGGCGAGAGATCGCATCGGACATTTTATCGAACAAGTGTATAATCAGAAACGTCCACATTCGGCGTTAGGATATTTGACACCTATCGAATTTCAACGACAAAACTTGTCTTAACTTTGCTAAATTGTGGCCTAAATAAGCGTATGCACTTCAACCTATTCTTTGAGCGTATGGGTGGTAATCGGAGTGTGGCTACTCATAGTAGTAGGGTGTGCACCACTTCCAAGACGAATAGAGACTACACACCTATCCTGCAAGACATATCCATCACTCGTTGATGGCGATCTTGCCACAAATAGTTTCCTGAAGGTAAAAAGCTTTGTTGAAAAGGATAACACCGCTTATAAGCACAGTCTCCGATATGGCGACTGGGTGGAAGGCAAACATAAGACTGAGGCGTTGATTCAACTCGACACGCTTACGAATGTCGCTTACATTGACGTGCATCCGATTTCTAACATTTATCGTCTCTCGGTAGACACATCGACCGCAGAGACAGCGAATGAAAAATCACGTCATTTTGAGCCAGTGACAAGTCATAAGATTGCCAGGTCCGAGAACGGCGCAGTGATACGCATTGATATCGACAGACCCATGCGGGTACTGCGAGTTTCTATCTATGCCAATCGTGATTCATCACAAACCACACGAGAACCACTAACGCAAAAAACTAAAGTGACCTTTAAAGATATTGTGATCCGGGAAATTCGGGTGTATCAGTGACGAAAGTCAAGATAATAGGAAACCGTAAATCATCAGGAGATTTGAAAATGAACAAATTTACACTGCTCGTATTCACCGCGAGCATCTTACTCGTCGGGTGTACAGCATCGAAGCATTTGATGAATGCCCCCGAACCCTCACCAGAGAAAGAAATACAGCGGAAAGAAGTACAGCGAATTCTGGAGGTGTGGCACGGAAGGCACATTTCAACGGCGATTCAAAAATGGGGAACACCTCATGGAATCAGCAACACCGACACAGGTTCAAGAATTTACATCTGGCAGACACCTTCGCTGACTTTTCTACAGCAAGCCCATCGCGAAATCATTTCCAGCAGACAGTCAATTAACCTCGGACGCCGGGTAACACAGACACCCGAGATAACAATTAAAATGTATCAACTTATGTTTCATACAGACCCAAAGGGTGTAATTTACAAAATTTCGGCAAACAGAGATTTGAACCCCAGTGCCGGTTCTCGGAGCTCCAATTTTTCTCAAGAGAAGCCGGGGGGCACAAAATAATACCATGAAACTATCCACAATTTCTATCGCATCCCATAGCGTCACGCGACTCATCATCGGTGGTAATCCATATAGTGGCATCTCGCACAGCTCTGCAGCGGTATCAAAAGCGATGATAGACTACTATACGGCGCACCAAATTATGGCAGACCTTCGGCAAGCGGAGGAGAACGGAATTAACACCGTCCTCGCTCGCGCCGATCGACATATCATGCGCGTCCTCAACGAATACTGGAACACGGGCGGTACAATCCAGTGGATAGCCCAGACCCCCAAGGATACAGAATACGCCGATCTCAACGAATACCTACAGATTATCGCGCGCTACAAACCGATTGCCATCTACCATCACGGCGGCACGACCGATAAATTGTATGCAGAAGGACGGCTCGGTTCATTACGCGAAAGCCTCAAATACATTCGGGATATCGGATGTGCTGTTGGACTCGGCACGCATGATCCTTTGGTCCTCAAGCACTGCTACACTGAAGGATATGATGTTGACTTTTATGTCTGTGCGTTGTATAATCATACAAGGCATGAGGAACTTTATCTGCCGGACGATCGGTACGCGGCATTTGCCACTATAAAAGCGATACCGATACCGATAATTGCTATAAAAGTCTTAGCCGCTGGTAGAAACGAACCGCGTGAGGCACTTCAACTCGCGCTCGAAAACATTAAACCGACAGATGCGATGGCGGTTGGAATGTACACCCAATTTCAAACCGACCAGATTCGCCAGAACGCCCGAACTGTCGCGCAGCTCATCAGGAAGCCAAAGAATGAATCGAATTGTAGAACCGGAAGTTATGGACACAGCGGAAGCCGCCGAGGCATACGATGCGATGGAGCACGGTGAGGTTGATCAGGCTTTTGTTGACCGCGTCGTCGCACTCGGTGCCAATACTGGACATTTCCTTGATGTCGGCACCGGTCCCGCACAGATACCCATCCTACTCGCGCAACGTTGTCCCGATATCCACATCACCGCCATTGACCTATCCGAGGAGATGCTAAAGATAGCGAAACGCCACGTCGCAGATGCCGGTCTCACCGATCGGATAACCCTTGAACGCGTTGATGCCAAAACTCTCCCTTACCCCGACAATACCTTCGACGGACTTATCTCCAACAGCATTGTGCATCACATCCACGACGCGATGAAAGCACTCCAAGAGATGGGCAGAGTTGCCCGTTCCCAAGGAACAGTCCTTATTCGCGACCTCATCCGTCCAGAAACCCCTGTAGATGCGCAGGCGTTTGTTGATCGCTACGCCGCCGGTGACACGCCATGTCAACAGAAATTATACTACGACTCCTTCCTCGCCGCGTTCACGATCGCCGAAGTCAACGAAATGCTAACACAGATGGACATGCCGGGTGCCGTCGTCGTCCAAAGCACCGACCGACACTGGTCTATTGAGCGTGCGGTTTATAGTAAAGCCCATAAATAAATAGACATCTTTGTAGCACATACTTTTAGTTTGTGCCAGTCTGAATGCCTGTTATAGGTATTCAGACTGTTGGAGAGTGCACAATTAACTATAGGTTTTACTATAATATCTTGTTTTCATACATTCCAAAACTAATCAAGATGCTCCAAGTTCGTAGTAGGGCGATTCATCGCCCGTTCCCGCGCAATGAATTGTCCTATACTCCTCCAGCCTTAGCCCTGTAAGGGCGAAATGTCTATAGCAGCATGTAAACTCCCCTTCTTTAGCCCCAGCGGGGTGCCATGTTTATAGCAGCTCAAGCCCTATCAGGGTGACGTTTGTCTCTGAAATATTTTGACATTCGTCTCGGAATGTGTTAATATGTGATTATGAAACTTTGGAACAGCAGAGGCCGATGAATGCCATCCAAACCCCGGATTTATATTGAAACTTCGGTTATTAGTTACCTGACCGCCAGACCGAGTAGCAACGAAGGGATTCGTGGGTGCCAGTATTTCACTCGCTATTGGTGGGAGAATTTTGCCAAACAGCAATTTGAACTTGTTTCTTCACCGATTGTCCAACAAGAAATAAGCTTAGGTGATAGAGCAGCTTCTCAAAAGCGTCTTGAGGTCTTAGGAAAACTGACTTTGTTAGATGCGCCAAAAGAGGCTCTGGATTCTCTTAGTGACGATTTGATAAATGCCGGAGCTTTACCCTTGAAAGCACGGATTGACTCATTTCATATCGCGATTGCCGCGATAAACAACGTACAGTATCTGGCTACATGGAATTTCAAGCATATTGCCAATATTAACAAAATTCCGTTGATACAGCAGGTGTGTAGAAAAGCAGATTATCAACCACCAATCCTTTGCACACCGCAACAACTGCTAATGGAGGATTTTTAACATGTGGAAAGACCCGTTTGTTGACGAAATCCATCAAATTCGGGAAGAATGGGCAGCAAAGTTCAACTATGATGCAAAAGCATTACTTGAGGACATCGAAGAACAAAAACGTCAAGACTATTTAACTGACGAAAATGGGAACTTTGTAAAGGACAAAAAAGGCGGATTGATTCTCAAAATTGCACGGATTTCTAAGCCTATGACATAATAAAAAGCCGTTTGATTAGTCTATGTTCCTGAGATTCATTGCAAGTTTCATTACGACTCCTTCCTTGCCGTCTTCACGATTGCCGAAGTCAACGAAATGCTAACACAAATAGACATGCCGGATGCCGTCGTAGTCGAAAGCACTGACCGGCATTGGTCGATTGAACGTGCTGGATAGGTGTTTCAATTTTAGTGGTGTAAGCAATTTCGCAACTGAGACAGGCTAATACTTCTGGGATATGAAACATCTGTTTTGGATATGGGAGGGCAATCCACTCGACGATGTGAAACTTGAACCTGAGATTACTGAGTTAATTGAAACCCACAATCACACCTTCGACGAGAACGAAATGGAGCAGATATTACAATGGATAGAAGCAACACAGCACTAACTTCAAGAGTTACCGTGGCAAGTCGACGAAAATGGCTCTCTCTGCTTTTGGACACCGATAACGAAAAAGTTACCGCCGCTTACCAAAAATACGATCAGCTCCACAAAGCGAATGTTGAAGCAGCCAATAAAGGAAACGCCGCAACTATGCCGAAGTCAGGAGCAATTGGGCCCGTGAAACCTATAACCCCTGAAGAACTTTCAGCGATGTCAAATATTGAGATCGCTGCTTATTTAAAGGGTTACACGGAAGAAGATATCGGGATGCCTGTGCTTGAAGGACGCGGACTCGCAAATACACTCACAGAATGTGTGGCAGCAAATCCACAACGGTTTACGGATAATCTACTGCTCTTCCAGGACGTTCGCAACCTATATCAATCTTCACTGTTACAAGGTTGTCTGGACGCATGGCGCAATAAGAAAGACTTTAATTGGGCAGCACTGCTGGCGTTTATCCATCAAATTCTCTTGTCAAAACAGTTCTGGACTGAACAGTACAACGATGGCTTTAATTATAGAAATTGGGTGTTTTCGACTACAGCAGATTTGATCACGGAAGGCACAAAGGACGATACACACGCGTTTGACGCACAACTTTTGCCCCTTGCTGAAGATATTCTCTTGATTCTCGTAGATAAGGCACAGCAGAGTGTTTCAACCCTTGATAATCTTCCCACTGATGTTCTAAATTCAGACAGAGGTAGAGTGTTTTCGGCAGTGGTAAACTATGCCTTGCGGTTCGCTCGTACCAACGAGTCTGAGTACACAGATTGCCGATGGCCCTACGCCATCAGAGCGGATTTCACTAAAAGATTAGATCGAAGTGTTGAGCCCTCACTTGAATTCTCTTATACGCTTGGGTTTCATCTATCCTATCTATGGTATCTTGATAAAGAGTGGGTTCACCTCAACATCAATCACATTTTCCCACAGCGTGATGAAGACCATTGGCAAGCCGCTTTTTCTGGGTATCTGTTGCACCCGGGAGTCCGAGAAGAGTTTTATTTGCTGCTCAAGGCACACGGACACTATCAGAAGGCATTGAATACCCGCTTTGCTGATGCAGAGGTGTCGGATGGACTTGTCAGGCATATTTGTACGGGTTGGATCGAAGACAGTGAGGACTTGAACGACAAAACCAGTCTCATTTACCAGTTGATACACAGGGGCAATCCAAATCTCCTTGCGGGTATGGTCTACTTTTTCTCTCGACGCGCCACTAATCTATCTGACAAAGTGAGAGTAAAGGTTATGCCAGCATGGCGTGCCCTGTTTCAAGTCCTTTTCCAAAACAGAGGGGGAGAAGAGTATCAAAGGATTTTAAGTTCTTTATTGGTATGGTTGGAACTCATTGATAAAATAGATGCAGAAGTGCTGAGTTGGGTAAAAGAGTCTGTAAAACATATTGGTAAAATTCCAGGGTATGGTTTAATTTTATCGCGTTTTATCAAAGCACTGCTGAAGCATGCACCAAAGACACCAGGAGCAGTCGGAGAAGTCTATTTGAAAATCCCTCCGCGTATCATGTGGGATTTACAAGTGGAAGCGGACGATATTAAAGAAACCGTCCGGATTCTGTACAATGCGGGGCATAAGGAGACTGCTAACCAGATTTGCAACCGATTCGTAGAAGCAGGTGTTGACTTCTTAAGAGCTGTTTATAAGGAATATCGACGTTAACAGATTTCCTGATGTAGTTCATAAATCTCACCTCCATAGGTGGGCGGGACTCACGATCTAACTGCATAAATCTGTAAATCCTAATTGGTTTGATCCTTGGTCGCGATTCAGACAATCAACGCGTTTCGTCCAGCAACCGAATTTTCCCACCGAGTCTTAATTTTTTATACACTTCCTTTCCAAAAGTATGTTATAATATTGACAAATCCCCAAGATACAGATCCAAAATTTCGCGCTTACATAGGAGAACCTATAATGCTCAAAATTACCTTTGTTTTGTCGCTATGTGCACTCCTGATTATCCCCAACCTCAGTATCGCCAACGTCGCAGAAGATGGACTCGTCGCCTACTGGCCCTTTGATGAAGGCGATGGAAAAAAAGCCGAAGATGTTACTGGCAATGGACATGACGGAGAATTTAACGGAAATCCCAAGTGGATTGATGGAAAGTTCGAGACTGGACTCGAATTTGACGGTGAGGAGGACCATGTCATCGTCGCAGACGATCCCGCTTTCGCAATTGCGGAAAATATTACCCTCATGGCGTGGTTCAGTCCGAACGATGTACTCACCAGACGACGCTTAATGGTTAAAAACGATTCCATTTTCATCATCTTTGACTTCGGCAACGTAGACAGTATCGATTTTCTCGTCAAGCCCAATAACACTTTCGCTGAATCAACAACAACTAATTGGAAAATTGGCGAATGGTATCATTTTGCTGGAACGTTCGACGGAAAAACAATGAAGGTCTACGTAAACGGCAAACTCGAAGGCGAAGCAGACAACGGTGTACCGATCGCACCTTCCGCTTTAGATCTCTGGATCGGTGGTGACGATTTCGGGAGACCCACTGATTTCTTCCCGGGCAAAATCGACGAAGTCCGACTCTATGAAAAAACCTTGAGCGAAGCCGACATCCAAAAGGTCATGGAAACACCGCAGGACGTAGAAGCACGCGGAAAACTCACCACAACGTGGGGAAAATTGAAGGCTGGACTATAAAAGATGTCCGCCGTTCAAATCGTTCGGTAGAAAAACAGAGCCTCATGGAGGCACTTATGTCAACGCTCACAGCACAAACCTATCTGACACCCGAGGAATACCTCACTTGGGAACGCAAGCAGCCCTTTAAGAACGAATACCATAACGGGCAGATCATCGCCATGTCCGGTGCAAGTCGCTGGCACAATCGTATCACGCTCAACACTGCCATTCAACTTAACAATCAACTGATGGAGATGCAGAGTAAGTGTGAAGTCTACGCTGTCAATATGCGCGTGCAGACGAGTCCCTCGGTTTCCTACTTGTATCCGGACGTTATTGTTGTCTGCGGTGAACCCCGTTTTGAGGATGACACCTTTGACACACTCCTCAATCCGATTCTTGTCGTAGAAGTGCTGTCGCCCTCAACCGCAGCGTTCGATCGTGGTGAAAAATTTGAGCACTATAAGCAGCTTGCATCCTTGCAAGAGTACCTCCTCATTTCACAGGACAGCGTGCGTGTTGAACACTATTTTCTCCAAGAAACGCAATGGAATCGCAATACCTTTCAGCGTCTTGAGGATGTACTATCACTCGCTTCAATTGAATGTGAGGTGCCCTTGCGTGCTATCTACAGACGTGTTGTGCGCAACGCATCATAGAAATAGAGTATATCATGCTTAAAACAGGGTTTCATATACATTAGGCAATAGAAAGGAATTTGCATGGCGACCCATCAGAAACGCCCCGTTGTTCTCATCATTCGAGACGGCTGGGGCAATAATCCGTACCCCAAATTTCAGCACGCGAACGCCGTTCATCTCGCAAAGACACCCGTAGATGATTGGCTCAGACAGAACTATCCATACGTTCAGATCCATACCTCCGGTGAAGATGTCGGTTTACCCCCTGGTGTCATCGGCAACAGCGAAGTCGGGCATCAGAACATCGGCGCAGGACGCATCGTGAACCAAGAACTCCTCCGTATTAGCACCATGATCCGCACCGGCGAGTTTGCCCAAAACGAAGTCCTTTTAGATACGATTGCCCATGTCAAAAGACACCGAACACATCTCCATCTCATGGGATTGGCAAGCGATGCTGGCGTTCACAGTTCACTTGAACACCTCTATGGGCTGCTCAGGCTTGCTAAGGCAAATGGACTCAAATCTAACCAAGTCTTGATTCACAATTTCAGCGATGGACGCGACTGCCAGCCCGACCTCGGTATCCAATTCTGTGAGCAGATTGAAGCGAAATTGAAAGAGATCGGCATCGGACAGATAGCCTCCGTTATTGGTCGCTTCTACGCCATGGATCGAGATGACCGATGGGAACGCGTTGAGGTGGCATATCGTCTCTTAGCTGAAGGAATCGGCGACCGTGTCACTTCCGCTGCAGATGCCTATCGCGACTATTACGAGAATCCTGATGATACCAACCGCAAAGGGGATGAGTTTGTGCGGCCGAGTGTGGTTGTCGGAAATGACGGCGATCCACTGCCGCGTATCACTGATGGAGATGCCGTTGTTTTCTATAACTTCCGAGGTGATCGCCCCAGAGAACTCACCAAAGCCTTTTGTCTTGATGAATTTCCGTTTCAAGCGGAAGGGAAAGACGGTGTCACGCGAGAAATGGGTTTTAAACGGAATTGCAAACCTGACGTTAAGTTTGTTACAATGACCGAGTACGAGCAAGGAATGCCTGTTGAAGCGGCGATCAAAAAACCACCGAAAATGAAGAATACACTCGGTGCTTATGTCAGCGGGGCAGGACTCACGCAGTTCCGATGCGCAGAGACTGAGAAGTTCCCGCATGTCACCTTCTTTTTCAACGACTATCGAGATGAACCCTATCAGGGTGAAGATCGGCAAATCATCGCTTCTCCACGTGACGTAACGACCTACGACCAGAAACCAGAGATGTCAGCACCGGGCGTAACCGCCGAGATGCTACGTCGGATCGGATCCGATAAGTATGATTTGATCGTACTCAACTATGCCAATGGAGATATGGTAGGACATACCGGTTCACTGCCTGCCGCTATCAAGGCTGTTGAAGCAGTTGATGCGGGGGTCGGAAGAATCGTTGACGCTGTGCTTCAAAAGGAGGGAGCACTCATTGTCACCGCGGATCATGGAAACTGTGAACAGATGATTGATCCCGATACCGGCGGTATCCACACCGCACATACGACCTACGACGTAGATCTCATCGTTGTTGATAACCAACGCAACGAGCAACAGCTCCGAACGGGAGGCAGGCTTGCCGACATCGCACCCACAGCACTCCGCCTCCTCGGTTTAGATCAACCCGCTGAGATGACAGGTGAATCGTTAATCTAACCCATTCCCATTTTGAACTAAGGAGGTTGTAGCATGTCTACACTGATTGACCAGCAAGTTAACAGCGATTTCAGGCTATTCGCTGGAAGTGCGAACCCAGCATTGGCGAAGGAAATCGCTGCCATTTTAGGCGTTGAACTTGGTAAAATTACAATCGGTCCGTTTCCCAACCTTGAGACTCGCGTTCAAATTGAGGAAAGTATCCGCGGCACCGATATTTATGTTGTGCAGCCAACAAGTCAACCAGCCAACGAAAATCTGATGGAACTGCTCATCACGATTGACGCGATGAAACGTGCATCAGCCCGACAGATTACCGCTATTATTCCGTATTTTGGGTATTCCCGTCAGGATCACAAAACAACAGGACGCGAACCGATTAGCGCGAAATTGGTAGCCAATCTATTGACAACGGCAGGCGCAAGTCGCGTCATGGCTATCGATCTTCACGTGCCACAGATACAAGGCTTTTTCGATATCCCTATGGATCACCTGACTGCCGTGACGACTTTGGTGAATTACTTCCGCGAGAAGCAGGTCGAAGACGGCGTAATTGTTGCCCCTGATGCCGGGCGCGCCAAGTTGGCAGAGAAATACGCCGATATGCTTGGGCTTCCGTTAGCCATCATGCACAAACGACGCACGGGTATTGATGGACAGAACGTTAAATTCATCGAACTTGTTGGGGATGTCAAAGGTAAAACCCCTATTATCACTGACGATGAAATCCAAACGGGCGGAACTATTAGCCAACAAGCCATAGCATTGGCAGAGGCTGGCGCGGAACCCGCTTATGTGAGTATCGCACACCCTATATTGGTTGCCCCAGCGTTGCAACGTCTTGATCACTCATCAATTCGTGAAGTGGTCACTACTAATACAATCCCTGTGCCTGCTGAAAAGCAGCTGGATGGGAAAGTGAAGGTGCTTTCTATCGCACCACTCCTCTCTCAAGCCATATTGAGGGTACATCAACACCGATCTGTAAGTCAGGTTTTCCGGGATCAGCACCTTGATTTTCCTGTGTAGTATTTACAGTGTTCTTCTGGTAAGTTCGACTTCCAGTCGTGCTTAACGCAAAGACAAAATCACGGAGGTCATCATGTCATCTGTCGCAGTCCAGACTCGCTTGACACCTGAACAATACCTCATTTTGGAACGCAAGGCAGCTACTAAAAGTGAATACTTGAGTGGAGAGAGGATCGCAATGCCTGGAGCAAGTCGTGAGCATAACCTCATCACTGGTAATATCTTGACTAACCTTAACAACAGATTAGTAAATCGGGAGTGTGAGGTTTATGCTAGCGATATGCGGGTGAGAACGCATCAGCCACCATCTTACATTTACCCAGATGTTACCGTTGTGTGTGATGAACCCCGCTTTGAGGATGACGAGTTCGACACACTACTCAACCCGACTGTTGTTGTGGAGGTGCTTTCTCCTTCCACCGAAGCGTATGACAGAAATGAGAAGTTCGCGCGCTATAAGCAACTCACATCCTTGCAAGAATACCTCCTTGTTTCACAGGATAGAGTGTGTGTTGAGCACTATCTCCGCCGAGAACCCCAGTGGGTATGGAGCGAATTTCGCTTGTTAGAACAAGTATTGCCACTTGTTTCAATCCGTTGTGAACTGCCCTTGCATGCCATTTATAGACGGGTTAGATTTGACGCGTGAACGTGTAAAAAAATGGTTCCAATACTGTACCTCAGTCATTGCGGTTCGAGCATCGGCGGTGGTGAAAAGCAGCTTGCTTATCTCGTCGCGAATATTGACCAGGCGAATTATCAGCCGCTTGTTGTTTGTCCTGATGATGGCGCTTTCGTAGAATACTTGAGACGTGCTGATATTCCGACGGTGGTTCTCCATCTCCCGCCGTGGCGAAAGGTGAAGTCGTTGATGGCGAGGTATAGTGCTGCGAAAAAGTTAGTTGTACTTGCCAAAACGCACGACGCTTGCCTCATCCATACGTCCGATTCGTGGTTTAACCCGTATCTCTGGGCCCTTAAAAAGCAGTTGAAAGTCCCTGTTGTTTCACATGTGCGGAACCTCCTTACACCGGATCAGGTGCGAAAATATAGGTTTGATCGGATGGACCGGACTATCGCTATCTCGGAGCAGAGCAAAGCCCCGCTCGTTCAAGCTGGCGTTGATGCTCAAAAAATTGAAATCATACAAAATTGTGTTGATTTGTCTGTGTTTCAACCCGCGCATGGACCCGCACATCCGGCGGAATATGTCGTCGGCATCGTGGGTAGAATTGAACCCTTCAAACGCCAAAAGGCGTTCGTTGAGATAGCCGCGGAGGTCGCCGCGCAATGCAGAAAAGTCCGGTTTCGCGTCATTGGTGCCGCATTAAATACACCTGGACATCGCACCTACGCGCGTGAAGTCCGCCAGTTGGTAGCCAAGTATCAGTTACAAGACATCATCCACTTCACCGGACACCGCACCGATATGCCCAGGGCAATGCAGGAACTCGACCTACTTGTGACTCTCTCAGCAGGGAGTGTCATCGCAGAGGCAATGGCGGCTGGCAAACCCGTTATTGGCACCCCAATCGGCAGTACCACTGACATGATTGTTCATGGCGTAACGGGGTATGTTGTCCCATTAGACCCGATGGAGAAAATCGTAGACAAGATTATTGCGCTCGCTGAAGATCCGATCGGAAGCATGCGTATAGGGCAAGCGGCAAGAAAACATGCTGAGGAAGCGTTTGGTATTGAAGCACATGTTCAAAAAGTACAGGACATTTATGAGAGATTGTTAACTATAGGTTGAAATTTTTAATGGATTTGACGTATAATAATAGCAGCATCATTTCGTTAGGAGGAGAGGAACAATGCTCACGCAAGAACAGTGTGATTTTTACGACAAAAACGGTTATATCGGTGTTGAGGCAGTGCTAACAGCGGAAGAGGTCTCGGACCTCCAACGCGTCACTGATGAATTCGTTGAGAAATCGAGAGAGGTTACTGAACATACCGACATCTTTGACCTTGAACCCGGACATACCGCAGCGAACCCGCGCGTGCGGCGCATCAAAAGCCCGGCACTATACCATACCGTCTACGATCAAACCTTACGGCACCCCAAGATTCTGGATATTGTGGAACAACTTATCGGATCCGGCGTTCGGTATAATGGACATAAATTGAATATGAAGTATCCAGAATTCGGAAGTCCAGTTGAATGGCATCAAGATTGGGCGTTTTACCCACACACCAATGATGATCTGCTCGCAGTTGGGATCGTGATTGACGATATGACTGTTGAAAACGGCGCATTGATGATAATTCCAGGTTCTCATAAGGGGGCAACCTTAGATCATCACCAAGATGGTGCTTTTATTGGTGCTGTGACGGACCCTGATTTTACACCGGAAGGCGCTGTGCCTGTTGAGTTAAAGGCAGGTGGGATTACAATCCATCATGTTCGGGCGTTACACGGCTCTGCCCCGAACACCTCTGACAAATCGCGACGCTTACTGCTCTTCCAGTATTGCGCCGTAGATGCCTGGCCCCTGAAAGGCATCCCGGATTGGGACACCTTCAACGACTTGATTATCCGTGGCGAACCGACGAACCAACCCCGTATGGTGGCTGCACCTGTGCGTATGCCGGAACCTTATGCAGAACTCAAAGGCTCCATCTACGAAGTGCAATCCCTACTGGAAAATCCGCTCTACACTAATAGACAGTAAGTCAGACATCAGTTTTCCTATATTTCACCTTTACGCACCAAAAAGAAATGGCGAGGTTTTGATACCTCGCCATACGATTATTAGGGACAAGCCTTGTGAGTAAATAGCAACCGCATATTATTTGTTCAGTCCGAGCCTATGGATGCGGTATGCTGTTGATTCGCGAACTTTCATACTTTCTACACTCGCCTCAAACCCCGCGCTTTCAACTGCCTCAATTAACGCCGTTTTTACACGCGTAGAGATAGCCTCATTAACACCGTTCGCGGGATCCGCACCAGCGACTGCTTGGAGACTAACACGAAAATACTTCGGTTCATCAGGCTTGAAACGCCATCCGATTTTATTCTCTAAAACAGGTTCGTCTGTTTCATTGCTAATTTTGCCAAATGGAAACATAGTGGTCGTTACTTTGTAGACAGCATCATCAATAACCACGGTGTCCACCTTTTCCAGCGACTTCATAACACCGAATGTGGAAGTGAACCGTGTCATTCCGGTAACTGACAATGTGACATCGAAACCTGTTTTACCCATTTTTTCCGAAGTGCACCCGAACGTAAAAACAGATGACACGACGAAAAAACAGAGAAATAATCGATTTAACTGGCGCATCTTAGTCTACTCCACCTAAAATTTTTAGTTAGCGACTGTTGCCTTAAAACGCGGATCTGCTTCAACAGCCTTAACCAAAGCGTCTGTTGTAACTTTGCCCTTCTCAACCTTCACCACAGCCTTATTCTCATCCATAGAAACACTGACCACTTCAGAAACGCCGGTAACCTTTGTAAGTGCATCCTGCACCGCACTGGTACAGTTGCCTCACATCATCCCCGTGACATTCAGTGTGATCTCTTCAATGCTGGCTGCTGCCATTTGCGTTGGTGTTTCTGTCGTTTCTTCTGCCGTTTGGCTTGCTGTTTCTGCTGGCTTCTTTGAACTGTCTGCACAAGCAAAAACAAATAGAAGTGCTGCAAAGCAGACAAATAGCATGCTCACGTTTAACTGACGCATAAATGTATCTCCTTATTTATAAGAGCGATTTTCCAATCGCGCTCCTTCAACTCATATAGAAAGGGCGGATAAATCCGCCCTTCTCTCTATGCCACTAATTGGCAACCGTTGCCTTAAAGCGCGGATCCGCTTCAACAGCTTTAATCAGGGCATCAGTTGTAACTTTGCCCTTTTCAACCTTTACGACAGCCGTGTTGCTCGCTGTAGAGACGCTCACCACTTTAGAAACACCGGTGATATTGCTGAGTGCACCCTGCACCGCACTGGTACAGTTGCTTCACGTCATCCCCGTGACATTCAGTGTGATCTCTTCAACGGCGGCTTCATCCATGGCTTCTGCTACGTCACTGGCACTCTTCGCTTCAGATTTCATGGGAGCACTGTCCGCAGTACTTGTAACAGCGGTCTCAGACATTTCTGCCTTCTGTCCCATCATGCCACAACCTACCATGAAGGCAAAGGCGACAAGACAAATCAGCGATAATCTCGCTATATGCATGGGGTAACCTCCTTGAATAATTATTTTTTACTATTCTAACATGGTATTAGGTTTCTTGGCAACATATTTTTTACGAAAGCGAAATTATTTGCTAAATATACGAAAATTTACCGACGATGCACATCTAAGAACGTAAAGACTTTTTGGATCCGTTGGAGCTGCTTGTGCAATGCAGCAGCCCGCTCAAATTGCAAAGCCTCCGACGCACTATCCCGTTTGGAAACCAGACGCGCCTGCACTTTTTCATATTCCCCATCCAACAAATCGACGATGTCTGTAATCATCTCTCCATAGCGTTCGCGCGTAATAAGTGCTGCACACGGCGCATCACACCGTTTTAAGTCATACTGAAAACAGGCGCGAAACCCCAGAATCGGCGTAATCTCACCTTCGCATGTGCGAACCGGAAATATCCGCTGTAAAACGTCAATCGCCTCATCTGTCCATCGCCGACTCGACAACGGCCCAAAATATCTTGCACCATCTTCTATTTCTGTTTCAGACACGCGCTCAAGGCGCGGAAAAGCCTCGCCAACGTCTATCCGAATATACCAAGATGTCCTTCCATATTTCAAAGCAGTGTTATAGGAGGGTTGATATTCTTGGATCAGTCGCGATTCAAGGAAGAGTGCTTCCTGTTCTGAACGACACACCTGATATCGGACATCTGTTGTCCACCGGATAAGCCGTTTGATTTTGCTTGGGCGGTTTTTGATCTTATGGAGATAAGAACGCACCCGTTTTCGTAAACATTTTGCCTTACCGATATAAAGAATCGTTCCCGTAGCTCCGCGAAAAAAGTAGACCCCCGGGTCCGATGGTACATCGGCTACCATTTCTTGCGTCAGCATCAGTCAATTCACAGAATAATGTTGGTTTCTTTCAATTTATCATTTTTTTCTAAACAATTCAACAGAAAAAGATATATCCACGGTCTTGACACATTTTTTTCTTTCTGCTAAACTCATATATTATCAAGGCGGAAAACATGAAAGGTGTAGAAGCAGTTTTGCCTGTTTCCCCGAACGGGTTACTCACAACGACTTGGGGACGGCTCAAGAATCGTTGAGGCAGTTGACATACGTGCTTGAAAGTGTTATCATATAAGAAATCGAAGGATTCCAATGTCAGGTTCAAGACATCTTTGCGTGACTGATAGGTGGGCACTCCAGGCACATCTGGCACTTACAACGTTACAACAGGAGAAAGAACATTACAATGACGCGATGGCAACCAAACGCTGCGCAAAAAGCACACTATGAAACTGAAGGCTACTTCATCCTTCGTAATATTATCTCACAAGAATTGGCTGCGGAACTCCGCGGCGTGATCCGTAATCACATCATGCAACCCGATCCCGGACAGTCCGCTGATATCGATCCGATGGATCCGATGGACAATTCGCCGCAAGGACGCATCGCACGTTATCGGAAACTCAGCAACTTCTGCGTACAAGCGCCACTGATATGGCATAATATACATGCCGCCCCCGAAATACTCAATATCGCACGCTATTTCCTCGGTGACGACATTATTATGAAGTTTAATAGCTGCTTCCTCAAACCGCCCCTCACTGGCAGTGCAACCCCGTGGCACCAAGACAACGGACTCTGGCGCGACGGTGAAACGGAGCCTTTCAACTTCTGGACACCCCTTGAACCCGCAACCCGAGAAAATGGGTGCATGCAATTCATACCCGGCAGCCACAAAACCGAGATCATCGAACACATTTTGTACCCCGATAGTATACACGGCGAACTACCACGCGAAGCCGTTCAGGAGATGATTGAAAAGCACGGTGTACATCATATAGAGTTAGGGACCGGAGATGTCGTCATCTGGCATAGCAGTCTTTGGCACTATAGCCCACCAAACAAAACTGAGCAGAGCCGTATTGCTGTCGCAGGGGTCTATACAAATCCAGAAATCGTCAAGACAAGCAGACGCTTTTGGCACAACTTCCGATGGGTGATGAAGGACGGGGTGGTCTGTACACAATTTCCGCCGGAAAATGTCGAGATGAAAATCGAAAACCCTCAGAAACCGAAGCCGTTTTCACCCGCTAAGGACTACTAATCAATGGCATTGAAGAAGCCAAATATCGTTGTCTACCTTTCTGATGACCACGGTTCGGAATACCTCGGCTGCTACGGGAACGGACATATCCAAACGCCACACTTAGATCGCATCGCTGAAAACGGTATCCGTTTCACGCACGCTTTTACACCGACACCGACGTGTGCACCGTCACGTTCCACGCTCTATACAGGACTTTATCCAGCGCGGCATGGCGCAATGGGCAATCATACGGAGTGTCACGCGCATCTCAAAACCCTACCGAATACGCTCCGCAAACTCGGTTATCGCGTCGCAATCGCTGGCAAGACACATGTAAAGCCGGAGACGCTCTTCGATTTTGAATACATCGGCGGTTTCCTCCCGAAGTGTACTGAGCATAGACGAAAATACCGAGCAGAAGGACTCGATACGGCTCCTGTTGAACGTTTTCTTTCAAGCCATCGACAAGAAAATCCAGATCAACCTATCTGCCTCATTCTTGGCGATAGCAACCCCCACGTCACCTGGGAACCCAACAAAATTTATGATTCGGATGTCTTGCCATTACCACCTTATATTGCCGATACACCTATCGCCCGAAATGCGCTTGCCAACTACTATCAAGACATCACTACGATGGACACCCGTATCGGCGAAGTTGACAAAATGCTGGAGACACACGGATACGCAGATAATACGTTGTTTATCTACACGACTGATCACGGTTCTGAGTGGCCACATTGTAAATGGACCTTGTATGACACCGGGACGCGCCTGCCGTTCATCGCGAGGTGGCGCGACGAGATTTCTGCCAATACTGTTTCCGATGCAATGATTTCACACGTCGATTTCTTTCCGACGCTCATAGACATCGCAGGCGGTGAACCGTTGGACGATTTAGATGGCAGCCGTTTTAAGGATGTCCTGCTCGGAAAGCAGACGATTTTCCGCGATAAAATCTTCGGCACGCATACCCGCGACGGGAATATGAACGTTTTTCCGCAACGTTGCGTCCGAGATACCCACTACAAGTATATTTTCAATCTGATGCCTGAAAACAGATGGACAACCCATTTCACCGAAGTGGAAGGTATTCCAGAAAGCCACGCTGAGGTCTGGAAAAGTTGGGTGAAAAAAGCAGAAACCGATCCGCAAACCGCACAACTCGTCTATCTCATACAACACCACCCCGTAGAGGAATTATACGACCTAACAACAGACCCTTATGAATTCAACAATTTAGCCTTTAATGCGGATATGCGTCCGACACTCGAAAAAATGCGCAACGATGTTCAAGACTGGATGCGCTCACAAAACGACGAAGGGAGTCGTGAACCATGGAATCAAGATTAATAGCAAATTATCCGATAAACCCGAAACGGAAAACCCCGTTTTCGGACACTTTTACTTTACTGAACCTTTCAATCCTATTCGCTGCTATCATCTTCTTATGTCCAGCATGTGACAAACCAGAGCAGACTTTACAAGATATAATGTCTCAAGAGGACACAGTCGAGCAGCTCCCGTTGGGTGAGGGACTCGCTATCGGTGCAACGGCACCTGAGTTCTCGTTGCCAGATGCTGACGGGAATCTCCATAGTCTCTCGGATTACAGTGGACAAAAGTTAGCCATCGTCTTCTATCGGATGGGGACATGAGGTTTCTGTCAAACGCAACTCGGTGAGTTGCAAACAGGTTATGAAGACATTAAAGCACAAGATGCCGAAATAATTGCCATTAGTGCCGATTCACAGGTGCTTACAGGCATAACAAAGCAGAATCTCGGGATAACTTATCTCTTACTCTCGGATGAAAATACGGAAGCGATTGATGCCTATAATGTTATTGACACAGGGAACATGAGCATAGCGCGCCCAGCAACCTATATTATTCACCAAGACGGGCGTGTTGTGTGGAAGTCCCTTGATGCTCAGTTCGGACACCGCTCCAGTTCGGACCAGATTCTGACAGCGTTGAAGGAATTGGAGTAAATTAGAAAAGGAGTCTTTTGGAATGATTGATGTCTGTTTTTTTGCTGATGAGGTTTCTAAAACTGATTTTGAGGAAGCCATCAAACTCGGCGTTGAAGCTGGCGCGAATACCGTCGAAATACGTGGCGGTGTTTGGGGCAAACACGTAACCGAAATTGACGATGACGATGTCCAACGCGCGCAAGATGTCCTGACTGCTTACAATGTTCGCGTCGCCAGTATCGGATCGCCGTTTGGCAAATGCGCAATTGATGATCCGCAGGAATACGATCAACACCGAAAACACTTTGACCGCATGGTCACGCTTGCACATGCTTTTGATACTCAAGTCATTCGTGGGTTTACGTTTTGGAATCCGAATCGCCGGACAAAAGGCGCACCGCGCCCCGATATTAACGACTATATGGAACGCATCGTCGAGAAACTTTCGCAAGTAGTGCCGGTCGCGGAGAGCGCAGACGTTACGCTCTGCTTTGAAAACGAAAGCGCGTGTCTCGCTGGTACTTGCGAAGAGACGCGCGCCGTCATCAATGCCCTCGGAAATAGTACCTCGCTCACCTCGTGCTGGGATGTTAATAACGGGTTACACTGCGGCGAAAATCCGATCCCGGACGGATACGCCCACATCAAAGGGCTCGTACGACATCTGCATGTGAAACCGAATCCTGAGAAAAACCTTGACCCTATCGGCGACACAGATTTGCGGTATGCGCAGCTGCTGGAAACATTAGTCAGTGATGGGTTCACTGGCGCAGCGAGTATTGAGCACTGGGGGCAGCCGGAAGATATGCTAAGAGGCGTGCGACAACTGCGTGAATTGGTTGATACTATGTAGACCCCTACGAATAAAGGAGACACAATGCAATTAAAACCGGACGCACCGCAATTGACTTGGCAGGGTGCTATTTCCCTTCAAAAAACTGAAGACTGGGTAATGCCGTGGCGCACACCGCACCCAAGGCATGTCCTATTTCCCGAACCCTTGCTTGAACGCTCAGCGATGCCAGCAGGCGTGCGCATCAGCTTTCGGAGCAATACAACGCGCGTTTCGGGGAATATCATACCGCAAAAAGAAAGTGGGATGTTGGATCTCTGTTGTGAGGGTGAAGTCGTAGCCTCGCTGAATCTGTCACAGAAAGACGAGTTTGTTTTTCAAGGTTTGTCGGATGAAGAAAAATTAATTGAGTTGTGGCTGCCACAATTCGGGAAATTTCAACTCCGTAACTTGGAGATAGATGATGGCGCAACGCTTGAGGCGTTCACGGATACGCGCCCTCGATGGATTACCTACGGCAGTTCTATAACGCAGTGTCGGACAGCGGCATCACCGACACAGACGTGGCCAGGAATCGTCGCACGTACACACGGACTGAATTTAACCTGTCTCGGCTACGGGGGACAATGCCATCTTGATGCGATGGTAGCACGGATGATCCGAGATACGCCTGCTGATTATGTCTCAATGTGTCTCGGCATTAATATTCAAGGGGCATCCAGTTTAGGACCGCGGGCGTTCCGTCCTGCGATCATCGGTGCCGTCCAGATTGTCCGAGAGAAGCATCCGGATATACCCATCGCGCTCATGTCGCCTATCTGTTCACCCCCGCGAGAGGAGAAACCGAACGCCGTAGGATTTCACCTTCAACGGATGCGGGAAGAGGTTCAAGCCGCTGCCGAAGCCTTACAAGCGCACGGCGATACACATGTCCATTACGTTGACGGGTTAAGTGTCTTTGGTGAGGATTATGTTCATCTACTCCCTGATGCCCTACATCCCGATGCGGAAGGCTACCGAGTCATGGGTAAGAATTTCACAACCGTAGTCGCCGAAAAATTTTTCGTATAAATGCATCCTCAAAAAAAAATTGCTGGCGCGGTTACAAACCTCGCCAGCAAATATACCTGCAATCTATTATCCTTTTATTTCTACGGCGTTTCCACTCTCTGCAGAGGCGTAAATCCCATCGGTTATCTTCTGAACAACCAGCGCGTTTTCCAAGCTCGTCAAAGGTGGCCGGTTTTCGCGTATGCCAGCAGCAAAATCAGAGAGCGGGTTGCTATGTGGTGATTCCGGTGCCTCCCCTATTTCCATAAGGGATGTTGATTCAACACCGCTTCCTGTTGTTGTGCGATTATAAGTAACACTTTCCGGTTTGCCATCACCCATAGTCAACTTAAGAGAACCCTCCGTGCCGATAATTTCCCAACCTTGATGTGTGTGCATCGTCATGAACTCACCCCGTTCAACGCTGAGCACAATACCACCTTCGCATCGGATAAGGGCAGTATAGTGCGTTTCCGCATCGGAACCCGGAGCGATGTGTGATTCAAAGACCGATGGCACCGTCCACGTCTGGGCAAATACGGTCTGTGGCTTAAGCTGCCATCCTGTAATACCGAGCAGATAGTCGAGATCGTAACATCCCCAGTTCACGAGAATGCCGCCGCCGTTGAGAGCCTTTGTCAACCGCCAAACCGGGCGCGGTGTGTCGGGTTCTTTCCCTGCACCTCTGATGGCGCGACAATAGACGCTACGCAGGTCGCCCAAACCGCCAGTCGTGATGAGTTGTGTCGCAAGCCGCGCAGCAGGACTGAAACGGTTCCGCGAGGAACAACAGCCTGAGATTAAGTCTCCACGCGCAGCGATGAGTTGTTCGACTTCTGCAGCGTTCATCGCAATCGGTTTCTCAATCAGGACATGCTTGCCGCTCTCAAATGCGCGCAAGGCGACTTCTGTCCGGTATTGCGTCGGAAACGCAAGTACCACCGCTTCGACTTCATCGTCGTTGAGCAGCTCGATGTCGTTGCTATACATTTTCGGTGGGTTGAAGCGTTTCGCAGCGTTGGTTCTATTTTGCTCAATCATATCCGCCGCAGCGACTAACTCAATGTGTGATGCCTCTGATGCGATACCGAGATGTCTGCTCCCGATAACACCACATCCGATTACACCTACTTTTACGGGTTCCATAATATAATTAAAGGGTCCTTTCTGAAGATAAAATTACGGAGGCGGTTGCTTTAGAACGAAGTTTTGATGTGTCCCCAACGGGTTGCGAGTTTGCCTTGCGGTTGGACAGGAAGGCCTTTCGCTTCAAAAACTTGTTTAACTTCATTTGCAGATAAGGCTTTGTTATAAATCAGCACCTCGTCAATGATGCCTACAAAACCGCTATCACCTGCGTGCCCAATCTCCATTTCTGAGCCACCCGTTGACATGGGACCATTGTAATTCTGTTCTTTCTCCAACTTACCATCAATATAAAGAAACATCTCTTTGTCGGCAACGACACCCACAATATGATGCCACTTCCCTTTATCGAACTGAGGCGCACCGAAACCGCCGTCCCCTTGCCAACCCGGTTGAACAATGAATTCCATCTCTTGACCGGCGTTTCTGCCATCAAACCGCAATGCCCAACCGTTGACATCGCGCTGCGCGACAATCGTGCCACAGCACCCTGCGACGACACCTTTCACAGGGCTATCACTATCAGCATTCACCCACGCAGCAACGCTCATCTCTTTTTCACCAGCGAATTCTAATGAAGCCGTGCCGGGAATATCGACAAAATTTTCGCCGTTGAATTCAAGGGCTTTTCCCACTTTACCCGCGACAGATTTCGGATTGCCATCAAGTGTCCCGTCGTTGTCACCTAAGACATCTTCAACTTTACCACCCGCGATAGTCCCGTCATCAAAGGACCAATAACTCACCGCACCGTCCACTGGGAGTTGCGCATCCGTTAAAGGAATCGCTACTAAAAGGCACGCAATACACAGCATTGATATTGATATTTTTTTTAACATGGAATCTTATCCCCTTATAGTTATTTTTAGCGAAAGGAGGCGGGTAAAGATGAACGTTACCCGCCTACCAATAGATTAGTATTGCTGTTTAACATTCGCCCAAGTCGTGGAGAGTTTGCCTTCCGGTTCGACCGGTGTCAAAAGCATTGCGGAAAGTCCTTTGTCCATCATTATCTGGATCTCATCTGCGCTGAGTGCGACGTTGAAGATCGCAACTTCGTCAATAACCGCATTGCCAAATCTACCATCGCAACAGGTATCCCTGCCGATGTATAGCGGTCCATCGTCGCCATCAATAGGATCTTGATTAATCGTCATGGAGCTCTCTGCTATGCCATCAATATAGATATTCCACTCACCGGTTGCACTGTCAAACGTCGTGGTGTAGAGATGCCACTCGGTAATGTCGTTCGGACCGACTTCACCGTCGCGCCAGCCACCGGGCTTGTTCCAGCAGCCATTGTTACAAATCGGCCACGAAACGTTTTTGGTATCCGCATTCGGATGGATGATATATGCATTCCGTTTTTCAATCATCCAACCGTGCTGATTCCAAGTGTCTGTCATGCTTTTAACCCAAAGCGAGACGGTGATGGCATCTGTCGGATTCACGTGTGCAGGAACTTCGACATAAGCATCTACGCCATCGAGTTCCAACCCTGAACCAAACACGCCGTTAACCCACGACGGGTTTCCTTCTATTGTGGCATCAAGGGCACTGTCGGATGAATCCGCAGCAAGATTACCACTACCTTCGTCAAAGAGCCAGAGGCCCGTCAGCGTCCTGAGTTCAACTTGTGCCTCTGCGGAAGTAACAGCAAACAAGCAAACACTCAGAAGTAGACTGAGTCCTATGAAGGTTAATTGTCTCATAAATTTCATGAAAACCTCCTAATATCTTTAGGTATTCGTGTCTGAACAAACCAAATTTGATAAGCATCTGAGATTTTTTAAACCTATAGGTCCAATTATTATGCCAAAAGATTCGGTTTATGTCAATCAATTTTTTAAAACCCAATTCTTTTTAGCGTGTCTCTCATAAAACCAATTTTGTTGGACGAAATCCTCTGTCTCCTTCCGAGAGTCATTCAATTGTCACAAATCACGCTTGTCGGAGGGGTTTGTAACCCCGATTCTTACGAAAACTGAATACCTCTGCCTGCTTCCGATTTTCGGTTGACATAAATTGTTCAGGCGTGGTATCATATACTTCAGAATGAAGCACGTAGACTTCAGTTCACGGTTATAGAAAAGTACAATGCACTACTTAAAACGAAGGGCGTTACTCGCAAGCCCGTCTCAAGAAGTAAGGAGGTTGGCGTTCATTCCGTACCTGAAGGGTCGGTCTTGACGCTGTGAATTTTGATGAAACAGAAAAAGCGAATACTATCTATTTTTGGAGTCTTGCTGCTGCTTTCTATCGCGCCTTTCGCGTTTGCACAAAAAGCGTGGGAGACGGTGAGCGAATCCAAGTGGCAGGCTTCCTTTTCCGATGTCTTTTTTGTCGATGCACAACACGGATGGATTGTCGGTAGCAGTGCAACAATCCTACATACAAATGACGGCGGCACCACGTGGAACCAGCAACCCCTACCGCTTAATGTTGAACTAAAGAAGGTCCGTTTTATTAACCCACAAATCGGCTGGGCAGTCGGCGAAAACGGCACAGTCCTGAAGACTACAGATGGTGGGCAGACATGGATGAAGAAGAATACTGGTACCGGTGTTGCGTTGTTAGATGTCTCTTTCGCGGATGAGAAACACGGTTGGGCGAGTGGAGATGGTGGATTCATCATCAGCACCAAAAACGGTGGCACAACGTGGGTACAACAGGCGATTGACACCAACAACACGATTGAAGGCATTCACTTCGTCAGTCCACAGGTCGGTTGGGCAGCAGGGGGCGGTGGGACCCTTCTTCACACCAGTGATGGTGGACAGACATGGAAATTCCAGACCAGCGCGACAGTGAACACACTTGATGCCCTTTTCATGCTAAACGGTAAAGCAGGATGGGCAGTCGGGGCAGGGGGTGCTGTTGTCGGAACGGTTAACGGTAACAAGTGGGACATCCAAACGAGCAACGTCCCGAACTCCAACGGAATGCCTGAGCCGATTTGGGATGTCCACTTCGCGGATGAAAATATTGGGATTGCCGCTGCTGAATTCGGTGTAATCCTTCGCACAAAAGATGGTGGCACAACCTGGGCACCCCTTGAAACTCGCCCCGTTGCTGCGCGACTCCAAGGTATTCACATGATCAATGCAACCGAAGCATGGATCGTCGGAGATAAGGCAACAATCCTGCACACCACAGATGGCGGTGAAACATGGGATGTTATATCAAGCGCGAGCGAACTTCGTGCTGTCTATTTCCACAACGACATACTCGGTTGGGCAGTCGGTTTGGCAGGGAGCGTTTTGCACACCAATGATGGCGGTGAAACATGGAAATCCCAAGATAGTGGGAATGTCTTTGAACTCTTCGGCGTTGGCTTTGTTGATGAAAATAGAGGGTATATCGTCGGGAGCAATGCAGCATTGGCTGAAACAAAAGATGGCGGCAAAACTTGGGGAGACCTCAGCGACCCAGGCGATGAAGGGCACGGCACCGCCGAACGGATTAAGTTTGAGGGAGACCTGAGTTTTCTCAGTGCAATGGGGTCCTATGCTATGAGTTTTGGCAGCCCTACACACGGATGGGCGGTTGGCGAAATGAGTCGGGTTATGCACACAGTTGATGGCGGAGAGACTTGGAGAAACCAAGATGGTGCTGCCATGTTTGTCAATCTGTATGGGGTTCATTTCATTAATGGAAATGTCGGCTGGGTCGTCGGAGATGCTGGCACTATCTCGAAAACGGTGGATGGCGGACAAACTTGGACACCTACCTCGCAAGGCCCCACTTGGAATGATGTCCATGCTATAGATGAACAGAACGCATGGGTCGCTGGTGAACAAGGGGCTATTGTGGTAACCACAGACGGTGGCACGACATGGATTGATCAAACTGTGCCAACGCAGGAAAACCTCAATGCTATTCTGTTCCGTGATGCCAAAGAAGGGTGGGCGGTCGGAGACAACGGCACAATCCTCTACACAAGCGATGGCGGTGTTACTTGGCTACTGCAGCAATCGCCAACAAGAAACCATCTTCGCGACCTCGTTCAAACGCCAAGTGGTCAACTCTGGGCAATTGGCGACGCTACAACTATTATTCGTTATTAGCACCTATTGAGATAGGGTATGGATGGGTACCTCTTACCTACCCATACCCATGATTTCGCTCGTAGAGATGCGCCTTCCTGAAAGTCCGTCTTTACTGAACACGGGAGGACACGACCGCGATGAATCCATTACGGTTCTGCCACTTCGTATGTGTCGGAACCTTTTTACTACTTCTAATAAATCTTACATCTGTAGCACAAGAACCACGGGGTTTGACATTAGAGAACAGTATTGAAATCGCCAAAAAAAGCAATCTTACTGTTCAAACTGCTGAGCAGAGCCTGAAAACTGCTGAGGCACAAGTTCGCTCTGCACGCGCAGGACTCTTGCCAAGGATCACAGCCAATGGTAGTTATACTTATTTTAAAGATGTACAAAAGTCAGTCATCCAAGCCGACGGTGGGTTTGGGTTCCCGATGCCGGGCGGAGAAATGGACGAAATGTCTCCACCGAGCGCGGATAACGAAGCCGATCTGATTGAACTGGAATTTGGAGCACATCACAACCTTCAAGGCACTGTCAATCTAACACAACCCGTCTTCGCATGGGGACGTTACTATTACGGGTATCGAGCCGCAAAACTCAACTATCAAGCCGTACAACGCGATGTTGATACCGCCTATAATCAGCTCCGTTTAGATGTATCTGAAGCGTTCTACGCTGTCTTAATCGCCCAAGAGTTTGTGAGGGTAGCACAGCAAAGCGTTTCCCTTGTTGAAAAGCAACTCGGGATCGCAGAGGCTTCGCTTAAGGCAGGTGCCGCAACTGACTTTGATGTCCTTCGCGCAAAGGTCCAACTCGCAAATGCAAAATCCCAACTTGTTCGTGCCAAGAACGCCATCATTACCGCCAAAAACGCCTATAAAACAGTACTAAACATACCACTCGCCGAGGACGTGTCGGTTAAAGGCACACTCGAAATCCCAGAAAAACATCGAATGCTTGTATTGAAACTTGATACGTTGATCGAGCAGGCACTTAAAAATCGTCCTGAAGTACACCGCACGCAATTGAGTGAGCATGCTGCCCACAAACAGGTTGACATCGCTAAAACGCGGAGCCTTCCTGACCTTGGGCTTTTCACAAACTACCAAATATCACAGAATGAAAGACTAACACAAATGAATAGGATTTGGAGCGTCGGTTTCCAAATCAATATCCCTATTTTTGATGGGTTTGCAACGCGCGCAGCCGTCCAGCAATCCGAGTCCACTTTAAAGCAGGTCCAGTTGGGCGGAACCCAAGTTAAAGTCGGTGTTGAGTTTGAAGTGCGCAATGCCTATCTGAATCTCCTTGGCGCGCAAACACTTATTGATGTACAGCGTGAGGCGGTTGCTCAGGCACAGGAGAGTGTACGCATCGCAAATCTCCAATTTCAAAATGGAATCATTACCACTGTCGCATTGACCGACACCCAACTCGCGTTAGCACAAGCAGAAGTCAATCGGCTTCAGGCATACCACGATTACGTCGTCGGTTTGGCGAGATTGGAAAAAGCGATAGGGCAAACATTACAATGAACAGACACTTAATATAACGTTGGTTAAAAGGAGAAAGGAGAAAAAAATTGAAGAAAATACTGATTGTCATTCTCATATTATTAGCAGTAGCGGCGATTCTTGCCATGCCACGATTTCTGAAACCGGAGAAACCCGCAGCGGAACAAGCTGAAGCCGCAGCGGTGCTTAAACCTGTCGAGGTTACAAGGGCAAAACGGGGCGAAATTCGGTCTGAACTTGAATTGTCCGGGACTATTCAAGCAGAATCGCAAGTCAATGTCTTCCCCAAAATAGCGGGACGGCTTATTGTCCTAAACGTTGATGAAGGGGACAGCATAAAAAAGGGGACACCGCTTGCCACTGTCGAGCATGAAGAATTAGAACTCGCTGTTCAACAAGCAGAAGCGACATTGGAAGCCGCGGAGACCGCTTATTCTCAAACAATGCAGCTCGCGAAGGTACGAGTGCAATCGCAAATTGCGCAAGCAAGGGCACAACTTCGGGCAGCCGAGATCGCACTACAACAAGTTATTGATCTTTCTGAAATTCGGACGGTCACGCAAATAGAACAGGCACAAGCAGGACTGGAATCACTCGTCGCAAATCTTGAGAAAATTAAGAGTGGTGCCCGGGACGAAGACCGACGGCAGGCACAAGCCGGCTTGAATCAAGCCGATGCAAACCTCGCCAATGCCAAAAGTAATCACACGCGGATGCTCCAACTCTTCCAAAATGGTGCTATTAGCCAGCAATCCTTGGAAGGCGCGAAGACGCAGTTGGATATTGCTATCGCACAGCAGAAAATCGCTGCTGAGCAACTGCAACTCATTGATAATGGCGCGCGTGCCGAGGATATCCAAGCCATGGAAGCACAGGTCCAACAAGCGGAGGCTTCCTTACGGTTGGCGCAGACACAAGCCACTACAAGAACATGGGAAAAAGACATTGAACTCGCACGTTCTCAGGTCGAAACCGCACAGGCAGCACTTACTTCCGCCGAAGCTTTGAAGACTGCGAAGAGTTGGGAAGCAGAGATTACCTCGGCGAAAACAGCACGCACACAGGCGGACCTTGCACTCAAACTTGCCCAGAAACGCCGCAAGGATGCTACAATTCATGCCCCGATTTCTGGTATTATCTCCAAACGCTACTTGGATTTAGGGGGCATGGCACTTCCGACAGCACCTCTTTTTGAGGTGGTCAATATTGATACCGTCAAAGCTACCGTTGATGTAATTGAGGCACAGTTGAGCCAAGTGGCACTCAACCAACAGGCATTGATAGAAATTGATGGGATAGATACCCCAATCTCCGGTAGCATCGTTTTCATTAGCCCGACTTTAGAAGTCATGCGCCGTACAGCCACTGTTGAAGTCCGTATTGACAATCCCCGTCGAACTATTAAACCGGGAATGTTCGCGAAAGTTACCGTGCCTATCAAGGTGCATACGGATGCAATTCTCATCTCACGGATTTCGCTCATTAGTGATGTTGCCACAAAGGCACAAAACGTCTTTGTCGTTGAAGATGGCGTCATCCGCCGCCAACCCGTGGAGATAGGACTTTTGCGGGGCAGTGAGGCTGAAGTTCTCAATGGGATCATGGAAGGAGACGCTGTTGTTACTGCTGGGCAGCATTCTTTGAAAGATGGTGAGAATGTTAAGGTTGTCAACCCATAAACATTTCTATTCCAGAATTTATTTATAGTGACATCTAAAAACAATTAGACACTTTCGCTCCCAGGTAGGTGCGGTTTTGCGGCGTACACGCCCAGATGCGATCTGCATCCCTAACCGCACCGGCTTGGAGTGTATCATTAATTCTAAGATCCACTATAAAACTAAATGACCCTGGCTTCCATTAAAAAAGACTTGATAAATTAACCGAATTCGTATAACATTGTGTCGTAAATGCTGATAATACGCACATGTCCGAAGTTTGGAAACTATATTAACAGAATCTGAGGCGGAACCTGTTTACCAGATACGTCTGAATTTGAGAGAGAGGTTGCCAGCAACATCATTTCAAAGAAGTCTTAGTTGGAAAGACAATGAAAGTTGAACAACTCTACGGTCCTAAAGTAAAATCCTTTCAGGTCCTTGAACTGGAGTACCTTTTACAAGAGGATTCGCCTGAGCTCTTCTTTTCGTTCGGCTTAAAAAAAGGCGGGCAAGTTATTGTTACGCACGCACCCGCAAGACTTGACATTATGGGCGGCGTTGCTGATTATTGCGGGGCTAATGTCTTTGAGATGACACTTGACCGGACCGCAATTGCCGCGTGCCAAGCCAGAGAAGATAGAAATCTCTGTGCAATCACGCTCCGCGCCGGGAGTCAATTCAAACCCAACTTTCATTGCTCGCTTGATAATTTCTACACCGATGGCGTTCTCAAAACCTATCAACAGGTTCAAGACTATTTCAACCAGGAACCGAGCACTGCGTGGACGAGCTACATACTCGGTGGATTTTATGTGCTACTCAAGGAAGGGAAGATTAACCCGTTTCCACACGGTGCCACGATAGTTATTAAGAGCGATATTCCGATAGGTGGGGGTGTCGCCTCATCTGCCGCTGTTGAAGTTGCTACGTTGATGGCACTTAATCAGCTCTATAATTTGGAATTGGGCGCGATGGAAATAGCGCGTCTCGCACAAATCGTTGAAAATCGGATTGCCGGCGCGCCTTGTGGTATTATGGATCAGGTGACTGCCGTTGCAGGCACCTCATCGAAAATTCTCTCAATTCTTTGTCAACCGGACAAAATTCTTGAATTCGTTTCATCGCCCTTGAACGTCAGTTTTGTCGGTATCCATACAAAAGTACGGAGGAGCACGTCGAGCACTGCTTACATTGACACACGTATCGGTGCTTTTATGGGATTGACTATTCTCAAAGCCGCTTTTGCCTCAGAAGCCGAAGCCGCTTCTGAAGAAAGCAACTCTGCTCAAAAAATCTCGGATGCATTGGCTGATAACTATCTCTGCAATGTTTCTGTACAGGAATTTCACGAGCGGTGTGAAACCCTATTGCCTGAACAGATGCATGGCGAAGAATTCCTTGAAAAGTACGGTGAAACCGTTGATACCGCTACGCAGGTAGAGCCAGAGAAAATATATTCTGTGAAGAGCCGGGTAGAACACATGATTTATGAAAATGCGCGTACCCAACAATTTATTACGGCTATAAAAAATGCAGGTAAAGATCCAGAGCGCATCCAAAACTGTCTCAGGGAAGCGGGTAACCTCATGTATGAATCCAACGCGAGTTATCGTGATCTCGCAGGACTCGGTTCGCCTGAAGTTGATGGGCTTGTCAATATCGCTCGAAAAATTGGGGAACAAGGCGGCATCTACGGCGCGAAAATTACCGGGGGGGGCGGCGGCGGTACTGTTGCCTTACTCTGTCACGGCAACGTGGAGAACTCGCTGACACAAGTCCTCGCTGCCTACAAACTTGCTTGGGGGATTGACGGTGAACTCATCAGAGGTAACGCAGTGGGCGCGTATGAATTCGGGCATATCTTGTGGGAATTAAAGGAGAGCGAACCGCCAACACATTTCTAAATGGTTATCAGTTATCAGTTCGCTTCGCTTTCAGTTATCGGTCTGGTTTCTGGTAACCCTCTATCTGTTGGTAACTCCCGTTCCGCTATTCGGACGCAAACAGTCAAGAAGATGTTCAGTAACACAAGTTCCTTGTAACTAATAACTGATAACTAATAACTGATAACTAAGAGAAAAATAAACTGTGCAAAACATGGACGGGAAAGACCGACACCGTGAATCCGGTGTCACATGGCGTGCCATACTCATTGCTATCTTTTTAATCCCCCTGAATGTCTTTTGGGTCATTGAAGTTGAATGTGTCTGGCATTCTGGGCATCCGACGACGATCTCCCTCTTCTGGAATGTCGTTCTCAATATCTTCTTCCTGATCTTGATAAACCTGTTCCTCAAGCGCGCTGCGCCGCGGGCAGCGTTGACACAGGGCGAGATGATTACAATTTACGCCATGCTCTCTATCGCATCCGGTTTGGCAGGACACGATACATTGGCTTTGACAATTCCGGCACTGCCGCACGCCTTTTGGTTCGCGACGCTTGAGAACGATTGGGCGGACATGTTCCACACTTATATCCCACAACACCTTGTGGTCTCTGACAAGGAACTGATCCGTGGGTTTTACGAAGGCAACACCCCTTTCTATAACGCTAAAATTGGGGGCGCATGGATAAAACCTACGTTGTGGTGGACATCATTTATTCTTGCACTCGGTACTATCATGATCTGCCTGAATGTACTGATTCGCAAGCAGTGGACCGAACACGAGAAATTAGCATACCCGATCATCCAACTTCCGATGGCGATTACAGAGGGCGGAGGCGCAGCGAAACTTTTCCGAAATCGCATTCTATGGTATGGGTTCATCGCTGCCGCGCTACTGAATGTTTGGCACGGCTTGGCACACTTCTTTCCCGTACTGCCAGATTTCAGTGTCCGGCATAACGCTCGTAATTGGGGAACGTTCTTCACGGAAAAACCCTGGAACGCTGTCGGTAATGTGCCTGTACCGCTTTATCCATTTGTGATCGGTTTAGGCTTCCTTTTACCGTTGGACCTCTCTTTTTCGTTGTGGTTCTTCTATCTCTTTGAGAAGATCCAGCGCGTCTTCGGCAGTGCCGTCGGAATTCCAGCACCGTTCCCCTATGGGAGTGAGCAGTCAATTGGGGGTTGGATGGCGATCTTTGTCATCGCACTGCTTGTAACCCGCAGGCACATCGCAAATGTGGTACGCACCGTCTTGGGAATGCCCGGCGGTATTGACGACGCACAGGAGCCTATCCGTTACCGCACGGCACTCCTGCTCATTATTGTTTCCAGTCTCTTTATCATCTGGTTTTGTCTGAAGGCAGGGATGACACTCCCTATTATTTTACCCTTTTTCGCCTTCTTCTATGCCATCTCCATAGCCATTACCCGTGTACGTGCCGAAATCGGTCCACCCGCACATGAAATGGCAGGGATGTGTAACGCCCAACAATTCTTAGTCAATATCCTCGGCACGCGGCGCATCGGACCGAATAACCTGACGGTTTTTCCATACTTCTGGTTTTTTAGTGGGCGTGGGTACCGCGAACACATCATGCCACATCAACTTGAAGCCTTCAAGATGGCGGAACGCGCAAACATGAACACGAAACGACTGGTTCTGGCGATGATCATTGCTGTCGTACTCGGTTCTCTCGCATCGTTCTGGGCAACGCTCAGTGAACTCTACCGTCTCGGAGGCGCAGTTACAGGCGCAGGCGGTGGTGTCGGCCCCTCAGTCGGGCATATCGGTCAATTCGGTTGGCTCGCGGGGCTGTTCGCGTTTCCGCGCGACCCGAATATCTCGGCAATGAGTTTCATGGCAGGCGGTATGGGATTCACCTTCCTCCTGATGTTCATGCGGATGCGCTTCATCTGGTGGCCCCTCCATCCAGCAGGATACCCGATCTCTATGACCTTCGGTGTCGGCTATTTCTGGAGTTGCCTCGTTATTAGTAGTGTCCTCAAATGGTTCGCACTCCGATTCGGAGGACCCAGCACCTATCGAACAATGGTTTTCTTCTTCTTCGGTGTCATCCTCGGTGAATACTGCGTAGGCGCGTTCTGGAGCGTTTTGAGCGTCATCATCCGTGCCCCGATCTACGACTTTGCACCGGGTTAGTTTTTTAATGTACCTTGCGGTTAAACGACGTGGGTTTGAACTTTGACAGTTATCTATTAAGAGTCGCCCTCCATTTCATTACGGGCTGGGTTTTCGTTACTATCGGGAATCGAAGTTGCCCTCTACGAAGTCCATATAGGCTGATCGGAGGTCTGCGCGAAACGAAGTGAAGCGCAGTCTGGGATCTCATGTTTAAAAAATTGTTTTACTTTTCCGTTCTAATAGCAATCCTCATTCTACCTTCAACCGTCAATGCCGCAGATGAAGGCGCGCACGCCGCTGAATTTCTCAGCCACGGTGTAGGGGCGCGAGCACTCGGCATGGGCAGCGCATTCGTCGCTATTGCCGACGATGCAACCGCTACTTACTGGAATCCTGCCGGGCTTACTAAAGTCAGGAAACATAGTTTCTCGGCGATGTATTCCGATACCTTTAGCACCGGAGACGGCAGTTGGCTGAGTAGAGGCTTGGTCGCCTACAATTTCCTCAACTACGTCTATCAGATTGAGGACATCGGCAGCCTCGGCCTCAGTTGGATCCGGCTCGGTGTAGACGATATACCCCGTACCACTTTTATTGATATCAACAATAATGGGGTACTCGGTGATTACCACGATATTAACAATAACGGTATCAAAGATGACGGCGAACTCTACATTGACAAACCTGAAGTCGCAGAGTATTTCAGTAATACCGATAATGCGCTGCTTATCTCTTATGCGCGTCAAGTCCACGCTATGGTATCAGTCGGTGGTAATCTCAAACTCCTCAACCAATCCATCTTTGAGTATGGTGGAAACGGCTTCGGCATTGACATCGGTCTCATCGCGGAACCCTACAAAGGTTTACGTGTGGGGGCGATGTTGTTGGATGCAACAGGCACACAAATCCGATGGAATACGCCTGACGCACCGACATTCACCCGAACACGGCGACTCCGATTTGGCACTGCTTACCATTTCAACGTGCCACGCCTCGGTAGAGGGGCTATTGGTGTAGATTTTGAAACCGATCAGGCAGACCTCGAAGAAGGCAGTGATGGGGGTGGGATTATATCGCGTGCAGGCGCGGAATACTGGCTCTTCAACACCGTCGCACTCCGCGGGGGATGGAATGGACATGGGCTGTCTGCAGGGGCGGGACTCCGCGTGGCGGTAAATGCTATGTCATTCTTCATCAACTACGCTTTTAATACGCACACTCTCGGGGCTTCACAACGCATCTCCGTTTCCGGAGAATTCTAACTATAGTAAAGCTTAAAAATAAATAGACACTTCTGCAGTTCCCGGTAGGCACGGTTTCCTAACCGTGCCGGTGCAAAGTGTCCCATGAATTCCGGGATCCACTATAAATCCAGATTGCCAAAATTGGCAACGCATTAACAAAAGGAAAATTTATGAAAACTATATTTTCGTCCATATTAACTGTTTTCTGTTTAACAGTTCTATTTTTCTCTTACAATAGTTTTGCCCAAGATTCACCGCAATGGCATCTGCCTGAAGGTGCCACCGCGCGACTTGGTAAAGGCTGGTTATATGAAATTCAGTATTCCCCTGATGGCACGCGGCTCGCCGCTGCAGGGACCCTCGGGGTTTGGATGTATGACACAGCAACTGATGAAGAAATTACCCTCTTTCCCGGACAGGGATATGGCATTTCGGCACTGGCGTATTCCCCTGATGGAAATATACTCGCCGGTGGAAGTGCGAATGGTGCTGTCCACTTGTGGAATTCTGAGACCGGTGAAGTCTTGCACACCCTCGCTGAACACAGAAGAAGTGTCCGCAGTCTCGTTTTCAGTCCTGATGGATCCATCCTCGCCAGTGGCAGCAGAGATGATACGATCCGTCTATGGAATCCCGAAACCGGAGAACTCTTGAAAACGCTTGAGGGCCACACCGAAGGCGTCAGTAGTCTCGTTTTCAGTGGTGATAGTGGTACGCTCATCAGTGCGAGTCGGGACGATACCATCCGGATATGGGATGTTGCTACAGGAACGCTCCAACAAACGCTTGAAGAACATCGAGATAACGTCGCGAGTGTTGTACTCAGCCCTGATGGTGCCACCCTCGCAAGCGGTGATTTGAATGCCGTTATCTATTTATGGGATACCGCCACATGGACGGTTAAGCAGACGCTCACTCGACATACATCCTATATCTACGATATGAAGTATAGTCCTGATGGTAGTATTCTCGTCAGTGCCGGTGAAGACGATACCGTCCGATTGTGGGATGCCGACACAGGCGACCTCCTACACACAATCAATGCACACACCGCTGATGTCTATAGTGTTGCTTTCACACCGGATGGAAATACCCTCGCTACTGGTGCCTGGGATGCGTCTATTCGTTTCTGGGAACCTGGCACGGGCAGACATTTGAAAACTATCACGGGACACACGGATGCTGTCCTGAGTGTTACATTTAATGCTGATGGAAGTATCCTTGCCACGCGGAGTTGGGACAAAACCATCCGCCTTTGGGACGCTGACACCGGCAAACTTCGCCATACCCTCATTGGACACCAAGATGATGTCGACGTTGTTGTCTTTGCGCCTGATGGTAGAACGCTCGCAAGTGGCAGTCAAGACAACACTGTCCGTTTATGGGATGCTATTACGGGCGAACACATAAAGACACTCAGAGGACACTACTCCTATCTGATAAGTCTTGCCTTCAGTCCAGATGGTAGTATTCTCGCCAGTGGCAGTGAGGACGACAGCATCCGTTTATGGGATGTTGCCGAAGGTCAGTACATCGGAGGGTTGTGGGAGCATGAGGCAGGCGTTGAGACACTCGCATTTAGCCCCGATGGCACCATGCTTGCCAGTGGGAGTCGTGACGATAAGATTATCTTGTGGGATCTCGAAACACGCGATGCCATACACACCATCAGCGAACACGAAGATGATGTTTGGGCAGTTGCGTTCAGTCCTGATGGCACCAGGCTTGCCAGTGGCGGCGGCGACACGGTCTCCTTATGGGATGTTGCCACAGCAGAATTTCTACAAACATTTCGTAGACCTATTGAACGCGAAGTACCGGTAGATGCACCAGAAGAATTGACAGGCGACGTGCCTACAGACCTTCCCGCAAATGCTACCAGTATTGTTTTTAGTCCTGATGCTAAAGTGCTTGTCAGTGGAAGCTACGACAGAACCATCCGTTTGTGGAACATTGACACCGGCGAACAGCTGAGAACACTTGACGGACATACCTATTCCATCACGAGTGTCGCAGTCAGCCCTGACGGCAGCGCGATCGCCAGTGGAAGTTTCGATGGCACAGTCCTCTTATGGACATTTCCGGACCTGATGGTTGCCACCGAAGTTGTGGGCGATCTGAATGGTGATGGGATGGTTAATATCCAAGATATAGTGCTGATTGCAGCGAGTTTCGGTGAAGCTGGCGAGAGTAACGCAGACCTGAACGGAGACGGTGAGGTTAACATTCAGGATCTCCTCATGGCTGCGAATGCCCTCGGGAACGCTGCAGGCGCACCTTCTGTCCGTTCGCTGTCGGCAGCGCAAGTGGAGCAGTGGCTAAGCCTCGCGAAGCGAGAAGGATTACAAAGTATCCAAACCTCAGCATCGGATCTGGTTTCATACCAACGCGGCATTCAGGTGTTGGAACAGATTTTGGAATCGCTGACACCACAAACGACAGCACTGCTCGCCAACTATCCGAATCCGTTCAATCCTGAAACGTGGATCCCGTATCAGTTAGCGACTCCTGCCGAGGTGGGATTGACGATCTATGCAGCGAATGGAGCAGTCGTCCGAACCTTGACATTAGGGCATCAACCGGCGGGGATGTATCAAAACCGAAGCCGTGCCGCATATTGGGACGGCAGAAACGAACTCGGTGAGTCTGTCGCAAGTGGCATCTATTTCTACACATTGACAGCAGGTGATTTCACTGCCACCCGCAAGATGTTAATACGCAAGTAATTACCCGTTTGACCTAATCATGTATTAGGGGTTGGCACGCCGAAAAGCACGTCAACCCCTAAACTTATTTAAGTGATTGATAATACCTGTCGGATATGTTATGCTATAGGTTAACAGTAATAGATATGGAGGGCGCATGCCGACAGACACAACGACACAAGACATAACGGAGGAAATACGCGGGCTATTTGATACGCAGGTCGGGCATTTCGCCGATAAAAGCGCAAGATGGTTGTTCCGACAGAAAGAGAACGTCCGAGGACTCATTAGAATTCTCGCAGAAGACCTTGAAAAACATCTCGACTTTCAACGGCTTAAGGTGCTAAACAGAAGTTTTGTAGACGACACACTGCGAGACTTACAATCCGATATGGTGTTCAGTGTGCCATTTCGTGATGCCGTTCAAGGCGAAGATGTCACGGTCTATATCCTCATAGAGCATCAATCGACAGTTGATCGTATGATGGGTTTCCGGTTGTTGTTCTATATGTGCCAAATATGGAATGAGCAACGGGGTGAGTTAGAAAGGTCTCGGGTTCCAAGGAGCCGATGGCGTTTGCGTCCTATTATCCCAATCGTCTATTACACAGGTTCTCAACGTTGGGAGACACCGTTGTCTTTGTCCGCGGTGATGGATGTTCCGGATGTGTTATCTCGTTTTGTCCCCCGATTTGACACGTTATTTCTTGGTGTAAAGAAGACGGACCCCGAGGCTTTGACGAAAACGGACCATCTGTTGGGTTGGTTATTGCGGGTGCTGCAAGAGGACGAATCAGACGTAGGTTCGCTGTATGATGCGCTGCAGGCGACGTTGCATTATCTGGATACGTTACCTGCTGCGGAGGCGGTGCAGCATAAGAATGCGATTCTTTATCTCTATCACCTTATTCTTTTCAAGCGACCTGAAACGGAACGTGAAGGTTTGATACAACTTATTCAGTCGCATACAACAGATACGGAGGTTAAAAACATTATCATGACAGGTGCAGAAGCCCTTATTGAGCAAGGCATTGAACGCGGTGCACGTGAGATGTCGGTTCATAATATCTTTACTGTGCTGAGCGAACGGTTTTCACAAGCGGAGGTGGAACCGGTTCGCCCTTCCCTTGAAACGGTTTCAGACCTCACAATGCTAAACGAGTTGTTCCGTATAGCCCTCCATATATCCAGTGTTGAAGCGTTCTTACAAGCGATAGACACATTGGATGTGTGACATATTGGCGTTTCATATTGACCTCTATGAGAGAATGTCGGGTATGTAAATACATCTACCTGTTAGATTAACGCATACTATTAGTATAACTCATGGGGTCATTTGATACAAACTATAAGTAATCTTTTTCCAAAACTTAGGATGTGGTCTCTGTGTTTTCATACACACAATCACAGAGACCCGCTCTTTTTACGAAAAGGAGAACCATCTCCATGAAGATCAGGCTTCGTTCTGTACTAATGCTATTTACTTTTGTAATGTTAGCACTTTTACAGAATGGTTTCGCGCAAGAGCCAATGCTTCTTGAGCATGGTGACGGTGTGCGAGCAGTAGAATTTTCTCCAATTGATGCCTCACTTCTTGCGAGTGCTGGTGAAAGCAATATTATCAAGCTCTGGAATCTGAAGAACAATACCGTGCAGATACTCAGAGGACACACCGGTATTGTCAATTCGATCGCATTTTCCCCAAATGGCGAGTTGCTTGCGAGTGTAAGCGACGACAGAACTTTTAAACTCTGGAACGTCCACAATCAACGAAACATAGCGACCCTTCGGGAAGGAACGCTATTTCGTTCTGTCGCTTTTTCCACCGATGGACAACTCCTTGCCACTGGTAGCTGGATGCATGTGAAGTTATGGGATGTGGATCGCCAAGCCGAGATAGCAACCCTTCTGCACGACCAGCAAGTGCAAACAGTAGCCTTCTCATCAGATGGTCAATTTCTTGCTGCTGGAGATAGTTCCAGAGACGGTTCTGGCACCGTGAAAATCTGGAATGTTCAGAAGCGACAAGTTGCCACTACACTAAAAGACGATCTGGTGGTTGTCCGGGCTGTCACATTTTCGCCAGACGGCCGATATTTAGCGAGCTCCCATTACAATGGCGAAGTCAAGGTGTGGGATGTATCGACTTGGGAGCTCCTACGCACAATTCCACAGTCACGGGACTATGATATCGCGTTTTCGCCTGGTGGAAAAATGATCGCTGGCACAAGTAAGGGGTCCGTAGATCTCTGGTGGGTTGAAGACGGAACAAAAGTTGCCCAGTTGCCAGGACCTACAGGTTGGATTCATCCTGTTGATTTCTCGCACGATGGAACCTTTCTCGCCGTTGGTGGTGAAGATGGGATAGTCCGAATCTGGTCTATTGATACCTCACCTGCTGGTAATGGTAGGGATGGAGTCCGAATCCTGCACATTGACACTTATTTGCAACAGGTGCCAGATGCGAATTCGGCAAATAGCGTTAATATCCCTGAACCTGTTTCTCCGCCCTCCATTGTCCGTGACTTTTTTCAACTCGATCCATTTTATGAGCAGTGGATTGATGTCGGAGGTTTGCCTGTTATAGCATCAGCAAAGGTCAATCCGTATGCCGTAAAAGAGGCAGCATGGCTCATTACAAAGATGATCGGACACCGTCCGGAGGTGCTACGATCCATGGTAGAAAACAAGGCCCGATTTGCTGTGATTGCGCATACCGAGATAATAACAGAGATTCCCGAATACCGCAGCGATGCTCCTCCTGATTTTCTTGTGTCCTGGGGACGGGGTGCGGGTGGCACCGAAGGGGCAACAGTAACTTCTTCTGAAGAGAACCTTCTTAATTATCCAGGAGAGTCCTACGGTGGAAGATATAATGTTCTGATTCACGAGTTAGCACATGGAATACATTTGCTCGGATTGAATACTCTTGATCCGACGTTTGATGACCGACTCCGAATCACCTACGAGGCGGCAATCAAAAAAGGGCTGTGGCAAGGCACCTATGCTTCTTCTGATAGGAAAGAATATTGGGCTGAAGGTACACAAGCTTGGTTTCACCCTAATGGAGCAGGTAGTTTTAATCGATTCGGTAATACGCGGCAATCGTTAAAAGCGTATGATCCGGGTCTCGCGACGTTGCTAACCGAAGTCTATGGTGATGGTGAATGGCGATACACACCGGTTGAAACGCGAACCGATCTGCCGCATCTTCAAGGGTTCAATCCGCAGGATTCTCCCATCTTTGGCGGATGGCCCGAATTAGAAGCACTGTATCAACAATTGAGGAACCCAAACAGCGATGGCGGTGGCGAGTGGGTAAACTTAAAACCGTATAATCCAGATCAACTTTCAAGTCTTACTGAATCAAATGTTCTGGGTGATACTACTACGGTCGTCTTCGTGAACTTATCCAAAGTTGATGTTTTGTTGTATGGTGTCCATTCTGACGGTACGGAAGGATACTGGACCAGGGTTCCTCCTGGTTACATTAGAGTGACACCAAGTAAAATAAATGAGATATGGATCGTCAAAGACACCAATAGCAGAAACCTCGCTGTGTTTCGATCCGAGAAAAAAACAGGACGGGCACTTATTAAAAGCAGTGAACCAGTACCGGTTACATTGTCCCATTTCGGGGCAGAACGTACTGATGCTGGTGCTGTTCTCAAATGGACAACCGAATCCGAATTGGACAACGCTGGCTTCTATATCTACCGCAGTGAAACAAAAGACGGTAAATTCAAAATCGTCAACACTACGCTCATCCAAGGCGCAGGCACAACCAGTGAACGCAACACCTACACATGGACAGATACCACCGCTAAACCGAACACTGTCTATTACTATCAAATAGAGGATATTTCACACGCCGGCGTTCGCAAGCAGTTAGCAACCGTTCGCATGAGAAGATATATCTCCGCAAGCGGTAAACTTACCACCTCGTGGGCTAATTTGAAAACGCAATAGTGGATATAGGATGGTGCGCCTGTTTGGGTGCACTATCCTATATCATCTTCTCACACTCCTCCAAAAAATCCTAAATTTCCTACCTTTTCAGAAGTGCATCCATTGATGTGTAATAACGAAAATGTAAGTTTGTCGAGAGTGGTCTATTTTCGTCCAATCACTTTTAACTATTTCAACCTAAACATCACACAATGGAGGAATTAGTGAAGGAAAACGAAACGCACATCCCCAAAATTCGAGTAGATTTTGAGCATGAATCTCTATTAACCGAACAGGAATCCCAAAACCTAAAAACTTGCGCGCAAAATTTGGTGGCAATCGGTGAAGCGTTACAAACGTATGAAAAGGAACATGCCAATTTCCCAGAATGGCTTTCTGAACTTCACCCAAAGCATTTGACAAATCCCGATGCCTTGATCTGTCCAGCAGATGAAGATCAAGGTGTGCCAATTTTGCCTTATAACACCGACCCAAACCTACCTGTAAGCTACAATTACGATTGTGATCCAGAATATTATCAACAATGGTTAAAACATGAACGACATGTCTATAATGGTGCTAATCCAATTGTCCGATGTCCACACCATGCCAACTTTGATGTAGATTCTACCTTAATTTCAAAACTTTATTTAAATCTGAGTTTTTCCAATAATGTTTACCTATCAGATGCTTTTTGGCAGAAGCATCCGATAAAAATGTATGGCAGCCTTCAAACCGCTATAGCAGGCTATGAAAGAGCACTTCAACTTGTGTCTGAGGATCCAAATTTCTTTAACTTGTATCCTGAACTCTTACGCCTCTATATGGAAGCAAAACAAGAGAAAGACATTGAAAACATCATCAAAAGTTTCAAGTCTGTCATGAAACCACACGGTGAGGATATCATGCGGTTTCGGGACTATTGGACGCTTGTTGAAATGCTTAAGATCGTCGGTAAGCATGAGGAGGCACTTCAACTTCTACAACACCTTGAAAAGACTGAAAAGGAGAACCTGTTTATCCGAAGTATCTTCACGGAAATCGCCATGATCCATGAAGAAAAAGGGAACGCTGAACTATCAAAAGCGTATTTTCTCAAAGCAGATCCAAAGTTAGAGATGATCGGGAAATCTGTACCTGACTTCTCATTGACAGATATTAATGGTAATCCGATTGCGCTCAAGGATTATCGGGAAAAGGTAGTGCTGCTTGATTTTTGGGCAACTTGGTGTGGACCTTGTATCGCAGAAATGCCGAACATGAAAAAGATATATGACACCCATAAAGATATGGGATTTGTTGTGATAGGAATAAGTCTTGACAACGATGCGTCTGAAGTACACGATTTTCTCAAAGAATGTGAACTACCGTGGCGACAGATTTGCGATGGTCAGGATGGACCTCTTAAAAAACTATTTCAAATCCGTGGTATACCATCCTTGTGGCTTATTGATAGGCAGGGTAAAGTCATATCATATAAAGTTAGAGGCGCGGAGTTAAGAAAACTGGTTGATGAAGCCGTGAAAGCGAAGATATAGCGGAATGGAGATTACTTTCCTAAAGCGGCGTTTGTTCAAAAACCGTATCCGTACCGACTTCAATCCGGACCGGAGCCAGATACCGACGGATGGCCTCCGTATCCACACGCACACCGAGTCCGGGCAGCTCCTTCACTTGAACCGTCCCGTCGGATTCGACAGGAAAGGGTTCTACTACAACGGATTGCGACAATTCCGAACCCGCTGCTGGATATTCTAATAAATCGAAATCGGGGTTCGTTGCAAAGACGTGGAGCGAAGATGCAAGGCTCAGGTGGCTTTTAAACGTGTGGTTGACATACTGAATACCGTGCTGCTCCGCAAGTTGACGCACCTGAAAAGAAGGCATAATTCCGCCAATACGTCCTGCGTCAATCTGCACAAACTGTATGCCGCCATTCACGATCAGATCTTCTGCCATGCGATAGACACTTGAACCTTCGCCTGCTGCGATAGGAACAGATGGTTGCTTCTCAGTTAGCGAACCATAAGCATCAATCGCATCAGGCGCAAGGGGTTCTTCTAACCAAGTGGGTGAAAATTCGGCAAATGCTTCAGCGCGATTGTAAGCGGTTTCGTAATCTGTCCCCCAGACAACGCCAGCATCAATCATAATCTTTGCATCTGGTTCCATACCTTCGCGCGCCGCTCGGACGAGTGCAATATCGTTCGCTTCACCGAATTTACCCATCGGTCCCCAACCAAACTTTGCAGCACGATACCCCTGTTCACACAACCTTACTGCAACGTGATAGGTAGCTTCCGGTGTATCGCCAAAGAGGACGGATGCATAAGGCAGCTTAGGGTGTGCTACATCAGAGGTCCCCGACATCTCAGCAAGAAGACGGTAAACAGGTTTACCTAACTGCTGACCAATAACATCCCACAAGGCAATTTCTGCCCCGCTGTAAGCGTGTTGTATCTGTTGGATGTCTAATCCGTTCCGTAGTGTTTTTTCGCTGAGGCGAACGACATCAGCGGGACCCTCAAGCGTCTCGCCGATGAGAGAAGTCCGAATATTAATAATATTGCCGTGCGACATTGGGCAACAATAGACAGCGAGACTCACCAACGGTGAAGCATCGCATTCACCCCAACCTTCAAGCCCGGTATCCGTGCGGATTCGGACCAAGAGTGTATCCTGCGTTCCATCCGCTGCTGTCGTGATGTTAGGCATCCGTAAATAGAACGGATCAACTGCCGTGATCTTCATCTGCTTCGGGTGTATCCTCTCCCGCTTCTATGTTATCTTCTCTCGAAACAATCGGAGAGATTGTAGCGTCTATCTGTTGAACCCGTTGAACGGATAGGGAACGCGCCACTGAGATAAGAAACCATCCAAACAAACCAGCACCCGCACCGAGGCAAATCGCAAGTGCCGCACCTCTCGGTGTCGCAATCTGATCCACAGTCTCTTGACTCAGTTCACAGGAGATGTTCTTAACATGTTTGACAGCCACTGTCCGTTTCTCACCGTCTTGGGCGTACTCAATCGTCGGAGCTGCGTCACCATCTATTTTAATATCGGCACTGCCTGATGGCGTGTTAATCTCAAGTACATTTCCGCCTTCATCACCTATCCAACGCGCTTTTAGACCCTTTATACCGTCTTCATCGCGAATGGGTTCTACCCGTGTCCGATACAGTATGTTACCTAAAAGGTTGATGGCAATGTCTTTAGATTTTGCTAAAGCGTTTCCCAACTTTTCTGAATTCACGTGCTTCTCCAATCGTTGTGATATTCGTGCAGAAAACATACGCGAATATCCGTTTCGGTTCTGATGCGATATAAATGCCCTAATTTCGCGCTTAAACCTGTTACTCAGATGAATTATAGCCGAAACAGATCAGATTGTCAAGACATCTCCTCACAAAAACCCTTGACGAATCGCGCATTTTGTGCAAGAATATATACAAGGTTGTGACTGGAAACAGGTATCTATTAAATCTGCTAAAAACGTGGGCGCGCTTTAAAAACTATATCCAGCACTAAAATAAGTCCATCTTGTACATCCGACATCAGGATAAAGAGGAGTTTCACATGCGGAACGCCGAAGTCTTATCGAAAAGTCAAACATCTTATGAACGACAGATTCCGCTTTTCCCGTTACAGGCAGTCTTGTTCCCCGGCGGATTTTTGCCGCTACGTATCTTTGAACCTCGGTATCGCACCATGATCAAGTTCTGCTTGGAGCATGAGTCTGAATTCGGGGTCGTGCTTATCAAAGAGGGTGAAGAGGTCGGCGAAGCTGCCACGCCTTGCGAAGTCGGCACTGCTGCCCGTATCCTTCACGTTGAGCATTTAGACGACGGCCGCATGAATATCATCACTGCCGGTGAGTACCGCTTTCAAATACTTGAAGTTCAAGAACATCTCTCTTATCTCACCGGTCGAGTCCGAATGTTAGATGACCCGGATACAGAGATTGAGGCGGTATCAGAATCTGTGACCACTCAGACCGAAGAATTATATGAAGCGTACGAAGCGTTATCCAGTCGCTTGATTTTTGCGTGGCAGCCGCCGGAAGAACAACCCAACGATCCGAGGGAACTCGCCTACCAGATCGGCATACGCCTACGTATTTCGCTTGAAGAAAAACAGACTTTGTTGGAGACAATTCCGTTGGAGCAGCTCCTCACACGTGAAATCGAAATTCTGACGGATCAGAATCGACGAATCGCCTTTCAATTGACGGCGCGCAACAATTGAAATTGTTCGGATCGCGCCGGGTCAAGTTGACTGGCTTCTAATATTAATGCGCTCGCTCCTACATCACAAAACCTATCTGAAATATAATAACATAATGGCACTCAAGGCTCCCGTTCATCAATTTACCGAAACTCGGTCAATCCAAATTACACGTCAACATTTCTTCTATGTTAGCAATATCCTGTCGGTTTCGCGACTCGGCACGGTGCCTTTCATCTTTTACTTTATTTACCGTGCGCAATGGGTATTCGCGATCGTTTGTGGTGGTGTAGCTGTTGTGACTGACCTGTTAGACGGGTTTTTCGCGCGACGCTTAAAGCAACACAGCGAACTCGGCTATATATTAGACCCTGTCGCGGATAAACTCGCGATCTTCGCTGGGATTTTCGCGCTTGTACTGTCAAAGTCTACCTTTCCGCTTTGGGCGTTTGGTATCATTGTCACCCGGGATGTCTTAATCGTTCTCGGCAATGCTGTGTTGGCATATAAGGCGAAGATGATTACACGCTCTAATTTGTGGGGGAAAGGCACCAGTTTCTTTTTATCTATCGCTGTCATGTTTTATCTCCTACGCCCGATAATGCCCCTCTTACCCAACAATATAGAATTTTACAGTCTCTGTTTTGCACTGGTTTTTGTCGGTATTTCAACGCTGAGTTACGCGCACCACATGTTTCGCGTATTAGAAGAAACCAGAGTTAATTAACCCCACCACACCCGTGTAGTATTTAAGGGAGAAACTCCGTAATGGCTTACAAAGAACTTGCAACGAGAAAACCCTTTGTTGTGAATAAAAACTTGGGGAGTGCCGTTGAGGTTGAGCCTGATGAATTGACAACCACCAACGCTGATGGTGTCCCTGTCACCGTTCCAGCGCAGAAACAGAAATACGATTTTGATCGGAACGGTTGGCTCCTAATTCCAAGCGTTTTGTCGGACGCTGAGATCGCGGAGATGCGCGAATTCTGTCAACGCCTCCACGAGATGCCTGAACGCATCCCGGAACCCGAACAATGTGCGCTCGGCGGACCGCTCCAGAAACTCACTGACCATCCCGTTGTTGTCGGATTTCTAAACGAATTCTTGGCGTATCCACCCGCCGCAAGTGAGGACTGCTACGGATTTCGACTTGAGGAAGCAACCTTATCTTTCGGGGACACGGCACCACAACCGCAACCGCAATCTATCCTTCACAAAGGGAACGGGTTGTTTCGTTTACCGGGCGACTCTCATCTTTATCGGTGTGTACCAGGACGCGGTTGGAGCGGCTTAACGCGGGCTATATGGGAATTAACCGAAGTCACTACGGAAACTAACAGTCTCCGATTCATCACCGGAAGCCACAAAGCTGCATATCCGATACCAGAGGCAGTACAGAACCCAGATTTTCCGCTCTGGGAGACATACCAATGTCCACCCGGTTCGCTCTTTCTGCTCACAGAATCTATGACGCAGATACAGGTACAACCGAGTGTCGCTGAGCGGGTTCGCATCTCAAATTTGTACAATACTGTGGCGAGCCGCTGGTCGAATTGGTTACCGCACCCGCAGCTCCTTGAGGCAATGCCTCCCAAACGACAGACACTTTTTCGAGAAGCTTATGCAGGCGGAAACGTTATTAACGGAGATTTTGGGCAACGCACATCCGCCTATCCTGCGGAAGTCTAACGGCACGAGGAGGATCAGATGGAAAAACAGACGAACAGAGATCAACAACCTTGGCTCGGAGCACTATTGCCGCCCGATGTATGCGAATTCCCTACCCAAAATGCTGACGGTTTGCCAATTCCTGCGTTAACGCCAGAGCAGCGGTACGCTTTTGATACCCACGGTTGGTACCTAATACCAGAAGTCTTTACTGGATCCGAACTCAAAGAGATGCGTGATTTCGGGTATCGCCTGCACCACGACCCTGAGTCTATCCCTGAGCATGAACGCAGCCCTGTCGGGGGGCCCCTTCAGAAATTGATTGATCATCCGCTTGTTGTTTCGCTGCTCAATGAGTTCACCGCGCATCCAGCTGTAACCAGTCCGGAATGCTACGGTTTTGCTGTTGAGAGTGCAAGCCTTTTTTACCGTTCACTCGGTATGGGCGGATTCGGACCACATAACGGCAACGGACTGCTCCGCTTTCCCGGCGATGTCCACTACTACAACGCTTTCCCCGGCAAAGGCTACAGTCCACACACCCGTATTGTATGGGAACTCAACGAAGTCAAAAAAGGACAAGGCGGCACGCTTTTAGTGACCGGGAGCCACAAATCCGTCTATACGGCACCCCCTGATATCCAAAACCCGAAGTCCGATATTTGGACGACTTACGGATGTCCCGGAGGTTCGTTGCTCTTTTTCACAGAGGCACTCACCCACAGTGCAAACCCGTGGACAAATACTGAAAATGATAGAATCGCTGTTTTCAATCTGTATAGTCCTGTTGATAGTGGGTTCGCCAAGGTTTACAAACCGCATCCGAAACTCCTTGCTGAAATGCCACCCCTCCGGCAGACCCTGTTTCGAGATCGATATGTCGTGGACAACGTTAACGGTACGTCATAGCAACGCAGAGGAAAAACCGATGCCTGATAACAACAACTTTAACGAATTACTTATCCATACCCTAAAACAGATCCACGTCCGCTTGGATCGCTTGGACGCGAAGGTTGATGAGAAAACCGATAAGGCTGATCTCAAGGCTGTTGAACAACGCTTTGATAGCGTCGAAAATCGTCTTGATAGTGTCGAAAATCGTCTTGGTAGCGTCGAAAGCCGCCTTGACCGAATTGAAAGCGGGGTTGGAGCGATCAAGTGGGCAATTGGCGTTGGCTTAGCCGCCATAGGCGTTCTCATGGCAGTTTTAAAAATATTCTGATGCGTCCTTTTTGGCGGAAATTTCTGAAATGGAGTAATTATGTCCACAAAACAACCAAATGTCCTCTGGATTTATGGCGAAGATCTCTCCCCGGATCTCGGCTGTTACGGCACACCTGCCGTGAAAACACCGAACATTGACCGACTCGCATCCGAGGGTACTCGCTTTAGTAACGCGTTCGTCACATGTCCAGTTTGTTCACCGAGCCGCTCCGCGCTCATCACCGGTACCTATCAGACACACTTTGATGCACACAACCATCGCAGCAATCGTGATAAACCTTTACGGACGGATATGAAACTCATCACCGATTGCTTCCGCGAAGCCGGTTATTTTACCTGCAATAGCCCAGGACCACCCTACAACCGGCCCGGAAAAACTGATTTTAACTTTCAACGTGAAAACCCTTTTGATGGTATTGATTGGAGTGAATGCCCTGAAGGGCAACCCTTTTACGCGCAAATCAACATTCCAGACACACACCGCGTCTTTAAACCGGATCCTGAACGTCCTATCCCTCCAGAGGACGTTGAATTACCACCTTATTATCCTGATCATCGGCTTATCCGAAAAGATTGGGCACTCTATCTCGAAAGTATTCAGATTTTAGATAAGAAGGTCGGGCAAATTCTCCGGCGACTTGATGATGAGGGGCTCGCCGACAATACCATCGTCTTTTTCATGAGTGACCACGGACGGGCGCATATTCGTTGTAAGCAATTCCTCTATGATGGCGGTATCCATATTCCACTCATCGTCCGATGGCCCAGACAGGTTGATGCGGGTGTTGTCAGCGACGCACTCATCAGTGGTGTCGATTTCGCGCCGACAACGCTTTCGCTCACCGGCGTTGAAATTCCCGATTTTATGCAGGGACAAGTCTTCCTCGGTTCAGACGCAGCTTCGCGCAATGCTATTTTCGCCGCACGAGACCGCTGTGATGGAACAGACGACAGAATCCGGTGCATCCGAACACACCGCTATAAGTTAATCCGAAATTACCATCCGGAACGTCCCTACATGCAATTCAACGCTTATAAGAAACAGCAGTATCCACTCTGGAGCTTGATGCCACTGTTATCAGCAAGCGGCGAATTGTCGCCTGCGCAACAGCATTTCATGCAACAGACGCGTCCACCTGAAGAGTTGTATGATCTGGAGGCAGACCCTTACGAAATAAACAATCTCGCGACGAATCCAAATTATGAGACCGTGCGAAGCGAACTCGCTGCGCAACTTGATACGTGGATGACAGAAACAGGTGATATGGGTGAAATCCCTGAATCCTCAGAGGTTACAACGTATTGGGACGAAAACATGGCAGAGAGCTTCAAGCAGGGCATGGAAAAACGTGGACTCTCACACGATATAAGCGATACGGATTACGTCACATGGTGGGAAAAACACCTATTAGGATGAAGATGAGCGAGACGGAGGTGCTTGATGAACAATATAGTCTATGGACACGGCGATGGATTTCTCACACGGAATGAGCAGCGTCTCTTTCCAATCGGATTTTATGAACATCCTGCCGAGGATGACGCACTCAGAGATATGGCGGAAGCGGGCGTTAACCTCGTTCGATGTGGTAACACAGATACGCTTGACCAAGCACAGGCACACGGGATGATGGGCTGGGTTCCGTTGGGGCTTCAGGCGGGTGCGACTCCTGAATTTCAGGAGCATATCCGAACCCTTGCAGGGCATCCCGCACTCGCTGTCTGGGAAGGTCCAGATGAGATAGTGTGGGGTTTCACCGCCTATAGTGGTCTTTGGAAACAAGACCAGATGGCTGTGTTTCCGAATAAGGGAGAGTGGTGGATGCAGACACCCCTCGCTATTGAATACTCTGAGGAACGGGCAGCTGATATTATGCCCAAGATGCGGGAGGCTATCGAATTCATCCGCAGTGTTGATCCTCACAATCGACAGATTTGGATCAACGAGGCGCGCGATAGCGATCTGAAATTTGTTCGACAATACATTGACGTTGTGGACATCACTGGGTGCGACGATTATCCGATTCGAGCAGAGAGTCGTCCCGCTATACGGGTCGCTGACGCAACGGACAGATGGCGACAGGTCGGCAAAGGCAGACCTGTGTGGATGGTGCTTCAGGGATTTACATGGAGCGATTTGGATGATGGCGACACTGACATTACTGCGTTTCCGACCTTTGCGGAATCGCGCCTGATGGCGTATGCTTGCATCACACACGGTGCGAGAGGCATCTTGTATTGGGGCTCCAGTTATATGAAGTCTGACGGAAAGGAAGCGTTTCGGAAATCGCTTTACGCCTTAACGAGCGAACTCGCCGCACTTCAGCCCTTTCTCACAGCACCCGTCGAACCGTATGTCACAGCGCGCCTCATTGATGATGGACGCACCGATATATCCGCACCTGTGTCAATGCGTGGTGTGAGTATTACTGCGCGTAGAACCGGACGCGACTGGCTCATTGTCCTTGTCAATGAAGATGAACAGGCTTACCTCGGGGTAGAAGTTGACGGATTGGGTGCCCTCAACGGCACCGAATTTGTGGAACTCTACGGTGAAGAGAAAACCACTGTCTCTGATGGGTCGTTTGCGACAAGGATACGTCCCTTTGAGGTCAAACTCTTCGCAACGCACCGAAAGTGGGAGACCGACCGGCGGGAGGGCAGAGAGTTTGCAGAGTGACAAGAGAAAACGCTTCGGATTTGATGCCCCAAAACATAAGCCGATTGAGCAATCAATCCAATGGGCGGCAGCAAACGGGTTCAGATATATCGATTTCCAAGCCGATGTCCCTCCGAATGATATCGCTGCGTTTGACACTGCGCGTGTCCGTACGGTGCGCGACTTGTGCGAAAAGCATGAAATAGCTATCGGCATCCATCCCTCTTCCGCAATCAACAACGCTGAATATGTACCACTCATGTCTGAAGCCGTTGACAGTTATCTCTATGCGAATTTGGAACTCGCGCAACGGCTCAATTGCGGCTGGCTGATCGGGCATGGCGGTTATCATTTCGGTGATGTCGCACAACGCCGCTATGCCGCTATTGCCCGCATCCAACGATTGGTCGCGCGGGCTGAACAGGCAGAAATAGTTATCTTCTTTGAGAACCACAACCGAGAACCGGAACACGCCGAAATCCACTATATTCCCCATAACGTCGCCGAGACCCACTGGTTTTTCGACGAAATCCGTTCCCCATATTTCAAATGGGCATTCAATGTTGCACACGGACATCTCGTGCCTGAAGGATGGCAAGGCTTCTTAGACGCTTTCGGTGTAGAGAACATCGGTCAGGTCCGTCTCAATGACAATACCGGTGAGTATGAAATTCACCTTGTTCCCGGTGAAGGCACAATCGATTTTGTGGATCTGTTTACGCAATTGAATAATCGTGGCTATGAGGGGTGGTTTAGTCTCGGCTTCGGCGATGATGCAGATAAAGTGCGCGTCCGAGATGAATTTGCTGGGTACTTGTAGAAGTGCTTTTTGATTGCATCAGAGAATAAGTTGTAGCGGTATAAGTTCTCACACGATGTCATCACATGTGGTTTGGATGTTCTATCGGGTAACCATACTCGTTTCCTATAGTCAACTACGAATTTGTTTGCATCTATAGCGTCAATTGTCAAAAAAATTAAGAAAAATTGGTTTTTCCAATGTGACTTTCAACTCTGCAAGGCAGTTGACTTAGAATCAGTTTTTCCATATCAACTTTGTTACTCGCATTATCGATGTCAATACCAACAAGTTTACCATCGGCATCATAATCAAGCAGTATACCTTCTGAAATTTCTTGACTTTCTACACTGGGACGCTCGGACAAATTGATATACAGTGAATCAGTTTCTGGATAGTAGTTGAGTGTCATAATTTGAATCCTCGATCTGGAAAAGCGTTATGAATCGTAATCTTATCTTTGAGTGTAATAACCCTTAGATAGCGTCCACCAATTTCAGGGATTGCAGCCCAAAATCGGAATCTGTTGTGTTCTTGTGGTTCTATACGAACAGCATTCTCGACAACATAGACGCACCACTCTTTTTTCAAATAAGGCCGTTTACGCAATACTTGTTGCTCAAAATAGTTCGTGAATTTGTACGCAGTCATTTGCAATATTTTAGCACAAGCAAGTGTCTCATCTCAACCTATTTTCGCATTAACGATAAAAGGAATAAACAGACACACCCCAAATAAGCCGAATTAGCACCCACGTCCCACCCACAATGAATTGCCCAAGAATTAGCCCCAAAAAGAGAGGCAATACCCGATGGTACAGGCGGATGCCACCGAACCGCAAGATGAGATGTTTGATGCCCCAACTCACAAAAACGGAAAACCAGAGCCAACCAAAGGTCCACATACTACTCGCAACCGCATAGCCGGTCGGGTGAAATGGAAACATCGGGAAACGCGTGCGCAGCCACCACAACAACCCTGTAAACAGAAACCCGACACCCATAAACGTCACCGCCGGGATGTTTGTTTCTGTCGGATAATAGAGCCACGATCGGAGCCTGTGATAGCCGCCATTGCCCAACCCAGGATTCGCACCGATATCGTAGGAAACCACCAGATATGCCCAAAACGAAGCGAGAATACCAAAAAAAACACCGCACATCAGCGCGACGACCATCCGCCTCGCACGTATATCTGCTACTTCTACAAGTTTAAATGCTTCCAACGTGTGTGGCATCGGATGTGCCCGATATCCACGATTGAACGCGTAATAGAGCGACATCATCGTTAAACTCTGCGGTGGAATCATGCGTGAACCGAGCGAGTCCAAAATAAACTGCCGTGGGTTTGCCACAAACATCTCGTGTGTCGGCGGTCCAACCTCCGCGCGGACCCGTGTAATGCCTAACGCGAGAAGATAATAGATAGCAAAATACAACGCGATCATCCAGATCGCCATCCCACCGCGATGTGAAAAGATAAAAAGAAAAAGAACACCACCTATCAATCCTGCCAACGGCCACCGGTAGTCCGTTGTGTCCTGCATCTCAGGCGGAAGATTCGTACCTCGCTTTCCAGTCAAATTTCTAAACATCGCATAAAAATGCTTACGTCCGCCGTAAAGCCCGAAACAGGCGATCGCCAGATACGCGCCAACGCCTTGCGGTCCATCGTAAGGGAACCCCGGCAAAACCTGTAACCCCATCGCGCTCCCCAAGACGCGCTCACCTTTCCAGAACAAGTAAAAGAACCAAAGCGAAAAGGACATCTCCAGCGGCATTAAAAATGCAAGCCCTACACCAAATGACAGGATATAGATAGGGGTCCAACCGATTGCACTCCACGGCTTTTCAGTGAAATAGATGCTAAGGTCTGCCTTTCGGACCGGTATTTCTGGGAAGGTTGGAAAGAACGCGTGGATGCCGTTAATCAGGTCAATGCTCGCTGCAACCGCGAAGCCTGCCCACAGCATCTTGTTTTTAAAGAGCCTGCCATCCGAATACGTCATCTCTATCGGCAAACGAACGATGGGGTAGGTGAGCCGCTCCCGTTCAATCCACTGTTTCCGAAGCAGTAGATCAATGCAAATCATGACCCAAATCACCACGGACAGGAAGATCGTCCACCATAGAATCGGTTCCCACCATGCCGCTAAATACCTTGATGAATAAAAAGTCGTATCGCCATCGTAAAAATCTTGCAACACTGAAAGATCATCAAGTGTCATCCAACTTGGCAGATACCGCCAAAAGAGTTGTTGCCATTCGTTTTCGGGGGTAGCAAACCAAAAACCGTTTGGGATGACAGGCACAACGGTCTGCATCATGTCATGTCCCGCAATTGCCGAAGAGATTGAGAGGATAACGTAGATGGTGAGCAGTTCCCCTTGGCGGAACGCGAAACGAGGCAACAGCAGCTTCAGCAAGAAATTGAGACACGTCAGCACCATCAGCGTTACCACTACGTTGTAAATCAGCGACATCGTTGTCGGCAAAGTACTCCAATAACGCAGATGGTTTGCCATAATGAAATAACTGTTCGGTGGGATAAGTATAATGCCAAGTAGAATCGCGCGAAAAGTTACGCCCGGATGCCCAGGCTGCGGTGTTTCTTGAGGATTTGAGGGATATTTTGATGTGTTTACCATGTTTTTGAAGTCATAGCCTTTCGGCAGCACACAGATTCGCGAGTTAACGATAAAAAGAATAAACAGACACACCCCAGATAAGTCGGATCAGCACCCACGTGCCACCGACTACGAATTGCCCGAGAATTAATCCCAAAAAGAGCGGTAACACTCGATGGTACAGACGGATACCACCGAACCGCAAGATGAGGTGTTTGATGCCCCAACTCATAAAAACGGAGAACCAGAGCCAACCGAAGGTCAACGTACTACTTGCGACCGCATAGCCAGTCGGATGAAATGGAAACATCGGAAAACGCGTGCGTAGCCACCATAGCAACCCTGTAAACAAAAACCCGATACCCATAAATGTTACAGCAGGGATGTTTGTTTCTGTCGGGGAATAGAGCCATGATCGGAGCATGTTATAACCGCCCTTTACCACCCACGGATTCGCACCGGTCTTGTAGGAAACCGCCAGATACGCCCAGAATGAAGCAAGGATGCCGAAAAAGACACCGCACATCAGCGCGACGACCATCCGCCTCGCACGCATATCTGCTACTTCTACAAGTTTAAACGCTTCCAAAGTATGGGGCATCGGATGTGCGCGATACCCACGATTGAACGCGAAATACAGCGACAGCACCGTTAAACTCTGTGGTGGTATCGGACGGGAACCGAGCGAATCGAGAATAAATTGCCGCGGGTTTGCCGAAAACATCTCGTGTGTCGGGGGACCAACCTCCGCGCGGACCCGTGTAATGCCTAACGCGAGGAGATAATAGATAGTAAAGTACAACGCTATCAGCCAAATTGCCATCCCCGCATGGTTTGAAAAAATAAAAAGAAAAAGGACACCCCCGATCAACCCCGCCAGCGGCCACCGATAATCTGTTGTATCTTGCATTTCAGGTGGAAGATTCGTACCTCGCTTTCCAGTCAAATTTCTAAACATCGCATAGAAATGCTTACGTCCGCCGTAGAGTCCGAAACAGGCGATCGCCAGATACGCGCCTACCCCTTGCGGTCCATCGTACGGAAATCCCGGCAAAGCCTGTAACCCCATCGCACTTCCCAAGATGCGCTCACCTTTCCAAAAGAAGTAAAAGAACCAAAGCGAAAAGGACATTTCTAACGGCATTAAAAAGGCGAGTCCTACACCGAATGACAGGATATAAACGGGGGTCCAGCCGATTGCGCTCCACGGTTTTTCAGTGAAATAGATGCCAAGGTCTACCTTTCGGACCGGTATCTCTGGGAAAGTTGGAAAGAACGCGTGGATGCCGTTAATCAGTTCAATGCTCGCTGCAATCGCGAAGCCTGCCCACAGCATCTTGTTTTTAAAGAGCCGTCCATCTGAGTGCGTCATCTCTATTGGCAAACGGACGATGGGATAGGTGAGCCGCTCCCGTTCGATCCACTGCTTCCGAAGCAATAGATCGATACATATCATCACCCATATCAGCACGGACAGAAAGATCGTCCACCATAAAACCGGTTCCCACCAAGCCGCCAGATACCGCGTCGCGTAAAAAGAGGCTTCCCCATCGTAAAAATCTTGTAAGACGGACAAATCGCTGAGTGTCATCCAACTTGGCAGATACCGCCAGAAGAGTTGTTGCCATTCGTTTTCGGGGGTGGCAAACCAGAAGCCGTTTGGAATCACAGGCACAAGTGTCTGCATCATATCGTGTCCCGCGATCGCCGAAGAGATTGAGAGAATGACGTAGATCGTGAGCAATTCGCCCTGTCGGAGCGCGAAGCGCGGCAGCAGCCGTTTGACCAGAAAATTTAGGCAGGTCAGCACCACCAGCGTCACCACTACGTTGTAAATTAGCGACATCGTTGTCGGCAGTGTACTCCGGTAACGCAGATGGTTCGCCATAATAAAATAGGTATTCGGCGGAATAAGAATGATGCCGATCAGAATCGCGCGAAAAGTAACACCCGGGTGCCCAGACTGCGATGTTTTTTGCGGATTTGAGGGATATTTTGATGTGTTCGCCATAAAAAATGATTTTTGAAAAGGACTTGGAGGATCTCCTATGAAAATACCATCTGTGCGGAGCGTCAGCGTTATTTTCGATCACCGGCATTATTAGTTACAGATGTGATATCCCATAGTAACACTGTGCCATCCCCACTTGCACTCGCGAGCATCCGACCATCCGGACTAAATGCCATACTACTATAGAGCCAATGCTTTTGTCCCGTGAGCGTTTTCTTTTTATTTCCTGTTGAAACATCCCATAGACGGATGGTTGTATCCCAACCCACACTCGCAAGTGTTTTCCCATCTGGACTGAACGACAAACTATTAGCAAGCGGCAAATTATTAACAGGAGACACACGCCATTGGAGCTGTTTTAAGAGTTCACCCGTGGCAACATCCCACAATTGAACACCATCTCGATCAGCACTTGCGAGGATACTTCCATCCGGACTAAACGTCACAGTAGAAACGCCAGATGTCCGACCGGTAAGGGTATCCTTGTGTTTGCTTGTGTCAACATCCCATACCCGAACTCTGATTTTGTTCCATCCACTCGCACCGGCAACGGTCCGTCCATCCGGACTGAATACAAGCGTTTCAACAACGTCTGTATGCCCTGATAAAGTTTTTTTGTGTTTACCTGTGGCAGCATCCCACAATTGAACTGCGCCATCCGCGCTTGAACTTGCGAGAATGCTGCCATCTGAACTGAACGCTACGCTTCTGACAGCAGAATAAGTAGCTCTTCCAGAGACATGTCCCTTTATGATTTTCTGCTGCCGCCCTGTGCCCGCGTTCCACACACGAATAGCCTCGTCCATGCTCCCACTTACAAGGGTGCGCCCATTAGGGTTGAACGCTATACACTCCACCATCTCTTTATGCCCAAATAAGGTGTTCTTATGCAAACCTTCGATTGCATCCCATAGTAGAATTTCTTTAAAGCCACCGATAGCAAGCGTAGCCCCATCAGCACTAAACGATAAAGTAGAGATAGGACCTATATGACCTGTGATAGTTTTTTTCCGGTTCCCAGTGGCGGCATCCCAGATGTATAGAATATGGTCGCTGCCCCAACCCGCAACTGTTTTTCCGTCAGCACTCAACGCTACGTGCCGCACATTAACCCCATGTTCTTTAAAGGTTTTTGTAAGCTTGCCAGTGTCAATATCCCACAAGCGGACAGTATTGTCACTCGTGCTGGCAAGCATCCGTCCATTACGACTGAACGCCATGCTATTGATAGGTTCCTTGTGGCCCTTGAGCGTTTTCTTATTACTGCCAGTGTTGACATCCCATAAACGGATGGTTGTATCGTGACTACCACTCGCAAGCGTCTGCCCATCAGGACTGAATGACATACTTGTGACACTTGTCTTATGTCCCTTCAAAATTTTCTTTGTGGCTCTTGTAATTAGATCAGACAAGTAAATGTCTCTGGGCGAAGCCCGAGTAGATGCAAGTGTCGCTTCATCTGCGTCGAGCCATAATGTTTTTACCGAGGCTGTGGATCCACGGAACGTTTTCTCATGTGTACCAGTGTTAACATCCCACAGACTTGTGTCATGGATACTTACAGCCGCGAGTGTGTTTCCATCAGGACTAAACAACACCTTAAAAATTCCGCCCTTATGTCCTACAAAGGATTGATGACATTCGCCAGTGTCAACACCCCACAAGTGGATGATTCCCGCCGGTCCCCCACCCGCAAGCGTTTTGCCATCTGGGCTGAACGAAATGCTTGAGATACCGTAGGTATCCGTTGTGAGCAACGTGTGTACTTCAGCTGTAGAAGTATCATAAAGCCAAATGCCGATAGAGGTAGCAACCGCTAACACAGTGCTGTCTGGAGAATATGCTATATCAGTTACACTGCCTTTACCGATCCGCAATTTCACGCCCTCAGGCAGCTCATGCTGTGGAGATTCATGAAGAAAGATTGTCTTCCGTTGAAATCGTACGAAAACAATGGTCAGAGCTAAAACAACAGAAATAGTTCCCAAAATTAAAAAAAATAGACGCATCCTCATTTTCATCTAAAGAATCTCCTTTTGACACTCCTATAAGCTGAACCCAGTTTTGGTGGCGGCTACCTATAGTCTATTCTGCTACATCTAAAGTTTTGATTGTAGACGTTAGATCCCAGAGAAGCACTGTATCATCAAAACTCACACTCGCAAGTGTTTTTCCATCTGCACTAAATGATATACCTCTAACCCACGATGCGTGACCCATAAGCCTCTTTTTGAGTTGTCCCGTCCGTAAATCCCATAAGCGAATATTTTCGTCATCTGGGCCTCCGATGTCGCCTTTAAGATCGCTTGCTAACGGCAGTCCATTCGGGTAGAACTTCACACGCCAAATGGTGCCTTTATAGCCTGCGAGTAACCGTTTTTGTTGGCCAGTAGCAACATCCCACAGACGGACAGTCGCGTCTTTACTTGTACTCGCTATGGCGAACCCATCAGGACTGAAGGATACGGAAGATATGGCATCTACATGCCCTCTGAATGTTTGCATCAATTGCCCCGTGGCAACGTCCCATAGATGAATTGAACCGTTCTTACGACCCCCTGCAAGCACACTCCCATCCGAACTAAACGATACGGCGGTAACAGCAGACGATTGTCCCATTTGTTTATTAGGCAAGTGTTGATCCGTGAAAGTCCCTATATTTTTACCTGTAACCGAAGCCCACAGACGGACTGTGCCACCTTCGCCACCACTCACAAGCGTTTTGCCATCCGGACTGAAAGCAACGCTCTCTACCAATTGTGTATGTCCAGTAAGCCTTCGTTTGTGTTTCCGAGTGCCAACATCCCATAACCGAATGCTCGTTTCATCGTCCGAACTCCAACTTGCTAAGGTGTTCCCATCTGGACTGAAAGTGACACGCTTAATCAGTGCTGTATGCCCGGTAAGGGTTCGCTGACGTTTGCCGGTGGTGACATCCCATAACCGAATGCCCACATCTTTGCTCAGACTCCAACTCGCTAATGTTGATCCATCTGAACTGAATAACATGCTTTGAGATGGCTGGTCTTTGAGATGATAGATCTGTCCTGATAGCCGTTGCTCCTGTCTTGTGATTCGATCCCACAAGTAGACAGTGCCATCATAGTTTCCAGTTGCGAACTGCTTCCCATTCGGACTTAGCGGGATGTTATCCGTATGATGCGTTTCATCAAGTCTCACATTTAGATTGTTAATCGTTTTTTTCTGTTTGCCTGTAGCGACATCCCATAAGCGAACAATTCCATTGAAAGTCCCAGTAGCAAGTGTCCTTCCATCAGGACTAAATACCGCGCTCTTGACAGAATCATAATGGGGAGATTCAATTAGGTGTTTGTATGTGCCTGTAACGACATCCCAGATGTGGATTTCGCCGTCGCCAATACTTACAAGTATACGTTTATCCGGACTAAACAACACCTTTCCTATCCCTTTATGACGATCCGTTTGTTTTACACCAGCGAAAGTCTGCTTGAGTGTACCTGTTGTTGTATCCCACAATCGAATCGTATTGGGGAATCTCACAGTCGCAAGCGTGCCACCATCTGAGCTGAAGAACGCCCTTTCAATCATTTCTCGACGTTCAAGCGGTTCGGTAATCACACTGTGATTGGCAAGTGTCTTTTTGCGTTTTCCTGTCGCTATATCCCATAAATAGATCGTCTTGTCATCGCTCATACTTGTAAGCGTGCTACCGTCTGGACTGAATATTATTCTGGAAACGAGGGCTGGATGTCCTGTGAGGGTTTTCTTGTGCGCCCCAGTGGCAACATCCCAAAGGTGGACCGTTTGATCCTTACTTCCACTCGCAAGCGTTTGACCATCTGGACTGAACGATACACAACTCATCAAATCCGTATGCCCTTTAAGGATGTGTTTAGACTCGCCTGTAACCGTATCCCATAGATGAATCTCGTTGTAACGTACACTTGCGAATGTCTCGCCATCAGGACTGAACGCCACAGTATCATAAACAAGAGAATGATTTGTGAGCGTTTTCTTCGGTTTCCGTGTAGTAACATCCCATAGTGTAATACTGTCAAACTCCTCCTTACTGGCGAGAGTTGTCCCTTTAGCGTCAAACAAGATTTTCTCAACACCCTTATTTTTGCGCGCGAGCAGAGAACGCTCCTGATATGTCTCTGTATCATAAATCCAAATACCGATAGTCGTCGCGACTGCCAGTATAGTTCCATCTGGCGAGTACTGCATATCTTCAATACGACCTTTACCAAGCCGCGCGATAGCATCTTCGGGTAACTCCCATTGTGTATATTCTTGGGCAGAGATGTCCGGTAGACAGATCATTGGAACAATAAGTACCAGCGAAAAGATAGAAAACAATGTCTCTTTCATCTAAAGCATCTCCTGTTGAACCATCTATTTGTAAATTACGCTGTTATTCACTGTTCGTCAGCAACGCGTGTACCTGGTTCAGAGGTGCATCTGTTTAACCAGAACTGGGAACATCAAGACAGATACCACACAAAACAGCCCAATATTCCACAGCCATAGGTGCGTTGGATTCGCACTCAAAATTGACAACACCACACACAGTGGACTTATCACATCTAACACTGGAATTGCGTCAAATAACGGAATCGGAATTAGGGGTAGAAAAGTTAACAACAAGACCAATCCGTAACTGATACTTTTTGCCTGAAGTGGAGGATTACGTAACGCAAAACCGATGCCGATCAGTGCAAAAAAAATGCAGCTCACCAATAATACCGCACCGCATTTCGCCAATTGCGAAACAGCGAAGCCACCGGTATAACTTGAGAGGGCAAACAGTGGGAGCGTTAACCAGATGCCCCACATTGTCCAAAGCACAACCGCACTCAATTTACCTAACAAGATTTTCCAACTTGCCAATGGTGACAACGCAAGTAGTGCCCTGTTCGTTCCATTTCCCGGTAGATGTTGATCCGTATGCCAAGCCTCGACTGCATGCCTCGGCACCCAAAATTGCGGAATAAAGAGGAAAAAAATACAGAGTTTATAGGTCTGTTTTCCGACGTTGGGCGTGTGATGTGCATAGAATTCAACCGTGCCAACCAGCAACAGCAGCGCGAATCCACATAAAACCACCAACTGCATACGTCGGTATTTGCCGATATTGGTATAACAACGGAGTTCTTTAACGATGATGGCTAACATGTCTCTTCAACAGGATTTCAGAAATTCCTTTTCTCATCGCGGATTCTTTCTTGTAGGAGCAACCCTCACCGACTGCTGATAACTATTTTCATTGACACATTTTCGTAAAAGTGATATTTTCAGTACAAACTGACAACTGACCACTGATAACCAACAACCATGCCTCTGATAGTTAAGGAGACCTCCATGTCCAAACTCAATATCGCTTTAGTTGGTGCTGGACGGCGTGGCGGCGGCGCGCATCTGCCCGTTATCGCGAAACTCAAAGATGTTTACAACCTCGTCGCGATTTGTGATATAGACGAGGAAACCGCAACCCGCTATGCCAAGGAATACGGCGCGACCCCTTACACAAATGTCCGGGACCTCATCGCCCAAGAAGAACTGGATGTCGTTGATATTACCGTGCCGGGTGTCGCGCACCACGCAATCGCATGTTTTATGGCGGATGCCGGTGTTCACATTCTCTGTGAGACCCCTATCGCTGTTACACTCCCGACTGCCGATCTGATGATTGAAAGTGCCAAGGTGAATAATGTCACGCTGGAGATCGCTGAAAACTATTATCGGGCACCCCGCGAACGGTTTTTATCCGAGGTGATTGAAGCAGATGTTATCGGCGAGGTCGCTCGTATCTACCGCATCTTTTATGAAGGCGGTTATCACGGCATGAGCATGCTCCGTCTCCGTGCCGGGGGTGAACCAAAATCAGCACTCGGCATCACACAGACAACCCCTGTAATTCCGATCATTGACCGGATGAAACGGCATCACACCAGCGAAAGGTGGAGCCTCGGTTTTATTGAGTTCGACAACAACGCAACTGCCCTGATGGTGTACTCCAACGTCATCCATGCGCGTTCCTTGGGACGCGGGCAAACCGGAATTTCGCAGATTGACGGTAGCAAAGGCACTATCGTCGGTGAAGACATCTACGTGACACCTGCCGATGAACTGCAATCCGGTGCAAAAGGGGTCGCTTATCGACCCAAGCGCACAACAATTGACGTGGATGGTACTAAAGTCATTGAAAACATCTCATTGGAACTCCCCGATCAGATTGTCACTTGGGAAAACCCGCTTAAGAACTATCCACTTTCCGAGGGACAGATCGCAGTCGCAGATGAACTGCTCAGTATCGCCACGGCTGTGCTTAACGATTCGGAACCTGAATACGGTGCAGCACTCGGTAGGCAGGACCAAGAGATGAACATCGCAATGGGTGAATCTGGCAAGCGCAGTAAAGAAACAATCGCCTTTCCGCTCACCGAACTCACCGAAACAGAGCGTGGCACCCACGAAAGTTATCAGCAACAATATGGACATCCGATAGAAGACATTGAAGCCGGAATTGATACCTTCTTCCCACGTCGCTAATATCATAGCATATTGGGTGAAAGAATTCAAACGTTTTCGCTCAGCATCCAAAGCCCTTTGATTTTCCGCTTTCTGCTGGTTGTAATGATGTAAAATTTCATAGTTTTCATAGCAAATCCGGAAAGTTGTGAATTTTATGAAATGCTGTCCACCTAATCCATGACTGGGTTTTTGGCGATTTTAGTAGCAGGCTTGTTAAAGGCTGCTATGAAATTTGCTATGATTGTTCAGAGAAGGTCGGATTCGGAATGCTACCAGCAATGTTTGAACAATTGTGACGTTCATGTGACGTTTGTAACGTCATATATGACGTGCAAAAGTCAAGTGACACGCGGGAATGTGACGTAATTTTCGTTTTTTTTACTCAGATTTATCCGCTCTATTTAATTTTCGGTGGTGCTTCATCAGAGCGCGAAAATATCTGAACCGGTGCGCGAAGTCTCCGGTGAATATGATGTGTCAGTGCATCCGAAACGGGATGCACTGAGCCGTGTAGAATGCAAAGCCTCATGACGACTTTACGAGTTCCCGGCTTACGAACTGGGAATGCAGCCTTTCGTGAAGCACGTTCGGGTTGAAAAACCCCTCTGCCACTATACGATCCCGAGCTCCTGCGGCGTCTCGGAACTATCCACGACTCGGTGAGATTTTAAACAGCCTTTTTTACGTGGGTGTCGAATCTGTCAGGTTGCTGTGAGACTGTTAGCGTCAGGGAACCGCCCGCACCTCTAAAGAGTATCGAACCTCGTATAAGCCGTATTGGGCGTTGCATTCTAAATCACGTGTTAATTATACGATAGTACTTGGGTGTAGAGAAATGGAAAATGCCTTGGAATATTGCGATTCTATTGTTTATCTATTGTGATTTAGCTTTTTGAGCGTTTTTTTCCGTTATTAGTTGTCTGAATCACGGATTACACGGATTGCACGGATTTTTAGGTGCGTGTCATCCGAGATCAATTTGATATTTGAAGTTTTTTCAGGAGAATTGAATGACCCTGGATCTCTATAGCGCGGGTGTTGACAGAAAATGCTTGTAGCGGTATAATTACGGAATACGACTTTATGGTTATAGGTGAAGGGAACAGATATGTCAGAAACAACACAAGGCTATTTAGGAATCGGTAGCGAAAGCACAAAAGTCAACCTCGGCTTCCAAAGCGTACTCAATTACATCCGCGAGCATGCCCGCTCCGAACGCCAAAAAGGTGATTATTTCGAGCGATTGATGCAGAAATATTTCACCGAAGATCCCGACTACAAAGACCAGTTCTCTGAAGTCTATCTCTGGAAAGAGTGGGCAGAACTCCGAACAGAATTCGACGGCACAGATATAGGCGTTGACCTCGTTGCCAAAAAACACGACGACACATATTGCGCCATCCAGTGCAAATGCTATGCTGAAGATACACGGGTTTCAAAACCACACATTGATTCATTCATCTCCGCCTCAGCAAGCGAAATCTTCACCTCGCGAATCTTAGTAAATACAGGCGGTGAATTAGGAGAAAACGCGCTTAGAACTATAGAGCCGTTAGGCAACAAATTCCGGATCATCCGCTTCCGCGATCTCGAAGACAGCCATTTTGAATGGCCCGATCTGAGCATACAGCAACCTGAACAACTCACCTATAAACAGCGAAAATTCCACCTAAAAGATCATCAGCAAGAGGCGTTTGACGACGTTCTCAACGGCTTCAAAGACCACGACCGCGGCAAGCTCATTATGGCATGCGGCACCGGCAAAACCTTCACAGCATTGAAAATCGCTGAGCACATCGCCGGAACCGAGGGCAGGGTCCTCTACCTCGTACCGTCTATCAGCCTGCTTTCGCAAGCGATGCGAGAATGGTCCGAACAACGTGGGATAGATCACAGTTATATCGGTATCTGCTCGGATACACGCGCAGGAGATACTACCGAGGATTCGTCTATTCAAGAACTCAAGATTCCCGTTACCACAGACCCCTCAGAAATTTCTCGTGCATTGCATAAACCTGATACCAGTAAAATGACGGTGGTTTTCTGCACGTATCAGTCCCTGCCTATTATTGAAGAATCACAAAACAATGGCGCACCTCAATTTGATATTATCTTCTGCGATGAAGCACATAGAACAACCGGTGTCGATAAACCCGGCGATAAAACCTCGCATTTTGTTCTCGTCCACGATGCCGATCGGATTCGCGCCAATAAACGCCTCTATATGACTGCTACACCCAGACTCTATACCGAAAACGCAAGGAAAAAAGCCGCTGACTATAACGCCGAAGTCTTCTCTATGGACGACGAAGAGAAATACGGTCCGCAGTTCTACCGGCTCCCGTTCTCCAAAGCCGTTGAACTCGGCGAACTTTCCGACTACAAAGTTGCTATTTTCGGCATATCAGAACATGAAGTCAATGCGAAACTTGCAGGCAACACCGGCAAGTACGGTAGCGAAATCAACATAAACGACGCAACTCGAATCATCGGCTGCTGGCGCGCATTACAAAACCCCGAAAACAAGGCGAAAGACGACGAAACGCTCAGACCTCTGAAACGCGTTATCGCATTCACAAACAGAATTGACGAGTCGAAAGCTCTCAAGACCTATTGGAATCAGATTATTGAGGATGCCCTTGAAAAACTGCCAGAGGAAGAACACCCTACCAACTTTTTATGCGAAACCGAGCACGTTGACGGAACGGTTCACGCGCTGAACCGAAAAACACGCCTCGATTGGCTAAAAAACGAGAATTACGACGATAGCCAAGACGATAGTGATAGCAAAGATGTTTGCCGCATCCTCTCGAATGCGAGATGCCTTTCGGAAGGTATTGATGTCCCTGCCCTTGACGCTGTAATCTTCTATAAACCCCGGAAATCACATATTGATGTTGTCCAAGCGGTCGGTCGCGTCATGCGGAAGGCACCGGGAAAGCAATTCGGGTACGTCATACTGCCCGTCGCTATCCCCGACGATAAAGACCCTGCTGCCGCGCTTAATGACAATGAACGGTTCTCTAATGTCTGGAGCGTCCTCAATGCACTCCGCTCACACGACGATAGGTTCGATGGTCAAATCAACAGTATTGACCTCAATAAAGAGCTCCCTGATTCTATCGTCATTGGAGGCGGCGGAGGCGGTGACCCCGATTGGAATCCTGAACAACTTTCACTCTTGCCAATTGAAATCCCCGTTGAGGCGATACTCTCAAAAATCGTCCAGAAATGTGGCGATAAACGATACTGGGAGAACTGGGCAAAGGATGTCGCTGATATTTTCGACCGACTCGTTGACCGTATCCAAAATCTACTGGATAATCCCGAAAATGAAGCACTGCACGAATGGTTCGACGATTTCTACACGGATTTGAAAAACTCAATAAATACTGCAATCACACGGAGCAACGCCATTGATATGATGGCACAGCATATCCTGACAAAGCCCGTTTTTGATGCACTTTTTGAAGATTATGACTTTTCATCGCGCAACCCGATGGCTTCTGCATTGGATAACCTACAGAAGGATTTTGCAGAATTCGGACTTGAGAGCGAAACGCGAGACCTGAAAGGTTTTTATGATAGCGTCCGGTCCCGGGCAAGCGGTGTAAAAAATAGCGAAGGACGACAGACAATACTATCAGATCTCTATGAACAATTCTTCAAAAAAGCATTGAAAAAGGAAGCGGACCGACTCGGTATCGTCTATACACCGGTTGAGGTGGTGGACTTTATTTTGCAGAGTGCCGATGCGATATTACGGGACGAGTTTGGGCGGTGCCTGAGCGATGAAGGGGTCCATGTGTTGGATCCATTCACTGGGACTGGGACTTTTCTGGCACGTCTGCTGCAATCTGAGCTTATCCAGCCCGATGCGCTGGAGCGGAAGTATCGCGAGGAACTCCACGCGAATGAACTGGTGCTGCTGGCGTATTACATCGCCGCTGTGAATATTGAGGAGGTTTTCCGTGGGCGGCGCGGGGAAGATAGCGGCTACGAGCCATTCAAGGGTATCGTTTTGACAGATACATTCAATCTAAACAAAAAGGCGGAAGAACCTACGCTTTTCCCGAAAGAGTGGTTGCCTGATAACAATGAACGTGCCGAGCGTCAACAGCAGCTGCCGATACAAGTTATCGTTGGCAATCCGCCGTGGTCAGCAGGACAGCAGAGTGCCACGGACGACAATCCCAACGTGGAATACCCTGAACTTGAAGGGCGTGTTAGCGAAACTTACGTTGAAGCTTCTAAGGTGACAAATACAAGACACCTCTATGATACATACAAGATGGCAATCCGATGGGCATCCGACAGAATTGATAAACAGGGGGTTATCGCTTTTGTCACCAACGGGTCATGGATTGACGGGAACGCTGATTCCGGGGTTCGTGCGTGCTTGGCAGAGGAATTCAGTTCAGTTTATGTCCTGCACCTGCGGGGGAATGCCAGAACATCGGGTGAACGCAGGCGTGCCGAAGGCGGCAACGTATTCGGTGGCGGTTCACGAGCACCCGTCGCTATCACAATCCTCGTCAAGAACCCTAAGGCGACACACAAGGGTTGTGAAATCCACTACCGCGACATCAGTGATTATTTCACGCGCGAGCAAAAACTGGAAGCACTGCAAGAGGCGATATCCATAAAAGGATTCAGCGATTGGGGGACGATCACACCGGATAGACATTACGATTGGGTTGACCAGCGTAGTGAAGCGTTTGCTCAATTCTACCCATTGGGTTCAGAGAATGCAAAGGCAGGTAGAGCGGACGATGCAATGTTTGGTTTGTATTCGTTAGGATTGGTGACGAGTAGAGACGCATACATTTATAACTATTCTCACGATACTTGTGCTAAGAATGCGCTATTAATGACACAGGACTACCTCGCTGCGCTTTTCGAGTTTGAGCAAAATCCTGAAGTTACGGTAGAAGAGGTGGCACGCCGACATGCCAACAACCTTAAGTGGTCAGGTAACCTCAAGGACAATCTGAAACAGAGAAAAAAAACAAAGTTTAAGGATGACTACATCCGGAGAGTTATATACCGTCCGTTTGTTGCTACGAATAGTTATGCTAACTATATCTTTATACACAGAAAACATCAAATGGATAAGATATTCCCAGACATTTTCAGCGAAAATCGTGTGATATGTGTCCCGGGTACTGGTTCAAAAAAGACGTTTTCCACTTTAATGATCAATACAATACCAGATTATCAGTTAATATTTAATGGTCAGTGTTTCCCGCGGTGGCGATATCCCCAGACTGCAAACGCCGATCAAATTACGAGCGGAAACACACCGGCGCGGATTGATAATATCTCGGATACGGCGTTGCGTGCCGTCCGGGAGCATTACAGCGATGAAGCTATCACCAAAGACGGCATTTTTGATTACGTCTACGGTATCCTGCACGCACCGAGTTATCGAGAACAGTTCGCAAATGATCTACCCAAAATGATACCTCGTATCCCTTATGCCCCAGACTTTCACGCCTTCGCAGAAGCAGGTGCAGTCCTCGCATCCCTTCATCTCAATTACGAGACATGTGAACGGTACCCAGACCTTAAAGTTGAACCCGCCAAGCCGTCCCTACTTTGGGAAGAAAGACCGGAGCATTTTCTGCTTGGGACGCGGGCGATGCGGTTCGCTGATAAAGACAGAAAAACAACCCTCATCATCAACGAACACGTCCAATTATCCGGTATCCCCGCCGAAGCACATCGGTACGTCGTCAACGGCAGAACCCCACTGGAGTGGTTTATTGACCGCTACAGAATCAAAACAGACAAGAACAGCGGTATCCTCAACGACCCAAACGGCTGGTTCGAGAACCCCCGCGACCTCATCACAGCAATTGAGCGCATCATCTACGTCAGTGTTGAGTCCACAAAAATTATTGAGGCGTTGCCTTCTGAGATAACCAACGGCTAAGGTCCCCGACTGAGTGTAGAGGAGTTACAACAAGCAAAATGCACGAAAATTGAGGATAGACCCATGAACATAGAACAACTTCTCAACAGGATTGCTGGCAGGATTGAAAGTTTACTGGAGAATCCCGAAAACGCCACGCTTCGAGAACGGTTCAACGCATTCCATACAGAGTTGAGAAGTTCACTAAACAATGTAATCACTCAAAGTAACGCCATTAATATGATGGCACAGCACATTCTGATCTACCCTTTCTTTAGGGTAATCTTTGCGAATTACCACTTCGTGTCTATTAATCCTGTGGCAATTGCATTAGATAACCTCCGGCACGATTTGGCGGAATTCGGACTTGAAGATGAAACGCGAGATTTGCGTGATTTCTACGAAAGCCTCCGATTACACTCTCACGGCGTTGATAATACTGGGGGCAGACAACGCCTATTGTTGGAGCTTGCCGAACGACTTGGTATCGTCTACACACCGGTCGAAATTGTAGACTTTATCTTCCATAGTGTCAATGAAATATTACAAGATGAGTTGGGACGAAGCTTGAGCGATGAAGATGTTCATGTGCTTGATCCGTTCACCGGTACCGGCACTTTTATCGCTCGCCTCATTCAATCTGATATTATCCAAGAATCCGATCTTGAACGGAAATACTATCAAGAACTTCACGCAAACGAAATTGATCTCTTTGCCTATTACATCGCTGCTGTCAATATTGAAGAAGCATTCAGAGAACGACGCGGAGGAAGCGGCAGCTATGAACCGTTTGACGGTATCATTCTAACTAACACATTCAAACTAAACACCGGAGAAACTCCTACATATTTCCCCAGAAGGTGGCTGCTGGACAATAACGAACGGACTGAAAATCAACAAAACCTTCCAATCCAAATTATCATCGGCAACCCACCATGGTCCACACGCCAGCCAAGAGTAGTGGACGATAACCTAAATGCGGCACACCCTGCGCTTGAACAACGAATCAGGGAGACTTACGCCGAGTACTCCACGGCAACGCTGACAAGAGGACTCTACGACACATATAAGATGGCAATCCGATGGGCATCTGATAGGATTGATGAACAAGGAATTATCGCTTTCGTTACAAACGGTTCATGGATTGATAGCATTGTCGATTCGGGAATCCGTGCTTGTTTGGTACAAGAGTTCAACTCAATCTACGTCCTAAACCTACGCGGAAATACAAGAACCGTTGGCGAGCAGCGACGTATTGAAGGCGGAAATGTATTTGGTAGTCGCTTACGGTCACCTGTTGTTATTACTATCTTGGTTAAAAACCGGAACGCTACACACGATGGGTGTCGTATATACTACCGTGACAGTGGAGGCTACCTCACACGAGAAGAGAGACTTGAGGCTTTACGAGATGCTGTATCCATAAGAGGTTTCAGCGATTGGCAAACGATTATACCCGACAGGCATCACGATTGGGTTAGACAACGCAGCGAGGTGTTTGCTCAGTTCTATCCAATTGGAACTCAAGAAGCAAGAGCAGGACGGGCGGACAATGCAATATTCAAACTATACTCGCAAGGGTTGAGAACGGGTAGAGATGCTTACGTCTATAATTTCTCACGCGATGTGTGTGCTGAGAATGCAAGGCGAATGACGCAAGACTATCTTGCTGTACTTTCAGCATTTGAAGCAGACCCGGAATTTACAGAGGATACGGCGCGTAGGTACGCACCAAATCTCAGATGGGATCTAGGACTTGAGAACAATCTAAGGCGAAGGAGAACGACCGAATTTGATGCAAACTATATCCAAAAAGTCGCGTACCGCCCTTTTGTAAAGACATATTGTTACGCGGATAACATCTTTATACAGAGACAATTCCAGATGGATCGGATTTTTCCAAACAATTTCAGCCAAAATCGAGTGATCTGCATCTCTGGAATCGGAAGCCGACAGCCTTTTTCTGTACTGATGACAGATACAATACCAGACATCAACTTTAATGAAAGATGTCAATGCTTCCCGCGGTATCAGTATCCAGAGCGAACTGATATATCAGGTATTCAATGGTTTGACGAAACACCGGACCGTATTGATAATATATCAGATGCAGCACAGTATGCATTTTGGGCGCATTATGGAACCAGAAAAATCACGAAAGACGATATCTTCTATTACGTTTATGGCATCCTGCACACTCCCAGTTATCGGGAACAATTTGCATACGATTTATCAAGAGAACTGCCACACATCCCGTTTGCTCCCGATTTCCGCGCCTTCGCTGAAGCAGGTTACGCCCTGGCAGATCTTCACCTTAATTACGAAAGCTGTCCAAGGTCCCCAAATCTTAGCGTCGAACCTCTCAATGATAATCTATTTTGGGAAGAAAGACCGGAGCATTTCCTGCTTGGTCCGCGGGCAATGCGGTTCACTGATAGAGACACAAGAACAACTCTTATCATCAATGAACATGTCCGATTATCCGGTATACCAGAAGAAGCACATCGTTACATCGTTAACGGTAGAACCCCACTGGAGTGGTTTATTAGCCGTTATAGGCTCACTCAGGATAGGAACAGCGGTATCATCAATGATCCAAACGGTTGGTTTGAAAACCCACGTGACCTCATTACAGCGATAGAGCGTATCGTTTATGTCAGCGTAGAATCCACTAAAATTATTAAGAACTTGCCTTCTCAATTGACTTAAGGATATAATTTAGTATGAATATAAATGAACCTCAATTTGATTTAAATTTGATCGAGGAAGTTACAGCCTCTACTGTACTATTGGTAATGAATGATAGTAATAACAATCCTATTAGTATGGGCAGTGGTTTCTTTGTGCAGCCAAACACAATTGCAACTAACCACCATGTCATTGAAGGTGCAGCACACGGCACAGTAAACCTTGTAGGAATGCCAAAAAAATATACGATTGATAGTGTTTTTGCAATTGACAAGGACAATGATCTCGCCCTTTTGAAGGTTTCAACTTCGTCTGATATCAAATCGCTTACTCTTATCAACGATAGCGAAACTGTAAGACGTGGAGAGGGAGTGTTTGTTGTAGGAAATCCCAAGGGATTAGAAGGCACATTATCGGTCGGCATAATAAGCAATCTACACCCTTTAGGAGACAACAAACGACTACAAATGACAGCGCCAATCTCACCAGGGAGCAGTGGCGGACCTGTACTAAATAGAAATGGCGAAGTTATCGGTGTAGCCGTTGGCTCTAACCAAGCTCTGGGAGCACAGAATCTCAATTTTGCTATACCTTCTAACTATCTCAAGAAACTATTGAATCAGTCAAAATCAGCAACACCTTTGTTGGAACAAGAACAATCTATATCTGCTGAAACATACTATGTTTGGGGGAATGTAAAGTTCAAGCAGGGGGATTATGTCGGGGCGATCGCAGATTATGACAAAGCGATCCAGTTAAAACCTGATTATGCTGAGGCTTACAACAATAGAGGATTGGCAAAGCATGAATTCGGAGAACATGCAGCTGCGCTGGTAGATTTTGACGAAGCCATCCAATTAAAACCCAGACTTTCTGTGGCATACAACAATAGGGCACTGGCAAAGTCCGCTTTAGGAGATCTCCACGCTGCGATTGCAGATTATGACGAAGCCATCCAATTAAATGCCAATGATGCTGTGGTATACAAAAATCGGGGTGTAGCGAAAGGTGAGTTAGGAGAGCATGCAGCTGCATTGGCGGATTATGACAAAGCGATCCAATTAAAACCTGATTATGCCGAAGCCTATGACAGTCGGGGATATATGAAAAATAAATTGGGAGAACATGAGGCTGCCCTGGCGGATTATGACAAAGCGATCCAATTAAAACCTGATTTTGCCGAAGCCTATAACAATCGGGGATTTGTGAAGTATGAACTAAAAGATTACTTTGCTGCCCTGGCGGATTATGACAAAGCGATCCAATTAAAACCTGATTTTCCCAATTCCTATAACAATCGGGGACTTGTGAAAATTGATTTGAATGAACACGTTGCTGCACTGACAGATTATAATATAGCGATCCAATTAAAACCTGATTATGCTGATGCCTACTTCAATAGGGGCGTTTCATATTTGAAATTAGGTTTACTTCAAAATACGATTCAAGATTTTCTTATTGCTTTGAGATTTGCGACACAGACAGGTGATACAGAACTCAAGACAGCGATTGAGCAATTCCTTAGTGGTTTGATATAACAAAGGAGTTTCACTGGAACAGGAAATATGCTTATTCGGAAATAGATTGTAGGTATCTACCAGCGTTCCATTAGTAAACCATTTCTGGTAACACGTTAGAATGGCTTATTAGTCATGGCAAAATCACGCCACTGAAAAAACAGCAGCCTCTGCAACGCCGCAAGCCACTGGTTCGAGAATCCTCGCGACCTCATCACAACCATAGGACGCATCATCTACGTCAGCGTCGAATCTTCACGAATTATTGATAGTCTGCCTATTGAAATTAATGATGAATAATATCTGCCTACGCGAATTGCATAGAATTGGTTGAAACTTAACTGCGATAACGGTATACTATCGATTGATAGAAAAAAGAAAGGCTAATAATGACTAATCTTGGGCGTAATAGTCAATATACTTGTACGTATCCAGAAATTGCGAGGTATTTGTTATGAATGAGTTACAATTTCCGGGGGCCCGGTGGTGGAAATTTGATTTTCATACACACACGCCCGAATCGGTAGACTTCAGTGATAAAGAATTGGGTGCTGAAGATTGGTTAAGAGCATTCATGGAAAAGGAAATTGACTGTGTAGCAATTACTGACCATAACAGCGGCGGTTGGATTGATCGCTTGAAGCAAACGTTAAAGGAATTACAAGAAGACAGTCCGAAGTGGTTCAGACCTATATATCTGTTTCCGGGTGTAGAAATTTCAACATACGACGATGTGCATGTATTAGCGATATTTGGATATGACAAAGGTAAAAGCGATATAGATCAGTTGCTTTGGGCAGTTGGCTACTCGGGTAAAAAGGGCGATAGCAATGATATAACGGATAAAAGTATTACTGAAGTCGTTAATCAAATCGTAAAAAATGGCGGCATTCCTATTCCTGCACATGTTGACCAAGCAAAGGGTTTATTTCGACTTGACGGAAAGAAACAAAAAAAGATGCTGAAGAATAAGAACATTGACGCTGTGGAAGTGCGTGATAGTGATTACGAGATGCCCCAATTGTACAAAGATAGAAAGGGGCAATGGGCTATAGTCAAAGGATCCGATACTCATAATCTCGGCGGCGATACATTTGGTACATTTACCTGGATCAAGATGGATGAACCTTCTATAGATGGATTGAAACTTGCTTTGGAAGACGGTGACGTTTCCGTAAATCGCAATATGAACGACACTCCCAACAAACTTCCTGAGTACTTTATAACAAGTTTAGAAATTAGTAAAGCAAAATACATTGGACGTTCTGAACCACTAAATTGTCGATTCAGTCCCTTTCTCAATACCATTATTGGCGGACGCGGCACCGGCAAGTCAACATTGCTGGAGTTCATGCGTTTGGTTTTACGGCGCGATAATGACATTAAAGACATTCCAGGTCCGTTAGGAAACGAGATTCGTCAGTATTTTGATGTAGGGGGGGATAACCTACTGCTTGAGGATAGTAAAATATCGTTAATCTACCGCAAAGGTGAAGTGCGATACCGTTTGAACTGGGCCCCGACTCCAGATTGTCCCTCTTTGGAGGTGGAAAAAGATGATGGCACTTGGGAATCTTTTGATGGAGAGATTAAGTCGCTTTTACCGGTCCGTATTTATAGTCAAAAGCAGATTTTTGAATTAGCTAAGAAACCAAGTGCCCTGATTGAGATTATTGATGAAGCACCTCAAGTTGATGCTGTGCGGCTTAAAACACAGAAAAGGGACTTGGAAAACCGATACAAGCAAATAGAGAGTAAACGACGAGAGTTGAATGATAAAATTGCTGAGGAAAGCAGACTGCGCGGGGAGTCCAACGATCTCGCAAGACAGATTGAGCAGATCGAAAAATCGGGGCATAAAGACGTACTGCAAAATTACCGTGAGCGACAGCAGCAGTTAAACGAACTCGACAGTTTGGAGCGTAAATGGAAAGAGATGCGCGATCGGCTTTTGGAGACACAGGGTGCAATTGCTCCATCGGATTTTAACGCGCAGCATTTTAGCGAACACGCGGATATTTTGACGGCTTTAGAAACAACAAACGAGAAATGGCAGTCTATCCATGACCGATTCAGCAAATTGGCTCAAGAGGCGAGTTCGGTTATTACCGAGTGGCAAACTGAGAAAAATACGGCAGACTGGATGCAAGCACTCAAGACAGATATGGCAGAGTATAAGCGATTGCGTTCCAAACTTGAACAGCAAGGTATAGACCCCGATAGATATCCTTTGCTATTGACACAACAAAAGAATGTACAAAGAGAGTTAGATTCAATTGGTGAGCATAAATCGAGTTTGCATAAGTTAGAGGATGAAAAACAAAAAGTGTTTGTGGAAATTAAAGAGAACAGGGAAAGACTCTCAGAAAATCGGCAAAAATTTTTGACCTCTGTTTTACAAGACAATCAACTCGTCAGCATTGAAGTCCAGCCTTTTGGAGAGAGTTGGGACACTATCGAGAAAGAGATTCGAGGTATATTGCAATGTCAAGTTCATTTTGATAGGGATATTAGACGCTTAAAAGGTATCTATAACGAGAACGGCGACAGAAAGATTGAAAAACTCAAGGAAGTAATTAAAGATATTCGCAATGGAGCAGAAAGTGCCGAGCATAAAACGTTCGCTAACCATTTGAAAAAATTGATGCCAGAATCTATGAGCAATCTTTATCTTTGGTTTCCCGAGGATGGTTTGAAAGTCACCTTTGGTCCCAAGAACCAATTAATAGAACAAGGGTCACCTGGACAGAAAACTGCAGCACTATTAGCATTCATTCTATCTTATGGAGAAGAACCACTCCTGTTAGACCAGCCTGAAGACGATTTAGACAACGCGTTAATTTATAACCTGATCGTACACCAGTTGCGAAAAACAAAAACCAAACGACAAATTATCGTTGTAACACACAATGCCAATATAGTGGTTAACGGAGATGCTGAAATGGTTTTTCCACTTGAAGTCGCGGAGGGTGAAACCCGTGTGCCACAACCTGCAAGTATCCAAGAAAAAAAGGTTAGGGAATCAATATGTAACATTCTTGAGGGCGGAGAAAAGGCATTTGAACAACGTTATAAGCGTATTCATCCCGGAGATTAGTCATGTATTATAGTCTAACCGAACTTCTTGAAAAGATTATTCTTGGTGAAGACTCAACGATCGAATTCAAAAGAGAGATGCCTCACAGAGACAGGATGGCAGAAGAGATCGCTGCTTTTGCAAACGACGAAGGTGGTGTACTTCTTATCGGCGTTGACGACTATAGTGAAATTGTCGGTCTTGAACTGCAGGAGCTGGAAAGAGTAGAAAAAACGGTTGTTGAAATATGCGAAGACAGCATTGAACCTCCCATCCGCATTTTCACAGAGAAATTACGGCTTGATGATAAAAACATACTGAAAATAGAGGTGCAGAGAAGTCTTTTTGTCCATAAAGCACCTAACGGCTATTTCACGCGTCAGGGAAGCAGCAAAAGAGAAATGACCACAGAACAGTTGGCGAGGTTAATACAAAGTAGATCACAAGCAAGAATTATCAGATTTGATGAACAGTTAGTCCCAAACACACATAAGGCAACATTAAGGGAATCGCTCTATCGACGATTCATCACAGAAGATGCCGCTGAAGATATGATAGAAGACCTACTCTTGAAAAGAACTTTACTCGTTCAAGAAGGTCGGGAGATCCGTGCTTCTGTCGCCGGAGTTTTGATGTGTCACGACACACCTGATGATTACCTCTATAACAGTTTTATTCAAGCCGTTTATTATAGCGGCAAAGTAAAAGATGCCAACTACCAGATTGATGCAAAAGATTTTAGAGGACCACTTGACCAACAGATTATAGATGCCTTTAAATTTGTTCAAAAACACAACGAGGTATCAGCGCGTAAGGAAATTGGCAGGATAGACCAACCGCAATACAGCATGCGTGCCGTTTTTGAGGCAATCGTTAACGCAGTTGTGCACAGAGATTATTCTAAAGGCGAGTCAAAAATTCGCTTGTTTATGTTTGCTGATCGACTTGAATTATATTCTCCAGGCGCATTAGCAAATACTGTAACAATTGAAAAATTACGCTATAGTCAAGCCACCCGTAATGAACTCTTAGCACGTTTACTTTCGGAAATTACTTTAGATGACGATGTCGAAAAACAAGTAAAGCGGAGACACTTTTTAGAAGGACGTGGAGAAGGCGTGGGAATCATTCTAAACGCAAGTGAACAATTGAGTGGAAAAACACCTATCTATGAGCTTATAAACGAAGAATTATGTTTGACAATCTACGCCGCAAAATCCCTTCAATAAAGCGATTTCTTTTAAAAATATTCAAAACTGGAAGGATGGAAGGGGAAATTGTTGTTAACTGTACTGCCATCGGAAATGTAGACCACTATCTAAACCAAGATTGTGATACAATAACAATCTCATAGAAAGGAGCATCCAATGGCGAAACGAAAACGAAAAAGATTCACTCCCGAATTTAAAGCGGAAGTCGTTATTGAAGCACTCAGCGGCGAAAGTTCCGAAGCAGAACTCTGTCGCCGACATAACATCACCGAAGAACAACTCTCACAGTGGAAACGCCAACTCCTTGAAAATGCGGCGACCCTCTTTGAATCCAATCGTAAGCCGTCCGATGCCTCTGCGGAACGCATTGCGCAACTGGAGCAACTCGCTGGCAGGTTGACGCAGGCAGTGGACATCCAAAAAAAGGCACTCGACTGGATTGCGTTGAACCGGTCTGAAGAATAACGACTCGTTGCTTCTCGCTGTGGTAACATTTTTTTTACTACCGAACATCACGGAAAAACGCTTACAAACCCATACAGGCACTCGGTTCTCAACCTTATCTGAAAAGATACCAAAAAGCTAAAAAAGATACCATTTGGTATCTTTTTCACAACATTGGTATCTTTTTCCGGCGTTCAGATAAATCTTGGTTCAGACAATTTAACAATTGAATATCTCTGACGCTCAGTAAGCTTTTACTTGAATTTCTTGCCTGCCCATGTTATCTTATTACTACTATAAATCATCACGGAGGCAACAAAGATGAAATCGATCGCTGTATTCAACAATAAGGGTGGTGTCGGTAAAACGACATTGACCTACCACCTCGGGTGCGCGCTTGCAGAGTTGGGTTATAAAACGCTTCTTGTCGATTTAGACCCGCAGTCAAATCTGACGTTATTTGGCTTAGATCCAGAAAAATTACACGACATTTGGCAGGTTGAGGATGCATTTATAGACGACTTTGTTGACGCTCGAGATCAAGAATCTTCAAATTTTGAGAATATCGCAAGTGATGTCCGTTCTATCCATTTTCTTTTAAAACCAACAGAAGATGGAACAGCCCCCCCCAAATCGTTGGCTAAACCTCTTAAACTACAACCCCGCTTGGGACTGATTCCGGGTAGACTCTCAATACACACTTATGAATATAAAATTGCGAGCCGATGGAGCGATGTTTATGGCGGAGATCTACTCGCAATTCGGACTGTAACACAAATCCGAAATTTTTGTGAGACGTATGCAGAAAAGTATGACTATGACTATGTTGTGATTGATACGTCCACAAGTCTTGGAATACTGAATAAGGTTATCATATCCACTGTAGATGGGTTCCTCATCCCTTGCATGCCAGATATGTTTTCCCTTTACGGCATACAGAACATTGGCAAATCCCTTAAAAGTTGGAAGCGTGATTTTGATACGATCTTTAACCTACTCTCCGATGCGAAGCTAAGCCATTTTCCCAAAAATTTCGTCAGTTTTTTGGGATTCACAATTTTCAACGCCAGGAAACGCTCGGATCAGGGTGAATGGGGTTTACCTAAAGCACATCACAACTATGCAGAACAGATTCCCACGACAATTCGAGAATACATTGATGCTGACCATAGGAAACATCTAACTGAAACACAGTTAGAAGATCCCGTTGGTGGAACAGCGGTTATGCACTCCTATTCAACGCTTCCCAATATGGCTCAAAAATACAGAATACCTATATGGAAAGTTCCGAGTTGTGACAAGCTCGAGGCAAGTGATAAAAGTACTATTTCGGGCAACAGAAAATCGTATGAAAACACACAAACAGGTTTCCATATTTTCGCCAAAGACCTCTTGATACGCTTGGACCAACTGGGGGATCGATAATGGTTGGTGAGGCAAGTATGGAGGCTATTGTAGAGCGAGTTCAAAGTCAACTCCACGATATAGATCTCTTTCGTGATTACACGGTTCGCTTCTTTGAGACACACCCCGACCTAACGCAATCTCCACAAATTGTTCATTCTGTCAAAAGTCGGATGAAGGATTTACTACACCTTCGTGAAAAAATACAACGTAAGTCCTCAGCTGAGGACCCAATCACGCCAGAAAATATTTTCGATCGGGTAACCGACATCGCTGGTGTTCGAGTGCTGCATCTTTACCAAGCGCAATTCACACAGATTCACCGTGCAATAAACCAAAAATTGGATAGCCAAGACTGGGTACTATATGAAGATCCCAAAGCCTATACTTGGGACCCAGAATCACGCGGTTTTTTTGAAAATCAAGGCTTGAACGTTGAGGTGAAGGAGAGTCTTTATACCAGTGTTCACTACGTAATTAAGCCCAGAGAAGATTCGCCCGTTTCCTGTGAAATTCAAGTCAGAACCCTTTTTGAGGAGGTTTGGGGCGAAATTGATCACTTAGTCAATTATCCTGAGCCAACTGATAATATCGCTTGTCGGGAGCAGATTGGGGTTTTAGCACGGTTAGTAGGTGCTGGAAGTCGTCTTGCAGATTTAATCTGTCGTGCTTATGCTGATGAAGAACCTGAATGAATTAATGTATTCATCTCGGAGTGTACTGCCATCGGAAATGTAGACCACTATCTAAACCAAAATTGTGATACAATAACAATCTCATAGAAAGGAGCATCCAATGGCGAAACGAAAACGCAAAAGATTCACCGCCGAATTTAAAGCGGAAATCGTTATTGAAGCACTCAGCAGCGAAGGTTCCGAAGCAGAACTCTGTCGCCGACATAACATCACCGAAGCACAACTCTCACAGTGGAAACGCCAACTCCTTGAAAATGCGGCGACCCTTTTTGAATCCAATCGTAAGCCGTCCGATGCCTCTGCGGAGCGGATTGCGCAACTGGAGCAACTCGCTGGCAGGTTGACGCAGGCAGTGGACATCCAAAAAAAGGCACTTGGGGGAAACACCCAAGCAAAAACACTGCATTGCGTTGAACCGGTCTGAAGAATAACGACTCGTTGCTTCTCACTAATGTTTTCAAACTGCATAAAAATTTTACAGTAGCACACATCCAACCTCTTCCATCCTTCCTGCCCTTCCAATCCTATAAATCACAGTTCAGACCACCCTTATAAAAAATTAATTGCCAATACGTCGATTTTATGCTATACTTTACGAGTATTCGGGCGTAAAGCCCATGCCTTTAGGCTTGGGATATAAGCCGCTAAGGGCGTATTTCCCTAAAAACAAATTAGACATTCACCTTTTAATGTGGTATAATCAATATCAGCACTTGGTTAGGATTTTCACCTCTCTCGCTTGAGAGAGTCCTAACCGACCTCGTGAAAAGGGTCTAAAGTGCGAAGTGTGACACCACTAAAAACATGTATCGGGCAGCTCAGGCGTAATTGAGCGAAAGCTTGGATCGGAGCAGAGGTGAAAGTCTGCACGTTGTATTGCTGCCCCTTTTTCAACTTTTCTCTCCATTTTGGAGAGAGGCAGGCGGGGATAGCCATGAAAGTTTCCGCATGATATGCTCGAAGGGACTTAATTCACCGTTCGGGGAATCGCCTGCTGGTGGAGACAGCGTAAGACGGTTGACCTTTCAGGAAAACTGCTATTGTCTACGAAGCCGAAGCCCCTGCCTTTAGGCAGTGGGTGCTATCACATAGCAGCAAATTGCCACATATTAATAAGGGAGGCATGAAGAACATGGGCGGAATAGGCGGAATAGAAATTTTTATAATCCTTGTCGTCGCGCTCGTCATTTTCGGACCCCAAAAATTACCGGAAATGGGGCGTTCGCTCGGGAAAGCGATCCGGGAATTTAAGAGTGCCGGCACCGAGCTCCAAGATGAACTCACAAAGGCAGCCGATGAAATGGATAAAGACCCGGAACCGAATATCAAACCCCCGAAAGCCTCGTAACGCGAGCGGAACGTACTATGGAAGCCAAGGAATCTAACGATGTCGCAATGACCTTCTGGGAACATCTCGAGGAACTCCGGCGGCGCATTATTATCGTTGCAATCACAATCGGTATCTTTACGGTGGTGTGTCTATCCTTTAGTAAACCGATTGAGAAGGTGATTATGTTCCCGTTGCAGACATCTATGAACACACTGATTGCCAATGCGATTGAGACCACACTCGGCAGTAATGGCTCCATATTCGGGTTTCTTGCCGTCACTTTGCGCGCGGGCTCTTCCAGTATCGATGCCGTACTCATGAAAGTCGGCCCCTTAGAAGGTATCATGGCGTTCCTAAAATTGGGGGTTACTGCCGGTATTTTGCTCGCATTGCCGATAATCATTTATCAGGTCTGGGCATTCATTTTCCCGGCGTTGAATCGTGAGGAAAAGCGATTCGCTGTGCCGCTTTTTCTAATCATCGTCGCATTTTTCACTATCGGTGCTGTTTTCGCCTACTTTATTGTTGTACCGGTCGTCCTACAGTTCTCCGCGCAGCTGTATCCAGAGATGCCGAATATGTGGGACTTGGAAAAATATCTAAGTCTTATAACGAAGTTAATCTTAGGGTTCGGGATCGCTTTTGAGTTACCGATAGTGATGGCGTTTCTGTCCCGTATCGGTGTAATTAACGCACGCGGCTTTCGTGAAAAGCAAAACTATGCTTTATTGGGTATCTGTGTGATGTCGGCACTGCTAACACCGGCAGATCCATGGTCGATGCTGTTGATGGCAATACCGCTTTTCATTTTGTATCAACTCGGCATTTTTTTCGCCTACCTCGTCGAAAAGGAGCAAGAAGTATATGGCTAACGAGTCTTTGCGACAACAACTCGCGCTGCTTTACCAATTACAAGAACGCGACTCGGAACTATTGTCAATCCAACAAAAACTTCAAACCATCCCACGCCAGATTGAGCAATTAGAGGCAGGGGTCGCCAAATATGAAGCGGACATCGCAGCAAAATCCGAAGAACTTGCAGAAGTAGAAAAAGTGCAGCGCGCTAAAAACGCTGAAATTGAAATGAACGCTGTACAACGTGAAAAATATCAAACCGAACAGCGAACTGCTACATCCAACGAAGCTTATAATGCCTTTGAGCGACAGATTGAATTCCTTGATGAACAAGACGATGCGGCGGAAGATACTATTCTCACTTTCATGGAGGAGAGTGATCGGTTAAAAAAAGAATTGACGGAATTAGATGTTGAAGTCAATCGGGAAAAGGAAAAAACTGCTACTGAGACCGAACAATTCCGACAGGAACTCCGGGCATTAGAGACAGAGCGAGAAGAAAAGTTAAAACAGCGGAAGGCGTTTCTCCCGAAAATCGACAAAGCGCGTAGAGATGAATATCATCGATGGGTGAAGGCACAGTTGGCAAGCGAATCTGGCATAGCACGCGTGAAAAGCGGTTTTATAGCCTTAGGCAAAAACGGGACGTGCAGCACCTGCCGAATCGCTATTCAACCCCAGACGCTCAAGGAAGCACAAAAGTATGAGAAACAGGTTTACTGCTCAAGTTGTAAGCGGCTGCTTTACGTTGAGCCTATCACACCCGATGTGCCATTTCCATAAAGAACGAGATGCCAAGCCGCGTAAACACTAAAGAACAGGAGGCACTCACACGCGATGCCTTTTTTTGTCATTGATGAACAACCCGAACAAAAGGTTTTTGACGGAGCCAGCATCCGCACCCTTCACGGCGAAAAACTGATGATGTCCTTCGTTAATTTGAAACCCCATAGTGTTGTCGCTGAACATAGCCACCCCCATGAACAGATGGGCATGGTCCTTGAAGGCACATTTGAATTAACCATTGATGGGGAGTCCCAAACCCTTAAAAAAGGCGATGCGTACCTCATCCCCTCCAACGTGAAGCACAGCGCAAAGGCTTTTGATGAACCCGCCGTTGCACTTGACATCTTTAGCCCACCAAGAGAAGATTACAAATCGTGAAGATCTATCACGCAATTCAGGAACTTGAGACAACTAACATCGTCACCGCTGGTGTGAGTCTACGCCATGGCGGTGTCAGCCACAGCCCTTACGCCTCCTTGAATCTTGCTGAACATGTCGGTGATGATCCAAACGCAGTTGCAGCGAACAGAGCGATTCTTTTCCAGAAAACCGGCTTAATGGATCTGCGCTACTGTCGTCAAGTCCACGGCACCGATGTTATTAATGTCGTTGACCAAGCACCACCAACTTCTACACGACCGCCAGAAGCGGACGCGCTTGTTACTGCGCAGCGTGATGTCCCATTAGCCATTTTCACTGCCGATTGTGTCCCTATTTTCATAGTAGATGTTACAACGCCCGCGATCGGCATTGCCCACGCCGGGTGGCGAGGCACGCTTGCACGAATAGCAGTCAATACCCTCGCGCGAATGGAGACACTATTTGGAACAGTTGCTGCAAACTGTCAAATCCATTTAGGGCCGTCCATTCAGAAGTGTTGTTATATTGTCAGCGCAGAGCTGCTCACCCAATTTACGGACCACTTCGGCAGCACTGTCGCCAGCGGCACAAACCTGAGCCTACAATCGGCTAACGTTAATCAATTGGTTGAAATAGGTTTACCTACCGCTGCCATTTCAGTATCGCCATTTTGTACTGCCTGTCGCACAGACCTTTTTTATTCGCATCGAGCCGAGGATGGACAAACGGGGAGAATGCTCTCATTTATCAAACTCTCTACTGATACCTAATTGCTGATGGCTGACTGCTTCTGACGTGCTAACGAAAAATTTGCATTCCTCGAAAAAATATGGTATTATTAAATATACGCAATATCGCGAATTGGGCGACTGTCGTTCCAACACTGCCCGCAGCCGTAACCTCACGACAATTTGTAGCGTTATTTTCCCTAAATGTTCCAGCTTGTTAGGTCTAATAATCTCTTAAGTTTGTTGTTAGACGGCAATTGGGTGGATACCCAAGGAATCACAAATGCGCACGCTCTTTGTAACCTTGTCAAGTGTTATAGGTTTTATTGGGTTCATTTTTATCATGCGTGGGGGTAGCCATCCTAACAAGTATCAGGGAGTTTTGGAGGAAAGCAAGACCGCGGTCCAAGTCACACAGATTTATACGGAGGCAACATATACAATAATAGTTGGTATCGGTATTATTAGTGTCGCTGTCTTAGTCGCTGTTATTGGTATTCTCCTTCATACAAGAAACGAATCCTTAGATCCAGAGCCGCAGTCGGTAGACGATCCCGAAGTCTGAAGAGCCTTTTTTTTTATGAATCGAAAAATTTTGGAATCGAAAAATTGAGTTCCATCGCTAATAATCTCTTCAGTATCAATGAACGTATCGCCCGCGCGGCGGAACGAAGTAACCGCACACTGGATTCAATCGAACTTGTCGCTGTTACAAAGGGACGTTCAGTTCCAGAGATACACGCCGCACTCGCAGCAGGTGCTACAAACATCGGTGAAAATCGAGTTCAGGAAGCGCGGCAAAAGTACGCAGCCGTCACTTCTGTTGTAGATGCCGTCCGTTCCATACCTGCGGATAAAACGTGCCGATGGCATCTGATTGGGCATCTACAAAGGAATAAGGTTAAAGCCGCACTTGATATGTTTTCCTTGATTCATTCGGTTGACAGTTTGCGACTTTTAGCAGAAATCGCACGCCGATCCGAAGAACAAACACTACGGATAGAGGTACTCATTCAGGTGAACACGACGCGTGAGACAAGTAAATACGGCTTAGACGCAGAGGCGTTGCTGCCGTTTCTGGCGGACGCGCAAACATATCCGACAGCAAATATTGTCGGTTTGATGACAATGGGACAGTTCAGCCCTTCACCGGACGCAAACCGTCCTGCTTTTGCTTTACTGAGGTCCCTTGCTGAAAAGGTGGAAGCCGAACAATTCCCTGGGGTTACTATGCAATATCTCTCTATGGGAATGACAAACGATTTTGAGGTGGCTATAGAAGAGGGCGCGAATCTCGTTCGGATCGGTAGGGCAATCTTCGATCCTTCAATGGATGTGTAGACTTCCGTCCCCGTCGGTGCGGTCAGGAGAAAAAAGTGGTAGAAGACCTTCGATTAGGTGTAATAGGCGTTGGAAAAATGGGCGGCATTGTCGTGCGCAGTATTGCTGATGTCGTATTCCCCGCAAGACACATTTGGGTCACCGACCTTGATAGCACCCTCGTTCAGCAGCTCTGCGATGAAAAAGGCACCAACGACGCTGGGGATATTGCTAACTTGGGAAAGAAAACGGATGTTATCTTTTGTGCAGTCCCGCCAGCGGCTGTCCCAAGCATTCTACCAGAGATTGCACATAATTTATCGGCACCACAATGGCTTATAAGCATCGCAGCCGGTGTTACGACCACAACGCTTGAAGCCTACTTTGACACCGCACCACCGATTGTTCGTGTGATGCCAAACATCGCGGCAGCGGTCGGGGCTGCAATATCGGTACTCACACCTGGTACTGAGGCGAATAAGACACATCTTGAAATCGCACAGAAAATTTTCAACGCCTGCGGCACCTCGCTAATTATGGATGAACGCCATCTTGATGCTGTCACAGGTGTGAGTGGCAGCGGGCCGGCTTACGTCGCGCTCTTCATTGAAGCACTCGCTGATGCAGCGGTACATGTCGGTATCGCTCGGGCGGATGCCCAAAAACTCGCAATCCATACCGTGTTAGGTGCAGCTACGATGTTAGCCGAAACACAAGAACATCCAGCGGTGCTGAAGAATCGTGTTACGACCCCCGGCGGAACAACCGCTGCTGGACTTCACGCGTTAGAACGCGGTGGCTTACGAGCAACACTCACTGAAGCCATTCTTGCTGCGACGGAACGAGCAAAAGAACTCGGCGACGCATAATCATTGGGACGCAGAACAGAAACTATGCCTATTATCGTTCGACTGCTTGAGATTTATACATTAATAGTTTTAGCAAATGCCTTGCTTTCTTGGTTCGTTTATGGGACAAAAAATGCAGTCATCCGGCAAATCTATGAGTTCACAGGGCGCATCGTCGATCCAGTTTTAAGCCCGATTCGTAACGCCCTTCAACCAGCGTCTCGGAGCTTTGGTATTGACATTTCGCCTTTTATTCTAATTATTCTGTTACAGATTTTGACACGGATGCTCTGGTGATAAATGCGTGGAGATGCCGACCCATTGAATCCGGTAAAACTGAGTGGTGCCTTGCACGAAAAGTATAACCACCTCAAACTAACAAGTGGTTCAAAGACAACAATACGAGAATATGAAAAAACAAAGTTCTCCTGCAAAAAACAAGACGCGTAGACGGGGTAAAACCGAGAAACCGGAAAAGGAACTCCAGTTGACGGACAGGAACAGTGAAAAAGCCGTCCTGGATGTTTGGGCAAACGCCAATGTTTTCCCCCTCGCAAATAAAAAATCAAATACTGCACCGCGCACCGCGCCAAATGTAAAATCGGCGCAGCCACACCACGCCTCTCAAGCCGAAACCTATGTCCTTCGCGAAACTCCGACTTCTTTTCACGCACTCACACTTGACACGCTTTGTAGAAAAATATGCCAAGATGTCTTCCTCAAAGCATCGTTGATGCAGGGACATCAGGTTACATACGTACCTACATGGGAAACCTATCCGCTTTGGATTGAGGAACGCATTATCGCGGAGGCAAAATCTAAATCGCCGCTCAAGCTCTCTGTGCTTCGCAAGCGATGTCGCGCACGGCACAAACAGGAATTAGAGGTCCAAAAACAGAAGTTTTATCAACTCGGTATCTTTGCAGATTGGGATGCTTCTCAAAAAACGCTTGAATCACGGCAGGAAGCACGGCTCATCGCGCTCATAAGCCGACTACGGGATTCCGATTACCTACACGACCTACCACAACTCAGCCCATGGTGCCCTAAGTGCACAGCCCCACTCAATGAAGCAAATCTCCTACAAGAATCTACACACGCCTTGAACGGTTACGTGAAGTTCCCTTTCAATTTCGGGTTGGAGGAATTTGGCATTGATGTCTCTTTTTGCATCCGGATACTACATCTCTGGGAGATAGCCGGGACCGTCGAAATCGGGATTACTGAGGAGACTACCTATCTACTCACGAAGTATGGGGCAGAATATCTCCTTTTTGCTGAGCCACAGTTTGAATATTTTTCTAAGCATCTTACAAACGGGCAGCTTGAACCGAAACCTATGAAGGAAATCAAAGCCTCTGAACTCGCACAATACACTGTAGCACATCCGCTCTTTCCATCGAAGGAGTTGAAGATTACGCGCATCCCTGAGACGCTCATCGCAGAAACCGATGACAAATCAACATCTTTCTTAAAGTCCGGTGTTATCCCGCTAAACCCCGCCCATCATCAATCCAGTTACGATATCGCCCAAGCGTTAAATATAAATGCAGCACCTATTTTCGATGAAACCGGAAGATTCACTGAAGAAGCCGGGCAATTGTGTGGTTTGTATCTCTTTGATGCAGAAGGGTTTATTGTCCCGCAATTGGAGAAGTACGGGTACCTCCTAAAAACGCATGATGAAGAGATACACGCACCTCACTGTCCGCGCTGCAAGGAATTAGCCGTTTTTCGACCGTGTTCAAAATGGGCATTTTCCATTGCCAAAAACGACACCACCAATCAACTGCTCAGGGCTCAAGAATATTGGGATAATTATGGCGATATCCAGCATAAACATATTAGCGAAGTCCGAGATACCGTCCGTAATTTCGGAGAATTGCAAGTTTCGACACAACGCCAGTGGGGGATGCCACTGCCAATCCTACTCTGTGACCAGTGTGATGAACCGCTCACTGATAAAAATACGCTCAATGCAATCCGTAATTCTATCCAGCGCAGCTTTGAATTCTGGTTCGGATTAAGCATTGAGGAACTTTTGCCCACCGATACTCGCTGCCTAAATTGTAATTCAAGCGATTTTCGCAAAGAGGCGACACTCATTGATAGTCATTTTGCCAATCTGCTTCAAGTCATTGACAACTCTGACTTCAAAAAACCACTCGGTGGCCACACCAGTGTCATGTTTGTACCCCAAACGAGTGCTGGCGATTTTCAATGGACAAAATGGTTAGCTGAAATTAGCGTCATCTCCGCTGCCCTTAGCAGGAGTCGTCCAATTAAAGAAAGTCAGCCCTTTAAGCAACTAAAGCTTAAAACACTACCGAAAATTGGCGGCGACATTCAGATTGAAGATGCATTTCTTAACAAATATCCGGCTGACGTGATCCGCCTCGTCGCAATATCGCCGAGTGTTGAAACAAAACAGGTGAGTTACAAACAACTTGAGAAACTCGCAGATGGGTATCTCGAACAATATCAGCAGCTGCAAGCACTCTTCGATGATATAAGCAAACATCTCTACCCGTTTCTACTGGATTCCCAAAAACTCAGCGAAAAGAAACAGAAGGAGCAGAAGGATACAGCTGCAGAAGTTTATAAAGATGAACAGCATTCTACCGCCACCAACGAAGGCGACGGTCAGACAGGTCTCGCCAGCGCACCTACCCATACAAACCTTGAAGTCCCGAAGGGTACCGCTACTGCTGGCAAAACGCTGCCTATGGATTCGCTGCTAATAACTGTTACCGCACAACTGCTGCAGGAGGCGCAACAGGCTTACCAAACCGAGAATTTTCACGAAATGTGGACAATGTTAACTAATTTCTGTCAGGACGATCTTCGCTTTTATAGCCGCACAATGGAATCCCGTCCTACGACAACCCTACATGCAGCACAAAGTATACTTTCTGAAATAACGACTCTACTTCTACAACGATTCGCACCCTTGACTCCTTTTTTAGCGGAACATTTCTATCGGCTCATCTCTGTAGAAGGGATAACCAGCAATCATAGTATTTTTCAACGAAACTGGCACTCGCACTCACCTCTGATTGGACAAAATTTGCAACCTTCCGATCGAGAAAAAGACGAGGCAAAAGCGGAATGGGAGGCGGTCAAGAGGGCATACGATGCAAAATCCTAAAAAGAACGCATGGCAAAATGTTATGCTGTTGATTTACGTAGCTATTCCCGTGTTGATACTTGATTGGGGCACTAAGTGGTTGGTGCAGAAACATATTATGCGGGGTATAGAGGAAATTCCGGTTATCGCCGGATTTTTCTACCTTCGGCACGATAGAAATGATGGCGCGGCTTTCGGCGTACTCGCCGGGCATAGAGTCTTGCTTATTCTCATTACCATTGTCGCTTTGGTTTTCATTTTCGCCTACTATCTCCGATTCCGGGAGAGCCGTTGGATGCAGGTCTCGTTAGGGTTTTTACTCGGCGGTGCCGTCGGAAATTTCATTGACCGACTCTATTTAGGTGAAGTTGTTGATTTTCTTCAGTTCGGTATAGCCAGTCAAGGTCTCTTTTGGCCCACCTTTAACGTTGCTGATATTTCCGTCTGTATCGGGGCAGGCATGCTGATTGTTTACTTGTTCCGACACCGTAATCAAGACCAGCAGGCTTGACTTGGTACCGCGCTTTCTAAATCTACAGATTAATAGTATCATTGTGAGAACTCGACGTTGTCTTTGATCCAAGGAGGGAATCCATGTACAAATTTGGTACCCAATTATTTCTCATGAGTGTAGCGTTCCTCTTTTTGACACAACCGCACGCAAACGCACAGTTTCAAGCAGAACCCCCGGCGCAACAGGAAGACCCAGCCGACTACAGTGAGAGTGCATTGCGTCGGTTTGAGATTGTCACGTTGAGCTCCCTACCTTTCACTGCTATCCACAGTTATCTCGCCGTTAGAGGGATAAAAATGTATCGTGAGAATATATTCGCACCTGAAATGACACCGAGAGACTATCGCATGGTTGGGATCGGGGCAGTCTCGTTGTCGCTCTTCATCGGTGTTTGGGATTGGTTACATACGCGCAATGTTGACCGATCGGCACCACGTGTGCCAGAACCAAAAGCACCCCCTGTTGAAGAGGCAGATCCCGTTGAGGGAACTATTGCACGTCTGTCCAAAACGGATCCACGTATAGCGAGATATAAAAATATTTCTCAGCAAGACGCACTAAACAATAGGCTGAATAGATGGGCAAATGAACCCGCTGCCGGTTTTGCGATGCCTCTCCTTCAGATTCGCTTCTGAGTTCAAACTGAAAACTGAAAACTAAAGTCAAAAATGCGTATTCTTTTTATGGGAACCAGTGAGTTTGCTCTGCCGGCACTCACGGAACTGATCACCCACAAATTTGAAATCATTGGCGTTGTTACACAACCCGACCGGCCAAGTGGGCGCGGAAAACGTCTCAACCCACCGCCTGTTAAAATCGCCGCAACAGCGCACAATCTACCGGTTTACCAACCTGAGAAAGTGAGGAAACCGGATTTCGTGCGCGGCCTTGAACGCCTCACACCAGACGTAATCGTCGTCGCCGCATTCGGTCAACTCCTGCCGCAGACCGTTTTGGATATGCCACCGTGTGGGACGATCAATTTGCACCCGTCACTGCTCCCGAAGTACCGAGGCGCAGCACCGATTCAATGGGCGTTAATTAACGGCGAAACTGAAACAGGCGTGACGCTCATGTTATTGGATGCAGGTGAAGATACAGGCGATATTATTTCTACAAGTGCTATCGAAATCCGAAATGAGGATAACGCTTTCACATTAACAGCACAATTGGCACAACTCGGTGCAAATCAACTCGTCCGGTGCCTGTCCGAGATGCCAGAAGGCGCACTACCACCGGCGACACCTCAAAACAACGCCGAGGCAACGCATGCACCACGTCTGACAAAAGAGACCGGACACATTGACTGGAATCAACCCGCGACAACGATTCATAATCTCGTCAGAGGCACCGCGATCTGGCCCGGCGCGTATACCTTCTTTCGGAACAATCTCCGATTGAAGATTATCAGTTGTCAACCGCTTTCGCAAACCCTCGCTGTTCCTACAGGGACCCTCAAAGTAATTGAGAAACGGAAACTGCTCGTTGCAACAGCAGACGGAACGCTTCAACTGCTGAAAATTCAGCCCGCAACCAAAAAAGTTATGGAAGTCTCTGATTTTATCAACGGTTACCAATTACAGACAGACGAACAACTTTTGACACCACCATCGCTATGAATAGTCTTAATAATACCCTATTTGCTGTCGTCAAGGCTTCACTCTACTTCCTAATTCTATTCGGTATAATCGGTGTCCTAATTATTTTCGTTATTATTCCGAAATGGGTTCGGACAGAAGAAGTGCTTGTGCCAAACATTACTGGCAAGACCTACTATGAAGCTGTCCGTATCCTTGATAGGGAAGGGCTTCGCCCCGCGAAAGACATTCGGGAGGCGAGTAGTAACGCGCCAAAGGGCGAAATCGTCGCTCAAGATCCGGTGGCGAACTTTAGAATCAAATCTTACCAGCCTGTTACAATCACCGTCAGTATAGGCGCAGAGTTAGCACCCGTCCCTTCTGTTATCGGCAAATCACGGGATGCCGCTGCTGAGACGCTTCGGGAGGCGGGCTTTCGTCCAAATCGGATCGCAAAAGTCCATTCTAAAACTTATCTACAAGATACAGTCATCGCGCAAACGCCACCAGAGGGCGGCGGCCAACAACGCGGCAGTGCGGTTAACCTCTTGGTGAGCGTGGGGCCCACGCCACAATTCATGCAACTCCCAGATTTCCAAGGTCAACCTGCTGCGGATGTACTTGTTGCCTTAGAAGCAGCCGGACTAAATATTGAGACCGAATATAGTTCGCACCCCAAAATCCCTGAAGGCGCAATTATTGCCCACAAACCTCCAGGCAGCGTAATGGTAAGAACCGGAGACTTGATCCTCCTCGAAATTAGTGGGCAAGAATCGCCTGAAAACATCGGTAGATTGCTACCTTTCAAGCATTCTGTCAGCGAAGAGGGGACGCTGTCGCACCACGTCAAGATTGTCATCATTGATGACTCCGGCCAACGTGTTGTCATTGATCAACGTTACGCACCCGGTGAATTGATTGACCTTGAGCGAAAAGGGGTCCGCGTCTTCGGAAAAACGCGGGTGATCGTCTATGAAAATGGTGAAAAACTACCTGAAACGGTTTATAAATAAAATAAAACCGGAGGAACATACGAATTCATACGCCTAAGATTGCTCCCTCATTGCTCGCTGCAGACTTTAGCCGCCTTGGTGAAGAGGTCAAACGGATAGTTGATGCCGGCGCGGATATGCTACATTTTGATGTAATGGACGGTGAATTTGTACCAAACTTTGGTATCAGCCCACCATTTATTGCCGCTGTGCGTCAAATCACCCAGATCCCGTTTGATGTTCACATTATGGTAACGCATCCACTCCGTTATATCGATGCACTCGCTACAGCTGGCGCAGATTTCATCACATTTCATATCGAAAGTGCTGATGAGCCTAACGAAGTCATTTCAGCAATCAAAGCGCATGGGCTTAAACCCGGTTTAGCATTTTCACCGAAAACGCCGACATCGGCAGTCACTCCCTATCTTTCAGACATTGATTTGGTCTTACCTATGAGCGTTGAACCCGGTTTCGGAGGACAAGCCTTTCAACACGGGACGCTCGCGAAAATAGCGGAATTGCAACAAATAACGCCAACATTAGAGAGACCGCTTGACATCTCGGTTGATGGCGGTGTGACCACGGAAATCGCGCCGCTCGCAATCTGTCAAGGCGTGACGGTTCTCGTCGCTGGCACGGCTGTCTTCCGCAGTCAGCAACCAGAGGCGGTCATTGAAAAACTTCGCACAGGTGTAACCTAAGATGCCACTTCAGAGATGCACACTTTCTATGTTCCGCCTCCTCAGATTCACACCGATACTGCTACAATTACCGGCTCGGAGCAACACCATCTCCGCAATGTCCTCCGACTCACACCCGGTGCAACCATCAGAATTATTGATGGGCAAGGGCATGTCTATACCGCAGAAGTACTTGATATAGGTACACATCGGCAGCCAAGCGAAACCCGGATTCTCACCCATGAATTTCATGCAAGCGTACTGCCTTCACTTACGCTATTCCAAGGACTGCCCAAGCATGATAAAATGGAGTTGATTCTCCAGAAGGCAACCGAAATCGGTGTCACACAGATTGTACCGATATACTCAGAGCACGCTTTACAGAAACCGAGCCAAAATCGATATGAACGATGGCACCGTGTTATTATCTCTGCCACAAAGCAGTGTAAACGCACGTGGTTACCTAAACTCTGTGATCCACAAACATTTGAGGCATCTCTCACGCAACTCGACAAATTCTCACTTCGCCTAATTCTCAATCCATATCTTGCACAGGAACCGCGTCCACAGCATATTCAGACGGTTTTGCGGGAAGTTTTGCAACCGACATCTATCGCACTCTTTGTCGGACCCGAAGGCGGCTTTTCTGATCGAGAGGGTGCTGCTGCGATCCAAAGCGGATGCGTTCCCGTCACACTCGGCATGAACATCTTACGAACGGAAACCGCCGCGATTGTGGCAATTGCCGTTGCTGCTTATGAATACCAATTGTGAAATGGACGTATTGCAATATGCGATTACAAGACTCACGCGAACCTCTTTGCTGATGGAGACCGATGGCTGATCGCTGACCGCCTTTTAAAAAATTTCTTGACAAACTTCCGCGCTTTTTGTAAAATGCCTGATTATGGATGCTAAAGAACTCACCCAAACGCTCATTGGGTATAATACAGTCAGTCCGCTCAGCAACGTTGAGGTCATGGATTTTCTGACCGAAATACTCGAAGCTGCAGATTGTGAAGTCGAACGCGTTGAATACAGGGACCCCGCAGGTGTGCTAAAGGTAAACCTCATCGGACGTAAGGGACCGGTGAACGGAGAACGTGGGCTGGCACTCCTCGGACACATAGACACTGTGCCTGCTATCGGTTGGTCGATGGACCCGTTTGAAGCACGGATTGCTGATGGGAAGATGTACGGTAGAGGCAGCTGCGATATGAAGGGCAGCGTCGCTTGTATGATTGAGGTCGCATCGCGCTATGCAGCGTCAAAGTTGGCGGCACCCCTCTATGTCGTCATCACGGCTGATGAAGAAGTGGGCTACCTCGGCGCAATCGCAGTCGCTGAAAAGTCGCAGATGTTCAAAAAGCACGGCTTTCCAAAGTATGGAGTCGTCGGTGAACCGACAGAACTTCATGCGGTATATGCCCACAAAGGAACTGTCCGATTTACCGCCACAGCCCACGGGCGTGCAGCGCACAGCAGTACAGGCGAAGGCGACAACGCGAATCTAAAGTTAATTCCGTTTCTCGCAGAAATGCGGGATATTTATCACGAATTGACAACCGATACTCGGTATTTCAACGATGAATTCACGCCAGCTTTTACGGATTGGAATATCACTATCAGTGATGGCGAGTGTCCAGGGAATATTACTTCGCCGTTAAGCGTGTGTTGTATCAATTACCGTCCAATGCCGGGGGATAATTCGCAAGAATGGATAGACCGCGCGCGGGACTCGGCTGAAAAGCATGGGTTAATATTCGATTTGTATATTGATGCGCCTCCGGTACGCACACCACCCGATGCGGAGATTATCCAAGCAGCACTTGAAATAACCGGTGAAACTGAACCTCAAACCGTCGCCTATGGCACCGATGCCGCTGTCTTTGCACAGCACATGGAGACCGTTATCATCGGACCGGGGAGCATTCTACAAGCACATACCGTAGATGAGTGGATGGCGTTGGATCAGTTTCCACAGGGAGTCTCAATCTTTAGTCAGTTTGTGGAGCGGTTTTGTGTGGCATAGGTGCATCGAAAAAGACTGCATCCGGTTTCACCCATTCCGCTTCGCCATCTGCCCACACCTCGCGCTTCCAGATGGGGACAATCTGTTTGAGGCGGTCCATCGCATATTTACACGCTTCAAATCCGTCTTTGCGATGCGGAGACGCGACAGCGACTGCTACACTCACCTCACCGATCTCTAACTTTCCAACGCGATGAACCATCGCAACGCGATTAATGCCCCATTTTTCCGAGATCTCCTGCGCAATTTCTGCCATCTTCTTCTCTGCCATCGGCGGATACGCTTCATATTCAAGGCATCTTACCGCTCTGCCATCCGTGTTATTCCGAACCGTACCGAAAAAAAGTACCACCGCGCCAGCATCCGGCCCCTCCACTGCTTCGCGCACTTCTGCACCTGTGATGACTTCGGTGGTTATTTTAAACATCGGAACCTCCCGTTACAGGTGGAATCAGTGCTACCTCATCTCCCTCCACGAGTTCGGTATTTTCTGTGGCGTATTCCCAATTGACAGACATTTGCATCACTTCATAGAACTCAGCAATTTCGGGCCATTCTTCTTCAAGCCGTTTTAAAATCGTTTGGACAGTAGCACCTTCCGGAAGGTCCATCTCTTCTTCCGATCTATCTAACATTTCGTGGCATACGGCAAAATATTTGACTGTGACGTTCATAAGGCTTCCTTTTCAACAGAATTTTAGTAGTTAACAACATCCTAACCGCCCTAAAAGTATAACACAAAATCGGTTGTAAAGCAATCTTCATTTGAAAACTAAAATTAAGTTGATTTTTATCGTCAATTCTGCTAAAATAAAAAAACGTGTGAATGGCATTCACCTATTTTCGACGGAACGCAGGAGGTAAACTATGAAACCGAAAGCGATTTATTATCTGATGATCATGCTCCTCATCACCGGCATGATGGCTTGTGGCGTAGACGATGATGACACTGAACCCGCAGAAACGAAGACACCGACGACTACAGATTCGCAACCCGCGGAGCCAATAATTGTTGAAAGAAACATTGACTTTGAGGCTGAAGAACAGGCAATTCGCGACCTTTACGGCGTGTACGCTACCGCTCACGGTGCCAAAGATGTTGATACCCTCGGAGACGTTTGGCTCAAAAGCGGATCAGACGACGTTTTTACCGCCTGGACCTTCTGGGCTGGCACTTTTGAGAGGAACAACGGATGGCAGGATGTAAACGATGCATGGGAGGGGATTTTCCGGCTCCGCGCAGGCGATGTGACTGTTGACATCACCTACATCGCTATTGATAGTAGAGGCAAAGAAGCCGTTTTGCGAGGTGCGTATAAATGGGGCAATCAGCAGGGCGATCTAATCTCCGCACTCGAAAAAGATGGAAGTGACTGGAAAATCCGAGCAATTGATTACACCGGCGGAAAGAACGGAAAACAGGTCAAAGACCTAAATGAACCTGCCTATACTTTCGGAGAAATTGCCGAAGAATAAGGTTAACTTGTAGGAGCGGTTTCTAACCCCGACCCTTTTAACGACGCCAACAAATGGACAAACTCATCCTCAAAGGCATACGATTCCATGGCCACCACGGCGTTCCCGAACCGGAGCGACAGGTCGGTGGCCATTATGAAGTCGATGCAACTTTAGGGTGCGCGCTTGCCAACGCAGGTAAGACCGATGCACTCGCTGACACAGTCAATTACGCTGAAGTCATAGCAAGCATCGTTGAGATCGGCACGCAGCAGTCCTTCCAACTCATCGAAGCACTCGCTGAGAAGATCGCATCCGTAATTTTAGAGCAATTCGCGGTGGATGAGGTACATCTCACCGTCAAAAAACTAAATCCTCCCATAGAACAACCGATTGACTATTTCGCTGTTGAAATTTTCCGTAATGCATAAATTCTCTACTATTGTTTGTTTTCTTTTGATAACAGCCACTGTTGCGCACGCTGGTGGCGAAAAAGAGGTGTTGTTTCCTGAACTCACCCCGGGACTGCATCTCTACCGCTACAATTGGGATGTCGAGACGTGTGTACTTTACGTCGCCGAGATGTCCCGCACTGAACCGACACTCCACTTTGAGGTCGCACTCGCAAATGCACAAGTTTTAGGGAAAGAGACCGTCCGTTCTATGGCGAACCGTCGCAACCAACGCGGCGATCGGCGTGTCCTCGTCGCAACTAACGGCGGTTTCGGTGTCCTCGGGGATATGCGCGGCTATGGTGGCGTCTTAGAGAACTTACATATCCAAGATGGTGAACTCATCACGCAACCGACAGATGCGGAAGCGTGCTTCGGTGTAACCAACACCGGCGAATTCTTAAGTTCTCCCGTGCAAATGGAAGCCAGCATTCAGATAGGCACACATACACTCCCACTCGGATGCATCAATCAGCGTAGACTTGACGGGTGTCAGGTGACGCTTTACACGCCACGGCTCGGTGAATCGACACGCACCAACCGCCGTCGAGGGATAGAAGCGATAATTAGTGGACTTTCGCTGCCATTGACCGCCAATTATGCGCACCCTTATCGTGTAGAACAGGTTTCACGCGATGGGAACAGCGTTATCCCCAGAGATGGCGCAATTCTCTGGATGAACGCACGCCTGAAAGACCCAAGCGTCCCTCAATTCAGTGCCGGTGCAAGCGGTACGCTCAAACTCGCGCTCTCACCGCCCGAATGGAATCACGTCCAACACGCGATCGGCGGACGGCTCCGACTCCTCAAGGACGGCAAGATAAATGAGACGTTGGTGAAAATGCACAACGAAGAGAAACGGCATACCCCGGGCAAACGGACACCGATACTAAATCTCAGCCATGAACCCCGAACCGCGCTCGGTTACAATGCGGACAAACTTTTTCTCGTCGTCGCTGATGGCCGGCAACCGAAGTATAGCACCGGTCTAGCGCTCTACGAACTCGCCAGTATCCTCATTGAACTCGGCGCAACCGAAGCGATCAATCTTGACGGCGGCTCCTCCAGCACCTTTGTTGTTAACGATACCGTCATCAACAAACCCTCCGGACAGCAGGAGCGAGATGTTCTCAACGCTGTCTTTATCACAGTAGACAAAGTAGCAGGCACACGCCGTGTGCCGTAGCAGGTTAAATCATGCGAAAAATTATAGGTATAGTCTTTTTTATGGTTTGTAGTAGCGCAATTCATTGCGCAATTGCAGATATCCCAAAACTGCTGAAAGCAACCCCACTTTCTCAAACCGCAATTCAATTGCAATTTGACGGGCAATTGGAAGCAGAAACCGCAGAAGACTTAGCGAACTATCAGATTGCACCGGATGTCCAAGTCGAGTATGCACTACTCGATGACCGACTGAACCGCGTCCTGCTCCTCACATCACCATTAGAGGTAGAAAAAACGTACCGTCTCACGCTGCCAAATATCCAAACAGGGATAGTTATAACCCTCCCATCCGTAAACGAGATAACCTTCGGCGCAGGCGATGCTGTTACCTTCTCCGGTGGTTTACAAGATACCACACTACATGTCAATGAAGATCGAAAGACGCGAAACAACAACGCCGGTGCCGAACAGACGCTCTTATGTAATCCGACAGGAAGCATTTTCTTCGTCGCCTTTGATATGTTTGATGCATTTGAAGATATGGGGATCCGAGAACCGACACAGGTCTTAGAAGCAACAATAAGCCTACATGTCCAGCAGTCCGAAACTAACGCTGTGCAAACCGTCCTCTACCGCCGTGTCCTGCTCCCGTGGAAGGAAGGCAGAGGCACATCAACGCGTGCAGAAGATAACGAACTCACCTACAACAGCGCATTGCATCGCAGCCTCCCGTGGAATAAGCGTCCCGCGCAAGCCATGCTGTCAGGCATAGACGGCGATACCGAAAGCGATTACAACGGTTCCGAGGATGTCGCCCACCGCATTGACGGCACAAGCGAAATTCAAGACGCAGGCAAGCGTTATGAAGTCAAAAGCGAACGCCTCACCGATGCCGTCCGCTTCTGGGTAGCAAACCCCGATTACAACTACGGCTACCTCTTCGCCTTGCAAGATGGCAATGTTCCCATTATTTTCACTTCAAAAGAAGCAACCGACGAAACCCTACGTCCACTCCTAACAATCCGCTACCAGACCCAGTCCGGGGCGGAAACCACACCATAAGGGTCAATTTAAGAAAAAACAGACATCGCAAACCCCAGAAAGGTAGGCACTGTTTCAAACTGCGCCGGATTTCGCGCGGAAACCTTGAAGACTGAAGACTGCAAATGCCTCTTGAGTCGCGTAGTGTTTATTTTCTTCGGTATTTTTTCAGCATCTCTGTAGAAAAATGCCACATCACAGACGAATCCGAGTAGGGGCGGAAACCTCTAACGTTGCGTGGTGTTGACGAAACCATTTTTGACGAAATGGGGATGCTGACATTTTGGGCAGTTCATTTTGTTTCTCCGATGTGTTTTGATTTCGTCAAAGGTATCAGATTTCTGGGCAGGTGTCAACAAAAAATTGTTCAATTTTTTGTTGACACCGTTTGCCAAATATATTATCATTTATGTAATTGGTTAGGATGCAAGGCGGTTTAGAGGGGATCCCGTCAATTTTTCCATCATTATTTGGTTAAAACCCTCTTTACAGCAGGGCATCACTGTTTTAGAGACGCGATCAGTTGAACGCTATTAATCCTGACCTAATTCGGAGAAAATAAAAATGAGAAAAGTGCTTCCAATCACAATTATTTTTCTACTCCTAACGCTCAGCATAACACCGTTAGCCACCGCACAAAAGCAGACTCTCGCCCAAGAGGTGTTTGACACATATAGCGAGACGCTTCAGCGTGAGGATATTCAAGAAGTTTTGCCACAGGTTCTGGAAAGGTTCAAAGCACCAGACGTTCAGGTCCTTTTGGCCGCCGGAAATATTGCGCTCATTGTCGCAAATCCGGATCTCCTAATGCAATTCGCGCCAGATACAGATCCAAGATTCGTGACGCTTCTGAAAGAAGATGAGGAGCTCCGGGCACTGTTTAGTGACCCGCAAATGCAAGAATTGCTCCAAGATCCAGCAGCGATTGACGAACTCGCCGAATTACTTGGAGGCGTATCCACTGACGACCCGGTTAACGTTCCCGATGCGGTTAACATTCCGGACCCCGGCCTCCGCCACGCGATTGCGGACGCACTCAACATACGGGAAAACGCACCAATCACTCGGGCGCAGATGGAATCCTTGAGAGTGTTGAACGATGGCCAACTGCTAGAATTAATGGGATGGGACCCTACACTGAATCCAATCCAAGATCTCACAGGTCTTGAGTTTGCTGTCAACCTGGAAGAACTGGATATTCCAGGCCACAGTATCTCAGATGTTTCACCCCTCGCGAAACTAATAAAATTAGACTGGCTGGATCTTTCAGGCAACAGTATTTCAGATGTTTCACCCCTCGCGAAACTAATAAAATTATATTGGCTGGATCTTTCTAACAACAATATCTCAGATGTATCCCCGCTGTCAAAGTTGGTAAACTTAGAAGAGCTAGCTCTTGCTGACAACCCAATTACAGATGCGACACCCCTTGCTGATCTGAAAAAGGGCGGAACAGTGATTGAGGGTGTATCCATATCCTATGGTAACACGGTTAATATCCCGGATACCAACCTCCGCCGCGTGATTACGAAGGCACTCAACAAACCTCAAAATGCGCCAATCGCTGAGGGGGATATGGCAGGATTAACTTCTTTGGAGGCTATTGAGCAGTCAATTACGAACCTTACAGGTCTTGAGTCTGCTGTCACCCTGAAAACGCTGGATCTTTCAGGCAACGCCATCTCAAACATTTCACCCCTCGCAAATCTAATGAAATTGGAAAAGCTGGATCTTTCAGGCAACGCCATCTCAAACATTTCACCCCTCGCAAACTTAGAAATCTTCAGGCTGGATCTTTCAGGCAACAATATCTCAAATATTTCACCCCTCGCAAACTTGGCGAACTTAAGCGTACTGGATCTTTCCCGCAACGCCATCTCAGATGTTTCACCGATCGCAAACTGGAACCTCACAAACTGGAGGAACCTGGGATCGTTGTCTCTTTCCGGCAACAATATCTCAAATATTTCACACCTCGCAAACTTGGCAAACCTGGACTCGCGTTTGTACTATCTGGATCTTTCTAACAACACTATCTCAGATATTTCACCCCTCGCAAAACTTGGGACCCTGGACGAGTTGAAGCTTGGCGGGAACCCAATTACAAATGTCGCACCCCTTGTCGGTTTGAGAGTCAGTGGAACCGTGATTGAGGGGGTCTCCTTTGACAACCCTGTTGACCTTCCAGACCCCAACCTTCGCGGTGCGATTGCGAACACACTCAATAAACCCGCAAATGCGCCAATCACGCCAGAAGATATGTATGGCTTGCAGATATTAAACTTTGAAGAGAATTCAATTACGGATCTCACAGGTCTTGAGTTTGCTGTCAACCTCAGAAGGCTGAATCTTAGACACAACGCTATTTCCGATATCTCCGTGCTGTCAAACTTGACGAACCTCAGAACGCTGAATCTTAATTACAACAATCTCTCAAATGTAACTGTGCTGTCAAACTTGATGAACCTTGAATCACTGTATCTTTATAGCAACGGCATCTCCGATATCTCCGTGCTGTCAAACTTGACAGACTTGAGAAACCTGGCGCTTGGTGAGAACACTATCTCCGATATATCTATGCTGTCAAACTTGACGAACCTGGTATGGCTGAGTCTTTCTGACAACAATATTTCCGATATCTCCGTGCTGTCAAACTTGACGAACCTTGAAACGCTGTATCTTTCTCGCAACGCTATCTCCGATGTATCTGCGCTGTCAAGCTTGACGAACCTTGAAACGCTGTATCTTGATGGCAACAACATCTCAAATGTATCCCCGCTGTCAAACTTGACGAACCTGGCAGAGCTGGATCTTCTTGGGAACCCAATTACGGATGGTGCGCCCCTTCTTGATTTGATAAACAAGGGGCTAAAGGCTAAAGGCGTTCCCTATGGTGACACGATCGAGATTCCGGATTCCAACCTCCGCCGCGAGATTGCGGAAGCACTCAAGAAACCTCAAAATACGCCAATCACTGAGGGGGATATGGCAGGATTAACTTCTTTGTCGGCTCAAGGGCAATCAATTACGGATCTCACAGGTCTTGAGTTTGCTACTAATTTGGAAAGGCTGTATCTTTCTTATCGCGTTATTCCAAACTCCGTGCAGTACAACGCTATTTCCGATATCTCCGTGCTGTCAAACTTGACGAACCTTGAAAGGCTGGATCTTTCTGACAACAATATTTCCGATATCTCCGTGCTGTCAAACTTGACGAATCTGGTATGGCTGGGTCTTTCTGACAACAATATTTCCGATATCTCCGTGCTGTCAAACTTGACGAATCTGGTATGGCTGGGTCTTTCTGACAACAATATTTCCGATATCTCCGTGCTATCAAACTTGACGAACCTTGAAACGTTGTATCTTGAACTCAACGCTATCTCAGATGTATCTGCGCTGTCAAACTTGACGAACCTTGAAACGCTGGATCTTCTTGGGAACCCAATTACGGATGGTGCGCCCCTTCTTGATTTGATAAACAAGGGGCTAAAGGCTAAAGGCGTTCCCTATGGTGACACGATCGAGATTCCGGATCCCAACCTCCGCCGCGAGATTGCGGAAGCACTCAAGAAACCTCAAAATACGCCAATCACTGAGGGGGATATGGCAGGATTAACTTCTTTGTGGGCTCAAGGGCAATCAATTACGGATCTCACAGGTCTTGAGTTTGCTACTAATTTGGAAAGGCTGTATCTTATTGGCAACACTATCTCGGATATCTCCGTGCTGTCAAACTTGACGAACCTTGAAACGCTGAATCTTTCTGGCAACAACATCTCAAATGTATCCCCGCTGTCAAACTTGATGAACCTTGAATGGCTGAATCTTCTCGGTAACCCAATTACGGATGGTGCGCCCCTTCTTGATTTGATAAACAAGGGGCTAAAGGCTAAAGGCGTTCCCTATGGTGACACGATCGAGATTCCGGATCCCAACCTCCGCCGCGAGATTGCGGAAGCACTCAAGAAACCTCAAAATACGCCAATCACTGAGGGGGATATGGCAGGATTAACTTCTTTGTCGGCTCGAGGGCAATCAATTACGGATCTCACAGGTCTTGAGTTTGCTACTAATTTGGAAACGCTGTATCTTGATGGCAACAATCTCTCGGATATCTCCGTGCTGTCAAACTTGACGAACCTTGAAAGGCTGTATCTTTCTGGCAACAACATCTCAAATGTATCCCCGCTGTCAAACTTGACGAACCTTGAAACGCTGTATCTTGATGGCAACAATCTCTCGGATATCTCCGTGCTGTCAAACTTGACGAACCTTGAAAGGCTGTATCTTGATGGCAACAACATCTCAAATGTATCCCCGCTGTCAAACTTGACGAACCTTGAAAGGCTGTATCTTTCTGGCAACAACATCTCAAATGTATCCCCGCTGTCAAACTTGACGAACCTGGCAGAGCTGGATCTTCTTGGGAACCCAATTACGGATGGTGCGCCCCTTCTTGATTTGATAAACAAGGGGCTAAAGGCTAAAGGCGTTCCCTATGGTGACACGATCGAGATTCCGGATCCCAACCTCCGCCGCGAGATTGCGGAAGCACTCAAGAAACCTCAAAATACGCCAATCACTGAGGGGGATATGGCAGGATTAACTTCTTTGTCGGCTAAAGGGCAATCAATTACGGATCTCACAGGTCTTGAGTTTGCTACTAATTTGGAAAGGCTGTATCTTTCTTATGGCGTTATTTCAAACTCCGTGCAGTACAACGCTATTTCCGATATCTCCGTGCTGTCAAACTTGACGAACCTGGCAGAGCTGTATCTTTCTGGCAACAACATCTTAAATGTATCCCCGCTGTCAAACTTGACGAACCTGGCAGAGCTGTATCTTGATGGCAACAACATCTCAGATATCTCCGTGCTGTCAAACTTGACGAACCTTGAAACGCTGTATCTTTGGGGCAACACTATCTCGGATATCTCCGTGCTGTCAAACTTGACGAACCTGGTACGGCTGAGTCTTTCTGACAACAATATTTCCGATATCTCCGTGCTGTCAAACTTGACGAACCTTGAAACGTTGTATCTTAATAGCAGCGCTCTCTCAGATATCTCCGTGCTGTCAAACTTGACGAACCTGGCAGAGCTGTATCTTTCTGGCAACAATCTCTCAGATATCTCCGTGCTGTCAAACTTGACGAACCTTGAAACGCTGAATCTTAATAGCAACTATGGTATATGGGATATATTACCCCTCGCAAAATTGGTACGCTTGAGAATATTGGAGATTAGGGGAACCGGCGTAATAGATATATCATCGCTGTCAAACTTGACGAAACTAAAAACGCTGCGTCTTCCTAACCACGGGGTGTTGGGGACTCACGTGCTTGACTCTCTGCCTTTACTGGGTCATATTAATATTAAAGATCATACCTCCTGTCACTCTTTGCAGCCCGCTGACCTTGAGCCACTTCAGCAGGTGCAACTCGTTCAGGAGGTACAGAAAAAGAAGATTTCGTCGGAAGGTAATATTCAAGTTGGGACCACAAAGTCTGCTATTGTGGGGGGTTCAGAGCGTAATCGAGCTTGGCTCCCCAGGGATACTGTGGCTGACGACGTAGGTGCTGTGACCCTCACAGTGGCGTATCTAAATCCTGATACAGTGGTGATACCTCGTTCTTCTTCCAGGCCGAAACCGGAGAATTGGAAGAAAGCAGCGGTGGATGCCTCACCCTATAAAGTGGACATAGAAAGGGCCGCACATGAGTGGAGTAAGCATTCTAATATTGATTGGAAGTTTATTGAGTCAGGCAAAGACAGGGCGGATGTTCGTATCCTGTTTCTTGACCCGGAGAAGTTAGGGCACTCTAAGTGGTCTGCCCAAATTGGTGCCAAAGGCTATCAGCCCAATCATTTGATACCTACGATGTACCTTACCACAGACTTTTCTTACAGAACCCTTTTACATGAGTTTGGCCATGTCCTTGGGCTGGCGCACGAACATAAGAGCCCCAAATTTTACGAACACCTTGATTGGGATTTCGACCATCCGCGCTGGAAAGACATCAAAGGGCCGGATAGGAAATATAAGATAATCAATTCCGCACGAAGCACGTTTGGTATTAAGCAGGGTAAGTGGGACGAAGCGTCGGAGGCAGATAAGCAGCGGGTGAGGAAGGCTATAGATCGCAGTTACTTTGGTCCCGTACCAGTAGATGAGAAGTACTCCCATTTTGATCCCTCATCAGTGATGACTTATGCGCTGCCGGCGGTATTGCTTAAAGCCAAAACGGATGACTTCAAGGAAATAGCGGATAGTAAGGGCATCGGAGTGAACTACAAGTTGTCTGACAAGGATAAGCAGTTCATCAAGGATATATACGGTAATCCCGTGGACAAGGCCAGGGTATACGGGATAGTTAGTCTTATAGGCGAGGAGGATGAAGGAATCACGTGGGACTGGTGCTGGAAGAAGGTCTTGGGTATTTGCGTGCCAGCGTTGGTGCAGGCACAGGATGACTACGAGTCAACATTCACAAAGATCGATCAGATTTACGCTAGCTCCACCGGTTATGTAACGCATCGAGCTGCAACCTTCAAATGGGGCGGTGCAATTCGGGTTGAGGTCTATCTGAGCAATGGCTTGATCCGAGATGGACATGTTGAGATGGCAATAACCGTACTATTCTACGAGGGCAACTCTGAAAACACAGACGATCTTGAAGATATAGCGTGTAAAAAGTTCAAGATTCCATTGGATGGAGAGGAAATAAAGAAGGTATCTGTTACTGTGGAGAACAAGTTCGCTTGGTGGAAAACAGGAAGAGGACGTGAGTGCTCGGATGTTATTTTGAACATTGATGAGGAGGGGCTTCGCGGAGATATTGGGTTTTTTCCTGACGATTGGGCTACGGTTACGCTTTATCTTTACGCCCAATCTGTGTCAGCGGGAACACCTGTATCCACCGCACCCGCTGCGCCGTCTTTAACTCGGAATATCAACGCTGTGAATCCAAGAAACGATGTGAATGGAGACGGGCAGATAAACGCAGCAGATCTCATGCTGGTGTCACAATATCTTGGACAACCCGCACCGATAACGCCCCCCGTGGATGTCAACAAGGACCAAGTTGTCACGATCACAGACCTGGTTCAAGTCGCACAACATCTCAACCTCTCGGTAAGTCAATCGGCACCGGCAGCGGTGGCCGTACCGTCAGCACTCAGATACGAAACCGTGCAAGACTGGATTGACAGGGCAAGGCTGGAAAACGACGGATCGCGTATGTTCGAGCAAGGGATCGTGAACCTTGTGTTGCTACTACAGCTGATGGTGCCTGAAGAAACGGCCTTGCTCCATAACTACCCAAATCCGTTCAACCCGGAGACGTGGATCCCGTATCATCTCGCGAAGCCATCTCAGGTAGCACTGACCATCTATACCGTTGATGGCAAAGTCGTGCGGCATTTAGACTTAGGGCATCAGGCGGCGGGCTTCTACCAGAGCAAGGCGCGTGCCGCGCATTGGGATGGCAGGAACGCTGTCGGCGAGCGCGTCGCCAGCGGCATCTATTTCTACACACTTATGACTGATGAGTTCGCCGCCACCCGGAAGATGCTGATACGCAAATAGTATCAAATGACCTTATGATGGCTGGGATGCTGATGTTTATTAACTTTCCAGCCATTCCTCATGAGCGGCTGTCGTCTATTTCACCTCAGCTGGGATGATGATCATCTTGGTGAGCACATCATCACGCGTGCAGATATCAACGAAGATGAAAAGGAATTATCGTTCCGTGAGGATGACGCGAATTATTCAACCTGAATATTGGTGAGTTCCTAAGGAAGTTGAAATATCTAATCCCGTCTGCAATTGACTGTAGACAAAATGGATTTTGAAATGTTTAAGGTTTGCGGTAGGGGTGCTGGGCAGTTCAGAAAACTTCACCTCTGCCGCAAATACATACATTGCTCGGTGAAGTAATTCCTAATCTAAATGCAGAACGATGTTGGTAAAGTGGAAAAGGGGTAAGTGTGCCAAACTGTACTCTTAATCCGTTAAATATACTCCCGCAAATGCACTAAAGTCCGATCCATCGCACCCAGATTTTCTTCAATGTGCAAGTAACACTCTCGGAGAAATTATACAGAAAATTTCAACTGGCTAATAATGAATTTTACCCAAATCTCTAAAGGAGACAATATGAGAGAAATTGACGAGACCTTATCGACCTACATTGATCGCATAGAACGGTTTGAGGATCAATTCTTGGAGAGAGACATAATAGTCTCGACGGATTTGCCAAATGAGCTGCTAATTGATGGAGATGATGAGGATATAGTAAAGGAGCCAATACTCTGGCGCCTGTTCACACATAACATGTTTTATGTAGTTACTGTGCCCGCTGACAAATCCATACCAACACATTGCCATGAGGAAGATATATTTAGATTTATAGCACAGGGGAGTCTGGTTTTAAACGACGAGTATAACCTTAAAGCTGGGACATGGTTTGTTGTAAAGGCAAATACTCCGTACCAAATTAAAACAGAGGAGGGATATATCTCTGTAGCGGGGTATGTCAGCCGTTGTAAGACGCGTAGACCGCAAGCAGAAAATAAACATAAGATCAAGAATAAAAAGTAGTGCTTGATAGATGAGTCGCCTAACCTTCGTGCTAAATTAACAGTGCCACCAGGGCTTAGGAACATTCTACGTTTGCGGTGAGTGGGCAGGTTGATTCTGCATACACACCGCAAGTCACATCCGAACCGATATACCCGTACGTTTTGTAAGCACTTCTATTGTTTGTAGCGTTAATTTATACTCGCAGCACTTCACACAAACTCCCGCAAATGCACCAAAGTCCGCGCCACCGCGCCCAGGTTCTCCTCAATCAACTGCTTCCCGATGTTGCCTGCTACTTTCCGCGTATCCGCATCTTCCAACCACACTATGATAGCGTCTGCCAATGCTTGCGCAGTCCGAACCAATTTCGCACCACCCCGATCCACGAGTAAAGATGCTTCGTGTGCGTTCTGGATTGTCGGACCGAAAATAACAGGTTTCGCCATCGCAGCCGGTTCCATCACATTGTGAACACTCCCACGAAAACTCCCGCCAACAAACGCTATATCCGCCAACGCATACAACTTCGCAAGAAGTCCCACGCTATCAACAATGAGCACATCTACTGCCGACAAATCCACCTCAGGCGTGAGTTCAGAAAAACAGAGATGCGCCAATCGTTCGCGCATCAGATGCCCACGAATCTCCTTTATCCGTTCAGGTGTCGGTTCGTGCGGAACCAGAATCAGATGCGGATAGTTTTCTTGAGCGTTTGCCCGCAGCAACTCATACGCCGGCAATAACACCCGCTCGTCCTCTGTGTAGGTGCTACCAGCGATAAGAATCGGGCGTTTTAGGTTTCCCTGTCCCGAAAAAAATTCGGCATCAGATGCAACAGAAACCGCCCGCCGGTAGACTTGTTCATAACGGGTGTCTCCGGTAACAACAATCTCGTGTTCCGGTGAGCAGAGTTCTTGAAACCGCGCCGCATCCGCTTCCGAAATCGCACAATGCACACGGATATGTCGGTGTACACTCCGAAAAAACGGCTTCGCAAAACCGGATAACCGTTTCGATTCGGCATGCAACGTACCAGCGACCACGATAATCGGAATACCGTGTTTCGAGGCTTTCCAAATGAGATTCGGCCAAATGTCGAATTTGGAGAAAACTATTAACGAGGGGTCAATCAGTCGTATCAAGCGTTCCGCGTTCCGCGGTGTGTCTAAAGGGAGATAGACAGCGGCATCAGCGTAAGGGTAAGATTGTGCATTCGGGGCAACGGAGGGCGAGAAGAAAGTTAAGACAATTCGGGTCTCAGCATAAATCGCTTCGATGAGCGGTTTCGCCTGCTCAAATTCGCCGACAGAGGTAAAGTGAAACCATGCCGTTTTTTCTAAAGGTCGGGCGGTCTGGAGTCGGTTTGTCAGTTCTGCAAATACCCGCTTCCGTCCCTTGATACCTTCTCGGATTTTGGCGTTACAGCACCGCGCGCAATGAAAGCCTACAAACATCGCTGGCACTGCGAAGGTGTTGTAGGCAAATTTCCAAAACATAGCCGACCACAGGATAAGCACAAAAAATGGAAGGGCAGAAAGGAACATTAATTCCAAATCTTCCAACCTTCCATTTCAAGAGCAAGGATTTACAGAACGTCTAAGATTTTCTTTTTGAGTGCATCTTTAGGCATCGCACCAACAATCTGTCCCGCAACTTTACCATCTTTAAACACAAGCAGCGTAGGGATGCTCCGAACATTATACTGCATCGCAGTTTGTCGATTGTCATCAACATTAACTTTTCCAACTTTGAAAGTTTCCGAATTTTCTTCAGCGAGTTCTTCCAAGATCGGGGCAATCATTTTGCACGGACCGCACCACTCCGCCCAAAAGTCAACAACAATGGGGGTATCCGATGTAAGCACCATTCCTTCAAACGTATCGTCACTAATTTCAAACGTATTCGCAGCCATGATAGCTGTTCCTAAAAACCTATGCTTTTCCGTGTGTATGTATGAAAATAATAGGTTTTTAGAGGGATCCTACCCCTTGTTACGGACACCGTCGTGTCCTAAGCCTGCCCCTAACCCATGGAGAACGCTGCGACGTAGCAGGAGTTAGAGACGGTATGCATGCCACAAAGGAACGCGTGACATGGTGGAACCCACAAAGTTAGCACCAAGATGCTAACGCTTTTTTTCTTACGAGTGTCCTCACAATGTCAGGGTTCGTCTCACTCGTCCGTGAACCCTTTGAGTAGCCCCGACTTGGTTTTTGTCGGATGTGCTTGGTTTTTGCACAACGCTACTCTATGCGGTAAAAGGGAATTGAACCCTTATGAGTGCATCAAGACATTAATATGATACCCTATTTTAAGAAAAATTGCCAATCAATTTTTTTACTTCACCGAGACAATATTTTCTGAAGTTTTTTCTCTTGATAAAAAATGTGAAATATGATATATTGACGGAAATTGAGAAATAACTAATTCGTCAACCAACGCGATAACCTTAATCTGAACTTACAATTGAAGGAGGCACCGCATGCCTGATAAAGAAAAAAAGCAGGGCACGAGCATCTCGCGCCGGAGCTTCTTAAAGGGGGTCGGCACCGGCACTGTTGCTGCAACCGTCGCCCCGAGCGTCTTAATCGGTGGTGAAAAAGCCGCTGATGCCCAAGAGGGAGACGCTGTTGCCAGTGCAACAATTCAACTCAATATCAACGGAAAGCCATATCAAGTTGAAGTTGAGGCACGCACAACTCTCTTGACCGTTTTACGCGACGGGATTGATACGAGCGGGAACAATGTTGATTTGACCGGTGCCAAACTAATATGTGACCGGGGTGAATGTGGCGGTTGTACCGTCATGGTAGATGGAAAGCCTGTCTACGCTTGCATGATGCTCGCAATGGATGCACAGGACACGCAGATAACAACTGTTGAGGGCTTAGCAGACGGGGACGATCTGCATCCTGTCCAAGAAGCGTTCATCCAGCACGACGCGCTGATGTGCGGATTCTGCACGCCTGGTTTCGTCGTCTCATCCGCAGCACTGTTGAGTGAAAACACAAAACCGACGCTTGAAGAAATTAAAGTCGGTTTGTCCGGCAACACGTGTCGCTGTGGCACCTATCCGTTCATCTTTGATGCTGTCAAGACTGCATCCAAGAAGATGTAATTCTATTGCATGACTTGAGAGCAAGTCTCGGCTTGCGAGACGCAAAAGTCTACCGTTCTATTCGAGCGGTCGTCTATAGGAGGAAAACGCATGGCATCATGGGGAGAAGCAAGTGAATCTCGACTCATCGGCAAACGGATACCCCGTTTGTCAGGTAGGGACAAAGTCACTGGAAAAGCGAAGTATACTTTTGATATCAATCGACCCGGCTTGCTTTATGGACGGATCTTACGTTCTGAAGTCGCACACGCCAACGTTGTAGGTGTGGACCTCAGCGAAGCGGAAGCATTGCCCGGTGTCAAAGCCGTTATACAGATTGTTGAAGTTGGAAATAAAATTCGGTACCAAGGGCAAGAGATCGCCGCAGTCGCAGCGGAAACGGACGACATCGCTAAAGACGCACTCCGACTGATTCATGTCGATCTCGAAGAACTACCTCATGTCGTCACAGAAGCAGACGCGATGGCAGAAGGCGCGCCGCAAATCCGAGACGATTGGGCAGGGAATCAGAGCGATCCTAACGTCAGAGAAGAAGGCGACCTTGCGGGCGGATTTGCCCAAGCCGCCGTTGAGGTAGAGGCTACCTATCACGCACCTGTCCAGACACACGTCTGTTTGGAAACACACGGGCATGTTGCGGAATGGGAAGATGAACAGAATCTAACCGTTTGGGCATCTACACAAGGCGTTTTTGGGGTCCGTAACGATTTAGCTGGCTCTTTTAATCTACCCGCAAACCAGGTCCGAGTCATCACAGAGCACATGGGCGGGGGTTTCGGTAGCAAATTCGGACCCGGTGTCGAAGGGCGGACTGCCGCGGACTTGGCACGTATCACTGGTAGACCCGTCAAGTTGATGCTCACTCGGAAAGCGGAGCACCTCGTCGCTGGTAACCGTCCGTCGATGACACAGCATGTACGTGCAGGCGCGACGGGCGACGGAAGGCTCATCGCTTACGATATGAAAGGACACGGGACAGGCGGTATCTCCAGCGGTGCCGGTTTCCAAGCGCCTTACGTCTATCATGTACCAAACCGGCGTGCTGAAAGAGTGAACGTCGCTGTCAATGTCGGCAACCAACGCGCGATGCGGGCACCTGGGCATCCACAAGGCGCGTTCGCTATGGATTCCTTGATGGATGAACTCGCCGAGAAACTCGGAATGAATCCATTGGAATTCCGACGTATCAACGATCCAAATGAAACTCGACAAGCACAGTATACCCTCGGCGCTCAAGAAATTGGATGGCACCGCCGTAACAACGTTCCCGGCTCTGGTAAAGGCGTGAAAAAACGCGGCATGGGTGTTGGTAGCGGTCAATGGGGCGGTGGCGGCGGACGTGGCACACAAGCACGTGTCACCATCAATTCGGATGGCACTGTCGAAGCGGTCACTGGAACACAGGACATCGGCACCGGTATCCGAACCGCAATCGCAATGATTGTTGCTGAGGAATTCGGACTTGCACCGACCGATATTATGGTAAAGGTTGGTGATAGTGGACCTGGATTGCCCTCTGGCGGCAGTGGCGGTAGTCAGACAACGGCATCTGTCGCACCGGTTATCAAAACCGCTGCAGCGGCGGCAAAACAGAAATTGTTTGAGCGTATCGCGCCACAGTTGAATGCACCTGTCGGAGACCTACGCGTCGGTAACCGCACGATTTATGTCGTTTCTGATAGAACGAAGACGATTAAGTGGGAACTCGCGACCGGACAACTCGGTATGGACAGCATCAGTGAAGGTGGAGAGTGGGATGAAGAACTCCGTCAAGGCGGGGTCGCTGGCACACAGTTCGCTGAAGTTGAAGTTGATACCGAAATAGGTGAAGTCAGAGTTATCAAAATTGTCGCCGTTCAAGATTGCGGATTGGCGATTAACCGCTTGACGACAGAGAGCCAAATTAATGGCGGTGTCATCATGGGGTTGGGACAAGCGCTCCTTGAAGAACGGTTCATGGACGCACTGACCGGTCGAATGCTCAACGCAAACCTTGAGGATTACAAAGTCCCCGGAACTTTTGAGATTCCTGAGATTAAATCCATCGTTTTTGATACGCATCGAAAGGTTACAGGGGTCGGTGAACCGCCCTGTATTCCAACACCGGGTGCTATCGCGAACGCCGTCTATAACGCCATTGGCGTACGGATTCGGGAATTGCCCATCACACCCGATAAGATTCTCACCGCGCTTGCCGAGAAGAAGGCATAAGGAGGTAAGCAATGGAAAAATTTAGTTATGTCAACGCCACCAGTCTTGAACAGGTCACCGCACTACTGAGCGACAGTGGATGGGGCGAAGTGATGCTTATCGCCGGCGGCACGGATCTGCTCGCTGAACTCAAGGAGTACGTTGAGACACCAAAGACGCTCGTTAACCTCAAAACGTTGCCCGGAATGGATGCCATCGAAGCAGACGCATCAGGGTTAAAAATCGGCGCGTTAGCCACCGTTGCAGACATTGCCAGACATCCGACGATCCAGCAGCATTACACCGTCTTAGCACAAGCCGCCGGGTCTGTTGCTACACCGCAGATTCGGAACGTCGGGACACTCGGCGGAAATCTCTGTCAACGTCCACGATGCTGGTATTATCGCGATGAAAGCACCGATTGTCTGAAAAAAGGTGGAGACATCTGTTATGCAGTTGATGGCTTGAGCAAATATCACGCAATCCTCGGCGGGGACCCTGTTTACATTGTGCATCCTTCGGACATCGCCCCTGCCCTTATTGCGCTGGGCGCATCGCTCAAGATCGTTGGACCCGAAGGCGAGAAAACGATGTCGCTTGAGGAGTTCTTCACCTTACCTGCAGCGAACCCATTCCGTGAAAACGTGCTTGAACCCAATGAAATCGTCGTTGAAGTCCAGGTCCCCCCGGCTAAACCCAATACCAAGAGTTTCTATCTCAAAGCACGCGAGAAAGGTGCCCCCGACTTCGCATTAGCAAGTGTGGCAGGGGTCTTTGAGATGGACGGAAAAACCTGTAAATCTGCCAGTGTCGTTCTTGGCGGTGTCGCACCTGCGCCGTGGCGTTCTAAGGAAGCAGAAGCCGCACTTACCGGTAAGATGGTTGATGACACGGTCAGTAAACAGGCAGGGGCGGATGCTGTCAAGGACGCACAACCTTTGAACGACAACGCCTATAAGGTAACCTTAACACAGAACCTCATCAGCCGCGCCGCTATGATGGCCGCAAGCTAAAGAAAGGAGCATTAATATGTTAGACGGAAAAGCTCTTCCGATCTTTAAGCGTCCGATATGCCAGAACCTCCGGACGAAGGCAATTTACATTCCGGGCGGCAATTTGCAGAACCTTGTTGAAAACAACCCCGGTTCGCACTACTGGTGCAACTGCACCATGCAAGTCGTAGGCCCCGACGATCAGTTCGTGTCGCCAGACGCTTGCAAGCAGTCGCGTAACTGTTTTGCTCCCGTTGGCGGAAAGCCGGTGGTATAATCGCATAACCCACGAAAAAGGGCAGTCAACATGTTATACTGACTGCCCTTTTTCGCCGGGCTTGTGAATTATGCGATTATTCACAGTGTTGTTGAACCGCATCAAAAACCCGATTTTGACAACGGAAAAATCGGTGCGAAAACCTAATAGTTAAAAAAATGAAATCTTTGATGCAATGGATACATGTCGGATCCGTCGTTCTGATGGTAGGAGGGTTCTTCTTTTTTCGCGTTGTTTTTCTCCCGATTGCTAACCGTTACCCTGAGTCAGAATCGTTAATCGCATCAGCATTGCGACGTTTCAGTGGTATTGTTTGGACAACCTTGTTAACAGTCCTCATATCCGGGTTGTATAACTTTATTACCTTTTTTCGTGGCGCACGTGCCGATGCCACTATTGACCCTGTTGTTTCAGATTACTCGCTCTACATCTTCGTCTTAGGCATCAAACTCTTCATCGTCTTTCTAATATTTACGTTAGCGATTGCCCTAACATTCCCATATCCAGTGTTTGGCGTGTACCAAAAGAAACCGGCACCGTGGCTCAACCTCACAGTAATTTTAGGATTGATAGTTATCTTCTTATCTGCGTATTTACGCCGATTGGGTTAAAAAATTTATTAAACCATAAGCGTCAATTTAAGAAAAAATAACCGTCGCGGCCCCAGAAAAGGAGGCGCTGTTTTGCGGCGTACCCGCCCAGATGCGATCTGCATCGAAACTGCGCCGGATTTTACACAGAAACCTTGAAGATTTCAAAACCTTCTTCAGTCCCGTATGAGGTTTAACAAATAAATTGGGTAATTGTGGCTAAGCGACGTGCGATGAATCGCACTACTACGAACCGATCTGCTTGTCATCACACGTCTCAGAATTACCCGATTAAATTCTTAATCTTCATTAGGGACGGTATGTTTATAACAGCTGGAGGAAAAAATGGCAGTTTTGAGTTCCGAGGATCGCACTTTTTGGGAAGAAAACGGCTATGTCGTTATCCACGACGCAGCACCCCCTGAATTAATTCAGAACGCAGCGCAGGCAGTTTGGGACTTTCTTGAAATGGATGCTAACGATCCTGAGAGTTGGTACCCTGACCCGCCTCGCAAAAGCATCATGGTGGAAATCTATCAGCACCCAGCTTTGTGGGCAACTCGCCAGTTTCCACGCGTCCATCAGGCTTTCGCCGAAATTTGGGACAACGAGAAATTATGGGTGAGTTTCGATCGCGCCAGCATGAGTCCACCCAATATCGCAGATAAATTTGAACGCACAAACTTAGGACTCCATTGGGATATGTCCGTGGAGGTCCCCGTCCGATTCCACGTGCAAGGGGTTCTCTATCTTACAGATACCGCAGCCAACCAAGGCGCGTTCACCTGTGTACCCGGGTTCCATAATAAGATTGATGAATGGATAGAAAACCTCCCATCCCATGCGGATCCAAGACATCAGGATTTAGAAGCACTCGGCACAATGCCTGTCCCCGGTAAAGCAGGAGACCTTGTTATTTGGCACAGCGCATTGCCCCACAGTGCCGGCATTAATACTGCCGATGCTCCTCGCGTCGTTCAATACATTACCATGACTCCGACAGGTGAGGCGAATCCGGAAGCACGCGAGCGACGCATCAATGCTTGGAAAGAACGCATGGCAGGCTTTGGCGGTGAACGCGCGGAAAAGGAACATGAATTAGGTGAAACCGCATACCTCACCGAACTTGGCAAAAGGCTGCTGGGGCTTGAGACGTGGGGATGAACCCGCAACTCAACTCTCTTATCCGCGGGTATCTCCGATGGTGCCCAATCACTGATGGAAAAAGACGGCTCTTGAATCTAACCAGAGATTGGATTACACCGGAAAATCCGATTGCTACGTTTGAAACCAAGTATCAATTCCGACTGAAAGCTAACTTGGTGAACCCGGAGCATCAATATCTCTATTTTTACGGCACACATGACGAAAGATATATCGTTACCAAACTCCTGAAGATAATCAAACCGGGCGATATCTGTTGGGACATCGGCGCGAACATCGGATTCTATACTTGCCTGCTCGCTTCGCTGGTTGCGGACAACGGGGCAGTCATAGCGTTTGAACCTGCGTCGCGTACCTGCGGTTACCTCCATGAAAATGTTTCTCTAAACCAATTTACAAACGTTACTGTCGTCAACAAAGGTCTCGGCGACAGACAGGAACAGCGACACCTCCACTATGCCGAAGCAGGACTTGCCGAAGGGACTGCTTCACTAAAGTATGCTGACGGACGCGCAGCATCAGAACGCGTAACACTTGACACGATTGACAACCTTTTTTCCGAACTATCGGCTCCGAATTTTGTCAAAATTGATGTAGAAGGGTATCAGTTAGAAGTATTGAAAGGTGGTGCATACTACTTAAAGACGCACGCACCGCTCTTAATGGCAGAACTCAAAGATGTTGGCGAAACAAACCGTGAGACTTTCGCGGAAATTGAAGATTACGTCACAGATTTGGGGTATCAACTCTATGAAATCAGGAAACATTCTATCCGACGATGTAACACGCTCTCTGACACAACCCAAAGGAATTTCTTCCTTGTCAAAGAGCACTCCTGTGCCTTTTCCAGAATGTTACCGTGGCTGAGGTAACCTAAGACCCCTCTTCTATGAACCATGGCAACATTTTCTGGATAGCATTTGCGAAATTGCGCGGGACAAATCAGGCAAAAAACATAGGAGGTTTTTGTCATGAGATATAACATCTGTGGTATAACCAGCAAGCCACGCTTGCAATTCAAGATTTTCCTGCTAATTGGAATGCTCCTTGGCTGTTCTGTCGCAACGTGGGCAGAAGCACCTGAAGTGTTTCTCTATTACGATGAAAATTACGGTTTTAACCCCGATGGATGGGGTGATTGGAAGTCGACAAAGAAGATTGAAGATGCAGTTATGGCTGAATTGGAGGCCGAAAAAGTCGGCTTTGTTGTCGGGAACGCAGACGAGTTCCTCGCCTATATGGAAGAGAATCCAGAGGGCGTTATTGTTTCCCCAATCATAGTTCCCGAAATCGTCTACACAATCGGCATGAAGGATGACAGTCCGATGGAGAACTTTCTGTTCGGCGGTGGCGTGCTCATCTATTCTGGGGATACGCCGTTCTATGCTGTTGGAAAGAAAGACGCACCCGGTCAGAAGATTGTCCCGGGCAATCAAGGTGTAATGGATGTGCTCAACTTTACAGCACAGTACATCACAACCACCGCTGCCGCTGTCAAACCGACCGACGAGGGGAAAAAACTGATTCCCAGCTTGGAACCCTTTAATCCAAATCGTCCGGGACTGATCAACGTGTTGGAAGCGGAGAAGTGCGACCCAATCGAAGTCTATGCTGAAGCCGGAAACTCAGCGGATCCGATCCTCTTTGCCGCACCGGATATGAAAGGCTATTTCGTTCACTTCCACATGGAAACACTCGGTAATAAGCCAGACGATTATCTCGCACAGGTCGGATTGGAAATCGGCGAGCTTTTGGTCAATCGGTTTGGCGAATTGTTAGACGTTGAACCCCAAGGAAAACTAACAACGACGTGGGGTAACCTCAAATCCGTTAAGTAAAGTACCTGTTGATAATAGTTCATTGTATTTAGCCACGGATTTGCTTCTCCATCTTGGAAACTGCGGATCCGTGGCTAATATTATAGTGAAGCCCATAAATAAGTGGACATCTTTGTAGCATAAACTTCCAGTTTGTGCCAGTCTGAATGCCTGTCATAGGTATTCAGACTGTTTGAGAGTGCCCAATTAACTATAGGTTTTACTATAACAGACCAGATTCATGTATAGAACTTGCGCCCTTGGTTCACAAGTCCCCCTGATAAGGCGGATTTAGGGGGTTAAAAATTCCGACGTGTGCTAAATGTGCCTAAGTTCTGATGGGCTAATGCTGCTATCCTCTAAACCGTCCCAACACTGGATACGCTGGATCATTATACCCTTTACCCGTGTGTTCCCCGAGTGGCACCAGCTGGTTAATAGCAGTTTCATCGGCTTCCGTTAGCGTACAATCTAAGCACCCTAAGTTATCCTCAAGTTGTTCCATCGTGCGCGGTCCAATAATAAGAGAGGTAATCGTCGGATTCGCCAGCACCCACGCCAACGAAAATTGTGTCAACGTCTTGCCGTGTGCATCCGCCAGCGGTTTCAGTTGTTGCGCCACTTCATAGCTCTCTTCACGGAGTTCCGTCTGTAAAATCCGTCTATCTTTTCGCGCCGCTCTTGAACCCTTAGGCGGTGCTTCACCGGTCAAATACTTACCAGACAGCACACCGCGCGCCAGCGGACTATACGGCACAACCCCCACGCCATACTTCTCACAAAACGATAGCAACTCCACTTCAGGGTCCCGATTCACAATGTTATAAAGCGGTTGGACACATACGAACGCCTCCAGTCCATATTTCTCGCTCGTCCAGAGTGCTTCACAAACGCGCCACGCCTCAAAATTGGAACAGGCGATGTAACGCACTTTCCCTTGTCTCACGCAATCGTCCAAAGCCCGTAGCGACTCCGCAATTCGCGTAGATGCGTCCCAGCGATGCAAGTAATAAACATCAATATGATCTGTACCGAGACGTTTCAGACTCGCTTCGACTGCCGACATGATATGGAATCGGTGTGAACCCGCTGCATTCACATCCTCCCCCATCGACCCATGTACTTTCGTCGCTATGACCCATTTCTCTCGATTTTCGCGAACCGCTTTCCCAATAACCCGTTCAGATTCACCATCGTTATAGACATTCGCGGTGTCCATAAAATTAATGCCAGCGTCCAACGCCTTGTGGATAATCCGAACCGAATCCTTTTCATTCGTCGGTCCGCCAAACATCATCGTTCCAAGACAAAGCGGTGAAACTTTCACGCCTGCCCGCCCAAGTGCCCTATATTCCATATTACGCCTCCTTTTTATCGCTAACGGTTATCAGAAGAATAGTTTTCAGTTATCGGTTATCAGAGGAATAGTTACCAGTGGACAGTTAAGAGGAACTGGAATAGAACAGTAACTCTCTTTAACTGGTAACTCGTAACTGGTAACTCGTAACTGAAAAACTAACAACCATTTACGCCATCCGTATCCCACCGTTGACATCCAGCGTCGCGCCGGTCACATAACGTCCCTCTTCCGAAGCAAGAAAAAGGATAGCACTCGCAATCTCCGAGGCATCAGCAACGCGTCCTAACGGAATCTGGTCTGTCATATCCGGATGATTTTTCGCCATTTCTGTTGCCGCTACACCCGGTGCGATGGAATTAACAGTAATACCGTACTCGCCAAGCACACGAGCCAAAGATTTCGTCAGACACATCACACCCGCTTTTGATGCTGAATACGGTGCAGATGCGACCAATCCACCGACTTGTCCCGCCAACGAACCGAGATTGATAATCCGTCCAGACCTTTGTGCCTTCATCGTCTCCATCACCGCCTGAGAACAGAGGAACGGACCCTTCAAATTCACAGCCATCATCCGATCCCATTCGGCTTCGGTGCATGCGTCTATACGGGTATAACTGAAAATACCAGCGTTGTTGACCAAAATATCAATGCGTCCAAACCTGTCAAGTGTCTCCTGAACCATCTTACGCACAGAGTCGCCATCCGCCACATCTGTTTCAATGACTAAGCATTGTCTACCGAGATCTGTTATTTCTGCTGAAGCTGCTTCTGCGTTTGCTATATTAACTTCAGGGATGACAATATCCGCACCTTCGCTCGCGAACGCGAGGCAGGTCGCTTTTCCAATGCCACCGCCGCCACCTGTAACGATCGCAACTTGCCCTTCTAAGCGCATCTATGTTTCTCCTTTAAGTATTTTTGTAGGAACGAGCTGTGCTCGCGATTCGGAATTATATCTTTTTATCTCTTGAAAAATTCCAATAAATGTAGTAATATACTCTTATTATCACATGAAGTTTGGAAAAAGTCAACACGCTAAGTTGGAAAGTCAGGGCTATTTAGGTTTCTACACTTTTATCGGTTTTGGACCCCCCAGGCCCGGTAGAAGCTGTTTCCTAACCGCTCCGGATCGTTGATAAAAATGCTCGAAACCTAATAAATTCTTAAAACTAAATGCCCCTGTTCGGAAGCGGCTTCTTTATTTTTATCACTATTTTGTTTGAAGGGAATTGAATTATGGAAAGAAGAATGTTTTTGTGCTGGCTTAAGCCAGTTCTGGTCTCGGTTTTTGTTTGTAGTTTTTCATTTACAGCAGCAGCCCAGAATTATTATCCGGCAGAGGTCGGCAACACTTGGGTCTTAGAGAACGCAGATGTTGAAGAACGACGTACCTATAGCCTTGAGGGACCCGAAACGGTTAACGGGACAGAGGTCATCACCTTGAAGATTGAAATAGAAGAACTTAGCACGGGGGACGTTGTTGATACCGACAAATATTTCTTGACTGTCGGCAGCGAGGCTATTAAACTCCACAAAACGGTTTTAGAGGAGGCTGCCATCGGCGGCACCGTGACAGCGGATTTTCCAACGCCTGCGACCTTTTTCCCTTTGCACTTATCACGAGGCGATAAGTGGAAAATAGTAGCGGACGCAAAAGTTAAGACGGACTTCTTATCAATAGATGGAAAAAGTACCACTAATTTAGAAGTCGTCGGATTTGAAACCCTTGAGACACCTGCCGGAACGTTCCAGAACTGTGCGAAGGTTGAATTGGCGTTGGAGTTCTCCGCTGGAGGCTTCATAAACCTAAAATCTACTACCTATCAATGGTTAGCACCGGATGTGGGGCCCGTTCAATACCAAAATAGTGACAACCTGATCTTTAAATTGGTAAGTACCAATCTGCCAACTGAACCTGATCCCCATGACGTGAACGCTGATGGGGTTGTGGATATCTTGGACCTCACCTTTGCCGCCGCGCGTTTCGGTGAAATGGATGCCGAAGCGGATGTGACGGGTGATGGCATCGTTAACATTTTGGATTTAGTCCGCATCGCGCAGAATCTCAGCAATTAAGCGTTACGCGTCAGAACCATCTCGGCGTTCATTAAAAGGTTTCTGCTGCAAATTGCTTGTAACCTTGAAACCAATTGCAGTGTTACAATTGCTACGGATAAATATTGTAAAATCTATTCACTATCACTCAGGATCTGGGTAAAATCAACATGGTAAGCTGGCGGGTCGTATTAGCTGTAATTATCGTTGCTATTCTGGTGATGGCGATCGGAATGTGGTTTGGATATCGATATGCCTCGGAACAGGAAGATATACCGCGAGAAGGACACTATACACCTTCTGATACCCACAATCCGACACTCGTGCTTACATTGATGCCAGCGAAAATTTCGCTTGGATAATTTATATTTTTTAAAAAAGGAGTTCTAAATTATGAAAGTTACCAAACTTAGGTTATGGCTGAAGCCATTCTTGGTATTGAGCATTATCTGTGGTTTCGCACTTACAGCGACAGCCCAAAATTATTATCCCCTTGAAGTCGGGAATACCTGGGCTCTGGAGAGTACCGATGGGGCTGAGAGTCTCACCTATTCTATTACAGGGCCCGAGGTTCTCGACGGGCAAGAACTTAAGATTCTGAACATCATTTCCGGTCTTACAAGCGATCCCACCGGTGATCCATTTGACCATGACAGATATTTTGTCACGCTGAGTGACGAAGGGATTCTACTCCATCAAACGATCACAGACGAAGGCGCGTTTGGCATCGCAGAGGCGACTTTTGATCCACCGGCGATTTTTTTCCCAACCGCGTTGCCAGTGGGGCATCAGTGGGAAGTTGTGACAGAGACAGAGCTGGATCTGGTCGGGCCGGTAACCAGCACCAGCACCATAGAAGTTGTCGCAATTGAGGACGTAGAAACACCAGGCGGAATATTTCAAAACTGCGTTAAGTTGGACATTAAACGTAACGTCAATACGGCTGCCATAGTGGTGCCTTATCATTTTCGCCAATGGTTGGCACCTGATGTAGGACCTATCAAATTTCAGAATGTGCTACAAGATGTTACGTATGAATTGCAGAGCTACGACTTAGTTGAACCAACCGCTGAGGATATGCAACCGACTGAAGAAACTACCGAAGAGGTAACCGAGGAAACCACTGAAGAAGTAACTGAGGAAACTACTGAGGAAACCACTCAGGAAACTGCTGAAGAGGGAACCGAGGGTGAAGTGCCGGCAGAACCAATGGTTGAAGAACCGATGATGCCAAAAGAATACGGTTTTGATCTCACACTTGAACCCGGTTTGAATATGATTTCTATGCCATTGATGCCGAAAGAGCCTTATACCGCAAAATCATTGGCAGCAATGTTAGAGGCAACTCTTGTTATTCGATTGGATACGGCAACCCAGCGTTTTATTGCTTACACCACGGCTGATGAAGGCACTGGATTTAGCATTGAGGGCGGCAAAGGTTATATCGTCAATGCACCAACGGGCGGTATGGTGACGTTCACCGGGACAGCGTGGGATAACCAACCTGAAGCCGCTGATGACGCACCTGCTGCACCTACACTTTCCACCCATAAAAACACGTGGGCGTTTGTTGTCACCAGTGACATTCGCGACATGGAGACTGGCACAGGGTACATACTCGTCGCTGAAAACCTCCGCACCGGTATCATCGCGACGGAGACTATCACAAGCGATGTGAAACGTTCATCCGCTGTCTGGGCTGACCTCAACCGCAAGAGCGTTGTTGAAACCGGTGATAAACTCGAAATCGCACTCTACGATGAACGCGGAAATATCGTCTCCGGCCCCTTCCAGCGCACCGTTTCAACCAATGACATCCGCAACGCGTTCCTCAGTCTACAACTGACTGTCGGCGACGTGCGACCGAAGGATACCGTTTTGGCGCAGAACTTCCCGAATCCCTTTAACCCTGAAACGTGGATTCCCTATCAGTTGAGCAAATCGGCTGAAGTATCAATCCATATTCACAATGTTGCGGGACACCTAATTCGTACGCTGGATTTGGGGCTGAAGTCGACAGGTGCGTACATGACACCATCGACTGCAGCGTATTGGGATGGTAAAAACTCGGTTGGTGAGCCTGTTTCAAGTGGTATCTACTTCTATACGCTCCAGACCGCAGATTTTGCTGCAACCCGACGGATGGTTATCCTCAAGTAGGAGACACGCATCTCAACACGATTCCATTAAACGCCTTGATGTCACTATCAAGGCGTTTTTTTAGCACACCGCAGGCGTACGTTGCGACCGCGCCTCACGCAAGAAAAGGAGAGTCCAGTGATTAGGAATACCGTATGGCTCACGGTGATACTCTGTGTGCTCGCTAACGCAGCATCTGCCCAGAATTATTATCCCACAGATATTGGGAATACTTGGGTCTTGCAAAGCACAGATGGTGCTGAACTTATCACTTACACGCTTGAGACACCCGAAGAAGAACTCAGTGGCGAACAGTTTCGCACCCTTAAAATTATAACAGAGGTGTTAGGGACAAGCTCGGTTAATACAAACACTTTCCTGATTGAAGTCGAGGAGAAAGGGATGAAACTCCATAAAGTTGTCGCAGAACTTGGTGATATATTCGGTATATCGCGTGTAGAATTCTCACCGCCTGCCATCTTTTTTCCGCCAACACTTCAAGTTGGAGAAATATGGGAAACGCTCGGAGAGGCAGAGGTATATCTGGTGGGTACCGTTACAGTCTCCAGTATTAATGAAGTTATTGCGAAAGAAAAAGTGGTTACACCAGCTGGCACGTTTGAGAACTGTCTGAAAATTCGGATAGACACAAAAACCATCACTGCGTCCGGATTAAGTATTTCTACTTCTTATCAGTGGCTCGCACCCGATCTCGGACCTGTTAAATTTGAGACAGGTCAGGATATCATCTTTGAACTAATCAGCTTCAATCTGGTTACACCCACGAATCCTTATGACGTGAATGAAGATGGTGTCGTCAATATCTTGGACCTCACCTTCGTCGCTTCTCACCTTGGAGAGGCAAATCCAGAGGCTGACGTAAATGACGACGGGATCGTTAATATTCTCGATTTAGTACTTGTTGCTCAGAATTTTGGAAGTTAAGATGTAAAGATAGGTTTTCATGTTCACTGCGGTTGTTCCGGAGGATTTTGATGAAATTCCAATTTTGCTTTCTTTTATGTGTTTTGACGTTAATATTGGGTGATGCACAGGTCTGCCCCGTTTTTGCCGAAGCTCCGAAAGCGGCGAAGATAGCATTCGGTTCTAAACGTGACGGCAATGCAGAAATCTATATAATGAATCCGGATGGGCGTCAACAGGTGAACTTAACTTGGCACGCTGCAGAAGATTTTGGTCCTGCTTGGTCTCCAACGGGCGAACATATTGCTTTTAACTCAGACCGAGATGGAATTCGGGACATTTATCTCATGGATGCGGATGGCACAAATGTGCGAAGGGTGTTTCAAAGTTCTGCACATAGATGGTGCCCTACGTGGTCTCCAGATGGGCAACGAATTGCTTACTTGAATGTTGACGATTGGAGCATCTATATCACCACAATAGATGGTGAGCAGGTGGAACGTATAGTTTCATCAGGCTTTCTCGGTGGTTGTCCCACTTGGTCACCTGATGGTTCAGAGATAGCTTTTGTCTCAGCACCCGAACCCGCAAGACGTCTCTTGAAAGCTATCAACCTCCAAACGCGCAAAGAGAGAGTACTGGTTCCGAATCAAGTACCGAGAACGCTCTGGGGACCACCAGCATGGTCTCCAGATGGTACCCGTATAGCATTTTACTGGAGTCTAAAAGGCATCTATGTTGTGAATAGCAATGGTAAAAGGTTGAAACTCTTTATTTCGAGTGCTATTGATCCCTTGTGGTCCCCGCATGGAGACGAGTTCATTTATAGAAGGAATGGCCAACTCTTCAAGTTAAATCTCGATAATCGTGAATCTATAAAACTCACGCACGGAGCAGTCAATTTTGACGCAGATTGGTTTGATCCACAACTCTTGCCTGTTCAACCTCAAGCCTCGTTATTAACAACGATGTGGGCAACCCTGAAAAAAGATGGAACGCGAAACGCCACAAGCTTAGATTAAATTCTGTTTCATTTCGCCTGCGTCAAGTGTTGTCGTCTGCCATGTGGCTTCTCCATCGGCTTGCAATCGCCACGAAAAGGTAAGCGACGCGTCCCCACCATTGTAGAAAACTACTTCTGCGTTTCCTTCTCGGTTTCCTAAGATAGGACGTACCAAAGAGAGCAGCGTCGGCGGATGATTTCGTCCGTTACTTTGTTGAACCTCCAGAAGTTGTGTGACCTCGCTCTGAACCTCACGCGTACCGAGAAGCAGTGGACCATAGCATGCCGTGACTGCACCTTGCCCCCAGTTCCGTCCGTGTCCTGCTGCGACTGAACAGACCGCCCCTCCCATATCCGCGTGTTCCCTACCACCGCGCAACACGCGCCGCGCAATATTCAGACGCGTCGCGGCACTTCGCAGCGCACGCATCGCATAGACAAGCTCGCCTGTTACCTGATACGCAAGCGTCAACGTAGCCGTTGACGGCTCCTGAATCGGTCTCACAGAGCCATCGTCTGACCATTCCCCCCAATATGCCATATCTGATCGTTTCCCGACACCGGGTTCTCGACGACGTGTCTCTTGCGGGAAAATTAACGCCAGCAATTCTGGAGATTCATCAGGCAAACCCTCTAACTCGGCACGGATCGCCCCATCAAAGTCGGTGTCTTCAAATATCCAACGGTAGTAACTCAACGCAGCCGCTGCCGGATCGTTGTAAGGATCGCTCAACGATGTCACGAGCGGCTCTACAATCCGCTTTGCCGCCGTTTTAAATATCTCGTCTCCAGATAGCAGATAAAGGTCGCCCAACGCATAGATAGCACCCGAAGCCAACAAGACTTCAATACCAGCAAGTGGGTCCCCCGGAATGTGATGCGTACTTGCCACGAGCCGCTGTAAATGCTTCGCGTTGACCGCGGCTTCATCAAGTCCCTCACCCTCAAGCGTCCAGATCAACGGCATCGGGTCAGGTGCCGCAATAAGCCGTTCCGCACGCTTTCTTCCATAGCGCAACGCCCACGTCTGATACCTTTCTTCACCCGTCACACGGTACGCCGCAATCGCAATATGAATAAATCGGAAATGTTCCGCCATTTCGTATGCGTTCTTTTCATCGTTCGTCACGTCTCGGCTACCGATGTTGTATCCAATAAACGTATCCTGATCGTAATCATACCACGATGGAATCTCTGGCACCCAATTCCCGATATGTTCTGCGGCATCTGTCAACAAGTTGACGGCTTCCGCGTCTTCAGGCATTAGTCCGATATAACGTGGCAGGAAAAGCAGAAACGGTTCCGGTCCGTGGTGTGCCTCTGCCTTCGGTTCGTAGCCATGAAGACAATCGCGTTTCACCCAACCTAACAGTGCTGCCTTCAGCATATCAAAATGCTCCAGGACAGTCGCATCGCCGGTGATGAGATAATGCGGAAACCACGCGAGTGCATAGTTCGCTTCATCTTCGCCACCATCGTTCGGACCCGGCGGATCCAGCAGCATGCTCTGTTTTAACCACCGTCCCATCTCATTTCTAAGGGTCGTGTATCCGGTATAGCACTCATGGATAGTACTGTTCATCAATTTCTCCTACAGCAGCGACTTCACAAATTCGATGCTCTGTTTCGCAATCGTCTTCGGATCCGGTTTGAAGTCGAAGACCTCTGTTGAGACATACCCCTTATAATCAATCTCTTTCAATGCCTCGATAATCGGTGGATAGTCTACACCGCCAGAACCCGGAAGGTAGCCGTTATCGTCATTGGAGTGAAAATGTGCGACATGCTGCGCGTGTTTACGGATCTGCGTCGGCATATCGATCCCTTCTTTCGCGGTGCTACACACATCCAGAATCATCTGAAAATTCGGGTGATTGACGGCTTTCACCATCTCAACGGCTTTATCAGGGTGCGTAATAAAGTTCGTCTGATCACTCGACAACGGTTCCATACACAGCATTACATCTCTTTCGCCTGCCAGTGCTGCACTCTCTGAGAAAGTTGCCCGTGCGTATTCCCACGCCTCGTCAAAACTCAGCGGCTCCATCACATTCCGTTGTTGGGGCGAACCGATGACCATCACCTCGCCACCCAAATCCGCGCATAGGTTTACCAATGCCAGAAAATAGTCCCGTGTCTCCTCACGAATCTCGGCATCTGGATGATTAACGTACAACCCCGGCGGCGAGACGAGCAGCCAGTGCAGCCCCGCAATCTCTATCTTCGCAGCTTCCGCCGCTTTACGGATACGCGCTCGTTCAGTCTGACTGATGTCTAAGACCGAATCTGCCAAGGTGAACGGCGCAATCTCAACTGCTTCGTAACCAAGTTCTGCAGCATAAGTAAAAACATCTTCGATCTTCCAATCTTCAAACATCTCGTTGCATATTGCAATTTTCATTCTATATCCTACCTCTATTTTTTCATGTATTGTAAAGCGTTCACGCTTTTTTGTCAATTTTTTCTCCTTTTCCCCAAAACCTCGTGCAAAGTGCATCCACGAATGTGTATATGATAGCACACTGCGTTTTTTGCACGCAAAGGGCTTAAAAAACTGGTTTATATTAAGATAGTGTTGGACGCATGCTTATACGATTTGTAATGAAGAATGAAAGTCGTTATTCAGAAATGGTATTAGAACGGATAGTTTTTAGGAGGAACATAAGAAATGTCAGAGAAAACAGGGACCACACTCATTGTCGCTGACAAAGGTCATCCCATGAGCTGGGTTTTACCGGAGGGTGCGATTTCTCGGTTCGGGCATGGAGCTGTGATGGCGATGGCAGTATCTCCGGATGGTACATACCTCGCAGCCGCAACCAAAATTGGGTTATGGTGGTATGAACTCGCGACAATGCAACCTGTTGCTCTATGGGAAACAGAACGAGGGATGCTGGGTGCCATTACTATTTCTCTTGATGGGCGATTGGCTGCGACCGGCAGCTGGGACGGTGTTATCAAAGTGTGGGATCTCCAGCGGAGCACTTGCATTACAAAAATTGTGCGGCCAGGGTTAAAAGAGCCAGTCCCTAGGACGACTGCAATTCGGTCTCTTGCCTTTTCACCGGATAACCAGCACCTGGCCGCAACGGGTAGCCGTTGTGAGATTGTCTACACCTGGGACCCCAGAACCGGCACGCCGCTGGCTACATTCCATGACCCGCAAAGAGAAACCCGCAGTTCTTACCCCTCCCTCCCTCGACCCGTTGCTTTTTCGCCAGACAGTCGCCTGCTGGCGTGTACGGCTCCCGCCCGGACAACGGATGGCCCCGATGTTGTTTTGGTGTGGGATGTCGTATCTGGTGAGCGCATCGCCTGTCTTACCGAACAACCGAGCTTTGTGCGCAGCCTCTGTTTTTCACCTTGTGGACAAAATCTGGCGATTGGCGGCTATAAAGGCACAGTGCAAGTATGGAATGTGAAGACTTGGGAACAGGAGGGAGTCTATCAGAACTATGATGGCACCGCTCGCATGAGCGTCTGCTATTCACAGGAAGGCGTTCTTCATACTCTGGAAAATGCTCTGGAAAAAAACACTGTCGTCGTGTGGGATGTGGAACGTCATGAAAAACGCTACACGTACGTTGAAAAGGAATGGGAGATTAAAGAAGCACTTTTTTCAAGCAGTTCGCATTTTGTCGTTGCTGGTACCAAGGAATGGGCAGTCTGGTCACCCGGAGATACCAAACCCCGCAAGGTGCCGCATTTACATGTCAGTTTTCCTGATTCCGTAGCGTTCTCACAAGATGGCAAAAAGGTGGCAGCCGGGTTTGTATGGTATGGAAGCACGCTATTATGGGATATTGCCAACCCCATGCAACCGCCAACTTTTTTCAAAATATCCGATGACGCACACGCCGTTTCTGTGTCCACTTCAGAGAAAATTCACTCGACAGCGTTTGCGTATGATGAAAACAGTGTTAAAATAACCGTTAAAATTGGGGAAACCGATAAAATTGGGGAAACCGACGAAAACACGACATCTATGACATTTACACTTCCGGACCCAGAGGCAGTGGTGACTGCCGCTGCACACGCCCCGCTACGACATCTCATCGCGTGCGCGGATAGCAAAGGGCATCTGTATGTATGGGATATGAGAAGTGGTGACGTACACTGTATGTTCACACACTCTCTCCCGTTAGAAGGGAATTGGGATGATGATAAGATCAGCCGCCTTATATTCAGCCAGGACGGTAAACACCTTGTAAGTGTTCCGAGTTCTTCTGGCACGATGGCAAATCTATGGGACATCGATACGGGGAAAGAAATTCCGGAGTTCCGTGTCAACCCTGTCTATACTGTCGCGTTTTCACCTTGCGGTCATAAGATCGCTTGTGGCATGCTAAACCAAATCCGATTGTGGGATATCAATAGTTGTCGAACGCTCTTGACTCTTCCTCATACACACCCCAGTTGTTACCCGCGTGCCTTGGCGTTTTCACCTTGTGGGCAATATCTTGCTTCTGGCGCGTGGTGGCATAGGGGCGTGGAAACAGAAAAGGTGCCTATTCGCTTGTGGGAAGTTGCCACCGGCGAAAACATCGCCACCTTCTGGGGGCACCCGACCGATGTCCAAGATCTCGCGTTTTCACCCGACGGCACCCTCTTAGCGAGTGGCAGTTTTGACGGCACCATCCTCCTCTGGGACCTGAAATCCGTGATGAGTTCTTAATCCAACATAGAGGCGATAAGCATTTGTGCTGTCCAATGGATGGGCAGTCCTGACCTATCTGCTTGTTCGGCAAACGCTAAAATAGATACCAGTGGGTTTGTACAGTCCGAAGCTAAAATTCCATTCCCGTAACACCAAGTTCACCTTTCAAGCAAGTGTCACCCGGCGTGGCACTGCAGAAACGGGAAGCTGGTGAAAGAACAACGAACTTTACTGTCCAACAGGCACGGTGGGTTGCAACATAAACCGCGCATACACGCCGTGCCTTCGCGAATTCCCCCAACTCCTTCCTATCCACCTCATCCTCCTGCGATGATAACTTTTTCACGCGTGCGAGACACAGTGCTTGGAATTCAAAGGATCCCTATCAGCATCATAAATCGGGGTTGCAAACCCTCCCAACAAGGGCCATAAGCCGGTAGGTGCGGTTTTGCGGTGTACACACCCAAATTTTGCCCACACGCGGAGACCAAATTTGTCTTTGCTTTACATTTGCGACCTGCATTCCCAACCGCACCGGATACTGCCAAGAAAATACCGATAAATACTTAATCTTCATCGAACCGCCCCGCGCGCGTGGCGATAAGCATTTGTGCTGTCTAAAGAGAGGTGTCTCAACTCAATTTTACGTAAATCCTATAAAATAAACGCCACTTCTTCCGTAATTTTTGGATAATTTATGACATTTTTTTCATTTTTGCACGCAAAGGGCTTAAAAAATTGCTCTATATATTATAGTATCAAATCTGATAAATTCGCATTTATGAGATTTTGAAATTCATAGCAAGGCAAATGTCCGAGGCGCAATAATACAGGGCGCATTTAGGCGGGTACGCCTCAGAATTGCGCGACTGCGAACCAATTTTTTCTTAAGGAGATTATGGCATTACGAACCGAACTTGAGGCGAACCATTCTTTTGGCGAAATCATCGGCAAAAACAAGAAAATGCAGCACCTATTCACCCAGATTCAAACGGTGGCAGCAGCGGATATTAGCGTCCTAATTCAAGGCGAAACCGGGACCGGCAAAGAATTGATCGCAAGATCAATACACGATAACAGCCCGCGAAAAATAGGCCCTTTCGTTGCCATCAATTGTGCTGCAATACCAGCCGAATTGATTGAGAGCGAGCTATTTGGCCACGAACGCGGGGCTTTCACCGGGGCAATCGCGCAACAGATCGGGAAGTTTGAACAAGCCAACACCGGGACACTTTTTCTGGATGAAATTGGGGATATGCCACCAGCTTTGCAAGCGAAATTGCTGCGTGTATTAGAAGAACGGGAGTTTCAGAGGATCGGTGGCACAAAGACCATCTCCATTGACATCCGTGTGCTGACAGCCACGCATCGGGATTTAGCGGATCCTGCCAAAAAGGATGCCTTCCGCTCGGACTTGTACTATCGACTTGCGGCGTTCACCATCCGGATTCCCCCACTGAGGGAACGGCGCGAAGATATTGCTATCTTGGCACATCATTTCCTGAAAAGATATGCCACAGCCGCCGAAAAAACCATTCGTACCATTTCTACGGATGCCTTACAAATGTTGAAGCAGCACGACTTCCCCGGCAACGTGCGCGAACTGAAAAACGCTATTGAAAGTGCCGTTTTGTCCGAGACAACAGACCTACTGCAACCGCAAAGCCTCCCTTCGTATCTGACCCAAGAGGGTACACAAGCCACTACAGAAGGTTCGGCGGATACCACTACTATTCTTCCACTCGACGAAGTTGAACGGAGAGCCATCGTCCGCGCCCTCAAAGTGACAGGCGGTAATATGTCCGATGCGGCACAACGGTTGGGCATCGGTAGAAACACACTTTATCGGAAATTGGAGAAATATAACCTGCTACCGTAAAAATGTTGTTCCAATATGGAACAGTGTTCCAATATGGAACACAACACACTGAAATCCGCTTTATCAAAAGCTCCGAAACCTACACGGCTTCCAAATGTGTTCCATTTTGGAACACTCGACAAAAAACGACTTTAAGCAACCCGATCATACCGCGTACCGCCCGTATCTCGCGTACAGCCTTGACAGACAAAGTATAACCGGGCAATGATAAGAACGTTTTCACCGATTGGCACGGTTCTTGCCTATTCTTGCTTAATAGTGAAGTGTAAGTCGAATCCTGTATTGAACCTAATACAATGATATATGGAGCACTGAATTATGAAGGCAATGAGACAACGCACTTTGAACGTGTCAAACCACAAAGTATCAAGTCGTGTCACGGATATTGCCGTGGCTGCTGATAATCTGCACCGCTGGCTTAGTGTGTTGCTGTCTCGTGTTGTCAAGGCTACTTGCTCCTCATCACTTCCCAGAAGCGATTCTGAAAAGTTTTCTCTTGCTCATCTGCTAATCTACTCACTCGTTTTTATTTTTTCACTGTTCACGTTTGCCGTTGACGCTGCCAATCCATTCACAATTCTCTATTCGGGTGAGGAATACGGCCAACTCGGTTTACACGGCTGCGGTACAGAGCAGATCGGTGGCTTGGCACATAGGCAGACGCTTATTGATGACCTCCGCAGAAAACATGGGACAGCGTTGAATCTGCATACGGGGAATCTTATTGATCCGGCGGGTGCAAATGCTGAATGGATTTACCAGATTGGGCTCTCTGCACTCGATGCGATGAAGGTAGATGTTCTATGCCTCGGACCTAATGAATTGTCCCTTCCATTGGAAACACTCGCAGCATTTCACGCGGATTATCCAGAAATCGGAGTTGTTTGCGCCAATGTTGCTGTCGGCATGGAGACTCGCTATGTGATTCGTTCCGTTGCTTCAACGAATGTGGCAGTCGTCGGTTTAGTATCTGAAAACTACGCACCTGAACTTCCGACAGTTGTATTGATACCACCACAAAACGCTTTAGCCAAACTGAAAACGGAACTTGTCAGCAAAAGTGATACTGTAGTTGTTGTATTTCATGCGACACAAGCAGAAGCACAGACCTTAGCCGAAGCGGTCCCCTGGATAGACATTCTGATTGTGGCGAATGAACAGCAGGCAATTTTGGGGTGTGAAGACTCCCGTTGCGGTCAGCAAACGGTGATCGTGACAAACGCAACACAGGGTAACGCCATCGGCGTTTTAGAGGTGAAACTTGACAAGAAATTGCAGGTGCAAGCCTTCACCAACCGGCACCATGGGGTCTCTGAACAGATAACACCTGATGTGAGCATTTCGCGGCTCTTGGACGCATACCGGACGTTGACAATCACAGAGACCCCGTTTCAGACCGACACGCCAGAAGTATCTACCAACGCCATTCATATTGTCTATTTTCACAAGCATGGATGCCAAAAATGTGCCCGTGCCGTGAAAATACTCAAAGGGTTAAAAGAACGGTATCCGAACATCGTGGTTGACCAACGCGATGCCAAAACGGAGCAGACACTTTTGGAAGCGATGGGAAGCCTTTACGAAGTGCCCGAAGCGAAACGGCTGACAACACCTGCTATTTTTATTGGCGATACCGCATTGATAGGCGAATTGGATACACAACAGTTTGAGACGGTTATTGAAAAATACCTTGACACCGGTGCCCCCTCACGATTAAAGGAAGCAGAAAGACAATTGGAGACCGCTGAATCTGAGATTATCAACCGCTTTCACGGGTTCGGCACCTTGGCAGTCGCCGGCGCGGGGTTACTGGATGGCATCAACCCCTGTGCGTTTGCCACCATCGTCTTCTTCATCTCCTACATGAACCTCGTCGGACGCGGTAGGAAAGAGATGCTAATCGCTGGTGGCGCATTCGCTTTGGCTGTGTTTGTGACGTATCTCTTGGTCGGACTCGGCACGTTGTCGTTCATGAATTATCTCAACCAGTTTTCCGGGGTTGCCAAATGTGTCTATCTGATCGCCGCTGCTACTACTTTTACCCTCGCCGGGTTGAGTCTCTACGATGCAGTAAAGGCAAAACAGGGAAAAACGAAAGACATTCTGTTGCAGCTACCCCGTGCCTTGAAACTAAGGATTCACAAAGTAATCCGAGAACGGACGCGCACTTCCGGCGTTATCGCGGGTGCTTTGGTCATCGGATTTGTTATCTCGGCATTAGAGTTGGTGTGTACCGGACAGGTCTACCTACCGACGCTGACGTTCGTTGCAGGCGTTGAGGACATGCGGGCACACGCAATTGCCTATTTGCTCCTATATAATTTGATGTTTATTGTGCCACTGCTTGTGGTATTCGGATGTGTCTATTGGGGCACCACCAGTATACAGTTGGGTGGTATTTTACAAAAACACCTCGTCGTTGTGAAAGTGGGAATTGGTTTCCTGCTTTTCGGACTCGGCACATGGTTAATGCTGAGCGTTGTCGCTTAGGCACTGCTCAAAAAATATTGACACCGAAAGTCGCCTAAAGCGATACTCGGTGAATGTGAGGCGAAGCGTGTTTGCCTGTTACGATGGCGAATATTGTCGCGAGCCAAAACGCCTAAGTCTCTTAACTTGGGTGTGTTAACGAGGACGCTTCCATTAGGTAACGCGTCAGAATGTTTATAATTTTTTTCAAAATAAGGAGAATTTTCATGTATTCTAAGATGTTTAAACCTCTCACAATTTCACTTGTGCTAACAGCAATTGTCGTCATGTTCACGTTAACTACCGCAGACGGGTGGGACGCACGCTCAATTTGTAGAGGAGTGGTTGACGAGGATTTTAACCCTGATCCCCCATGTGACATTTCAAGTGAAACGGCATGCAGCAACACAAGTTATACAATTACGATAGAAGACGAGACACGAGACTGCTATTACGGTTACCCGGGGTACAAGTGCAAAAAGACACTAATTAAGCTTGATCACGGTAATGCAAAGTGTGTATGGGAAAACGGTGCATGTACCACAGGGACTGGTGATAAGGAAGATGACTTCAACGATTGCAAAGAGAAATCAAGTACCCGGGATGCCTGATTCTAAATCACCGTATATTGCTTCAAGTAAGGTGGAATGTCTCGCTAAATTGAACTTTACAGTTAAGATTGGTAATAGTTATTACAGTTACTCAGGGTTAAAATAAGCTACCAAGGGTAACCTAAGTTGCCACTTTTATGCTATGTAGATTTTAGAATTACTTATACACCTTATCTAAACGCACGGTTCGTGTACGTTGCTCTACGTACACGAATCTGTGTGTTTTGTCAGCAAAGTCCTAGAATCTATTTCACAAACAACCAATAAGCGCATCTTGTGGGGACCTGCCATATTATGAGATGATTTCTAAGGTTTCCCGTGAAAAACGAAAAGGAATTTAGAAATGAACCGAATCTGTAAATTGTTTTTTCCTATGTTCTTTTGGCAATTAAGCATAGGAATAGGAGGTAGTCAAATGAAAGCTGAAACCCTCATTCCCTTGCTAAACTTTTCAAGATCCCTTATCCAAGATGGAGAGTTTAAATTCCTCTATTATGAAAATTATCCAACGCCACCAGATGAGGTTGGATTAGTGCAACGTACAACGCTAGCATCTCAGGAAGCATACCTTCGTTCAGCCCATGAGAAACGAGATCCGGAGGCATTCCGGAAGAAGGTTTTGAGGCTTATTGAAGCGGAAAAAAGATATGGTGGGTTTCGGGATTCATCTGAGTTTTTCATTTTCTTTGAAGCCAATACTGTCTTTCGCGTCCGTCATGATTCCACGGAGCATGAGCGCAAGTTTGACGTTTGGCTAGAACTGATTTCGACCCGCGAAAATTTACCATCCCTTGAACTAAAACGGTTCTTTGGTCGAGGTGGACAATACATTTATTTACTCAATGTCAATCAACACCTTCAGGTTCGTCTCCCGCCTCTATTTGAGTTTTCCGCCTTTGTTGGGAGTGTGAGTAACGCAGACATAAAAGAATCACACCGGAGTCTCACGTATAGAACAGTGAATGCCGCAATTATGGTGCCTCCAACCCACTTCATTGATGCAACGCAAGTCCAGGTGGACCTGGTGGAATCTGATGGTGTGCCAGTTACCGTCATTACTCACTTTCCGTTAGAAAAAGTTAGGGCCAAGATTTATGTGCGTATTAAAAAGGGGTTACCGGAAGTTTTCCGACAGGAATACTATTATCAAAGTGAGTCTCCACAAGCGGATGCAGAAGGGTATTGGTTGCGCACAACTACGGATTACCGTGACTTTGAAACGATTAAAACCTTGAACCTCGCCTTTCCAATGGTGCGGGAAACAAAAGAGTTTCGCGATTCCGATGGGTTTATGCGGCGGCATAGTGTATACACAATAAAAGAGGCAGACTTCAACCTAGGGGTTTCTGAAAATTTCTTTGATGGAGACGAGGCAGATCTCGCTGACGATGACGGCAGGCGTAAGCATATTCGCGGAAATACCCAAAAGGCAAAATCTGAAAAAAATCAGCAGGAGGCAACAAATTGAATCAATTTTTGCGAATACTTATTGGCTTGTTTTTTTGTTGCGTTTTGCTTGGGGGGCTTTGGCTGGCTTTACATCCCCGTAGTGAACCGAAAGTGGTAAAAATCTATAAAACCACCCTCTATCAATCAGAACCTTCGGAAACGCCAGCAGCCAACACTGTTTCCGAAACGGAACTTTCTTTAGAACACCCTAATAATGGGCAGACAGATGAAGTGTTGTTAGAGGATTATACATTAACTCCCGAAGAGGAGGCAGAATTCTGGAAGTGGTTCACAAGATTGAAAGCGGAAAATGGCACTGAACTCTTCGATGAAGCATACGCAGAATCAAATGAATTGGAAGAAGGGAATGAGCCAGAAGAAACGAACACCGATATAAAACTCTCATACGCGCAACTTGTTATACTTGTGAGAGAAACTTACGAATTGGAAGATATCCTGGACGCATATGATATACACATCAAACCGCATGGAAAAGGAGTCTGCCCTTTCTGCTCCACAGTGGGTTTTCTAACCACCGTTGATCGTAGAACGCGGAGACCGAAATCTTGGGGATGCACTAATTGTAATGGAGGTGCGGGTGGTAACGTCACACATCGTTATGATTTCATTGATCTTGTTGCGAAAATAGAAGGTATTGACAAAAAACGCGCGGTACAACATCTTGCTGAAAGGGCTGGTCTTGTTGAATGAATTACAAACTGTGTACACTAACACAAAAGGAGAAGTCAACGATGAGTCAATACACAACCTCTTTCGTCATTTTAGCCCTTTTTACTAACATCTTTCCACTGATGCAAGGGTGTTTATTGAACCGTACTCCCAAGATTGTGTTCTCAAACCGAGAGTATCAATTCCCAAATCCCATCATCGTTGGTTCAGAAGTAACCACCACTTTCACCTTTACTAACGAAGGTAACGCTCCATTGTACGTCCAAAGATTAGATGCCGACTGCGGGTGTGTTGCCACGAACATCTCTGCGGATGAGATACAACCCGATGGCAATGGAGCGATTCATGTCAAAGTTGACCGAGATGTTGGTCGGTTTCGCCAGAATGTCTTCCTACACACCAACGATCCTGTCACACCGATCGTGAATTTACAAGTATCCGGGGTTATTCTGCCCGCGATTGCCTACGTAAAGAAATTCGATCTAGGACAACTTGAAAAAGGAAAACGTATCACGAAAATGATAAAGCTCACGAATAATACAAAGAACGTCTTTGAGATTACCCAACGCACGGTGAGCAACAGAAGTATCGTTGTCACCCTGCCCAAAAAGAGCATTCCCGCTGGCAAAAGTCTGGAATTTGAGGCGGTTTTATCTCTGAACGATGTGGGTTTATATAATGAGTTGCTAACACTTTCCGCACAAACACAAGAAGTACTTCCTGGAACCGATTCAAAGGAATTGGAAATGTCTATTCAATTCCAAGGGCGCGTGTTAGGTGGGATTGTTGTGTTACCACAGAACCTGTTCCTGGGTGTTCTGGACGAGTCCAGCAAAAGCCTACAGAAGAAGGTTCAAATCAAGACGGATGGTAGTTTACCTTTTACCTTGAAAAAGGTATCCGCAGGAAACTTTACGGTAACTGTGGATCTTACGATGGAACCACGAACGGTGCATGATGTTGTGCTATTCATCGTGCCGAAGGTTGACGACTCATCATCCGGACTCGTTGAGGAGACAATTCGGATAGCCACAGATCACCCAGATGTGCCAGAGATTGCTATTCCGGTGAAGGCGGTGAAACCATGAGATTTCCGATATGGGTGCTGTTTTTGATCATCAATAGTCTTCTCGGATGCGATCTACCGGCGCCACATCAAAACGAGGTAAAAGAGATGACGCAAACCGAAATGGTGAAGATTGACGGTGGAACTGTTGACCCGTTCGGCATTGGAAAGACAGTGACCATCGCACCGTTTTATCTTGACAAACACCTTGTTACTTATGAACAATACAATCAATTTATTGAGGATGGGGGATACAAAAGAAAGAAGTATTGGTCGAAGGAAGGACGCAGATTTCTTAAGGAATACGAATTCTGGGTGCCGTCGACATATCATGAGAACTATTTAAATCGGAAGGCACTACCTGTTACAGGTGTGAGCTGGTATGAAGCAGAAGCCTATGCCAATTGGCGGGGTGCGCGACTGCCGACTGCAGCGGAGTGGACCCTCGCCTGCCAAGGGGATACAAAACAACGTTACCCTTGGGGAAATGAATTTGATTTTGAAGCGATTGACTATCGCGCACGCCTCGCTCCACACCCTGTGGGGAGCCGAGAGAAGAACGTCAGTCCTGCCGGTATTTTTGACCTCGTTGGAAATGTGTGGCAGTGGTGTGCGGATGCTTATGAGGGACGGGATTTTCGGTTGGATGCAGAGCCGACTGGCGCAAAGCCGGGACCTAATTACATCCTCCGCGGAGGTGGATGGATGTCCCTGCGAAGACACTTTGAGTCGGATTACCTGTACTACGATAAACCTTTCCATCGACTTGCTACGTACGGGTTCCGGTGTGCGAAGGATACGGAATAGGTGGTGATATGCTCGCTGCCCTCTTTCAATGGTGTCGCATAGGTATGTATTTGTTCGGGGCAATCTTTTGTCTCTGGTTCGGGTATTGGCTCAAAAACTATCTCATTATTCTTGATGAGCAAATCCTTTTCGTTTTGCGTGAGTCCCCCTATCTGTCGTTCTCTTTCTCTTTCTGGAATGCGAATCTAACTGCTGGAATGCTGCTTTGCACACTTCTTTTGATAGCACCAATTCCCAAGCGGCGTTGGATGATCTTCACTATTTTTGCTGTTTTACTCCTAGTTACCGGTCTACCTTTATATATACACTTCAATACAAAGCGTTTCAATCCGGATAAACTCCTTCGTTTTTCGTATAGTTTGATTCTCTACAATGTTGGTATCGCGCTTTGTTTCTGGGGCTTGGTCAAAGTAAGTTTCACACGCTATCGCACACTGTTATCTCGGTTTTTCCTCTGGATACGAGATATTTCCCCGTGTCCGTTTCTATTTACTGTATTTGTCAATTGTGTTGTGCTGTGTAGCGTTATCTCTTGGTGTGTTTTTGATGGGGTCCCGGGGTACATAGACAGCTGCGCGTATATGTTTCAAGCGCGCCTGTTTGCACAAGGTTCTTTTTACGCGCCACTACCGCCTGAGCCTGATTTTTTTGAAGCGCAGAATATCCTCATGAAAGGTAAATGGTATTCACAGTATCCGCCGGGGTACCCTGCCCTGCTTGCCTTAGGCGTAATTTTCGGCATTCCATGGGTTATAAATCCGATCTTGGGTGCACTGACAATCGTTTGTATTTACCTACTCGCTAGAGAACTCTATACAGACAGTATTGCAAAAATTTCTGCTGTGTTAGCAAGTATAAGTAGTTTTTTTCTATTTATGTCTTCTGAATTCATGGCGCACAGTTCAGCTCTCTTTTTCATAACATTAGCCTTTCTGAGTTTTGTGTTGATGGTAAAAAAGAAGCGTCCGCTCCTTTCAGCAGTCGTCTGCGGTGCATCTTTAGGCATTGCACTGCTGTGCCGTCCCTACACAACCGTCTGGATCTGCGTACCTCTAGGAATCGCGGCAATTGTCGCGTGGAAAGATCTGTCGCTTCGGTATATCCTTATCGGTGCAGTCCCGCTTCTTGTTGCGTGTTTAGCATTCCTCGCTTACAACTATGCTACGACAGGACACCCGCTTCTTTTTGGTTATATTGCCCTGCATGGTAAAGCACATTACCCGGGTTTTCATCTAGATCCAGGGAACGAGCGATTTCACTCAATAGCACAAGGTTTCAAGTATCTACTTGGTAATCTGAATGCGTTGAACTATTATCTATTTGAATGGCCGATACCTTCTCTTTTTTTTGCGTGTTTCTTCCTTGCGTATGGAAAAAAGAGATTTTGGGAGTGGTTATTGGTAGGGTGGATAGGTGTACTGCTCGTGGGGCACTTTTTTTATTACTTTAACCAGTTAGATTTCGGACCACGATTTGTGTACGAAGCGTTACCGGCGTTGATTCTCTTAACAAGCCGGGGGATAGTCCTAAGTACGCGTTTCTTAGCATCTTGGCAGCAAGTATCTTATGAGCATGCGCAAAATACGCTTTTATTAATGCTTGGTGGACTCTTTCTGTTTACTTTTCTTGTCAATGTTCCCGCTACTGCAAAATCTTACAATTACGGAACAGACATTACTATCCAGAAGTACTTAGATAAAGCTGAGGTGGAACGCGCGCTAATCTTCGTTGAAGGAAAGCGAACCTATCAAGTACATCATTCATTTAACATACCTTTTCCTGGTCCACGCATCTATTCCCAAAATAGAGGTAGTGAAAACCGGCGGCTCGCTGAAAAATTTCCAGGGTACCGCTACTTTATCGCAGATGAAAAAGAAGTCGTAGAAGTCTCTATTGATGAACTCTAAAATGAATAGGAGCCTGAAGGAATGCACGTTTTAGGTCTACAGAGATCTCTGAAACAGAAGCTAGCCATAGGAATTTTTCTCTTATTTCTCATTTTGTTGACGTTGTTGCCACGCTTATTTTCGTTGTCGGCGCATTGGGCAGCCGATGAAGATTTGTGGATGCAACGCTCACGCGCCTTCTTTTTTGCATTGGAAAGCGGGCGATTTGAGGACACCTTCGTAGCATATCATCCCGGCGTTACAACATGCTGGCTCGGCAGCCTCGCTATCTGGCACACCTCTCATTGGCAAGATGTTTTCAAAGGATGGTTTCGCTCAGACCAATTTCTCTCGCCAGATATGTTAGCGCGTATCCGATTGCCGATAGCTGCTATGACAGGTATTCTTGTTTTGTTGACTGGCGTGCTCCTGTGGCGTTTGTTCGGGGCACCGCTTGCCGGGGTTGGTACCCTGTTTTTGGCGATAGAACCGTTTTTGCTTTCCGAGAGCCGGCGGGCTCACACAGATGTGTTGACAGCACTTTTTCTGTTTTTAGCACTACTATTATGGTTGTGCTATCTGGAGGAAGAGACGCGGAAACCTCGGCGGGACCTCGCTTTGTCGGGTATTTGTTTCGGATTAGCGTGTCTGACGAAAAGCCATGCGGGGCTCTTTCTTCTCTTTCTCCCTATTCTGTTGATTTGGTATGCTAAACGACGCGATATGTCTTGGGGACATCTTTTTCTGAGCGTGCTGTTGTGGATAGCAGTGGTATCGCTGACAGTACTTGTCGCGTGGCCCTATCTATGGACTCTTGCGTTTAGAAGTGTACCGCTGTTCCCGTTTTTGTTTTTCGGAAGCAGTGCATTACTGCTATGGAGTTGGAAAAAACTGTCACATCCGATATTTTTTACGTTCTCGCGAACGACACTCATTCTGTTAGGCGGCTGCTTGCTTGGAATAGGCATCTTTTCGCAGTATGCTGTCAACGAGGTTATCGCGAAAATGTATGATGCATTGAGAACGGCACATCCGCTACCAACACTGTTTTTAGGCAACATCCGTTACAATCCTGGCCCCTTTTATTTTCCTGTGATGTGGTTTGTTTGGACAGGGCTCTTGACCGTCCCGTTGATAGGTTTTGCCATATATCGTACATGGCAGAAGCGCGTGAAGGCAGAAAGGGAATTTCGTATAGTCATTGTCCTTGTGCTCTTTGCTCTGTTTTATTGTATCGGGCTGAGTTGTGTTGCCAAGAAAATCTCTCGGTATCTTGTCATTTTCCTGCCTGGGGTTAGTATCTTGACAGCAATGGGCGCGGTTGAATTTGCACAACTTTGGAAAAAGAGACGGCTCGGTTATCTTGTTCTGGGAGTTCTTTTTATTTTACAAGCCGTGCCTATTCTCCGTCTCCATCCTAATTACCGTGTCTATTACTACCCTTTTTTGTCCTCGAAGTGGGTGGCAGAAAACACCAGTAGTATCACGGGCGCGGGGTTAGATATTGCAGCAGACTATCTCAATGCGAAACCTGATGCACACCGCCTCCAGGTTCAACTCACATCGTTTTGTAAAGATTTTGCCCATTACTTTGTAGGTGATGCCAGAATTGGTAATTCTCCTAACGCTGATTACGACGTGGAGTATTTATACGATAAACAGATTCAAGGTGTCCCGGTGGATATGCCCCCTAATCCCGTTCGTATATCATCAGCTTCGCAAAACGAAGGTGAGATGCCTCGTGAGCTTGAACATGTTGTCACTTTAAATGGCATTGACTATGTCTGGATCTATCGGGTGTTTAACTCTCCTCCGACAAATGATATCTCAGCCGATTGAGTCCGTGAAACGAATGGATGCCTTTTATGGAAGTAAATAACCTTTTCCAACTTTCCATAGTGATTCCCGCGTATAATGAAGCAGACTCTGTGCCGATACTGCTCCAGCAGATTCAGTCCGTTCTTGAAACAGAGGCACTGTTAGGGGAGATCATTTTTATCAACGATGGCAGTACCGATGCAACTGCAACAGTTTTAGACAAACTCACTACAGAATCACCACTACATGTCCATGTTATCCACTTCAGACGCAACCGAGGTAAGGCGGAGGCATTCACCGCAGGATTTCAAAAAGCCACCAGCGACATCGTGATAACAATGGACGCAGACCTCCAAGACGACCCCGCAGAGATACCGAAGTTGATAGAGACGCTTGAACAAGAGAATGTTGACCTCGTCTCCGGTTGGAAATACCCGCGTAAAGACCCACTCGAAAAACGCGCCTTCTCTTTTGTGTTCAACCGTGTCGTTGCTATGTTCACAGGTGTCAAACTTCACGACATGAATTGCGGATTCAAGGCATATCGGGCAGAAGTCGTTAAGGAACTGCGTCTTTACGGAGACTTGCATCGGTACATCCCCATACTCGTACATGCTGCGGGTTTTTCTGTCGGTGAAGTCAAAGTCAAACACCATCCCCGCCGATTTGGTAAGTCAAAATACGGATTTAAACGTATCTCCAAGAGCTTTTTTGACTTACTCACGGTGCTATTCTTGACAAAATACAGAAAACGTCCGATGCACTTTTTCGCGGGGATTGGCAGCCTCTTTGCGGGTGCCGGTATCGCTGTGCTATTGACAGGTTGTGTCTTAAAGTTTTTTTAAACAGACCTGCCTTTCCAATTCCCCTGGCTCGCCGGTGGGTTTGGCATCCTCACCGGTATCCTCCTAAGTGCTATCGGGCTCTTAGGCGAACTGCTCATCGCTTTGAGAAACGAATGAAAACGCTCCGACAATCTCTCGGATATCTTATCGCCGGGATACTCCTCTATTTTCTCGTTAAACCCTTTGGACAGACGCACACCGAACTCAAAGATGCCACATTTCAAATACATTGGGGTTGGCTGGTTGGCTCTTTCGGTGCGATACTCTTTTACTGGAGCGCGTACCTTTACCCATTTGCGACACTATTGAGCGGTATCAGAGAAAAACATGTTTATCTTCGCGTCGCCTTCACGCTCTTCCATCTTGCCAATATCACGCGCTACCTCCCTGGGCGGATATAGGGAGTCGTGAGACTGCTCGCTTTAAGTAAGCGTTTTGAGTTGAGCAAAACCACAGTCGCCAGTAGCCTCACCCTGCACGTCGGCATTGAAACCGCACTCGGTGGACTTATTGGTGTGTCACTGATCTTTTCACCGAAAATGCGAGGGACCGCAGTAGGCATGCTTGATAAAATATCAGGATATACCACGCTTTTGAGTCTCGCTTGCATCGGTATTCTCATAGGGACCCTGTTTCTGATTCCAAAGGTATCCACCCACACGCGGGAGTTCCTCAAAACACTCACATTACTTGGACAACATTCAAGACTTTGGATGGACGTTATTGCAGGACACATCCTGCTGTGGATATGCCAAGGGTTCGCCTTTTTTCTCTTTATCCAAAGTTTCGCATCTGTCCAGTGGACAAATGCCGGCGTTCTCACCGCTTGCTTTGCTTTTGCATGGATTATCGGATTTTTAAGTTTCCTGACACCGGGGGATTAGGCATTCGCGAAGGGCTTTTAGGACTGTTATTAGCAAACTATATGCCAACACCGCAAGCAACGCTCGTCGCACTGCTGTGTCGGGTCTGGATGCTGTCAGCGGAAATAGTTCTCGCGGGTGTTGCCCTTACTTTGAATAGGCATGTGAAGAGATAACAAGAAATATCATAAAATCGCAATCATACCACGGCGGGATCTCTGGCACCCAATTGCCGATGCGTTCTGCAGCATCTATCAACAAGTGAATGGCTTCCGCATCTTCAGGCACCAACCCGATATAACGTGGCAGAAAGAGCAAGAACGGTTCAGGACCGTGAGGAGCCTCCGCTTTCAATTCATAACGCGGAGACAGTTACCTCTATTTTTCATGTATTGTAAAGCGTTCAATCTTTTTTGTCAATTTTTTCTCTCCGCAGACCGGATATAGGCACTTTTAGATACCTCAGAGACCCTGCACCCTTTCCATACAAAACTGTGTCTTTTAATTATAGAGAGGCATTCTATCCTTTGTGATCTTAACGGGACTTACGCACTTCACCGGTAGGTGCGGTTTTGCGGCGGACTCGCCCAGATGCGAAGTGCATCGCGGTGTACTCACCCAAATTTGGTTTCCCACACGCGGAGACCAAATTTGTCTTTGCTTTACATTTGCGACCTGCATTCTAACCGCACCATAGGTGTCAATTTTACAAATAATAACCGTCTCAGTTCCCCAGGACCGGTAGGGTTTTTGATAGGGTGTTTCTTCGTGGTTTCCTAACCGAACCGGATTCTACGCGGAAACCTTCATGACTTCAAAACCCTCTTCAGTCGCGTAGCGACGGCATGTTTATAGCACTCAATTTTACGTAAGTCCTACAAGATAAACGCCACTTCTTCCGTAATTTTTGGATAATTTATGACATTTTTTTCATTTTATGCACGAACTCATAGCGAGTAAGAGCTAGAAACTCAAAGTAAATAGGTATCTGAAGTGGAAAGAATGAGACATAAATCATCATCATCTTTTCCCTATTTTACTACATCCTTATGTTTTACTCAATATGACTTCCACGAAAAGTGGAAAAAAAATTGTCTATATAAGATAGTGTCGGATGAATGTTTAGATTTAAGCGTTCAGCTAATTGTTAAAATTTTGCTTCCGATTGGGTAGCAAAACCTTAACTTCTGAAAATTGTCCAAACTTTAGTATATAATATCAAATCTGAAAAATAAATTCGCATTTATGAGATTTTGAAATTCATAGCAAGGCAAATGTCCGAGGCGCAATAATACAGGGCGCATTTAGGCGGGTACGCCTCAGAATTGCGCGACTGCGAACCAATTTTTTCTTAAGGAGATTATGGCATTACGAACCGAACTTGAGGCGAACCATTCTTTTGGCGAAATCATCGGCAAAAACAAAAAAATGCAGCACCTGTTCACCCAAATTCAAACGGCGGCAGCAGGAACTGTTACCGTCCTGATTCAAGGCGAAACCGGAACCGGCAAAGAATTGGTCGCAAGATCAATACACGATAACAGCCCGCGAAAAATAGGCCCTTTCGTTGCCATCAATTGTGCTGCAATACCAGCCGAATTGATTGAGAGCGAGCTATTTGGCCACGAACGCGGGGCTTTCACCGGGGCAATCGCGCAACAGATCGGGAAGTTTGAACAAGCCAACACCGGGACACTTTTTCTGGATGAAATTGGGGATATGCCACCAGCTTTGCAAGCGAAATTGCTGCGTGTATTAGAAGAACGGGAGTTTCAGAGGATCGGTGGCACAAAGACCATCTCCATTGACATCCGTGTGCTGACAGCCACGCATCGGGATTTAGCGGATCCTGCCAAAAAGGATGCCTTCCGCTCGGACTTGTACTATCGACTTGCGGCGTTCACCATCCGGATTCCCCCACTGAGGGAACGGCGCGAAGATATTGCTATCTTGGCACATCATTTCCTGAAAAGATATGCCACAGCCGCCGAAAAAACCATTCGTACCATTTCTACGGATGCCTTACAAATGTTGAAGCAGCACGACTTCCCCGGCAACGTGCGCGAACTGAAAAACGCTATTGAAAGTGCCGTTTTGTCCGAGACAACAGACCTACTGCAACCGCAAAGCCTCCCTTCGTATCTGACCCAAGAGGGTACACAAGCCACTACAGAAGGTTCGGCGGATACCACTACTATTCTTCCACTCGACGAAGTTGAACGGAGAGCCATCGTCCGCGCCCTCAAAGTGACAGGCGGTAATATGTCCGATGCGGCACAACGGTTGGGCATTGGTAGAAACACACTTTATCGGAAATTGGAGAAATATAACCTGCTACCGTAAAAATGTTGTTCCAATATGGAACACTGTTCCATATTGGAACACAACACACTGAAATCCGCTTTATCAAAAGCTCCGCAACCTACACGGCTTCCAAATGTGTTCCATTTTGGAACACTCGACAAAAAACGACTTTAAGCGATCCTATCACACCGTGTCCAGCCCGTATCCCGCGTACCACCTTGACGGACAAAGTTATAACAGGGATAAATATCACGATTTGTACCAATTGGCACGGTTCTTGCTTACTTGCTTACTCAAGTTATTAGTGAAGTGTAAGCCAGATCCCAAAATATTAGTCGTGTTTTACATGAGGTATCACGGGATTTTGGCGTTGCATCGTAGACTACCCTAACAAACGTGGTCTCTCGCGATGCGACTTTTTTGGTTTGACAATAACACCGGAACGTGTTATGCTCAGGCACGTCTCCTGTTATTGTCATAATGACGTGTGTGAGTTGGTTAACCAGCACAACGCGTTAAATATAGAATCTTAATTAGGAGAATTTACAAATGAATAGTTTGAATTTCAAAGTTGTAGTCATGGTGCTTATCCTCGCGGCAGCATTCTTAGTTGCGAGTCTTTTTCCACCAGATTCCACAGCCGATTCGTACACACTTTATTTGAATATTACAGTCGTGAAGTGCTGGGATACGTCTGCATCAATTGATGTGCTTTGTAATACTTGGCTAAGGACATCGCAGACCACAAAAAATCGAGATGGCCATGATCCTCTTGAGCACTCATCCTCCAATACGCATTTGACACTTTCGGGACCTGAGAATATTTATACAAATGCGGGTTGTTACGGCGGTTGTTCGAGCAGCAGCTAGTTCCTAGTTCACTCTGAAGCGACTCATATCGTAGTTCCGTTTTTTGACAGGTGAGTTTGTCCTGAAGTCTGGCGTTTAAGTAAACTCTGAAAATTTTGTTGTCACAACAGTTAGCAACAACATAACTTTTATTGTTGTTGAAATTGTATCAGATCTGGCGAAACGGAGTTACCATCTGCAAACCAAATGCGGTTCATGCTTATGTTTTCCAGAGGGTCTACACATACTGAAATTCGAGTTCAGGAGGACTCTCTCCTGAACTCACTACAAAACGGAGTTTTTAAATGAAAGTTCTCACTTTTATTTGTATAGTTTCTCTTCTGTTAATAGTCTGTGGTGTTATTTATATCGAATGGGAGACACGGGACTTTATAGAAAGTCTGCCGCAACCTCCATCAACATCTATTACTGTTGAGAAGGAACAACAAGCACCCTCTGCCCCAAAAACGGAAGCCACTGAAGATATAAAACAGATGTCTTCTGAAGAGATACAACCCGATTTATTTGTTGAAAGCGACAATACGAACCAACCCGAACCATTGAGTCCTGAAACCGAAAAAATTGAATCCCCAACGACGGCAGAGAAAAAAAAGCGACACGATAGTTACGACTGGCGAGACGATGAAGCACACTTGCATCAACACTCACATCAAATAGATCCGTGGGGGTCGGTGAAAGATCGCAAAGCTCGCGGTACAGATAAGCCAAATATCACTAAAGAAGAGTTACGTGCTCAACTTGTTGACAGGTTTGGAGACATCCCGCAGGTTCACATCTTTGTTGAACTCGGAGCGAAGTATGATCAGGGCGAGTCCCTAACTATTAACGAACTTATTGAGTATAGCGAGAGCATGAATCACTTGTTCCCGAATAGGAAAACTAAGCAATCTCTTTCAATTTTAAAACGAGTACAGTCGACGATGCAAGGGACAACAGAGCATAACGGTGAAAAGGATGCAGGAAAAGCAGCCGATAATCCGGATTGATACAGTGAGGATTTCAGTCTTAAATCCCAAAATTTCGACCCAACGATTAAATAGAAATTCCACTTTACCTTACATTTTAGGAGAATTGATATGAACTTCTCGAATCCGCTGCAATTTTCTTCCTCAATGCCCAGACCAACAAGATGTCTAACAAACAAACCGATGTTGTGCATTCTTGTTGTAACTATCTGCTGCTACTATAGTTGTGGTATGCCTGCTAAGAACGCTGCCCAAGACACCAATTACATGGATTTGAGTGAATTGAACGAACTTTCTGAGCTTGGCATCTTATCCGAAATGAATCGATCCCTAGGAGAACCCTTTACCCTCAATTCACTCATACGTCAGTTTGGAGACATCCCACAGGTTCACACCTATTACACCTTACTGCAAAAGATAACAAGCACTGAAACCCCAACCCTTGATGATTTAATAGCACTCCTTAAGGCCGATTTATATCTGTACCCCTCTGAATCTAAGGCAAAAGCCCTAAAAGCACTAGAGATTACAATAAAGCATTATGAAGCAGAGGGATACCCTAGCATACCTTATATAATCAATGATCTCGTGTATGGCGACCACATAGTAATTGGCCATCCCGATGGCAGTATAGAAATAAGTGGTTCTCGGAAGGGAAAGGAAAACGCCAGCGGGATCAACACACAAAAAGAGAAAACGATTCCAGAGGCAGAAGCAGGTGACAGCGAGGAAATCTTACCTATCCACTAAATATGAAGCGTTTCCAAGACATACCGCAACGTCATATAAAATTTTTTTTAGCAATATGCCTTCTTATTGTTGTCTGTGTGCCACGTCTTCATTCTTTAGACGCACACTGGTCCAGCGATGAAGCCCGGTGGCTCGGCCGAAGTGCCGACTTTATGTCTGCCGTGACGCAAGGTAAATTTTCCGAAACTCTCATCGCCTATCACCCGGGTGTTACAACGATGTGGGTTGCTGGACTCCGCACACTTTTTACAGAACCGGGCTTGAATGTTGAGAACCTTGCCCGCGCTCGGTGGTTCATTGGTATCTTCGTCTGGATGGGTATTGGTGTTGCATGTCTTTTAATCTATCGACTCTTGGGGCAGTGGGTGGCACTTGTAGGTCTTGCGTCTCTTGCCTTTTCACCGCTTTTTTTAGCACAGACACGCCGCGTCCATACCGATGCACTCGCCACCACTTTTATCCTATTGACAGTGTTGCTGTTCTTGCTATACTGTCAGAACCGGCAGAATCAGCACTATCTCATCCTTTCAGGAATCGCCTTTGGGCTAGCAGTACTTTCCAAGAGTTACGCGCTGATTCTCCTACCATGGGTGCCGTTATGTCTCTTTTTACTGCGGAATCAGGGGAAACACACCGATCGGTTTTTGACGTATATCGCGGAGGTGCTCTGTTTCCTTAACTGCGCTGTCCTAACGAGTATCGCTCTCTGGCCGATTTTCTGGACCCCCCTTTTTGGCATTATGACGCTGTGTCTTTTAGGGCTCACCATCACGCTGTCAAAAAGTATGGTTAACAAACGCTGCTCTATGGTGCTTATTCTGGCAGCATGCATTGGGCTAGGACTACTCTGCATTAGTGCAACACAAACTGTCTGGTACATCTTTGATAGAGTCAATTGGGCAGTCACAACTCCGCACGAAGTTGAACACTTCTTTTTGGGGAAAGTAGTTTATGACCCAGGTTGGCTCTTTTATCCCTTTGTGTTTATTATCAAAAGCACACCATTGATGCTACCACTGGCAATTTGTGGTGTTCTCTTGCTTTGGAAACAGCGGAAACAATCAGAAGACACATCTCGCCATTTTCGTATGGTATTGTCTTTCGTTGCGTGCATTATCCTTTTCACAGTATGCCTTTCGGCAACAAGTAAAAAATTCAGTCGGTATCTGCTTCCTGCATTTCCAATGTTGGAGATACTGTCCGCTATAGGTTTTGTAGAGGGACTCAAATGGGTATACAACGCTCTTCGGTCGCGCTTTGGAGCGGAGGAAACTGCAAAATACAAAGCGACACTTGCGGGCATCGCATGTCTCGCTTTCTTTTTCATCCAGACAGTGCCCGTGTTGGCACTTCACCCTTATTACGGCACCTACTATAATCTCAGTTGGAAGATGACAGACATCACAAGGATAATTACGGTAGGCGAAGCCTCTGGTTTAGATATCGCTGCAAAATATCTCAACGATAAACCAGATGCCCGTAAACTCGTGGCACAAGTTTCACCCCTCGCCACGGAGTTCGTGTATCACTACTTTCAAGGTCGCGTGTATCGGGCAGATAGAATAACAAGACTGGTCCCAGATTACGAAGTTGTCTATATCCGAGATTCACAGATCAGGGGAGTTCCACAAACAGGGACGCTGAATGGTGAACTGGAAGCAGTTATCACACTCAATGGCATTGATCATGTCTGGATTTACAAGGTGAGGTAAGGTCTTTATGAAAATCTGTCTGCTAACGCATACCTATCCCCGTTTTCCAAATGATACGACGGCACCTTTCGTCGAATCCACAGCGGAGACGCTTCAGAAACACGGGGTAGATGTCACCGTGCTCACCCCCGATACGCCAAAGTTCGCACGCACCGCAGCAGACCATACCGTCAATCTACAGACATATCGCTACTTCTTTCCGCGGTGCCTCCAGCTGCTCGGCTACTCTAATACACTCGTCAATGATTGCGAATTAAAAAGATGTGTCTATCTGTTTGCTCCGTTCCTGTTCCTATCCGGTATATTCCACCTCTTCTGGTTGCATCGCAAGCACGGCTTTGACGTGATTCACGCGCAGTGGCTTTTACCCAACGGTTTTATTGGGGCAGTCCTTTGTAAAGTCTACAAACTGCCGCTTATCATCACAATGCAGGGGTCTGACATGCTTGTTGCCAAGAAGAATGCCTTTTTCAAACGGATGGCGAAATGGACACTTAAACACACTGCCATGGTCACCAGTGTGACCCCCACATTTTTACCAGAACTCGCAGCGTTAGGTGTTCCCGATAGTCAGCGATGTCTCATCCCCAACGGTGTGGATCCGAAGATGTTTCATTCTACGGGGCGAAAAAAACGGGACACTACCAGACTCCAAGAGCGGTTATCAATTCCAGAAGGCGATGCCGTTGTCTTCGCATTAGGGCGCATCGTTCTAAAAAAGGGTTTTGACATCTTGATTCAGGCACTCCGTATCGTCACACAGAAATACCCAAACGTCACGTTCATCATAGGGGGCGATGGCACAGACCTTCAAAGACTTAAAGCACTCTCCGACGAACTCGGTGTTTCTGAGTGTGTGAGGTTCCCTTGTACGATTCATCGTGCAGCCGTGCCGACTTATTTCCATCTCTGTGATATCTTTACACTCCCGGCAGTCTTTGACCCAAAAGGCAACGTGGATGGTTGTCCGAATGTCATTTTGGAGGCGATGGCATGTGGAAAGCCGGTTGTCGCCTCTAACATCTCCGGTATCCCAGTTGTCGTCAAAAATGGAGAAACAGGAATGCTGGTAAAAGAGAAGAACGTAGAAGAACTGGCAGCTGCACTCGTTCACTTGCTCACAGACACCGAAAAACGCGAGGAATTTGGACGGGCTGGACGAGAACGAATTCTTAACGAACTCACCTGGGACAAGATCATTGAACAATTCAAGGATGTTTATCAAAACGGTGTCAACCGCAAAAACTGAAAGCCCTCAATTTTCTATAGTGATACCGGCATACAACGAGGCAGAATCGCTGCCTGTTTTGTTAGAACAGATTCAGGTAGTACTGAAAACACATGCATACCAACGCACCGAGGTTATTGTCATCAACGACGGTAGCACGGATGCAACGGCAGAAGTCTTAGATGTACTGTCCGCGCAGCCGCAACAACCTCAAATTAGTGTTATCCATTTCAGACGCAATCAAGGCAAAACAGAGGCACTCATGGCGGGATTCGCTGCAGCGGCAGGAGACATCGTTATCACTATGGATTCAGATTTGCAGGACGACCCGAATGAGATACCGAAGTTGATAGAAGTTCTTAATAACAAAAACTGCGATGTTGTCTCAGGGTGGAAATACCCGCGCAAGGACCCACTCGAAAAGCGGGTATTCTCTTTCTTTTTTAACCGCATCACGGCATTTTTCACCGGTGTGAAACTTCACGACATGAATTGTGGATTCAAGGCGTACCGTGCCGAAGTCGTTAAGGAGCTGCATCTCTACGGTGACCTGCATCGGTATATCCCGATATTAGCGAATCAAGCAGGCTATAAAGTCAGCGAGGTCAAGGTGAAACATCATCCGCGGCGGTTTGGCACCTCTAAGTACGGATTCAAGCGGATACCGAAAGGGTTCTTTGACTTGTTCACCGTGCTATTTTTGACGAAATATCTGAAACGTCCACTGCACGTTTTTGGGACAATTGGTGTTATTGTTGCTTTTATCGGTGTACTGATAGGGCTTTACCTTGCTATTTTATGGGGCATGGAAGGTGGTGTTGGTTTTCGCCCACTCCTTATGTTATCTGTTCTGATGATAATTCTGGGTATCCAATTCTTTTCTCTCGGGTTATTGGGAGAACTCGTCATAGGACTCATCTCCCGACTGGAGCGGCGCGTCAATGACAATCAGGAAAAGGATCAAACATGACGCGCTCGCGCCTGCTGCGGTGGGGCAGAATTTTAATTGCACTTTCAATTCTCTGTTTCCTCATCAAGCACCTCTTGGGTTTACTGACGGTTTCCCTTGAAGGAGAAGTCATAGCATTTAAGCCTTTCTGGTTATTAGCATCTCTAACATTGCTGCTCGTCTATTTTAGTCTGCTCGGTATACCCTGGTTTTTTCTCTACCTATCAGGGATCGAAAAGACAGTCTCCTTTGTACCGGGTTGGACATTTTTTCAACTCTCACAACTTGGGCGGTATCTACCAGGAAGAATCGGGCAGTTTGTGTGGATGTTATCCTTTTCACGCGAGTTCGGAATAGAGAAAACTTCTGCGATCCTTGCTACCTGTCTCCAACTCGTTTTTCAGTGCAGTTTGGGTTGTCTCTTCGGATGCCTCGTCTTATGGCACACAGAGACAGTTCAACTTTTGCAAAATGTACTTGCGAGCATTGAGATGTCCGTTAAAACGAGTCTGATATGCATCGGCATTGGAATGCTTGGCGGTGGCGTTGTTTTCCTGTATAGACACCGCATCCAAGAAACGTTCTCGCGTCTGATAAAGCAAGGGGCTGCGATGTTTTCGATGTCAAAACTCCTTCTTTCTCTGGGTGTTTATCTTTTGCTGTGGGTACTTTTAGGCACTGCTTTTTTTCTTTTTATAAATAGCCTTTGCCCTATATCCTTTTCACAACTTCTTGTAGTAACGGGCATCTATGCCGTAGCGTGGAGCATCGGATTTCTCAGTGTTATCACACCGAGCGGTTTGGGGGTTCGGGAAGGGGTCTTAAGCCTGCTATTGACAACCGTGCTGCCCCCTGCGACGGCAACACTTGTCGCCTTACTTGCGCGGTTGTGGACATTGGCTGCTGAACTGCTCTTAGGAGGCGTTGCTTTTGGGATTTACTTCAGGCGGAGACGTGTATAACAAAACTAAAAGAGACATCAAAACGGTTGTTCTCAGGTGCCTGTCAAAGATCAAAGGGCGCAGCACCGGTGGGAAGATATGTCAGGTGGAGGGCCCAACCCGCGTTTTTGTTGAGATTGGGACTGGACAGCGTGCCGAGTGGACATATCTTATCCGAGATGATTGGCGGGACATCGCGCGCAGCAAAAGCCGGACAGACAGATTGCGGGCACTTCCTGAGTCATGGCTTTCTGAGCAAGGCATTTGGCGCGGTTATTTAGTGGAAGGCCATCCGAGTAATTTCTCTGCGCTCGTTGAAAAAACGGTAGCAGACAAGAAACTCTGTCCATTTTTAAACCGACTTACTTTCATTAACGCCGCCATTACTGGCTCTTCACAATTTACAACGATGGGCATGGAAACGGGCGTATTCAAGAGGCTTTTTGTCAATCGGTACACGTTAACATCAGCACGTTCATTTCATCCGAGCACAGTTGACAACACAGTGGATTTTGGTATATTTACAGTGTCGCTTGAAACTTTGTTTGCTGCCATCGGTCATGAACACATCGATCTCTTACGGCTGGATGTTGAGGGTGCAGAGGTGTCGATTTTGGAAACATACCCGTTTCATACCAAGCCCCACTTGCTCAGCATAGAATACCACTCTAAAACAGGTGAAGCCCTTGTTCGACGTATATTGGAAACGCAGGGTTACCGGATAGATGCACAGAATGCCGAGGAGCTCCGTGGACTCCACGAAGATTAGCGTGACACCGGGTGCATTATGCCAAGCGACGATAGGAAGTATAGCGCGTAAAACCTCAAGTGATATGGCACATCTAATGGGAAAACTTTTAGGTGATCACCTGATAGGGATAGGTGGTTACCATGTCCTTCCGGAGAGGCATGCTTCTATCTCATAATGAATATTCACAAGGAGATTTGGTATGTTACGGGATCTACTCGCCAGTAGAGCCATCCTTGCAGGACTCGTTTTCTTTGTTCTCGTTGTTGGTGGCAGCCTATTCTATAGTTGGCACGTCCAACGCACCACCGCTGCCGAGTCGACGCGAACCAATGCGATGCTACAGCAATTTAAGCATCAGAACCAGATACCCTCCGCGCAGGACACTATAGATCCAAGCACGATCGACTTTGAACACGCGGAAACGCCACTTGAAACAAGTGAGGTGCAGATGTCTGACGACACAGATAGGTCATCAATAGATGAGGCATCCGAGTTCGCTGATGTGACGGATGCTTTCCTACCTGATGATTTTGTATCAGAGGAATCACCTGCAGAAGATGTGCCTGTCTCGCCTTATGGATTCGGCCCCTATCCCGAACTTCCACCAGAGTTCCCCGAAAATTATTGGGATGGCTTGAGCAAGGGACATGAATTAATTGCCCGTGTTTGGATGAAACTGCTGGAACAAGGGGTAGATGTGACAGGCGGTAGCATCCAAAATGGATTAGTTTACCCCAATATCCGTGGTACAATTTATATCGAATGGGATGGGGTCAGAACAGAAAGAGTCGGAACAGAAAGATATATCTCTCGTATGATGGGCGACCCTGACACGATAAGGCGTATCAGGGATTTACGTGATCCTGATGCGTATCCGCTACAATCACTGAAGGAAAAAGATATACCTGCCGGTATTACTGTGGTTAATTATCCTGATGGCGGGGTAGATCCATATCAATTTCTTGATTTAAAGGAGTGAAAATTATGAAACCGTTCGCGCGTTTTTCCATTTTTCTGATGTTCGTTATTTTTTCAATCAGTGTTTTAGCAGTAAATCAGGCACGGTGGGTTGCAACATAAACCGCCCATACACGCCGTGCCTTCGCGAATTCCCCTAACTCCTTCCTATCCACCTCATCCTCCTGCAATGATAACTTTTTCACGCGTGCGAGACACAGTGCTTGGAATTCAAAGGATCCCTATCGGCATCATAGACGGACAAAGTTATAACAGGGATAAATATCACGATTTTTACCAATTGGCACGGTTCTTGCTCACTCAAGTTATTAGTGAAGTGTAAGCCAGATCCCAAAATATTAGTTGTGTTTTACATGAGGTATCACGGGATTTTGGCGTTGCATCGTAGACTACCCTAACAAGCGTGGTCTCTCGCGATGCGACTTTTTTGGTTTGACAATAACACCGAAGCGTGCTATGCTTATTCACATCTCATGTTGTTGTCACAATTGTAGTGTTTTGTCACAATTGAAATGATAGATATAGTTGAGGTGTCTTATGCGGAAGTTAATCTTTGCTACCTTTGTTGTCCTTTTGTTCTGTAGTAGTGTTATAATCTACACAGAGTGGGACAAAAAGAGATTTCTCAAAAGTTTGCCGGAGCCTCCAATCAATGTGAAGGCACCTGAAGTAGAGCAGCCTTCTCGTGTTGATGATTTATCATCATTGGATGCCCCACACGTAGTGGTCCAAGTGCGCACTGAGCGTCAGACAACTCCTCTACAACAGGACCCTGACGACTACGATTGGCGAACCGATGATGAGGCACACCATGATCATAATCACGATCACGATCACGATCACGATCCCTGGGTAAATAAAGACCTTGCGAAAGATGAACCTCCAATGCCAGATCAGAATGATATGCTCAAGTCGTTGATTGAAAAGTTTGGAGACATTCCACAGGTTCACGCGCATGTGGAGTTTCATCAAATCAGGTCAGAGCGCGATCTAACACTTGACGAGGAGATAGCGCATCTTGAAGCGATGTTGTTTCTGTTTCCGAATGAGGCTACTCGCAAAACCCTTGTCCTTGCAAAATGGGAAAAGGCAAATGGTTTCGTTTTACCAACGGAGGCAGATTTGGAGTATTTCAAAAGCGAAGGGATCACAGTTCTCTATAATGAGGACGGTTCTCTAAAAAAGATTACCACAAAGTACTAAACGGAATTAGTCGTTTTGGACTTAAAGAAAGTTGCTAAAATCGATCTAAACCCTTATATCGTAGGGGTTTTTCCTTGATCTAACCGTCATAAAAACGGTGTAATAATGAAAATAAAATAAGGTGATAGAAACCCCTATTGGACCTCAAAAAGCAAAGAAAAATAAAAATTTGCAAGTCCAAAACGACTAATTCCGTTTCCTTTTGTCAAAGTCTGTCAACTTAAAGATCCTGAAACATGTCAAAACTCCCTTCTCCGCGGTCTCCGTTGCGGTGATACCCGTAGATAAACTCACATCGCTGAACGTCAAAACTTAGCCCATCCTGAATGTTTCCTTGACACCCAATCTCGTGTCCAATAGCCATACAACACCACATTCCAAATAGAACTTACACATTTTTTCACGAATCTCCGCATAATATGCACTTTATGCAACATTTCGACTTTTACGAGCGTCACTATATTATGAAACCTATATTTTCTGCGAGGAGATATAAATGAAGGTAAATGATGTAGATCTCATTCAACGGGTCTTAGATGGCGATCAAGACGCGTTTACCGCGCTCGTCAATAAATATCAGAAATCGGTGCACGCGCTCGTTTGGCGGAAGATCGGGGACTTCCATATCGCTGAGGAACTCACACAGGATGTTTTTCTCAAGGCTTACAAGAGACTCTCAACGCTGAAACGTCCAGAGCAATTCCCCGGCTGGCTCTATGTGATCGCGACGCGGCACTGTGTTTCATGGCTCCGCAAGAAGCAAGTACCTATAAGGTCTCTGGATGCCATGTCCACAGATGAACTTGAAGAAGCCTGCTACGCCCAATATGAGGTGACCCGCAACGAAACAACAGCGATTGAAGGGCGGCGCGAACTCGTCAAACGCCTCCTGAAAAAGTTGCCGGAAAGCGAACGCACCGTCGTAACGCTCTACTATCTGGCAGAGATGTCGGGTGAGGAGATTAGCCAGTTTCTCGGCGTATCACCAAATACAGTGAGGAGTCGGCTGCATCGCGCCCGACAACGCTTAGAAAAACAAGAAGCTATCATTCAAGAGGTCTTCGGCAGTTTCCAACTCTCTCCACATCTAACGGAGAATGTCGTGCAGGAGATTGCACGCATCAAACCGGCAGCCCCTTCAGTGAGCAAACCGTGGCTACCGTGGGGTTTCTCTTTCGCTTCGACCTTTTTGGTTATCCTGATGATCGGGACGGGGCCGCGTGCGCTATCTCGTTTCCAACAGCCTTACAATTTAGATGCGACATCGGAGATGACAATAGAACTCGTTGACACACCAATTATTCAAGTGTCCGCACGCAAGTCCGACACACGTACCCAATTCGGAGTATCTGACACACACGGTAAAAATGGGGGTGCCGGATTCCAATCGGAACCGCTACTTCTCGCAGCTGCGCAAGCGGATGAGACTGACTTACCAGTTGCGAAACCAGAATGGGTGCAGACAAAAGGACCCGGCGGCGTTTCAGGTGCCGGGCTCTTTCTCGCATCTAATCGCACCCTCTATGCAATTGCGAAAACAAGTCTCTATCGACTTTCAGAGACAGGAGACGCGTGGACGTTTGTCAGTGCCAGCGGTCCGAATCGGGAGTTCAATCGTGTCATGGCAGAACGCGATGACACCCTCTATCTCCTCACCGACAGTGAACTCTTAGTCTCAATTGATGAGGGTAAGATATGGAATAGTCTCGGCGAGCGACCTGAAGGGCGTGCAAAAGCGTTGATTATCACCGATACGACGATGTACCTCGTTCTTCAAAGGGAAGTGTTTCGTTCCGAGGATGTCGGGAACCAGTGGGAGTCCATAAGTCAGACTTTAAAAGCCGATAACGTACCAGAAGCAGGCAACCCGAATTTCCAAATTTGGGACGCACTCGCTATTGATAACACACTATTTGTTGGCACAAGTCAAGGACTCTTCCGGTTTACTGAAGATTGGGAAAAATTGCCGGTGCCAATCCCACACGGTATTTTTTCGTTGGCAGTCGCTGAAGATAGGCTCTACGTCGGAACAATCGCAAGTCCGCCGCAGGGTCCGCATGCCGCCGTTTTCTATTCGACCGACCTCGGTGATTTTTGGATAGATATTACGCCGAATACGCGCGAACATCCAGTGAAGATAATAACTGCTGTTAATGTCATTCCCGCCGGTGACAGGCTGATGTTGAAAGGTTCCAGTGGTGTTCTGCTTTCTGATGACGGTGGTGAAACATGGATAGATCCTAACCCCGGACCGCATACGTTTGGAGCATTTCCGATTGTCGCGTTGGACAAAAACACTTTTTATGGAACTGATTCCGGGGCGATAAGACGTTCAACGGATGGGGGTACCACGTGGCACCCGTTTATGGCAGGGCTTGTGAATTCCGATGTTTCAAATCTGGTTGCGGTCAAGAACGTTCTCTACGCGCGAACACCTGAGGAAATGCTCAAATCTGCAGATGGCGGTGAGTCCTGGGAATCCATCAATTTGAAGACTAACGAAAATGTCACGCTTGAAGCAGCACAAGCGAAAGTCGGAACAGCCAACGGTGTTCTCTATGCCAGCAACAGCGAACTTAATGGCGTTATGCTCTTTCACCTTTCTGATACTGGCGATGTATTCCTACCCGTTGAAGGTGTCCCAGATTTTGAGGAAGACACCTTACACATGGAATGGCGGAACAAGCGTCTGGAGGCGAGACGGAACGGTGATGATGTTGATAAGGTACAGGCGCAGTGGCAAGCCGATCAACACCGCGCCTTTGAAGAATGGATGACAAATGGAACGTTTGCGGTCACCAAGGATACTGTCCTCGTGGAATACAGACATAAACTTTACAGATGGCGGCGCGGCGAAACCGCATGGCACTATACAGGTTTGGAAGATCAAGGAGGCATCTCACCTATTGAGGGAAAAGGACTCACGCTCGCCGCTTCTGCGAGCACAGTCTATGCAGGGAAACGAGAGGGAGAACTTTTCTTCTCGTCTGATGACGGCGACACGTGGACTGATGTCACCGAAAACCTCGCCTTTCCGTTTGAGTACTTCAAAGAGATACACATCGCAGGATCAACCGCCTACGTTTCAACCGATATGGGAGTCATGCGTTCACGCGATGGCGAAACTTGGGATGTCGGCACCGATGGTGATGGCAATAGACTGATTATGGACCGGATTGTGGTTGATGGGGTGATGGTTTACGGTGTCTGTGATAGTGGTCTCTATGAGGTCGATAAACAGACCAACACGTGGAAGCAGATCGCCGCAGAACTACCGCACACGGCAACCGCGTTTGCCATTGAGGGTCGGACCTTCTACATCGGCACCAAGCAAAACGGTGTCTTCCGCTTTCAACGCGACAATCTGTAAATGCCGCCATTTCTCAGCAAAATATTTACCGCCGAATATTTCCTTGACATGCAATCTTATGTCCGTATAATAGCCATATAACACCACATTATCAACCTCGGATTTTGGAGATTAGAATATGGCAAAAGTACGGATGGCACAATACGGAACGAAGCACGGACACGCGCGCGGAAAAATGCAAGCGATGCTCGTCAATCCCAATGTTGAAGTCGCAGGCGTGTTTGAACCTGACGCACAACAGCGCGAAAAACGTCAGGCAGATGGCGGAACATTTGCCGATGTCCACTGGTATGACAATGCCGAAGAGATGCTCAGCGATGGGACCATCGTCGCGATTGCTTCGGAAGGCAACAACGCCGAAAGTTTAGATCAGACCGAGCAGATTGTCAACGCTGGAAAACACCTCTGGTACGACAAACCTGCTGGCGAAAACTGGGAACAGTGGCAGCGCGTCATTAATACCGCCCAAGAAAAATCGCTACACGTACAGATGGGTTATATGCTGCGGTATCACTCCGCCTTCAAGCAGGTTGCCGAGTGGGTACACTCCGGCTTTTTAGGCAATGTTTTCTCCGTTCGCGCCCACATGTCAACCAATATTTCTCTTGAGTCACGCACCCGTATCAGCCAACACATCGGCGGTATCTTTTTTGATTTGGGCGGACATGTCCTCGATCAGGTCGTCTGGCTTCTCGGACGACCGGAAAAGGTCACCTCTTTCCTCAGAAACGATGGCGGTTCGCTTGAACCTTTCAAAGATAATACCCTGACTGTCTATGAATTTGAAAAGGCGATGGCGTTTATCACAATCTCTGCTTTGGAGCCGAAACCCGTTGCGCGCCGGTTTGAAGTCTACGGAAGCGAAGGGAGTGCCATTATCATCGAGCCTTTTGAGCCGGGGTTGAAGATTCGCCTCTGTTTGGAGACAGCGAAAGGCGGATATTCGCAAGGGGAGCAAATTGTCGAGATAGACGGTGAAAGCCGTCAACGCACCTACGAACTTGAGCTTGACGCGTTTTTAGCAACAATTGCGGGAGCACAAGCACCGGATCGTCCAGTGTCACATGAATTGTTGGTGCAGGAGACCCTGCTGCGAGCCACAGGCGTTATACCGAGTTAACGTACCCGAATTGAATAGGCGCGCTTTGATGAAGTTTTGTAGGTTGGGTTGAACGGCATTGAGAAGTCAGATGTTGATAGGCCAAACACACCTGAGAGTTAATATGCGGCTATATCTATTCTGGTAGCGGTTGCATATCAGGAAAAAGTCGTGTTTTTCTCTGATTTGGACAGTTTTGTTGGTATCCGTTCAACCCAACCTACGTGTTATAGTGAAGCCCATAAATAGACACATTCGTACCACAAACTTCCAGTTTGTGCCAGTCTGAATACCTGTCATAGGCATTCAGACTGTTTGAGAGTGCACAATTAACTATAGGTTTTACTATAATGGTTGATGTCTAAAATCTGATTGCTGATTGCTGATTGCTGATTAATCTTCCAATCCGCCTGCCCATTTGAGACATCCTATGATGTGTTCATGGAACCATTCTTCACCCCATAGTGCATCAGGGTGCCCCAGTGCAGTGTACATCACGCGTCCTTTTCCATACGTATGGCACCAACCGAGGGCGTAATCGTTATCCTCGCGATTGCCACGAGAGACGTCAATAGAATCGTTATCCAAACGCATCAGCACCCGTGTTTTGTTACGATCCCAACTTTTGAAGGTATAAATTTCATCAACAACCTTGAAACTGCTGCCCAACATACGGGTCGCCGGATGGTCAGTATCCTCAACGATGACGTTCACCTCTTCGTGCCACGGATGGCCAGCGAAGTAGCCACCGAGCATTTCACCGTATTCGGGCCAATCGTAGCATGTATCTGTCGCATTGTGGATGCCAAAGAACGCTTTTCCGTTACGGACGAAGCTTAATAACGCCTCTTTTTGCGCAGCATCGAATGGTAAATTGCCTGTCGTTGCGAACGCGACGATGTCTTGTTTTTCGAGATTGTCAGCATTAATGCGGTCGCATCGGTGTGTTGTGGTAACGTTCCAACCGTTTGCTGCACCAATCTGCTTCAGTGCAACTTCTGCATCCGGTAGGTAGGTATGTTCAAACCCAGCGGAATGTCGTAACATCAGAATATTCATATAGACTCCTTTTGACCTATTTATGTTTTAAAGCCCATAATTGCTGGACATTTTGTTGGACAAGGTTAGAATCCTCGCCTATAATCGTCTCAATTTGTGTTATGCTTGAAAGTATTATACAAAATTAACAAAAAAAATGTTAAACTATTTTCCAAGATGAGGTGTGTAAAGTTTTTGGCGCGCGATTATTAAAGAACACCCCTGTAGCATAGGCTGTTAGCCTGTGCCTCCCATTCTATAGACAAACCATAGGAGCACATATATGAGATTTCTTAAAAAAGGCGACGACAAAAAAGGCGACGACAAAAAGCCTAAATCGCAACCAGAATCCGAACCGAAGGGACATCCGGACCTGAAGGTAATCAGCGGTTCACAAATTTCTGGGCGGCAACCCCAACAACAGCCACCGCCACAACAGCAACAACCCCAACCCCAATCCCAGCAGCAAAATATCACACTACCCAATATCAAGTATAAAATCGCAGTCGCCAGTGGAAAAGGCGGCGTTGGGAAATCGACTGTCGCTACCAATCTCGCCATCTCTTTAGCGAATGCCGGTGGTGCCGTCGGTCTCATGGACGCTGATGCCTACGGTCCGAGTATACCGACAATGATGGGTGTCCAAGAACAACCGAAGGTCAGTCCGGAGCGCAAGCTTATTCCGCTCGTTCGCCATAACATTAAACTCATGTCAATCGGGTTTATGGTGCCCGAAGAGCAAGCCATGATCTGGCGTGGACCGATGTTACACAGTTCTATACGCCAACTCCTCAGCGATGTAGAATGGGGTGAACTCGACTATCTTATCATTGATCTTCCACCCGGAACCGGTGATGTCGCGCTCTCTTTAACACAGGCGATTCCACTGACCGGCGCACTCATTGTCACGACCCCACAAGACGTTGCACTTGCCGATGTCCGGCGCGGCGTTGCTATGTTTGAACGGCTCGGTGTTCCTATTCTCGGCATCATTGAAAACATGAGTTATTTCCTCTGTCCGCACTGCAACGAAAAGACAGAAATCTTTAGGAAAGATGGTGGTAAAAATACGAGCGAACGCTTCGGTGTGGCGTTCTTGGGACAAATTCCGCTTGATGCCGAAGTCTGCACTGCCGGTGACCTCGGCGTGCCGATTGTTGCCGGGCATCCAGAGTCTCCGCAATCCGAAGCATTCGGCACCGTCGCACAAGAATTGGAAACAGTGTTAGAGGAAAGCGGCGACGACGATGAATTAACGATCCTCTAACCCAAAAAATAAAACAGAGATTGCGAATTTCCTTTGCTGACGAGGTTTTATAGTGAAGCCCATAAATAAATAGACATCTTTGTAGCATAACCTGTTAGGTTGTGCCAGTCTGAATGCCTGTCATAGGCATTCAGACTGTTTGAGAGTGCCCAATTAACTATACGTTTTACTATAAACTGGAATTCCCACCCGTTACTGGGAAGGGATGCCTATCGGCTGCTGATAGCCGATAACTGACAACCGACAACTATTCCAAGGAGACAATCTCATGGCGAATACAGGTTGGGGAAACGTCTACAAGAAACTCGGCGCACGACCCGTCATTAATGCGACCGGCAATCAGACCGTCCGAGGTGGATCCACGCCGTCGCCAGCGGTCCGAGACGCGATGCGCCAAGCAGATGATAGTTACGTTGAAATGGAAGAATTGCTCGAAAAATCTGGGCAATTCATAGCCGAGCGGTTAGGTGCTGAAGACGCATACATCACAGCCGGATGCTACACCGCACTCGTCTTGGCATCAGCAACCGTCATGACAGGAAACGACCCTGACAAGTGCGCCCAACTGCCGGATACTACCGGCCTGAAAGACGAAATCGTTTTTCAGAAGATGCAACACTACTCCTACGACCGCGCATTTACGATTCCGGGCAGTAAACTCATTAATGTAGGCGACGAAAACGGTTGCGCCGCCGACGAACTGAGCGATGCCATCGGTGAAAACACCGCCGCACTCGCCTATCTCATCCAACCGAATCAGGGGAAAGCCGTTCCATTGGCGCAGGCGGTTGAAATCGCACACGCGCAGGGTCTCCCCTTAATTGCCGATGCTGCCTCTCAAATCTATCCGCTTGATTACTTCCGACGCAATGCCCAATCTGCAGACCTTGTCTGTTTCGGTGGCAAGTATTTCAACGCACCGCATTCGACTGGGTTCGTCTGTGGGAAAAAGGAATTGATTGAGACTGTACGGAGGCACGGCTTCATCGGGCCCCGTCCCGTCGGACGCGGGATGAAGGTAGATCGGCAGGAGATTATCGGATTGGTGACGGCTATCGACATCTGGCTATCAACGGATCACAATAAGCGGTTAAAGGAACAAGACGCGAGATACGCTGCACTCGCTGAAGGGCTTGAGAACCTTGAGGGTGTGTCGTGCGAAGTCCGTTACCAAGAAAATAGCCATACGCTTTCCAATCTGCATGTTACGTGTAGTGGCAAGGATGCAGCGCAGATCGCACGTGGATTGGATGCTGGCACCCCGCGTATCAAGGTGAATACGCACGGCAAAGACACGCTTGTGATTAATGCCTACACGCTTAATGCTGGCGAAGAGGAGATCATCGCAAACGCATTACAACATCTTTTGCGTGAATAGTATAGGACTTACGCGGACGCTCTCGCTGGCGAGGTTTTGCAGATGCGAAAGTCACCCGATCACTATTAACCATTAACCATCTACCATCTACCAAATAACAAAGTCTGCCCACGGCTTTATGTTGAGCGTTCCTAACAGGAAGAAGACAGCCGTTCCGCCTGCTGCGCCTTTGGTGGCGGCAACCAGTTGAAGTCTGCGGATGTGTGCCTTATAAGCATCCGTGTAAAAACTGACATATTCTGCCGATTTACCGAGAAGTCGCTCGGCAGGCGGCACCGGCTGGTAGACATAAGCCCCACCGATCGCAATAGAGCCGAGCAAGCAACTCCCAGCTGTCCCTAAAATACCACCAGCGGCAAGCCACAATGCTGTGTTCACATCGTCTTCGGCATCATATTCCGCATCCGTTTTGGCATCCAAAGCGACACTGTTTTGCTGCGCTAAGCAGTGTAACGGCATGTACCAGACCAATCCTAACATTAAAACAACCAAAGCGTGGAATAGCAGACCTCTTTTCATTTCAACTCCTTTGCTCTGATGGTGACAAAATCTCAATAGCGCGACGTTCCGTCGTAGCCTTACGTGCCGCTTCGATAATCGCAAGGTTATGATACGCCATCTCTGGGCTCACAGGTACCGCTGCACCAGCAGCGAGCGCATTAAAGGTCTCCCTAAAGTAGCGCGCATGCCCGCTTGCATCCGTGCGTTCTGCTTCATCAAATTCAGGCAGTTCAAGTTGTTTCCAACCTTCTGCTCTCGTGAAACGACGGAGCGCGTCCGCCACGTTGTGGCGATGATTGACGCGTAGAGAACCATTTTCGGCGTGCATCTCGCACCAACCGGAATCCGTGCCGGGCACGCACCATGCCCCAGCGACGGTCGTGATCCCCCCATTTTCATGTTCACACAGCAGCATCGCGATGTCATCAACATCAATGTCAAGATGCATCGTTTGCACCCGTGCCTCAACATAGCGTACTGGGGATTGCATCAGCGTACAGACAGAATAGATTTCGTGGTAACTTGTGTCAATGATACAACCACCGCCTTTCGCTTTACTGGCGCGCCACGCGAATGCAGGGGTCGGATGATCCGCCGAAAAATCTGTAGGCTTCAATCCCATCCCAGTGCTGCGTCCGAAATGCGGTTTACCTAACGCGTCGAGTTCTGTCATCGCCACGCGCATCCCGGCAGTGAAGATGTAGTTATGCACGACCGTATAAGGTACATCGTTCTGGCGTACTGCTGCCAGAATTGCGTCTGCTTCCTCTAAATTTGTTGCCATCGGCTTTTCTGAAATAACAGCCACGCCTGCGTTTGCGGCTTCGATGACTTGTTCAGCGTGAAGTGAGTGCGGTGTGGCAATCGTCACGACATCAAGTGCCGCGTGTGCCAGCATCTCGCGATAATCTGCGTATCGGTTTTCTGTAGGCACGTCGAACATGTCCCCAATTTTTTGTAGGTTTTCGGGAACGACATCTGCCAGCGCAGTAATCTGAACGGTATCTGTGAGCGCGCGGTAGGCACGGGCATGCGTAATTTGCACAATCCCACCACAGCCAATCAGTCCCAAGCGAATCGGTTTTTTCATCGTGTGTCTCCTTTGTATAGAGTTTAGCAGTTTTTGGCGTAGCTTGCAAGCCAAAACTTGCTGTTGAAGGCGAGATTATGTCAACTTCTTTGAGATGTCTGAAACAATCAGATTTTCGCTAATTCACCAGATCTGGTAAATGTGGTTTTGCGGTGTACTCACCTGCCCCGCTGAGAAGGGGGATAAAGGGGGGTTGCGATCTGCATTCCCAACCGCACCATAGGTGTCAATTTGAAAAAATAACTGTTGTGGTCCCCAGGCCGGTAGGTTTGGTTTCCTAACTGAACCGGATTCTACGCGACAACCTTGAAGACTTCAAAAACCTCTTCAGTCCTGTAAGGACGGTATGTTTATAGAAGGACGTTTCAAAGAAGTATTCAACCCTGTAAGGGTGGCATGTTTATATCATGTATGCTAAAGCACTGCAAAAAATCGCTAAATTGACACTATAGTGCGGTTTTGCGGTGTACACACCCAAATGCGATCTGCATTCCTAACCGCACCGGACATTGCTAAGAAATTAACCAATATTTTTTTATACAAGCACTGCGAATAACATCTGTCGGAGGGATTTCTAACCCCGATTCTTCCGCAATTCTCCCTTGACTGTTTTGACTAAATATGCTATCCTTTAATAAGTAATAATCCAAGTTGCTACTAACAGATTTTGCCCACTTCGGAAAGGTTTTTTTTGTCTTTTTCCACACCCCAGATGAGGTTTAACAAATAAATTGGGTAATTGTGGCTACGCGACGTGCGATGAATCGCACTACTACGAACCGATCTACTTGTTATCACACGTCTCAGAATTACCCGATTAAATTCTTAATCTTCATGAGGGGTGATATATCTATAGAAAATAGCGTATCTGTGCGATCGCACTCCAGATGAAGTTTAACAAATAAATTGGGTAATTTTCTAACCAGACCCGGTGCGGTTAGGAAACCGCACCTACCGGGCCTGGGGAGTGCTGGAATTACCCATTTAAATACTTAATCTTCATGCGGAGTGCTATGTGTGTAAAAAGATGGAAACTTGCGTTAAGTAATAATCTATTTAAAGACTTCATACCTTTTTGAGGATAAGTGAATGAAAAAGAGAGCATATAGCAGATATCGAAAATCATGGCGATGGCAAAACAAACGCCGGACGATCTTGAAGCGAGCGGGCTATAAATGTCGAAAATGTGGAAGACGCGCGGCGACACAGGTACATCACGAAACCTATAAACGCATCGGCAGAGAACGACTCAGCGACCTAACTGCGGTATGTAGCGGATGCCATAAGCGGATTCATGGAAAATAGTAACTAACCCTAATACTGAAGGAGGTCAACTTTAAAGTAAATGAACAACCAATCTAATTCCCAAAGCAATCTCAACAGAATTTTGGAAAAAATCAACGAAATAGTAGAAAAATCGGCTGGCGGAGACTACATCTATCGCGGTGAAGCTGAATGCTTTGAGAAAATCTCCTCAAGTCTCTATCGTGAGTATCCCCATGCAGAAGGTGAACGCTTTAATATAGAACGTGACCAAGAAGCAATTCTGAACGAGGCAAAAGAGTATACCAACGAAACTGACTTAATTAAAATCCTAGCCGAGCTCCAACACTTTAGTGGTAAAACCAACCTTATTGACTTTACTGAAGATTATCTCATTGCCCTCTTCTTTGCTTCTGATGGCTCCCACGAGAAACCAGGTAGGGTTATCCTTCAAAAAAGAGAATCCGAAAACTACAAGGTCGAGAAGGCACCCAAAACAATTAAACGCGCTGAGGCACAAAAGAGCGTATTCGTCCAATCACCCGACGGTTTTATTGAGCCGGATATTGAAGTCGATATCCCTATAGATCTCAAGTTCCCCATGTTAGAATATCTACGAAAATATCACAGAATTTCTGCTGAGACGATCTATAATGATCTTCATGGTTTTATTAGACGCAGTGCTTCCACGGAATTTCTTAAAGGTCTTACCTGCCAAGCAAAGGGGGATGAAGCGAGGATCGATTGGGTCGCCAACTTGTTTGATAAATGCCGGATTGTGTCTGACGATGAGATGCAAAGCTTGTGGGCGCGTGTTCTAGCTGGAGAGGCGAACACCCCTGGGACCTATTCAAAGCGGACTGTTAATCTTCTTTCAGATTTTGACAAAAACGATGCAGATTTATTCACCAGACTCTGCGGATTCGGTTGGGTGATTGGGAATGTTGTACCATTGGTGTTTGATATTCAAGCAGACATCTACAATAGAAACGGGATTAACTTTGATACTCTGAGTCACCTTGAAACTATTGGACTTATTCAATTTGAGAGCCTTACAGGTTTCAGACTTCTCAAGCTTCCCAAAAGATTTGCCGTGTCTTATTATGGTAAGCCTCTCTCCTTGGAAATGGCTGAGGATGCTAACAATGAACTTAAGACTGGAAAAGTACTTCTCACAAAGATCGGACAGGAACTTGCTCCTATATGCGGAAGTAAACCTGTAGAGGGCTTCTATGAGTATGTCAAGGAGCAGTGGAAGGAATACTTACCTACAGCGGAGAAAGATTAAGGTGGCCAAACAATCTTGTGCACATGCCGCCCTTACAGGGCTTGTTTCTATTGATTGCGCGCGTGCTATAAACATGCCGCCCCGCTGGGGCTAAAGATGTAGAAGGAGTGTTTCTATACACCTGTCGCCCCGCTGGGACTGGAGATCTGATGATACAAAGAACTACGAAAATCCGCGATTTGCGGCGGACGCGCCCAAATGCGACGTGCATTCAGACAAGCATTGGTGCGGTTCGGAAACCACCCCATAAGTGTCAATTTTAGAAAAAATAATCGTCGTGGACCCAGGTCCGGTAGGTTCGGTTTTGCGGTGTACACACCCAAATGCGATCTGCATTCCTAACCGAACCGGATTTTACGCGGAAACCTTGAAGATTTCAAAACCTTCTTCAGTCCCGTAGGGTTTATTTGCTTGGGTATTTCTTCAGTATGTTTATAGCAGTGGTTTCGAGCAGACGCCTAAGCCCTGTAAGGGGTTTTTGCTTGGGTGTTTCTTCAGCATGTTTATATCCACAGTTGCTAAAACGCCATCAAAAACCGCTAAATTGACACCTATGGTGCGGTTCGGAAACCACCCCTACCAGTTTGTGATTACAATGGCGGCAACCCATTAACAATCTCGATCGTCCGGAGACTGACAGTGACAACGCGCCCAATCAAATCCACAATATACTGCGGCGCATCCGCACGATTCGGGTCGTTCACAATCCCGCTCCGCTTGTCTACCTTAACACGATACTGATCCACCACCCACTCCAACGCAGAACGCGTGCCTAATTGATATGCAAACGCCTCCGCCGGAATGCCCGTCAACGTAAAGTAGTCATTGTAATAAATCTGCGTCTTATCTTTCGAGAACCGCATCTTTTCCACCTGCCAATCTATTCGCTGTGTATTCGGGGTCTCCACAAGCTGCAGTTTTTCATACTTCGGAACGGATTCATAGTTAACGTGGAGGTCTGCTAACTGCGCGCCTGCATTGGCGAATCCCCAAAAATCTTCAGCAAACGGGATATGCGGTAAATCGCGCTTGAGGTTCACCTGATACTTTTCACGATAATCAGGGTGATGCAGGACAGCGTAGTTGTAGTGAAAGATGTCCCACTTGGTGATAGTGTCGTCTCCGTAGTGCGTTCGGAACTCTGCCAATGCCCAATCGGTGATGTTCTCTTGGCGGTTTGTGCCGTCTTCATTGTAGGTATAGAAAGGAAAGCATTGGGAATCGACTGTGAGATGGAGATCTGGAATCACGTCAACCATCAGTGTGTGAAAAGAGGCATTTGTCCTTGAAGAACTGACACAAATCACCCGATTTTCTGATTCTGTATTGGGTGTTGGAAAGATAGACGGGAAAACGGATGCACGCTCGGTCATCATTCTTGGATCAAAATAGAGGTTCAATTGGGTAAATGGGCGATAGAGGGATTTTCTAATCTTTTCTTGGGAAAAATGGATAGTTTTCCCACTTTTCAATTTATTCTTTAAGCCTGAACTCCACTTGATTTTCGTTGCATCGGGTATCACAAAATCATCAAGTTTTACCGCGCTGTTTTCCCTTCGTTTCCACCGGTCGACCTCTGTGTTGTAAGTCTCGGTCATCTGCTGAACATTCTCAGCGAGAGCGTTTTGATTGAAGTTGTAAACCCATGAATCTCGATTCGTTGACACACCGAGACTGTAAGTTTTGAAAACAACATTCGTACCCACATCCTTTGCTTTCGTGCTTCCCATCGGTAGGAAAGTGTCAAATTCGGGGTGGAGCCCTTCGGTGAGCCATGTATACCGACCGTCAGGTGTTATCTGCTGCCAACTAATGTTTTGATAGTGTTGTTTTGAATCAAGATAGCGGTACTTCTCCTCTTTCCGCCAAAATTCGTCAACGCGCGCATAGAAGATTTCTGCAGTTTTTAGACTTGTCCTGGGAGTGTTTCTCTTGACGAAAAGATTAATGCTCACCCCGACCTGAATTCCAAAGACGTTGTGCGTCGTTCCTGACAACTTTGGGTTCTTACGGACGTTCCCACTCAGATCCAAAATATAAATCGCATCGAAATCAGCTGCGAGGTGTTTCCGCATGCCATCAAACGCGGTCCCGTCCAGAAAGCCGTTGTTTGTCACAAATGCGACAACACCTTCCTTGCCAATTCGCTTTGATGCCCAACTGAACGCTTTGACATACGGATCGTATAGTTTGTTTTTTAGCTGCGCCGCAGAATCTTTCGCATAAGTCTCTTCAACCTGTTTATCCATGGTGGGATATTTGCGGTTTTTATTGTTATCGTTTTCGTTGACTTGCTGCGCGTTGTAAGGCGGGTTGCCGATAACGACGAACATATCCGCCGCCTTCTGCTTCTCCACGCGTGCCGTGTTTTCCTGTGTGAAGAGTGCTATTTGTTGATCCTCAAACAACTCAAACGTGTCCGCAAGTGAGATCCCCTCAAACGGCAGGTAGGTCCCTGTCCGTTGAAAGTATTCCTGCTCAATGTTCAAACTCGCAATATAGTAGGGCAATAACAGAATCTCGTTGCAATGCAGTTCGTGGCAGTACTTCTCTTCGAGTGTAGTCGCTTGGATATCCTGCATGAGTCGGACGATGAAGTTGCCGGTCCCCACAAACGGATCGATAATGTGAACCCCAGTATCTGACAGCGACCTATGAAATTCAGTTTCTAAGATATGCGCAACACTTTTCACCATGAAATCGACGATCGGTTGTGGTGTGTAGACGATGCCGTGTGTGTCTGCGACCTCAACAGAGAACCCCTGAAAAAACTGCTCGTAGACGGTGTTAAGAAATTGCTGTTTTTGAGAGAAGTCTTTACAGAGGAGTGCTGCCTGTTCAATGGCAAGATAAAACGGGTTTAGTTCTTTGAGGAATGCATCGCGACTATAGGTCTGCCCGATGAGCACTTCAATGACTTTTTCAATCTCGCGTGCGATGATATTTCGGCGGGTGAAGTCGGGATTATTGAAGACGGTACGGAAGATGCGTTCCGTGAGCAGATGTTGGATGAGCATCTCCTCAACGGCGGCTTTAGAGAGATTCGGATTAATCGCGGCGCGGCACTGTTCATAAAAACCTGTGAAAGCGGTGACAAATGTCGGGTTTGTTTCGTGTTGTTCGGCTATCAGTTCTGCCGCTTTTCTACCGAGTGCGGGGACCTTCTCTTTAAATTCAGCGACAGCGGCGTGCCAGTTCGCGAGCGCAGCGGGTGGCGCGGCGAAGAAGTGTTGGAGTGCCGTAATCAGGCGTGTTGGATCGGTGATGTCTACGTCAAAAACCTGTTCTCCGTTCTGATAGAGGATGCCGTGTTGTGGGTTTTGGAAGAGCGTGTTGTCGAGGGGATAACCTGCCGCTCGTTTCTCCTGCACGGCTCTGGTCAGATTATCGTCCATATCCTTCGCTTCCCAATAGGCGAAGGGCAGTCCGTATGCGTCGAGTATCACACCATCAAGGACGATACGGTTACCTGATGGCCCGCGCATAGCGAATTGTGGAATGAGGGTAGCATCCACCTGTTTTGCACAGACAGTGAGCAGCGTTTCAAAAGGGGAACTGACCGCGCCTTCGTGTGTGACGTTGTGTTTGTCGTATTGGCGCAGCGTGGCGTAATAGTCTCGGATTGCTTTGTGGCTGGGTTTAAGGTTGAGTTGTAGCATAGAGGTATAATAGCAAATTTTGGGGATAAGTCAATGGAAAATTGGTACACCAATATTTTTCTGACATCCGTTTCTGCAAAGTATGCTATAATGCGTTTAATAAGGCAATATATCCACGTCTTGCCAATCACAAAAGAGAGGAATTCGATATGAGCCAAGAAGAAAAAAAAGCATCTGAAGAAACCAAGGACGAAGAGCAAAACGCCGATATACCCGAGGATAAACTCTCGGTGACGCACCACAGCGTTACCATTAATGGTGAAGAGATTCGCTACACCGCAACAACAGGCACGCTTATCCTCAAAGAAGAGGTTGACAAAGAAGGCGAGAAACCGAAAGCAGCTGTTTTCTTTGTTGCCTATACGCGCGACGATGTAGAAGATGCTTCTACCCGTCCGATAACCTTCTCCTTCAACGGCGGGCCCGGCTCCTCATCGGTATGGCTGCACCTCGGGGTCCTCGGACCAAGAACTGTCAAGCCCGATGAAGATGGCGAATTGCCACAACCGCCCTATCAACTGACCAATAACGAGTGCTCTATTTTAGACAAAACCGACCTCGTTTTCATCGATCCTGTCAGCACAGGGTTCAGCAGAGCTGTCGCAGGCGAAGAGGCGAAACAATTTCACGGCTTCAAAAGAGATATTGAATCCGTCGGCGATTTCATCCTCCTCTATTTAGGACGCTATAAACGCTGGGAATCACCCAAATTTCTCATCGGTGAAAGTTACGGAACGACCCGTGCGGGTGGGCTTGCAGGCTACCTTCAGGGACGGCACGGCACCTATCTCAACGGTATCATGCTCGTTTCGGTCGTACTCAACTTCCAAACAATTCGGTTCGCCCCCGGCAACGATCTCCCGTATATCCTTTTTCTACCGACTTATGCAGCGACCGCACTTTATCATGACAAGGTAGACAGTGAATATAGGAGTAGCGGAGATGAGCCCCCGGTTGCTGTTGAAGTGGAACGGTTCATGGAGGAAGTAAAAGCGTTCGCCCTGCAGGATTATGCTGTCGCCTTGATGCAAGGCAACGCCATCGCACCAGGGCAGCGGGCACACATCGTCCAACAACTCGCGAAGTACACCGGACTGACCCCCGAATATATTGACCAGACCGACTTGCGTATTAACATCGGTCGGTTTTGCAAAGAATTGCTCCGCGATGAAGCACGGACAGTCGGCAGATTTGATAGCCGATACAAGGGCATCGATCGCGATTCAGCAGGCGAAAATTATGAATATGACCCGAGCTCTGCAGTCGTCCAAGGCGCGTATACCGCGACGCTCAACGCTTATGTCCGGGGCGAACTTGAATTTGAGTCGGACCTCCCTTATGAAATCCTCAGTCGGCGTGTACATCCCTGGGACTACAGCGACCATCAGAACGAGTACGTCAACGTCGCCGATACCTTGCGCGCAGCGATGACGATCAATCCTGCCTTGAAAGTGTTTGTCGCGAACGGGTATTACGACTTGGCAACACCCTTTTTAGCGTCAGAATATACCTTCAGCCATCTCGGACTTGATCCGTCTTTACAGGATAACATCACGATGGCTTACTATCTGGCAGGGCACATGATGTACATCGACCAAGCGGAATTACAGAAAATGAAAACGGATTTGGATGCCTATCTTGACGACGTACTTCTGTAAGTCTTGTGCCTTAACCGCAAGGTAAAGTAAAAATATGAGCTATCAAAGAGAATTTGAGGAGCGGTTGAATGTTGCAGTCGTCGGTGTCGGTTCGCACGGCTATCGAAACGTTTTACCGACGCTAACATTCCTCCCCGTTCGGTTGAAGGCGTTTTGCGACCTTGATCTCGACCGCGCCCGCATTACCGCTGAACAGTACGGTGTTAAAGCCTGTTATCAGAGTATGGCGGAGATGTTTCGGAACGAGGAATTGGATGCCATCTTTCTCTGCGCACCACCCCGCCTGCACCCCGAATTGACCTGCGAAGCATTGGATGCAGGAATGCATGTCTGGTTGGAAAAACCACCCGGAATGTTTGCTGACGAAGTTCGGAACATGATTCGTCATCGCAAGGATCGGGTCGTTGTTGTCGGATTCAAGAAAGCATTTATGCCCGCGACACAGAAAATTATTGAGATCTTCGCAACGGAAGAATATGGTCCCTTACGGAGTATTTTGGCGGTCTATCCGATGACAATTCCGAATGAGGGAAAGCGTGTCCTACGCGAGAAAGAGCATACCAATTGGCTTCAAAATGGGTGCCATCCACTATCGCTGTTGGTAGCAGTCGGTGGGAAGGTTTCCGCTGTGACCGTTCGTCAAGGACAACGGGGCGGTGGCGTGTGTGTCTTAGAATACGAAAGCGGCGCGCTCGGAAACTTTCATCTCGCGGATGGCGCGAGGCACGGACAGCCTTCCGAACTCTATCAATTCTTTGGTGGTGGCTGCCATGCCGAAATTCGGAACAATAACCGTGTACTGCTACAGCGCGGCATGCCTTTCAATTATAGCGGGAGTACCAGTTATGTCCCTGAAGGTTTTGAGAGTGGCGCTGTCGTCTGGGAACCGCAATACAGTCTCGGAACACTCGAAAACAAAGGGCTTTTCGTCCAAGGTTTCTACCAAGAGATGCGATATTTCTGCGATTGCATTCTCGAAGGAAAACCGGCGGAGCAAGGATCGCTTGAGTTTGCACTGGAAGTGATGAAAGTCTATGAGGCAGGCCTCCGTTCAGAGGGTGAAACCGTTCCTGTCCTATGAAGGCAATTTTGGAGAAAAAATGCTAACAAAATTGATTTGCCGTAACTTCAAGAACTTTGGTGAGGTTGAAGTCGAGTTAGGGAATCCTGTGGTCTTCATCGGTCCAAATAACTCTGGGAAAACAACCGCGTTACAGGCACTCGCTTTGTGGGAAATAGGACTCAAACGGTGGAACGAAAACCGCAAAGGAAAAACAAACCCTGAAAAGCGTTCAGGTGTTGCTATTAATCGCCTCGACCTCATCTCCATTCCAGTTCCAAGCGCACGATTGCTCTGGCGAGATCTGCAAGTTCGTGATGTAGAAAGGATTGAAGGTAAACAACGAACCCAAAATATCCGTATAGATATTATTGTGGAGGGTGTCACCGATGGCAAAGGCTGGCAGTGTGGTTTCGAGTTCGATTATGCCAATCAAGAATCCTTTTATTGTCGTCCTTTGAGAGTACCAGAAACAGATGAAAAAGGTATCAAGCGAATGCCTATTCCTGACGAAGCGGAAAAACTTTCTGTTGCCTTCCTTCCGCCAATGTCTGGACTCGCTTCCAATGAAACACGACTTGATGAGGGGGCAATCAATGTCCGGATCGGAGAGGGACGAACTGCAGAGGTGTTGCGTAATCTCTGCCATCAGATTTCAGTGGATGCCCAAAAATGGCAGAGGATATGTGAGCAAATCCATTCGCTATTCGGTGTGCACCTTGATGAACCTGATTATATTCAAGAGCGTGGGGAAATCGCAATGAGTTACCGCGATCAGTCCGGCATCTTATTAGATATTTCCTCATCGGGACGTGGATTGCAACAAACGCTATTGCTGCTCACTTATATTACCGCACATCCGGGTTCTATCCTGCTTCTTGATGAGCCAGACGCACATCTTGAAATCCTTCGACAACGGCAGATTTATCAGATCCTTACAGAATCAGCAGTCCTACACGGCAGTCAGATCGTTGCTGCAAGTCATTCTGAAGTTATTCTTAATGAAGCAGCTGATCGGGATGTTGTTATCGCTTTTCTCGGAACTCCGCATCGAATTGATGACCGCGGAAGCCAATTGTTGAAATCGCTTCAAATGATCGGCTTTGAGCAGTACTATCAAGCTGAACAGCAGGGATGGGTACTTTATCTTGAAGGTTCGACGGATCTCGCTATCCTCCAAGCATTTGCGAAGAAACTTGGGCACCCGGTGAAAGAAAAGTTGGAGGCACCTTATGTCCACTATGTTGGTGACCAACCTGGAAAAGCCCGCGAACATTTCTACGGTTTGCGTGAGGCAAAACCGACGCTTGTCGGATTTTGCCTTTTTGATCGGATTACCGGTGAACTTCAAACCCATCCAGCATTAAGAGAATACGCATGGGAGCAACGCGAGATCGAGAACTACATTGTGTTCAATAAACAAGTACTCATTGACTGGGCACGTGCCGGAGCAATGGAACACGCACGTCTATTTCTGGAAACTTGGGTATCTACAATGGAGGATACCATTAAGGAAATTGAGGATGCACTTGTAACGCTCGGTAAAGGGACACCGTGGTCATCAAATACAAAAATAAGTACCGATTTTCTGGAGCCGCTGTTTGCTGCTTTTTTCAAAAAACTCCGGTTACCGAACCTTATACAAAAAACCAATTATCACACTTTAGTCCAACATGTGCCGGTGCAGCAAATTGATCCTGAAGTCGTTGATGTACTGGATAGTATTTTAGAGATTGCCAATAAAGCGAAGCCACTCGGAAATATTTAGCCTAAAGGGGTATTTTGTCCCAAGGACTATCTTGTGCCTTTGTAGCACAAACTTTCCAGTTTGTGTGCTTTTATCAAACTTTTGTAGCACAAACTTTCCAGTTTGTGTGCTTTTATCAAACTTTTGTAGCACAAACTTTCCAGTTTGTGTGCTTTTATCAAACTCACGTTAGTAGCAACTTAGGTTAAAATGGAGAAAAAACGTGGAATATAGACGATTGGGAAAAAGTGGACTCAAGGTATCCGAAATCTGTTTAGGCACGATGACCTTTGGACACGGTGCTGACAAAGCAGAGTCGAACCGTATGGTAGATCTCGCTTTGGATGCCGGTGTCAACTTCTTTGATACCGCAAATTCTTATGCCGATGGCGAATCGGAAATCCTCCTCGGCAAGGCACTCAAGGGAAGGCGACGCGATGCCGTTATCGCAACCAAGTTTTTCAACCCAATGGGCACCGGTCCCAACGATTCTGGGATGTCGCGCGCACATATCATGCAAGCGATTGACGATAGCCTCAAACGCCTCCAGATGGACTATGTGGACATCTACTATATTCATCACGTCGATACGCAAACCCCGTTAGAGGAGATGCTTCGCGCAGTGGACGATCTCGTCCGACAAGGCAAGGTGCGTTATACAGCATGTAGCAACTACCAAGCGTGGCGGTTAGCTGAAGCGTTATGGCTCAGCGATGTTAACGGTTGGACACAGTTTGCATGCTATCAACCACAATATAGTCTCGTTGTTCGGGATATAGAACAGGAGATCGTTCCGCTCTGCGCACACAAAGGACTTGGCATCGTCGTATGGAGTCCGTTAGCCGGTGGATTTCTCTCTGGGAAATATAAGCCGGGTGAACGCACACACGGTGGCACTCGGTCAGAGGAGGGGTGGGCATACCCGCAACGCTTTTTCGCAGACAACGCCGATGAGACATTGCAAACACTTTTTGACGTTTCTGAGGCGCTTGGACATAGCCCCGCACAAGTCGCGCTCCGGTGGGTACTGGAACAACCCGCGATGACTTCAGTGATCGTTGGGGCGAGGCATACTCAGCATCTGCGCGACAATCTCGGAGCCGCTGGATGGCGATTGGAAGCGAATGCACGCCAAAAACTCAACGAAGTCTCGCATCTGCCCGACCGCTATCCTGAAGCGATGGAAAAGAATATGCACGAACGCAGGGATAGTGCTGTCGATATGCCTCAGTTATAGAAGCCAATGCAGCAGAAATCCGAACTTTTTTCTTTCAGATTTGACTAACTTAAACAGTGAACATTTTTAAGTGAATCAGGGTGGCACGGAAGGGCATATTATCTAATTAGATCAGGAGGGGGTCTCCATGATAGGAAAATTAGGAATAGGGAAAATTATTGCGATTGTCGGCGCGGTGCTACTGATAGTAGCTGCGGTTGCCGTGGGGCGCATCGTATTTACCGGAACAGGCGGAAAAGACAGTGCTGAGACATCGGAAGTAAAGACAGCAGCCGTCGAACGCGGTAACATTGCAGTGGCTATTGACGCGACAGGCACGATAAAACCGTTGAATATTGTTGAAGTCAGTTCCAAGGCGAGCGGAAAAATTCTGGAACTCAGGGTTGACGCGGGTGATTACGTTGAGAAGGACGAGATCATCGCTGTGGTCGAAACGACTTACGTCCAGATCAGCTTGGAACAGGCACAAGCCGACTTACAATCTGCTGAAGCACGTTTGGAACAGGCGGAAATTGACATCCAGCTCCAGAGGGAACAGTCCGGCATTCAGATTCGGCAGGCACAAGAATCTCTCGCTGAGGCACAACAACGGCTCATCCAACTCAAGGAAGATATCCGTCTTGAGAAGATAGCCAACAAGCGCGGCGTATTGGATGCTGAAAATAGCCTGAACATCGCCAAAATTCGATATAAATTGCTCACCTCCGATGAAGTTCGGGACGAAAATAAACAGCGCGCGCAAGCCTCCCTGGAACAGGACAAAGCAAACTTGGATCTGGTAACCACAGAGCATGAACGGAATAAGAAGCTTCATGTGAAAGAACTCATCTCGCAGGCTGCCTTAGAGACTTCACAGGCACAGCTGAAATCGGCGAAGGCGCGGCATCGGTCATCTGCCGAAAACCTCAAATTGGTAGAGAAACCGGCGACTGAGGCAGAGCTTGAGTTGGGGCAGGCAGATGTCAGAAAAGCGGAATTCAACCTCGAACTTGCCAAGGAACGCGTTGAGGCTGAAGCCTCGCGGGATATGGACCTTGAACTTCAGCGTCAACGGATTGTACAGGCTGAAGAGTCATTGAAACTTGCACAAGCGAATCGGAAACAAATTACCCGAAAGGAACGCGATATCGAAACTGCGCGGTTAGCCGTCAAACGCAATCAAACGCAGCTGGAACTCCGTCAAATTGAGTATGACGATACGATTATCAAGGCACCTATCTCTGGAACGATTCTTGAAAAACTGGTTGAAGAAGGACAATTGATCACTTCGCGTCTCTCCTCACTCGCATCCACTGAAGGACAGGCGATCGTTACCATGGCAGACCTGGATACTGTCTACGTCGTGACTGAAGTCGATGAAACCGACATCGGTAAAGTCCAAATCGGACAACCTGTAACAATTACCGTTGAAGCCTACCCCGATATGCCGTTTCAAGGTGAAGTCTTGAAGATCGCGCCCCAAGGACGAGCCATCCAGAATGTGACAACTTTTGAAGTGACCTCCGAGTTGAAAAATGTGGCAGCCACTGGATCACGTCAAGGGATGATGCGAGGCGCAGAAGGTCGGCGTGGTGGCGGCGAGGGACGAGGGGGCGGTGGGCGACCAGACTTCGCAAATATGACCGACGAACAACGCGAACGTTTCCGCGCAATGCGCCAACAACGCCAAGCAGAAGGCGGTCAGGCTGATGGAATACCGGCAAGACCCACACCCCAAGAACCACTTCCACAACAACCGGAAGCGTCTGACGTAGCGAAGACGGAAGAAGGACCTGAAGACGATGAACCGGGCGGACTGTTCGGCGGCTTCTTTGAAGAAGCACCCGCAGAAGTGGCACCCACCCAGACGCAACCGGCGGACACGGAGACTCAAGAGACAAAAATGCCGTTTCTCAAACCCGGTATGAACGCCAGCGTCAAGATATCCGCTATTAACAAAACGGACATTCTCACCCTCCCCCTTGAAGCCGTCCTCGATATGCGAGGTAGGAAAATGGTCAGACTCGTCGGAGCGGACGGACAACCCGGACGACCGCAATCTGTTGTGGCAGGGGTCAGCAGTTATGAGAAGATCGAGATCATCTCAGGCGTTGCTGAGGGGGACATCGTCGCAATCGGCGGCTTTTCGCCTGGCGGTGCTGGGGGTGAAGATTGGCGGCGACGTATGATGCAGAACCCCGCATCCACAATGCGGCGAATGACCGGTGGCCGTGGACGATAGACACGATTACCTTACGTATAAGCGCATCCAGTCATATTAAAAAGGCAATCACGCATAGGAGAGAACGCTATGGGTATCCTTGAAAGTCTTGCAAACGCATTAAGCTGTTTACTGGCAAACAAACTCCGATCTATATTGACAATGTTAGGCGTAATCATTGGTGTCGGGGCGATTATAACCACCACCTCAATCGGTGAAGGCGCAAAAGCTGATGTAACTGAACGCATCCAGACGTTAGGTGCCAACATTCTCGCTGTCCGTCCTGGACAGAGTAGGTTTCGCGGGCGGGGCTCTGCTGATGCCCGCAGAACGCTTACTGTTGAAGACATAGCAGCACTACAGGAACGCGGACAGACTTTTGGCTATGTCACGCCAGAGCTGAGCAACCGCGCACAGGTGAAGTACCTCAACAAAAATACGAATACAACCATCGTCGGCACCTCCCCAGAGTACCTTGTCACAGCGAATTTTAATGTTGAGAAGGGCAGATTCTTTACAGACAGCCACATCCGATCCCGTGAACGCGTCTGTGTACTCGGCAAAACTGTCGCTGACGACCTCTTTGGTGAGACGATAGAACCCGTCGGCAAAACCGTCAAAATTAAAAATGTCGGCTTCCACGTCCTCGGTGTTATGAAAGAGAAGGGCGCAAGCGGGTGGCGAAACCCGGATGATCAAGTTTTCATCCCCTATTCAACCGCTATGAAACGCGTTTTTGGAGCGGACTATCTGTCGAGCATCAGTATTCAGGCAAACAACGATAAACTCATCGCAGCCGCTGAAACCGAGGTAACCGAACTCCTTCGTAAGCAACACAAAATCGCGCCAAATAAGGAACCGGACTTCCATGTCCGCAATCAAGCGGAGTTCATGGAAACCTTAGAAGAATCAAATCAAACCTTTACGAACTTAATTTTAGGAATTGCTGTTGTTTCCCTCCTTGTCGGTGGTATTGGGATTATGAATATTATGTTGGTCTCCGTTACGGAGCGGACCAAAGAGATTGGGTTACGCAAAGCCGTTGGGGCACAGCGCATCGATATCCTCATTCAGTTCCTTGTTGAATCCACGACACTCGCTCTTATCGGTGGGATTGTCGGAGTCGGTATCGGAATAGCCGGTGCGGAGGTGGTCGCTTCAATTTGGGGATGGCGAACCCTGGTTTCCGTAACGTACGGGATAGTCTCATTTATTGTCAGCGCGTTCGTAGGTGTCTTTTTCGGCGCATATCCGGCATGGAAAGCCGCAAAACTTCATCCAATTGACGCACTCAGACACGAATAAAATGTCGGGAGGCCTTTGCAGTTCCGCTCTTTGCTAAGAATATAGACGGGTTGAACTACAAGTGAAACCTAACTTACAAATTTTCGTAAATTTATATAGATCACGTTGAACTCGAAGCAGATCTATAGGTGTCAATATAAAAAACAAGGGCGTTTTCGCACCTGAAAACAGATGTTGAGCAGAATACCTCACGAGTCAGAACTATTACATCAGGCAGGTGTGTTGTTTTTAGTCCCGTAGGGACGATATGTTTATAGCTGCATGGATTGTTCCTTTTTTCAGCCCTGTAAGGGCGGCATGTTTATAGCTTGTGTGAAATATCCTAAATTGACATTTATGGGTTGAACTGGAAGCAGACCCAATTCCCAAATTTTCATGAGTCCTGAAGGAATTATTATGGAAAAAGTAGCAGTTATCGCAGGTGTCGGTCCCGGTTTAGGAGCTGCACTCGCCCGTAAATTTGTAGAAGAAGAATGTAACGTAGCACTCCTGTCGCGCTCATCTGCCTATATTAAAAACCTATCCACAAGGTTGACAAAGTCCGGACGGACGGCTATCCCTATCCCCACAGATATTACGGATACTGAACAGGTAGAGCGAAGTTTTGAGCGTATCCGAGAAGAACTCGGAGATCCCGACATCTTGGTAAACCATGCTGGAAACGCTGCCTGGGGGAGTTTCGCTGACCTCACACCCGAAGCATTCGAGGGCGCGTGGCGTGTCTGTACCCTTGGTGGATTCCTCTGTTCAAAGCAGGTCGTGCCGGGGATGCTTAAAAAAGGCGGCGGGAAGATTCTATTCACCGGTGCGACCTCTGCTGTACGCGGTAGAGCAGGCGCATTAGCGTTCAGCAGTGCCAAGTTCGCGACGCGAGGTTTAGCATCCGCACTCGCCCGCGAAGTCGGTCCGAGCGGCATCCATGTCGCTCATGTTATCATTGACGGTGTGATTGATACACCGGGCGTGCGACAACGCTATAAACTCAGTGAAAATGAACCGCTCCTCGAACCCGATGCCATCGCCGATACCTATTGGGCTTTGGTCCAGCAGGAACGGAGCGCGTGGACTTTTGAGGTGGATGTCCGGCCCCATAACGAAGAATTTTTTACATAGCGGATCGGGAAAATCGGAGATATAGAGCACGAAAAGGTGGAAGGATACCTTCCAATCTTCCACCCTTCCAATCTGTCTCTAAAACGTACTTTCGCTTGAGGTGATCGGGCACCATCGCGTCGTCTGAAGATGATGCAGCAACACCGATTTCGCCGCCGGTGTGCCGATACGATAAAGCGCATGCACGGCATCACCACGGATATAGCGATTCGCGTCAAACAGCAAATTCTGTAAACCTTCAACCGCACCATCAGCGTCCTTACCAATCCGTGCCAACGCGAAAACCGCATTGCGGCGCACCCCTTCATTCGGATCCGCTAACGCCTTCACGAGACTCGGTGCAGCAACTGAACTCGATTGCCCGGTTGTCCCTAACGCCTCCGCTGTATGGACCCGTACACGACCTGATTCATCCGAGAGCATCTCAACCAGTGACGACACAGCCGGTTCTGCTTTGTTTCCGAGATCGCCGAGTGCCTCGGCAGCGTTATCTCGGACGTATTCACGCGGATCTTTCAAGGCATCACGGAGTGCCTCAACAGTCGGTGTTCCAACTGCATTGAGCGCGTAACAGGCATTTCGGCGTGTCATCTCCGACTCCTCTTCCAGACACCGGACTAAAGCGGGAACCGCTTTCTCCCCAAATCTTGGTAATTCGTAAGCCGCTTGCAATCCTGTTGATTCCGTTGTGCTATTCAGCGAACTGATCAAGTCTGACAACGAGGCACTGTTTGATGTCCCGTGTGAACCGCTATCCTCAATCCCGCGATGCCAATTCCAGAGGTGTCGGAACATTTCTTGATACTCAGTCGGTCCCACGGAAGTCCCGTTTGCCCAGTCTGTCTCCTGATGTGCCCATGTCGGTGCTTCAGGTTCTGACATCCGAGCGTAGAGGAATTTCATCATGTAGCGCCGCTTCTCACTGCTATTCGGCATTGCCCGGTGCCACAGATCGTAGTTTGCGAACGCGACTGTTCCCGCTTCACCGGTAATAGGTTGTTCCGGCGAGACCCCCGAACCTTCACCTGTACTAAAGTAGTGGCTCATCGGTACCACACCCGTCGGACCGAGTTCAACGGGAGTATCCTGCGGATAATAGAAGACCAACAGCCTGCGCGTATGGTGCGACCATCGTTTCCCGCCGTCTTGGTGTAGTCCTTGCCCTTTACTCCCGGGTGGATTGTAATGCGGATGCCGGTGCGGCTGCATGTAGTAATCCGGGCCAAGCAGGCTTGTTAAGGCACCGCGAACGTTCAGATCGTCAAAGATCTGCTGAATCTCCGGGATCCGCGGCAAAAGGTTATTCCCCGGATTCCCTTCCTTATCAAAGACGCTCATCGTCTTTTCGTAGATCGCATCGTGAAATTGCGCCGGCAACTCAGTTGTAACGGTCACGAACCCGTTCACAATGAAATGCCGCATCTGCGCATCACTTAAGAGATGTTCTGCCATTTTTATCCCTCCGTCTTTTCCGAAGCTTGCTATAAATCCTATCCATAACACGCTAAGTTATCTTATTATTGCATAAAGTCGGACAATTTTTCAAGAAATTCTGCCATCAAATCCAGAATTGTGTTAAAATAATTGAAATTAAGCGGATCCTAACGTATAGCATACCGAAATTGGAGGTTTCTGGATGGGACGGAGTTTTGAAAAATCACTCGCGTGGAAAGAACGCGCGAAAGCATCATTAGTCGGCGGTGGGCAACCCCATAAACAGAGCCAACCACCGAGACCTGTTATGGTCGCAGGCGCGAAAGGCGCGCATTTTTGGGATGCCGATGGAAATGACTATATCGATTATCTGATGGGATACGGGCCTATGATCCTTGGGCACGCCTATCCTACTGTGATTGACACGGTCACAAAATACCTCGTTGAACGTGGCAACGTCTATAATTTCGGGCATACACTTGAAGTAGAACTCGCCGAAAAACTCGTTCAGATTATCCCATCGGCGGACAGAGTCGCTTATTTTGTCGGCGGTTCGGATGCGACAACCGGCGCGATTAAGTTCGCTCGCGCATATACCGATAGACAAAAAATCATTCGGTGTGGCTATCACGGATGGCACGATTGGTGCAGCCACGCACGCGGACACCTCTCAAGCGCAGCCGCTGCGACACTCAGCGTCGGGTTCAACGATCTTGATGAACTCGCCGACCTCTTTAAAGCACACCCGGGTGAGATCGCCTGCTTGATTATGGAACCTTCTGGACAGGATTTGCCGAAAGACGGGTATCTTGAAGCAGCAAAAGCACTCGTCAATGCCAACGGCGCATTGATGATTTTTGATGAAGTCAAAACCGGGTTCCGTTATGCTTTAGGGGGTGCACAGGAATATTTCGGGGTCACACCGGATATGTCTGTCTTCGGCAAAGCACTCGCGAACGGGTTTGCCACGGCTGTCGTCGTTGGAAAAGAAGAAATCATGGATGAAGTGAGCGATGTCTGGGTCGCCGCAACCTTCCACGGCGAGGTATCGCTCGTCGCCGCTGCGATCGCCACAATTGAGGAGCTTGAAGCAAAAGACGGTGTCGCCTTTATGTGGAAACAGGGACAGAAATTGTTAGATGGCTACAGAGAGATGACAGCACGTCTCGGTATCGACAATGCTCGCATCGGTGGTATCGGACCCATGCCCTACTTCGGTTTGAGTACCGATAGCGATGACGAAAAACAGAAGCGATTCCACAAAACCTTCTATGAAGCAACTTTAGAGGGCGGCTTATATCTACCAGAAGGACATATCTGGTTCATGTCCATGTCCCATACCGATGAAGATATTGCCAAAACTTTAAGCGTCTCTGAGGACGCACTCAAACGCGCAAAAGCCGCATAGGAGGTTTATTATGGCAGAAACTACGAACCACACAAAACCTTTTATCGTTGATAAAAACCTCGGCGCTGCGCTCGACCTCGATAATACGCAACTGACAAAAACAACTTCTGACGGCACACCCGTTGTTCCACCGACACAGGAACAGAAGTACCTCTTTGATATGCGCGGCTGGCTCTTAGTACCCGGTGTACTGTCAGGTGATGAACTCGCGGAGATGCAAGAGTTCGGCTATAAACTCCACCACGAACCGGAGTCGATTCCGAAGCACGAACGCTCACCGCTCGGTGGTCCCCTGCAACGCCTCTCTGACCATCCAAATGTTGTCGGTTTCCTCAACGAGTTTCTCGCACATCCAGCACTATCAAGCCAAGAATGCTATGGATTCAGGATGGAATCGTGCCATCTCTTCTATCGCACTGTCGGCGATGCGAAGTTCAATCCCCACAACGGAAACGGCATGCTCCGCTTTCCGGGTGATTCGCACCTCTATCGCTGTATCCCAGGAAAAGGACACAGCGGATTAACCCGTATCGTCTGGGAACTCAACCCTGTCAAATATCGGCAGGGCGGCACCCTCTTTATTACAGCGAGCCATAAAGCCGTCTACACAGCACCCGAAACAATCCGGAGCCAAGATTCACCGATTTGGGATACTTATGAATGTCCTGCTGGCTCACTCCTTTTTTTCACAGAGGCGTTGACACATAGCGCGCACACGTGGACAAACGAGGAGAACAATCGCCTCGCTACTTTCAGTTGTTACAACACTGTCAATAGCAAGTGGAGTGCTTGGGAACCGCATCCGAAGCTGCTTGAGGAGATGCCTTCCAAACGACAGACCCTTTTCCGTCCCGTCCGCGCCGCCAATAATTTGATCGGCTGATAATTATCAGCATTAAATTGACTAAGGGAGGTTTCATACCGCAAAGTGCTGAATATAATTTCAGGAATGGTATAATATTTTCAGGTTTATGCACAAAACGGGTATTGAAGGATGAAAACGAAAGTTGGAAGGATGGTGAGTACCTATCTTTCCAGTCAAATCCATCTAATCTGGAAAGTAAACGAAGGGATCTCGAGCAGGTCCTAATTTTCCTACAACCAAGAGGATTCTCTCATGGCACAAGTCACAGATCACACAAAACCGTTTATCGTTGATAAAAATCTCGGAGCAGCGCTCGATATCGAGAATGCCCAACTTACGGAAACAACCTCTGATGGCACACCCGTTGTTCCACCGACACAGGAACAGAAGTATCTCTTTGACATGCGCGGTTGGCTCTTAGTGCCCGGTGTACTGTCAGGCGACGAACTCGCTGAGATGCAGGAATTCGGCTATAAACTCCGCCACGAACCGGACTCGATTCCAGAGCATGAACGTTCGCCGCTCGGCGGTCCCATGCAACGCCTCGCCGATCATCCGAATGTCATCGGCTTTCTCAACGAATTTCTCGCACATCCCGCATTATCAAGCCAAGAATGCTACGGATTCAGGATGGAATCCTGTAGCCTATTCTCCCGCACTGTCGGCGATGGAAACTTTGGACCCCACAACGGAAACGGGATGCTCCGTTTTCCCGGTGATTCGCACCTCTATCGGTGTATTCCGGGCAGAGGCTATAGCGGACTAACCCGCATCGTTTGGGAACTCAATCCTGTCAAATATCGGCAGGGTGGCACCCTCTTTATTACAGCGAGCCATAAAGCGGTCTATACTGCACCCGAAACAATCCGAAGCCAAGATTCGCTTATCTGGGATACGTATGAGTGCCCTGCTGGGTCGCTCCTCTTTTTCACGGAGGCGTTGACACATAGCACGCACACGTGGACGAATGAAGAGAACGATCGTCTCGCTATTTTCAGTTGCTACAATACGGTCAATAGCAAATGGCACGATTGGGATCCGAATCCAAAGCTGCTTGAAGAGATGCCTGCCAAACGGCAGACCCTTTTCCGACCCGTCCGTGCCGCCAATAATTTGATCGGCGAGGCGTATCGGCATTAGTTAATACTAAAAAGGGAGGCGTTCGCATGCGTCAAATTGGATCAACCCCTGTCACCGCGCCGGGGTGGACTGCAAAGCCGAAAGAAGGAATCGCTATCGTCGATTGTGATGTTCACCACAATTTTCGTCACCCTACGCAGCTATTACCTTACTTGTCAAAATTCTATCAGGAACATCTCCTCGACCAAGGGCTACATCTCGGTGGGTATCCAAACATTCCCATTCGGAGCAACCGTGTAGACCTCAAGGGGAGGGTCAAAGATACCGTCGAATCGGCTCCCAAGAACTCCGGCGGCGATCCGAGAGATTTCAATTTCACATTAGAGTTCCTCCAAGAAGAGCATCTAAATGTCTGGAATATAGATGTCGCTTTGCTTACAGGACCGCCGCCATTCTACGGCTATTCAGGACTACCGGACCCTGATTGGGCGGCTGCGCTCTGCCGCGCCTTTAACGATTGGACAATCGAACATTGGCTGGAACGCGACGCACGCGTCGTTAATGCTATTCTTGTTTCACCATCCGATCCACCGCAAGCGGTAGCAGAGATTAACAGACTCGCAGACCGAAAGGATACCGTCGCTGTTATGGTGCCGATGGGCACAAGTCGTCCCTTCGGCAACCGCTTCTATCACCTAATTTGGGAAGCCTGTGAACAACACGGACTTCCGATCATATCCCATATCGGCGGCGGTGGCGGCGCAACTCGGAACACGCCAACCCCGGTCGGACATCCCACCTACTATATGGAATCTCGGATGAGCCGGCCTTATGTCGCCAGTTCACATGCGACATCCTTGATCTGCGAAGGGGTCTTTGAAAAATTTCCCAACCTCAAGTTTGCACTGATTGAAGCCCAACAGATGTGGGCAGTGCCGGTGATGTGGCATCTTGATACCGACTGGAAAGCGCTCCGAGACCAGACACCGTGGCTCAAACGCCTGCCGAGCGAGTATTTCCGTGAACACATCCGAATCGGGTCACAACCGATGCACGAACCTGAGAAACCGGAACAGATGTACCAGATGTTAGAGATGCTCCATGCCGATGAGACACTCATCTTCTGCTCGGACTTTCCACATTTCGACTGGAACGACCCAGTAACGGTTTTCCCCAAACTTTCAGAAAACCTACATCACCGAATTTTTGCCCAAAACGCGCTCGATATGCTTCGATTGGATTTAGAGGCAGCCAACGGATCCCCGAAACCGTAGGGGCGGGGTTACCCAGTTCGTACAGAAGGCAGCCTTGGAGGGATAAATAAGGATAAATTAAAAAATGGCACGTGTCGTCGTCGGAAAAGTATCGGAGATTCCACCGGGAGGACGCAAAATCGTCGTGCCGTTCCGTGGCAAGGCAGGCATCGGAGTTTTTAATGTTGATGGCACCTTTTACGCTGTGCGCAACATCTGTCCGCATAAGCGGGGACCCCTATGTACAGGTGAACTGACCGGTAGGTTCGCCGCCAATGCCCCGCCTTCAATTCAAGGGGTGATGCCCTCTGTTGACGGTTTAGGCGAAGTGCTACGCTGTCCATGGCATCAGTGGACATTTGACATCGCAACTGGACAGTGCCTCGTTGATGAAACATTGCGTGTGGCAACGTATGCCGTCAAGATTGACGGTGACGATGTCGTCGTAGAATACGATGGCTAAATCCGTTGCCTCAACTGGCAAAAGAATGAGATTTCAGTTCACTTTCCGTCACTGGTCGGATTTCATGAAGTTTACTTGTAGCATAGGAAACCGTTAGTCTGTGCGAAAAATATGTTTACCCTTGTAGTATAGGAAACCGTTAGTTTCCTGTGGCATCGGGACACAACTTCACAGTTCACACGACGATACGAGTGTCTAAGTAATTACGGAATTGACTATAGTAACCCAAGTTGCTACTAACGGATTTTGCACGCTTCGGAAAGGTTTTTTGCCTTTTTCCCCACCCCAGAGGGGTGATATGTCTATAGAAAAAGGTGTATCAATGTCTTGCACTCCAGCGGAGTGCTATGCCCGGTAGGTGCGGTTTCCTAACCGCACCGGGTCTGGTTAGAAGATTACCCGATTAATTTTTTAATCTTCATGAGGGGTGATATGTCTATAGAAATCGGAAGGTTTTTTGCCTTTTTCCCCACCCCAGAGGGGTGATATGTCTATAGAAAAGGGTGTATCAATGTCTTGCACTCCAGCGGAGTGCTATGTAAGTAAATAGGTGGCAACTTGGGTTATAATATCTATTGAGAAAGGTCTATAATCCTGTAAATCCTTGAATCTCGTAAATCCTGATTCAGACAATTAACATCGAACATTACCCGATTCAATTCTTAATCTTCATTGGAACTTATATGTCTATAGAGATTTCTCTGGAATAGGTAGGAACTTAGGTGGTAGATGAGGAAACTTAATGTTGCCGAAGGGTACCCTATATTCCGAAACAGGAGGACAAAATGATTAACAGGACTCTGAGATACATGCTTGTTTTAGCCGTTATAACAACCGGCCTAATGGCTGCAAATGTAGCACAAGCGCGTCAAGCGATTACCGATGGACTGGTGAGTTACTGGTCATTTAATAAGGATTCGATCGCAGATAAAACGGTGGAAGACATTTTTGGGGACAACGATGGAACCATGGACGGGAACGTTGAGGTTGTTAAGGGTAAAGTCGGTGAAGCACTCAAGTTTAGTGGCGGGCATGTCGATTGTGGATCAGATAAGAGTTTAACTGATATTGGTGATCAGATAACATTGGAGATGTGGATAAAGCCTGAAAAACCGGGTTGGGCGATTATCGCAGGCATGTCAAGGTCAGGAAATAACTCTTATGTGATTGCGTGGTCAGACCAAACTCGCGTTGATTTCAATCTCTGGAACGGTGCATTAGAGACGTGGCCCTTTCACAGCATAGCGCAGCCCGATGTGAATAAATGGCATCACGTCGCTGGCGTTTACGACGGTTCCAAAGCCATAATTTATATTAATGGTGAATTTGATAGTGAGAAAGACTTCGAGGGGGCTCTCAAACATAATGGCGAGAATTTTTGGATGGGTGCCAGAAAATCGGATGGGCTGCCTTTCAACGGCCTCCTCGACGAACTGCGCCTCTACAACCGCGGTCTCAGTCAAGAAGAGATTGAACAGAACCTTGACGCGGAAGGACTTGCCGTCGAACCGACCCAGAAATTGGCACTCACTTGGGGGTTAATAAAGGTTTCAAAGTAAGACTGCGAATGAACAAGCAACAGCACTTTTCCATTGAAGAGTTGACAGCCGACCATCCAGATTGGCAAAGGTAATTTTCGTGAAGCAGTTAACCGACGCTGAAAAACAGGAACTTGAGACGAAAATTCAAAAAGAAAAGGAACGACAGCAAAATCTGCGAGAAACGAATCCGGACCTACCAGAATCTTTTGAAGAAGCATCAGCAAAAACAGGGATTGTCCGGAAGTTTGTACCAAGGCGATTCTGGAAATACGGTTTTCTTGTGATCCTTCTTTGCTTGCTTGCTTTCAACGTGGTTCTATTTTTTCAGGGACGAGATCCCGGTTCTAAAAAGATCATCAATGTCAGCCTCATGCTTGTTTTGCTGCTACTCTTCAATCACATTGCCTCTTATTTTACAACAAAAGGTTGGAAAAGTTGGGTGATGAAAACGGTCGCATGGGTTTGGATGGCACTTGTACTCGTCTATATGTACATTTCTTGGGTAGCTTAGGAATCGAATCGCTTGATGGATCGTCATTTTACAGTTTTTCAGGATGATGAAAAGTGTTGGTTTTTGTAATATCTCTTAAACCAGCACAATGGCAATAGGACACTTGGAGAAGATATGGTAAAAACTCTCATGTTAATATTAACCACCGTCTTGGTAACTGGTGTCGTTCCGTTCGCGGATGCAGCAGCGCAGCTAAAATCTGGAGTATATTATATCACGCAGTCGTGGTCACAGGAGACAGCGTTCGATCGTCCCTATTATGTCAGTGTCCCTGAAAGTGCGGATCAACAAAAGTTCCCGGTTTTCATTTTTTTACACGGCAATGGTGGCAATGCGAAGGATGCGATGCATGGATTCATGAAGCGGCACCCCACGATGGCAAGCAGATACGTCATGGTGTTTCCCAACGGATACAAGGCGAGTTGGAACATTGTGTCGGAGCGTTCCAAGGCAGACGATCTCGGATTCGTTGAAGCGATCGTTAAGAAACTATCCATGTATGACAACATTCAGAACGACAATTTCAGCGTCATGGGGAATTCAAATGGTGCCGCTTTAGTGAACCAGTTGGCGATCGAAAGCAAGCTGCCAAATCTTCGGAATTATGTGAGCGCAGTCAGCCCGTTGAATGTGTATCAACACGATGGGAAAAATTTCAAAGCCAAAGGTGCCGACAACAATTATCAAACTGTAGCCACACCAATGACCGGCAAGCGTCTAATGAATATTTCGGGCATCACCGACGATCTGGTCCCTTACAGCGGCGGTCCTTCAAAACACATTCCTGCCAAGGATGGTAAGTTAGGATTTGTTAATGCCGAAGAATCAATTTTCCTGTGGGCAAGGCAAATAGGATACAGCGGAGAGAAGTTGTCCAAACCCAGCAGAATCGACAGCACTCTGGAAATCTTCAGCTACCTCAATGGTGACGTGATCCACTACAAGGTCCTCAACGAAGGACACGGCGCATCGCGGGCAATCAGCGAGAAAATACTACTCGAATTCTTGGAAAGCGATAGGGAACATGATGATTGACCAGCAGTTAAAGGGCAAGGTGATGGTGATTACAGGTACTAATCACCTTGAAAACCATCAGTCCAAACTCTCTATCGAGTTTGCCGTCGAACCTATGGAACGTGACGAAAAGTGTTTAGCATTTATCATGCCTCTGAAATCGTCGAATGGGAGATAGTATCTATGAAACAATTAACCGACACTGAGAAACAGCAGCTTCATGTTAAGATTAAAGAAGAACAAAAACGGCAGCAAGTCCTTCAAGAATCGAATCCAGACCTACCAGAATCTTTTGAAGCGGCATCGGCAGAAGCACAGGGTATGAGGAGACTTGTGCCGAAGTATCTCTGGAAATACGGTTTTCTCGGGGTTATTCTTTGCCTGCTTGCTTTCAACGTAGTTCTATTTTTTAATGGACGAGATTCCGGTTCTGCAAAGGCCCTCAATCTCAACCTCATGGTGGCTTTGATGCTACTATTCAATCATATTGCCTATTATTTTACGACAAAAGGTTGGAAAAGTTGGGTAATGAAAACGGTCGCATGGGTTTGGATAGTATTCGTATTCGTCTACATATATGTAAGCGGAATAATGAGATTTGATTTTTAGAGGAAAAATGATTAAAGCAGTATTCTTTGATCTTGACGGCACACTCTGTGACTCCGATACGGCATGGAACATCGCACAAAGCGAAACATTTCAACGTTTACGTAAACATTATCCTCATGTTTCAGGAAAGGCTATTACAAACGCATGGACAACCGTTCATCAGAAGCTCTTCCAGCAACTCGACGCGGGGAAACTTTCTATGGCAGAAGTGAGAGACGCACGGTTCCAATGTCTATTTGAAGAATTGGGTTTACCCGCAGATAAAGTCATGGAAGCACTCAGCGACTTCTTCTGTTCGCGTTACCTCACAAGTTTACGGCTTTACGAAGATGTCACAGTCCTTGAGAAACTACACACATACCATGTCGGTATCATTACAAACGGTGCACACGATGAACACACCGACAGCCAACTTTCTAAAGTCCGACACCTTGGACTCAGCGAACGTATTCAGTCGCTGACAATCTCCGGTGAAATCGGTGTCAGAAAACCGAAGGTTGAAATCTTCAAACTGGTTTGTGAACGCGCTGACGTTTTACCGGAAGAGGCAGTGTACGTCGGTGATTCCGTTCAAAACGACATCGTTGGTGCCAACCGTGCAGGCATGACAAGCGTTTTCATCAACCGAAAATCGGAAGAACTAATACCGCAGATAGCAGACGAGCAACCTGACTATGCAATTTCAAGTCTACATGATGTTTCGTCCTGCTTGAAGAACAGACGGTAGGCGAATCGCGGAGGTTGACACTAATTGTAGCAAAGTTAGCAAAAGAGGTAAGGAACATCAAACCATGAACACAGCCATCGAAAAAACAGAGGCACTTATTCACAGTAGACGGGTGCTGGATGCAATGTACGAAGACGATCCTTATCGACCGCGCTATCACTTCACACCGCCATTTGGCTGGATGAACGATATCAACGGTTCAATCTTTTGGAAGGGACGCTACCATATCTTCTATCAGCACAACCCCGAAGGTGGCTATTGGAAGTGGATGCAATGGGGACACGCCTCGAGTGTCGATCTGGTACATTGGGTGCATCACCCGATCGCTTTAACACCCGACCTTGACGGACCTGACCGGGGCGGATGTTTTAGCGGCGGTGCACTCGTGAATCGAGACGGTGTTCCGACGTTCATCTATCATGGAATCCCCGATGGCACATGTATCGCAACGAGTCATGATGATCTGCTCATTACGTGGGACAAGCATCCCGCCAATCCAGTGATTCCAGTACCAAAACCGGGTGAGAAGGGGCATGGTGAATATATTGTGTTTGACCCGTGTGCTTGGGTGGAAGGTGATACGTATTACGCACTCATCGGGAACACGATACCCGGACAGATTGGAGATGGAACCGCGCTGTTTAAGTCGTCTAACCTCGTAGACTGGGAATTCGTGCGTTCCTTTTATCAATCACGGCGCGAGTGGACAGACCCGGAGGAGGACTGTGCTGTTCCGGATTTTTATCCGTTAGGCGACAAGCACATGTTGCTGTTTTGTAGCCACTGGCAAGGCACACAGTATTACATCGGACGATTTGAAAATGAGGCATATCACGTCGAAACCTACGGACGGATGAGTTGGGAAGGTGGATTGCTCGGTGGACCCCGATCACTTTTAGACGCGCAAGGACGGCGTATCTTTTTCGATTGGATTCGCGAAATCCGTGGTGTTGAACAGGAACGCGCTTCCGGTTGGTCGGGCGTTATGACAGTGCCACGCATCCTGTCCCTTGCAACAGACGGGAGTCTGCTGATTGAACCGGTACCAGAGTTGGAATGCCTACGGATGAACCCAAAAACGCGTGAAAATATCACCCTGAACACCGATGATGAGATGAATTTAGAAGAGATTCAAGGAAACTGCCTTGAGTTGGCTGTTGAAATTGATCTCGGTGCTGCAGCCGAAGTCGGCGTTCAAGTCCTCTGCTCACCTGATCAGGCTGAACGCACCGGAATTCTGTATGTGCCAGCGGAAGGCACTTTAAAAATTGACATTAGCCGTTCTACCTTAAACGAAGCCATCCGCTATCCACACTACCGGGACGCGGGCGGCACTGCGAGACTACCGGAATCAGAGCAGTTTGTTGACGCACAGTGCGCGCCGTTCTCACTGAAAGACAACGAAACACTTCAATTTCGCATCTATGTCGATAAATCTGTGGTTGAGGTATTCGCGAACGGTAGGCAGTGTATTACACAACGCGTCTATCCCACACGAGCCGACAGCACCGGTGTGAGAGTGGTGAGCCGTGGCGGGCAGGCACATTTCCGATCCGTTCAAGCGTGGGAGATGGCACCCGCATTTTGAGAGGTTGTCTTGTCAATAACGACTCTTGTGAATTTACTAATAAAAAAGAGGGTTTGGAGAGTTTCATCTCACGGACTTGAAAGAGCAACTCGAGAAAGCGACTCTGGAGAAATTCAAGGATGGTTCGTTTAATGGCTAAACATTGCTTGCATATTTAAATCTGTTTATGATATACTCATAAATACCCGTTCCATTGGATATCACTACAACGAACCATCACTTCATAGGAGAAACTCATGGAAACCAAGCGGCCTAGTGAGGATATAATTGTCGGATATGAAAACTTTCTACTTCAAAAAGACCAATAGTATAGTCGAGAGTTATCTGAAGTAAGATCTCACTTAGAGGCGCGCGTTAAAGAAGTAAAAACAGATCTTGAGAAAGACATTAGAGAAGTCAAGACTGATCTCAAGGATGACATCAGGAACCTTAAAGAAGACCTCAAAAGTGACATTCAAGGAGTTCGGGAAGACTTCAAGGATAGACTATCTGGATTGAGGACATTTATAGGTATAGCCGTTGCTATTGCAGCTATCATTATTCCTCTAGCTGTTAAGGCTCTCTCGCTTATAGGAGATTAACAATGTCAGAAAAACCACCAGGATTTGAAGAATATACACCCTCCCGTTTAGAGTGGTTAGCTGTGATGCTGAATTCCTATGTTCATTATACATATGACACGCTGAAAATGGACTATGGCGTTGAAGGTCTTTTTATTCCAAATGGAGATGGGAAGACTCTCATATTGAAAATCAGATATTTTGCAGATGCCAGTCTCGAATTGGTAGAAGGTTTCTCGGAAAATGTAAAAACATTTGCTTTGCAAATAGCGAAAGGACACAAATGGGATTCATGGCTAAAAATTCATACAAAATTTGAACCAATTGATAGACCCTCAGAAAATTAGCATGACTAAAAATTAACATCCTAAGACTTTGCCGCGCTACTGTCAATTCCTTGCCTATCTCGAATTACATTCTTCAAATGCTGTTCTACAAGAGTTTAGCAAACTGCAGGCGCGAAACCGCTCACGGGGTAGGTAAGATTTTCCAACCTCGCCGGTGCACATCGTATTGTTAATTGTGGAATCTATTATGAACAATCCTACCGCGTGTTAAAGAGGTTGGCTTTTACGTCAAGATATCATATACCCCTATCAGTTTCGTTGAACATAGGTGTTAAACGGCAACTTGTGAGGTGAACATCATGGCTTATGAAATTCCGAAAACAGTCTTAGGTCGCACTGGTTTAACAGTTACCCGACTCGGTAGCGGGGGCGCGTATTGTGAATCCGTTGACGGGTACCGTAAAGCCATTGATGCCGGTATCAATTATATGGATACGGCACGATCCTACAGAGATGGTGAAGATGAAAAGGTCATCGGAGCCGCTATAAAGGGGCAACGCGATAAACTCATTCTTGCGACGAAAACTGCTAAGCGCGACGCAAAAGGCGCGCGGACAGAACTTGAAACATCGTTGCAGAGGCTTGGTGTTGACTACATCGACATTTACCAACTGCATCACCTGAACACGGAAAAGGAACGAGACCAAGCGTTGGCACCCGGCGGTGCATTGGAGATGGCGCGAAAAGCACGAGAGGAAGGACTGATCCGCTTCATCGGCGTTACGGGGCATGATTGGGTCCAGATTCAGCACGCTGTTGCAACGGGGCATTTCGATACTGTCTTATGCTGGTATAACTGTGCGATGAAAACGCCAGAAGATACAGTTTTTCCTGCTGCTGACAAACACAATACAGGGGTTGTCATTATGAACGCCTCGCGGAATGACAGACTTTTTGGAGACGCAGACGCGCCGTCTCCAGAACAATTCTACCGCTATGTACTCAGCCATAAGAGTGTGAATCTAACGATCATGGGATTGAGAGACGTTGAACGGTTCCATCGAATTGCAGAAGCACTCTCCGAACGAGAGACCTTGACACCAGAGGAACAAGCGGATTTGGAAAAATATGGCGCGCAGCGGCTCGAAGCAGGCGCACTGACACCGTAAGTCCGATGCTAAAAATGGGAGGACAAGTGAACTTGTTAGCAAACGGATGGAATTTCAATGGGTGATAGACCCCTTGCTAAAGCATAGGGACTTCCGCAAAGTTTTTCTAAGCGAAAGCATTTGTGGCTTCAAACGACATTGCTTTCATTTTGAGAATGTCAAAAACGAAAGTCTTACGATGCCTAAGCACAAGGGACGCTATCCCGACCCCGCACCGAAGTGCCTTATGAACAGTTTGATGTGTCTGAAAGGCTATTAACCTCTTTACATTCTCGTGGGATACAACATGACTTGGATTTCCCGAACACATGTCAAGCATATTTTAGATATTTATTGAGGCGTATGAGGCTTTTACACAGTTGTCTCAAATACCAAGCAATATACCAGTGCATCAACTGTAACCAATGCCGAATACAAAGAAAAGTGTATCACATTTTTAGTTTAGAGTCAAAGGTTTTTTTGACACAATACAGGAGCGGTTCTGTATCCCCCGTCTAAAGACTAAGGGTTTTAGAACCGAAGAATTTGGATAAAAGCGCATCAGATCAGACGAACAACCGTTTGGAAGAATCCTATCCGCATGAAAAACGCAATTTAATTGTATTCGCGCTCAACCAGATTCTGATGCGTCTCGGTTGGATGTTCAAAGCAGAGTCTGTCGTCATTCCAGCGTTTATTGATGTCTATACCGCGTCGGGAACCATCCGCGGGTTGCTACCGCTCATTCTACGAATCGGGCAAAGTCTGCCCCAATTTCTCGTCGCGCAACGTGTCGCCCGGATGCCGAAAAAACAAGGGTTCTTTATTTTCACGGGATTCGGTTTTGCCCTCCCTTGGTGCGTATTAGCCGGGATATTAAGCCTAACACGCTGGTCAGGGAATGTCATTGTCGCTGTTTTTCTTGTGCTCTGTACCTTACACTGGCTCGCGGTGGGTTGCAATCATTTGGCAAACGGAACGCTGCAGGGGAAATTGATCAGCCCCGAAAAACGGGGCAGGCTACTCGCCTATTCCAATATCATCGGTTGTACGCTTGCCATCGGTGTCGCTTTTTACCTCTTACCGCGTTGGCTTTCTGAGAGTCCTGCGCGGTATGAGATGCTCTTTGGGGCGACGGCTCTTTTCTTTGGGGTCGCAGCGGCGGTCAGTTTCTACTTTAGAGAACTCCCTTCACAGCCAGAGGGCACCGCACCTTTTTTCAAATTTCTCGGTGATGCACTCCTCTTATTGAGATATGATAGAAATTTTCGGCGATTCGCAATCGTTATCCTGCTATTTTATTCGATCTGGCCCCTTTTCCCACACTATACCGTTTTCGGAAAGCGGACGTTAGGACTTGTCCCTTCTGGTTTCGTCACGCTGATAATTGCCCAGAATGCATCTAATGCTATCGGTGCCGGGATCATGGGCAACGTCGCAGACCGTTCAGGGAACCGATTCGTCTTGCGTATCCTGATATTCATCAGTGCCTGTATGCCGCTTTTAGCGGTCGGCATTAGTCGGATGCCAACTGGCGCCCAGTTTTACTGGATTATCTTTGCCCTTATGGGGTTCACACCGGTGTCAGCCCGCATCGTCACAAACTACACGCTTGAAATCGCGCCACAGGAGAAACACCCCCAATATCTCGGTGTGATGAGTCTGTTTCAGGCGATCCCGCTGTTCGTTTCACCCTTGATTGGGGCATTAATCGAGGAATTCGCCTTTGAACCGGTTTTTATTGGCGGCGGTGTACTTGTTTTGGTAGGGTTCTTGCTAACCTTCCGATTGGCTGAACCCCGATTTAGCCAAAGTGCCTAATACCATTTCTGTTAATAAACCTCTCTTTATGTAGAATAAACTTTTAGTTTGTTCCGCATCGCTACGCATTTCACGAAAACCGGTAGTGTGATAACATTATTTAGGAATGGTATAAGAATCGGTGTTCCTTTATAAGGTGCGTTGGGTAAACACAACATTTATCTTTCTATCTGAACGGTTCTATCCAAGTCCCAGAGGAGAATCGTTCCATCATCACTACTACTTGCGAGAGTTTTCCCATCAGGTGAGAATCGCAGTATCCTGACGGTACTTGTGTGTCCAGCAAAAGTTGTCAGTATCCGTCCACTCGGAATTTCCCACAGACGAATGAGGTATGATCTGCCTAACTGGCTGTCATACACACTTCCACCGGCGAGGATTTTCCCATCAGGTGAGAATGCCACAGCGAAAACCTGGTTTGTATAGGTCGGAAGTGTTAGCATTTCGTTACCGGTGATGGCATCCCACAACCGGATCGTCATATCATCGCTCCCACTCGCAAGGATTTTCCTATCGGGTGAAAACGCGAACGTCCAGATATCGCTTTTATGTTCGGTGATTCGATACATTTCGCGACCGGTTGCGACCTCCTGTACCTGAATGTGTTTTCGATCTTCGTCAATCTTAGCAGTGATGACACGATTGGGTAAATTCGGAGATTGTTTGCCGAGCGTTTTTTTTATGGTTTCTTTAATGTCAGGTGCTGAGATTTGGACACCCGTGGTTGTATCCCAAAACAGATGTTGATCTTCGTTCCCCCAACGCACAAGCGTACTGACAAGTGTCTGTCCATCTTCAGAAAACGCCAGTATGCTGGGATCTCTACCGTGCCCTGTGGCGAAAGTAGAGAGATCCGTTCCAGTTTCTAAGTCCCATTTGTGAATAGTACCGTCCCAATTGCCTGTCAAGATAGTGCTGCCATCCGGCGAGACTGCTAACGCCTCAAGTTGATCCGTATGTTCTGTAGGTATTGACATCAACAGCCTACCGGTTATCACATCCCATTTATGTACAAACCTTTTCCTTCCAACGGTTTCTCTACCTAAATAACCGCTACCGATAAGGGTAGTACCATCTGGAGAAAATGCCAGATTTTTAGGAAAAGGGACATAGGACATGTTGCGTGAATGTGGTTTATCTTTTTGAAATGTATATAATATGATGCTATCTACTGAACTACTAGCGAGCGTTTTCCCGTCGGGTGAAAATGCCAACCCTTTAAGAAGACCACGTTTGTGATCTCTAACCGTTGCAAACTTCCGTCCAGTTTCTGCCTTCCAGAGTCGCATAATGCTGTCCCGATGTCCGCTCGCAAAGGTTTTCCCATCAGGTGAAAAAGCGAGTGCTTCAACTCCGTTCGGATTTGGTACCTTTCTACCCTTATCGAGCCAAATTTTGGACCTACGGATTAGGTTATCTGTGTATCCGGCGTGACGTTTAACCTCTTCGCCTGTCTCCACATCCCAAAGGATTAGCACCCCTTTCCATGACCTGTCGCCACTGACGACGGTTTTTCCATCGGGTGACACCGCAATGGCACCGATGCCAGCCCGATGTCCAGCGAAAAGGGCGGTCTGTTTGCCGGTATCTATGTCCCACAACCGCACTGTTCCATCAAAACTTCCACTCGCGAGGAAGCGGCCGTCTGCGGGGAAACCCAATGAAGTAACCCTGCCTGTGTGGCCTGTCAGGAGGGTGAGTTCCTCTCCAGTCTGCGCATCGTATATCCAGATGCCTATATCCGTTGCAACTGCTATGCGATTGCCATCTGGCGTATATTTGATGTCCTGTAATAAACCTTTTCCGAGTCGGAGTTTCGCACTTTCAGGAAGCTGCCATTGAGAATAATCTGTATCTGTTTCCGCTGATTCAGCGTCTGCAACCGATGCCGACATAGCGTTAGGCTGCCGGTTGCCGGTATCACTTTTGCTCGGTGTATTGATATTTCCCAACTGCATCCGAACATCCGGCTTGGATTCGAGGTTTAGCACAATAGGTGCCTCAATCAATTCCACCGTCATCTCTGATGCAGCATCGAAACTATACGGCTTTTGGAAACGCGACAAGTATTGACTACCAACACCCAACATTAAAAGGACAACTGCTAACGTAGACGCGGCGAGCACCCACGGCACCAACGGTTTACTGTTCGGTGGCGCGACCGGTTTCAGACGCGAAATTTCACGCATGATATTTTCTGTTAAATTCGGTGTGATCTGGAAATTGCCTAAAGCCTCTCGTATCATCGGTTCCTCCTTTTTTAATCGTTGCCGCGCACGGTAGAGACGACTCTTAATCGTACTTACCGATACACCCAAGAACTCACTTATCTCTTCGTACGTCATTCCCCCAAGGTAGTAGAGCGTGATGACGATCCGGTCACTCTCCTGAAGTTTGGCAAGCAGTTTTTTGACGACTTCGCGCTGCGCTTCTGCAGTTGTCCGTTCGTTTTCCGCAATGACATATCCCGAATAGGTCGCTTTTTCTAATTCTGCGCTGGTTGTGTCTTCCAAGGACTGTGTTGACAAACGTTTCTTACGCATCCACATCTTGCAGTAGTTCGCCGCGATCACATAGAGCCAACCCGCAAACTTCTGCGGTTCCTTCAGCGTCGAAAGGTTCTGATACGCTTTTAGAAAGGTATCTTGCGTAATCTCTTCGGCGACATGAAAATCTCCAGTTTTCCGCCACGCGAGCGCGTGCACCGGTTTCTGGTGTTTTTTTACAAGTGCGGAGAACGCAATATCGTCACCGTCAAGCACGCGTTGGATGAGCTTAGCATCGTCGTTTTTCATCGGATACCTCTCGAAAAGGAATGTTCATAATTAATAATGATGCGACTTGAAATAAAAAAGTTTCACAATTCCGTCAATTCTTGATTGTGAACCTCGCCGATAGTAGTAGTTCAATGTTGAGTTTATAGGTAATCCTGTTCGTAGTAGGGCAATTCATTGCCCGTTCCTGACGTGCGATAATGCACTTCGCATTTGGGTGAGTACACCGCAAAATCGCACTACTACGAACCTACCCTCAAAGTCAAAGTTGAAAGACTAATAGATACGGGAACATGTAAAGGAGGTTGAAAATTCTATCTTTTTACAGATAGTGAGAGCGAGGAGGATTGTACCCGTATTGCGCGATTTGCCCGCTTTCTGTTAGTGGAATTATACCATAAATCCAGCGGATAGTGTATATACTCTGAGCTGAGGATCCTCTGTTTTCTATAGACCTACCTTCGGATCTATGATAACATGTCCGCTAACGGATTTTAATCTTCCAATAGGTTGCAGGAGAAATGACACCATGGCAGCGAAAATGGCGTGCCCATTTTGTAGCATCCAAGTCGAATACGCTATCGAAAATTCACCGGATTGGTACCGAGATCCGTCTCTACCTGTCTACCGAATTGATTGTCATAATAAATGTAGACAGTATTGGCTTGAAGCCATTTCTGACCCACATCCACAGATTGATCCCGCCATCGTTGCCGTCTTGGATTCACTCAATGATGAACAACGGATGTTTATCTCCGAATCAACACAACACGCGTGTGACAGTGGCATTTTGATAGTTTATAACAGAAATATCTTACAATACCTTGTCACCGATTGGCACTATGCAAAAGCGGCTGTTATGTCGTATGAATTCAATGACATTTCATTCCGAATTAGCGGTATTGGATTTGATTTTGCGAATATGTTGTTTTTCTTAAATACTCAGGATGCTCAATTCACACTGAGACTCTATCAGGCTGGAACCTCTATTGATAAAATCCGAGCTGAGATCCATTGGTTAAAGGCACTTTGGAACGAAGCAAGCATCAGGACCCTCTCTCCCGTGCCTGGACGTGACGGAGAAATGATTCAATCTATTTCTCCAAACGACTTACCTTCGCGCTATGCGACTGTATACGATTGGATTCCCGGCGAGACGCTTCACACACACTTTGAAGCGGAGAAAACACCGGAACTGATTCAGAGCCTTGGGACCATGCTCGGTCGCATGCACTATGTATCGGAGACCTTAGAACTACCACACTGGTTCACTCGTCCTCGGTACGATACAGACTGGATTACAGCGAAAATTGAAGCAGCACTCGGAAGTGATATGGACGCTTCGGCGGAGGCACTTGCCAAGCTTTCCGCTCTTTCTTCGCGCTTCTCACAGCTTGTCACAAAACAGGGTAAGGGACGAGACGTTTTTGGACTGATTCATTCGGATCTGGAACCCCATAATATCATTATCGCGGATGGACAACCCTGCCCAATTGACGTGATGGAGTTCGGGTTCGGTTATTATATTTCAGATATTCTGACGCTTTCACGCCATTTTAGTGAGGATGAACAGACAATTTTCTTTGAAGGTTACCAAGAAATCCGTCCACTCCCGACAGATTACCGGCAACAGTTGGTGCTATTTGAAGAGCTGCGCGTGCTGTAACCCAACGGATAAGTTTGATACTAACAACAGCAGTCCCGTTTATTTAAAACTAAATCACCCTGGTGAATACATCCATTGAAATTGACTTGCGTTAGCATTTGTGTTAATATAGCTGCACGAAAAACACAGAATGCCTAAGGAACCGACACGTGGAACACCGCTATCTTTTTCTTGATCTGCATCACATCACCCGAATTGAAGGGTTGTATCGCCGGATGCACCAACCGCAACGGCATCCCGATAACCCGGTGCTGCGCGGCGAAAACCCGTGGGAGACCATCGCATCCCTCTACGGCACAGTGCTCTACGACCCACAGGATTCACGCTTCAAAATGTGGTATCTCACCGGACCTTATGTAGAGGGGATGGTACAAATCCGTCAACGCAACGCACTCGGCAATATAACACTTCTCGCTTATGCGACTTCGACCGATGGGGTGCACTGGGAAAAGCCTGTCCTCAATCAAGTCGATTTTGAAGGCAGCACCGAAAACAATCTGGTGGACATCGGACGCACAAACTGCGAAGGGGCGGCAATCCTCTACGATGAACATGAAACCAATCCTGCGCGCCGTTACAAAGCCTTTTATTGGGAACACGGCGGGATTGACACCTTTGTTGAGTACGAAGGACGCACGATCTGGGGACGCGGTGATGGAGACGGTATGTGGATGTCGTTTTCACCGGACGGTATTCACTGGACAGATTGCGAAACTAATCCCGTTATTCCGATTGATAGCGACACAACCCAATCCTTGGTGTGGGATCCGAAAATACAGAAGTATGTCGTCTTTGGACGATTCCGGGCAGGTGGACGTAAAACCGCTCGCGCCGAAAGTCCCGACGCGATCCACTTCAGCGAACCCGAACGCGTCTTTGAATGCGACGCGGTTGATGAAGAAGGTACCCAGATTTACGGCATGCCGATCAACATCTACGAAGGCATCTATCTCGGTATGATCTGGGTCTATCGCGAAGGCGTTGATGGCACGATTGACACATCACTTGCTACCAGCCGTGATGGCATCAACTGGCAACGCGTTTTGGATCGTCAAACATTTCTAACACTTGGTGAGCCGGGAAGTTGGGAAGACGGCATGACGCGGATTAGTCAAAATTTCATCACACACAACGATCAAATCTATTTCTATTACGGCGGCGTGAATGGACCTCACACAGGCAGAAAATTTAAGCAGGTTGAACGCAAACACAAATCTATGCTCGGCTTGGCGACCTTACGACGCGATGGGTTCGTCTCCCTTGATGCCGGTGAGACAGAAGGATACATGCTGACAAAGCCGTTGACAATTGATGGCGGAGCATTACACCTCAACGCCGATGCAAGCCAAGGCTATGTTGTCATCTCAATCACCGATGATATTGGGACACCTTTAGAGAATTACACCTCTCAGCAAATCGTCGGCGATCAATTAGCCGCACCGGTTAAATTCGACCAACTGTTGGCAGCACTCAGAGGCAAAGAGGTCCGGCTCCGGTTTCAACTCAAGCGTGCAAGCCTATATTCCTACTGGTTCGTTTAATCATTGGAGACTATTATTTTCTTCAGTTTCAAGTTGTGTTGCTCACAAGACCATATCCACCCGTAGGAGCGAGTGTTTTTGCTTGGGGTTTTTACTTGGGTGTTTCTGCGGATTTCCCCATGCTCGCGATATTTGAACTACTTTTACCATCTATGGAGGAAAAAATGAAGCATATCTACCACAAAGAAGATGCCGAAGTCGTCCGCATTGAAGGCGAGGCACCGCGCACACTCTACACACTTATCCAACCAAATACAACGAATACTGAACATTTTGCTATGGGCTTAGAGGAGATTGACCCCAATAGCGAGATTCCAATCCATTCGCACAGCGAAGCCGAAGAAATTATTTTCGTCTATGGTGGGCAAGGAAAAGCTTTTGTCGGTGATGAAGTCGCTGACTTGAAACCCGGCACAGTTATCTATCTCCCACCCAATGTTGAACACCGTTTTGTCAACACAGGGGATGAGCCGCTTTGGATCACGTGGACGCTCTCGCCACCAGGGTTTGAAAAGCAAATCCGTAAGGTCGCAGACGGTTCCGCCGGGATGGAAGTCTTTAGCGAGTCTTAGTGAAATCGCCTTTTTATAAAATAATGCACCCTTTTTGCCCTTAAAGTGTGTCACTGTAAGTAAACCTACAGATATTTAAATTCGTTATCTATTTTTGGAAATCGATTTAAAAGCCTCAAAAATTTTAGGCTTCCAACGCCAAACATTTCCTCAAGGAGATCTTCATGTTCAGAAAAGAAAAATGCTTAATCGTCGCGTGTGTACTTTATCTTTTATCCTGCACTTTCTATTTTCCCGCAATCACCCTCGCCCAAGACGAAAATGTCGTCGAACGCTACAAATTAATGCTCAGTCGCAACCCGAAAGAAGGAAGTACGTTCGACCGACTTTACCAACTCTATCTTGAGGATGCTGGCTTGGATGCCATGGTCGCCGATTATCAGGCAGAAGCAGCAGCCAAACCCAACGATTCAAACCTCCAACTCATCTTGGGACATATCCACAAACGTCTCGGAAAAGATGCGGAGACGCTTGCTGCATATCAACGTGCCGTTGAACTCGCGCCAAACAACTATTATCCGCATTTTGCATTGGGACAGATGTACGCAACCCTGCGTCGGCATGAGGACGCGATTCGCGAGTTGACAAAAGCCGCAGAATTATCAGAAGAGACACAGGCCGCGTCTCCTGAAGAATTGATGACGATTTACAAGGCACTCGGACGCGCCTATTTCAGCCGAGACCGCGTAGACGAAGCAATTTCGGCATGGACAAAAATCTCTGAACTTGATCCAGAAAACATTTTTTCCCGTATTGAACTCGCAGACCTCTTCCGAGAACAACAACTCTACGAGCAAGCCATCGCGCAACATGAAGCGATTATCGCACTTAAAACCGACGATCCATATCGCGTCTGCTTGAGTCGTCGGGAAATCGGGAATATACACGAGGAAAAGAGCGATTACGAGGCAGCCATCCAAACCTACGAAGCCGCATTGGCGTTGACGGCACCCGGAAACTGGTTGCGCAAAGACCTTCAGCATCGCATCATCGGCATTTACGCCGCTGACGGAAACTGGGAAGGCTTAATCACACACTATAAGGAAAAACTTGAAAATACACCGAACGATCCAGAACTCATCGGTTTACTGGCTGAAGCACATATTGAAAACCAACAGTTAGACGAAGGAATTGATGCTTATCAAAAGGCACTTGAACTCGCACCGACAGACACTGCGCTCCGCTTGAACTTAATCGCTGCACTCCGCACCGCTGAAAAATTTCAGGAAGCGGCGGCTGCCTATGAATCCCTCAGCGAACAACAACCCGACGATTTTGGCATCTACCGCGAACTTGGCGAACTATACCTGCAATTGGATGACGAAGACAAGGCAAAAGCCACCTATCAACGGATGCTTGCGCGCGACCCCGATAACGCAAGCACACACCTTATCCTTGCCGAGATTTACGCCAATCATGAATGGATAGATGATGCTGTTACAGCATATCAAAAGGCGATTTCACTGGCACCCGATAACCTTGATTATATTGAATATTTCGGTGAATTTTACTTCCGAGAAGGGGACCGCGCGAAAACTTTGGAGACATGGAATCAGATGGTTGCTGGCGACAAAGCCGCCGCTGAAAACTATGACCGACTCGCGAAGCTGCTTGATAGCAAAGCACGCGTCCTAAACAGTCAAACCGAAGCCATCGCTGCAAGTCGAAAAGCTGCTGAGTTGGCGCCCGATGTCTACCGTTATCGTGAGGCGTTGGCGAAGCGACTCGTGGAGAACAAAGATTATGATGAAGCCTTAACGGAATACACGGAAGCCGCGAAACTCGCACCGAACGAATTTTTCGCTGAACAGATGGACAACCAGCGCATCGAGATCTTTCGCAGGCAAGGAACACTTGTTGAAAAAATCGGTGCTCTGGAAACAGCACTTGAAAAACCAGACATTGCAGCTGCGGATGCCTTCACCCAGTCCAAGCAGCTCGCGAAGATGTACCTCAAACTTGGCAATACCACCTATGCACTCGAAGTGCTTATGAAGGCGAAGGCTCTCGAATCCAATGACGTTGTTGTTAACCGTTGGATCGCGGAAGTATACACGTTACAGGGACGGCGTGACGATGCCAACGCTATCTACACCCATCTAATTGAAGTTGATGGCGCGAATGCCCGCGAATACTATGCAAACATAGCGCGCGCCTATCTTGAAGTCATGGATTTTGCTGCTGCTACGGAGGCAGCGAAGCAAGCAATTGCGCACAGTCCGCGCAACCCCGAAGGGCATCAGATGCTTGCACTGATCGCGAAGCAGGCAGGAAATTACCAGACGGCTATTGACAGCTTCAAGCAGGCGATTCGGCTGCGACCGGAATCTACCAACATCCGTTCCGAACTTGCTGAAATTTACAAACTTTCAGGAAACCCCCGACAGGCACTTGAACAATACTGGCGGTGTTGGGAATTGAGCGGAAGCATCAGTGATAAGCTCGCTTTTGTCAAACCGCTTTCTGAATTATATTACGACTTGGGACGACGCGGCGAGTTGGAAGAAAAATTGAAACAGATGTCGAAAACGAACACATCTGATATAGGTGCCGTCGTCGCATTAGCGAACCTCTATCAGATGGAGGGCGACTTACCCAACGCACGTTTCCAACTTGCGCGCGCTTTAGATCGGAGGCGCGATAACCCGGACCTTTTGGCACAACTCGTCAAAATCAGTCTCGATCTCGGTGATACACAGGACGCGCTCACCTATCAACAACGACTCGTTAAGGCACAACCGAATCCTATGCATAGGCAACGGCTCGGAGAATTGCTCTTTGATGTCGGGCGGGAACAAGAAGCGATTCAGGCGTGGACCAAACTCCTCCATACCAAAAATCAACCCTTTGACGCAGAGATCAAACTCGCAACTTTACTGATTCAGCATGGACTGTTGGATGAGGCGATTTCTGTTCTTGACCGTGCGGCGGAAAAGGTAACAGGCCCAAACGCGCATATTGAACTCTATCAGTTGGGTGATGCCCTCGTCGAAATGAACGAATTTGACCGAGCACGTCCGCTTTTTCAGAGGGTGCTTGACATGCCTGAACCGACGCAGACTGCAACACAGAACCCAATAACAAATGTACCTCGCGCGACATCGGGACCTCCCGGAATCAGGACAGATAGATTTAATCTACCGCGAACGCTCACCTCGCGAATTCAGCGATCCGCATTTCAGATGCAGGGCGGGCAGCAAACTCAGTGGATACCGACGGACTTTGATGAGGCACAAGCAGGCGCGCTCGTCCAGATAACAACTATCGCGCAACAGCAACGAAAATTGGAGGCACTCATCAACCAGCTTGAAGCTCAAGCTGATGCCGATCCCAAAAATATAAAGGGCCTCGAAACGTTAGCGCAAATCTATATCTTAACAGGAAATACCGACAAGACGAATGAAACACTTGAACGGCTAATTACCGCATCACCCAACGACCCTGTCTATCAAGGAACGCGCTTGACCCGATTAATGGGGCAAGGCATCAGTTATGAAACGCTGAAAAAATATCTTGATGAAATGACCGCTTTAGCCCCTGACGCACGGCTCTGGTATGTCGCACGATATGCAAGCGACTTCTATCGGCAGGGACGCAAAGAAGATACCGAGAAGCTGGTCGTAGAACTTGTAGATGCAGAGGTGTCTGACCTCAATACTGGGGCAACGATTGTCAGTACGCTCGCACGGATGGGGAAAACAGACGCTGCCGAGAAAGTCCTTACACAGATGCCAGTACCCGGGCTCTCAACGCCGCAACGTCAGTCAGTACAGAATACGCAACCGCCAGCCATCGGTCAATTATCATCCGCATCGCAGCAATGGCATCGGTATCGGGATATTTATCAAAATCTCGCCACTGCTTATATTCGTGAGGGACAGACTGACAAGGGTATTACGCTGTTCTGGTCCTTCTTTGAACGCACCAAACCGCAAGCGACAAACGCACGGCGCGTCGCAACCTTAGCTTATGCAAATCGATCTTACTCCGGCTACACATCGCTACAGACAAACTATCCAGCGCCGACGAGTTACTACAATCAAAATCGTTTACAGTTCCTCCAACGGGTTTTCAGCCAATTGTGGTCCCGCGATCAACAGGAGGCACTCTACAAAAAATTGCAGGCTGAATTGGAGCGCGCGACAGGAAGAGACCGTATCTATCCGAGCTTGGCACTCAGTTATTGCTATTGGTGGGCAGGGCAGCGTGACGAGGCACAAGCGGTACTCGCCGCGCTTCAAAAGGAATTCCCTGAGGATCTCACCCTCAAACTAAACACAATTTTTGCTTCTATCCAAGCTGGACAACACGCCGCGGCTTTCAAATTAATTACCGGACTCGCTGAGGCAGACCCGAGAAACCGCAAACAGTACCATGAACTCACACTGCAGCTTGCCGTGCAGACAGGCGATACCGTTGCTGTACGCGAACTCGTGACGAAGGTACTCAATTCACCGAGTGGGGCGCGTGAACTTTATCAATTCTCGCGAACGCTCCAACAGAACGGACTCACCCAATACGCAATCGCTATTGCCAAAAAAGCGATGACCCTGGCAACCGGTGAACGGGATCCGAACTTCCTTGTAGATTTAAGCCGACATTTGGATGACTTAGGACGAGGGCAGGATGCCGCACGGATCGCTGCGCGCGCAATGCAGTTCGTCAACCAGCGCGACCGATACGGACGCACCTTGTATTCGTGGGACTTTCGACGCGCCGTACAGACCGCTGGGCGCGCAAAAGGATTGCGAGACCGCGAACCGCAGTTGGTGGCAGCTGTCCAGAAAGATCCTAATTCATTTCAGGCACAAGTCAGGTTGGCAACATTCTATGAACAGACGAATCAGGTGCAAAAGGCATCCGAAGCGTTTGACGCGGCACTTGCCCTGCGCCCTCAGGACAGTATGACACGACAGCGATACGCACAGATGTTACAGCGACGCGGCAAGGCAAAGGAAGCGGCAGCCCAATACTTGATACTCCTCAAGGAGAATCCGAGCGCACTCGGCTACAACTATTATCAGGTCATGGAGGTTTTCTTTACCGCTGGCAAAGTTGATGAACTCGTTTCGCTCGCGAAAGATATGATCGTCCCATCTGTCGGGATGGGTTATAGCAACTTTTTCGCAGAAGGCGTGGCACGTCAGTCCCTCGAAAACAATAACCCTAAAGCCGCAATTGAACTCTACGAAAAAATTATTGCCGTGCAACCAAACGACATTTCTGCCTATACCGCATTGGCTTCCGCTTATGTCGCTGCAGGTGATCGTGAAAAGGCGATCCAGTTCCTACGCGAAAAATTGGACGTAAAAGACACAGCACTATCGCGATCCCCACACGTACAGGTGGATATTGTATCAAAACTCACTGAGTTCTACAAAGCATCAGATCAGATAACGGAATTGCTAACCGAATATGAAGCAAAACTTGATGAGAAACCGGACGACGCGTTGCTAATCTATCTCGTCGCTTCTATGAAGATTGCAGCGGATGACCTTGAAGGCTCAGACGCACTCGTTGACAAACTCCTCGATGATTCAACACCTGTGGATACACACTGGTTAAACAATCTCGCCGATGCTTACCGAGGCGCGAATGACAGAGATCGTGAACTGCGTTTGCTGGAGTCGGCAATCGCGAAAATCAATCATCAAGATACATGGCATCTGACAGAAACTTATCAAAAACTTGGCACGGTTTACGCCAAGAAGGGTGAGAAAGAGAAGGCGCAAAACACATTCCGTAAGATGGGGACGTTCCGTTTGCTCCAAGGGCGTGGTTCCTATGAGAAGCAACAAATCGCGAACACGTACATGCAACACGAAATGTGGACCGATGCTGAGGCACTCTTTACCGAAATCGTTAATGATTTCTCAGCGCAGCAGTGGGACCGGGAACAAGCACAACGACAGTTAATGCAAATCAAGCAGCGACGTGATGGGGTGGCGAAGACAACCCGTACGCCTGAAAAAATGGAGAAGTTTGATGTCGGGATGCAAAGAACGTTAGCACAGCAGTATGTTCAACAGAACGAGGTCAAAAAGGCGGTAGACATTTACGAGAAACTTGCAGAGGTGATGCCCGAAGACCTTGAATCACGCGCACAACTCGCAGATCTCTATTCGCGTCAAAATAAGCACGATGAGGCAGTAGATACGTGGAAAGCCTTGCTTGACGTAGACCCGGAGAACACGAAGTATCAAGATGGACTCGTGGATGCCTACCAAGCGGCTGACAAAACCCCCGAAGCACTTGAACTCGCGCAGCAATACATCGAGGCGGAGACAGACAACGGTGTCCACTATGCGCGCCTTGCGAAACTTTATGCTGCCGAAGACCGCGTTGACGATGCCATTGAGGCATATAAAGAAGCCGTTGAACGTAATCCCGGTGATGGAAAGGTCTATCGTCAATTGGGACAATTGTATCTTCGTAAGGATGATCTGGATGCCGCAGAAAAAGCATTCGAGGATGCCATCCAATACACAGGACAAGAGTTCGAGCGGCGAAGTATTGAACGGCAGCTCATGAGCGTTTACAAGCGCCAGGGCAAATTGGAAGATATGCTAAAGCAGGCGGAAGAGGCTGGCACGATAACCCTTGAGATGCAGCGAAACCGCGCACAAGACTACCGTAACGCCGGTGAATCTCAGAAAGCAATTGAGGCATATAAGAAAGCGTTGGATATGACCACGCAGAGTTATGAACGCGGTAACATTACCAACGAGCTACTGAAACTATACGTCCAAGTCGGCGATAACGATTTGGCGATAGAACTTTATGAAAACCAGTCTCAGACCGGCAGCCCGACGGGAAGTGTCTCTTTCAGTATGGGTGCGTCCGGTTTCAAAATTATGTCCGGTGGAGATGAAGCCCGCGAGACCCTGATTAATGCCTATAAAGATCAGGGGAAACTTGAAGAGTTAGAAACCATCTTTAAGGACAAACTTGAAAAGGACGCACAGAACCCAGCGGTGCTTGAAATGGTTGCTGAAATTTATCGGAATGCACGCGACTATGAAAAGGCTGCGGAAGCATATCAGGCACTCGGCAAAGCACAGCCGAGTAACCTCAACAGTTTTTTCTATGCTGCTGCCGCGCTCCAAAAAAGCAACCAACCCGATCTCGCAGAAGAGATGCTCAGTCAGGCTGAGGTCTCACTTTCAACCAATCCCCGCGCACAATTCGATATCTTTTTACTCATGACGCTCACATCCATCTGTGTTGAAGGGGAACTCTACGACTCGGCAATCAAACTCGCTGAGGACGCAATCGCTGTGAGCTCAAGGATGGGGGGCGGCATTTCTGGGTTGACGGAGTATCTATACGGTATGCTTGGGGAAAGCTACCTCGGTACAAAACGCTACGAAGAAGCCGTTGACGCATATAAACAGATGGGGAACCTCGCCAGATTTGACCCGATGCGAGAAATGGCAGAGAAGGGTATACGCCAAGCTTACACTGAAGGGAACCTTCATGAAAAGCAGATTCCTGAGCAGTTACAGAAGATCAAGGAAAACCCTGATGATCTTGATGCACTCTTCGCGCTCGCTGAAAGCTACGAATTAAGCGATAAGGTTGACGAGGCAATCACACAATATCAAAAAATTAGTGAACTTCAACCTGATGATGCACAGTGGCACAAAAAAATTGGCGACCTCTATCAAAAGCAGCGGCAAACGGATGAGGTCGTTGAAGATACGGCACTCGACTTGGCTGGAAACAGGAGTTACGTGGAAATTGCCGATAGTGCCGCTTTGAACAATATCAGCCAACAAGTAACCGTGACCGCATGGATCAAACCGACCGAATACCCTAACAGGTATACCCCTATTCTTTACAAAGGGGACGAGCGGACACCCGAAATCAGCAATCGAAGTTACGCGCTCTGGCTACGGAACGATGGTCGGATTCAATTCGCTTCATCGCCAAGTGGTGAGGCAGAAAAATTCGCTTTTTCACCTCCAGGATCCATTACGCTCAACAAGTGGCACCACGTCGCAGGTGTGGTTGATACTTCACAAAATATCGTAAAAATATATGTTGATGGTGTTATGGTAGGGAGCAACGACTTTAGAGGGAATCCAAACATTTATGAAAGCAGCCTGCCGGTCCGAATCGGCGGTTCTCATGAAGAAGAGTGGGTAACGCATGCCTCGTTCGTAGGGCAGATTGATAGCGTTTCTGTCTGGGATGTCGCACTAACAGCGGAGGAGATTCGTTCAAATATGAACGCTCGGTTGAAAGGAGATGAACCCGGCTTAGTCGGCTACTGGAAATTCGATGAAGAAGTGGAAGGGAATGTCCCTGATGTGTCACCTAACAAAAGCAACGGTAAACTGGTCGCGGATGCTAAACTGGAGTCTTATACCCGTCAGATCGTAACTGTGGCAGGCGCAGAACAGTTGACGCAGGCAGCGGTAGCATATCAAAAGGCTGTTCAACTTGAACCGACCTCTTATGAACTGTACAATCTGTTGGCACAGACCCACGAAAAAGCAGATCAATTGTCAGAAGCGGAGGCAGTGTATCGTCAGGCATTAGAGGCTTCGCTTGAAGATAGCGAACATGATGCCGTCATCCGGAGCATCTGGAAACTTTACGCCGACAAAGATCAGAAAGATAAAGGAATTGCCGTCCTTGAAGAATTAAGACCGAAAATAGGGACGAGTACTTCTTTACTTGAATTGTTAGGCGATGCATACAAAGCAGCAGGCGATGCTGAAAAAGCAGATGCAGTATACACCGAGTGGTTAGCGATTCGACAAAAAGAGGCAAACCGACGACAAAGCCCTACGGGCTATCGCAGTCTTGCAAGGCAGATTCTTGACAAAGGCATCATGCCAGAAAAAGGATTGGAATTCGCTGAACGCGCATCGCAAATGGGGTCCGGGGCAAGTTACACGGAGACGTTGGCGCAGGCGTATGTCGCTAATGACCGGTATGAAGATGCATTAGCGCAGCTCAAACAACGCCTAAACACCATGGAACAGGAGGCGTTTGTACGCTGGTTAGCCGCATGGATTTCTCGAGCCGGTAAGAACGCTACCGACAAAGAACGTTACCTTGAGATGTTGGATACCTTGGTGAATACCGCGCCTAACAATCTGACGGATGAGTTGGATATCAATCTTAAATTGGCGGAATTCTGCCATGAAAATGCTATGCCAGAGAAGGCGAAAACCTATGTTCAAAAAACAGGCGTTATCACTGAAGATAAGTGGTTAATTCTCGGTCCGTTTGACAATACCAAAGGTGTCGGTTACGACACAGCATACATCGCAGAAGATGCAACACAGATTGACACAACCGCAAAATACGATAGCTTAGACGGACAGATAAGTTGGCAAAAAAGCACCGATGATACACTGAACGGCTATATTGATTTCGGACAGGATGTCAATTGGCGTGTCGCTTATGCGTTTGTAACTGTTACCTCACCTGATGAGCGCGAAGCACAAATCCGTTTTGATAGCGATGACCAAGGGAAAGTATTTCTAAACGGCGAAGAGGTGTTCACAAATACCGGTGCCCATAGTGTCAGAATTGACCGTTATACGATTCCTGTAACCCTCAAGCCCGGCGAAAACAGTATCCTCGTCAAGGTCTGCAATGAGGAAGTCAAGTGGGAATTCTATCTACGGATTACCGACCCAGACGGAAAACCGTTCACAGACCTAAAAATTAGCAGTGCTGACCCTGAATCCGATTAGAACGACCTGTCCACCAAACTTGGTAGGTTCGGTTTTGCGGCGTACCATAGGTGTCAATTTACGAAAAAATAACCGCCTCGGTCCCAGATCCGGTAGGTTCGGTTTTGCGGTGTACACACCCAAATGCGACCTGCATTCCAACCGAACCGGATCCTACGCGGAATCGTTGAAGTCTTCAAAAACCTCTTGAGTCCCGTAGGGTTTATTTGCTTGGGGTGTTTTTGCTTGGGTATTTCTGCGTATTGATAGGGTATTTCTGCGGATTTCTTCACGGTTTCCTAACCGCACCAGACCCTCAACAAAAATGCGAAAAACCCATAATTCCTTAAAACTATAGTGAATCGTAAAAATAAAGAGACACTTCATCCGCCGGTAGGTTCGGTTTCCTAACCGAACCGGCACAGAGTGTCCTATTAATTCTAAACTTTACTATAAATAACCCTATGTTTATAGAGATTCCCGTTGACGTTTTCGCATTGGATATGCTACTATAACTCAGAACTAAACGATGACGATTGTGGAGATGACAGAATGAGCATTACCCAATTCACAATGGAAGAGGTCCGCTGTTTCAGCGAACGCCAGACGCTTGAAATTCGTCCGTTAACTTTTTTAGTCGGCGAAAACAGCACCGGCAAAACAACGGCATTGGCGTGTTTCCATGTATTAGCAGATTATTTACGAGGCGAAGGAGTAGATTTTAATTCAGACCCCTATTCAATGGGAATTTTTAAGAATATTGTTAGAAACAGCAGACCAAAGAAGAAAGCTTTCAAGCTGGGATTTACTGCTAAATACAATAATGAAGATATTAAAAAAACAATTGAGTTCGTCGAAAAAAAAGCAAGCGTAGAACCTGTCGTTAATTCGATAACAATGAAACTTGCTGATGGTGAAATTATTGTTCGATCTGAGGACGCAATGGGTAGGGAGTTCCGTTTAGATTCCTTTGATGAAGAACAGAATCGATATAGGATAGCGTGTGATACTAAGAGATTGAACGAGTATTCTATTTTTTTCTTTTTCCCTCCTTTCACACGAGAATCTGAAGGTGAAATAGTTTTCAAAAAATATTTTAGTAAAAAGACTAAAAAATTGGAGTGCGGCCCGTGGGATACCTTTCGAGATATGTCTGTATTTAGTACATCGCCAGTCCGTTCACGCCCTAAACGAACTTATGATCCGACGAGGGAGTTTGATGATCCAGAAGGCAGCGATGTGCCTATGTATTTAATGCGGATTGAAGCAACCCAGAAAGATAATTGGGAGGTATTGCAACAACAATTAGTCGAATTTGGCAAAAGTTCCGGCTTATTTCAGAACATAGAAATAAAAAACCTTGGGGGTGCCTTCGGTGCTCCATTTCAATTACAATTCAAGGTGAGGGGACCTAAAGCAAATATCACTGATGTCGGCTATGGTGTCAGTCAAATTCTACCAATTTTGGTGCAAATTCTTAATCCTAATATCTCTCAGGGTGATCCTGAATTATCAAGTTTTTCCTTATTACAACAACCTGAAATCCACTTACACCCGAGAGCACAAGCAGAATTTTCTTCTTTATTAGCTAAATTGGCTAACAAGGGTAATCAGTCATTCATCGTTGAAACGCACAGCGACTACATGATTGACCGCGCACGCATTGAGATCAGAAAAGGAAACATTCGTCCCGAAGATGTATCCCTAATATACTTTGAGCCAAAAGCAAATATCGTGAATGTGCATAATATTCATTTTGATAAGATGGGTAATATGGAAGGCGTACCACCTCATTTTAGGGAATTTTTTCTAAAAGAGTCTGATCGGCTCATGGGGTTTGAGGATTAAGTTATGTGTGCTATTTTAGATACGAATACTTTTGGTAGATTCAGGAACGAAGAGGATGAAAATCTAGAACCCGTGAGGAAGTGGTTGCGGAGAAAAAATGGTAGAATCGTTTATTCTAATACAGAGAAATATAAAAATGAATGGAAAAGAGGGGGAATGGAAGACTGGATAAAAGAACGAGGCCGAGCCGGTCAATACCGGCTAATATCTGAAGGCGTACAAGAAAAAGAAAATGAACTAAAGGGAAAAATAAAATCCGATGATGAACACATCATTGCTTTGGCTCTGGTGGCCCAGGTAAAGATATTGGTTTCCTACTCCGATTACGAAAGCAGCCAGACAGGCGACCAAGATTTGTTTGACGATTTTAGGGATAAGAATTTGGTTGGGGGCAAAGTGTATACAAAAAAATCACATGAGCGTATGCTGAAAAAAGATACCTGTCCTTAAAACGACGTAGCGCGAGGTATAGAAACCCCGCACTACCGCATCACTCACCTTGACGAAGGCATCCACGTCCGCGGCGCAATCCCTTCCACGTGCGTTTTCACATCCACAACCGCTGGTTTACCCGAAGCAAACGCCTGATCCAACGCACCCGCAAGTTCACTCGGTGTGTTCACAGTAATCCCGAAACACCCCATCGACTCCGCCATCTTCGCGAAATCCGCATCCGGGAACAGCCAGAGTTCATCAGAACCAGACGTCCGACCCCCATAAACCGACTCAACACCACCCTGCTCCTGATTCAACGAGTGATTATTATTCACAACGATAACAGCGTTAATCCCGCACTTCATCGCCGTATCCAGTTCCGTCATGTGATACCAGATACCGCCATCGCCTGTGAAGCACAGCACCGGTCTATCGGGTTGCGCGCACTTCGCACCCATCGCCGCGGGGACACCCCATCCCAGCGAACCGGAACACCGTATGAAACTCTGATCCGGATGTTTAAAATCGATCATCGTGCCAGTCCAGATACCTGAATGTCCCGTATCGGATACGAGGATCGTATCTGACGGAAGATAATCTGTGAGTTCACGACAGAGGCGTTCCGGTAGCATCGGCAACCGCTCCGAATTCACTTTCTCGTTAACGCTCTCTTTCCAATTCTGCACTAATTCCTGCACACGGCTAACCCATTCGGTGCGTTCGAATGTAGTCTCTGCCGCTGCAAGCATCCGACGCAGTGTATTCCGCACATCTCCCTGCATCCCTAACGCAATCGGATAATTCCGTCCAAGTTCATCAGGATTAATATCGAGTTGTATAATCGGCGTGCCTTGTGGCGGGATTTTATACCCGTTGGTCACCTGGCCGCCGGTATGGCTTCCGATAAAGAAAACGAGATCCGCCTCACAAACCGCTTGGTTCGCACACGCCCGCGAGTATGAGCCGGGAGTCCCGACTGCTAACGGGTGGTCACTCGGAAACATCGCCTTCGCATTCAAAGAGGTCGCTACCGGAATCGAGAGTTTTTCTGCCAGTGCTACGAGTTCTGATCGTGCGTCCGAAGCCGTTACACCGCCACCCGCCACAACAATAGGGCGTTCCGCTTCGCTCAGGAGTTTGATAGCCTCTGCTATTTTTTCCGCTTCCGCCTCTGGTCGGAACGGTGGCAATTGCGCAAATGCGTCCTCAATGATAACCTCAAGTTCGCCTTCGCGATCAATAACCGATGACCCTGCAATACCTTCAAAGTCGAGGTGAGCAGGGCCCGGTGTCCCCGTTGTCACGGAACGGAAGGCTTGACGTAGATAGAAGGGAAGCTGCTCTGGTGTCGCAACGTAGGCACTATATTTCGTAACAGCAGAAAACGGGTTAACGTGATCCACCTCTTGATAGGCGTGCCGTTGTTGATTAATCTGGTTTTCTTTGCCAGTCAGTGCAACCACCGGCGAACAGGCGAGATAAGCGTCTTGTAACCCCGCTGCAAGGTTAACCGCGCCCACCGATTGTGCCATACACAGACCCGGCGCGCGGTTCACGCGAGCGTAGGCATCCGCCATGTACGCCGCCGCTTTCTCACCGTGCGTCTGAACCCGCTTAATCCCAAGATTTTCCATCTCCATCAGCGCGCGCGGTCCGATATACGGCATAAAAAAGACGTGCGTAATCCCATAACCGTGAACAGTTTCAGCAATAAATCGAGCACCCGTCATTTTCGGCATAATTTTTTCTCCTCTTTATGTCGGCGTGGTTTGCAACACGATGTGAAATCCATTCTACCAGTTTTCGATGTAACGTGCAAGCGTGAACTTAGATTTTTGGATTTGAAAAGCAAACTAACAATCCTAATGCTTTAGTTTTGGGGCCAGCCCACATATCTCGGCGGATGGATTAAAGAAGATTTGCTTTTAAGTGTGTTTTGTCGTATAATCCGTATACCAGCAGTGAAAGGCAATGCGATCTTTCGTATCCTTGCGAAAGTGCCTTCCTGTCCGAGTTGCATAGAGGATTTTACTGTTTGTTGGAAACTCCGATAAGAAAGGGACAATAACGCACTACTAACTCGAAAGGAAGTTATTTTGATGAAAAGGCGTGCTGCTATGAAAACAACTTACATTTTTCTGATTTTACTTGTTGTATTTTCCGCCTGTGATGAAGGTAAGAAAATGGTGGACGATGTCATTCAAGAACCCGCACCCACTGAAACTCCAACGCCGCCTGCTGAAGAAGTGATACCCGAAGTCACGCACTCTAATGCTCTGAGGTTGAGAATCGGCGAGACATACCGAATGCGACCGTCAGGTTATTTTGAATTTGAAAATGGCTTCGGTGATTCACTCATCTGGTATATTTATTGGGGCAATGTTGATACGGAGGGACGACTGCATAAAGGCGTTTTGCCTGATGATCCGAAAACGCGTTTGACATTTCATCTAGATCGAAGCAACATAGATAAACTACCTTACAGTCAAACGCTTGATGAAAAGCCCGTTATTGACTGGATAGAACAAGCCGATGGAACACTCATACATGATGAAATTGTTATACGGGTTACTGAAAGGGTCTTCGCGGATGAAACAGAATATATTGGGGGACCTAGAGGCGATACATTTACTTATGCAGTCGCTCAATATGGGGCAGTCGCGATTGAAAACTTGACAAACCCCGATCGGACATTTGAATACGAGTAGTTTTATTCCGGCGATACGCTCCTATTTACCATACATTTTTAGGAGGTGAAACCAATTCTCAATCAAGCCGCTAACGCTTGTATCTCTATTAGGACTTACGCATTTTCTTTAAAGTCCCCTGATAAGGGGGATTTAGGGGGTTAAATAAGACAAAATAACGGCTTTTGAGCGGAATATATCCTTTCTCTGTGCAATTTGCGTAAGTCCTGTTTAGTAAAAAACCGCTAAACGTGCTATAATTACCTCACCGATCCTGAAAGCCTCGAAACCACATCAGAAATTTTCCATAGCTGCGGAAATAGGCCCACTTCCGCAAGGAGCTACGCACAATGAAAAATCTAATCTATCTCTTTACATTCACGCTAATTATCACCATGTTTCTCCAAAACGGATATACCGAACCCGTCGTGACAGACGGACTCGTCAGCTATTGGACGTTTGACCAACAAGACATTGCTGGCGGTACAGTCAAAGATGTCTGGGGTGAGAATGATGGGAAGATCGTCGGGGATCCAAAAGTTGTTGATGGACAGGTCGGAGAAGCACTTGAATTTGACGGCTCTGACGACTATGTGAACTTGACGAACCTCGGTGATTTTGGCGAAAAGGTCGGTGCGTCTACGTTTGAAGCATGGGTCAAGACCAGTTTCAAAAAAGACTGGACAACCCTTTTCAAAGTCCTTGACCAAGGCTGCAATATGGCGTGGGCGATCGATGTCAACCGGAGTGCGAAAGCCGGATTCCCGCTTGCTGAGGACATCGTTCACTACTACGTCCGGCAGAAATCGGCGGCAGGCTGCAACGCTATCGCTGTTGAGATTGAGTTCCCACTGTCTGATGGGAAATGGCACCACATCGTTTTCGGAATTGTAGACCCGGGTGAGTCCGAGGTCAGCATCTATATGGACGGTGAGCCACAAGAGATTATCGTCGGCGATGCCAAGAAACTTGACACCTTTATTCCGTTTGTAGAACCCGTCTATATCGGCGCAGCAAACAATCGCGGCAACGTCGAGCGGCATTTCCCCGGTCTCATTGATGAAGTCCGCATTTACGACCGACCCCTCACTGCTGACGAAGTAACCCGAAATTTTGAATCCAAAATAGGCTTGTCCGTTGAAGCAGCCGAGAAGTTACCTATCGTCTGGGGTAAATTGAAGACAGAATTATAAGTGTCTCTTGTGTAGGCGGGACTTACTGGGTGACTTTCGCACACCTAAAGGAGCGATTGTTATGAAAAGCCTAATCTATCTGCTCGCAATCACGCTAATTATTACTATGTCTTTTCAAAATGGGTATACACAACCCATCGTAACAGAAGGACTCGTCAGTTATTGGACGTTTGATGAAAAGGACATTGCTGGCTTTACAGTTAAAGATGTCTGGGGTGAAAATGACGCCAGAATCGTCGGAGACCCGAAAATCGTTGATGGGCAAGTCGGAGAAGCACTCGAATTTGACGGTGCTAACGACTACGTGAACTTGACGAACCTCGGCGATTTTGGAGAGAAAATCGGAACATCTACATTTGAGGTTTGGACAAAAACCAGTTTTAAAAATGACTGGACAACCCTTTTCAAAGTCCTTGACCAAGGGTGTAACATGGCATGGGCAATTGAGCCTAACCGGAGCGCATTAGCGGGATTCCCGTTTGCTGAAGGGGTCATTCATTTCTATGTCCGTCAAAAATCGGCGGCAGGCTGCAACGCTATCCCCGTTGAAATTGAATTTCCGATTTCCGATGGGCAATGGCACCATATCGTTTTCGCAATCGAGGACGCTGGTAAAGCCGAAGTCAGCATTTATATGGACGGTGAGCCACAAGAGGTTATCGCCGGCGACGTAAAGGAACTCGACAATTTTGTTCCATTTGTGGAACCCATCTTTATCGGTGCGGGGAATAATCGCGGTGCCGTCAGCCGGAATTTCCCCGGTATCATTGATGAAGTCCGCATTTATGATCGACCCCTAACCGCTCGCGAAGTAACCCGAAACTTTAAATCGAAAATCGGGCTGTCCGTTCAGGCCGCCGAGAAGCTGCCGATTGTCTGGAGCAACTTGAAGACACAACGATAGAACGGAATCGGATAGATTGTTCTATATAACCCCTGACTTCTCCGAATTTAGACTTGTATAAATACGTTGGAAAGTGGTAAAATCTGTCTATCAAAAAGATTTGGAGGCAAATTCTATAAGTATCCATTGTATAGATATACCTTACTGCGCGATTCCAGCACATTCAAAGGAGCAGTTGCCATGAAAAAACTCATCTTTCTCCTTACATTCACGCTTATGATTATCATGTTTTCCCACAACGGATATACGGAGCCATTTGTAACAGGTGGACTCGTAAGTTACTGGACGTTCGACCGGGGGGACATTGATGGCGACATAGTCAACGATGTCTGGGGCAAAAATAATGCGAAAAGAGTCGGAGCACGGAAAATTGGGGGGCGAGTGAACGGTGCTCTGGAATTTGATGGCATTGATGATTATGTGAACCTAACAAACCTCGGTGATTTTGGGGACCAGGTCGGGACGTCTACATTTGAAGCTTGGGTCAAAACGAGTTTCAAAGAAGCACGCTGGACAACGCTCTTCAAAGTTCGGGATGTTGACTTTGTAGAGCGTGATCCAGAGGCTATCAAAATCCAGGGCCCGGAGTGTGGTATGGGGTGGGGAATTGATCTCAATGGATGGGCAAAACCCGCCATTTTTGCCAAATTGGGACTGGAACCGGGAAATTTCGTTGAAACCGGAATAGAACGCGTTGATGAAATTAGTTTTGATAAGGACATCATTCGCTTTTATCTTACCAATAGATGGGGGCGGTTTGGATGCAGAAATTTAACTGTTGGATGGAAGTTCCCGATTTCAGATGGAGAATGGCATCACCTTGTTTATATAAACGGCGCGCCTTATGTAGATGAAAACGGACACGAGTGGTGGGAAAGAGCCATCTTTATAGACGGTAAACGGAAATCGCTCAGTAGGCATAGCCGATGGGAACCCCGCGATTTTATCCCGTTCATTGAACCTGTCTATCTCGGCGCGGGGAACAATCGCGGCGAGGCAGAAAGGTTTTTCAACGGTATCATTGATGAAGTCCGTATCTACAACCGACCTCTCACTGCAGACGAAGTGACCCAGAACTTTGAAATCGGACTATCCGTTGAGGCAACCAAGAAACTGCCTGTCGTTTGGGGAAATCTAAAGACAGCACAATAAGGCCGCGTTAACCACGATGCGATAAGGAATTTGAATGCTAACACCTCACGAAAAATGGTTCTTTGATCACCACGGATTCATTATCCTCCGCAAAGTCGTTCCGCCTGAGGATATTGAACGCATGATTGAATTCGGTAACCGATGGCACGATATGACCGTGGATGAACTGCCACCGCCGCTTAGCTCTACATCCCGGACTGGGGACACTTCACCGACGATCGCCCATTGGATTAATCATATCCAATACGGGGATCCGGTATTTCAGCGGCTTGTCCTCAACCGAGAGATTCTGCGCGTGATTATTGCACTGACGCGCGGAACCCCATGTCTCGTTGACTGTGCTTTAACCAAGAACTACAAAACCTCCGATGACATCCATTTCCATGCATCCGGTCAAGATTACAGTGTGGACGAAGCAGGACCTCGAGCAGGCTTCCTCAATGCCGGTACCTCTTTAGTTGATGTACCAGAAGGAACAGGGTTCGTCTGTCTACTCGGAAGCCATAAACGCAATTTTGATCCACCGGAGGACATCTCCATTTACGACGGACCGCCTACGGTTATCAACGTCCCTGTCAACGCTGGCGACTGTGTTATCTTTACAGAGGCACTCTACCACGGCGGAAGACGCTGGACCGAAGACTATCCCCGCTTTACAATTTTCAATCGCTACATTGATAACGCATCACACAATTCCCTTCCCATCGAAAGTCATAAACACCTGATTTCGGATGATGTCTACGAGTTGGAGCAGCCCGCAGTTCAGGGACAACGGAAGCAGGTCGTCGAACGAATCCTAAGCGAATTAGATGCACGCTGAGGTGCTAAATGCAAACGCGTCGGTCATATCCGCTTGGTCAGCCAAGACAAGTCGCAACGTACCAGCATGAAAGTCCAGATGGACTTCCGAGTACCGTTGTGGAAACGTTTACGGTGACGATCGGTGCGGTTGAAGAAATGGCTGGCGTAATATCCCAGTGGATGCGTCTCCGGGCAACAAAAGCAAACGGTGAAAAATTCGCGGTTTGCTTGCTGGGTAATAGCGCACCGTCCGACGATTTTACCATAGCTCGTGCAACCATATCCCGCTACACTTTACAGATCCAAGACGACATACCTTTAGAGTTCCAAAATAAGTTCACCGGCAAACCTGTTTTGCCTGCGCTCGGGGCATGGCAATACCTCTTCCCAAAACTTGCAGACAAAGCAACACAAAATGCAATCTTTCCGCAGGCAGTCCAATATCTTGGGCATACCTATCATCTCACAGATATAACCGAGTCAGGCGAATCTGCCGAACCATCGAATACACATCTCCTCTCTCTCCGTCCCGATGCCCTAATCGGACCCCCAAGTAACACCAGACAGAAGGACGAGACGCGACGCTACGATACGTCCGACTATGAACTTATCCCGCTCACAGCAGCCGATTACGACGAGATGATTGCAGCCGGCATCAACTGTGTCCGCGTTAACGAGGAACAGGTCGAATGGGTCAAAAATCGAAACGTTTTTTATTGGGGAATTGACGCAGCTGCGCTTGGCTACCCTGAGTGCCTATATCGAAGCAACTACCTCGGCCCCGCTATCTTCATGGACGAACCCGCTGTCTGCACGCGCGACCATGTACTTAGACCCAAACTGGAAGCGGATCCAGCATTTCGGAAGGCCTTGACACCGCAGCTCGCTTTTGAAGCCTTCCAAGACTATTTCCACACCGCCAAATACGACGGTGCCCCCACGCGGCTATGCAAAGGGTTAGAAGCACATTCAGACGTGGACTTGGGGAACATGAAGTTTCTTCAGCAGAATCTATATACATGGGAAACGATGATCAGTTCGGCGGCATACCAACTATCAGAAGGAAACACGAAAACACCTGCCGCAATAGTCTTTGAGCCACCCGGTCGTGTCGGAACAATGCGGACACTCCCCGAAATGAATATGACATACGGCTGCCAAATCCCGATAGACAACCCGAAGAATTTGGCAAGTATCCTCTACGGATTTCTCCGAGGTGCTGCCCGACAAACCGATAAAAATTGGGGCATGAGTATCTACGGACAGGTACACCGCGCCGACGCATTCTGGCTACAGACACACGCTTACGACTTAGGCGCGCGACATTTCCACTATTGGGACAACTATCAACTGGCGTGTGTGCCTTACAGCGAAGTCCTCGCACTCTCAAGAAATTTAAGTGCCCACGCCGAAAGCCATCCACATAGGAATCTTGACAAATTGCGCGCAGCAGCAGAAATAGTCATCCTCCTTCCACCGGGCTATAACCTTGGACATGTTGAGATGGGCAGAGGCAATCTTTGGGGTTTGGGAGAACTCAATTTAGAACGGCGTAATAGAGAAGGAGTCAAATACCGAACGGTGATGCACAACTTTTTTACTGAAATCGAGAGAGCCATCCGACTCGGCGTTGCCTTTGACTTGCTATGGGATTTAGAAGGGCTCAAGTTGTCCGATTATCGCGAAGTCGTCCGTATTCGAGAGAACGGCACGGTAGAGGTAACTGGAAATGATGAGACAGTTTTACACGAAGCCGCGAGAACACCGACCCGTCCAAACGGCAGCCCACCGAAACTGACCGTCGATGTGTCTATTCCCCAAGGTAAAACACCGCTTGAAGTCCATGCCTGTGCGACTGTAACCGAAGGATCCGCCGCAATCTACTACACACGAGGCGCAGACGAAAAGGGTATCTACAATAACGAGAGGGCACTCTGGGAATTGTTCGGTCCAGAAGAAGAAGATTACCGTTTTTTGAACAGAGAGCCATCAGAAATTCACGTCAATCAAGAAGGGGCAGAAACCAGAGTGGAGATTAGCTTTACCCTTAAACACCCCGGAAGTTACCGCCTTCGCGCCGCAACCGTTGATATGGCAGGACGCACAGCAGTCAACTGGAAAACCATCACGATCCCAAGCAAACGTCCGTAGCTTCTTCTGTTTACCTGAATCACCGGAGGCGCGGTTTTGCGGCGTACTCGCCCAAATACGATCTGCATTCCAAACCGCAACGGAACATAGACGGAAGAACGCAAATTGCGTAAGTTCTGCTAAAGCGGGCTGTGCTATAGTGTTCAGTACTTAATCAATTCTGACCATTTTTGTTCAGATTTTCGTCTATTGGAGTAGCAAATCGGTGTATATTGCGTTTTAAGCGGTGGCATAGAAATTGCTCTCAGTTGTGCAGTAAGCAGTAACATCTTGACGCTGCTTAAAAATGTCCAAAGCGTATGACCTGTCTTCAAAAATTCGTGAAAACAGATCGCCGTCTATCATATACGCGTTTTGTATACGCGCTGCCAATAGGAGTATTCACAATGAAAAGCGTAACCGGTTTGTTGACATTCGCGATAATTAGCATTACATTGTCTTCACATGTTCACGCATTGCAGCATGTCACAGATGGTCTGGTGAGTTATTGGACCTTTGATAAATCTAACATTTCCGGCAAAAAAGTAGAAGATGTTTGCGGTGATAACAACGCTATAATTAAGGGAAATCCGAAAATTGTTACGGGTCAGATAGGGGAAGCATTGGAATTTGACGGTTCAGAAGATTATGTGAACCTGACAAACCTTGGCGATTTTGGAAGTCAGCTGGGGTCATCAACCTTTGAAGCCTGGATTAAAGTAGGTCATAAGAACGACGGGATGGCTCTCTTTAGAGTTCGTGATAAAAAATGTATGCGATGGGAACTGAATATTTATAGTGGTGAGAAACGGACTAAAACTAAAGACCTTATCAATCACAGGATCTCCTTCAAAGCCCCAGGAGAAAACGCATGCCAAGGTTTTGGCGTAAGTGATAAGCCAGTTAAGATTTCGGATGGAAACTGGCATCACATCGTTTATACAAGCGAAATTCTAAAAGAAGATGGTGCAGCTATTGAGGAGACATTTCAGTTACATATTTATATAGATGGAAAACCCTTAAGTAATTTAGCAATCCCTGTAAGGTTTCCTGGAACCTTTATCCCTTTTGTAAAACCTGTCCACCTCGGTGCTGGAGACAACCGGAATTTTTTCAAGGGAAGTATTGATGAAGTCCGTATCTACAATCGACCCCTAACCGAAGGAGAAGTAGTCCAGAATTTTGAATCCAGAACAGGTTTGCGTGTTGAACCCAATCGTAAGCTGCCCATCGCATGGGGAACCATAAAAATAGCATTTTAGAACAACAAACGGGGTTCCCTTGTTTCGCTCTAAGAACCGATCCAATCTAAAATCATTTTCTATCCAATCCATCTCAATTTGGTTTTTGCCGCAAATCTTGCATTTTATGCAACCTTTCTGTCTCTTGAACCTCTCTTAACATTATGAGAAACAACTTATGTTTAGAGGTGAGGCATGAAAAATAACGATGCACAATTGATTCAACGGACTTTGGCAGGTGACGAGTCTGCTTTTAGCACACTCGTGCGAAGATACCAAAAGCCGGTCCACACGCTCGTCTGGCGGAAAATCGGGGACTTCCATATCGCTGAAGAAATCACGCAAGATATATTCCTCAGAGTTTACAAAAAGCTCCAGACCCTGAAAAATCCGAATAGATTTGCCGGATGGCTCTATGTGATTGCGGCGCGCCGATGTTACGCTTGGTGCAAAAAGAAGCGGATTCCGATGAAATCGCTGGATGCGATGTCAACAGAGGAATTGGAGGAACTCGCTTACGCGCACTATCAAGTCGAACAACAAGAGGAAGGTGTGAATGAACAGCAACGCGAAGTCGTCAAACGGCTCCTTCAAAAATTGCCAGAGAGCGAACGCACCGTCGTAACGCTCCACTATCTCGGCGAGATGACATGCGAAGATATTAGCCAGTTTTTAGGTGTATCACCAAATACCGTCAAAAGTCGGCTCCATCGAGCACGTAAGCGATTGAAGGAGGCAGAACATGTCGTTCGCGAAATTTTGGAGGGTTTCCAATTTACCACGACTTTGACCGAAAACCTCTTGCAAGAAATTGCCCGCATCAAACCGACTGCACCATCAAATAGTAAACCGTGGATGCCGTGGGCAGTCGCCGCTTCAACCACTGCTTTAGTAATACTGATGATGGGAAGTAGCGCGCAATACCTACCTCGCTTTCAGCAACCTTATAGTTTCGATGCAAAATCCGAAACGACAGTGGAACTCGTTGATACTTCTTTAGTGCTTGCCTCTAAGCAAAAAATTAGTGTGAAACATCGAATTGGGAACACTGATGTACCCAATGAAAATAAAGGAAACGTTAACCAAGGAGCAGGCGCGCTTCAAGTTTCCACCGATCAATCTAAGCAGTCAGAGAAACCCACCCTAATAAAATCGCGGTGGCTCCCGATGGGCGGCCCGGAAGGCACTTCAGGGGGTAAAGCCGGTCTATTTGCCACATCCAAGCGAGCCCTCTACGCCGTTGCAGCGAGAGGAATTTATCGCTTGACAGAAGACGAAAAGGCTTGGACGCTTATCTGTGAAAGTACCCCGAGCCGTCAGTTCCAAACGCCGATGGCGGAACGGAACGATAGACTCTATATTTTGACCGATGATGAATTATTAGCCTCAACCGATGCAGGTAAAACATGGGAGACCGTCGGGCCTCGACCAGAAGGACGTGCTTTTGAATTGCTCATCACGGATGAGGCGTTTTATCTCGTTTTTGAAAAACATATCTTTCGATCTGACGATGCTGGCAAAAGTTGGATACCGATGATGCAAGATTTGCAAGCCTATATTATGAAGATGAATGGTTCACCTGACATCTCAATTTCGGATGCTATTGCACTTGACAACGTTGTATTCGTGGGGACAAACCAAGGCCTTTATCGTGTTACTACGGAAGACTGGAAGAGATTATCTTTCTACGGTCCCCAATTTATTAATACGTTGGTAGTTAGCAACGGCAAACTCTATGTTGTAGCAGGTGTTAAGGTTTCGCAGAAGTTAAATATATTTGAGGAAGTCCGTGAACTGGATCAATCGGTTGAGATATTAAAGTCTCCACCGAGAATTTTTCGTTCAACCGACCTTGGCGATACATGGGTCGATATTTCACCGGTAATGGGAAAAAACGAAAGAGGCGAGTTATGGATAGAGTTGCCGCTAACAGATGATAAATTCCGACTCCAAATGTTCAGTGGTATCCAGTTGGCAGCAGTCGGCGATCAACTTGTAGTGATGGGGACGCGCCTCTTACTACATTCTTATGATAGCGGCGAAACGTGGACAAATATCGGAAAAGACATCAACATTGGAAAGAATGCGTTGAGTCAGAGTGTTTTCCCTGTTGCCGCATTGGACGAAAATAACTTCTATACCTCCGATATTTCTGGAGTTGCCCGGTCAACGGATGCAGGTAGATCGTGGCATGCCTTCCTTACTGGGATAGTAAACTCACACGTTCAGAGTCTGGTGCCCCTTAAAAACGCACTTTGTGCCCTCACTCCTGAAGGGATAGTCAAATCAACGGATCTCGGGGAATCGTGGACATCCGTTGGCGTAAATGTTCATGCCATCGCCGTGGCAGAAGGTAAACTTCAAAAGAAACAGGCAGCTCCAGATGTGCTGAGTTACGCAAAAATCGAGACAGCTAACGATTCACTTTACATAAGCAACAGTACATCTGATAATATCGGTTTTTACCACCTTTCTGATGATAGAAGTATGCTGATGGCTGTCCAAGGCGTGCCTGCATTTGCTGAAGATACGCTACAAGTTGAATGGATGAAAAAGATGCTTAATGCTAGACGTCGCCGTAGTGAATTAGGTTACCAGATGAGAACAAATATGCCCAATATCATTGAAGAGCGTCTAACAAATGGTGGGTTTACAATGACGGATGAAACCGTCTACATGGAATTCGGAAAAAAACTTTTCAGATGGCGGAAAGGTGAAAAACAATGGTTCAACACTGGGCTCATAGATACCACCGAACGCGCCCCAGGGGCAGATACATCCAAAGGCTTCACGCTCGCAGCTTCGCAGAATGTCGTCTATGCAGGTAAACGCGACGGATCCCTATTTCAGTCGCTTGACAGCGGAGAGAATTGGAAAGAGATTACCACGGATTTAGCCTTTCCTTTCGCATATTTTGAAGAGATAGTCTTTGCGGGTGCTACCGTTTATGTCGTAACAGATCAAGGCGTTATGAATTCGCACGACGGCATCCATTGGCACGCACTCACAGATACAGCTGGTAACCGTCCCCTGATTGCTCGGATAGCCGTAGAGGGTGATAAGGTCTACGGTGTAGATAACCAAGGCGTTTATCGCATAAACACAGACACAGGTACGTGGATTCAGATGGCATCCGAGATTCCATACAAGGTAACAGCTTTCGCTGTAGATCGCGGTATTTTCTATATCGGCACGCGGCATCGCGGTGTCCTCCGCTTACAACTTAACCAATCCTACAATTATAGTGAACTCTAAAAATAAATAAACATCTTTGTAGCATAAACTGTTAGTTTGTGCCAGTCTGAATGCCTGTTATAGGTATTCAGACTGTTTGAATTGAAAGTGCCCAATTAATTATAGGTTTTACTATAATTTTACTAAAGTTTGGACAATTTTATGAATTAAGATGACAAAAAGCAGAAAAGTAGGTATCCTTTCAGAAATAACCACACTTTTGAAAGGAAAGTAAAAATGAACCTCCTTTTCTGCTTAGAAGATATTCTATCGTATTTTCGTCCTTTATTCAACCTACAAAACTTCGCACTGTTCCAAGCGATGATCTGTGGCTTTATTGCCAATACACACGGTGGCACCCTCACCCGTCTTTATCAATCAAGTTTCTCGAAGACGAAGTATTGGTCTTTTACGAAGTTTCTCTCCCGAGGGGAGTGGGACGTTAATGCTGTCGCTGCACGGCTTGTTGTGAAGATACAGGAGGTGTTTCCTCATTGGGTTTATGTTTATGATCTCACGAGTGCCGTAAAAACAGGCAAGAGACAATTTGGACTGCATTTCTTCCGCAACTTCAAGTATCAAAAGGGTCGCGTGAATCAATCAAAGTTTCACTTCGGACATGAGTTTGCTGCTTTGGGGCTGCTTTGCGAAACTCCGAGACAATGGATCCTGTTTCCTGTTTGGGTCAGACTCATCGTGGCGGAGAAACTCCGAGACAAAGGCGATGCGGTATTGAAACGTATCTTTTCAAGAATCCCTCGGGGACTCGTCATCTTTGATAGAGGGTTCGCCCGCCGGAAAGTCTTTCAAACGCTTTTGGCACTCAAACACCAGATCTTGTGTCGTGCGAAGTCCAATGCCGTCTTCTATCGTATGCCTAAACGTCGCAAACGTCCCGGCCCCGGACGTCCCAAGAAATACGGAGACCGTCTAAACATCAGACGTTTGCGGTATAAAGTCGTCTCCATAATGGGCAAAGACTCTCAGGTGGCTTCACAGATCGTCCGGACGAAAATGTGTCCCGCAGATGTGCGCCTCGTTGTTATACGAACAAAACCTAAACCTTCAAAGCCGTATCAATATTTTTCTGTCTTTACAACCGATTTGACGCTTGAGATACCGAAGATCGTTGAATACTATCGCCACAGGTGGCAGATAGAGACCGCATTTCGAGATGCCAAGCAACACTTCGGCTTCAGCGGCTATCAGGTGAAATCTCGCAAAAGCATCAATCGTTTTCTCCAAATGAGTTTCGTCGCAGCATCTCTAACAAAGTTGATCTTTTCTATGCCAGAAATGACGAAGAAACACCTCAGTGTTCAAGAGGTCTGTGAACAACTCGGTATTCATTGGTATAAACCCAAGAAACTCACGCAAGGACTTCGTGTCGCTTATCTTCAAGCACAAATTGGGTGGCTCCGATTTTCTACGAGTTCCAAAGAAAAAACAAACTCGCAGAATATTCAGACTCAGACACCACAGGATAACGCACTGCCTTTTGACAAGGCAGCATGAAATCTATAATATTGTCCAAACTTTAGTATAATTTTAACAGAGGTCTCTCATGAAAAGGCTCAAACATATATTCTTCGTAATCATCTTAATGCTGCCTTTAACGCTCTATGCAGCACCGCACGAGCCTTCTCCTGCCGGAGGCGGTTGGCTGGAACTGAACCCCGAGCTACCCCTCGTGCAAACCCAAAAACCTTGGTTTCCCGATTATCCGGGTCCGCTAACGATTGAGGCGTGGGTCTACATAGACAGACCACCGAGCGTTCGAGATGTTATATCGCTGGCTGCTGGATCCCCTGCTGCTTTTTCTATAGTAGGTCAGACCGACCGATTCACCTGTGCCATTGTCGGTGATGGGTATAAAGCCAGTCCTGCCATCGTCACAAACGGTATTGAAGGTGGATCCGGAAAGATATGAGGAGTGCTACCTACCGGGCGGTGGGTCTATTACGTGGCAATAATTGACGGCGGCTCGACTGTCGGATGCGGCGGCTCTATCTCTGGGCTGATACCAGGGAGCCATCTCACATCCGCGAGTGAACCGCTCCTTGTCGGTGGCGTTCCCCTTCTAAAGGAGAGTGGGCTGAAAGCAGTGCCTGCATCTGGGATGTATATAGACGAACTGAGAATCAGCCGTGTTGTACGTTATGACGTTGGGGCGTACAACGTACCAGCAAACGCATTTACCGCAGATGACGACACATTGGGACTTTACCATTTTGATGGAAAATCAACTGAACGTTATGAAGATGCCTCCCGACATAAAATTCCATTGATCCGTATTAAAAAGCAGGCAGAGTCTGGATCAACTCAGTAATCATCAATTTATCGTGCCTTTGAAACCCGACACTCGCTGGACAACCCTTAAAAAATACAAATTTATCTACTTTTTTCACAAAATGCACGTTTTCTACCGCAAAATTGTGTCTTTAAGAGCAGGAAAGATATGTTCCGTTTTGAAAGTGGAGAGTTCATCTGAAATTCAAACGCATTGGTAACCAGTGTCTATTAAAAAAGGGGTTTTTGTTTATGATGTTTCGATTACGCTTCATCGGGTTTCTGCTCGTGACAACACCGCTAATGGCGTGCGGGGTTCTCTTTAACATCAATCGCGTCATGAGACTCGATCCCGTTCTCCTCACACAGGATGATCTCCCGACAATGCGACTAAAGGAGAATCACCGCCTCGATAGATTCCCAGAGGAATCATCTATTATCGTAGGATGCGAGCAGCGGTGGAATGTAAATCAACTGATTGTTCGATATTATTTATTTCACTCCGAGCACGCTGCCCAAAAAGTGTGGAAGAATCCGTGGGGATACCGCGTTGCCGGCCCAGTGAGCTTCCACCCCGAGCTAAATCCCGAGGATGTTATTGGCGATGCGACATGGCACTACATCCCTAAGAGACAGACGAAAAAGATAAACGATACGGAAATTTTGTTCGTGAAAAACAACGTCGCGGTCCTCATTATGGCAAACGGACATGCGTCCAATCAACTGCAGTTCGCCCGTGACGTTGCCCGAAAGATTGAAGCCAAAATTACAGCAGTATTGAAGAAAAAATGAACACGGAGTTCCCAAAAAACTTAATTCGCTTGAAAAACGGTTCTATCCAGACACCCGCTATCACACCACACATCCTTTCCTTTAGATCCGCCTACAAAACATTAAAAGTTTATCCGTTTTCAGAGGTGCCTTCTGATTGCTGATGACTATTTGGCTGACAACCATTCCGCAATTTAAATCCTTTCTCAAAAACACCAAATGTAGTATAATGATATATTGAAAGATATGCAGAACAAAACCGTCTGGTGTGCTGTCAGATTCATAAGCGCAACACTATGAGATGTTTCTGACAGAAGCACAGCGGCGTTAAACATTAAGACCTTTTTCAGCGTCTTAATAAGATTACAGATACACGTAAAATACATGAGGAGGAACAGAAATTTGCACCATTGGAAATCAAGCCTTTTTCTATTACTCACCTGCTTTGTTCTGGTTGCCCTTCCTATACATGCTATTGCTGGCGATTGGCCAACGTGGCGGGGACCGAATCAAGACGGCACCTCTGCTGAAACCGGGTTAATCTCAACTTGGTCAGCCGAAGGTGAGAACCTGCTCTGGGAAGCAGAATTTATCGGACGTTCCACACCGATCGTCCTCAACGACAGAGTCTATGTCATCGGACGTGTCGGCAAAGACATCACCGAACAGGAGCGTGTCGCCTGCTTCGACGCTGAAACCGGCGAACGCTTGTGGAATTATCAATTTAACGTCTTTCATACCACGATCTCTTTCAACCGAGTCGGGTGGACGAGCCTCGCTGGCGACCCCGAAACCGGGAATATCTACGCACACGGGGTCCAAGGACTTTTCTTCTGCTTTGACAAAGATGGGAACATCGTCTGGTCGCGTTCACTCACAGAGGAGTATGGACGGATATCCGGTTACGGTGGACGTGTACATACACCTATTATCGCTGGCGACCTCGTCGTGATTAGTTACCTTAACTCAGGATGGGGCGCTCAAGCCGCGACACGCCACCGCTACTTCGCTTTCGACAAACGCGACGGTGAACTGATTTGGATCTCAACCCCCGGGGGTAGACCCTTAGACACAACTTACTCTACACCCGTCGTTGCCAATATCAACGGACAACAACTCATCATCGGCGGTAATGCGGATGGCGGCATATACGCCATGAAGCAAAGCACAGGCGAGATGGTCTGGGGCTTTAAACTCAGTCAGCGCGGTATCAATACATCTGTCATCGTTTCAGGCACAAAAGTCTACGCTACGCATAGCGAAGAGAATATAGATACGACCACGATGGGGCGCGTCGTCTGTATTGACGCAACCGGCACAGGAGATGTCACCAAAACGCACGAACTTTGGCGCTACGACGGGGTGAACGTAGGATACGCATCCCCTACACTGAACGCCGGACACCTCTATGTCGTCGATAACTCCGCTAACCTTCACGCTGTGGATGCTGAAACAGGCCAATTGCAATGGCAACACAGTATCGGCAAAGTCGGAAGAGGGTCACCCGTCTGGGCGGACGGTAAACTCTATGTCACCGAAGTCAACGGCGGCTTCGCTATCCTTCAACCCAGCGAGGACGGTTGTGAGTCGCTAAGTGTCCAAGAGATAAGTCGAGCCGAGGAAGATCACTACGTCGAAATCTACGGATCACCCGCTATCGTTGATGGACGCATCTATTTCACCACAGAAGAACGCCTCTACTGTATCGGGAGGAAAGAATAGTCAATAACCCCAAGCTAAAGCCTGGGGCTTGTGCGAAGCGTATGCCAAACGTTCACTCCACAAGTTAAACTATTTTCTACAGTAAAATATCGCAGTATCTCGGCGTGGCAGCCTAAACAATGTTTCGGATACTCCCCACGTCTGATTCACTTTTGGATACTGTGATCTGGAAGGGGCAACACATACCCTGCAAAGGAGAATACAAACTTATGTTTGTGCCTGTCCAAACGAAAGACGGACAACAACTGATGCCGATGCATGCTGCACGTGCGAGAAAACTTGTTAAACGCGGCGAAGCAACCCCTTATTGGTCTAATGGTGTCTATTGTATGCGTCTTAATAAAGAACCCTCTGATAGAGACACACAAGAGGTTGTTGTGGGTGTAGATCCCGGTAGTAAGAAAGAGGGCTTTACCGTCAAATCAGCATCTCATACCTACTTGAATATCCAAGCAGATGCACACAGTGGTGTCGGTAAGAAAGTCGCCAAACGTCGCGAGTTGCGTAGGAGTCGACGCTCTCGTAAATGTCCTAATCGCAAGAATAGAACCAACCGTCTTGCGAACGAAGAGCGTATCCCCGCAGGCACACGTGCGAGGTGGGATTGGAAACTTCGTATACTCAATTGGCTTTCAAAGGTGTATCCCGTCACACACGTATGTGTTGAAGATATTAAGGCACGCACCATAGAACGTGCTAAGAAATGGAATACCTCTTTTAGTCCGCTTGAAGTCGGTAAGCGGTGGTTTTATACCGAAATTCGGAAACGGTGGGAGTTGCGAACCCTTCAAGGGTGGCAAACCCAAGAGATACGCGATCGGTTAGGACTCAAGAAGTCGTCAGACAAGATGTCAGAAACTTTTGACGCACATTGCGTAGATTCCTACTGCTTGGCGTATCACACGGTTGGGGGTTCGGGTGTCCCGGATAACACGGACTTAATGTATGTCTCACCGATACCGATAAAACGAAGAGAGTTGCATAGGCAACAGGAAGCGAAGGGGGGTAAACGCTCACGGGTGGGTGGCACTGTATTAGGGCAAGGTTTAGTCAAAAATACATTGATTAGGCATGTCAAATACGGTTTAACACGACTCGCTGGCGTTAACGCAAAGGGTTTGTTTTCAATATACAGTCTGGGAAACAAACGCTTAACCACAGGTGCGAAGCGGTCTGATTTTAGAGTGCTAACACGCCTCAACTTTTACTACAGGAGCGGGCATTCCTCCCCAACCTAAAGGATGGGGTCTCCTGCCCGAAGATTGATGATTTTTTATTTATTACGTTTTCGCTCCTTTTTTTCCGTTGTCAAAAAAGGATTTTGGGTTAAATCGGAAATGCTACTGGGTTTATTGGGTTTCTTTATTTTTTGCCTTTTTATTGCGGGTTGTGCCAGCAAAGAGATGGCACCAGAACCCGTTGAGATGAATACGGCACCCGCTGTTTCACTATTACTTACGCCCGCTGAAAAACTCACATCAGGCGACCCCATTGAATTCAGTGTCATCGCGTTCGATGCAAACGGAAAACAGACGAGCGCAATCGGTGCTATAGAATGGATGAAAACTGGATTAACAGGGACATTACAAAACAATACATTCACACCCGATAAAAGTGTAGGCGCGCATGCTGGCGTTGTCACTGCACAATCGGGCGATATAAAAGCGACGGCTCGCGTCCGAGTTATACCCTCACTTCCATGGACAGAGGATTTTGAGGCAATTGAACTCGAAACAATACCGACGCACTGGATCGGCGCGACCGGCAAATTCTTTGTACGTGAGAAGGATGGCAATAAAATTCTCGTCAAACCCCCTCCTCAACGTGGTTTGGACCGCTCCAATGTCTACATCGGGCCCTCCACGATGAAAAGCTATCAGATTCAAGTGGACCTCATGGGGACAAGAAATAAGCGCAGACTACCGGATATGGGGCTCATTGCGAACCGATATACGTTGGATATGCAGGGTAAACACCAACGCCTGCAAGTCCGTTCGTGGGCATCGGATTTACGGATGGCGAAGACAATTGACTTCTCGTGGGAGATGGATGTCTGGTACACGATGAAAATGATGGTAGAAATTACCGAGGATAAAGCCATCATCCGTGGAAAAGTATGGCGAACTGGCGAATCTGAACCCGCAGAATGGACAATCACTGCTGAAGACCCACTGCCGAACCGCGAGGGAAGCCCGGGTATCTATGGCAACTCCCCAGCTGATATCTATTATGACAACCTTAAAGTATGGTAATCCACTAACGAACACCATGCCTAATATCAAAACAAAGGAGTCGTTCAATTGAAACCTTTTTGGAAATCACAATTTACCTATATCATAACACTCGCAGCGCTTCTCGTTTTTGCTGTATCCACTGTCTCGGCTGAAAAAGAGATCGCCTTGTGGGGCGGTACGCTCAGCCGAAACATGGTCTCCGACGAAAAGAATATTCCCGCAAGTTGGGATTTGGAAACCCGTGAAAATATCAAATGGACAGCAGAACTCGGGTCACAAAGTTACGCAGGACCGCTCATCATCGGTGGAAAAGTTTTCGTCGGAACAAACAACAAAGCACTCTACAACCCAAAACTCACCGGCGACCGCGGAAATCTTATGGCGTTTCGCGAATCCGATGGAAAGTTTCTCTGGCAATCAACCCACACCAAACTCCCCGCAGGCAGAGTTAATGACTGGCCCCTGCAGGGAATCTGTTCCACCCCGTATATCGAAGGCGACCGCCTCTACTATATCTCTAACCGTTGTGAAGTCGTCTGTGTTGATACGGAAGGCTTCCTTGATGGTGAAAACGACGGTCCCTTTACCGAAGAAACTGAAACAAGCGAGATTGATGGCGACATCATCTGGAGCTACGATATGATGGATGAGTTGGATGTCTTTCCGCATAATCTCGCCACCTGTTCACCACTGGCTGTCGGTGATCTGCTCTTCTTGGAAACAAGTAACGGTGTTGATGAAGGGCATATTCATATCCCTTCACCCGATGCACCATCCTTCATCGCATTGAACAAACACACGGGTGAACTCGTCTGGGAAGATGCCTCCCCCGCTGAAAACATACTACACGGGCAGTGGTCGAACCCCGCTTATGGTGTCATCAAAGGTGTTCCACAGGTTATCATCCCCGGCGGTGACGGTTGGGTCTACGCCTTCGCACCAGAGACTGGCGACATTATCTGGAAGTTTGACTGTAATCCAAAAAATTCTGTCTGGGAACTCGGTGGACGCGGCACACGTAATAACATTATCTCGACACCTGTCGTTTATGATGACAAGGTCTTTCTTGCTGTTGGACAGGATCCAGAACACGGTGAAGGTGTAGGACACCTCTGGTGCATTGATGCCTCCCAAACCGGTGATATTACTGAAACTGCTATTATCTGGCACTTCGGCGACGAACAGTTCAATCGCACGATGTCTACCGTAGCCATTGCTGATGGACTCCTCTACATCTCAGACCTTAGCGGATTCCTCTACTGCTTGGATGTCAACACCGGCGACCTCTTTTGGAAACACGATACCTTCGCCGCAATTTGGGGGTCACCCTATGTTGTGGACGGCAAGATTTATCTCGGCGACGAAGATGGTGATGTCGTAATCCTAAAAGCAGGAAAGACTGAGCAAGTGTTGTTTGAAACCAATATGGGCAGTGCTGTCTATACAACACCTGTGGCAAAAAACGGCGTGCTTTACATCGTAACCCGTAACACTCTGGTCGCCATCCAAGAAAATCAATAAAAATGGCGAACCGAAACCGGCCCCGTCGTTTTATACCGACTGGAGGAGGTCCCTCGTATGGCGTATAGCAACTTTACTTTACCAGCTGCACGTGCAGCATTTGAATTAGAAGAAGCTGATATCGCCGGTCTTTTTTCCGAGAGTGAACCCGTGGCTCCGAGTAAACTCCTCACTGCAATATTAGCGCGAAATATACCGTTAGCCACCGCTATCGGTACCGAAAAAGCGAAGTCAGAAATGATTGTAGCCAATGTGCTTGTTGAACTCCGCGAGCACTTTGAGCACCGCATCAGTCTTTTTTCCGGTATTGATTTCAACGTTGATCCTGACGCAGACTTAACTGGAGTCTGTGATTTTGTCGTCAGCCTCTCACCAGTCCAGTTTGATTTGGAGGGACCTATTATTGTGCTTGTTGAGGCGAAAAACGATAATTTGGAAGTCGGACTTGGGCAGTGTGTAGCAGAAATGGTGGCTGCCCAACGCTTTAACGCTGAACGGGGGAATGACATTCCCCGCATCTATGGTGCAACTACAACCGGGGTGCTTTGGCGGTTCCTCAAATTGGAGGGCAAAAAACTCCACATTGACATGCTGCCCTACCAAATTGAACGCTGCGACAAAATCCTCGGTATCCTTGCAAGTATGGTCAAACAAAAAGCCTAAATGCGAAAAATTTAGGAGACTTCCGAAAATGAAAGCGTTGCAAGTACCAGAATTTTCGACCTATGAAGAAGAAGCCACTTTTTGGGATAACCTTGACACCGCCGATTTTATGGAAGTAGAAAGTTTTTTACAAATGAACCTTACCCGAAAAATTACTGAAAACCGAAAAGCACTCGATGCACACGTCCGAGAGATCGTCAAATGGCACTTCAGCCCAAAGACCGGATCTCCTTTCTGGTTGGAATTCGCTGAAAACCTCGACTTTGATCCAAGGAAAGAGATCGGCGGCTACGCGGACCTCAAATGCCTCGGACATTTCCAAGACGAATGGCTCCGCGGTGGACCCGTCCGACGCTGGGTACCCAAGGCTTACGCCAATGAACCGATCTATGTCTTTGAAACTGGCGGCTCAACAGGTATTCCCAAATCGCGAATCAGCATTCGTGATTTTCATATTGACTATGAGATATTCAGCAAAACGCTTTCCGATGAAAGTTTCCCACCCGGTAGCGATTGGCTCATGTTGGGACCAACAGGACCGCGCCGGTTACGACTCGCTGTTGAGCATCTCGCGCAGCATCGCGGGGGTATCTGTTTCCACGTGGATCTCGACCCGCGCTGGGTGAACCAACTCGTGCGTTACGGGAAAAATGAGGAGTTGGATGCCTATAAAAACCATGTGATCTCGCAGGCACTCAACGTGCTACGTGCCCATGAAAACGTCCAATGCCTCTTCACCACACCGAAGCTGCTGGAGGCGTTGTGCGAAAAGATTTCCTTGCCAAAAGCCGGTATCAAGGGCATTTTTTGTGGCGGCACCGAGATGGACGCACAGTTCCACCGCTTCGCACGCGAGGAACTCGTGCCAGGCATCGACTTTATCCCGACTTACGGCAATACGCTCATGGGATTAGCCACTTGTAAACCCTTTGATCCAGCGGACAACTATGCAATTATCTATTATCCACCACATCCGCGTGCTGTCATTGAACTCGTTAACCCAGAAAATCCAGAGGAAACTGTTGATTACGGCGAAACCGGACGCGTCATGCTCACAACCCTAACAAAAGAATTTTTTGTGCCTCGTTTTCTGGAGCGTGACGAAGCCGAACGCGCCGAACCGATACCAGAATACCCGTGGGACGGCGTTGAAAACCTCCGCCTCCTCACCGAACTCCAAGAGAGTGTCGTTGTAGGTGTTTATTAGTTTTTACGATTGCACCTCTTGAAAATGCGGAACTTGATATTAAAACACAAAGTGATAAGAGAGTAGGCTTAAACAGAGCAGCGGAAAAAATAGCAGCGAAAGTCGCTGAAGTTCCGCCATCTTGATTTGAAATCGGGAACTGCGACGATAGGAGGTAAATGATGGTAGACCTTAGCGACGTTCTTAGCAGTACAGCGAGTGTGCAAGTGCAAGCATATTGGGATCCGATTTCAGATGCTACCTATAACTTGCATCAACTAACGGAAGAACAGTTCGCTCGGATCAAAGTAAGATGCCCAGAATTAGTGAATATGGAATGGAAACAAGCGTTGGAACTGTTCAATACGAAACCAGCGTATCCGGTAAAGGAGTATAACACAACAGATTTTCAAGCTTTTCTTCCATCTTCAACTGCTAAAGTGGGGGATGTTTGGGAACTTGACTCAGAAGAAATTCTCCCATTCTTCCGCCAGTTTCACTCGGGCGCAACAACGGAGATCACCATCTTTTCGCACAGAACACCTAAATCTGACGGAGCAAAAGCGTGTTTGCGAGCGATCTCGCCAGACTATGCTGAAATTGTTTTCCGAATTCATGCACAGTTTGTGCTAAACGCACCCGGTGTCCGTTTGTTGCCGGCACAGTTTGCAGGGCGGCTGGTACTGGCTCTCAAGGAAGCGGTAATTGTTGAATTTTCTCTGTCTCTGCCGTCACGCAATAGTAATGTAGATGTTAACGCGTTCAGAGCGGCGGATATGGCTTTTATTCCGCGCATGGAACTCTCCACTTCATCAAGCACACCTGTACGCGAGATAGCATGGGAAACAACCATCACTGAGGAAGAAGCCCGCAAAAAGTTAGCGACTGCGTTTTACAAATTCGCTGAAATTGAGTGGACCCCGATTGAAAAGACGGTTGAACTCGCGAAAGCAACAAATCGCCCTATCCACGCGTTAGTTTTATTTGGTGCACTTGACGACGAATCCTGCTGAGGGACAGGCAAAGGTTTGAGGGCGGGTCCGCTCTCCTCGTCAAAGATTATCAAGTTCCTCAACGCACACTTTGTGAACACTTGGGTTTTACTAAGAGAATTGTCCGAACTTGAGGCAGGGGCAAAAGGAGATGCTGCAGCTGCCTTAGCCACAAGGCTCCATGAGCATTTTGTCTATCCGGTGGATCCCTTGATTCTGACACCGGAATTAGAGTTTATTCAACACTTGCCGACAAATGAGTTTTACAAGTCTTTTCCGAGTAATGAACGAAAATCCGAATATTTTAGGTGGCTAAAGTCATCTTTAGCGCAGGTAGATAGACACTGAAGAGGAGTCCAAATATGATAACGAAAATTGAAAAAGTCTTCCGCTCACCCTATACCGTGCCGAACGGTTTGCAAGTTACGGATGATGGTTTATGGATCGTTGACCAGATTACCGATAGAGTCGCCTTAGTTGAAATCACATCAGACCCGGACTATACCGTGCCGAAACTCATTCGCGACATTCCGAGCGAATCCTCTAACACAAGCGGGATGACGTTCGGTGGCGGCGCACTCTGGTTAGCCGCAAACGGTTCAGGCGAACGCTGGCGTCCCGTCCGGGATACGGATGCCGGGACAGGCGAGATTTTCCAAGTCGATCCGGCTACCGGTGAAACCCTCGGACGCTACCCGATACCCGATGGCGGCGGCACGCACGGTGTCGAATATGACCACTACGATGAAGGGCATCTCTGGGTCCAAACACTTAAGGATCAGGTCACCCATAAGGTCAGGATTTCGGACTGGTCTGTGCAAAAGACGCTGCCGTTGCCACATGGGCGTGGACACGGTATGGTTCGCGTTGAAGATGGGCTTTGGTCAACCCATACCTCTGATAGGGTCATCGTCAAACTCAATCTTGAAGACGGCACACCGCTTGATGTGATTGAAGTTCCCGAAGATTACCCTGAGCCACACGGATTATCCATCTACGGCGACGATTTCCTCTATTGTGATGCCGCCTCCGGGTGGGTAGCAAAAATTACATGGTAAAATGGTTCTCAGTACTCAGTACGATTTTTCTGCGAAAAATCTTTCAGTACCCAGTTATCAGTTAAGAGATTATTTGTAGCGGTTACTTTTCTTGCTACTGCCACAAGCGACCTCTTTAACTGAGTCCTGAAAGCGCAGCGTACTGAAAACTGAAAACTGAAAACTGAAAACTATAAAAGATGATACACATTCCAATTCTACGTGCCGGACGTTCTTACAGAAGCCTGAACACCGTCAGCGTGTCACATATCAAAACAGGCGAACCCTTAGTCGAGGTGAGCCAGGCCAACCGTGGATTAATAGCGAAGGACCTCGTTGATATCGGACTCCAGAAAGAGGCACTTGCACAACGTCCTATCGCTGGATTGATTGCTATCTGTAAAGAGGCAGCGCGTCTTTTCTCAACGGCGACGCTGCCTCTTGACGGCACCGAGCAATCCCCGACGGATTATATCCAACAGGTCTCTGGGACAACCGGCTTGCCTGAAGCACTCTGTCAACAGAATCTGGGCAAAATTCAGGGAGTCATGGAAAACATAGATACCGTTTTAGACGGACTCACCCGTGGATTGGATTTACAACTCCTTGACACTGGGTGGGGTGTCCAAAACGGACGCACGTTGAGTTATGTCTGTGAAACGGATTCTCTCGGTGCTATCCTGCCGAGCAACTCGCCGGGTGTGCATTCACTATGGGTGCCCGCTATCGCCTTGAAAGTCCCCGTTGTCCTAAAACCGGGACGCGAGGAACCGTGGACTCCCTACCGTATCGCGCAGGCGTTTATCGCAGCGGGTGCCCCCGCGGAGGCGTTCAGTTTCTATCCAACCGATTATTCGGGTGCCAACGAAATCCTGAACCGATGTGGACGTGCTATGCTTTTCGGGGGTGGTTCAACCGTCGCACCGTGGCTGAACACGCCGCGCGTTGAAATCCACGGACCCGGACGCAGCAAAATCATCATCCACGAAGGTGAGCAGAACAACTCGGAGCAGTACCTTGATCTCATTGTAGAATCGGTCGCTAAAAATGGTGGTAGGTCTTGCATTAACGCCTCTGGTGTATGGGTAACAGCGAACGGACGTGAAATCGCTGAAGCGTTAGCAGAACGCTTCGCACGTATTGAACCGAAACCGCTGGATCATCCAGAAGCAGGAATCGCAGCGTGGGCAAACCCGAAAGCCGCACACGGTATCTCATCGCTCATTGACCGACACCTCAAAGAACCCGGGGCAACGGAATTAACAACCGGTGACCGAGTCGTCGAATTAGATAGCTGCACCTTCCTTAGACCGACCGTGATATGGTGTGAGGACGCAGAACACCCGTTAGCAAACACCGAATTCCCATTTCCGTTTGTGAGTGTTGTAGAAGTTTCACCAGTGGAGTTAGTCGAATCTATGGGCGCGACACTCGTTGCTACCGCAATTACAGAAGATGAAAAACTCACGCAAGACCTCATAGCAACACCGTTCATTGACCGACTCAATTTAGGCGCGATTCCGACGAATCAAATTTCTTGGGATAGTCCACATGAGGGGAATCTGTTCGAGCATCTCTACAGACAACGGGCTTTTCAACGCGAGTAATGTTCAAAAAATCGGCAGAAAGTTCACAATGAAAGGAAAGTATTTTCATGACACCGCTACAGCCTTGATTGAGTTCTCTACACACGCTGTTGCCGAAACAAAAGAAATCAATGAGAATATTTACATAGATTTGGATGCTATGGGAAATCTGGTTGCGATAACTATTGAACACGCCGACTTACACGCGAATCTACCCGATTTGTTTTATGAACAGATAGGGGACCAGAGCCGCAAAGGAACAGTCAATACACATGACCGATAACCCGAATGTTATTCTCATTTTCGCAGACGATCTCGGACGCGGGATGCTCAGCTGCTATGGACAGCAACATTTCGAGACTCCGAATATCGACCGCCTCGCAAACGAAGGAATGAAGTTCAACCACGCCTACGGTTGTGCATTTTGTGCACCATCCCGTGCCAGCATGTTGACGGGGATTCACGATTGCCACGAGGGGACATGGACATATACCCAAGGCGGACTCTACAACAGACTAAGTGCTGGTGAACTGACACTCGACCAAATTACGGAATCGCTGCATACAACAGGGCTTCAAGCAGAGCCTGATGATGTCTTCTTGGCACAAGTCGCCGAGGAAGCTGGCTACGTTACAGGACAAATCGGGAAACTTGAATGGGGGTTTGCCACAACCGGCGCCCGTATCCGTCGGCACGGCTGGCAGTATCACTACGGCTACTATGACCATCAACGTTGCCACGGCTTTTACCCGCCATATCTCTTTGAAAACGGGCAAATTACACCCATCCGAGGCAATACGCATGCCGACTGCGGCGTACATCCAAACTCGGAATCCGAGGAAAATATGGAGATTCGCAGGAACAAGGAAGGCAAAGCGGTATATTCTCAAGACATTTTCAACGAGAAAATCATAGAGTTCCTTCGCTACCACAAGGATAAACCTTTCTTCCTCTACCATCCCTCTCAGTTGCCACATGGACCCATCGCCATTCCTGACATCCACCCGGCAGTCAAGCAGTCTTCGGCGTTGACAACGTATGAGAAAGAATACGCCTCCATGATCCTAAAACTTGATGAAACCGTCGGGATTATCTTGGACGAACTCGAACGACTCGGAATTGACGACCGCACGATGATTGTCTTCTCCGCTGATAACGGACACGAAGTGTATTACCGCCAACAAGGACGAACAACAGGTCGGCAAGTCGATTTAGACGGTAACCGCTTCGACGACATCACAACGAAATTCTATTCGGAGACCGGCGGCGATGTATTCAACGGAAACGACGGCATGGGAGGCTTGAAGTTTTCGAGTTGGGAAGGCGGCACGCGAATCCCTTACATGGTCCGTTTCCCCGGACGGATTACACCTAACAGTGTGTCCGACCACATGCTCACGAACTATGATCTAATGCCGACCCTTGCAGACTTCATCGGCGCGGAAATGCCGCAAGACAAAGACGGCGTATCGTTCTTACCGACGCTGTTTGAAAGGCATGAAGACCAGCAGCACCACGAGTGGGTCATATATGCCTCTCGGCTCGGTCCAGCACTCGTAACAGCAGAGGGTTGGAAACTACGGTATATCAATCGCACGGACAGTTTCCAGTTATATCATCTCCCAAACGACTACCGCGAGGAAAACGACATCTCGGCAGATCATCCCGACCTTGTTGCTCGGCTCAGTGGATGGATGCGCAACGCGTGCGATGGGGATTATCAAAACGGCACACCCGGCGCACATCTCGCTGCATATCCAGATTTCTAATTTATGGTCCCTTGGACCGCGCTACGCTACGCTTACACATTTACATTATCTCTCCGCAAGGTAAAATTAAAAAATGCTTATTATTGATGCACATCTTGATCTATCCATGAATGCGTTACAAGGCAATAGAGATTTGCTGCGTTCCGCCTATACAATTCGCACCCAAGAAGTAGGGCTGCCCCGGAAGGGGCAAGGCACCGTGGCTTTCCCGGAGATGCGTCAGGGTCGGATCGCTCTGAGTTTCGTCACACTCTTTGCCCGTTCAACCGGCAGACCCGCCCCGCATTTCGATTTTGCTTCACCTGTCCAAGCTTACGGTGTCGCACAGGGACAATTGGCTTACTACTATGCTTTAGAAGAGACAGGACATGTCCGTATCATCACGAATAGAGAAAACTTGGACGACCACATCAACGACTGGCAGAATTGGGAGAGCAAGACAACGGATGATACAGCCGACCCCGATAACACGCCTTCGTTGGGATTCGTAATTAGTCTGGAGGGAGCTGATCCGATTCTACAGCCAGAGCAATTAGAGACTTGGGTGAATGGCGGGTTGCGCTTCATCGGACTGACACACTACGGTCCCGGACGTTACGCTGGCGGAACAGGCACAGAAATCGGATTAACCGAACTCGGGCCGCCACTGTTGGCTGAGATGGAACGGTTAGGCGTTATCCTTGACCTCACCCACTGCTCAGATCAGGCGTTCTGGCAATCGTTAGACCACTACAACGGCTTAGTCCTCGCCAGTCATAATAACTGCCGCGCACTCGTTCCGCATCAACGTCAATTTAGCGACGCACAATTACGTGCCATTTTTGAACGGGATGGGGTGATCGGTGCTGCTTTTGATGCATGGATGCTCCAACCCGGTTGGATTACCGGTGAAACGCCCCATGACAAGGTCACCTTGAACACCGTCGTTGACCACATTGACTATATCTGTCAGTTAGCGGGCAACAGTCGGCACGCCGCTATCGGTACTGACTTAGACGGCGGTTACGGACGTGAGCAGTCTCCCAGCGACTTGGACACCATCGCCGACCTACAGAAGATACCGGGCTTAATGTCAGCCCGCGGCTATAGCGACGACGACATCGCCGCAATCATGCACGGCAACTGGCTCCGATTCTTACACGACGCATGGGGTTAACGGACTTAAAAACCGTTAATATGAATAGGTTTACCAGACCGCTTGCGAATTTATCTCTTGGTATTCAGTTCAATTTTATGTTACAATTATCAGAGATGCAAAACATTTATACTTGCACATTCGTCTTTTTTTTAACGCAAGGAGAATTACAATGCCGTATCCCAATTATACACCTGAATCCGTCACCGCTCGTGGCGAGGAAATCTATCAGCAGCAGATACGACACAAAGTTGAACCAGAGCACAAAGGCAAGTTCTTAGTTCTTGATATTGAAACTGGCGACTATGAAATTGACGCTGAAGATTTGGAAGCGACAATGCGCCTGCTTGCCAAGCACCCTGAAGCTGTTACCTACGGACTTCGGATTGGATACCCAGCTGCCTACGGCATTGGCTTTAACTTTACGGCATACACAAAATGATTATTGGAAAAATTAGAGCCGATCAGGAAGCTGTCATTGAATTGGAAGTTGTTGGATTAAATCACCGCGAAAAGGTTGAGGTGGTCATTGATACTGGTTTCACAGGTTTTTTAATGCTGCCATCCGATTTGATTAAACGCCTCCGACTTCAACTGATCGGTAACCGTCGTGCAATTCTCGGTGATGGAAGCCCAGTCAGTTTTGATCTATATCTTGCCACAGTCGTATGGCACGGCAGAACACGTGATGTTCCCGTGCTTCGCGCAAAACATGACGGTGCGCTCCTCGGCATGTTGATGCTTTCTGGGAGTCGTGCAGTATTAGAGGTTGTACCGAGCGGTACCGTAACGATTGTTCCTATGACATAAATCAAAAATTTCATGACGAATTAAATCTTTTGGAATATCAGTATACTATAGTTTGGACAATTTTTAGACATAGCACTCCGCTGGAGTGCAAGAACCTCTAAACCAAAGTCTCTATAGACATATTGCTCCGCTGGAGCAAAGATACGCAACCTATCCGGGTGCCAGGCGCAATCCATAAGGAACTAACGACACCGACACTCAGATGTCTCCTCACGCCAGAGGCGTGATATTGCTTCGCAGTGAGAATAGAAATGAGGGGCAGAGAGTCCCGCACTCCGTATGAAGATTAAGAATTTAATCGGGTAATTCTGAGACGTGTGATAACAAGTAGATCGGTTCGTAGTAGTGCGATTCATCGCACGTCGCAGTGCCTGAATTACCCAATTTATTTGTTAAACCTCATTAGGAGTGCTATGTAAAGCTTCACGCCTTGGACATAAATGTGCTTTTCAGCGAGTTATGCTGCCCCTAAAACTCGTAGAAAAACAGAAACGCCCTTGGAAACACGACACGAAACAGACAGAAACTGTCCAAACTATAGTATAATTAGGCGGAAACATGCCAGAACCGAACGATACATCGCAAAATCACAACAGTGAACCTACTATAGGAACGACTGCCCTTAAACCGATGCGATTTGAGGACATTCTGGATACGACGTTTAGCCTCTATCGGAAACATTTTTGGCTATTCTTGGGACTTGTCGCTTTTTCTGTCCTATCAGAACTTGTATTACATCTTTTGAGTGATTTTTCTGAGCTTTTCTTTGACCATTCTTTTCTATTGGGAATCGCAGCAGTTTTAATTACCATTACTTTTTTCGTTATAGGTATAGGCGGAATAGCTATCGGTAGCGGGGCAACCTATCTCGGTGAAAACATTACAATTCGTTCAGCTTTACAACAAACAATGGATAGGTTTTGGCAGCTGATGGGTTGTTTTCTTCTTTGGTTGTTAGTTGTAACGGTTTTGACAGTTACGGTCATCGGTATACCGTTTGCAATCTATTTTGCGGTACGTTGGGGATTGTTCATTCAAACAATCATGTTTGAAAAGCCTGTCATAAGCATCGCTCTCGGACGGAGTAGTGAACTCGTCAAGGATATGTGGTGGCGCGTGTTTGGAATGCTACTCGCAATCCTTTTGTTGAGTACCGTGGTTCACGCAATAATTGAAATTTCCATCGGATTCATACTTATTGCAACAAACCTTGTGAGTGAAGTAGATTTTATTGATATTCTTCAATGGGGACTATTCGGAGAATCTTTTGAGAGCAGTACGCCACTTTTTCACGCGATTTCGATTGTTATACATCTTGGTGTCTATGCGATTTCATTTCCAATTTGGATTATCGGTATCACCCTTCTTTACTTCAACCAACGCATCCGGAAAGAGGGATTTGATATTGAGATGCAGATCCCGCAACCTAACGCTGTTGAAAATGACTTAGGTTGATTTGTTGGCAACATTCCAGCGTATAGGTGTGGCACGTATCCGGTGTAGCATAGACTGTTAGTCTGTGGCACGTATCCGGTGTAGCATAGACTGTTAGTCTGTGTCCTGTGGAGAACCTGTATTTCCCAATCCGCGAAATCCGTGAAAATTTGGGATTTGCGGCGCACTCATCCATAAGCGACCAACATTCAGACAACAATTGACAAAATATTTACACACACCTTTAGTCAGAGCCATTCAGTTTTCGGTTTTTTCGTCCAATTTTGGTCCTCCCAGGTTCGGTAGGTTCGGTTTGCCACCGCACCGGACTTGAAAAAGAAGATTCAAAAATTCAGACAATCCGACAATTTGCTTAAAACTAAATGACCCTGGTCAAGTAACTGTTGCGAAAATCGCAACGCAAAAGGAGGTATCTTCATGGGATTTCCATCATATCAAGAGGATATTCAGGACGCGAAAGGTGAACCTGTAAAGGCAGGAAAACAGAAAGATCAAGTTATTGTAGAAGAATTGGAAGAATTAGAAGAACTCATAGAATCCGGGAAAAATACGGTTATCGTCAAAGCAGATGGTCTGGCGATCAACTCTATTGAGATGGAAAGTTATGCCTGCGACATCACGTTCATGGATAGTGAGGCGCAATTAGAACCGCAGATAGACCTCAGTGCAACCGCACGAGCAGAGAAAGGTGGAAAAGTGTTTCATATCTCAACTTTCTATGACATCAAAGAAGCTTGTTCTCTGCTAACGGCTCTTATGTCGGCTATTGAAAATGGGGAAGAAGTCTTTAATGTCCGTAAACTCAATTCAAATGTATGACTTGAAATTGAATGAAGTTGCGAAAATCGCAACCCTACCAACATTCTATAGGAGGCAACCTATGAGAGATAAGATTGTGTTTTTTATACTCGGTGCAGTGCTGGCGACTATCGCGTACGCTGTCGGCAATGCGAACAGGGTTGAGGCAGATAACGGCAAAAAGGGAACATACGGCTTTTTATCAGTAAGCCACCTTGAAGTTGACAGTATGCGTGTAGCTGAAAATGTCCATATCACAAAAAGTGATATACTTATCTCGGATCCTAAGAATCCTGGGAACCTTATTCGTATCTCTATTGAGCAGGGGATTCCGCATATAAGTCTCCAGACTGGAGATGGTGAAAAATCAACTTCTCACATTATGTGAATCGCAAAACCAATGATGCAACCACTCTTGTATTTGGGTAGTGATGATGGGAAAAAGGCGTATGGACTTACTTCTGAAGGTGTTGTTCCTAACAAATAACCGTTGCGAAATTCGCAACAAACTTAAGGATTATTTCCTTAGACGGAAGTAACCTAACCAACTCTTTTTTTGGTGGTAGTAGCATCAAGGATATGCTTCCAGCAAGGTATGCAATCCATAAGGAGAAGAATCTCAATGAGTAGACACTACAAGAAAAACTCTTATTCTCCAGTCAACAGGACTCAGAGTATAGGGTCACAAAGGGCAGAATGTGAAATATTCACGGAAACAAAGCGGCTGTCTAATCGCTCGGTACGTGAGTGGAAAGGTTGGAAATGCGATAAATGCGGCATCGTTCTAAAAGACAATGACGAGATGCTACGTAGACATTTGTGTATCGGATGTCGTGCCGAACGACCCGGTAAAAACCACCGAAAACTAAAAGGAAGACAAACTTATAAACGCTTTATGGAAAAATACGGCAAAGAGTGGCGTAGACGACGCGGAGGACTTAAGAAATGAAAATAGGAAAGGGAAGACGCAATGCTTTTAGTTGTGAACACCAATTCCGGTAATATTGACGTTCTTGACATCTACTATAGATACAGCCAGCCGTACTACTCACCCCACCTAACATAAACCACATAACTTTCGACATATTCGAATTCGCATCGGCTCTTGCCTGTGCTTCCACGGAGCTCTGTTGTGCGAAGCTAACCGGTATTGCATTAAAAAGTAGTAGCATTGCTATAAGAATGACGGATACACGGAACATAAAGTATTTCCTTGGAGGTGTTGCGAATTTCCAAGTAGTCTGATTTTCTAATTGAGATCTGTCAGCAGTAACATCATAAATCGCTAATTATGAACAGTAACACCATGCCCGCAATGCCTAAGTTAGAGGTGAGAGACCTTGTAGTTACCAGCCTTTTCCGAAGCAATATTGTTTTTGATCTATAGACTTGGGCGTAAGCTTCGATATATTCTGGAGATTTTCCGAGGAGTCGCTCCAGTGGCGGATTTACGTTGTGTGGATATGTGAAAACAACCCCTGGCATTGCCAAGGCACCCATAAGAATAGAACTTGAGATGCCACAATTCGTCACCGGGTCATCGGAAAAAAAATGTATGGGGGTCGTACCTATGAACGTCCCCAATAAACACCCTCCGACACAGCCAGTGACACTACCCGCACTGCTGCCGACGAGTCCGAACATAAACCACCACCCTTTTTTCATATCGTGATCTATATCTATTAGAGCATCGGCTTTCGCCTGTGTTTGCATAGCGTTCTCTTGTGCGAAACCGACGGGTATTGTGCTAAAAAGTAGTAAGGTTAGTATCAAAAGAGCGGATATACGGAACATAAGGCTTCCTCTTTTATTTCGGTTCTGGGAATAGTATGGCATATATCACAGAGATTATTTGGGTTGAACGCAACAGAGGATTTTTTCTCACTTGAAACAAAAACGGGAATCTGTTATGATTTAATTTCTAAACGAAACTTTCTTTCGTGCTTTTTGACGTGAAAATACGCAAAATTGTCCAAATGTTAACATAAAAATGGCAAGGGAGCGACTGATGCAAGTCAATATTCAAAACAAGAACTTTACACTTTTAGAAATCCAAGGAAGAGTCATTGGACAAGATGCACTTGTACTTAAGACGATGCTTGAAGAACATATTCAAGAACTTGAAGCGCAAGGTGGAACACCTACGCTGATTGTTGACATGTCGAAAGCCCAGACAATGGATAGTGCCGGTTTAGGCGTGCTTATTACCACCAGCACCCAAATCCGTCAAAATGGCGGACAGACGATGCTCGTTAACGTCAATAAAGGTATCAAACGCATGATGATCCGGACAAATCTGACATCACTTTTCGACTTTCCGAAGAACCTCACGGAAGCGATAACCAGCGCGTTGTAATCTTTGTTGCAAGATGCCCCTATTCCGTATATCCTGTCCTATCTGTGTTCCCGCCATACTTCAGCGCATAAATCAGTAAGTTTGACATGAACCGATAGACATCCGTGGAACGCCGGAGCCGTAGCATCGTACGGCTCTCGATCTCTGCAGTTTCCATCGCACACATATAATCTTTGCGATTGTAAACTACCGCCAACCGGTTGTCGATGGTAATCCCTTTCTGAAAACGGAATTGCGTCGGTTGTGCGTTGTTTTCGTTTCCCCAGAAGACATCACCTCCGTTCGGGGGTTTCGGCAAGTGGTAATAGATACTATAGAGTTCATGGTCGTGCGGTACAATTTCAAGAGGATATTCTGGAAAAATTTGCCTGAGTTCATCAACGACAATATGTGCGAAAAGCCCGTTGAAACCGCAGTCGTCAAAAAACAGCATACCGCCCTTTTCAAGAATATATTTCCGAAGGGCGACGCGTTCTTCCGACGTGAAACCTGTCTGCAGTGGACCGTCTTTTGCAAGTTGACGACTGACAGTAATATCTTTATCATGCCCTGTCATGATGATGAGCGGTGCGTCCATGATTTTTGAATTAGTGAGTCGTAGGGCACCACCTGCGAAATCCATATCCGCCCGAATCGGGGTGTGATCCTCTAACCATTTGATGAGTGAAGGGATCGCAGTTGGGTCCTGCCACCAATCCGAAAGCGAGTGTTTGAGACGAATCAGTCGAATGTGCCCCCGAATCTCGTTGCCTGTCCCTTCAAGGATACCGCCCAATTTTCCTTTCGGTATTTTTACAAAATTTCGCAATGTTATATCGGGCCCATCACCTAACCCGTTTGTCGGCAGGGCACCATCAAGGAATTCTGTGAACCCAGTGTCGGCTGTTCCTCTGCTTTGGACTGTAGGCGGCGTAGTTCTTTCGATGATTGCGGCACCACCGCCAGGGGCAACAGACGCATGTGCCGATGAAGTGTTCGGTGTCTCAACATTAGACACGGTAGGCACATCCGCGACTTCCACAGGATCCAGCGCGTCTTCAAATCGTGGCTCTTGTCGGATGGTCGCTGTCTGCTCTTTCGGAAGCTGCCGTATATGCGATACCTGCGTCGGCGTGCGTGGTGTGGAAGTGGAAGTCTCTATTGTGAGTGTCGGATTGACAGTGACGGTTCTATGGGTCGGGCGGATTTCCGTCTCTATTTTAGTCGGATTGAGTTTAACAAGTGTGCCTTGGAACGCATCGTTATCTAACGCCTTTTGTTCAGATAACAACAACGCCACAATTAGGGCAAAGAGCAGATGTAATCCAATTGAAGCAATAACTGCGCGAAAACGTCTCTGTTTCATATTTTTAATTTACCTTGCGGTTCGCTAAAGTGAGTTTAAACATTGACGTGCTTTCCCGTAGAACCGCCTCCATTACATTACGGCTTACGGTCTCTTGCTAAGAGGATAGAAGTTTCTCAGTTTATACTGCCTTGTCCTCGGTATCCTTATAGATGCCGCTGAATGTGCTGATAGCTCTGCGCATCTAACTCCCGATAGTCCGGAATATCGTACCGATTCCCGCGCACATCCGTCACAAAAAGCCGGGCTGGTGGTACCTGTTTGATGTTCTGATTCAACCCACGCACCGAGAACGTGATACGCCCGCGTTCCGTTTCAACTTCCCATTCATGAATCCCGAATTGTTCCTTCACGCGATGAATCTTCTGAATCGTCGGTGTGAAATACCGCTTATCCAGTTCCTCTTGTAGAATCTTCAGACTTTCCGGGGCAAGTTCCGATGGATTCACAAGGATACCGATTTCAGTATCCTCATCGGCTGCGAGTGAGATGTAGCCGTCAGGATTGCTGAGTGGCATAAGCCGCCGCACCACTACCCGCAAATAACACGCTTCTCCGTGTATTTCGAGCCGTGGTGTCCCGACTTCAGCGCGTGTAAATGTTAGATCGGCTGCGTCGAAGTAGCGTGGCGTAAAGTCATCCGATTCAGACAACCCTGGTGTTGGCGTGTCCTTTGTGGGGGTTGTGTTCTGTTTCTCAGTATTTTCGTTTGCCATGTTTACCTCTCCACGGCTTGTGCTTGCGCACGGACATTGGCAGCTTCCCGCTGTGTTTCTACAAGTTTGTAATAGATACCCTTTTTCTCCATAAGTTCCTCATGAGAGCCACATTCAACCCCTTTACCCTTTTCGATGACGAAAAGCCGATCGGCATTTCGGAGCGTTGAAAGCCGATGTGCAATCGCAAACGTCGTCCGGTTCTGCACCAATCTGTCAATCGCTTGCTGAATCTTCTTTTCAGTCTCCACATCTACAGACGAGGTGGCTTCGTCAAGAATCAGGATGCGTGGGTTGTGCAGAATCGCACGCGCAATTGAGATGCGTTGCCGTTCACCACCGGATAAACTGCCACCCCGTTCACCGACTTCGGTATCATAACCATCGGGGAACTTGACAATAAATTCATGCGCATTTGCTGCTTTGGCTGCCGCAATAATATCCTCCATAGCGGCATCGGGATGCGCGTAGGCGATGTTCTCCGCAATAGTTCCGCTAAACAGATACGGGTCCTGTAGCACGACCCCGATCTGTCCCCGTAAATCCTTGAGGTCAATCTGCTTAATATTCTCGCCATCAATTTCTAAACGTCCTGAGTCGGGTGTATAGAACCGGCAGATCAGGTTAATAAGCGTTGACTTCCCTGCTCCAGAATGACCGACGAGTCCAATCATCTCACCCGGTTGAACGTGAAGATTAATGTCTTTCAATACCGGTTTGTGTGACTCATAACCGAAGGTCATATTGTGAAATCTAACCTCTCCAGTGATATTTGGCATCGTTTTAAGGGTGCCATCGTCAAACTGTTCGGGTTGCGAGTCTATGACTTCAAAAAGCCGTTCCGCTGCTGTCATCGAACGCGAAGCCCAATTAATCAGCGGACTCACATACCGCATCGGTTCATAGAACATAGCGAGGTAACCGAGAAAAGCGAACAAGGTACCGAGCTGCATTGGTCCTCCGGTAAGAAGATCAAGTCCACCGACATACCAAACGATGAGGGTTCCGAACTGGACAGCAAACATCAAAGGCGGATAATATGTTGCCCAGATCATCTCAGCATGCGTCTCATAGTCGCGTGCATCGATATTCGCATGACCAAACCGGCTGACTTCATCTTTTTGTTGTCCGAAGGCACGAACAACCCGAATCCCAGATACGGAATCATTGACAACATCGAAGAGTTTTGAACGCCGCCGGTAGGCACGGTGCCAAAGACTCCGCACTTTCCGCCAGAACCAACTCGCACCCAAGACGATTATCGGAATCGGGATTAAGATAAAGCACGCCAATTTCCAGTTCATAAAGAAAAGCATACTTCCAATCCCGAAGAACAGAAGCATCTGCACACTGAGAAATGAAAGTCCTTCTAACATAAAATCTTGAAGTCTTTCGCTGTCCTCGGTAATGTGCGAGATAACCGTTCCAGTGGTTCGTTTGTCGAAAAATCGGATAGACAAGTTATGAAGATGCTGGTAGACATGTGCCCGGATGTTTGAAGCGATGCGGAAGGTCAACCAAGCCCCCAGACGTTGTTGAAAAATTGAAAAAATTGCGCCGATAACTCGTATAGCTAACAGCATACCTACAGCCACAGATAAAGCGATGGCTAAAGGTTGAATGCCCCTGAATATTTCACCCAGCCACGTCTCTGACGCTTCTGGCACAACGTTAGGTGTCTCACTCAACAACAAGATATCATCGACAAGGATGCGTGTGAAATACGGAGGCATTAATGTAATGAGTGTTCCAACGATAAGGAACATAGTATACAGGATTGCCCTACCGCGATACGGTTTTATGTAGGACAAAATCCGTAACATCACCTTGTGTTTCTTGGTACATGCCGGACAAGGTGAAAACTCGTCTGGTAACAGGAGTCCGCAGCTTTTACAGGAGTGCTCCTCAGGCTTATAGTCCCAAATCGGTGACTCATCACGTTTACCGTTTCCGAACTCAATCTCGTCGCCGATGAATCGCGCGACGAATCCGAACTTTGAAGCACAACCGTTGGAATAGCGAATGAGGTCTACTGTCCCTTCTTGGGTTTCTAATACTAAGAGACCCGCATCTACTACCACTTCCGCACGGATACCCAACACACTTTTATAAGGGATATAGTGAAGCACCTCACCCTCACCCGTTACGGTAAATATCGCTGCCTCTGTCAGCACGAACCACTCTTCGCCGTAACTGCCTGTTGAACTTATATCGCTTTGGACTGCAAATCGGATCTGTTCTGTTGGGACATTCAGACGTTGGAGCGTCTCTTCCAATGAATCGGGCAGCGCGTCAAGCGTACCCGTTGGTGTCTCTGCAGTTGCCATACCTTCTTTGTTCCCCCGTACTTACTTTCCGGGTGTACGTTCATCCGGATATTTCCAAAGCACTTTGCGATCAATAGACTTCCAACGCCTTGAATCAACACGTTGGACAGCATATATCTTCCGACCACACTTGCACCGTATATCGTGAACATGCCCATTTGAGCAGGTCTGTTTCATAACAAAATTAACGCTCTCTTGATGCACGCGATAGCCGTGCCTGCACGCATAACAAACCAAATACATCACAAACACCTATATCTACTGCATTTCCTGCCAACACATAATACTCTTTAACCCATTTTTCGCAGTACAATTCAGTTGAATAACATTTTTCAAACCACAACCGAATGCTTCTCCAAAACTGCGTCATTCAATTCAATACCGAGTCCGGGTCTCGTTGATGGAATGATGTACCCGTCTTCCCACTGCAACGGCTCCTTGAGAATATCGGCATGAAAGCCGTCCCATGTATGGATACCTTCCTGAATCAGGAAATTCGGGCTACAGACATCCAACTGGATATTCGCCGCACCGCCAATGGGACCGCCGTACAGGTGTGGTGCGATCTGCGCATAGTGTGCCTCACCCATAGATGCAATCTTCTTCGCTTCAAGGATACCCCCTGTGATCGTCAAATCCATCTGCAAAATAGAAGCCGCCTGTTGTTCGAGTAAATCCGCAAACTCATATTTCGTCAGCAACCTTTCGCCAGTCGCAATCGGGATACTCGTTGACTGGGCAACGCGTGCCATCTCCTTGATATTCTCTGGCGGTATGGGTTCCTCAAACCAGAGCGGATCATACTGTTCGACGCGTTTCGCGAAACGGATTGCGCTGTTTGTGTTGAACTGCCCGTGTGTCCCAATCAGAATGTCACACTTATCACCAACGGCATCCCGAATGCCTCGGATAACACTCTCTGCGTAATTGAGTGTCTCTAATCTATCAGCAGTGCCAGCATCAACGGGGTCAAACTTGACGGCGGTAAAGCCTTTCTCGACGTAAGAGAGCGCGAGTTCGCCGGTCTTTTCTGGAGAATCGCCGCGCCGCCATGGCAGGAGATAGGAATAGGCGCGCAATTTCTCATGGAACATGCCACCTAACAGATTGTAGATCGGCTGATTCAACGCCTTCCCGACAATATCCCAACACGCCATCTCAATCGCACTCATCGCGGGTGTCGTCAGCGGGCCGGAGTGCCGTACACAGGGACCTTCATAAAGCGTTGACCAGATTCTTTCAATCCGAAACGGATCCGCCCCAATCAGGAAACGTTCGCCCCAATCCTTGATGAGTTCAACGACAACATGATTGAGTTGCGTATGATAGGTACATTCACCTACACCCTCAATGCCGTCATCGGTGACCAGCTTGACAAAAATCCAGCGTCTGCCGCCCCAATGCGGTGGCGGTACATCAACGAGATACGTTTTTACATCAACAATCTTCATTTTTTTAATTTTCCTTGCGGAGTAACGATGTGGATTTGGTATTAGCGTGCCTTTCAAAAAATCCGTCCTCCACTACGTTACGGACTACGGTTTTCTGGCGGATAGAAGTGAAGAATCGCAATCAGAAAACATCACGGATTCCACCAATACGTCACTTTACCAACCAAAGTTGTGTCGAGCAACCCGGATGTCATGCTGTCTGTTCCATACGTCTGATTGAAGACTAAGTAAAAGTCGCTGCCGGGTTGGTAGATATAGTTGACTAAGAAATTCGTGGTAATCAGGTTCCGATCGCTGTTCCATTGTACGTAGAGTTTCGTAAAAAGGTCCGTAGAGAAAGAATAACCGACGCGCCCGCCAAAAACGTTGGTGTCAAACGCACCTTGCGGCAGCGTGACTCGGTTAAACTCGTATCTCGGTTCCAAACTAAAACGCCCAGTGAGTCGGAGGTCGAGCCGGATGTCAAATCCTCGGCGGGTACCGTTGTAGAAATCCCCAATATTGAACCCCACGCGTCCATTGAAAACGTTGCCTTCAGCATTGAGCATGAGGCTATAGTTATTGTAAGTGTATTCACCCTGCGGAATGATAATCCCTTCTCGAATTTCAAAGTCTTCAGTGAGGTTCTCAAAGTTTCTATAGATGCGGATACCCCCCCAACCGTTGGTTTCCAATTCAAGCCATGTGCTCCAGATAAAAGTTCGCGTCTCTAATTGATTATCGGAATTCAGCACAATATCGATCTCCGGCCCGATCCACATCCGGCGGAGACCGTACCAATGAAGATAAGGGGTTCCGCGTAGTTCGCCTCGGAACCAACGTGATCCAGTGCGATACACGTAACCGACTTCAGGGTTAAAATCCTCACCGATGTCTGTGTAGGAGGCGTTTACTCGCGCGACTGCACTTTGCCAATTTCCGCCGAAATACAACGCGTTTCGGTTTCCTATAGCGGTTTCACTGGATGAGATATTGTTTCCGTTGATAAGGTCATCCTGAATTTCGCTCGGTTCAAAGGTACGTGCCCAGAGTCCGCGAAAGTTCATCCTGTCGGTGGGACGGTAGATAAAATCGACACCTGTCGCGCGATTGTATCCATCGGGTCCTTGCTTGTTAATCGCAATCATACCGAGGCTCGACCCAGTAAAAAGATCGCGCTTGATACGCAACACCGAGTAGTTTGTCCTGTCAACATCAACTGCGTCTAAATCTTCTGTAGTGTCGGCTGCATACTTATCCGTGAAAACATTCAGTCCCCCTACCCCGAAGCCGCCTACTTTACCCGTAACTTTTCCACCTCCCAGAATCGGGATGGCGTGCCCTTCTTCAATACCGATCCGGCGACTATAGAAAAGCAAGAGCGGTGGCGGCGCATTGAAACTCGTACGTGGAACGCCAAAATCGAATAAGCCCGCGCCCTCTAAGAAAAATTGACGTTTTTCCGGAAAAAAGAGGCTAAACCGTGTTAAATTCGCTTGTTCCTGGTCTGCTTCAACTTGTGCAAAGTCTGTGTTGACGGTGAGATCGGCGGTCAGATTTGAGGTGACGCTCACCTTCATATCTGCCCCGAAGTCAAGCACACCGATTGTGCCTTCTTCTTCTGTCCGGGCGACACCGGGGAGGAGATACGGTAGAAACTCGATGTTGCGGCGGTGTGAGATGCCAGATAAACCGGTTAAGGTCCCTAAGTGCGTCGTCCGATAACGCGCCAGGAAGGTATAGGCTGCTGGCACGGGGGCCCACGTGCCTTCTTCTTGGTTTTTCTGGATGGTGCGTCCAAGATTCAAACCCCATGTTAACGCCTCTTCACCTTTGAACCGGAGTTGACTGAACGGAATCGCAATTTCTGTAGTCCAATTATCGCCATTAATTTTCGATCGAGCGTCCCAAACCGCGTTCCAGTTCTCGTTTCGACTGTCGCCGCTGTCCATGAGTGCCACATCTTCTCGCGCACCCAACGGATTGACACGAAAAAAGAAACCACTCCGCCGGTCATTATAAGTATCCAATAGCACAAAGACGTTGTCTTGGTCCCACATCTCTGCATCACGGCGCATCTTATTGGCAATAATCTTAGAGCGGTCAGGTTCGCTGCAGACAAAACCGAAGTAGATGTGTTTGTCATCATAAAGTATCCGAACCTCTGTCGCTTCTGTTAAAGGGGCACCCGCATCGGGTTCAAATTGAATAAATTGACGGATAGGCGTTGCGTTTTGCCAATCGGATTCTGTCAGTTCCCCGTCAATCTCAACGCTCTCATAAGTCCGGTAGGCTTCTGCTTGAAGTGCCTCAGTTTCGGCATGGACACCAACACCGATAGAAAAGAGGAGTAGCATTGATAGCCATCTACATAGATAATCCATAGTATACAAAGTGGGAAACACAACCTCCCTGATTGTCTTACAACTTCTATCTATTATACCACATCTACCGAAATTCTGCATATTCTTATCTATGTTACTTCCAAACGCATTCAGTCTTTTTCTACGAATGCTTCCGGATCGCTATCCTCATCCAATTTGAATTGACGAAGAAGAATCTATCCTTTTGGAAAGCACCAAGACGCTAAAAAAAGATTTGACTTTGGGCAGAAATTATGGCATGATTAATGCATCACATTGGCAAACATAGTAAGCGTGATCGCAAGATTATGCTGCCTACTTATGCAAATCTTAAGGAATATTTCAAAGAATAAGTTTGAAAAGATGTAGAACGAAATTGGAGGAAATATGAGCAACGAAAGTAAGTGCCCAGTGATGCACCACGCTCAGGCACAGGGCACCATAGCAAACCAACAGTGGTGGCCGAATCAGTTGAACCTGAAGATGCTCCACCAGAACCCACCCGCATCCAACCCTATGGGGGACGATTTCAACTACGCCGAGGCGTTCAATACACTCGACCTTGAGGAAGTGCAGCGGGACATTCATAAAGTGATGACGACATCGCAAGAGTGGTGGCCCGCCGACTACGGCCACTATGGCCCCCTCTTCATTCGGATGGCGTGGCACAGTGCAGGCACATATCGGATCGGTGATGGACGCGGCGGCGCAGCCTCCGGCACATTGCGCTTTGCACCCCTCAATAGTTGGCCCGACAACGCAAGCCTCGATAAGGCCGTCCGGTTACTCTGGCCGATCAAGCAGAAGTACGGACAAAAACTCTCGTGGGCAGACCTGATAATCCTCACTGGGAATTGTGCCCTTGAGTCGATGGGTCTCCAGACCCTCGGATTCGCCGGCGGACGAGAGGATGTCTGGGAACCCGAAGAAGACATCTATTGGGGATCGGAGACCACATGGCTCGGAGACGAACGTTACACCGGCGACAGGGAACTCGAGAACCCCCTCGGTGCCGTTCAGATGGGCTTAATCTACGTGAATCCGCAGGGACCCAACGGTAACCCGGACCCGGTCGCTGCAGCGATAGACATTAAAGAGACGTTCCGTCGCATGGCTATGAACGATGAGGAGACGGTCGCGCTCATCGCTGGCGGACACACATTCGGCAAAACCCATGGGGCTGCTGATGCCGACGCGTACGTTGGACCCGAACCCGAAGGTGCCGACCTTGAAGAGCAAGGACTCGGCTGGAAGAACACCTACGGTAGCGGTAAGGGCAGCGACACAATCACCAGTGGGTTGGAAGGTGCCTGGACCGCCACACCGATTAAGTGGGATAATAGTTTCTTTGAAAACCTGTTCAACTACGAGTGGGAACTGATAAAAGGCCCCGGCGGTGCATGGCAGTGGACTCCCAAAGATGAATCGGCACAAGGCACCGTACCGGACGCGCACGATGCCTCGAAGAAGCACGCGCCCATGATGCTCACGACTGACCTATCTCTGAAGGCGGATCCAGCTTATGAGAAGATTTCCAGACGCTTCTATGAGCACCCGGACGAGTTTTCAGATGCCTTTGCTAAGGCGTGGTACAAACTGACCCACCGCGACATGGGACCTCGCACACGCTGTCTCGGTCCATTGGTTCCCGCGGAACCGCAGTTGTGGCAAGACCCTGTCCCTGATGTCGATCATGAATTGATTGGCGAGCAAGACATCGCTGCCTTGAAGACCCAGATCCTCGAATCAGGACTGTCCATTTCCCAACTCGTTTCGACCGCTTGGGCATCTGCGGCAACATTCCGCGGCACCGACAAGCGTGGGGGCGCGAACGGGGCACGCATTCGCCTCGCACCGCAGAAGGATTGGGAAGTCAACAATCCACCTGAACTCGAGAAGGTAATTCAGACCCTTGAGGAGATTCAAAACGAATTTAACGGATCGCAGTCCGACGGGAAGAGGGTCTCGCTTGCTGACCTCATCGTTCTCGCTGGGTGTGCAGCGGTCGAGGCAGCTGCGAAGAATGCTGACATTGATGTACAGGTGCCCTTCACTCCCGGACGCACGGACGCGTTGCAGGAGCAAACCGATGTCGAATCGTTTGCTGTGCTTGAACCGACCGCTGACGGATTTCGTAACTACCTCGCAAATGGACACGAGAGAACAGCTGAAGCGTTGCTGGTGGATCGCGCACAAATGCTGACACTCACCGCACCTGAGATGACGGTTCTTGTCGGCGGCTTGCGCTCCCTGAATGCAAACGTCGGTCCGTCCGAACTCGGCGTTTTCACTGACCGTCCCGAGACATTGACGACTGATTTCTTCGTGAATCTGCTTAACATGAACATCGAGTGGCAGGAGTCCCCTGCGACCGAAGGTGTGTTTGAAGCGCACCATCGCTTGACAGGCGATCTCAAGTGGACCGGCACCCGTGTTGATCTCGTATTCGGCTCGAACTCTCAACTCCGAGCCATCGCAGAAGTCTACGCATGCGATGACGCGCAACAAACATTTGTGCAGGACTTCGTGGCTGCGTGGAACAAGGTCATGACTCTTGACCGCTTCGACCTTGCCTAATCTCGGCGAAGTAGGGCAGTGGCGCGTGGAACCCTCACGCTGCCGCTGCCCCCATTCACTAAAACACTCCTCTGACTCCTGACAACTGAATACCGACCGCAAATCTTATTGATTTCCTTCCGAAAGTGTGGGAAAATGCAGGAAACATTCCAACCCCAACGTTTTGCAAACCGGAGAACCATGAAAAACGATAAGAAAACAATCTTCGGGTGGTGCATGTACGACTGGGCGAATTCAGCCTACATAACCACCGTGATCGCCGCCATATTGCCGAATTACTTTGCCAAAGCCATTGTAGGCGAAGCCGGTGTTGACTTCCTTGGCATGAATGTGAGTGCAACGGCATTATGGGGATTCATGTTAGGGGGCGCCGCGTTTCTCGTTTTCCTCTTTGCACCTGTACTGGGCGCGATTGCCGATTTCTCTTCAGCGAAAAAGAGGTTTCTTATCGGTTTCGCATATATGGGTAGTCTTTTCGCAATGATGCTCTATTTTTGTAAATCCGGCGATGTAACGTTGACAATCGTGCTATTTCTCGGTTCACAAGTTTGCTTTGTCGCAGGCAACGTCTTCTATGACGCATTTTTACCGCAGATCGCCTCTGAGGACAAAATGGATGCCGTTTCTGCCAAGGGCTATGCATTCGGATACATCGGAGGGTCGCTCCAATTTGCGATCGCACTTGGACTCGTCGCCATGCAAAAGACACCAGAGAACCAAGCAATGGCAGCACGCATCGGGATGGCGATGACAGGACTCTGGTGGGCAGGGTGGACGCTGTTCACTATGAAGTACCTGAAAGAGGAAAGAACACCGCACGAACTTCCAGACAAATACCACAATCAACCGAAAACTTTAGCCTATCTTGCCGTTGGCATCAGCAGGACGATCGCAACCGCGAAAAGGGTCGGACGCTTTAAACACCTCACCCTCTTTCTCATTGCTTACATGGTTTACAATGATGGCATCCACACAGTTACCAGCATGGCGACAATTTACGGCACCGAAGAACTAAAACTCACGACAACCGCACTGATGGTAACACTTTTGCTTGTCCAGGTCGTTGCGATTGCTGGAGCGTTGATCTTCAGTCGGCTCGCAAATCGCATCGGTGCCAAACGCTCCGTGATGTTTGCCTTAGTTCTGTGGAGTGGTGTTGTCACCTATGGCTATTTCATCCATACCGCAACGGAATTTTTTGTTTTGGGTGTCGTTGTCGGTGTTGTACTCGGTGGAACACAGGCGTTGAGTCGCTCCTTGTATGGCGCGATGATTCCAGAAGAAGCAAGCGCAGAGTTTTACGGATTCTATTCTATCTTTAGCAAATTTTCGTCCATTTGGGGACCTACGACGTTTGGCGTTATCAAACAGGTCACCGGTAGCGCACGTCTTGCTATCATCTCATTAATGGTTTTCTTTATTGCCGGGTTAGTGCTGTTAGGGTTTGTCGATGAAACAAAGGCGAAGGCAGATAAGGATAAGTTTGCATTCTAACAGGTTTGGAACCCCGCCGAATTCTCCTATGTAGTCGCAGAATAGTAGTATTAACCGAAGCGTTCTATTGCTGCTGTATACCTATATTTTCCCTAAGTCCCACTTTGTAAGAAAATATCGCCTATTTTTGCGGAAAAACGAGAAAAAAGGAAAAATTTCTTAAAAATTCTGCAAGCAGCCCTTAACTTTTTCCGTTTCATCTCTATAATTAAGATAACGGGCATTTCATGGATGATGAATTGCTATTTTCAACTTTCCTAAGAAAAAGGAGAAAACAGATGGCAACTACAATTCGCTTAAAAGGTGGCGTTGTAATTTTGGAACCGAATGGGAAGATAATTGGAACCGCAGTATCGGAATTGCGAGAGAAACTCGCTTCGCAGTTAGAAGCCTCCGATGCAGCATGTATTCTCATCAATTTCGAGCATGTTAACCAAATGGACAGCTCCGGACTCGGCATGCTGGTCAATACGCATGCCGTCGCAGCACGGAAGAAAAGCCGCATCGGGATTATCAATGTTGAGAAAAAAATCAGGAACCTGCTCGTCCTCAGCCGGCTCATTAGCCTCTTTGAACATTTTGATACGGAGACGGCTGCAATTGCGGCATTCAACCGTCAGCAGCGGACCTTTCCTATAAAACTGAAGAAATCAACGCTGTGAGATTCATAATTTCTCAAAGGAGGCTAAAAGATGGAATCTACGAAATATCGCTAAGTGCTACTCATGCACCTTTTAGCCATATTTGGATTATCCCTAATATGTGGGTATTCGGCATTGGGACCAAAAAAAATTGAACGTCCCCAAGTTCCGCCTAATTTTCCATACGCTATCGTGGCAAAACCGATAATTATTGTTTGGTGCGTTTCCGAAGCGCGCCTACACATACGTAACTTAATTCGCTAACTCGAAAATAATCGGGATTTCAAGTCGCAGGCTATTCCCCGCTTGTCCTTCAGGAAAAGATGGGTAAGGCACTGCATTTTGGACTGCAGCGATGGCAGCGTTATCAAGGGCTGTTGAACCAGAAGAATCAGAAACGACTGGATTCCGAATGGTGCCATCTTTGAAAAGCGTAAACCGAACCGTTGTTGTAGTGCCATCATCGAGATTCCGTACACGTGGCGGGAAGCGTTGAACCTGTTTGATCCGCTCCCGTACCGCTTTTAGGAAATCGCTAAACGACTGTTTCGCCTCGCCTAAGTTGACTGAGGCGAGCGCTAAGTTCCCCGGATCGTCGAACTCTGTTTCTGCAAGGCTCGTTCCCATATCCATTCTTGAGGCTAAGCTGGTACTTTCAAACTTCGGTACCTCGAATTTCGGCAGCGTTGTAACAATATTTGCCTGTTGTTGTGTCGCTCTGAACAGATTTCTGCCGATCCCTACCGTGCTCGGGGCCATGACGCGACGTTCCGGTACATCACTCACTGGCAGTGTGAAGCGCGCGTTGCCCATCGGAATTTTAGCACTCGTCGTGACAGACTGTCCTTTCGGTACCCGGATTTTAGAAAACTTCGGTTGCTTCGGTTTTCGTGTTGTACGGGGTGGGGTGCGGCGTTTCGGCTGTGGTTTCGACGCTTCCAAAACGACACTGTCTACTTTATCTTGGTTCATCTCCAACACTGTTTTGTGGATAAAGTAGATAGCACCGGCGATAATCCCGATGACATGCAGTCCGATTGCAAAGGTCCATGCAATGCGGATCGCTTTCTTTTTCTGTTTTTGGGCGGCTTCTCGGTTCTGCCGCTGAGCATCAGCAATCGTTATCATATTTTTTTCAGTCCTTCCTTCGGTAATTAGTCTTTATAACTCAGCAACTTGTATTGATTGTTTTTAACAACTACCGAGCCGAGAATCTTCAATTCCCGTTTTTCCCCGGCGGTGTTCTGTAACGTCAAAACGGTCCCACGCAAAAGTTGAAATCCGTCGTAAATCTTTTGCGGTTGCTCGAAGCGGATGTCCACGAATTTCAGATTGTGGCCTCCGTAGTGATTAATCCACTTTTTCATGCCGATGTTACATTTATTATTCATATTTGACCAAGCAAAATCACCGGGAAAGTTACTTGGCGGACGACTCGCAGGAAACGCGGGCCAAACCCAATCAAGGAATTCTTCGCGCTGCACACGCAAGCGATTCAAGTGTTCAATATTTTCGCGATTAAGTGCGTCAACGACTGCTATACCGAGTTGGTCTGGCGAGTGTAGGGGTTGGGTAACCCAACCCCTACGATTCGATTTCTCACACCCTACTAAACCGCTGTAGACAAACAGTGTCGTTAGAAGGATGTAAAACGTGTAAACGGTGCGTTCATTACCTCTGTGCACTCGTTGTCCATCCCGTGGTCCAGTTGTTGCTTGGGCTCACGCCACCGACAAAGTCAACCTGTTCAAAGAACCCGTCACTCGGAGGAGTCGCGGGCGTGACTGCTTTCGCACCTGCGCTGGGTGTGAAGTTCGGTGTAGCCTTATTGAACGGATCTACCAAGCCTGGGTCGGTTTCTTTATTCCCATGGGAGGCTGCAAAATCGGCTTCGTCGAACCCATCATCGTCTTTTTCGTCTCCGAAGTTGCCTTTCTTATTTTCAAAGAAAATGCTATTCTTGACGACCAGCTTACCACTATCTGCTTGCACATGTGTCGCTTCGTTGTTGATATCGAGTCCGACTTTGTTAAATCCAGTAACGATGAAGTTTGCGAATGTGCCAGCAGCACCTTCGCGAATCAACATACCGTTATCGCTTTCCGGACCCGCTGGATCACCGACAAGCGTCGCATTGTAGATAGTAGCGGCGGAACGTGGTGTTGCCTCGTTATCTTTACTGCTGTTATCAACTTCAAAGCCGTTATCTGCGTCGTCACCATACTGTTGTGCGACCCAGAATTGCCCTTTACCGGTCCAACCGTCTGTCCAGTCAAAGGAATCGTCGCGTGCACCCGTAACCATGACATATTTAAGGTTGACGGTGCCACCGAACATCTCAACGCCATCATCTTGGTTCATGTGTACTTGGACGTGATCGACGACAGTACCGGATCCAACACCTTGGAAGGCGATGCCGTTCAACTCGTTGTCAGGACTGAATTCGATGCCTGCGTACTCGACACGGACGTAGCGGAGAACACCACTACTGTCAGCAGGATTATTTCCACCGAATGCACCTGTGTCACCTTCACCGAAAGTTATGCCTTGGTTCGTCGGGGCACTACCGTTGACAATCAAACCACCCCACTGTCCCCGTGCGCGGCTCCCTATAGCGGCATCACTGGACATAACGATAGGGGCAGATGCTGTCCCTTCTGCCATGATTTTAGAACCTTGGGCAATAATAAGTGTGCCATTGCTTGCCTGTTCACCGTAAACTTGGACACCCGGTTCAATGGTTAATGTCGCGCCTCCTTCGACAAACACTGCACCCCGGAGGAGATAATCGTAAGCCGCCGAGAGCGTTTTATCGGCATTCAATTTGCCTTCAAGGATGACTACGTCACGACCGTCAACAGTAATAATTTCTTCTTCTGGAACGAGTGTTTCTTCCGTTTCGTCGGTTTCTTCGTCATCGCTGCCACAGCCGACAAAAGCTAACGCTACGCCAACCGAGAAAATGACCATTAACTGAAACAACCAATTCTGATACAAACCCCTTTTCCTTGGTGAGGCAGGACTGGACCCAATATTTAACATTAGCTATCTAAGCTCCTTTTTTGTTTTTTAGATGCCTAACCGATCTCGCGGACAGGCACAAATAATTGCGACTCGACGATACACATCGCCATTGATTTTACGTCGCTGTTATAAGTTTTCCTCATTCTTAAAGGATACCCATTAATTGTTGCAAAAGGTTGACAATATTATGATTTTTTCTCCTTCGCAAGCAGAGGTATTCAGTTTCCCATAAGCGTCAAGCGATAGCAGCGAATAATGAACTACTCGCAATTTATATTACAAATTGTAACTTATCCCAAACGAGAACGATCTGCCTATCTTATACTCGACGTATGTTTCTTCACCAATTTTGTAATGAACATAAGGGTCAAGAAGGTTTTTCGCTGAAACACTGAATTTGAAATGATTTGCAACTGTCCGGCTGAAACTTGCATCCAATTGTCCACGGGGCTGCTCATAGACATCCGGTACCCCGTGGTTCCCCACTTCAGAGAGCCGCCGTCCAAAGATGTTATACGCAAGCGCACTTGAAATACCCCAGTTCGGGTCGTCAAAACCGACGGACACATTCACGATGTAAGGACATTGCCCCTGTAGTGGACGCTCAGAAGAAGTCTGAATGCCGACATCTTCCGGCAAAACAACTTGCGAGGAGATCAACGCAGCGTTAGTGTTAATCGAAAAATTGCGCAACGCATCGGTAAGAACGCCTAAATTCTGACGTGCTTCTAACTCTAAGCCGTAATTGTGGGCACCTTCGGCGTTTTCATAAGTGATTCGGACTTCAGCCTGCGGTTGGACAATCTGCTCAATCGGTTTTTGGAACCGCTTATAGAACGCACTTACTGCCAAAATACCGCCTATCTGTGGAAAAACTTCCCAACGAAAATCGAAGTTATCGATCTGCGTACGTTCTAACTCTGGATTACCAAGAATCGTCCTGCCGCCAACGAAATCTGTGAACTCAAAAGGTGCAAGTTCGCGGAAATCGGGACGTGTAATCGTACGAGATGCTGCAAAGCGCAAATTCATCCGCTCTGTTAAGCGATACGTTACATTTAACCCCGGCAGCCAATCAAGTGTTTGCAAATTCGCTTCAATTTCCTTGCGAGTGGCAGCGAACGGATCGTAGGTCGTGACCGTTTGATCGGAAGATTCCAATCGGACACCGCTCATCACTTGCCATTTGGCGGAAAGCGGTAAATCCAGCATCATATAACCCGAGTAGATATTGTGATCTGCCAAGTAGTTATCAGTAGAACGCGTGGATTCTCGCAATTCAAAAACACGGGGCGCTATATTTTCGGTTTGGAAAAGTATTTCTGGTTGGTCGGAGAGATTGACCGTAGCATCTACTTGGTCAGAGGGCAAGAATCTAAATCTGCGTACATCGAATGTACGCGCTCTGTCTCGGAGCATCCCGCCAAATTTGAAGAGACTTTCCGTTCCAATCCGAACTTTCCAATCGGCGCGGGCGTTATATTCATCGTCCTCAAGATCAAAGAAAAATCGGCTACCGCTTTGCGTGACATCACGGAATACGAAGGTGCCATCGCCTCTATCTTCATAGATATTCTCGCGCGTGTCTGGTTCATCGCGCGCTGCACGTGAATAGGTAAGCCGCCACTCCATAGAGACGGCAGAATCTTCCGGTACTTCTAACTCAGGTTCAGGTTCACCAAAGTTGAAATCATGCATCCCCGCGAACTGTCCGGAGAAAAGTTGGCGTTCAACGTATCGGAGTCGCGTACTCCGCATATCTGTGTTCCTATCGGCGTTGAAGCCTTTCCATGTTCGGGTTTCGTTTTCGGCAGTATGTGTCAAAAACGTCTTTAAACTGATGAGGTGTTCCGGTGAGAAGCGCAAACTGGTGTTTAAGACTGTCCCCCAATCTACTTCGTTACCGCTCCGTTCAATGTCGTAGGAGGTTACAGGGGAAAGCGTCTGGTTCAAACCTATACGATAGGCATTGCGAACTTGCGTGCCATAATTATGGCTGTTGCCGTAAGAGATGACACCCAAATAACCGAACTGTTTGCCAAAAATCGTCCTGCTATTCCCAAGACTAAATTTATAGCCTTGATTGACAGGTAACGGTTGGCGTTCCGGGGTCCAGACATTCTCAAACGATTGCCCGAACGCCTGAATCTCTTGCGGCGTGAAGCCAGCAGGTGTAAAACGTCCACGCTCCCGGATCGGCACATCCGCTGCCTGATCTTCAATGATGCTCGGGAGTTGACGCGAACCGTCGTCAAAGCCTAAAAAGTCGTAATCGCCACCCGGATAAGTCAAACCTTCTTCCCCTGTTGCCTGTGTGTTGAAACCTGTTGACATCGATAGCGACATCGACAACGCTTCCGGGAAGTCTTTCGTGAACACTTGGACGGAACCGCCCGCGAAACCACCCGGTTGGTCAGGTGAGAACGTCTTTACTGTCTGTAGACTCGCGAGCAGGCTTGCCGGGAAAATATCCATCGGCACAACCCGTCTGTTCGGTTCAGGACTCGGAATTTCGACATTATTGAGGAGCGTGTTACTATAGCGTTCTCCCAATCCACGCACAAAGACATAACGGCCACCGACAATGCTGACACCTGTCACCCGTTTAATAGCCTCACCCGCAGACGATGCCGGGAGTCGGCTCATCTCTTCCGTACTGATGCTATCCTCAATTCGGGAACTACGCATCCGTTGTTCAAGCAGCCCACGCTCACTGGATTGGCTCAGTTGGACCGGCATCTTAATCGCATCCAATTTCACCACTTGCGCCACCAATAGGACGCGAAGCGGTTCCGGTGTTTCGTCTGCTTTTACTTGAAGATCCGTAACGACATAGGTATTATAAAACGACGCACTTGCTTGAATTTTGTAAGTACCGATCGGTAATTCCAGCGAAAACGTGCCAGTTTCGTCAGTTGTTACACGGATTTGGGTATCAGTGACCCGGATTGTTACATCTACCAGCGGTGCCTCGGTGTTGCTATCTACAACAATACCTGTTATTTTCACGGGCGATTGCGTTTCATGGTTATCAGCACTTACTTCGCAGAATGTGAGTCCTGTGCCAATTAACAAAAGCAACAGGTATCCGATACGAAGGCGTCCACCGAAAAGTGGAACCTGCAAACCCATATTAAGAAGTCCTCTCATTTGATATTTTCTATCTTTAGGCAAATTTGAAATCCTCGTATAATTTTGTAAGGTGCAAAAAGTGTTCCGCCAACATTTCTATTCCCAATACTATTTCAACGATAAAAATTATAATCTCTGAATGCAACAAAAATGTGTGTTTTTTTTGTCAAAAAAATAGAAAACGGTCAGTACTCAGTTGTCAGTTATCAGTTTAAGGAGCACTCTGATTAATCAAATCTCTCTTTAACTGAGTACTGAAAGATTTTTCGCAGAAAAATCGTATTCTCACTGCGAAGCAAACTGACAACTATTAAAACTGAAAGATTTTTCGCAGAAAAATCGTACTGACAACTACTAAAAAACCATTTCCCTTGATATTTTCTCTTGTAAACCCTATAATAATTAAGCATACATTATTCGGTTATTTCGGAGGTTAATCAATGATAGCCGAGCTGCTTCGCAAAAGCATTCATTTATCAGGACTCATCCTGCCGGTTATCTATCTCTTCTTGGATAAACCGACGATGTTGGTTCTAATGGGGATACTGACAGGTGGTGCGCTTGCCGTGGAATTCGTGAAATGGTGCTCCCCAGATTTCGGCGAGTTTTTTTTCAAAATTTTCAAACCGCTGCTCCGTAGCCATGAACGCAAAGGTGCGATGACAGGCGCGACCTATTATCTAATCAGTGCGTTCCTATGTATCCTCTTATTTGCTAAGACGCTTGCTATTGTCTGTATCTTTTTTATGATATTAGGGGATATGGCAGCTGCACTCGTCGGTAGAAAGTGGGGTAGGACGAAACTCCTCGGTAGAAAAAGTTTAGAGGGGAGTGCGGCGTGTTTCGTTGTTTGTGTCGCAATCGCTTTGGTGAAATTAAACCCTGTTATCGCAATCGTTGGTGCCTTGGTCGCTACAATCGTGGAACTCATGCCCTTCCCGATTGACGATAATCTCACTGTGCCACTTATTTCCGGCGCAGTCATGCACTTTCTAATGTGAAGTAGCAGTCAGTTCGGATTTTTCCTCCGAAAAAATCCTTGAAGTTTTCAGTGGTTATAAGTTTGATTTTTTCTACAACCCTCTTAACTTATAACTTATAACTTATAACTTATATTATGGCGCATATCAAACTTGAAAACGTCGTAAAACGTTTCGGCGATGTCGTTGCCGTCAAAGATTTTAACCTCGAAGTTGAAGACAAAGAGTTCGTTGTTTTTCTGGGGCCCTCCGGCTGCGGTAAAACGACAACACTCCGTCTCATCGCAGGCTTGGAGAATCCTGAAGAAGGCGACATCTTTATTGATGGGCAACGGGTCAATGATCTTTCGCCTGCCGACCGGGACATCGCATTTGTCTTCCAATTCTACGCACTCTACCCACATCTGAACGTCTACGATAACATCGCTTTCCCACTCAAAGCGGTAAAGGTTTCAAAAACGGAGATTGACACCCAAGTCAAGCGTGTTGCGGACATCCTACAAATATCTGACATGTTAAATAGGAAACCGAGCGTGCTCAGCGGTGGTGAGATGCAACGCGTCGCGCTCGGACGCGCAATGGTCCGCCAACCGAAAGTTTACCTGCTTGATGAACCTATGGCGAATTTAGACGCAAAGATGCGCGTTGACACGCGCGCCGAAATTAAACGACTCCAACATGAAATCGGCGCGACGACGATCTTTGTAACGCATGACCAAGTTGAAGCGATGTCCCTTGCAGACAGAATCGCTGTGATTCACCAAGGCATCCTGCAACAGATCGGTACCCCGCATGAGATTTACAATAAACCTCAGAGTCTTTTCGTTGCCGGATTTATGGGAATGCCTACCATGAACCTCCTTGACGCGGAACTCACGCTCAAGGATGGGGAATCCGTGCTACATCTCAGCCACACCGATATTCACCTTCGCCTCTCTCCAGAACGGCAGACAATGATCGCTTCAGGCGCGCAAGAAAACGGCTTGGTATTTGGTATTCGTCCAGAGCATATCACAGCAGCGAATCAACCGAGTGAACATAATATTTCCGCACACGTGCATCTTATTGAACCGCTTGGGGCGGTGAACATCCTTGACATCCGTCTCGGTACCCATTCGGAGACGCAGGACCCTATTTTGCTTCGCGTGCGAACACATCCAACATTTCAGGTCGCAGTAGGCGATACGGTCTGGTTAGGTTTTGATGAAACGGAAATGCATCTCTTCGACCGAGAGACAGAGCAAGCCGTCTGGTAATTTCACTTGACAAATCAACGATTAAAAAAATGGAGGATAAAATAGATGGAAGGCGACACGAGAAAAATAGAATGTCGTTTAGCAGCTTTCGACTTGGACGGAACACTACTCAGTAGTGATCATACGTTGTCACCGAAAAACCGAGAGGCACTTCAGGCACTCGCGGCAAATGATATACTCGTCGTATTAGTATCTGGAAGGATGCACCGGTCTATCCAACCCATTAGCGATCAGATCGGACTCGAAAATCCTATTATCTCTTATAACGGGGGGATGGTACGCCATGCAACGACCACCGAGGTATATCACCACACGCCTGTGCCAACAGATGACGCGATGGCAGTTGTCAATGACTGCATCGAGCAGGGATTACATCTCAATTTCTGTCTGAACGACGAGCTTTATGTCGCTGAACGCAACGCATGGAGCGATCTTTATGAAGCGCGGACAGGCGTTCCCGCTACGCCGATCGGAGACCTGCGCGAGTTAGCAGGTGAAACGCCAACGAAACTGCTGATAATCCATACGCCCGAAAAATTGCAACCGCTCTTAAGGCGTTTTCAAACCAATTATGCGGAGAAGCTTTATGTTACGCAGACCCAAGCAGAATATATTGAATTTATGAATCCAGAGGTTACTAAAGGGCGCGCACTCACAGCACTCGCCAACCGGTTCAACATCCCGATGGATACGGTTGTCGCTTTTGGCGATAGTTATAACGATGAAAGTTTACTCAAAACAGCAGGTTTCGGAATAGCCATGGCAAACGCTGTGCCACCGATCCGTGATTGTGCCGACTTCATCACGACGACAAATGACGATAACGGGGTCGCAAAAGCGATTTCGGAATTGATTCTCTGACGCAGAAAACCCTTATTGCCCGTGGATATGATTTCAAGGCGCATAAATCTCTCGCTTACCGATTATTGTCTCATGTTCGTTTCGTGGAACTTCGTATAAGGAAAATCCGCCACAAGGATGTAGGAATTCCCCTCCTGTTTCAAGTCCATCTTAACAGAGTTCGCTGAAAATTCAAAATACTTTGCCAGCACCTCCGCTAATTCATGATGTAACCTCGTCATAACTCGGTCATCGACATCGAACCTGTCTTGGGTGATGACCAGTTTCAGGCGCTGTTTGGCGATACTACTGGATTTCGGTTTGCGCCCGAATAATTGTCTTATACTGATATTCATCAGAAAACTCCTTATCTCTTTCTCGTGAACCAGTTTACAATGTTATTGAGTAAACCTTTCTGCTCAAAACTATGAATCGGGATGCGCTGCCCGGTCAATCGCCGTGCGATACGCATATACGCCTGAGCACCGGGTGAACCGTCTTCATATACGAGCGGAATGCCTCGGTTGGTAGAGGTGATAACCGCGCTGTCTTCTGGCACAACGCCGATGAGGTCAATATTGAGGATATCCAATACATCGGCTTGATCCATCATGCTCCCGTTTCCGACCAGTTGTGGTGAAAATCGATTTATAACCAGATTGATCGGTTCAATCCTCGCATTTTGCAACAATCCGATAATCCTGTCAGCATCCCGAATCGCAGAGACATCCGGCGTTGTAACAACGATGGCTTCGTCCGCACCTGCTGAAGCGTTGCTGAAACCGCGTTCAATGCCGGCAGGCGAGTCAATCAGGACAAAATCGTGTGTCGTCCGCAACTTGTCACAAATCGCTTTCATCTGTTCTGGCTGGATATCGTCTTTGTTATTTTTTTGCGATGCCGCGAGCAGCATCAGCCCGTCAACGCGCCGATCCCTAACGAGGGCTTTACTGAGTTCACACTGTTTCTCAATGACATCCATTGAGGTATAAACAATCCGACTCTCAAGCCCCATCACGATATCGAGATTCCGAAGCCCGACATCCGCATCAACAACTGCGACGGTTTTATCAAGGAGCGCAAGGGCTGTGCCCAAATTGGCCGTAGAGGTTGTTTTTCCGACACCTCCCTTTCCTGATGTCACTACAATTACTTTTCCCATAACCGGAACCTCCTTTGCTAAAACTTAACGAATTTTTCGACAATAATTATATCATCCGCCCCGATGCGGGCGATCTCTGGATAACCGCGGGGTTCTTGATTGACCGATGAACGGTTCATATGCGTCCCTATCTGAAGTTGTAACGGCGCAAAATCCATCGCTATAATCACCGCGGATAGCCTACCATTCGCACCAGCGTAAGCACTTCCACGCAGCGTACCCAGTACAACAATGTCACCGCCTGCTCTGACTTCACCACCTGAGTTGACATCGCCGTAAATAATGAGACTCCCTTGGGGAAATTCTTCTGTTTGCCCAGAACGAATCGTGTACGGGACAATCCGAGACGGTTCACTATCCCGTGGGTTAACGGTATCTGTCGTTTGCGAGATAACATGCGTCGTTGGCGCAGCAGCGATCGGGGGCGCGACCGGTTCATCAGCGACTTCAACACCTCGCACTGTGAGATCGTAGGTTTCCTTGAGCTTCGAGCTGAGAAACTCTATCTCCGCCTCTTTCAAAGTTGGAGACTTAAGATCAATCTGCACGGAGGCACCAGCTAAAGACCGATTCATGCGCGATATTTCCTGCTGAATCGCAGCCTCAACTTCGGTTATAGATAGGTGGGGCCTGATAATCAGGTGTAAGCCGTCCCTATATGCTCTGAGTGCCACAGTAGAATTTGCCATTTTGCTATTCATTCTCAACTTCAATAGGACTTACGCATTTCCTCTTAAAGTCCCCCTGGTAACGGATTTACGGGGTTAAATAACTGAAATACTCTTAATGCGAGGCATTTTTGGCTAAAATGTATCGCTTTTAGACGCAAGTTGCATAAGTCCTGTTCAATAGACTGAGGAATTGCCTCGGTGGTTAAATTTCGGTTGGTATTAAGCCCTTTCCAACTGTGCTAAAACATAAGGACCTTCAGGAATCACAGCAATTTGGACATCTGCCCCGTAGCGGGTTAACAATTCGGCGATGCCTGCCTGCGCACTTTTCAACGGATGCACGAAGAGCTTCGCCCGTTGATGGTAAGGGATGCCGTCGGTATAAAAATAAATATCAGCCTTCCGGGCTACCTTCGCTAATTCTTCAAGTTGCCACTGATCAATCACAAAGTTTGCCGGGTTGTAAAGTCCTTGGACAAACGCGGTTAAATCGTCAGTCTTGAAAATTAGATCCCTAAACGGTTTGCTGCCGATCCCTTCACTGCACGCCGCGACCAGCAAGATACTACCCCCCTGTCTCACGATTTCAACAGCCGTCAGTAAGCCTTTGATCGCTTGGTAAAACGTTGTGTCCAGAGGATAGCCCGCACTGGAGACGACAACTACATCCGCGGGTGCCGGTAGCGTAACCTTTGCCTGTTTTTCCACAAATTGCGCACCAACACGATGCGATTCAACCATATCGCCTGCGAACACGCCGGTAATGTGACGCTGCTTGTCGATCGCAACGTTCAGGTTGAAATCAACGCCAGCCATCAGCGCGATTTTGGTCGCCTCCATGTGAAACGGGTTTCCTTCTAAGATACCAACTGCCGACTTCGGATGTTCCATGAGTTCGGGTCCGTGCATCACCTTCATTGTCTCAACAGAGGCAACCCCAGGGCAGATCGCCTTCCTGCCGCCAGAATAGCCAGCCATCAGGTGTGGTTCAATCAACCCGGTCGTGATCTTCAGGTCCGATGCGAGGTAGGTTTTATCAATATGAACGGGGGTGCCGTTTTGCGTCTTGCCTAAATATGCGTGGTGCTCGGGTTTCTGCGAAAAATGGTTGACAATACGGTATGTATCTATAATGTCGCGTCCAACCATCTGTTCCAGTTCGTCACCTTCATTAGGACGGTGGATACCAGTCGCGATGAGGATAGTAATCTTTTCGCGTGGGATACCTGTGCGTTCGAGCGTTTCCAACAGGGGCGGAAGGATGACCTTATTTGGCACCGGACGAGTCACATCAGAGATAACAATACAGGCCGACTCGCGCCCCTTAGCAAGCGCAGCCAAAGGCAGTGACCCAATCGGTCGCGCAATCGCCTCTCGAACCGCGCCATCTTCATCCGACAGCGGAACACTTTCCGAGATTTCGAGAACGCCGGCAACGTTCTTATCAGGAATCTCGATCGGTAAGGTGCCGGTTCCATATCTCATTTCCACTCTCATGTCGCGTTCATCCCTTCAGATTAACTCCATAAAATGTAAAAATTAGCGCATTGATGCGCGAAAATACTATCCCCTTTTACAATTATACTCGTTTTTCAGAAAAAATGCAAATTTATTTACTTTTAAAGTCATATTAACCACATTTTTTAAAGTCATGTGAGCCATATTTTGTCGGTCTTTCCCTTTTTTAACCGAAAATTAAATGCTTCTCCCGTCCTAATCGTCCTAATTCAGGTACTTGACTTTTTCGGCACAACGTGTTAGAATGTTTACCAAAACCTGTATGTTTAACCGCGCGGAGTGCGGGAGCATCTAAACACGGAATGGAGAACGAAACAGCCATGCAACGCATTGAAGTTACCACCAAACCCAACGGCGCGGGACGCAATTGGTTAGAAGTCGGTCATTTTGAAACAGACGCACTCGATCGCAAGCAGTGGGTGAAAAAGAACGTACCCCATCAAGATTCAAAACTAACCGTAGATAGACAGTACTCCGCCCGTGGTGAAACGATTGATTGGATCGTCATTATCCCTGAGAATTATCCGTTTACGCTAGTCAAAGTTACCTATGACCGACTCAACCCGAAAGCACTTGAGGTGCTCTGGTCTCCAGAGAATGAAACGCCGGAATCCGAAAATGATCGTGAAGCCAAGATTAAACGCGTTTTTGAACTCGCTGCTGGCAATGATGAATTGACGAATCTTCTCAAAGAACTCCTTTCAAATAAGTAGGAGGGAAACCTTGTAAGCCCGATTTGCACGCTTACCACCCATAACGTTCCGGCCCCCACGGTTTCGTAATTAATTCCTGTTTCGCCATCACCATCGTTTTGCTCGGTACATCGTCGTATAAAATAACGCCCGGTCCAACAACGCTATAAGACCCGATGCGCCGCCCCGGCATAAGCATCGCATTCACCCCAGTCCGGCAATAGTCACCCATATACGTCGCATTCGCACCGTAGGGCGGAACTTCATAACGGCCTTCTACCTGTATCGCGGTATCCTTGTCATCAAATCGGAGTGTTCCGCATACCGTCGCTGCACCAATATCGGTCGCGCATCCAAAAACGCCAGACATTTCACAATAGTGGTAAAGATAGACTTTATCGAACAGGACACCCGCCATCTCGGCACCGTGTCCAATGATACACCGATTTCCGATAGCACTACTACCGACATCGCAATAATCGCTGATTCTACACTGGTCTCCGACGAAGATATTGCCGTGTAAAATCGCACCGTTTGTGATACTGTTATTCGCACCTGCGATAAGCGTGCCGTTGACAACAACGCGGGGGCCGATCACGGAGTTTTTTCCCAACACAACGTGACCATTGATTTCAGCAGCGTCCGAGATTTTCGCGCCCGCCTCAATACGATCTTCTGTAACCTGTTTTGCCAGATAATCAACGCACCGCTTGTTCGCTTCCAGCACGTGCCACGGCTTATCGACATCGACAAAAAAGTCCTCTGTCTCGACTGCCAATACAGTCCTTCCGTCGTCCACCATCAGTTGTAAAGATTGCGCGATTTCGGATTCAGGGGGCGGCATGCCACCGACGGGGACCCGTGTAACGATGCCGGGGTTCCTTAAGAGGTAGGGTGTCGCGCGACTCTCAAAAGCGTATACGCCACAAAGCCGATGCGAGCCGCCGCGCGGATGTCCCTCAATACCTTTAAGTTCTAAAACACCCCCGTTTTCGACATCCGCCGTCCCGATACCCGCGCAAAGCCAGTCGCTTGCGTCTTCATTACCGAGCGGTTGCACGAGTGCGGCAGCTTCTACGTTGTCTGATCGAAAGGCACTAATGAAGTTACGGAAGTTCTCAGCGGTGGTTACGATATCACCGTAAACGACGAGATAGGGTTCATCTTCGAGATGTTCGCGTGCTGTCAGTACTGCGCTTGCGGTTCCGTCAAGGGAATGCTGCGTAACGAAAACAGTGTTCGGTATATCGGCAAGTGCACCGCGGACCTGTTGCGCGTGATGCCCCACCACCACAACAATGCGCTGACAGCCTGCCGCAACCAAATTTTCCACAACTCGGCGAACGATCGGCTTATTAGCGACAGGAATTGTACATTTCTGACGAAATTCTCCGTAGGGCCATACCTTACGTCCTAATCCTGCAGCGAGAACAATAGCGGTATCCATATTAAGGTATTCCTAATTTCCTCCATGCGATATGCTGGTTCGTCCATTCAGCTAAAAATGTTACATCTGGATAAGGTGTGTCCAACTGTTTCTCGTACGGCACAACACCGATGACAGGCACACCTGTCAACTTTTCGATTTCGACCGGGTTCGTCGCTTCAGCGAGTCCCGCTGTCTCTGAACGGAGTCCATTGAGGACAACACCCGCGATTTGGATATTAAACTGTTGTGCGAATGCGACGGTTAAGAGTGTGTGGTTTAGCGTACCTAAACCCGCGGTGGCGACAATGAGTATGGGGAGTGCTAACTGCTTAATGAGTTGGACCACGAGAAAATCGTCTCGGATTGGCACCGCGATCCCGCCGACACCTTCCACTATCACGAAATCGTGTCTCTGTTGGAGTTCAGCGAAAGCGGTCTCAATGCGGGACATATCTATTTCTATATTTTCTATCCTCGCTGCGACGGAGGGTGCCAAAGGGTGTCGGAGATAGATCGGGTTAATCAGGGAAAGTTCATCATCAACCTGCGCAGCGTGTTTAAGAAACCGTGCATCGGCAGTATCGCCAGTGCCAATCGGTTTCATCACACCTACGTTTATCCCCGCCTGTTTAAGCGATGCCGCGAGACCCCCCGCGATCACAGTTTTCCCAATTTCCGTGCCTGTCCCTGTAATAAAGATACCTTGTGCCATATTGTTCCCTATTATAACGCCAGTTTGATAATAAATGACCTACGTTCAATAATAGGTCCTTTCTCCGAAAGTCCACCTTGCGACTTGCGACCCTGTAGCACAAACTTCCCAGTTTGTGTGCTATGGGCGCAAACTGGGAAGTTTGCGCTACAATATACTTTTATCAAACTCACGTTATTATACGTCCAAAACCACTTTTCGTCAAGGAAAAGGAATGGAATATTGGAAGGATGGAAGCAGCTACTTGTTGAGGCGATGCGAATGTTTGCGTTCGGCGTTTTTTAATGTTATGCTTAACATAAGTCATATTTAATTCTTTGTTTCCATTTGGTTAGGACAGTTCCTGAGACTATTGATTCTTCAAGTTTGAGTTTATAGGTGATCCTGTTCGTAGTAGGGCAATTCATTGCCCGTTAGGTGATCCTGTTCGTAGTAGGGCAATTCATTGCCCGTTAGGTGATCCTGTTTGTAGTAGGGCAATTCATTGCCGGTTAGGTGATCCTGTTTGTAGTAGGGCAATTCATTGCCGGTTAGGTGATCCTGTTTGTAGTAGGGCAATTCATTGCCGGTTAGGTGATCCTGTTTGTAGTAGGGCAATTCATTGCCGGTTAGGTGATCCTGTTCGTAGTAGGGCAATTCATTGCCGGTTAGGTGATCCTGTTCGTAGTAGGGCAATTCATTGCCCGTTGCTCTCACTGCAAGGCAATGCGATAAATCGCACTACTACGAACCTCCCCTCAAGTTCAAAGTTGATAAAGCACTACTCACAAGGAGACAGATATGGGCTATAGCGATGGTAGAAAACAGGTACAGCGTATCCTGGATCTAATCAGGACACTGGAAAGATCTTCAGGGATGAAGGTTGCTGCGTTAGCGAGATTGTATGGTGTTGATAAAAGCCGCATCTATAACGATCTGAAGATTCTGAAAAAGTACTACGTTGTAGAAAAGAGGCAGGGTGTTTATAGGATTCGGGGGGAACGCAAGATGCCCTGGCCTAGCATCACAAAAGCAGAAGCTCGGAACCTAAAATTGGTGATAGAGGCTTCACCCCTTGCACAGCAGCCGCACTTTGTGGAACCTCTCAAAAGCCTTTTAGAAAGACTTCACCCACCACTGGCGAAGTACATTGAAAAGGCACTTGGAAAGGAAGTTGGGACTCTTCAGGAGGCAGAAACCGACTATCTCCATAGCAATAGCGTCTCGATCCAGCTTAAATCAGATGGGTTCCACGCTGAGAGTGATACATATTTTGACGTGCTGGAGAAGGCACTTCTAACTCGAAAAGCGGTGCGTGCAAGTTATCTACCGGGTGGGAAAACAGAGTCTATTGAACATGTACTCCATCCGTATGCCATCTTTTTCCGAAAAGAGGATTGGTATCTTGAAGCACGTTCTAATTTATCGGAGAATACATCGCTTACCTTCAAGATCCTCCGCTTTCAAAAGGTTGAATTGACAAAAGAGACCTTTGAGACTCCTCCAGATTTTTCATTGTCCGATAATTTGGATTCTCGATGGGAGCTCTTTAGTGGTAAACCGATCAGTGTCACGCTTAAGATTGCCCCGCGTAAAGTATATCTCGTTACGGAAAAAGAACGTCACCGCTCCCAAGAGATTGTAGAACAGTGTGTAGATGGGTCTGTGATTGTCCGTTATGAGGTCCCAAAAGAGGAGTTTACATTTTGGGTGTTGAGTCTCGGCGATGCGGTAGAGGTCTTAGATCCACCAGAATACCGCGCAGAGTTCCAAGAAATAGTGCGCCGGATGCACGATGTCTATTCTGAAGATTTGGAAGGGATGTAGAAATTGACCTTAATAGGGCAGAGCACACAGCCCTGCCGTATTGAACAAACTACAGAAAACCACCTTGGTGAGAGGTGGGCAACCTATCCCATTGACCCATCAATGGGCAGTCTGGCATACGCAACAGTTTTCGGCTGCGATTTTACTTCTGATTCTCATCTAATTTTTAAACCGCGGGTCGTCCGACAGAAAACCACCTTGGTGAAAGGTGGGCAACCTATCCCACTGACCGGTCAGCAGGCAGCTCAGCATACGCAATAGTTTTCGGCTGCGATTTCACTGTATAGACTATTTGGCACAAAAAGTCGAGGAATTTTGGTAAAATAAATTGTTTTTGAGAAAAAAGACTTATTTTTTACGTTCTTGGATCGAATTTTTAACCTTTCGCTTAGGGTACAAATTTAACTGGAGGTGCCTATGTACCGGAAACACCAGATGGCGCGCATCATCCAAGTAGCACATCTTATTCACAATGAACCCCGTAAATGGACGCGCCCCCGGTTGGCAGAAGAATTTGGGGTTAATAAAACAACCATCCAACGTGATGTTAACCTCTTATCTGATATGGGAATCGAGGTGGTCCCATGTGGTAAACAGGGATATGAAATGGTCTCCGACTTTTTCCTGCCTACGCTCAACTTCGATTTCAAGGAAGCACTTGCACTGGTTACGGCAGCGAATCTTTATCGAACAGCAGAAGGTAAACAGGCGGTTGAAGTCCTTGACCGTGCCATTAATAAGATTACTTCTGCTTTGCCGAAACAGGTAAACGACACCTTAAATCAGATCGTTCCGCGAATTGAAGTTCCGGATCAACAGATGAGTGAAATCGACGAAAACCAGCCGTATAAGGAGGACCTATACCAAGCGATTCGAGAACGGCGCAGCGTCCGTATAACATACAATTCTTTTAGCAGTGGACAGAAGACGGATCATCGACTCGCACCGTACGCAGTGCTTTTTCGCAAACACGCATGGTATGTCATCGGGTACTCCGAAACATCCGACCAAATCCGGACTTTTCGCATCAATCGCATTGATTCCCTGAAAATCACACAACTCGGTTATACGATTCCAGAGCATTTCTCTGTCCAAAAGCACCTTGAGAAAAGTTGGGATATCATGCTTGGACCAGAGACTCATGTCGTTATCCTATTTGCGCCGCGCATCGCCCCGTTAATTCGGGAGGTGAATTGGCATCCGACACAGAGCGGATCTCAAGCGTCAACTCTATCAAGCCTACCTTGAGCAACCGTCCTCTCCCTCTTGATTACGAGATTAGAACTTAACTTTAGGTACTTCACTACTTCTCAACGCTCAACTAGAAACGACAAACCATCCCTCCCAGTATAAACAACCAATTTTCCAATCTTCTCCCTTCCATCAAACAACATTCGTATAAAATGTACTAAAGAAAGTCGAAAAATATTTGCATTCAATCGCTTTTTAGTATATACTTAATTTAATTATACTTTTTTGAGTTTGCTTATATGAAATAAGTATCATGCTTTCCCTAATAACGGAGGATAAAAAATGACTGTAGAAAACGCGAACACGCCACGCAAAAAATCGCCGCTTGAAGAGTTTATATCCGAGGTAACCCTGGAAGCCCGTTCAGATTTGAAGCACCTCTTCGATACCTTGAAGGGCGATGAACTTCTCGAAGCAGTTATTGAACGGCTCCAACGTTATGCAATTGAAGGATTACACGACGCTGAGCGCGCGAATTTCAGAAAGTACAAACAACCACACATGTTAGGAACAATCAGAGAAAGCGTCGCTAAAGAACCTCGATTACGAGATTGAAACGTGCGTGCCAAACGATTTCTCTGTGTACTCTGAGAAACTTGAAATCAAAAGAACCTCGATTACGAGATTGAAACAATATGCCCTTCTTCGTACCACAAACTTCCAGTTTGTCTTGAACACATTCACACATTTATGATTTGCTTGGCACAAAGTAGAAAATGTGGTATACTCTCTTAGGATCAAAAAACTTTTAGGACTTACGCAGGATGCTCTTTCGTAGCATAACCAGTTAGGTTGTGCCACCAAAACGTCTGTGTTTTTTCAGGAATCTCCATCTCACAGATCAATATTTCCAGAGATAAACGGAGGGAATCATGGCGGTAAGTGCTGTCCAAACATACCTCAGTCCAGAAGAATACATCACTTTAGAACGTAAAGCAAAACCTGACGCGAACACAGTCAGAAACGAATACATCCAAGGTAAAATTATCGCTATGTCCGGTGCAAGTTTTACACATAATCTTATTAAAGGGAATATCTTTGTTCAACTTCACAATCGCTTGATAGAAAGCAGTTGTGTCGTTTTTGCGAATGAAATGCGTGTCGGTATCCCTTCAGCAAAATCCTACTTTTACCCTGATGTCGGTGTCGTTTGTGATGAACCGCGTTTTGAAGACAATGTTTTTGACACACTCCTGAACCCAGTTGTTATTGTAGAGGTACTTTCTCCGAGTACCGAGGGCTATGACAGAGGTGAAAAGTTCTCGCGCTACCGACAGCTCGATGCCTTGAAAGAATATATCCTTGTTTCACAAGATAGCGTGAATGTTGAACGTTTTCTGCGAAAGCGTGATGAATGGAGTTACACTTACTTTCAAGGACTTGAGCAGCACCTTCCACTAACCTCTCTTCAGTGCGAATTACCCTTGCAGGAAATATATGGGCGCGTCACATTTCCTGAAGCGTCTGACGGAGAGGGGTAATAACACACCTCAAGAACAGAGCCTAAAATGCCTTTGCTCCATAAGTAACGCAAGTTGCCACCCTTGTAGCAGAATCCGTTAGATTGTGAGAGCTGTTGTAGCATAGACTGTTAGTCTGTGCATGTATAAGGCGCAAACTAAAAGTTTACGCTACAAAAAAGAAAACTAAATGACCCTGACTCGCTCAGCAAAGAATCTTGAATATGGAGATGGGATATAATGATGGAACGATTTAGAACGTGGCAAGAAATTTTGATGGAACGTCTTGCTGATCCAGAAGATGTTATCGGCTACCTTGAAGTTTCTCTCGAAGAATATTTAGATGATGGCGACAAGGCGTTTTTTCTAAAGGGAATAAAAAATGTAGTAGAAGCACAAGGTGGGATTCTTAGCGTTTCAGAACAAGCTGGCATTGATCCGAAGTTTCTTTCAGATGCTGTAAACAATGGATCCATGCCACCTTTTCATATCCTTAATTCAATTTTCACATCTTTTGGAGCGGTATCTCTCATTAGCAAAATCTGAGAAACGCGTGGCTTTCAGAAATCAAGAGGCAGATCCTACCGATGAGAAAGATTGGCATAATCAACACGGATAGTTGGTTGATATGCTTGAAAAATTCCATGCAGTATTTCATCCACGACTTAAGAGACTAATGGTGGAGGTAAATAATATGGTAAAATCAGCAGCAGAAACGCTTATAGAAAAAGGCTTTGAGCAAGGCTTTGCAGTAGGATTTGAGGAAGGCAAAATAATAGGGAAAACAAAAGTTATTCAGCAAGACCTTACAAAAAATATTGCAAAAATTGTTGAACAAGGCATTGCAATAGGTATTGACCGAGATATTGCAAAAGACATTGAAAAAGTTATTGAGCAAGCCAAAGTAAAAGTTATTCAGAAGGGCATTGCAAAAGACATTGAAAAAGTTATTGAGCAAGCCAAAGCAATAGGTATTGACCGAGACATTGCAAAAGACACTGATAAAACTATTGAACAGGGCATTGTAAAGGGTATTGAGCAGGGCATTGCAAAAGTTATTGAGCAAGCCAAAGTCGAGATATATCGTGCTTGGCACGCAGATTGGGAAAAACGAAGACAGGCAGCAGCAGAAAAAGGACTCCCCTTTAACGATCCGCCGCTACCAAATCCTAATAATAACAACTCTCAAGAATAGAACCTACTATAACGGCTTCTGCTTGAAGTGCCAACGCTAATTAGAGCCGAAATTCCGTAAAGTTAAGACAAGTTTTTTTGCTCAAATTCGACAGGTGTCAAGTATCCTAACCCCGAGTGACGGTGTTTCTGGTTATATACCTGTTTGATAAAATGTCCGATGTCCGCTTTAGCCTCCATTATATTATCATAGTTATTGAGGTGAACCTCTTCCTCCTTGAGAGTTAGGACGGGTTTTCAACTTGGCTATAGCAGCGATGATTTGACATGAGGACATCTTAAAATCCGCGAAATCCGTGTAATCCGCGATTCAGACGTTATCCTGAATATAAAGAGAGCAGCGTGGAATGGATTGGGGAGATACCAGCACATTGGGAAATACAGAAAATAAAACACGTCGCAACTCTTGTAAGCGAAAAATCTACTCCTGAAACAGATGCCATAAAAATTTCACCTGAAAATGTTGAATCGGAAACCGGCAAAGTCCTTGATTTTTATAGTTCTTATGATGCGGTTGGTGTGAAATTTCAAGTTGGAGATGTGCTATTTAACAAAATTCGTGTCTATCTCAACAAGGTAGTCTTTGCAAAATATGATGGGTACTCTCTTGGTGAAATGATAGTCATAAGACCTACTTTACAATGTATAAGTAAATATCTTTTCTATTTGATGCTATCCAATCGCTTCATTGAATACTGCGATTCTATATCTTACGGGGCAAAAATGCCGCGAACGGCTGTTGACGATATTCTGAATGCAAAAATTCCTATACCTTTGGATCAGGAGAAGCTCCAAATAGCTGACTTCCTTGACCGCAAAACCGAACAGATTGACGAACTGATAGCCGCAGAACAGCGAAAAATAGAACTCCTCAAAGAATACCGTCAATCCCTTATCTCCGAAGCAGTGACCGGCAAAATAGATGTCCGAAATGAGGTTTAGATCCGATCTTGTTATTTTCCGAGTTGGCGTGCGATACATATCGCGTTGATTTTTCGGTATTTCTATGTTATACTTTGCAAAATGTTTTTCTTCAACGATTGTAAAGTATAGACATCTATGCACAAAACACAGGATACGCAGATAGAACACTTTCCTGACCGGAGCCTCAGACGCTTGCTTCAAGACAGCGAATATGTGCGCGGGTTAGTCCAAATCGTTGCACCGGACATCGAGACGTTTCTCGACTTCAGCAGGATCACATACCAGAAAAGGAGTTTTATCTCTAAAGCACTGCAGGAACGCGAGTCAGATGTTCTACTGAGTGTCTCTTTTCAAAAAGACACAGATGCCACAGATGCCGAGGCACTGCTCATCTATATCCTCATTGAACACCAATCCACTGTGGATAAAACGATGGGGTTTCGGTTATTGTCCTACATGGTGCAAATCTGGGAGTCGCAACGGCGGGAATGGGAAACCGAGAAACTTCCTGAAAATGAAAGACGTTTACAGCCGATCCTGCCAATTCTGTTTTATACGGGCGACCGTCCATGGACCGTGCCGGTGTCCCTAACAGCGATCATGGATGTGCCTGAAATCTTGAAGCGTTTCGTTCCAAGTTTCGACACGCTGTTTTTAGGGGTCAAGGCGACGGAAGCAGAGGTGCTGACGCAATCCGGACATCCGTTAGGCTGGTTGCTACATGTGCTTCAAAAGGAGCATTCGGACGAGACGGAGATAAGCGAAGCACTAACAGACGCTATGTCGCATATAGCATCATAGCATCTGTAGATGAAGACTTCGCACCGCAAGTTGCCGAGGCACTCCGGTATTTTGTGCAGTTGATATTCCACCGGCGTTCTCTTGACGAACGCGATGCGTTAGTAAACATTATCAGACAACACATTCAAGACGACAAGGAGTTAGAAACGATGGCACAGACAACAGCCGAATTTCTCATAGAACAAGGCAAAGCAGAAGGCAAAGTAGAAGGCAAAGCGGAAGGTATAGCAGAAGGCAAACAGGACGCGGTCCTCAAACTTTTGCGGCTCCGATTTCAGGACGTGCCAGAAGTGCTCTCACGTGAAATCAGCAACATTCACAACATAACACGCCTCGACATGCTCTTAGAGCAAGCAATGACTGTGCAAAGTTTAGACGAAATTGATACGCATTTCTCCTAAAATCTTCCGTGATAAGGAGTTAGAAACGATGGCAAAGACAACAGCCGAATTTCTCAGAGAACAAGGCAAAGCGGAAGGTATAGCAGAAGGCAAACAGGACGCGGTCCTCAAACTTTTGCGGCTCCGATTTCAGGACGTGCCAGAAGTGCTCTCACGTGAAATCAGCAACATCCACAACCTAACACGCCTCGACATGCTCTTAGAGCAAGCGATGACTGTGCAAAGTTTAGAGGAAATAGATACGCATCTCTCCTTCAACCACCGAAAAGTGCACGAAACAACCACCGAAAAGTGCACGAAAACGAGGAACTTCGGCAGGTGATTGAAGGCGATAATTCGGAGAGCAATAAACGGTATAAGTTTGATCAGGTGGTTGAGGACATTTTATTGGATTTCGTCAATAACAAGTTGGAGCTCTACACAAAATTATCGAAACCAGAAATTAACGCCGATCTCAAACAACGTCTCTATCAAGCCTATCGTGAGCAATTGTCCGCTCTGGTGTAGAAGCGATCTTAACTTTAGGTCCTTCACAACTCTCAAACTCGGAACTACAAACCATCCCCACCGATATAAAACAACCAATTGTCCAATCTTCTCCGTTCCATCAAATAACATTTGTCTGGACTTACGCAGCAAACCCGTGTTCGCCGAGGGCCCCGTGCCTCGGCGAACTCCCCTTTCAGAGGTTCCCTCATTAAAAAGTCGAAAAATATTTGCATTTAATCGCTTTTTAGGATATACTTAATATAACTATACTTTTTTGAGTTTGCTTATCAGATTTACGAATTACGATTTCCCTAATAACGGAGGATGGAAAATGACTATAGAAAACGCGAACACGCCACGCAAAAAATCACCGCTTGAAGAGTTTTTGGCCGAGACAACCCTGGAAGTGCGTTCAGATTTGAAGCACCTCTTCAATACCTTGAAGGGTGATGAACTTCTGGAAACAGTTATTGAACGCCTCCAACGTTATGCAATTGAATCGTTACATGACGCTGAGCGCGCGAATTTCAGACGCTACAAACAACCACACATGTTAGGAACAATCAGAGAAACCGTCTCTGAGGAATTAACAGGATGGATCTCACATTTTATCTCAGACGCACACCGAGAGTTTATCGTCCATTGCCATGCACGAGGGCTTCCCACTGCCGAGGCAGTTTCGACGTTGGTGCAGGAAGACAAGACGTTCAGCCGATTGGCACAGCCAGATGTAATGGGGACAAGCAGTCTCCGGAGGGCGTTAGTTCCACGGTTGGCATATCTGAAACCGGGCACCGCACGGTGGCCCGAAAAGAAATACGGTGCACTCTGGCGCGAGGCGCGGGAACAGCATAAACGGGATATACGGGATAGTCCACTCACATCGCCAATGGAACAGAGCGCTCTCTTAGCCAAGCATGTGGATTATATTAACGAATTGTTATATGATAAGAATCATGATGTGAAAGACGTTCAAGCGTTAACAGATTCACTCATTAAAACGGTGGAGGCTCTACAGAAGTTGTCTACCATTGAACAGCAGGAACCGCCTAACTACTCTCGGACACAACTCGTCGCCGTCTTAGAGCGGTTAACACTTGAATTGGATACGCCCGAGCAATTCGCGCTGAGCGGCGACACTGAGGGACTTGTTGAGGTACTTGAGCGGCTAACCCTTGCTTTGAAGTCATCCGATCGCAAGGCGATTACGGACAAAACTGAAAGCATGCCGACAGATAACAGTCAGGACAATCCTGCGCAACCGGTTCATGCCACGCGGAAACCTGAATACCGTTGATTCTGATTCTTTTGACTCACGAAATTTTCATAGCAATTTTCATAGCAGCCTTCATAGCAACTTTTGATGAAATTGACTAAAACCCAATCGTGGTAAGGGTTTATAGCCTTTCAAGAAACATATTGAATTCGCAGTTTTGCTATGAAAACTGTGAAACGCGTCGGTCTTAAAAACGCATCTATAATCCTGAAAATCCTCGAATCCTGCAAATCCTGATTCAGACAACTGAGTACTGAAAGATTTTTCGCAGAAAAATCGTACTGACGACTGATAACTGACAACTATTTCTCCTTGACTGTTTTTGCCAAAGGCGTTATGATTACTTTATTAGTACATATGACGAAAAAGGAGAATTCTTATGCAAGACCTCCAAGAATTGATTACGCAGCAACCTTATAGGCATCTCATCACTCCCAAAAGGGTGCTGATGGTGATCCTCGGCATTATAATCCTTGCGTGTTTAGCGACAAGTTTTTATACCGTCGAAGCAGACGAAATCGCGGTTGTCCTGATGTTCGGGAAGTCTGTCCGGCAAGCCGAACCCGGGCTCCACTTCAAATTACCGCTCGGCATTGAGAGAGCCATTAACGTACCCGTCCGGAAAGTCTTCAAAGAGGAGTTCGGTTTTCGGACGATTCGAGCAGGTGTGCGCACGCAGTACGACACCCGCGACTATTCAGAGGAATCGCTGCTACTCACGGGCGACCTGAGTATCGCTGATGTCGAATGGGTGGTTCAGTATAAAATCAAAGACCCGAAAATGTTCCTGTTCTCTGTCAGGAGTCCACAGCGGACTTTGCGCGACCTCTCAGAATCCGTAATGAGCCGAACCGTTGGTGACCGGACTGTCACGGAAGTGTTGACAGTGGGGCGTATCGAAGTTGCAGCGGAAGTTGAAGCACATCTGCAGCAACTGCTTGATCTCTATCAGACAGGTTTAGATGTCGCAACGGTAACCCTGCAGGATGTCAATCCACCGGAAACCGTGAAAGCAGCGTTTAACGCCGTGAACGAGGCGAAACAGGAGAAGGAGCGTTTAATCAACGAAGCGTGGCGCGATTACAACCAATCTGTCCCGAAATCAAAAGGGTTGGCAGCACAACAGATTTCGGAAGCACAAGGGTACGCCCTCAAACGCGTGAACGAGGCGCAAGGCGACGCGGATCGGTTCAAGGCGATTCGCACAGAATATCAGAAAGCGAAAGCCGTCACCCGCCGCCGCCTCTATCTCGAAGCGATGCAAGAAGTTTTACCACTCGTCAAGGAGATTTATATTATTGACGGTAAAACCACTTCACCTATCCCACTTCTGCAACTCAATGAATGAAAACCGTAAGGAAAATTAAAAACATGAGATCGAAAAAGATACTGATACCCGTGATTATCGTTGTAATTTTAGTACTCCCAGTCGCTGCAGGGATGTTCTATGTTGTCTATGAAGGTGAGCAGGTGGTTATTACCGAATTCGGTCGTCCTGTCGGGCAGCCTATTGTTACTGCCGGATTAAAAATCAAAACGCCTTTTATTCAGCAGGTGCATCGTTTCGAGAAACGTATCCTTGAATGGGACGGATCTCCGAACCAGATTCCGACGAAGGACAAACGGTTCATCTGGCTGGATACGACCGCGCGGTGGCGTATTAAAGATGCACTCAAGTTCTATCAAGCGCTCGGCACAGAACAGTTCGCACAATCCCGATTGGATGACATCATCGATTCCGCAGCACGGGATTTGGTAACGGCACAACTCCTCATTGAAGTCGTCCGGGATTCAAATCGCGTCTTAAGCCTCGATCTGGAAGCACTCGAAGGAGAAGAGGGACAATCCGGGGAACCGTTGGAAGAGATTCAGATCGGCAGGGAACGGATTACACGCCTGATGCTTGAGAAAGTACAGGAGACGGTGCCGCAATACGGTATAGAACTCGTTGATGTTCAGATAAAACGCATTAACTACGTAGACGAAGTCCGCAAGAAAGTCTTTGACCAAATGATTTCGGAACGTCAACGTATCTCTGAGAAGTATAAATCGGAAGGTGCGGGTGAAGCCGCCGACATCATGGGGCAGAAAAAGAAGGAGTTAGACCGGATCCAATCTGAAGCCTATAAGCAAGCAGAGCAGCTTAAGGGAGATGCCGATGCGCAGGCGATCCAGATTTACGCCGAAGCGCACGGTCAAGACCCGGAGTTCTACGCTTTTATTCAAACCTTAGAGACCTATCGAAAGACAACCGGTGCCAGTACGAAGTTGATTCTCACAACGGATAGCGACCTCTATCGATATCTAAAAAACAGTGACGTGGTTGGGCGTTGAGCGTCGCATTTTGAAGTGAATGCTGCTCTCAGCCAGCGCATCGCTGTTAACGCGTAGGTTGGGTAGAACGGAACTGAGAAGGTGGAGGTCGGTGTTCCAAACGCACTTCAAATCTAATACACTGCCATATTCTTCAAGAGTCCAGTGAAACCCAACTTCCGTTGTCAGAGGATTGGTTGTCAGTTATCAGAGGAATAGTTGTCAGTACTCAGTTGTCAGATTTCAGTTAAGAGGTTTTGGGAGTATCCGAGCTCTCTTTCTGGCAACTGAAAGGTTTTTCGCAGAAAAACCGCTCTGAAAACTGAAAACTACTGGCAACTGAAAGATTTTTCGCAGAAAAATCGTACTGACAACTAATCAGTCTATTTCCCATTCATTTAAACCGATAGGCACAGGATCCGGACGTTCCGTTGTGCTTTCGATGACGACGTGTTCGCCGGTTTCGGAAGATTTATCGAAGGCACACATCACCTCAAGCACGTGATATGCCAACGCGCCGTTTGCGCGATGCTCGCGTCCGGATTGGATCGCCGACACCATATCAATCACCCCAATCATCCGAGCGTTGTTCGGGAAACGGATTTCTTCTTCTTCCCAATTGCCGCCTGCCGGGCACACATTTACGGGACCCCCAAACCCGTTCGGGTCAGGGACCGTCATTGAGCCGGTTTCACCGTAGATTTCGATACACGGGAGACTGTGCCGCCACATATCGAAACTCATAATCATTGTGATAATCGCGCCGTTCTGGAATTCGATGGTACCCGTGAGGTGCGTCGTGATTTTGACGGGGATCTTCAAACCACGCACCGCTTGACTCGTTGCGATGCGTTCTTCAAAGGTTTTCGCGGTAATCGCAGCGACACGTTTGACGGGACCGAGAATATTCACGAGTGCGGTCACGTAGTAAGGGCCCATATCTAACATCGGTCCGCCGCCGATGTCATAATAAAAGGCGGGATTCGGATGCCAACTTTCGTGTCCATGTCCGCACATGAAGGCAGTGCCAGCAATCGGTCTACCGATTTTACCGGCATCCAGTGCCTGCCGAGAAGTCTGGATGCCTGCACCGAGGAAGGTATCCGGTGCGGATCCGACGCGGCATCCTTTTTCAGCGGCAGTCTCAATGAGTTGTTTGCCGCTTTCGGTATCCACGCCGAGCGGTTTCTCGCTGTAGACGTGCTTACCGGCTTCCAAGACTTGTAAACCGACTTCGACGTGTGCCCTCGGGATCGTGAGGTTCACGACGAGTTCTATCTCTGGATCTGCAAGCAAGTCATCGACGGTGCATGCGTGGGAATTGTATCTTTTGGCTTGTGCTTGTGCTGCTTCCATTCGGAGGTCAGCGCAGGCTTTGATTTCTAAAATGTCGGTTCTTCGCGCGCCTTCAAAATAGGCACTACTGATCGTTCCACAACCGATAATTCCAATTTTCATGTTTTATTTTACCTTTCGGGTGTTTTCTCAATTACGAATTGACGAGTTAAGTCTGTGTGTATTGTATCAGTTGTCTCGGATATTGGCAAGATTTTAGAGTCGTTTTCCAGAGCCATTCAGTTTTCGGTCAAAAAGGAGTTGCCAATTGTCTATAAGTGTAGTATAATCTGATATTAAAACCGTCCTGTACACGACAGAAAACTGCCCGGAGGTATTCAGCATGGAACAGCAAAAGCATCGGAGACCCGCGCGTAATTTTACGATCAGAAAAGGGGGATACATCACTAAATCCCAACTCGGAAAACGTGGCACGATTCTCCCTGAATCCCAACTCCATGATTTTGAAGTCAAAAGAAAATTAGGGAGAACGGTAGAGGGTGTTACTGTGATTACAGTAGAGGATTTAAACACGGTTCGCCTCTTTCGTTACAACGATATTGAGAAAGCAGAAAAAGAATTGATGCTTGAGAATTTCCACGATGTCTCAATGCGAAAAAGTTTCTGCGAGATTTGGAATATAGAAATGGAAGTCCATCCCGACACCCACTTCTCGCACGAAGAATTGTTGAGGCGTGGACATTGGACACCCGAACGCGTACAGAGATTCTTGTCGTGTGAGTCTTTTGCTATGCCCTTTTTAGGAGGACGCTTAACCTATCCAATTTATCTAAAATCCGATGTTCGCAAAGTCGAACGTTCAGACGATTTCAAAATGTTGTGGCAAACCGAAAAACAGCAGAAAGCTGCAGCGCGCAAGGCAGTGCGTGAAAAAGAAAAAATCACCCAGACACGGCTCATCTCTGAACGTGGTTGGACAAAAGGGCTCATCAACGAATTGTTAGGCGAACCCGATGTTTTTGTAGATAACCCGCATTATAAATCTGCGGCTCCCATGCGTTTGTACTTCTTGGATCGTGTTAAACATATTGAACAGACAAGCGATGTGTTTAAAGCGCGGCGGAAGGATCGGCAAAAATCCCCCATCAAGAGGCGAAACCAGTCGAATTCCCCCAACACTTAATTGAACTTAACGTGCGTTTGATTATCAGTAAAAAAACAATTGACAGGCTATAGGTTTGTTGATACGATAATTGACAATTAATACAAGATTGGTTGTCGGTACAACGAAGCATCGGCTAACCGAAACCAACATCTTAACAGCACCTTGGAAGGGAGAGAATAGCATGGGACACCGAATTGAAATCGGTAATCTCAAAATAGATGCAGATTTGTACGCGTTAGTCAGAGATGAAATTGCACCCGACACTGGTGTAGAAGCAGATGCCTTCTGGAAAGCGTTCGGCGACATCGTTGCGGCATTCGCACCAGAAAACAAGGCACTCTTGGAGAAACGGGATACGCTCCAACAACAGATCAACGCGTGGCATCTGGCGCGCAAAGATGAGCCCCTGGACGGTGAGGCGTATTCGGCGTTCCTTACGGAAATCGGTTATCTACTCCCTGAAGGCCGAGATTTTACCGTGATTACCGAGGATGTTGACGTAGAGATTTCGCTGATCTCAGGGCCACAACTCGTTGTCCCGACCGATAATGCCCGTTATGCTCTAAATGCAGCGAACGCCCGCTGGGGAAGCCTCTACGATGCACTCTACGGCACCGATGTGATTGATGAATCGGAGGGGGCTACGCGGAGTGCTACCTATAATCCGATCCGAGGTGCGAAAGTCATCGCATACACTGAACAATTTTTAGATGAAATGACAGGACTTGAAACTGGGAGTTTCTCTGATATTACGCAATTTTCCCTCAAAACCGTTCAGAACGAGCAACAATTGCGCGCGACACTCAGTGATGGCAGTGAGGCAGGTTTAGCAGATCCAACCAAATTCGCTGGCTTTGCAGAGGACAACGGCGCACTCAGGACGATTTTACTTCAAAATCATGGACTGCACATTGAAATACAGATAGATCCCGAACATCCCGTCGGAAAAATGCACCCCGCCGGTGTATCGGATGTGATCCTTGAGTCCGCAATCACAACAATCCAGGATTGTGAGGACTCTGTCGCTGCAGTGGATGCCGCCGATAAGGTACGCATCTATAGCAACTGGAACGGGATTATGAAGGGGACGTTGGAGACAACTTTTGAGAAAAATGGTCAGATGCTGACCCGTCGCCTCGCACCGGATAAGGCGTTTACCGCCCCTGATGGAAGCACATTGACGCTACCCGGTCGGAGCCTCCTCCTCATTCGGAATGTTGGACTCCACATGTACACGGATGCCGTCACGACAACAGACGATGAAGATATTCCCGAAGGTATCCTTGATGCGATGGTAACCAGCTTCGCCGCGATGCATGACATACGAGGCAACAGTTCCCGCACCAATAGCAAAACGGGCAGTATCTATATCGTCAAACCGAAGTTCCACGGACCCGAAGAAGTGGATATGACGATCCGATTGTTTGAGTGGATAGAATCCGCACTTGGACTCCCGACGAATACCATTAAGATCGGGATTATGGATGAGGAACGGCGGACGACTGTCAATCTCAAAGAGGCGATTCGGGTGGCGAGCGAACGACTCGTCTTTATTAATACCGGATTTTTGGATAGAACCGGCGATGAAATCCATACGAGCATGGAAGCGGGACCGATGATCCCCAAAATGGACATTCGCAACGAACCCTGGATGCTCGCTTATGAAGATTGGAACGTCGATATCGGAATTGAAACCGCGTTGCTCGGCACTGCACAGATCGGGAAGGGGATGTGGACGAAACCTGACCACATGGCAGAGATGGTTGAAACGAAGGTGAATCATCCGTTGGCGGGTGCGACAACGGCGTGGGTGCCGTCACCGACAGCCGCAACGCTGCATGCGATGCACTACCACCGGGTTGACGTTGGCAATTGGATAAAAGAATTAGCGGCGAGACAGCGCGCGAGTTTAGCAGATCTGTTGACACCGCCGCTATTGAAGGACCGCGAATTAAAACCCGATGAGATTCAGCGCGAGTTGGATAACAATGCACAAGGGATCTTAGGCTACGTCGTGCGATGGGTGGACCAGGGGATCGGCTGCTCGAAGATACCGGATATTAACAACGTCGGTTTGATGGAGGATCGGGCGACACTGCGGATTTCGAGTCAACATATCGCCAATTGGCTCCACCACGGGATTGTCACGAAGGCGCAAGTCACCGAAACCTTCCAACGGATGGCGAAGATCGTTGACCAACAGAACACCGGTGACCCGAACTATCGGGATATGTCGCCAAATTATGAGCAGAGTATCGCGTTTCAAGCGGCTTTAGACTTGGTGTTTAAGGGGTGTGAGGTGCCGAACGGGTATACGGAGTTTGTTTTACATCCACGCCGCCGAGAAGTGAAGGCAGGCGGTTAGGCAAATGACAGGACGCTAAAAAGACGAAAGAGGGGAAGGGGGAAAATGCCGCCTTCCCCTTTTCTTTTTTAAGTGTTTTTCTTATGAATCGAGTCTGTAAAATTTGATGGCGTTGTCACGGAAAAGGTTCCGCAACGCCTCGGATGAACAGCCGGATACCGCATCTTTCAAGGTCTGCACCCAACGAGGATAATCGCTAGCTTGTGTGGAAACGGGCCAGTCGCTGCCGTATATAACACGATCAAAACCGAAACAGCTGATAACGTGTTCAATATACGGTTGTAGGTCGGCAGGTGTCCACTTCTCAAGATCCGCCTCTGTTACCAAACCTGATATTTTGCAATGAACATTCGGGAACGCCGCGAGGGTCGCGATCTCCTGTTTCCACGGATCAAAAAGTTGATGCTTGATGTCCGGTTTGCCGATATGATCTAAAATAAATTGGACATGCGGACACTGTTCGACAAGTCGAATCGCATTGGCGAGTTGTGGATGGAAGATACAGATGTCGAAACTCAATCCGTAGCGAGAGAGCACTTTGACACCACTGACAAAGTTGGGTTGGATACAGAAATCAACGCTTTCGGATTGGATGAGGCGACGGATCCCTTTGACAAGCCGGTTCTCTGCCAATTTTTCGACAAAGGGTGCCACCTGTTCTCCCTCTTCGAGCGGTGCCCACGCAACGATCCCTCGAATCCGAGGATCTACCGCCGCGAGCGAGGTAACCCACGCTGTCTCTTTCAAACCGTCATCCGGGTGTGTGTCGCATTGGACAAAGACGATGGATTCAATTTCCAACGCACCGTACGCTGCAATATAATCTTTTAGGAGATAAGCTCTATTTAATGTCGGGACTTCCGCAAGCCATGGATAGCGCAACTGTTTCGGGTGCCAGAGATGAACGTGTGTGTCAACAATCGGGAATTTCTCCATTGAGTCGCTCCTTTTTTGGATTTGGATTTGAGGTATTTTAGTGTTTCTTTCTGTGATTGTCAAGTATTAAAAAATTGACATCCACAAGGAGAACGTGTATAATACTTTAGCATTGCGATAAAGATATTTTCTGTTTTTTACTTTACAGAGGAGTGGGATATGTCAAAAAAATCTCGAATTGTTATGGTGGCAGGCAGCGCGAGTCATGGCGGCGGTTCGCATGAACACCCCGCTGGATGCGCCCTTTTCGCGGATCTATTGAACAAAAATGTTGAGGGTGTGGAAGCCGTGGTCTCTCAAGGCTGGCCCGAAGACCCAGAAACTTTCGCAGATACAGATGCAATCATTGTTTATTCTGATGGAGGGGCTGGACACCTTAGCATTCCACATTTTCAGCAGATCTCTGAACTGATGGAGCAAGGCGTTGGACTTGCGATGTTGCACTATGCAGTCGAAGTACCGAAAGGCGAACCCGGAGATCGCTTCTTGGGATGGATCGGCGGCTACTTTGATACGCATCTTTCGGTCAACCCGCACTGGACGGCAACGTTCATCGGATTTCCTGAACACCCGATCACTCGCGGTTTGGAACCGTTCTCATTGGAAGATGAGTGGTACTACCACATGCGGTTCCGTGAGAATATGCAAGGTGTGACACCCCTGTTGAGCGCGATCGCACCTGAATCAACGCTCGAAAGACCCGATGGACCCCATAGCGGCAACCCGCACGTCCGCGCATCGGTGGCAAATGGCGAACCACAACATTTGGCGTGGTGTGTAGAGCGTCCGGATGGCGGACGCGGGTTCGGGTTTACCGGTGGACATTACCACAGCAAATGGGGAGATGACCAGATGCGTAAACTTATCCTCAACGCAATCGCATGGACAGCCAAGTTGGAAATCCCTGAAGGCGGTATCTCGACACCAACACCGACGGAAGCGGAATTGGACGCGTATCTATAGGCGCAGCTTCATTCTATGGGTGCGGTTTTCAACCGCACCTACTGGCTCAGGAGACAGAACATGGATCAAGAGATACAAGATTATCTGTTTGACCTGCAAGGCTATCTCATTTTAGAGAATGCCATCGCAAAAGACGATCTCGATAAGATGAACGCGTGGATCGATGCACATTGGCCATACGTTGAACAGCCGTGGGAAGAAAACACAACCGATCAAAGGATTCCACGCTGGATCGGCAATATTGAGACGCATACCTACAACATTGAGAACGGCGTGAATTTTCAGAATATCGTTGAAGGCGGCGATGCTTTCGAGAAGCTAATCGACCACCCAGCGTGGATTGGACTGGTTCGGAAATACATCCATGAAGTCAATGGGCTTTCGATTCACGAGAATTTCCTCAATGTCCGCGGTCCCGGCGGTTTCATTCATATCCACTGTGGTGGACACGTCCCGCTGAGTTACCTGACCTTTCGCCAGGAAAACACAGGCGAGTGGATGGTCGGACAGATTAATGTCCTGATGGCACTCAGCGATATTGGACCGGGTGATGGCGCGCCGGTACTCGTACCGGGGAGTCATAAATGCACAGAGATTCACCCGCGTTTAAAACACGATGGGAAAGGCTTGGTCTACGACGGCATTAGCGGTAAACCAGCAGGGACAGCCTTCGCGACACAGGAGATTTATCTCAAGGCAGGCGATGTCGTCATGTTCACAGACGCGATTACGCACGGATCAGCGGAGCGGACGAATGAGGGGTATCGTCGTTCTATTGTCTATCGTTATTCCCCGAGATATGTCCGGGAGCGATTTGACTATCCGCATTCAGACGAGCTGTTGGCACGTTTAACCCCAGACCAACGCAAGATTATCCAACCGATGTCAATACGCCGTCCACCGCAGGTCGTGTGATTTGGCGGTGTCCCTATGCGACCTCCTGTCTGCCTTGATTTCTGAGTTAAAATCGGATATAATAGATAACGTTAAGGGAGTTTTTTTTGCATGAAAAAACACAGGTCTCCGCTCTTATCAACGCGACAGGATTGGATAAGCGTGGAAATTTTCACGCTGTTTGTCGCAACGATTATCTATGCTATCATTGTATGGCGATATGAGAGCAGTAAAACACAAGAGACGATGGAAACAGTTTTTGTCACAATGCGGCATGTTTCTGCTGCAATACTGCCTATGATTGTGGTGATTGTAGGCACATTTGAGCTAATAGGTGAAATTATGATTAGATTGACAAGTCTGATAGAAAAAATGAGAGCCGAAGGGAAGGCTGAAGGCAGAGCCGAAGGGTTTGCTGAAGGCAAAGCTGAAACGATTGCCGAATTCCGTCGGTATTTCGCATGGGAGAGGCGGCGAGAGAAGGCGGCTGCGAACAACCAACCCTTTGACGAGCCTCCACCACCGAAACCCGAAGGTTATCCTGAAGAGTAGGCAATTGATTCTTGAGCAGACCAGTTGTATTGCTATCTGCAAAAAGTTAAGGAGGTTCATAATGCGAAAAGTGGACTTGCAACAGCAGGCGGTTGCTTTAATCGAACAACTCTCTACTGAAAAACTCAAATCTGCTGTTGATTATCTTGTTTATCTTCAGGACGCAGAGGCGCGAAACGTCTCTCGTGATCATGAAGTTCCCTCACAAGATCTTGGAACAGCAATTCACGAGCTTTTCAAACCTTTCGGCGGGGTGGAGCTTGAGATACCCCGACGGGAACCAGCACGGGAACCACCTCGTTTTGACTAATGAAATATGCAAACACCACAAAAAAATCTCTGGGGCGGACGTTTCAGCACAAGCCTCACCACAGAAACTATAGCCTTCACACACTCCATTGAAGCCGATACGCGCCTCATCGGATACGATATCTGGGGCAGTCAAGCACACGCCATTATGCTCGCTCGGCAAGGAATTATCTCTAATGCCGATTTGCGCGAGATTTTGCGCTGGCTCCGAAAGGCGGAAGAAGATTTTCAAAACGGCGATTTTGTGCTCGATCCGAACAAAGAAGACGTTCACATGAACGTCGAATCCTACCTGATTGAGAACGCAGGACGCGAATTTGGCGGCAAACTCCACACAGCGCGCTCCCGTAACGATCAGGTACTCGTAGATGCACACCTCTACATCCGAGATGAAATTCTCAATATCCAACGCGGACTCTCTACGCTCTGTGAAACCTTCCTACAGATTGCGAAAGCACACGCCGACACTGTGATGCCGGGGTATACGCATACACAACACGCGCAGCCGATCAGTCTCGGTTTCTGGGCAACGGCTTATGTGAGCATGTTCATACGGGATCAGAAACGCCTGCAGTCTGCATACACACTCGCTAACATGAACCCACTCGGCGCATGTGCTTTGGCTGGCACGACCTTCCCGATTGACCGAGAACTGACAACAAAACTGCTCGGTTTCGATGCCCTACACGAACACGCGTTGGATGTTATCAGCAGCCGAGATTTTATCGCAGAGACACTCTTCGCGTTGTCGCTCGTGATGGCGAACCTCTCACGGATTAGTGAAGAAATCGTCTATTGGACAACTTATGAATTCGGGATGGCGGTGCTTGACGATGCCTATAGTTTCGGGAGCTCCATCATGCCGCAGAAGAAGAACCCAGATATTGCAGAACTCACACGGGGGCGCACCGGACGCGTCTATGGGGCGTTACTTGATCTGTTAACGAATCTCAAGGGGCTGCCGATGGGGTATAACCGTGATTTCCAAGAGGATAAGCCGCCGTTGTGGGAGGCGTTCGATATTGTGAAAGCGTGCCTCGGTCTGCTGCCGGAACTCCTCAAGACGACAGACTTCAAGACGGAACGGATGGCTGAGTTAGCGAATGCGAACTTCGCAACAGCGACGGAGTTGGCGAACTATCTGGTGAAGGAGCATAAAATCAGTTTTCGGGAGTGCCACGAGATTGTCGGATGGCTTGTCGGGGAACTCGTGAAACAGGAAAAAACCTTCTCAGATTGGGAACTGACGCAGGAACTCTTGAGAGAAAAAAATCTCGACATACCGATTTCACAACTCAAGCAGATTCTGGACGCGGAATTGGCAATTCAGAATAGCCAGAGCCGCGGTGGCACATCCCCGGCGGAAGTTCATCGGATGATAGACAGCTTTGAAGAACAACGCAATGAAATCGCACAACATGTCTATCATTGCCAGGCGCAAATTGAGAACGCACACCGAGCGACGCTGCAGATTGTTGACGAAGTATTAAAAAAACAAGTTGGCATCTTATGAGGAGATTCTTGTGAAACTAAATAATGGAAAATTGCCTCTCAAAGATATGACACACAAGCAATTGCGTGAATGGCTACTTCCGATTGTAGAACATACTCTATTTGTGTGCCGTGGGAGGATCCTTGAACTGCTTACGATAGATACGGATAGGGATATACTCACAGAAGCCTTCCGCGAATTTTTTGAAGCTTACTACTATGATGTAGCATTCGAGTTAGATCGTTACGAAAAGTGCCTGCTTTCGGTTTTAGATTCCTGTGATACTTATGCTGTTTTGAAACACCGAGTCGTTACTGTTGAAAGTAAACGAAAGGCATCACCTATGGGGCGGGAAGTACGGCGAATGGGTTCATACCTTCCGGACGATCCCGTGCCACGGATAAAAATATCTGCATTGTCTAATGATGGCTTCCGCGAATTTCTGTATACATTGGTGAGGTCCGAATTTTTTGCGGCACATGATCAAGTCATTAAGTTGCTGAGCGTACGATCGATGGATGCTGAGGATATGCCCTTACGTGAAGCAGTTTACGAATTTTTCGTGTGCCATTTGGAATTGGAACAGTTCCTTGAAGATTATGCGTACGATCCGGACGAAGGATTAGAGATACGCCCGGAAGTTGCTGAAGATCTGGAACAAAGCATCACAGATCATGAATCTGATAAAATTAAAGGCAGACCCCTCCAGGAGGTGGCGAAAGAATTTGGGGTCATCCTGAAATGTACACATTGACAATAAAACCCCGTGCCGAAGCGGATTTGCCACGGTTGAGTGCACCGATTCGTTTGCTGGTCTTCAACAAGCTGGAACGATTGTGTGAGATTTGTGACGACTATCCCCATAAGGCACTGAAAGGTGGCCATAGAGGCAAGTTTAGTTTATCGGTTGCTAAAGATTATCGGGTTATCTATACCTTTGATAGACGTATCCGAGAGATTGTTGTTCACCGAGTCGGGCACCGTAGTAGGATCTATTAAACATAGGATGGACGTAAACGCCTTTAATTGAGGCGTATAATATGTCAACCATTAGCGTCAATTTAAGAAAAAATAACCGTCGCGGTCCCAAGAACGGTAGGTTCGGTTTCCTAACCGAACCGGATTTTGCACGGAAACATTGAAGTCTTCAAAAACCTCTTGAGTCCCGTAGGGACAGAATGTTTATAGAAATAGATATGAAAGAAGGATTCCAACCGTGTAAGGGTGGCATGTTTATATCATCTATGCTAAATGCTACCAAAAAATCGCTAAATTGACACCTATGGAGGCGTATAATATGTCAACCGAAAAACACGCTGCACCTAATGTAGCGCAAGTTAAATTTGAGCACAATATTCCGAAAAGTTCTCGATCCTTTGCAGCATTGGACATTTTAAACGATGCAATTGGCAAATGCCAAGATAACACTATCGTAGCCTTAACAGAAAACGATTACGAGCAATTGGTCGTCCTACTCGGAGAATTAACGGAAGTGGTACGTGACGACGAAGATCATCTTCTTACTCCATTGATGCTATTCGTTTTTGGGCTCATTGAAAATTATGAGCATAAACACATTCCAGAGTTAGCTGAACTTAGATGAATGAAAAACCCAGTACTTCAGTAATCCCGACAAAAGAATGCTTTGCGTGAGGCAATAGTCAACGCGCGTTACCCCTACACAGGAGATGAAAATTGAAAGACAGGTTAATTGTCGCATTGGATACCGACGATGGTGAGGAGATTGATTGGCTATCTGGAACGCTTATGGATAGAGTCCGTTGGTTTAAGATGGGCTTTCAGACGTTCAGTGCACTTGGAATGGAAGCATTTCCATGGTTTAAACAAAACGGGCATAAAGTATTTGTTGACCTGAAATTCCACGACATCCCGAATACAGTGGCGCGCGATGTTGGCACGATGACAAAACACGGCGCAAATATGATTAACATGCACGCATCCGGTGGATTTGAAATGATGCAAATCGCAAGAAACAGCGCAGATGATGCCGCATACAAAGCGAATATTCCGAGACCTATTCTGCTCGGCGTAACCGTTCTGACAAGCATGGATGAAACCGGATTTCAGCGAAATTTCGGTTCAGAACGACAACTTATAAAGCAAGTCGTCTATCTCGCGCAGTTGGCACAGGAAGCTGGATTGGACGGTGTTGTTGCATCGCCGTTGGAGATTGAACCGATCCGAAAAGCCTGCGGCGATAACTTTTTTATTGTTACGCCGGGCATTCGACCAGAATGGGCAGAGACTGGCGACCAGCGGCGCATCACCACACCCGCAGAGGCGATCCGTCGAGGCGCGGATTACATTGTCGTCGGTAGACCGATTATTGAGGCGGATGACCCCTTAGAGGCTGCCGAAATGATCCTTGATGAAATGAAGGAGGCTTAAAATATGAATATCGTCTGTATCTGTTTAGACACCTTTCGCGCCGACATCATCGGCGAGGGTAAAAAATATAGCCACGTGCAAACCCCGAACCTTGATGCATTCGCATCGGAGAGCGTCCGTTTCACACGCGCATTTGGCGAAGGGCAACCGACGCTGCAGATACGCCGTGGCAACTTCACCGGGATGCGGAGTTTCCCGTGGAGATACAACTTCGATCGACGTGGACATTGGCACCACGCACCCGGCTGGCATAAAATTCCACCCGAACAGGATACGATTGCCGAGGTCTTATTGGAACGGGGGTATCTCACCGCGCTGATTGCTGATACCTACCACATGTTCAAGCCGACGATGAATTTCTCGCGCGGGTTCGCACATTTCGACTTCATCCGTGGACAGGAATCCGATAACTGGCAGAGCGGCGATCCGAGGTTGATTGAAGAACAACTCCGAAAACATGTCCGTGAACCGATCAACTGGCGACGGCACGCCGGACTCGTCAACTATCTACTCGGTCAACGACACAGGCAATCAGAGGACGACTATAGTTGTGCGCGCGTCTTCCGTGCTGCGTCTGATTGGCTTGAGGATAACCACACCGTTGGTCCCTTCTTCTTATGGGTCGATAGTTTTGATCCGCATGAACCGTGGGATCCGCCGAAGTCCTATGCAGACATCTATTTTCCTGACTATTCCGGTAAAGATTTCATCACACCGGGCGGCGCGAACGAAGGCGACGGTCCCACAGAAGATGAACGCCGCCGAATCGAGGCACTCTATCTCGGTGAAGTCACGTTTGTCGATAAATGGGTCGGCGTGCTACTGGATAAGATAGAACAGTTGAATATCAAAGACGATACATTGGTTGTGCTGATGTCCGACCACGGCACGCAACTCCGCGACCATGGGAGTTTCGGAAAGGGCGCGAACAAGCTGCACCCGTTCAACACGCAGCTGAACTTGATGATCCGACATCCTGAAGGACCAAATGACAAGGAAATTTTCGCATTTGTGCAAAATCACGATCTCATGCCGACACTCCTAAATCTGCTGGATATTCCGTGCGGCTGGACAGATGGCGAGGATATGTGGCAACTCGTTACCCAAGAGAAGGCATCTCTCCGTGAACGGATTATCACGGGGTGGGCTGGCTTTGCTACGGGTAATGCGCGCGGACGTGTTAGCGTGCGCGATGACCACTGGAACTTCTGTACGTCTGTAGGTTATAACGATGAGAAAGGCGATGAACTCTTTGATGTTCGGAACGATCCAGAGGAGAAGGTAAACGTTGCGAGTGACCATCCGGCAGTTGTCGCAGAACGGCGGCGGGATGTTGAGGCGTTGATCGGTCAACCGCTACCGGGACACTTCATCGAAGTCTGCGATCCCGGACATGCCCCAATGACGCGATGGCTCCAGAAGAAATTGGCGGAAATGTAAACCAGACTTACAAGGTTCCTCCCACAACTTATCGGATAGGTTGTAATCAATTTTACAACTCTTGAGGTTTTCTGCGTTAGCTTCATTGATCGAGCAGTTGAGTTCCAGGGGGTGATAAATTGACCTCTGGTGGTTCTGGAGGATCTGGCGGTGGCACCGTACTGTTGAGGTCCCCATAACAGAGTGCGAAGCCGCCCTCGCCAAACCATGAACCCAGTGATAGTAAGTAATTGTCGATGTTGCCGTGTGCTAAAAAATCTGCTCGCTTGACGTGATCATGCCGCGCGAAGAAGTAGTGGCGATCCCCTTGCCATCGCAGTTTACCGTTCCTTGAAATACGATAGGAGGTGTTCGGTATGGCTTCCATATCCTCGGGATTGCCATACTCGATCGGTATTTTGAGTTCGGTGATGAAATCCGCCATTGAACCGCCTTCTCGGTAATAGGCGAGGATGTCGTTCCAGTCTGCGAGTCGTACGCCTTCACCGAGGTACGCTTTACATTCAGCCTTGAGGTCTTGAGTTTCGTCCAGATTGTGGGCAACGACGTGGAACTTTTGGTAGCTTACTAAAACCTGGATACCTTGCTCGTGACCTTCGCACGTAAAACGTTGGTTACCGGTGGTCGTATCCCATGCGATAATGGTGCCATCTTTACTGGCTGTGAGTAGCGTCAATTCGTCAGGCGAAAATGCCAATCTGTAAACAGAGTTTTCGTGTCCTTTTAAATCCATGATGTTTTGATATGCACCGATTGCATAATCCCAGTGTTGCACCTCGCCAACGGTATAATGCCACAAGCGAACCCCCTCACGATGCCCACTGCTAAGAAATCTACCCTTCGGCGAAAATGCTAACGCATGCGTTGAGATGCGACCCCGCCACCGCAGTGTCGATTGTAGGGTGCCGGATTCAGTATCCCACACACGGATTGTCTCATACTCATCACCACTGACTAATGTCTTGCTGTCGGGTGAAAACGTTAGCGCAGTAACCCATCGTTTATGACCCCTCAAAGTATGCAAGCGTTCTCCTGTCTTACCATCCCACAATTGGATTGAGAAGTCTTTATCTTGCCAATTGGGTATTGTGATAGCCAGAAAACGCCCATTCGGTGAGAGTTCAGTTAGCCAAAGATCACTCCAACTTTCAAAATATAATCTTATATCTGTAACAAGTACGGGAAGTGTTTCGGGGCGAATCTCCCATACCTGAACACGCCCAAAAGAGCCTGCACAGGCGAGTTTCGTGCCATCCTCAGAAAAAAATAGAGAGGAGATGCCCGTAGCGGACGGTAGCGTTGTGACAAGTTGTCCAGCAGCTTGGTCCCACAACTGCACTTCTCCACGTCCGTTACTGCCCGTTGCACAAGCGAGGACGTTCCCATCTGGTGAGAAGGCAACTTTCCCGTAACCGCGGTCAGGTTGCTTAAGCACGGTGATTTCTGCCCCAGTTCTCGCATCATATATCCAGATGCCGATACTGGTAGCGACAGCAAATTGCGTGCCATCTGGGGAAAATGTGATGTCACTTGCCGCCCCTTTGCCAATCCGCATTTTGGCACCTTCTGGTAAGTGCCATTGTGTAGAGTCGGCGGCGAGGCTTCGGTTTGACAGGAATAGATTTGAAATTAAAAGCAAAGCGATATAGAAAAGTATAGATTTTTTCATTTCAAAAATCCTTTTTGTGGTATTGGTGATACGCTATAGTTGTCCGGTGATCACCTATTACCGGTTTTCTTAAGTGTTTCCCAGTCCCATACTAAGATTGTGCCGTCCCAAAAACTGGAGCTAACGAGGGTCCTACCATCTGGGGAAAATTTCAGCACGTTGATCCACCGTGTGTGCCCCGTATGGGTGGACAATAGCCCACCGGTGCGGACATCCCATAATTCGAGGATACCGTCCCAATTCCCGGCGACAAGGGTGCTGCCGTCCGGTGAAAAAACCAGGGTTGATATCTGTGCACTCAACTTCCGACGGTTGGGACGAAGTTGGGTGCCGGTTGCGGTGTCCCAGAAAAAGATTTCATTACCGCCGCTTGCGAGGATTTTCCCATCGGGTGAAAATGCGACTGCGGCGACCCATGCCTTATGTGCTGTGGATGTAAAAAGCAACGTGCCGTCTGCCACGCGCCACAAGCAGAGTGTCCTGTCTTCATCACCGCTTGCAAGCATCTTTCCATCTGGTGAAAATGCCAATGTCCCAAGCCAATGATTATGTCCATTAACTGTAAACCGATGTCGAATTTTTTGGGATTCAATAAGGTTCCACACGTGAACCAAACCGTCTTCGCCTCCTGTTGCCAACATCTCCCCATCTACGGAGAATGCCATTCTAACATTTAAACCGTCTTTCGGAAACCCGTCTAAGGAAAATCGATCAATGACTTGTGGCGGTGTCGTGGTAAGATCCCACAAAGAGCATCTGCCTCCTGAACTACGCGCGGCAACCGTCTTACCGTTCAGTGATATAGCCATTGGTGTGGGGCCTCGGGAACCTGTCAGAAAATCGGTAGACAGCAGCTGCCCTGTGTTAGTATTCCATTGGTGTCGCTGAACTATCCCACGTGGATTGAATGGTTTATTCAGGCTTATGAGGGTATTTCCATCTTGAGAAAATACCAATCCTTTAATACCTTCAAGATGTCCCGTGCAGGTAAAGCGATGGTTACCGGTAGCAGTATCCCACGCTTGTATTGTACCGTCTTTACTTCCAGTGAGGAGCGTTTTTCCGTCTGGCGAAAATATCAACTTAGAAACATGATCTTTATGTCCGAGAAACTCTAAAGTGTGTTGATAATCACCAAGAGCGTCGTCTGTCTGTTGTTTCGGTTTGACTGTGTTATCCCATAACTTGGCACCATCGCGATGTGCACTTGCCATGAACCTACCGCTTGGCGAAAACGCTAACGCGTAGGTTGTAGTGCCACGTTTCCAGTTTAATGTAGCCTTAAGTTTCCCAGTAGCCGTATCCCATAGCCGAATCGTCTCGTATTCATCACCACTCACCAGCGTCTTACTATCGGTTGAGAACGCTATAGACTTAACCCATCGTGTGTGTCCGGTTAAGGTGTCTAACTGTTTTCCAGTGGTAGCGTCCCACAATTTGATCGGAAAATTTTTATTTTTCCATGTTTGTGCACTTGGCTCTGCAATTGCAAGGAAGTTTCCATTTGGTGAGAGTTGCATCAATGTTATGGTCGACCAGCTTGCTTGCCGTCCACCTATGTGCAAAATAATTGGTGGTTTTGTATTTTCGCCAAGTTCCCACACACGAATTTTGTTATCCCAACTGGCTCCTATAAGTTTCGTGCCATCTTCAGAGAAAACGAGTGCTCTAAGATCCGGGTATCGCGGGCCGGGAACCTCTTTGAAAGTGACTATGGGTTTGCCGGTGGTTACATCCCACAGTCTACCAACACCGCCTAACTCACCACTGGCAAGGATACGCCCATCCGGTGAGAACGCCATGGCTGTTACGTCACGTCCTTCCCCGGGAAGCACAGCGATTAAGGAGAGTTCCTCTCCGGTATGAGCATCATACATCCAGATACCAATAGCGGTTGAAACTGCGAACCACCTACCATTCGGTGAAAACTTGATGTCGTTTATTCTACCTTTTCCGAGTCGCATTTTCGCGCCTTCAGAAAAGTGCTCTTGTGTCTGCTCCTGCGCGAGACTCCAGTTTGAAAGATATACAATGATCAGTAGAAGAGCAATGTAAAACAGCCCCAGTTTTTTCATAAAGAAATCTCCGTTTTGTGAAAGACATTTTACGAGTGTGAGTCGAGCCTTTATCTATTTTTCTCCATGATGTTCTTCAGATCCCAGACAAGGATTGTGCCATCGGAACCGCCGCTGGAAAGCGTGTCGCTGTCAGGTGAAAATGTGAGTTCATTGACAGGACCGACGTGTCCTATGAGTGGGTCCCGTATCAGCGTATATGCGCTTGCGTCCCATAACCGTATAGAACCATTCGTACTGCCGTTTGCGATCGTTTTTCCATCTGGTGAGAACGTCAATGCAGTAACGCTACCGGCGTGCCCTATGAAAGTTGAGAGGTGTTTGCCGGTTGTGACATCCCATGAATAAATGCCGCCGTCTCTATGACCACTGACAATTGTTCTACCATCCGGTGAGAATGTCAATGCGCCAATTTCAGTGGTGTGTTCCCCCAGTAGAACCTTTTTACGTCCAATGTCTATAGTATCCCATAGGACAATAATTGCCTCACCTTTCGCTGCAGTCGCAACGGTTTTCCCATCCGGTGAGAATGTCAACGCCCTAATTTCGTCCGTATGGCCTTGGAGTATAGCCATACGCCGTTGGTTCGGCACATCCCATAATTCGATTGTACCACCGCGACTCCCACTGGCAAGAGTTTTATCGTCTGGGGAGAATGCCAGCGCATCAATAAACCCTTTATGTGCTGTTTTGAAAGTCGCGAAAAAGTCTTTCGTATCTACATTCCACAACCTTATATTCTTTCCAACACTCCCGATTGCTACCGTTTTGCCATCTTGAGAGAAAGCGAAACCGAAGGCAAACCACCGGTATTTGACAGGAATTAGTTGCTGATCTTCGGACTCAGTGTTCCATAATTGCAGTGTGCAGTCGAAGCTGCCACTCGCAAGTGTTTTGCCGTCTTCAAGAAAACCGAGGGATTTGATCGCTTCAATGTGCCCTTCTGTCATTAAGTGCGATTTTCCGGTGTCAACATTCCATAACCTGATTGTGCTATCACGGCTTGCACTGACCAAAGTTGTTCCGTCTGCAGTGAAAGCTAAAGCTTCAATAGGGCGTTTGTGTTCGGTGAGGGTACGGCTGTCAGATAACCGTTTACCCCGAATGGAGCCCAGCAGACGTGGCAGCGTCAGTTGATCGCCGCCAGCAGCGATGTTCCAGAGTCGGATATCGCCACTCGAATCACCGCTCGCTAAGGTTTTTCCATCTGGTGAAAAAGTGAGGGCATCAACTTTACGGGTGTGTCCATCGAGTCTGGACATTTGGCTGCCGGTTTTTACATCCCATAATCGGATTGTCGTAAATCCACCGATAAGTGTTTTGCTATCGGGCGAGAACGCTAAAGCCCAAGCGAGATCTTCGTCTCCTTCTATAGTATGTTTCAAGGTTTCCGTCTGTGTATCCCAGATAAACATTCTGTTTCTACTTGCACTTGCAACGAAACGGAGATTAGGGGACACTGCCAATGCCAGTTCATTGATTGAATCTTGTTGTCCTACAAAGTGTGAAACCTCATGCCCTGTGTCAATATCCCATACATAGAACAGGATCCCCCTGTCCCAACCCACGCTGGCAAGTGTTTTACCGTCTTCCGAAAATGCTAACATTTCAACTGAACCTGTACCTTTCGCCATGGTGGATAGATGTGTGCCAATGGTGGTGTCCCATAATTGAATTGCGCCGTCCCGGGACCGACCGCCAGTAGCAAGTATTTTACCATCCGGTGAGAAGGCTACGGTTCTGACGTTTTTAGGGTGTTTGTTGAGTAAGGCAATTTCCGCACCGGTGCGCGCGTCATACACCCAAACACCGATACTTGTTGCGACTGCCAATTGGGTGCCATCGGGTGAGAATTTCACATCACTTAGTGTGCCTTTTCCAAGACGAGCTTTCGCACCTTCGGGTAAATACCAACGCGCATATTCTTGGGCAAAGCTTCCATTTGAGAAAAGTTCAACAATCAACAGGAGGCCTATGAAAAACAGTCCCGTCTTTCTCATTAATCGCATCTCCTTTTTTGTTCATTTTATCAGGGAGTCATCTCTACCGTGCCATATCCCAAAGAAGGACAGTCCCATCATTACTCCCACTAGCGAGTGTTTTGCCATCTGGCGAAAACATCAACACATAAATGATGCCTTGATGCCCCCTAAGCATAGAGTGTGGTTGAAAAGTTGTCTCTAACTTCCAAAGGAGGATCATACTGCCGCTCACACTAGCGAGTGTTTTGCCGTCTGGAGAAAAGGCTAACGCCTCAACATTCAGGGCGACATCAGGGTTACTGATCGGGGTACCTGTGTTGACATCCCAGAGTCGGAGCTCGTCCGTGGCTCCACTTGCGAGTGTTTTGCCGTCTGGCGAAAAAGTTAATGCCCTAATAGATTTTGTATGTCCTGTGAGATTGGCAAGTTGGTTGCCGGTCTTGACATCCCATAAGATAATAGCTGCATCTTCGCCGCCACTGGCGAGGATCTTACTGTCTGGAGAGAATATGTATTCACTCACAGCACCTATGTGACCTTCAAGGGTAAACAGATGGTCACCGAAGTCCGTTTGCCAGAGCTCTATCTTATTTGTGGTAAGGATTTCGCCACCTCTACCAGCGAGGAATTTTCCGTCTGGTGAAAATACCAATGGCAACAAACGTACCATGCGCTCTGTTGGCATAGCAGACAGCTGCTGTAAAGTTGTAGCGTCCCAGACCTGAATTGTACCCCGAAGACCACCGCCAGCAAGTTTTTTAATGCCCGGAGAGATTGTTAGTTGGCGAATAGGGGTAAGGATATCACCTTGTCCGGGTGTAAGGATCGCGTGTTGGGTGGCGTTTTCTACATTCCAGACGCGTATCCTTTCTTCAAACCTATCGCCACTGGCGAGGTATTTGCTATCTTCGGAAAAGGCAAGAACGCTGACTGAATCGGTGTGTGCTCCGAGAACTAAAGATTGCTGATAGAGACCGCTTTCAACGTCCCAGACATGAAGGGTGCCGTCGCTGCTTGCACTGACGAGTTGTTTACCGCCTTTAGAAAATCTCGCTGAGTAAACATCGTCCCGACGATTTGGCAGATACGCCTTATTAAGTTCTTTGAGTTTTAGGATAGGCGCTACGAGTTGAGGGTGTTTATCTGGCGGTGTAGGTAGACTTTTCTGTTCAGTGCCAGTGCGAACATCCCATATCCGCATACTCCCCGAACTCACAGTGACAAGTGTTTTACCATCTGGCGAAAACACTATTTCACGAATTCGGTTCGCAAGTCCTTTGAGTGTTTTCTGGAGTGTCCCGGTTTCTACGTCCCACAGATGTACCCTGCGATCCAATCCGCCACCACTCGCAAGTGTTTTGCCATCTGGCGAAAAGACAAGTTGTGTGACGGATCCCAAATCCGTGTCATCTGCATGAAGTAATTCGCCGGTGTCGGCATTCCAGAGTCGCAGGGCGATCCCCGCACTCGCAAGGATTTTGCCGTCTGGCGAAAATGCGACTGCATTGACTGCGCCAGGATGTCCCGTCAGACTGTTGATATATTTACCCGTGCCAACATCCCATAAACGTACCGTCCAGTCTCCTGCCGCGGTGGCGAGTTTCGTCCTGTCGGGTGAAAGGGCAATTCCTTTAATTACGTCGGGATGTTCGTCCAGCATTGCAAACGCGGTACCTGTTGCAGTATCCCAGACGTAAACCGTGCTCCCGTGGGCACTGGCGATAATTAATGCATCAGCGGAGAAGGTTAGTGCCTCCGGGGGTCTCGTCGGCAGAAACTTTTCCATTTCGCCAGTCTGTATCCCGCTGAACAGCGAGACGGCTTCGGTAGTATGCGCGTCATAGACCCAGATGCCGATGGACGTTGGCACTGCTACTCGCGTGCCGTCCGGTGAAAATATGATGTTGTTTAATTTACCTCTGCCCAGACGTGCTTTCGCACCTTCCGGTAAATGCCATTGTGCTGCATATTCTTGTGCGAAGCTGCTTGATAGCAGTAGACACGGAATTAAGAGACACACAATATAGAGAAGTTTTGTCTTTTTCATAAGTTCGGGTTCCTTTTTTCGAGAGATTTCATCTCTGGAGAATCTATATCATATTGATGAGCAAAATCCGTGCCTATCTGAATAATACCTGACAACTGACTTTTAGCACGATACCCAGAGAAGCTGCACAAAATCGGGCAGACTTTGTACACAATTGCACCAAAAGGGGCAAATCGCATTCACTGCTACTGTTGTAATTTATCACAAAGCCACCAGAATTGCAAGCACCCCGTCAACAACTGTAGGAGCGACCTCCTATTCGCGATATCTCCTTCCTGATTGCTAACACCCGACTGCTAATTGCTGATTGCTGATAAAAAAACTTGATATAGGTTTTTGTTTTCCGTATAATATGTGAAAAGCCAATCGAAAATTTTACTATTTTCTATTTTTGAAGGGAACGATTATGCAAAGAAGACGCGCCAGAACGCAATATTGTAAAGGTGAACTCATTGAACGTGAGGACTTCTCTGAAGATTTAGCCGCGTTCAAATTCCGTGTTGATAAGCAGTTACCGTTTATACCGGGACAATACGCGACTATCGGTTTTGAGGTTGACGGAAAGATCGTCCAACGTCCATATTCGATAGTCTCCTCCCCACACGAACCTTTTATGGAGGTTTTCGTGGAATTAGTGCCAGAAGGCGCAACCACCCCTCTATTTTGGGCATTGGAGTTGGGCGACACCGTGTTTATCCGCGAGCGTCTCGTCGGTAAGTTTGTATTGGACACAGAGAGCGGGATGACGCGCCACGTCATGGCAGGAACTGTGACCGGAGCCGCACCCTATATTAGCATCGCACGGACGCAAAAAATTGAGCAGGAACAGGGCAAAACAAGTCCACATCAGATCATAGCTATTGTCGGTGCAAGCCGTTCGTGGGAACTGGGGTATTATATGGATGAACTCAATGAACTCGCAGCGCAGGAGGAGTGGTTCACATTTGTGCCGACAGTGAGTCGTCCCTGGGAGGATCCTGACTGGCAAGGCGAAAGCGGACGTGCCGAAGATGTCATCCGAAAGTACGGCGATCAACTCGGATTTGACCATACCAACGCTGTCGTCTATGCGTGTGGACATCCGCAAATGATTGAGAATGCCAAAGCAATCTGGGCGCGCGCACGTTTCCCTGAAGAACGGATAAAAGAGGAAAAATTCTTTGTGATTAAAGAGTAATGTGGGTCGATAATTCTAATTCGCCCCGGGGTCCCCACCCGTTACTGGGAAGGGGGGCCGGTAGGTGCGGTTTCCTAACCGCACCGAACATCCCCAATAAATTACCGAACTAATTTTTTAATCCTCATCAAACGCGCCCTATTTTTTCGTTATTTGTTCTCTGCTCTCTGTCGCATCTGATAGATAAACATATTCGTCATGAACCGGTAGACATCCGAGGAACGTCTGGATGCAAGTGGTGCGCGGCTATCAACCTCTGCGGTCTCCATACTGCACAAGTAATCAAGCGGGCAAAATACGACTGCCAAACGAGGCTTGCCCAACCGTCCCGGCACCAAGATCCCCCGGATATGTCGCCATTTTACGTTCCCGCCCTTGTACCCTGTTCCCCAGAACGTTGAACCTCCGACAGGTGTCTTTTTTAGTTTGAAATAGGATTGAAAAATCTCATGCCGTATATTATCCAGAGTTTTCATCGGATACTCGGGGAATATCGTGCGTAACTCGGTTTCTACGAGATTGGCGAACGATTTTTCGTTACCGCCGTTCCCGCAGTAGTCAAAAAACAGCATACCGTTATAATCGAGAATATATTTGCGAAGGGCTGCGCGCTCCGCATCCGTGAACCCTGATGCCTGTGAATTGCGGTCAGCTAACCGTTGGTAGGATGCCGACATCGTTTGATCGTGTCCTGTCATGATCACGAGGGGTGCATCCAGGATGCGGTCGTCTGTTAGTAGCAACGCGCCACCCGCGTACTTCATATCAGCTGTAATTGAGGGCGTATGCTCACGTAACCATTTTATTAGGGACGGAATCGCTGTTGGGTCCTGCCACCAGTCGCTCATTTGATGCTTTAGGCGTATCAGCCGAATATGTCCACGCACGATGCCGTCCTCTTCATCAATAATGCTGCCGAGTTTGTCACCAATCTCATCTCTGTAACCACCAAGCGTTTCTGGGATCCCTTCCCCCAATCCATCTTGGCCCCCGCCACCGGATTGCGTTAAGTTGCCGAGACTTGCACCAGAGCCGCCACTTTGTTGTCTCACGATTTTACCACTATTTCCTGAACCGAGGACTGCATCGCCACCCTCGATTTCTCCGCTGCCTCTCTCTATTGTAGGTGAGTTTACATCGGTTGGTAAAAGGATCGTTTCTGGCGAAGGGATAAGATCGGCCGCTGTAGGGAGTGGAGGAGCCTCCAAGTTCGGTGTATCCGTAATCTGTGGGACTGCGGACCTTGCTGCCGTCGGGAGTTTCGCTGCTGCACTGCTAATAGAGGGTGCTGCTGTCGTCTGCTTCCGTTTCGCTATCCGGACGATCTTTTTTGGAATTTGTGTCCGCTGATGCTGCTGCGGTTCGACGAACTCCACAGCGATACTATTTTCCATCATCTGTTCTATTTTGGGTTTTAGTACCAATACCGCAGTCAGAATAATTGCAATCACATGCACTATCAGAGAAAAGAAAAGTGCCATGTTCCTGTGCCTTTTGGCATAATACTTTTCAGCCATGCGTATGTTCATAGTTATACTCCATTAGATTGTGGTATCGGATAGGTGTGTTCCAAGAAGATTCAGTTTAGGGGCAAAGCACAGTTAATTTTGCAAGACAACTGTTTTGAACGATAGCTAACCTATTTCTGTTTACGTGAGGTGATAAGATTACTGGCTGGGTGCTGCTTTTAGACTGCAGGCGTTATTTCGTTTTGATAAAGGGTGCCTGTTTCATTATGTTTGCAAGTTCGTAGGCAGGTTGGTAGCTTGCATCAAGCCTTAAAGCCTCTGTGATAGCATTTGTCGCTGCTTCCAGATCTCCCAATGCTTTGTAGGCGCGGGCAAGATGATAGTGGGCACGCTTGAGATGTGGAGCAATGGTAATAACGCGTTCAAGGTGCGGGATCGCTTGATCGTACGTTCCCTGCTCTACGTAAGCGTAGCCGAGATGATAGTGGGCATCAACGAGATCGGCATCTTGTGCAATCGCGTGTTCTAACGCCTCAATCGCCTTCTGATAAGCCTTCATGCCAATGTAGGCAGCACCCAGATGGACATAGATATGTGTGTTTTCGGGATGATCGACCTGTGAGTTATCACCTAAATCTGCGTCAAGCGTTATGGCTTTCTGGAATGCTGCGACGGCTTCCGTGTATTGTCTGTCAGCTAAATGTGCTTTGCCTCTGTCATGGTATGCTTCTATAAGGGTGCCGTACAGCAGCAACGCCGGTTGATAATTGGCATCAAGTTTTAATGCCGCTGCGACCGCTGTGCCTGCACTTTCGAGTTCATTCTGTTCGAGGTACGCACGACACAGCGCAGAGTGTGCCCCTATAAAATTCGGATCCAGTTTTACGGCTGCCTCGAATTCAGGAACAGCATGACTGTATTGTCCCGCCTCCAGATAGGCGATGCCGAGGTTGTAATGTGCTTCTTTTATAGCGTTCATTTTGTCTTGCTAAAGGAATATCAGATGCTTTTAATTTTAGTGTTATTTTAGCAGATATGCCTTAATGCGTCAAGCAAAATTCTTGAGTACGTTTCAAGTCTGAGGTATAATAGCACAGCGAATTTATAGGCAAACCACATGCGTTCTGACCACACATCCTGACTGGGATTATCCATGCTGCAACACTCGCCTACCCTTTCTACGCCTCCGTCTCACCGGAAAATCCGTTGGCGGATTATTTGGCTCGGACTCGCGCTGATTCCCTTCAATAACTATTGGGTCTTCGCATCGCTACGGTGGGATCAAGGGTTCCCGACAACCATGTCGCTCTTTTTCAACACGATTTTCGCACTCGTTGTGCTGATAGCCCTCAACACACTGCTGTACCGGTTCGCACCGCGCGCTGCACTCACCCAAGGCGAGTTGCTGACCCTTTACACAATGCTATCCGTAGCCTCCGCCATTTGTGGACACGACCTATTTGAGGTTATCATTACGAATATCGCCACGGTCGGCTGGTTGGCAACAGAAGAAAATGAGTGGCGCACACTCTTTCACCGTTATCTCCCAGACTGGCTCGCCTTGACAGATAAAAATAAGTTGACCGTCTATTTTACAGGCGAATCAAGTCTCTATCTGCGGCCCCACCTCCTGTTATGGTGGCAACCCGTGCTGGCGTGGAGTGGGTTTATCGTTGTACTGCTTTTCACGACGTTTTGTATCAACGTGATTCTGCAGAAGCAGTGGATTGAAGTTGAACGGCTCAGTTATCCGATTATTGAGTTGCCGTATCAGATGACAACAGCACAGTTCTTCCGCGCAAAGCCACTGTGGATAGGTATTGTCCTCGCGGGTGGGATAGACGTTATTAATGGCTTACATTTTCTATTTCCCAATTTTCCCGGACTCGGCGGCGAATTCTACGATCTGCGTCCGCTTTTTACAACGAAGCCGTGGAATGCGATTGGCTGGACACCAATAGTCCTTTTCCCCTTCGCTATCGGGATGGCGTACTTTATCCCGCTGGATCTCTCTTTCACATTCTGGTTTTTCTACATCTTCTGGAAGTTTGAGATGATCTTCGGCAGCATTGCTGGTTTACAACGGATTCCGGGGTTCCCCTTTATTTTTGACCAGTCGTTTGGAGTGTGTGTCGGTGTCTTATTGATGGCGTTGTGGAGCGCACGGCACCACCTGCGTGATGTTCTCAGGCAAGCGTGGCGCGCGAACGGAAAAGTACGACCAAACGAGCCGATGTCCTATCGCGCTGCGGTGTTAGGATTGATCAGCGGATTTCTGCTACTGACCGGTTTTTGGTGGGTCGCAGGGATGTCTCTCTGGGTAGCAGTTCTTGTCCTTGCGATCCACCTGATAACGGTGACGGTCATTACCCGCGTCCGCGCCGAATTGGGACCACCGATTCACGATCTACGCTCCATGGGACCTGATGTGCTACTTCCCAAAATGTTCGGGATGCGCCGACTTGGCGGGCAGAATCTGGCACTCTTTTCGCTTGTATTCTGTTTCAATCGCGCCTACCGAGGCAATACCATGCCGCATCAATTAGAGGGCTTGAAATTGGCGGAACGCTCGCGCAGCGCTTCGCGACGGATGGCTATTGCCATGCTCCTTGCTATGGTGTTGAGTCCGTTTGCTGCTTTTTGGGGCGCGCTTCATATCGGTTATGAGCATGGGGCGGTTGAAGTCTGGTCAGGTTCTGTGTTCAATCGCACACAGAGTTGGTTGACGAATCCGATGCCTGTGAACGTGCCATCGTTGATTGCTATGGTTTTTGGGCTGCTGTTTGCGTTCTGTCTCACTTTGGTGCGACTCCGATTTTTCTGGTGGCCCCTGTATCCGATTGGATATGCAATCTCCGGGACCTGGGCAGTGAACTTCTTCTGGTTTTCGGTCTTTATCAGTTATTTCATCAAATTGGCGATTCTACGTTTCGGCGGTGTACGGACTTACCGGCGTGTCGCTCCGTTCTTTCTGGGGCTGATCTTAGGCGAATTCCTTGTCGGAAGTGTCTGGGGACTCCTCGGTATCTTCTTAGAAATGCCGATGTATCGATTTATTTGGTGAAAACGTGAGAATAGCCCAGTCTTTTCGCTTGACAAAGATTGGCGGATTCCCGTAAAATATGAGAGACATCTATTGATGAGATGTAACACGATATGTTTGGAGATTGAGGGCTTCCGAGATTTGCTATGGAACAGATACAACAACTTCGCCGAATTACAATATGGGGTGTCGGATTAATCGGGGGTTCCCTTGGACTCGCGTTGAAAAAGAACGGATTTCACGGACAACGCGTCGGATTAGGACGCAACATCGGTAGACTTGAGAACGCACTTGAGCACGATGCCGTTGATGTCATAACAACAGAGTTAGCCGAAGGGCTCCGAGAAACGGACCTCGTCGTGCTGTGTACGCCTGTTGCGTTCGTTCCGATGTTTGTACAACAGATCATTGCGTCTGTTGACACACGCCACCAGCGGATTGTCCTCACCGATGTCGGTAGCACGAAGTCAGCACTGGTGGATACGATTGAGGCACAACTACAGGAACAGAGGGCGGATGCCCTCTCTTTTATTGGCGGACACCCGATGGCGGGTTCTCATGAAACCGGTGTCGGCGCTGCACGTGCAACGCTTTTTGAAAAAGCAACCTGTATTTTAACACCGACCGAAAATACCGACGCAGATGCCTTAGCACTCATTAAAAGCCTATGGGAATTTGTTGGAGCCGTGCCGCATCTCCTGGCCCCGAAAACCCATGATCTCCTCGTCGGTGCCGCAAGCCATCTCCCGCATCTAATCGCGAGCATTCTCACCAATACGGTTGCGAATGTGGAAGCCGAAAACGGTCAGGCACTGGATTTTACAGCGACCGGTTTTCGGGATTCTACCCGCATCGCCGCGGGGTCACCGGACTTGTGGACCGGCATTTTCACACAGAATAGTGATGTCCTTTTATCGTTGATTGACGACATCATTGACAACTTAACAGAATTTAAAACCTTGCTTCAGACGGATAACCTTGTTGAGATTGAACGCTTACTTCTAAAAGCACAAGCGACAGTCAAAAAGCAGAGAGAAAAATTGGGAGGCGCATGAAAAAGATTGGATCTCAGGTAACGATTGCGATAGACGGACCTGCCGGGTCTGGGAAAAGCACCGTCGCACGACGCATCGCAGAAAAACTCGGACTCCTTTACCTCGATTCCGGGGCTATGTACCGAGCAGTGACTCTATTAGCCATACGCGGTAAACTTGCAGCGGAGAGTCCTGAACTGCTTGAGCAGGTAAAAGCGTGCCACATTGAATTTGAGGATAACGGTAAAACGATTTTGCTCAATGCCGAAGATATATCTCACCAGATTCGCACGCCAGCAGTCAATAGGCGCGTCGCAGATGTTGCGAAAATACCAGAGATTCGCCATGAAATTGTCGGGCATCAACAGCGCATCGGTAGCGAGGGCAGTCTCATCGCTGAAGGCAGAGATTTAACAACTATTGTTTTTCCAAACGCCGAGTTTAAGTTTTACCTTGATGCTTCTGTGACAGAACGTGCCAAGCGGAGGCTCGCTGAGTTTCGAAGACAAAACGTAGAGATAACTTTGGCAGCGGTTGAAGCGGAGATTAGTGCCCGTGATGAGAAGGATAAAACGCGAGCACACAGTCCGCTCCGGACTGCTGACGACGCAATTGTCGTTGATACAACTGATAAAACGATTAATGAAGTGGTTGATTTTATTATCGCGCGAGTGTCTGAAGGCAAAAGCATCTCAAAAAAGTAAAATTATGTGGTATACCAATAATCAATTCTGGACACCCCATCCGATCTACCGATGGGGACATCGACTCACAAACATATTTTGTAAAATCGTCGGGCGACTTGAGGCGCGCGGTGTTCACCACATCCCCACGGAAGGTGGGGTGCTATTCGTGTCAAATCACGTCAGTTTCCTTGACCCTGTGATTGTTGGGTCCGCCGCGAGTCGCGAAATTCATTTCATGGCACGAAGTAACGCATTCGACATCCCGGGATTAGGGAAACTCATTTCACTTTATAATGCCTACCCTGTCAATCGAGGCGCACCGGACTTAGGCGCATTGCGAAAAACGATCTCACTTTTGCAAGAGGGCAACGCTGTGCTGATGTTTCCAGAAGGGACCCGTAGCGTTGATGGCACCTTAGGTAAGGCACATGATGGCGCATGTTTTATCGCAGACCGAGCCGGTGTACCGACGATTCCAGTGTTTCATAGCGGCGCGGAACGGATATTGCCGCGCAACAGCAAACACCTCCGCCGATCGAAATTAAATGTCGTTTTTGGGGAACCCCTTGAACTTATCACCGGGGAATTTGAGACAAGGCGTGAAAAGTATCAGCTGATGGGCAATCAGATGATGGACGCAATCGCGGATTTGCGAGATGAGATGTTTAATGAGTCGGGTTCGCCAGAATAAGTAGGACATCACCCTCTTGGACCTGATACGTTTTGCCTTCGGCTTGCAGTAAACCTTTGCTTCGCGCTTCGGGGTAACTGCCACAAGTTACTAAATCTTCCCAGTTGATGGTCTCTGAACGGATAAAAGCATCCGCAAAGTCGGTATGGACACGACCCGCTGCATCAACAGCAGTTTGGCCCGCCTGCAGCGTCCATGCCCGTGTCTCGACTGGGCCAGTCGTAAAGAATGTGAGTAACCCCAATAACTGATATGAGGTCTGAATGAACCGTTCTAAAGCGGATTCGTGTAACCCCATTTCCGCCATAAAAATCTCGGTATCCGTTTCATCGAGTTGGGACAGTTCCATTTCTAACTGTGCAGCGAGGACAATAACTGCTGTTTGCGGCTCTGCTTCGTATTTAGCGAAGGGTTTGAGAATTTCATCCACCGCGGCCAATTGCGTTTCACCGATATTGCAGACCAGTAACAACGGTTTCTGCGTCAAAAACCCGTAGCCGCGTATCAACTTTTCTTCATTGATAGATAGGTCAAGCGCACGAAGCGGTTTCCCGCTTTCCAAAGTCTGCTGACACGCTTCTAAAAGCCGAATCTCGTTTTGCTGTTCAGGTAGTTTTTGGTTCTGAAATTGCTTACGGAGCCGGCTCAGTCTACCTTCAACGATTTGAAGATCTGCCAATACGAACTCAAGCGAGACACTTTCAATATCGCGTTCTCCGTCAACGCTACCATCAACGTGTGGCACCGATTCATCTTCAAAAAGCCTCACGACATGCGCAAGCGCATCAACAGTGCGGAGTTCCCCAAGCATGCCGGAATCTAATTCCGCCTGTTCTACGTCCGATTTGGTGACCCCAGCGACATCTACATAATCAATTGTCGCCGGTGTCCTTTTTGGGGATTCAAAGGTCTCTGCCAAACGCGCCAAACGCTCGTCTGGAATATTCGCAGTGCTGAGGTTTATGTGTCCGCGGCTCGTGTAGCCTCCAACTTCGGCATTGGATTGCGCTAAAGTGTTGAATACTGTCGTTTTTCCGACTTGGGGTCTGCCTACAATACCTATTTTCATTTTCTTTTCACCCGTTTGTTTCGCTGGTGAGATGCTAACCTCGCTGATGTTGGCAAAATCTAATTGACAATGGCTGTGTAAACTGGTAATATAAGGGTAAATATGGAATCCGACCCGGAGGGGAATTGAACATGAACGTCCAGAACGGAAAGTGGCGGCGGCACATCATCAAAGGTTTGACCGTCCTTTTAATCTTTACAGTATGCTTTGCAGTTTTGCAATGGTTTATCATCAAAGAGTTATTCGGTTTTGGTGTGGATATGGTGAAGGACACACTCATTCAACAGGCACCTGAAGGCGTGGAACGGGAAGACATCGAAACCACGTTTGATCGGGTCAAAACCGCTGGCATGCAGCTCCCATTTAGCTTCCTCACCGGGAAAATCAGCCTCCGCAAGATTCAAGCCGTTGGCAGATATGCGATTGCAGCAAACGCCGATCAAGTTTGGAACGCTGATGAAATTAACACGCTCCTACGAATGATGAATGCCTCCGTCGGGGTTAAAGGAGGGACCGAGTGACTTGCATTATCAATGTGCAAGCGACACTTAGACAATGCAAATACATCTGACTTCCCCTTATGAAAAATTTGCCTACGCTTATGATCGGATGATGACAAACGTCAATTATACGCGCTGGACACACTACATTGAGTCACTTTTTGAAAAATATGATTGTAAACCGCACCGGGTCCTCGATTTAGCATGCGGCACGTGTGCCTTGACGATACAACTCGCATTAAAAGGCTATGAGATGACTGGCGTGGACCGCGCAATCGGTATGTTAGACATCGCCAAGCAGAAGGTAGCAGCGCACGAACTGGAGATCGAATTGCATGACGGTGATATGCAAGATTTCCAGTTAAACCAGCGGTTTGATGCAGTTCTCTGCACCTATGATAGCATTAACTATGCTTACGATGAAACCGAGTTAAGCAACGTCTTCAAATGTGTTGCTGAGCATCTCGAACCCGACGGATTATTTATCTTCGATGTGACAACGGAACGAAATATCGTTGAGCATTTTCACAACAAAACCTTCGCCGCAAACCATGAGGATTATACCTACATCTGGAAAAATAACTACCTCCACCACTCCAAGATGTGCCGGACGCTGTTGACTTTTTTTATTCGTGAAGGCGAATTGTTTCGACGCTATGAGGAGGTACACCAGCAGCGGATCTTTGAAGTGTCTACTGTTAATGACCTACTCAAAGCGGCTGGCTACAAACCCTTGAGTGCTTACGATATGTACACCTTCAACCGATGGAACCGCTACTCAGACCGAATTAACTTCACAGCACGTCTCGCCTGAGATTGCAACGCTCCAAATGTTTCCTATCAGTATATTCTATCAGAATGGGGCTATCATAACCCTTCAGCAATGAGATCGCCGACCTCTTCAGTCGTATAACCCATGCGTCCGGCACCGAGATCTTTAATTTTCCCGCTTGCGAGTAGATCGCTGATAGACGTTTCCACTTTTGCTGCCGCCTCTGCATGACCGAGGTGATCGAGCATCATTCCTGCTGCACCGATCGCTGCTATCGGATTAATCTGATTTTTGCCAGTATAGCGTGGGGCCGACCCATGAATCGGCTCAAACATAGCGACGCTTTCAGGATTCAAATTGCCCGATGCTGCGACTCCCATACCGCCTTGAATCATCGCTCCGAGATCGGTGATAATGTCACCGAACATATTACAGGTCACAACGACATCGAACCACTCTGGATTTTTCACCATCCACATTGTTGTCGCATCGACGAATGCGTATTCTTTTTTGATGTCCGGATAGTCTTCACCGACCTCGTCAAAGACACGCCGCCAGAGATCGTGGGCGTAGGTCAGGACGTTTGCTTTATCGCAGAGCGTCAAGGTATTTTCCTTGTTCCGCTTTTGCGTGAGTTCGTAAGCATAACGGACACAACGTTCCACACCTTTATAGGTGTTGATCATCTCTTGAATAGCGACTTCATCACGTGTACCGCGTTTCAAGAAACCACCGATACCAGCGTATAAGCCTTCGGTGTTTTCGCGAACAATAATAAAATCAATTTCTTCGGGACCTTTGTCTTTCACAGGGGTCGGTACACCCGGATAGAGTTTGACAGGCCGTAAGTTGATGTAGAGATCAAGTTCAAACCGGACTTTTAGCAGGATACCTTTCTCTAAAATGCCGGGTTTAACGTCGGGGTGTCCAATCGCACCGAGGTAGATCGCATCAAGCCCTCGGAGTTCTTCTAATACCGAATCCGGTAACACTTCACCGGTTGCGAGATACCGGTCACCGCCAATATCGTATTCGACTGTTTCGTATTGAATGCCTGCATGTGCCGCTGCTGCCCCGAAGACCTTCATCGCTTCGCGCGTCACTTCGGGGCCGATTCCATCGCCAGGGATGAGACCGATTTTATACATGAATTTTCTCCAGATATTAGTGTAATGAATTTTTGAACTCCTTATATTTTACCACATCAAGACAGATATTGCAAATTGATGGGTCGGAGACCTTTCACCTTCCACTTTTTCTGTATTTTTTTTCAATGATATGCTAAAATAATTTAACCTATAAACTAAAATGCTAATGTATGCATTATTTTTTTCTGGTAAAACCAAAGTGTAGGAGATCTGCAATGCTAAATAGACGGGTTATGTTACTCCAAATTTTCTTAGTCCTTTTTATTCTCTCTGCTGCGTTCGGCCAGAATGTAGAGGTACTTAAAGCAGAATTGAAAGGAATGGAGGGGCGGCTTGATGCTAAAATAGATGGAGTGAAGGATACTCTTAATGCTAAAATAGATGGCGCGAAGGAGACTCTTGACCAAAAGATAACTGGAACAAAAGATGAACTTACTACCAGCATAACTGGAACAAAGGATGAACTTACCGCCAGCATGAATGGAGTAAAGAGCGAAGTAGTTACAATAAAGTGGATCATCGGTATAGCAGCTGGGTTGTTTGTAGCGTTTTTAGGTTTTGTTGGGCATTTACTAAACCATTACGTCAAGAAAATATTGCCCAACATGGACCAGCGAGAGAGCAGGAGCAAGGAGAAAATCGAAAGGAATCAATCACAGCAGGAATCTACTGGCGGGCAAAGTTACTCAGATGATGCACAATCTGATTACCAGCCAGCAGGAGGTCAATCCTAATGCAAGACACTCACAATCCATTGGAGGAAGGGGTATCTGCTGAAGCCTACCTCCATAAAGGCGATAAATTTTTGAATGAAGGCCATTATGAAGATGCTATTACGGAATATGATAAAGCATTGGAACTAAACCCCCATCTTGCAGAAGCGTACCACAATCGAGGAAAAGCTAAAGGTTCTCTGAAACAACACTTTGATGCCATCTCTGACTTTGACAAGGCAATCCAGATTAATCAAGAATTTGCAAAGGCTTATTGTGATCGCGGTGTTGCAAAAACAGCATTGGGACACTTTGGAGATGCTATACCTGACTTTAGTGAGGCGATCCGCATAGATCCAAATTTTCAAATAGCCTATAATTATCGAGGAACAGCGAATAACAAAATAGGAAATTTTGAAGATGCCATCTCTGATTTTGACGAAGTGATCCGCATAGATTCAAGAGATGCTAGGGCCTATGGCAATCGCGGCATTGCGAAACTCAATCTAGAGCGATATTTTGATGCCATTTCTGACTTTGACGAGTTAATCCGTATAGGTGCGTATCTCTCAATAACCTACTGTAATCGCGGTATTGCAAAACGCGAATTGGGGCACCCTGAAAATGCCATCTCTGATTTCGATGAAGCAATCCACATAGATTCAAGAGATGCAAATGCCTACTACAACCGCGGAAAAGCGAAAATTATGTTGGATCGTACTACGGAAGGAAAACTGGATTTACGGGAGGCATTAAATTTGGCAGAAGATGTTGGAAATGAGGAATTTAAGAATCAAATCCTAGAAGAACTATCAAAAGTAGGGAAGTAGTAATTCCTATTAAAAATCCCTAAGTTGACACCTATGGTTGTACGTTGTAGCATAACCTGTTAGGTTGTGTTGGCTCATGTAAAGACTTTGTGCAAATGAAAAGTAAAACCCGCGTGGCCACTGCTTTCATTAAAAACAATAGCACATACTTTTTACATGAGCCGTTGTGTTTTATAGTTATGAAGAACCGTCTATTTTTGGTGAAGGTATTGATTTATTTAATGTAGGACTTACGCAGAAGGGCGATAAATCGCCGGACTACAAACAGATATTTTGGAAGTACGCGTGTCTCTCAAAAGGAGTCCAGTTCGTAGTCGCGCAATTTATTGCGCCTTGCGTAAGTCGTGTTAATATTGCTTAGGAGTGTGCTCCTGGTCACGACTGTTCCTCTAAAATCGATAAGAAACCAAAAATTGAATAGCTCTGCCAAAAACTTACACACTGTTCTGTAAAAAGGTGTGTATGCTATAATGAATGTCTATCATCGGTGGATTGTGAGACATCGGGGGAACACGTTGATTAGCGAAGCGCGCCTAAAAACAATTCTCAATCATTTTCGCGACCAGCGAATCCTTGTCATTGGCGACTTTTATCTCGATGCCTACTGGGACATTGACAAGACCCGCTCGACGCTGTCATTAGAAACGCCGTGGCATACGAATCCCGTCGTTGAACAACGCTATAGCCCTGGCGCAGCAGGGACCGTCACGAATAATCTCAAGGCGTTGGGTGTAGGTGCTGTCTATGCGTTAGGCGTTATCGGCGAAGATGGATTTGGACGGACACTGCTCAATTGTCTACAGACGAGTGGATGCCTGACGGATTTTATGATACAAGTGCCAAATTGGGTGACACCTACCTATCTTAAACCGATGCACCGCGGCTATGAAGGTGTCGAAACCGAGGGACCGCGGTTCGATATTGAGAACCAATCCCCAATGGCGACGGAAGTTGAAGCGTCGGTGATTGACGCACTCCAAGCGTGTATGCCACTTGTTGACGGTATCATCGTTGGGGATCAGATGCCACTTGAGAACTTAGGGGTTGTCACCAACCACGTGAGAGCGGAATTGTGTGAATTAGCATCGGCGTTTCCTGATATTATCTTTTTTGCTGACTCACGTACGCGGATTGGCGAATATAAAAACGTCATCATTAAACCGAACCGGTTTGAGGCGAAACGTGCTGTTCAGCCAGAATGGAGTGGACAGGAAGTTGACATTCAAGAGGCAAAGCAGTGTGCCGTCGCCCTCGCAGAGATAACGCAAAAGACCGTGTACGTCACCCTCGGCGAAAACGGTATCCTTGTCTATTGTAACAGTGAGTTCACCCACATTCCCGGCATCTCTATTGATGATGAGACCGATCCTGTTGGAGCGGGGGACAGTGTTTCGGCAGGGCTTGTGGCGACACTTTGTAGTCTTGGCGTTGATGCTGCTGTTGATGCCGCCTATATGGGGAATCTGGTAGCTTCGATTACTGTCACCAAAATCGGTACGACTGGCACTGCTTCACCCACAGAAATCTTTGAACGCCATCGGAGCCTTGCGAATTTATGAACGTTTTTGATGCAATCACACAGCGCCGAAGCCATCGCGGAACATTTCAGAAACGGGCGATAGAGGCTGCTGACCTTGAGAAACTCATTGAGGCTGCGCGATGGACACCTTCGCCCTTCAATGTCCAACCTTGGGAACTTCTGCTCATTCAGGAAGCGGAAGGCAAAATAGCCCTCGCTGATGTCACAGAGCGTTCTGTCGTTGATCAATTCAAGGATGCCAAGTTTCTGGATGACAACAGTCGATGGATGCGTCTGACAGAAGCGGAATGGCAGAAATACGGCGATGGCGTTCTGCTGGAAGAACACGTTACACTACCGAAACCACTTCAGGACGCGCCTGACAAGTTATTGCAAAGTTTGTTAAAAAATGCGAAATCTTTCACGCTTTTGGGGCATTTGGGTGCCGGTAAAATACCTGCCAAAGAAATTGCCACACAAGTACGCGAGGCACCACTCCTCATGTTAGTGACAATGAATTGTAAAAGGTATCCACCCGGTGAAGGCGGAACTCGGTGGATGTGGCTGAGCATGGGCATGTTGATCCAAAACATACTCCTCGCTGCGACTGCCTTGAAAATCGGTGTGCAGTTTGTGAGTCCGCCGCTTGAACGCGCAGCGGATCGTGAACATATCCGCCAACTTTTCAATATTCCGACCTCTCATGAGGTGATCACGCTACTCAGGATGGGATACGTTGAGGAAAGTGGTCGGGACTCCGTGCGATTGGAAACTTCGGAGTTTGTACATTTCGAGAAAGTCCGAGACACGGAGCGTTAGCAGCGACATAGGCGGGCATGAAAACCCGCCGCAACACAGGGTGTGCCTATTGAGTTTCGCGATTCTGCAGAAGTTCTTTCAATGCCGCTTTCTGTCTTTTCAGCCGCCGGAGTTGGCGTTGACGGATTTGTGTCCGCCGCCGGACCTGTCCGCTTTTACTTCTTGGCATAATTTTACCCCCTTTCTTGGACTGTTGTAGCGAGGTACATGACTGCCGATGTGCAGCGCGCTTCTACCTCTGCCATTGCGATAGCAAGTTCTGTTTCTGAGCGTGCATGTAATTGGAGTTTCTCTTCGGTAACTGTAATGTACCGTTCATTCTCTACGTCAGCAAATTCAATCTGTGCTTCGTTCTCGTTCACCAAAATGTAGTTGGTAAGCCCATCCTGTCCAGATACGCCATCTGTTGAATTTTCAAAGCTATCTTTTATACCTAAACCGCTAAAATTTTTATAGAGCGCGCGGGCAGGAAGTTCGTCAGCGGACAGTGTGGGTGGAGGCGGTGCTATTTCTGATGGAGTTGTTTCCTGAAGAACAATCGGTGCTGGCTCGGAAGATTGGACCGCTGGTGCAGGCATATCCCTGTCTGCCTCTATAGGCGTAGGCAAACTATCTTCAATAACGACTTCTTCTGACGCTATTGCTTCCGTATGGAGAGAAACCGATGCGACAGGTTCAGATTCAACCGCATCGTCTAAGCCGGTATTGGAAAAGACCGAAAGCGGTTGAGATTGAGAGGTTTCCGAATCTTCTTGTGCCAGGACATCCGTAAGAATCTCCTTGACATCTTCACGACCGTCAATAATTATGTCTATTTCTTCCACGAGTGCGCGTAACGTTTCGATACCGATGGTTTGAATCATTGGGTGAAACGCCAGTATCTCCGGGGGTGCTGCTTCAAAAAGCGAACGCGTAACGAAAGCGACTTCCGCGAGTTCTCGGTTACCAGTCCGCTTGAGACGTATTTCACAGGCTGTCAGGGCGTGTGTTAATTTTTCCATGAAATCTGGTGTAACCAGATGTGGGAGCACCTCTAAACGAAAGTGATCGCTTGCCTCTTCTGCTTCTGGCACTACGATGGATCGATCCGCATTTATGGCTGCTTCATCTACTACATTTACATTTCTAAGATCAATTGATTCTTCTTCAGACTCAAGAAGATACTCCGATATGTCCACGGGTGCGTCCGTACGCGCCGTTTCATCGTGTTCAAGTACTTCCATCACCCGTTTGTGCATCAGTATCGGATCGAAATGTACGCCCTCAAACTCAGGTTCATCAAGCAGTTCTCGGCTCTGTGAGATGCAGGCGTGTAGATGTTCCTCTTCGGATTTTTCATGAGGGAGTCTACGTTGCTTCTCAAGTGCAAGTTGCTTTTGTCTGGTTTTCCGGTCGCGATTCCGTTTTTCGCGTTTCCGTGCCACATTTGTGGTGCGGCGCCCCTTTTTCTTTGCCATGATGATATGTTTTTATGATTGCTAAACGTGAGTTTAATAGTTGAAAAAATTAGACAATCCGATAATTTACTTAAAACTAAATGACCCTCTGTATTATTTAAGTATATACCAACAAATTTTCTATGTCAAGTCTAAATTTATGGGCTTTTGAGACTCTTTATTCTGCAGCCATAGTTGAAAATTGCGTTTTCTGCAAAAAAATATCGTATGTTTTCAGTTGTGTATAGACATTAATTAGTTTTAATTTGATTAATAATAAAATATGTTATATTGTAACTTCCAATAATTTGGACGGTTTCTGCCCGTTTTGTGTCGTGTTTTCAAGGATGTTTCTATTTTTCTGCAAGTTTTGAGCAGGGGCGAACTTGTAGAAAAAGCACAAGATGGAACAGGAATCAACGGTCTCCAAAAGACTGAGCAGGAAACCAAAGGTCTCCTATTCTACAAAAATTGTCCAAACTATAGTACAATTTTTACGCTATAATTTGCTTAATTGCGTCACATTTAGTATAATTACTAATAGTACCATTTTGTAAGTGAAGCGTAGATGATTCGCTACGTCTTTTAACTAGCTTCCTTAATTTAAAAAAAAACAGTTATGTTCATTTCTCACCAGCTTGAAATTAGTAAGCGAAATCTAGTAAGCGAAATCTGGCGTTTACGCCAAAATTATGAGGGGAATAGTTATGTTTTACAACAATCATATTAAGCCGATGGTCCTCGTGTTCAGCATTATTATAGGCGTTTTGCTGTGCACGTTTACGACGGTTATAGCTGATCAACACGAAGAAGCAGAAGCAGAAGAATCCGAAACCACAAGTGATGCTGAGGCTTCTGAAGAAGCATCTGAAGCGGATGCGCCTGTCCAACTTGAAAGTCTTGTTGTTGTGGGTACGCGCGCAAGACCGCGTTCCGTCTTGGATTCAGCAGTACCGATTGATATTGTCTCAAACGATGCCTTTGAAAAGCAGGGTGGCGCGGATCTAACGGATCTGCTGAGAACTTTGGTGCCATCTTATAACATCAATACACAGCCGATTAGTGATGCGTCAACAGTGGTGCGTCCGGCGAATTTACGGGGACTTGCCCCAGACCATACGCTCGTGCTCGTCAATAACAAGCGGCGACACCGGGCATCAGTGATTCACTGGCTCGGAAATGGGCTGTCTGATGGCTCACAGGGACCTGACCTGGCACCTATTCCCACAATTGCCCTGCAACAGGTAGAGATCCTCCGGGATGGCGCATCCGCACAATATGGGTCGGACGCTATTGCAGGTGTGATGAATTTTCGATTGAAAGACAACTATGAAGGCGGTTCGTTTGAATTTAAACCCGGTATCTACCAATTCGGCGACGGTCGGCAATTTGCGGTCGCCGGCAACATCGGTTTAGGGAGTCCAGATGCATGGACGAATCTCAGTTTTGAATACGGCGGCGCAGATCCGACCGTCCGGTCTGTCCAACGTACGGATGCCATAAACTTGATTAACGCAGGCAATTTTAGTGTGAAAGACCCCGCGCAAATTTGGGGACAGCCGATTATCGAGAATGACATCAAATTGTTTGCAAACTACGGTGCTTCCATCACGGATACCATCGAGTTCTATGGACATGCCAACTACGCCCGAAAGCGCGTTGAAGGTGGGTTCTATTTCCGAAATCCAAACACTCGCAATGGCGTGTTTAGTCCAAACGGGAGGGATGATACGTTGCTCGTCGGAGATCTGCGGGGGTTGACTGCCGAGATGACGGCATGGGAAGCCCGAAAAGCAGACTGGGAAGCCCAAAATCCGGCAGCAGTCGAAGCCGGAGAGGCATTTCCCGAACTCTCGCCTCACGATGCTGACGATATTCCGATAACCAATCACGTCCCTGATCCTGAACGGTTACAAGCCGTCAAGAGTGACCCGAATCTATTCAATTTCCAAGAGATGTTCCCAGGGGGATTCACACCCAGATTTGGTGCGTTCGCTTGGGATAGTTCCGTCGTCGTTGGCGTTAAAGGCACGGCACTCAAAGACACCTTGGGTAAGGACTTAACATGGGACCTGAGTGGCTCTTTTGGACGGCACCATGCCGATTTCTTTATCTTCAATACCGTTAATGCTTCGCTCGGCCCAGATACACCGACATATTTTGATCCGGGCGACTATATCCAGACGGATTATAACCTCAACTTCGATGTAGCCTATCCGTTGAGCGACATGGTATTCCTCGCTTCTGGTTTGGAATATCGGGACGAAGGATTTGAAATCATAGAGGGCGAACGCGAGTCGCATCAGATCGGACCCCTCGCAGCGCAAGGCTTCACGGCTGCCTCCAACGGATTTTCGGGCTTCAGCCCGGTTGCAGCAGGCAAGTGGCACCGTTACAACGTCGCGGCGTATCTCGAAACTGAAATCAGACCGATTGATCCGCTCCTGATCTCGCTTGCTGTACGCGGTGAACAATTTGAGATTTTCGGTAGTACCCTGAACTACAAAGCCGCTGCAAACTACAAGGTTACGGAAACGATGCGGTTACGCGGAAGTTATAGCACTGGGTTCCGCGCACCGACACCCGGGCAGCAAAATACGTTCAATATTACCACTGAATACGATTTTGAGAAGGGTGATCTCGTTAATAAAGGAACAATTCCTTCCACCAACGAGGCTGTCGGTGTTGTGACAGGCAAGGATGATAACTCGCTTGACCCGGAAAAATCAAATAACTTCACAGGTGGATTTGCCGTCGATATTTTGGGCATAAATTTCACGGTGGACTTTTTTGATATTCGGCTGAAAAACCGGTTATCGGTGTCACAAGACTATACATTGACTGACGATCAGAAGGCGCAGCTCATCGCCGCAGGTGTAACCAGTGCAGCGAATCTGGAAACATTCCAGTTCTTTATCAATGACTTCAATAGCACGACCAATGGTATTGACTTTGTCGTTACAGCACCAATACCCAACGGAACCGCTATTGCCGTGTATAACTTCACGTCAACTAAGATTACCCATCTTGGAGTCGACGGAGAACTCCAGGAATTACCTTCTGATTTCGATCCTGCTGTGGAATTAACGCCTGAACTTGAAGAGCTCTTCGATTCTGCTACACTGGACGCTCATCGAATCAGGGAACTGCAAGAGAATTTACCTAAACACCGCGGAAGCCTGACTGTCGGTCAATCCATAACGGATGCGTGGAGTGTGCTCGGACGCGCCAGTTATTTCAGCGGTTGGTTCGATTCTGAAGATTACTTACAGAATCCAGATGTGGAAGGAACTGGAGAATACACCGGAAGGGTTATTTTCGACTTGGAAACCACTTACGTCGTAGGGTCCGGATTGGCACTCACGCTTGGTGGCAGAAATATCCTGAATACCTTTCCCGATGAAAATCCGAATGCTGCTGGCTCTGTCGGCAACAAATATGGGCAATTCAGTCCGTTCGGTTTTGATGGGGCGTACTGGTATGCTAAAGTCGGATACAGTTTCTAAAACCTATCTCATGAAAGGTTTAGATATCCACAGTAGGCGCGGTTTCAAACCGCGCCTACTCCATTTGATTAACCCATATTATGTGCAGTTATAATATTCTATTATTCGGAACGCTTTCAGCAAATTGGAGACCTAAGTCCGTTAAAGGAGGTAAATTATAATGAGCAATCAGACCAGAGACGCAGAATATACAATGGGGCGTAGCGAAGAAGAAACACAACGCTTAATCGAGCAATCGCAGCTTTATGACGATGTAACACGCCGTTTTTTTCTCAGAAGCGGGATAGCTAAAGGCATGAAAGTTCTTGATGTCGGTAGTGGGGCAGGTGATGTCGCACTCACCCTCGCTGAATTTGTAGGTTCCGAAGGAAACGTCGTGGGTGTAGATGTCAACCCTGATGTTCTCAAAACAGCGCAGGATCGCGCAGAGGCAGCCGGTTTTTCAAACGTTGAATTCCTTGCCGGTGATGTCCGAACCCTTGAACTTCCAGACGACTTTGATGCCATCGTCGGTAGACTTGTCCTACTCTATATGTCAGACCCAGCAGAGGCACTTAAAAAGTTGAGCACCCATCTCCGCCCCGGCGGAATTATCGCCTTTCAGGATACTGAACTCGCGCTCTACCGGACGATTATACATCCGGATACACCTCTGATAAATCAGTTGGTTGAATGGGGGCTCACAGTGTTTGAACGTTCAGGCGCACATCTGAACATGGGTATGGAACTTTACCGAGTATTCGTTGATGCAGGGCTGCCCGAACCTATCTTACATTTCGAGGCACCTATGGGCGGTCCTGAGGGCTGGCCCGGGTTTGAGTATCTTGCCAACAGTTTTCGGAGCCTCGTGCCGCTCATGGAGGCGTATGGCATCGCGACGAGTGAAGAAGTAGATATTGACACACTCGCGGATCGGATTCAAGCGGAAGTCACGACCTCAAAACGACCGCTCCTATTGCCACCGCATATCACCGCGTATGCATCCCTAACGGCATAAATAGTTTTCACCTATGGCGAAAAATCATCAAGAGCGTTTGCACGCCTCAAATAGCGATGCTACTTATACGTTAGGACGCACCTCCCACGAAACAACCCGACTCATTGAGCAATCCAGAATCTATGGCGAGTCAACGCACCGGCTTTGCAAGCGAGCGGGTATTATCAACGGAATGCGTGTACTTGAAATCGGTAGCGGTGCCGGCGATGTCGCACTTACGCTTGCTGAACGCGTTGGACCAACAGGACAGGTCGTTGGCGTGGATATCAATGCCGAAATTCTTGACACCGCACGCCAACGCGCAACCGATGCAGGTACGCGGAACCTCGAATTCATCGCAGGCGACGCGCGTACCCTCACATTTTCAGAAAAATTTGACGCAATCGTTGGGCGGTTCGTGTTGATGTACATGGCGGACCCAGGAGAGGCATTCGCTACGCTCATAACGCACTTAAAACCGGGGGCGATCGTCGCATTTCAAGAACCAGAATACACGCTCTATCCTGCCTTCTTACATCCAGATACGCCACTTATGAATCAGCTCATCACATGGATTTTGGATGTGTTTAAGCATTCTGGGGCGCATCTTGACATGGGGATTGGACTTTATCAGGCTTTTGTGGAGGCAGGCTTACCGCCACCCGCGATGCACCTTGAGGCACCGATCGGTGCTGCCGAAACGTGGGCTGGTTACCGATACATGGCGACTATCTTTCAGAGTCTGCTGCCACTCCTCGAAAAGTATGAACTTGCCACCGCAGAACAGGTTGATGTGGATACATTAGCCGCACGCATTCGGCAAGAGGTTATCACATCAAAACGTCCGTTCTTCTTACCGTTGCATGTGACAGCACACGCAACACTCCCAACCTAAATTGCTTGTTTTAAGGCGCGGCTTGAGGAAAACGAGGCGCGACACGCATTGACTACTCATCGAGACCGATGGCTGACTGCTGACAACTGAAAACTCTCATTGCAAGGCAAACTAATAACCAAAAAAAATGTGATTTTAGGTTGATATACGAAGCGATATGTGGTATAATTATATAAACTAATTTTAGTCAATAGAATTCCATCTGATAGTCATAGTACTTTCGGGACTTATGCGATCAGATGGGGTTTACGCAATTAATCTCTGTTCCCTGCTTTTATTCTAATAGCAGTGGGACCATCAGTCCGAAGAGAGGCATGAAAATTTGAAACCTTATGAACTCCTGCTTATCATCACGCCTGACCATGATGATAACGAAGCAGAAGCACTGACTGACCAAGTAAAGGGCATCATCGAAAATGGCGGGACCCTCCTGAAACTTGATCCTTGGGGAAAAAAACGACTCGCCTATCCGATCCGGAAACGCAGTGAAGGCTATTACGTGCTCTACATTTTCGAGAGCGCACCGAGTTTTGTTGCAGAATTAAACCAGGCTTTGCACGTCATTGAAGCGATTCTACGCTACATGATCGTGCAATATGAAGACGATATAGATAAGTTGAAAGCCGAACTTGCCGCCGAGGCGGAGCCGTCAACATCCGAAGTGGAACAACCGACACCTAAAGTAGAGGCATCAACGCCTGATGATGATGCAGAGGCGGAAGCAACAGAGGCAACAGATAATAAGGATGCAGAGGCTGAAGATACAGCAGAATCTGCCTGAAATAAGTATCGCTTGAATTTTAAACAACGGGTTTTTTGGTTTTTAATTTTACAAAATACCGAAAGCCTCAAGCGTTTATAGAGAGGAAAAATCATGGCAAGTTACAACAAGGTCATCTTGATGGGAAACCTGACTCGCGACCCTGAAGTGAAATTCCTGACGAGCGGGACAGCCGTCGCTAACTTCGGGTTGGCTATGAATGAAACTTACACGGATCGGCAGACGGGTGAAAAGAAAGAGTCTGCCTGTTTTGTGGATGTAGAGGCATGGGATAGGCAAGCCGAGGTTGTGGGCGAGTATCTCAAAAAGGGGAGTCCTGTGTTTATTGAAGGAGCTCTCAAATACGATTCGTGGGAAGCCGAAGATGGCACGAAGCGGAATCGACTCAAAGTCAGACTTATACGGTTCCAATTTATCGGTGGGCGGCGCGATGAAGATGAGATGGACGGTGGTTATGCCGATGCCCAACCGGCAGCGGCACCAACGCAATCTGAATCTTATCAACAGGCACCAGCTCCCGAAGCGACCAGTGCGCCTTCCGCAACAGATGATGACATCCCGTTTTAAGTCGGAACAGTACAGCGGAACCCTCGTTATACGATGATTCTCTCACACCTCAGCTTTTAATGCATAGGTGTGTTGTAGCACCCTTATGGATATAGCGCGTCAGAAACATTTTGATGCGCTATACTTTAGAGAAAAAGGAATAAATTAATATGGCATTTCGTCGCAGACAGCGCTATCACAAAATTGAATCTTTTGACTACAAAGATATAGATACGCTGCGAAAATTTATTAACGAACGTGGGAAAATTGTAAGCCGCCGGGTCACAGGTTTGTCAGCGAAGCAGCAGCGAATGGTGACCCGTGCAGTGAAGCGCGCACGTAATATGGCACTGTTGCCATTTACACGATAGAAGTAGCGGGCAGACCCAGAAAACGGGTTTCCCTACAAAAGGTAGTTTAGGGTTTTAATTATGGAAGTGATTCTAAAGAAAAGTGTTGAAGGGCTCGGTGTACCGGGCGATGTGTTGAAGGTCGCCGACGGGTACGCCCGCAACTATCTGCTGCCGATGCAGTTAGCAGTGCATGCAACAGAGCGGAACCGGCGCTTTCTTGAACACCAAAAACGAGTCATCGATCATCAAGAATCGAAAGATAAAGAACGGGCACGTGAAATTGCGGCACAGATTACTGGTGTTACTTGCACACTCAAAAGGCGCGCCGGCGAGAACGACCGGCTCTTCGGTTCTGTTACCTCTATGGATGTCGCCGAGGCGTTACGGGCTGAAGGCTTTGAATTAGAACGCCGATTCCTCGAACTCACAGAACCGATCCGTGAACTCGGTGTGTTCATGGTGCCAGTCAAATTGCATACAGATGTCGTCGTTGAACTCCGTATTGTCGTTGAACGTGAAGCGTAATTATGCAGGCACAAGCTGTTGATTCCCTCTCTGACAAGGATGCTGAACAAGCCGTACTCGGCGCGATGATGACCGAGAAGGCCGTTATCCCTCGGGTAATTGCCCAGCTTGGACACACCTCTGATGCGTTTTTTACCACCGACCATCAGTTGATCTATTCTGCGATCCTTGCCGTATATGAGCGCGTTAGCAACGCGGATCCGCTCCTTGTTGCCGATGAATTGAAACGTACGAATCAGATCAATCGCACAGGCGGCGCAGGCTATCTATATGAACTCCAAGCACCGATTGTGGAAACGGAGAGTACAGAGTTTTATGCCGATATTCTGCATGAAAAGGCGACGCGCCGCCAGCTCGTCCAAGCGGGAGCCGCAATTCGCGAACTCGCACAAGACGAGAGTATAGAACTTGCTGAAGTACTCAATCAATCCCAGGAATCCGTTTTTGAACTTGGACAAAACGATGCCCAGCGCGGATTTCTGCCTATTAACCCACTCATCACAACGAGTATTGATGCAATTGAGAAATTATTTCACAAACAAGATCGGTTCTTAGGGGTCCCCACCGGTTTTATGGATTTCGATCACATGACATCTGGGTTGCAGCCTGGCAACTTTGTCATTATCGCTGCACGTCCAAGTATGGGGAAAACGACCTTAGTACTAAATATGGCACAGAATATCGCAATTGACCAAGAACGTCCGGTTGCGATTTTTAGTTTAGAGATGCCAGCGCAGGATATCGTCATGCGGATGTTATCTGCTGAATCTCGCATCGATTTTGGACGGCTCCGAACCGGTAATTTTAGCGAAGATTATTGGCGACCCCTTACGGAAGCCGCGAGCCGGTTGTCGGATGCCCCTATTCTCATTAATGATAACCGAGGTCTTACCGTTCAAAGTCTACGGGCCGAAGGACGGCGGCTTAAAGGTGAACACGGCGATCTCGCCCTTATCATTGTTGATTATTTGCAACTGCTCAGAGGGACAGGCAGATACACTCAGCGTGAACAAGAAATCTCCGAAATATCACGCTCCTTGAAAGTCCTCGCATGGGAACTCAATGTGCCAATTATTGCCTGCTCACAGCTGAGCCGTGAGGTCGAACGCCGCCCCGATAAACAACCTCAACTTTCAGATTTACGCGAATCCGGCGCAATTGAACAAGACGCAGATATCGTCGCTTTTTTATACCGAGAAGATTATTACGAAGAAGAAGATGCTGGGGATCGTGTTGAAGCAAACCTGATGATTAAAAAACAGCGTAACGGACCGACCGGAACAGTCGTACTCTATTTCACTAAAAAGCAGATGCGATTTGAAAACCCAAGCTAAGCAAAAAAATGAATCAGCAATCCGCTACGCGCGAAGCCTCCGGTGGTTTTTGGGATCACCCAATACTCAGAAGTATCAAAATTCGATTGCACAATGTGCTTACCGAGATAGGGCAAGCCTTTACGCTCTTTTTTCAAACGCTTTTTCAAATTTTCCGCCCCCCGCTTCAGTTCGATCTGCTCGTGAAGCAGCTGTTGTTGATCGGTTTCAATTCCTTGGCTGTTGTGATGGTATCCGGGTTTTTCACCGGGATGGTCTTAGGCGTTCAGGGCTATATTCAACTCAAACCCTTTGCCGTGGAAGGATCGGTCGCAAGATTTGTTTGTGTCTCGATCGTCAAAGAACTCGGACCGATGATTACTGCATTTGTACTTGCTGGGCGTATTGGGGCTTCAATTACCGCTGAACTTTCAACGATGAAGGTGACAGAACAGATTGACGCACTTGAAGTGATGGGCACAAATCCCGTCAAATATTTGGTCGTCCCACGTTTTCTCGCGTGTTCTATTATGTTACCGACCTTGACGATCTTCTCAACCTTTGCAGGTATTGCTGGCGGTTTTACTGCCGTTGTTACTCTGTTTGATGTCAACGGCTACTTTTTTCTTGCGGAAGTCCAAAAGAATTTGTTTGTCGGGAGTGTACTTATTAGTTTAATTAAGGCAACCTCTTTCGGCATGGCGATTGCGGCAGTGGGCTGCTACAAGGGGTTTAGCATCCCGACTGCTGGTGGTGCTGAAGGCGTTGGCACCGCTACAACGGGGTCCGCTGTTATTTCGCTCATCACTATTCTTATTTTAGACTTTGTCTTGAACCATATCCTCTTTAACATCTTGGGAATGGTATAATTGAGGCGGTTACAAGGCGGATTTATAGGTGCTCAGGAGATCGTCCTACCGAAAGGACCGCTCCGTTTCCTACGTCTTGAACGCAGAAAATATGATTTCTGTTAAAAATATTACCAAAAATTTTGGGGAGAAAAACGTTTTAAACGGATTAAACCTTGAGATCCCGCGCGGCGAAACCGTCGTCATTATGGGGCGAAGTGGGTCTGGTAAGAGTATCCTGCTCAAAATTATCACCGGGCTGATTTCTGCGGATTCCGGGGAAATTTGGTTTGATGGCACAGAAATCTCAAAACTGAAAACCAAAAAAATAAATGTCCTCCGCCAAAAAATTGGGATGTTATTCCAATCTGCTGCCTTGTTTGATTCGATGACTGTTGCCGAGAACGTCGCTTTTATGCTGGATCAGCATACAGATTACGGCAACCAGGAAATCCGTAAGATCGTTGATGAGAAACTTGAACTTGTTGATTTGGAAGGCGTTCAAGAGTTACGACCGGCTGAATTGAGCGGCGGCATGCGAAAACGCGTCGGACTCGCCCGCGCACTCGCTTTTAATCCAGAAGTGATTTTGTACGATGAACCGACAACCGGACTTGACCCGGTTACCTGTAACGAAATTAATCAGCTTATCCGAGATTTACACGAACGGCTGCAAGTCACGTCCGTTGTCGTAACACACGATATGCACAGTGCCTTCAGTGTCGCAACGCGAATGGCTATGATTCATGATGGTAAACAGATCGCTTATGGGACCCCTGACGAGATTATCAACATTGACGATCCCATTTTACAACAGTTTGTCTTATTTGGGGCACCAGACCAAATCCTCAACATGGAAAATCCTATTTTGAAAGAATACTTAGGGAGGGAAGCGGAACTGCCACCCGCCAAGGCGTGAAGCAGCTGTCGTTTTGCCAAGATAGGACTTACGCACTTCCCCGGTAGGTGCAGTTTTTGCGGCGTACGCGAAGAAACACCCCAGCAAAAACCCCAGATGCGAAGTGCATCGCGGTGTACACACCCAAATTTTGCCCATACGCGGAGACCAAATTTGTCTTTGCTTTACATTTGCGATCTGCATTCCGAACCGCACCGGTTGCTCTGATTTTGCGTAAGTCCTGCAAGATATGAAGCGAGCTGATTTTAAAGTGTAACGCACCTGACCAACTATAAGGACGGCGTGAGATCACTGCCCTAAAAGGCGATGTATCTACGCCGAAGAATTTGATGAATTTCTGGACTGCGTCTGTAAAAGTCGGTGTAATGATCCTCGTCGCAATCGTTTTTCTCACGATCCTTCTGACAAATGCTGAGAATTGGCCATGGGCAACTGCTGGCGATGAACTGACCTTCCAATTTCAGTCTGTCAATGGGCTCTATGTCGGAGCAGGTGTTTACCTATCCGGTGTACCAATTGGCAAAGTGATCGCCATTGAACTCCGACCTGATACTAATAATGTCCATATCAAGGCGAAAGTCAAAAATGGGTTTAAGTGGTTGCGGGAAGATTGTGGTGCCAGAATTTCTATGAATGGCTTCGTCGGAGAGGTTTACATCGCACTTGACAATGGACCCATCGGAAATCCGCCCCTAAAACCCGCGAACCTCCCGATTGTCGGAAAAGATCCTGTTAATGCCTTAGAACTCCTTGAGCAGACGAGTGCCGGCATGACACAAGCCATTGAACTCACGACTGCTGCCAATGAAGTCCTTCAGGCGAACCAAGAAGCAATTCAACTCGCTATCAAAGAGATTCGCGATGTTGTCGCACTCACCGGAAAAACCATTGAGAAATTAAGTGTTGACTCTGGAGAGACAGTCAAGACCCTAACAGAACTTGCACAAGCAAACGACAAACGCTTCCAAGAAACCCTTTTAAAGGTTAACAGTCTTATTACGCAGTTGGAAGGCGATTCCCTCATGGTCAGTAGCCAAGTGAGTGATATTACGCGTGAAATCTTAAGATTGCTAAACCAAAATTCACCAAAACTAAACACCATTTTTTCCGATGTACGCACAACGACAACAGAATTCCGCCGAATCGCACACGATTTTCGATCCAGCTTCAACACGTTATCTGATCAGATTTCCACGTTGGTTTCACAAAGCGGCGATGCTATTAAAACCGGGGAAGCCAATATCGCACCCATCTTAGAGAATTTACAGGCGACAACCAACGCAATCAATGCCTTAGAGGCGAAGGTCAGCGACACCCTTACGAGACTCAATGAGGGGGAAGGCACTTTCGCGCAGTTGCTTAATTCACCGGAACCGCTTCAAGAAGTCCGAGGTGCTTTGCAAAGTCTTAATAAGACTGCGAAGGCAGTGACGGATCTCTCACAACGAACCGGGAGGCAGATCGGACGTTTTGAAGCACCACTACAGTTCGGATGGGATTATGAACTCCGCTATTTAAGTCTTGAGGAGCGACTTTACAACGAACTGGCGTTTTCGCTCTCACCACAATCAAAGGCACATTACAGGATTGGTGTCGGGGTTCGCGACGAAACTGTTCGGTTTGAAATTCAGTACGCACACGATGTAACTGACTATCTCAGGGCACGCGCAGGCTTCATGCGGTCCAGGGTCGGTGCAGGGATCGATTTGTGGGTCTGGTCCCGACGCTTAGGTCTCAGTATTGAAGGAATAGGGTTGACAAGTAGTGAACCGGAATTGAACACAGAAGTCGCACTGCGATTTTTCCGATACGGACAACTCCTCCTTGGTGCTGAGAATTTGACAGGTGAACGGCGTTGGACAACCGGTTTCCGGTTTTTTAACAGAGAGTGGTAAAATCAACGGCGCGCAAGCAACGCGTTTCAAACTTTGTCAACATTGAAGGGATCGGTAGTATTAAAAATGGCACGAGAAAAACGTAAATTCGTCTGTCAAGAGTGTGGATATACAACGCCAAAGACGCTCGGACGGTGTCCGAGTTGTAAAAGTTGGCAAAGCTTCGCCGAAGAAGTCGAAACCCTCATTACGCCATCAAGACATCGCGGGATCGGACAGGCATCTCGTGAACCTGAACCCATCTCGCAGGTTACGGCAAGCGAGGTGGAACGCCACTTAACAGGTATGTCAGAGTTTGATAGAGTACTCGGCGGTGGTATTGTTCCAGGAGCTGTTGTTCTTATCGGTGGAGACCCAGGGATCGGCAAATCTACGCTGTTGCTGCAGGCGAGTGACGCATTGAGCCGGAATTATGGAGACGTGCTTTATGTCTCTGGCGAAGAATCTGTGAGTCAGACAAAACTCAGGGCAACTCGACTCGGTGTCAAGTCTGATACGCTTTATGTGCTGTGCGAAAATAACTTGGAACAGATTGAAAAACATATTGAGGCACAGAAACCGAAGGTTGTCGTCATTGATTCTATCCAAGCCGTCTATTTGACGAGTATTCAATCTGCACCAGGGAGTGTTACGCAGATTCGTGAGTGTACTGGACATCTCCTCATTTGCGCAAAGAACCGCAATATTCCGATATTTCTGGTCGGGCATGTGACAAAGGAGGGCGCAATTGCTGGACCCCGTGTCTTGGAACACATGGTTGATACCGTACTCTATTTTGAAGGTGAAGGGCATCATATCTATCGGGTCCTCCGAGCCATCAAAAATCGATTCGGTTCGACAAACGAAATCGGAATATTTGAAATGCGGAATACAGGGCTTGCGGATGTGATGAACCCTTCAGAGATTTTTTTGAGCGACAGAGAAGAACAGGTTTCAGGGTCTGTCGTCGTCTCAAGCATGGAGGGGACACGTCCCTTACTCATGGAGGTACAGGCACTCGTTGTACCTACCAATTATGGAAATCCTCGCAATACGGCAGCTGGCGTTGACCGACACCGAATCGCGCTGCTCATCGCTGTGCTCAATAAACGCGTAGGGATTGACGTTGGGGATTCTGATGTCTTTGTTAACATTACCGGAGGATTACGTATTGATGAACCCGGTATAGACCTCGGTGTACTGATGGCTATATCTTCAAGCCATCGCGATATGCCTATAGATCGGCAAACGGTAATGATCGGCGAGGTCGGACTTGGCGGCGAAATTCGACCTGTCACACATGTCGATAGGCGGATCCGCGAAGCCGCAAAATTGGGGTTCAAGCGAGCGATTTTTCCCGAATATAACCGTAAAGGATTAAATATTGATGAGGACATTGAACTTGTCGGTGTTAAGGATGTATATGACAGCTTAGCGGCTTTGTTGGAATAACATTGATTTGCCTAAGTCCTACCACTATAAGAATACCCTGTGACGCATAGCAATTATTCATAGACTATGGCGTTCGTATTTATCTTCTCTGATTTTATTTGCTTTGTTATATCCTAAGTTGCTCCTTGTAAAATTGTTACTTTCATCTTGGTTTATTTCTTGAATTATGCTATTATTATTCTATAAAGATACTATTGTTGAATAAATTGAAAACAAATGATACTGTCTTTATACGGTTTTAGCAATTATAGGGACATCGAAAAATAACTAACATGTTCGGTTTAACGATGTCCAAGTTACTCACCCTCAGGTCCTATATTATCCTGTAAGTCGAACTCACGTTGGTCCGATTTGTAATTTGTTAGACTTCATTAAGGTTAAACCTAAACGCTATTAAATTGGTGTGCAAAAGATGCATCTGCAAACTTGAAAGCAGAGGCATAGAACCGAGGGATCTTGTAAGCGTGGATAGCAATCACAAATGCAAGTGATAGACGTGCTTCTATAAAGAAAGAAAAGGAAAAAATGCAAGTTTGGGGGATTCGCCTCTTTTTTATAATCGCAAGCGCAGCGAGTTGTTACATTCTCTACGACAACCCATTATTTACCCTTATTGGATTTGTTGTAGCACTGATCCTCGTTGGCGCAGAATTCTGCCTACATATACCCAGTTTGCGTGGTATTATTGCCGGTGCAATAGGGCTCTCTGTTGGTCTATTAATGTCTTGTGGCGTATTAAGCCTTTTTTCTGTATCTAATGATAATCTCAAGTTGGTGATTGGCCTCGGTATAGGATACGCTGGCCTTATGGGGGGCTACCGACTTTCTACATCCGTGAATTTAGCCCATCTCTTCGGATCAGATACGTCTAACCGAACTGGCGAATCGCGAGCACGGAAAGTTACAAATAGCTTAAAAATTTTAGACACAAGTGTTATTATTGATGGTAGGATTCTTGAAATCTGTCAGACCAAATTTATTGAGGGGACGCTCGTTATTCCACGGTTTGTTCTCAATGAATTGCAACATATCGCAGATTCCACAGAGCCTCTTCGCCGAAATAAAGGACGGCGCGGTTTTGATATCCTGCGAGCACTTCAGAATAATCCAGCGATTGTTGTTGAAATCACTGAGGAGGAAGTACCACATCTACCAGAAGTGGATGCCAAGTTAGTACATCTCGCGCAAAAGCAAGATGCCACAATCGTAACTAACGATTTAAATCTCAACAAAGTCGCAGAGCTACAAAGTGTAAAGGTGCTGAATATCAACGAGCTATCAAATGCTGTGCGTCCGGTCGTGATTGCTGGTGAAGTGATTCAAGTACTCCTTCTTAAAGAAGGGAAGGAACCTAATCAAGGGGTCGGTTACCTTGATGATGGAACTATGGTCATCGTTGAAGAAGGCAAACCCTACATCGGGCAAACACTCAACGTTGAGGTTACCCAGATGCTACGGACGAGCGCAGGGCAGATGATTTTCACTCGGATTAAAGAAGATGAAATGGACGCTGATGAACAGCAAGGTCTGCACCCTTATTCCCGCAGCTGGTAAGGGAAGCCGGATGGCACATTCGCTTAAAAAACCGTACCTAAAATTGGCAAAAAAGCCTATTTTAGCACATACTATCCAGCGGTTTGAGCAAAATACGGCTGTCGACGCGATTTTCGTCATCGTTAACGAAGGTGATTTCAACGAGTGTCGCTCTACCGTGTTAGAGCCATATCCCTTTACGAAGGTCCAGAAACTCGTCGCAGGAGGAGAGACTCGGCAGAAGTCTGTCTACAACGGTTTACGCGCACTATCGGCAGATGTTGATTTCGTGATTGTTCATGATGGTGTCCGACCCTTTGTAACAGACGAAACGATTTTTGCTTGTCTCACTGCCGCAGACGAATATGGTGCGGCTGTGGCTGCGGTGCCAGTCAAAGATACGATCAAAGTCGCCGACGAGAACTGTTTGATTACTCAAACGCCAGAGCGAGAAACACTCTGGGCAGTACAAACACCGCAGGTCTTTCGGAAATCCTTATTGGAAGAGGCACATCAGGCAGCCCAAGAGCGTCAACTCACAGGAACTGATGACGCGGTGCTCGTTGAGCAACTCGGTTTCTCTGTTAAGTTAGTGAAAGGCAGTTACGCGAACTTGAAGATAACTACGCCAGTGGATTTACGGATTGCTGAAGTTTTACTCTCAGATCCTACACTGTGGTAAATGTCTTTTGTTTGGGTTTTCTGTTTTGTGGTTTCGCATCGCAAATCGTGGCGATGAGAGTAGACAAGAAAAATGCAAGTAGGTATCGGTTACGACGTTCATCGGTTGGTCGAAAATCGAAAATTGGTTTTGGGCGGCGTTGAGATCCCGTATCATTTAGGGCTGTTAGGGCATTCAGATGCGGATGTCCTCACGCACGCTATCGTAGACGCAATTTTAGGGGCAGCCGCACTCGGTGATATCGGCACACATTTCCCTGATACGGATCCCCGTTATGAAGGAATGGACAGCCTTATTTTCCTACAGGACACCGCTTTGAAAGTAACAGCGTGTGGCTACCAGATCGAAAATATAGACACGACAGTTATCGCACAACGCCCGAAATTGGCACCTTACATTTCAGAGATCCGAGAGACACTTGCCAGAACACTTGATATTGCCGTAACGCAGATGAACGTTAAAGCCACCACGGCGGAAGAATTGGGAATGGTCGGAGAGGGTAAAGCGATTGTCGCCCATGCCATCGCCTGTCTTTCTCGGCGATAAATGTTCTTCTTGCCGCCGTGTATTTAGAACCGAGCCGATAACAAACTCAGCATAAAATTAACCGAAAACCTGCCCGAAACGAAATGGAGCGGTTTTTGCTTGGGCGGTTTTTTAGCCCAGGATCCTATAGTTAAAAGTAAAAAAAATGAAGATCTATAACTCGTTGAGCCGGCAATTGGAGGACTTTGTACCACTACATCCTGAGCAGGTGTCAATCTATAGCTGCGGTCCCACTGTTTACGACTACATTCACATGGGCAACGCACGCACCGCTTTGGTAACTGACATTATTCGACGTTATCTCGTCTATAAGGGGTACAATGTCAAACTGGTTCAAAACTTGACAGATATTGATGACAAGATTATCAACCGTGCCGCAGAATTAGGGGTCAGTGCGAAGCAGCTTGCACACCAAAATGGTGAAGCCTTTTTTCAAGATTCGCAACGCCTCGGTATTCAACCTGCAGATGTCCATCCGAAAGCAACTGAACACATTCCAGAGATGATAGATTTGATTCAAATACTGCTTGAAAAAGGGGCAGCTTATGTCATTGATGGAAGCGTCTATTACCGCGTGAATCAGTTCGCTGAGTATGGCAAGCTTTCCAATCGCAAACCGGAGGACCTGCTTGCTGGAGCGCGGGTTGAGATTGATGAACGCAAAGAAGACCCCCGTGATTTTGATATGTGGAAAGCAGCAAAACCCGGAGAACCCTCCTGGGAGAGCCCGTGGGGGAGAGGCAGACCCGGCTGGCATATAGAATGCTCTGCTATGGCAATGAAACATCTCGGTGAAACTATTGACATTCATGCCGGGGGCGAAGATTTGCGGTTCCCCCACCATGAAAATGAGATAGCACAGAGTGAATTGGCGACTGAGACCCCCTTTGCACGTTACTGGATGCACGTCGCTTTCCTAAAGATTGATGGTAAGCGAATGGGGAAATCCGAGCAGAACTTTATCTTACTCCGAGATGCGCTCGACAATTATCCGCCTGAAGTCATTCGTCATTTTCTTATTTCCGCACACTACCGCCATCCGCTTGACTATAATCAAGAAAGTTTAACAAAATCAGAAGGCGCGCTCCGGCGGCTGAACAATTGCTTGGACGCACTAAAAAACTATGATGGAGACATTGAGACAAATGAAACGACAGCTGCGCCTTTACAGCACGCTGTTCAAGAGATGAAGTCACAGTTTACGCAGGCAATGGATACCGACTTCAATACTGCACAAGCACTCGGGGCTATTTTTACACTTGTCAGTGAAGTCAACAAATCACTCAGCACGCTTGATGAAGCCGCAGCTCCCGTGCTCCCGAAAGCATATCAGGCGTTGACTGAAACTTGTCAAGTCCTCGGAATCTATAATGTAGAGGCTCAGAATGACGATGGCAATAACGTCCAACACCGCGATCAGATTATTAACCTCCTCTTGGAAATAAGGCAGGATGCCCGCAATCGGAAAGATTGGGAGACATCTGATAAAATTCGTGACCGACTTAAAGAACTCAACATAGAAATTAAGGACACCCGTGAGGGTGCCACTTGGAAAATTATATCCTAACTGAATATCCGTAGCGCGATAGTTTATGCTTGAGTGCTTATCAAAGGAGTTAAAACATGATTTATCGATTTATAGGGCTCTTTTCACTGCTCTGTTTTGCGGCTATGCTCACAGGATGTAGCGCGCTCTTTTCGGAGCAAGAGTGGAGCGAGAATTATGCCTTGATGGAAGGCGTACAGTCAACAGTTCCACAAGCCATTGATGGTAAGTTAAACACCGTCGGTGAAACAGCGTTCCCCGCAAGTACGGAAGGGTTCATGGGCGCAAACGCTGCGTCGCAAGTGATAGTTACATTACCAGAAAAAAAGGTTATCCGTCGAATTGTCATACACTCGGATAATTTGTCGCAGTTTGATATTTACGCCGATAAGGGCAGTATCACAGCGAATGAAGACTGGCAACTCATTAAAGATGTCAAAAGTGTCAAAGAGCATCCGATCAAGGTTTCCCTATTGATTCCGTTTCCGACCAATCGAATCCGGTTACGGGTTTTGGGCACCAAAGACGATGCCCTGCTGAACCGACAACAACGCGCAAGGTCGGGCGGATTCCGTGGATGGAATGCCAATCGCCGGGCAGCCGCGAAAATCCGAGAAATTGAACTCTACGGCTACAAAACCGCTGAACAGGTAGAGGCAGAAGAAACTACCGATAAGCGGGAAAAAGAACTTGATGATTTACTCGACTTGGAGTAACATAGAAAATTGAGACCAAGGCGGTTGTTTCTATAACGCCGCCTCAACTTCAGGCTATCCGGAGCGGCACCGGTGTCGTTATCCCGGACAAGGAGGTAATATATGCGTTTTATATTATTCGTGATAACCCTCTGTGTAGTCGTTGGGTTATCGGGGTGTGTGCTCGCGTCAAACCCGACGTTTAACCGGAGCAAGAACATCGCACTTGATGCTACGAGTGAGGATACGAAGTACCATGATGATAATATGTACTCCGTTGGAGAGACGGGACCTATTCTCGAAGATGAAAAGGATGAAGCATCCCAGCAGGAATCTGATGACTACACCGAAGCCGTCCTCAAATGGCGACAGCCACAGACAATTCAACAAGTCGTCGTGAAAGCCGAGCCAGGGCAGCTGGAATTCTTCTACGTACAGTACATGGATGATGAAGAAACATGGGTCACAGTCAAACATGTCAAAGACAACATGCGACCTGTTTACACGTTTACCTTGAGAGACCCAATTGTAACCACTAAGTTTCGCCTCAAAGTGCCGCGGCGGTGGGATTCACGGCGCGTCGGCGGGCAGAAACGCTCAACACGCGGCGAAACCGGCGCACCGAGTATGCAGGAGTACAAGAAGATTCAAGAGATTGAACTCTATTACGCACTCCCACCCGACCCGATGGAAACCGGAACAGTGGAATAGTAGCAGAGTCGCTGTCGCTTATCCGTTATCAGGTAAAGAGTTCATCGCTACCAATGTACTCTCGCTAAGGATAACTGACGAGTACTTCAGAAAAGGTTGGTCAAAGAGGCTCTTAACCGAAAACTGACGACTGATAACTGACAACTATTAAAAATGCTTTCTAACGAGACAATCAGCCTAATTCATCTAAACATGATTCAAGGGGTTGGACTAAAAACCGTTCAGCTCCTGCGCGATGTTTTTGGGAGCGCAGCGCGCACACTTCAGGCGACACCCGACGAACTCGAAAAGATAGACCAACTTTCGCCCGCGATGCAAGACCTCCTGAAGCGTAAACCGATTCAGTATCCAATAGAACGTGAATTGGAATTAATACACGAATACGATTGTCAGGTCGTGACGCTTTATGATGACGCATATCCCGAATACTTAAAGGAAATTGATACACCACCGCTCGTGCTGTATATCAGAGGTGAACTCGCACCAGAAGACTCGCTCAGCCTTTCGATCGTCGGTTCGCGCGATGCAAAAGATTATGGGCGAAAGGTGAGTTATCGACTCAGTTATCAACTTGCACAGCGCGGACTCACGATCGTTAGTGGGTTAGCGAGAGGTATTGATACCTCAGCGCATCGCGGCGCATTGGAAGCCGGTGGCAGAACAATCGCCGTGATGGGTAGCGGCTTGAGTTTCATCTATCCTGCTGCAAATAGTGACCTCGCTGAGAAAATTACGGAATCCGGCGCGCTAATTTCCGAATTCCCGATGAATGTCAAGCCGAAACCGAGAAATTTTCCACGCCGGAATCGTATCATCAGTGGGCTAACGCTCGGCACTGTTGTCGTGGAAGCGTCAAACCGCAGCGGCGCACTCATTACCGCGCGTCTCGCGGGTGAACAAGGTCGAGAAGTCTTCGCTGTACCCGGAGAGATCTTTTCCGAACTCTCAACCGGGACCCACAGGTTGATTAACAACGGCGCGAAACTTATCAATACTGTGGACGATCTCCTCAATGAGCTACCACCGTACGCACTAAACCGGATCCAGTCCGATGTGCCAACATCGCGGATGCCGGGTGCAGAGACGGAATCTTCACAAGGACAACCTACTGAAAAAAGCGATCCGAAACCTGCAGCCGCACAATCTCCCGCTAAAGTGCAACAACCCATCCAGAGCGCACCACCACCGGGTTTAACACCGGACGAGAGAACAGTCTTTGACGCTATTGAGGCACCCTCATCACATATTGATACCATCGTTCGGACGACACAACTCCCGATTGGTCAGGTGTCGAGTGTCCTGCTGATGTTGGAACTCAAAGGCATCGTTCAACAATTACCAGGCAAACAATTCACTAAGAGTGGTTAGTCAATTGCCACATCGTAGAGAGAAATTGAGATATTGAATGGAAACAAACCTAACCTTTCAGTTAAACAAAGTTGGAAATTTCTAAAGGAGTGTGTATAAATATGGCGGAGGTAACACAAACAACTCTTGATGAGGCAACGAGTGTCTTTTCACCTATAAGAACAATTAAGACACCGCCCATCAAAATCCCTCCCGATCTTACCCTCAATACCAGATTGCAAATGGATGGGTTAGAGTTGATGAGAAAGTTGTTTAATGACACTGTTCCTGTCGTATTCTTTGATCCTCAATTCAGAGGAGTATATGACAAGATGAAGTATGGAAATGAGCAGACAAGTCGAAATAATGTGCGTGTGAAACTCCCACAGATGAATGAATCGCTCATTATAGATTTTATCACCGAAATATCTCGTATCCTCATTCCTTCTGGTCATTTGTTCTTATGGATGGATAAGTTCCACCTATGTAGTAGTGATTTTAATAATTGGAGTGATGGTACACATCTTAGTGTTGTTGATATGCTAACATGGGATAAGACCAAATTTGGTCTTGGCTATCGAACCCGTCATCAAAGCGAATTCTGCGTTATTCTACAAAAAGAACCGCGTCGGGCAAAGGGAGTTTGGACGCTTCGGAACATACCCGACGTATGGCAAGAGAAGATACCTAAAAAGATCCATCCCCATACCAAACCTATTGATTTACAAAGTAAATTGATAGAGGCAGTGACTTCGGAAGGAGACCTTGTCGTAGACCCCGCTGCTGGCTCGTTCTCTGTTCTTGAAGCCTGTAGGCTAAAAAGTCGTAATTTCCTTGGTTGCGATATAATATGACACGTTTAGAAAACACCAAACGCAAGACAGACGCTGAAATTAAGGCGGGGACATATTATCGTTGTTTTGGCGACGTGCAACTTGCCGGCTTGTTGAGTAGAGTGTCAGGATTAGTCAGCAAAAATGGAACTGAACTCGAGAAATTAATTTCTCTTTTTGCTGAATCCTACCTAATTTCCGATTTAGATGAGTTTCTCCAAGACCAGATTATGGAGATAGGTGTTCGACTTGTTGAGAAAAAAATCATCAAAACCTCTAATTTAATCAAAGGTAATGGAATTGAACCCGATTTTATAGTCTTTAAGCGAGAAGGCAGTAGCCAGCATTGCTATATTATTGAGTTAAAAGATGGGCATGAGTTTGATACTAAGTCAGCTACGCAAGAATCTCAGAACCTGAGCACCTTCTTGAGTGAGAATAATTCTCCATTACAATACTATAATTCATCTTACAAGATTGTAGGTTTTAATGCTCAAACCCATGAGGAAATTGTTGTTGGATTTAAAAATAAAATTACACCTGAACACGCCATGACAGGGGCAGAGTTTTGTGAGTTGCTTGGGATTGATTATGATGAGATTCGTGATCTACGCTCTCAGGATAGAGACCATAATTTGGATCAATTCGTTGAAGAATTATTAAAGAGTAGTGAAGTCAAATCACTAATTGAGGAAAAATTAAAAGACGACTGAGATCGTTTAAAAATGAAGATACTCGGCATTGATACCTCATGTGATGAAACCGCCGCCGCCGTTGTTGCGGATGGCAAAGCAGTGCTTTCTAATATTGTCGCTTCACAGGTTGAGACGCACCAAGAATACGGTGGCATCGTCCCGGAACTCGCATCCCGCAAACACATTGAAGCCATTAACTACATCGTCAGCAGGGCATTAGCGGAGGCGGATGTTGCATTTAAAGATTTGGAAGCGATAGCAGTAACAAATCGTCCCGGCTTAATCGGGGCACTGCTCGTCGGTGTCGCAGCAGCGAAGAGCCTCGCTTATTGCCACGGTCTACCACTGCTCGGTATTAATCATATTGAGGGACATATCTATGCCAATTATATGGTACATGATGCCCTAACATTTCCGCATATCTGTCTCACAGTTTCTGGCGGACATACCCTACTCGTAGAAGTTCACGAAGGATGGAAATACAAAGTATTAGGAAGCACGCAAGACGATGCCGCCGGTGAGGTCTACGATAAGGTTGCAAAATACCTCGGCCTCGGTTTTCCGGGGGGTAAGGTCATTGATGAACTCGCACAGAAAGGGAACCCTTCAGCGATAAAATTCCCGAGACCGATGCGAAATAGTGGGGATTACCAATTCAGCTTTAGCGGTATCAAAACCTCAGTCCGTTATTTTGTAGAGAAAGCACGGCGTGCAGGCATACTCGTGGAAAACGGACAAGAGCCTGCTAAGGACGCAAATCCTGATACAGTAACCGTTGAAGATATTGCAGCAAGTTTTCAAGCGGCTGTCGTAGATGTCTTGGTTTACAAGTCAATCCGTGCCGCGAAGTCCACGAGTACCAAAGCGATAACGCTAACGGGGGGCGTTGCCGCAAATAGCCAACTTCGCGCGTCGCTGAAAACCGCCGCCGCTGAAATCGGTGCCGAAGTCTACTATCCGCCAATGAACTTGTGTACAGATAACGGCGCAATGATCGCCGGGATTGCTTACGAAAAATATAAGCAGGGACTCCGAGACGGTCTCTCTCTGAATGCTACTCCGAACGGTACTATTGAATAAAGAAAGTGAAAACCGGCATTCAAAAACGTAAGCCCGTAATGTAATGGAGGGCGGATTTAAGAAACGCGCTTGATAATCGAGAGATGCGTTATTTATCCGCAAGGAAAAATTAAAGAATCTGATGTGTGTATTGAAGCCGTGAAATGTCTAAAATCAGGCGGTATTGTCGCTATCCCTACCGATACGGTCTACGGATTAGGGGCAGATCCTTTCAATCCAGAGGCTGTCCAAAAACTCTATACCTTTAAGGGACGACCAGACGGTAAACCGATTCCACTCGTCCTGAGCTCGGTTGATGATGTTTATCGCGTCGCCCAAAACTTACCAGACTACTTCTTTCACCTCACGGATCGGTTTTGGCCCGGGGGTTTGACGATTATTGTTGAGGCGAAAGATCTGCTGCCCGTATTGACAGCCGGTGGTAACACAGTTGGCGTACGCATCCCGGACAACCCACTGCTTCTGAAAATCCTGAAAACCTTTGGCGGACCGGCGGCGATAACAAGCGCGAACCTCTCTGGTGAACCGCCAGCCACCTCTCCGCAAGAAATTGGTGAAGAACTCGCATCGCGAATTGATGTAATTGTTGATGGCGGCAAAACACCAGGACCCATTCCGTCTACGGTCTATGACATCTCTATCTCACCGCCGCTGATCCGACGGCACGGCGTGATTTCAGAACAGACACTCGCTAAGGAGCTCGCGTGCTACAACAAGCTTTAAAGCAGCTGCTGCAATTCTTAGCCACGCCTACCGGTAATTCGGTCATACTCGGTGTCATCAGTTTTGTCCTATTAGCAATCGTCTATCACAGAAAACGGCAGATTCCAGGATTAACAGTGGAGATGATCCCCGAAGATACATGGTTTATCAACCGCGACGACAACCATCGCCTCGCCATCGTTGTATCGCTGCATCTGATTAACAAATCAGCCGCGCCTATCCGAATTCGCGCTTGTAAGTTGAGCGGATATGCCCCCAAACCGCCACCTGAGAAATTGGTCTTAGAGGGACATGATACGAGTGTTGAACTCGCGTATCCGAAGCACGACCTCTTTGCTGGCGCAGGTGGGCATCCTTCCGAGCACACATCGGAGTACGTTCTCAATCCTTATACGGAACAACGGATGTGGGTCTTCTACCACTCCGGTATTGTCACAATGACGAACATGCTGCGCGCCCCAATTGTGATTAAAGATATGAATCGGAAGCGTAAGGCTATCCAAATAGCAGTGCCTCGCAATATGGAGCAGATTCAGCTCTATCGCGAGGCAGCCATGCGATGGTAATTTAAGCGAGTTCGGACAGTTTAACAGTTCTGCCACCTGCTTCTGCGGACATATCAGCGGCGAACACGACGCGGTGCGTTTCAAACGCCGTATCAAAATCAGTCAACGGCATCGGTTCATCCCGCCCGATACTGTCTATAAACGCTTGGAACTGCGGTTCATACGGATGATCGCTAACATCACCGGAGTCAATGAGTGAGGTCTCAAGTGTACTCCACTTACTTTTATCCATCCCTTTAAGTTTCGCGGAGTAGATGCTGTTGTCAAGTAAGCTGCCTTCACTGCCGACGAGATGGATATGGAAGTAGTAGGGCTGCAAGCAGTCTATACAGGAGGTGACTTTCCCTATCTTTCCGCCGCCTTCAAACTTGAGGAGACTCACACTGGTCGTCTTATATTCATAAGGTTGGAAATTAGCACCTGTGGATTGTGTGTGATAACCGGTTACCTCTTCAACGTTTCCATCCATGAAAAAGAGGAGGGCATCAAGCGCATGACAGCCAGCGGTGAGTAGGGTGCTACCGCCAAAATCTTTTTTCATGTTCCATTCGTATTGTCCATACCAGGGTCCGATACCGTGGTAATAATCAACTTCGGCATAGTGAAGTTCGCCGAGCAGTCCATTGTCAATTACGGAGCGGATCATTGTGAAATGCGCACTATATCTGCACTCAAAGCAGACGCAGACGTTGACACCGTTGCTTTTAACGGCATCGCGAACGGCTTTCGCATCTTCGTACGTAAGGCAAATCGGTTTCTCGATAATGAGATGTTTTCCCGCTTCCGCAGCAGCGATGGCTTGCTCCGCATGGAAAGGGTGTGGCGTACAAATGTCAATAATATGTACATCTGGGTCGGCAAGCATTTTATCAAAATCGGTATAGGCTTTCAGGGGGGTTCCATAAGTTTCCGCCAAGACAGATTCATCGTGTTCGCGCCGTGAGCAGATGGCAGTGACATCCGAACCTGTAACGGCTTTGAAAGCCTCAATGTGAGCACCAGCGACCCAACCGAGCCCGACAATTCCAACGTTTAGGTTATCCATTCTAAATCTCCTTCGACAACTGATAACTGATAACTGATGACTATTATATCACAGATGCAGATTTTTTGAGAGAAAAAATTAGTTGATATAATTTTCGTTTTCCTGTATAATTAAACAGAATAGCAGTTACGCATCATCGGTTTTTAGCATACACGCTGCGAGGACGGCAAAGTACACTACGCGAAACAGAGGCAGAAAATGAATCAAGAGAAGTTTGAAGAACTCCTGTTAAATCAACTTTCTGAGATAAGCGGCAGGATGTTGTCTATGGATGAGCGGATGTCGTCTATGGATGAGCGGATGTCGTCTATGGAAAACAGGATAGATGAGAGGATGTCCTCTGTTGAAAACAGGCTCTCATCGCTTGAGCAAGGAATGGCATGGGTGCGCGGGAAGCTTGAAGGACGGGGCGCATTCTGGGCGGACATAAACTCTTCGATTGCCATCGTTGTTGCTGTCGCAGCCATCATTTTTGTGTGGCTAAAATAAATGAAGGAGATGATTCCGATGGAGACTAAAATTTCCGATGTCTTCCCCCCGAGATTTGCAAAAGAAGGGTTAACTTTCGACGATGTTTTGCTGATTCCGGCTGAATCGGATGTACTGCCGGATCAAGTGGATACGAGCACACAACTGACACGTAACCTCCGGCTAAACATTCCTATCTGTAGCGCGCCTATGGATACTGTTACCGAATCTGCCCTTGCTATTGCACTCGCGCGGGAAGGAGGCATCGGAGTCATTCATTATAACTGCTCTATTGATGAGCAGGTGTCTGAAGTCGATCGGGTCAAACGATCCGAGAGCGGTATGATTACTGCACCGATCACGCTAACGGCGGACAAGACAATTCGGGATGCACTTGCGGTGACAGAGCGTTACCACATCGGCGGTGTACCTATTGTTACCGAAGACGGGTATCTCGTCGGTTTAATTACCAACCGCGATCTTAAATATGAAGACAATCTCGAACTCCCTGTAACTGCACGCATGACACCGAAAAACAAACTGATTACCGCTGCACCAGGAATTACACTTGATAAAGCAAAAGAAATACTCCACAAATCTCGAAAAGAAAAACTGCCAATCGTGGACGAAGATTCTCGACTCTGTGGGTTAATTACCATTAAAGATATCGACAAAGTTCAGATGTTTCCACAAGCATGTAAAGACAAAGCAGGTCGCTTACGGGTCGGTGCCGCTGTCCTACCTTCAACGCCTTTGGAGGACGTTGACCGTTTGGTCGCAGCCGGGGTTGATGTACTGGTGTTAGATACAGCACACGGGCATTCCAAAAACGTTATCCGTTCAACAGAGTACCTTAAGTCCCACTTTCCAAACGTTGAACTCGTTGCTGGTAACGTCGTCACGCCTGAAGCGACACGAAGCCTCATTGATGCAGGTGCCGATGCAGTGAAGGTCGGTGTCGGCCCCGGTTCTATTTGCACAACCCGCGTGGTGGCGGGGGTCAGTATCCCTCAGATTACAGCAATTTACGATTGTGCACAAGAGGCGGATAAAGCAGATGTACCGATTATCGCTGATGGCGGTATCCGTTATTCTGGGGACATCGCGAAAGCCATCGGGGCAGGGGCGAGTTCTGTCATGATCGGCAGCTTACTTGCTGGAACCGACGAAAGCCCAGGAGATACAGTCATCTATCAAGGCAGAACGTATAAACTTCACCGCGGCATGGGCTCAATAGGCGCATTACGGAAACGGAGCGCACGCCAGCCAGCAGAAAGCACCGAAGATATCTCCAAACTTGTACCGCGCGGCATTGAAGGACGGGTGCCACACAAAGGCAAACTCAGCAACTTCGTCTATCAGTTAGTCGGTGGAATTCGCTCTGCAATGGGATATTGCGGGACCACAGATATTAACACCTTACGCACGAATAGCCAATTTGTCCGGATGTCCAGCAGCGGTTACCGCGAAAGCCATCCACACGATATTGATATTACAGAGGAAGCACCGAATTACACGGTAGCAAAACTCAACTCGTAGGTATTATTTCAACGTGCTTTTCGCCGTATTTCGGTAGTTGGCGTTTCGCACGAACACAGAGAGGAAGTGTTTGATGAAAGTTAACGAAGAAATGTCTTTTTGGGATAGACTCTATATCCCTGCCTTGATTAAGGGGATGTTTACAACGCTGAAGCATATCCCGAAAAAGAAATTGACATACCAGTACCCTGAAGATCCGAGGAGTGTGGATGAGCGGAACGAACGGTATCGCGGCATTCACAAACTGACAACAACCGAGAAAGATGAGATTAAGTGCGTCGCATGTTTCTTGTGCGCGACGGCTTGTCCCGCTGATTGCATTACCATTCAGGCGGCACCTGCACCCGAAGGGTGGACAACCAGAGAGGGGTATCAGCGCGAAAAATACCCCGATGTCTTTGAAATCAATATGCTCCGCTGCATCTTTTGTGGATATTGTGTTGAAGCTTGCCCGGAAGACGCTATACGGATGACAGGCTTGACGCTCCCACAATACTTCCGTGAACGCCAAGAAGAGGGCGAAAGTCTTGGAAGCTCGCGTAGCGACTTCATTTTTGACCGAGACATGCTTGTCGCTAACAACGACATCCCTCAAGAGGGACTCAGTGTTGAAGCGAAGTAGGCCCTTCCCGGATAAAAAGTATGGCATCATACGCTCCCTTTCCGGATAAAAAGTACGGGATTATCTACGCAGATCCGCCGTGGGATTACAAAGGCCAACTTCAACACACAGGAGTCGGCGGCAAAGACAGCGGCGGCGCGATTCGACATTATCCGACGGTACCGGTGTCAGAAATGGAGACCTGGGATATTGCCGCTATTAGTGAAGAGAATTGCCTGCTTTTTATGTGGAGTTCCTCTCCGCACTTGGATCAAGCAATTCGGCTCGGTAAGGCTTGGGGGTTTCAGTGGGCAACAGTCGCCTTTATTTGGGATAAGCAACGCGTAAACCCCGGGTTCTATACGATGAGCCAGTGTGAGTTGTGCCTCGTTTTCAAACGCGGTAAAATTCCGCAACCACGGGGCGCGCGAAACGTTCGGCAACTCGTTCAAGTCAAACGGGCACGCCACTCTGAAAAACCGGATGTCGTGCGTGAACGGATTGAAGAGATGTTTCCGCAGCAGTGTAAGATCGAACTGTTCGCACGCAAGCAAACACAAGGCTGGGACGCATGGGGACTTGAGATTCAATAGCCTGCGTGAAACCTATCGGGCAGCAGTAGAACATCAGATGAGCCGATAAGGCAGGAGCAGAATACTGATTTTTTGTTATTATTTTTCTTGATGTAAGCACAAAGGGCACCTTCTGGCTAAAGTTACGTTGATAGAACTTACGCAATTGCTTCATAAGTTCCTCTACCGCTTTACCGCTGCCAGAACTTTCATTACGGCACCCACACAGAAAATATCTGTGCGGGTTGTGTTACCATCAAGCTATCATTCATTTAACTGACTGGGCGTAACGGCCTGCGTTGAAACGAGATCGTTGGGCATATACCGGTCATTTACAAATTCATTGCCTAAATCTATTTGAAAGGCACATATTAAATCGACCCAATGCAAGGATTATTACTTAATTTTCGTTCAGAGACGCTTTTTACGTTAGTTGATAAAATCAAATCCAGTATTGAGGGACGGATGAGTTGGGGAGATACTTTTGGCTTGGGGCTCGGTGTCAAATCCGATAAACATCTTATCGTTTGGACACCGAAAGAGACTTCAGAAGGCGATATTCTACCCGGTTTTGATTCAGAAGATGGTGAACTGACGCTGAAAATGCGACCGCGGCCAGGGGCGTGGGTCTCTTGGATTGACGAAGCGAAAGTCACTGCTGAGACACAAGACGACTATGACCGGGTCCACAGAAGCATACAAGAATTGGAACGGAACGCACGCCAGATCACAGAATTCGCCGATGGCGTTGTCTCAGAAATAACCATCCAAAATTTAGGAAAATCCCTGACGCTTTCTGAACTCACACAGGATGTTTTGAAAGCACGTTTGGCTATACCGAGCACTATCAAAACCGGCGCGTATATACTCGCGCAAACTGATGATGTGCATACTGAGGATATGCACTCGGCAACTGTTATTGTTCCGGAGCAGACCCATATCCATCGCATCCATCTCAATGAGGATGTACTTTTTGACCGAATGCTCACTGAGGATTACGGCGTACTCCTTGTAGTCCTTCGAACGCATATTAAACAGTACCCGGATCTCGCTGATTTGAGCTACAGTCTAACACTTCGTACCCGATTGTCCGAGGTTTCTAATAATGAAGATGAAGAGATACCAGAGGCAGTTGAGGTGTTGGATGCTATCCAAGTGCTTGCTACAGCGGCGGTCTACGACCCACTTGAACCGGAGACGCTCAAGTTAGTACCCGTCACGTTCAACGCACCCGCCGAAGATATTGAGACCGCGATTGCTGAGAGCTCAAAGAAGATTGAAGCGTATACGCTGAAAGCGAACCAGCAAGCCCATCAACTTATGGCACAATTCCAGCAAGGCGTGGAGACCCGTCTCAGGGCACTTGTGTTAGGACCAGGGCAGCGCGTTCACAATAAGGTATGGGACGACCTCGTGGTTCGAGAATTGCGGAGTACAATACTCGCTTTCGTTGATTTTTATGCCGAATATCTTACCGAACATTTTGAGGACGCAGTCGCAGCGGCGAAAACCGATGTACTCACCCAAAATATCGACGCTATGATCGAATTTTGGCAACTACAGGATAACCAACAGTTAACCCTGAATCACCTCATTCAATCCTCTTACAAATTGGCGAATCAGGTACTCGATAGGGCTGCCGGGTTGTTTCATGATTTAGTGTTTGAACAAGACTTCATTCAGACAGACCTTGTCAGACAGGTTGAACTCCTAACTTTTGAAAACAATGAACGCTTAGATGAGATATATCTACCCCAGTGGACGCGCGCAACCGTGCGTGAAAAAATGGCTGGTTTCACGCTCCGATCGACTTTGCATGCTACCCAAATCGAACGTTTGGCGACTATCTGGTTGGAATTACTGGAACTCGCTAACTTTGTCAGTCAGCACAAGCAAGACTTTGAAGAGGTTATTCAACCGTTAGTCGATCTCCTACTGATGGCGAAAGCCGGGCAGGGGCAGCGCCGATCACAACAAGCGCAGCAGCGAAGTAGAACCGCTAATTTCCCCGGTTTTGAAATTCCTGATGACACTTTTCAACGACTCCTTGACCATGTGAAATTGTATTTGCCAACTATAAAACAGTGGTTGGCGAACCTTCCACCGAAATCGGAGACACAACAGCATTACGCTACCCTGTGGACGTTGGTACTTGATGGTAAACTGCGAGAACGGCTCCTTGCCGAAGTCCAACCCACGTGTGATATTAATCTCAGTGTACCAGACCAGACGAAAAGGCTAATCAACCTCATGTTGGAAAGTACACTGATTATTGAAGCCGAAAAGGACCGGAAATCGATAGAACGCAACCTGAATCGGGCGATCCTCTCAAAAACCGGGCACGAATTGACGAATATCACTACAGGGGCGATGCTGGCTATCCATGGGGATACGCTACTCGCAATACTATACGAGGAATTGCTGGCGTATCACAACACTTTGGCGAAGCGCGCAAATAGGCTCACAAATGCCCCCCAAAAGGGAAAAAAGCGGAAACGTGGAAACTCCCAAAATGGCGGCGCAGTAAATGTTGAGGCTGTCGCGGCAGAACAGCAGAAAGTCGAAGAACTTATGACGTTCCTAAGACCTTACCGGCAGGAAGAAGTTATCGCCACTTTAGCAACAGCCGGGCTTGATCCGCGCACTTCTAACCTTGAGGAGATTCGGAAGCAGCAGGTACTTAGTTTTGATGTAAGCGATTTGCCAGCGATAGGTGAAACATGGCTTGAGGAAAGCAAGAGTGTTGAAGATTATCCAAATTTACGGGTGTTCCTCCTACAAAATCAACTGCCAATATCAACGACGGGCAGACTGCTAATGGAGTTGCGACAACACTTCTCCGATGAACTCTTCAACCACGTTTTAGGACTCATTCAAGAGGTGAAGGCACTTCAAAGCACCGACTATCAGGGGGACCTGCTCGACCAGTTTGTCGCCTATATATCTGAAAAGGTGTGGCGATGGGAATTAACCCAGATTACTGAGACGGAACTCCCGCTTTTGTTGAAGGAGAAAGTCCTCGCCTCGGCAATCTGTTATGAAAAAGAAGTGGACACCTTGCTCGAATACGTTGAACGTTACGATGAATTGGTAGCCACAAAATTGGCATCAGATTCCGAAATGGACAGCCACCGTCAATATATTGAGGAGCAATTTCAAGCAATCGTTGAGACCCTTTTAGTGTAGTTTTAACCCAAGTTGCTACTAACGTATTTTGAGCGTTTCAACACAGTTTTTCAGACGCTTTCCCCACCCCGGGGCCCCCACCCGTTACTGGGAAGGGGGAGGGGTGAGATGTCTATAGAAAAAGGTCCATCAACGTCCCGCACTCCAGCGGAGTGCTATGTCCGTAAATAGGTGGCAACTTGCGTTAGTTTTAGGTTTCCAACACACATGGTAATGTGGGAGGGGTTGTAATCCCGAACATGTTTTATTTCTCGGAGGGGTTTGTAATCCCGAATTACCAAGATATTTATCATTCTCTTCATTTTCAAAACTCCATGCTTTAGCTTGGAGATTCAGAAAATGCTAATTATGTTGACTTTTTCTAATAATTTTGATATAATTTCAGTATCGCATTGGCAGGCATGTTAAGCATTGCCGCAAGGCAATGTGCCTGCCTCCCACTTAACAGGCGATAAAAGTGCGATATGCGATAAATCCATGAGATTAACAAGAGCGAAAAAACTTAAAATAGAACGGCAAGACATCTTTTCTGAGATTAATGCAGCATCAGCTGATGTATGGCGTGAGTGTTGTGATTTGATGGACCGGTATCAGTGGCAGCGTGGTTATGGTCATGCTCACATGGACTTCTATATTGGTGAGGATTGTGAAGGATGGATGGACAAGCAGTTAAATAAATCGCAACCTTTACATTCACAGAGTATACAGGCGGTGCGTGCGTCATATTTTAAGTCTTGGCGTTCTTATTCTGTGTTGAAGAAAACGGGTGGTATCAAGAATCCTAAACCGCCTAATAAAAGAAAGCAGTATCGTACGACTCAGTGGAAGAAGTCTGCTATAACTTTCATTGAGAGTGGTTTGTTTGGTAAGCGTGTTATTCTTTCTATGGGGCGTGGCAGGTCACGTTTAGATATAAAATTGCCAAAAAGTTTTGATATGTCTACGAGTCATTTGATTGCCACAATAGAGTTAGTCTATGATTATGGTCAATGGGAATTACATTTCACGTATGTTGAGACTATAGTATCACCTGCAAGCGGTAATGGTATTATGGGTGTGGATATTGGTGAGGTACATCCTATGGTATGTTTTGATGGTCAGGGCGTTCTAATTTTTAATGGACGGTATATCCGATCGCTATATCGACTTAGAAATAAAGTGCTTGCTGAATTCAGTCATACTATAAGTGGTTGTGAACGCCATTCCAAACGTTGGTGGAAACTCACGCGACGTAAGTGGAAGCGTATTAGACGGATTGATAATCAGATACGTGACTGCTTGCACAAACACACGCGTAAGTTTCTGGATCAATGCAAGTTAAAAGGTATTGGTACTATTGTTGTGGGTGATTTGACGGGTATTCGCGATAATATAGGCTATGGTAAAAAGGCGAATCAGAAGTTACACCAGTGGCCATTTGCGAAGTTAATAGCTATGATAACCTACAAGGCAAAAGCATTAGGTATCAAAGTCAAATCTATTAACGAAGCATATACCTCACAAACTTGCCCTAAATGTAGTAACAGGAAGAAACCTACCCATCGCGAGTATAAATGCAAATGTGGATTTGCGTATCATCGTGATGGTGTGGGTGCGATAAATATAAGACAAAAGTATCTCGGATGCCTCGGTGTCCCTGTAGTGGCGGACATGGCGCCGCCCTTGGGCTTCAGACTAGAAGCCCCTGTTGCCTTGGCTTAAAACCAAGGAATGTTCCTATAAGGAACAAAAGGAATCTCCAGGCTTTAGCCTGGAGAGGGTTCAAAGGGTGATAGATGAAAGTAGCTTTATTGGGCAACAGTCAGCTTGCCGTTTCGGCTGCCTGGGGCTTGTGTCAATCGGAGGCGGCACACGAAATTGTCTTCGTGTCGGATGCAACATCCAACAAAAATAGGGGTGTTTCTTCAAAAGAAGATACACCTGGAAGTGGAAGACTTCAAGATCTTGTGGAATCAAACGCGTTAAGCGCAAGTGATACTGCAATTTCATTTTCTAATGCGTTGGAAGGTTTATCTGGCGCAGACGTGATTATTCTGCTGCCACCGATGGGACAATCCGGTTTCCGTTCCGCGCAAGCCTCAAAGACAACAGGCGTCGCACTTGTCAGGCGGTTTGTCCCCGGAATCCAGCAGCACGCACCGGATGCCAAGATATTGATGGCGATATCACCTGCGAATTACATCGCCGCATGGACGCATCAGGCACTCGGAGACGCGAAAATTATTGGACTCGGAAACGGTGCTGCTACGGCACACCTAACCGCTGAAATTGCGAAACGCGTTGAGGTCTCCGTAAAAGATGTAACCGCTTTGGCGATTGGGAGTGATTGGGAGACGTATCCGCTGCCACAATACTGCCGAGTGAACGGCATCCCTTTAGCGCAACTGATGTCTGAAGCTGAAATCGACAATCTCTCTGAAGCGGTCTCACGGCGGTGCCCTTATACCACGCAATCGGAATATACCTTGATAAGCCATATTTTGCAAGTGGTGTCAGCGATAGCCCTTGATAAAAAGCGGGTCATGAGTGTCGGCACCCATATATCCGCTGGCGAAACATCGGTTTATCTGAATGTTCCAGCGCAAATTGGAAGCGACGGCGTAACCTCTATTGTTCCACTTGAGTTGGACGCACATCAGCGCGAGCAATTCAAAAAATTAGTCACCCAGAGTGCTGAAGATCAATCTCTGTAACATTTTCGATGTTTATAGTGAATCCTAAAAATAAATAGGCACATTCGTAGCACAAACTTCCAGTTTGTGTTTCCAGTCTGAATGCCTGTTATAAGTATTCAGAATTGACTGCTGACAAAAAAAAATGAGAGAAATATATCAAAAAATCCCAGAACTCATTGAATCCGATCAAGTCGCTGCCTATTGTACTGTCGTAGAAACGAAGGGTTCAACGCCACAAAAACCGGGGTCAAAGTTACTGATCCTCCCCGATTTGCGGAATATCGGCACACTCGGTGGTGGCTGTGTTGAAGCGGAAGCACGCCGACAGGCCATTGGGTTGATGCAAGGCGGGATACCACGGCTCCTTGAGTTTCAATTGGATAGCGATTACGGGTGGGATGATGGACTCATCTGTGGCGGAAATATGAAAATCTTCATTGATCTGCCAAAGACCGAAGCCGAAGCGGAGATGTTTGAGCGACTCCAAACGCTGAACGCCGAAAACACACCCCTTGTCTATGCTACAGTTGTGACGAGTGCCAAGCAGAATGTCGATGTCGGCATGAAGATGATCTTCGCTGCTACGGGTGAACGCATCGGCACACTGGGGGATGCAACTTTGGAAGCGGCAGTTGAAGAGGAGACCGCTGGGATCCTTGAAAACAACAGAGCGAGCGTATTTCGTGAGGACGACTCGACCGCAGTCTTCTTGGAGCCGTTACAACCGCGTCCGACGCTCCTTATTGCTGGTGCAGGGCACGTCGGTCAAGCCCTCTGTCATCTCGGCAGCTGGTTGGATTTTGATATTGCTATTGTTGACGACCGCGCCGATTTTGCCTCGGCAGAACGCTTGCCAGAGGCAGACGAAATCATCATCGGTGATATCGCGACCGAACTCCGAAATTACCCGATTACACCGCTCACTTACGTCGTAATTGTCACCCGTGGGCATCAACACGATGAATCGGCGTTACACAGCGTCGTTGAATCGGATGCCCGATACATCGGTTTAATAGGCAGCCGTCGCAAGATTAAACTTATTTTCGACGATTTAATGGAAGCCGGGATTTCCACAGAGAGACTCCAACGCGTTTACGCACCCATCGGCTTAGATATTAACTCGAAAACCGTGCCAGAGATTGCTGTCAGCATCGCATCGCAGCTCATCCAGATCCGAAATGCCGCTGAAAGTATCCACACCTTCGACGCGCAACCCGCGCGAATGCCCACCGTTAAAATAGCAGAGGCGTAAAAAAATGGATGATATTCATGTGTCAGAGGATAAGTCTTATACGCTCGGTGAAGTCATTGACGCTGTAAAGCAGACGCTTGATGCCGTCAGCGAACAGTCAGGGGAAAACAAACTCCGGTATACCTCCACCGATCTCTACTGGCTCCTCCACGACATGCTCCGATATGTAAATCGGAATGTCCCCGGTGAGTTCGTCCTGTACCAAACCAGCAAAGGTGTCTACCGAGTGAGATACGCCGCCGAGGATTCCGCGAAACGGAGTTCAAGTCGGAAACTCAAAGCGGAGGTCAACCGAACGGCAAGTTATCTCGAAGAACTAACAGGCAAGCGACCCTCGTGGGGAGAAAAAGAGTAGGCACAAGAAGACTACCGAGTGTCAGCGTACTTACAAATCAAGGAGATATTTGCGTGAACCAAGAACCTAAGGTAACAGTTGAAGATATTGAAATGTCCGTGGATGCATTAGATGTCCAAAAAGCCGCAGACATCTTTGAAGAACACGGGTGTCTTGTCGTGCGCGGTCTGATGGCACCCTATATTGAAGCAATGCACAAGGATATTGAGGCAGCCGCGGCAGAATCCATATCGCTACTCGACAAGGCAGAACGGATTGTTGAAGGGTGGCGGACACCCAACGGCACGCTATTCCTACCAGCACCAGAAGGCTACGAACGCGACAAACAGATCATGGTACTGTCGGTAGGCTATCAGACGAGCGCGGCGTTTTTCCAATCCGCTTTCGATGAAAATACTGCCAATATCGTCGAGGCGATCCTGGGACCGAATGTGGAGATCTTCGGCAACGGGCAGTGCCTCTATAAGGAACCCGTTGGCGGACATCCGAAGCATCTACATCAGGATTCTGCGTACTTTGAACACCGCTATCAGGGACCCGTCGGCATTCTGAGTTATGTTGTAGACACCGACTTGGTAAATGGGGCGTTACACGTCGTGCCGGGTTCACACCGACTCGGACAACTCAAGCATATTGACACGTTCTCGCACCTCGGTCTGGCGGAGGATGAGTGGCCCTGGGAGAGCGCGCTCCCAGTCGAAGGCAAAGCCGGTGATTCGATCTTCTTTAACGTCAAGACCGTACACGGTTCCAAACAAAACATGTCCGACAAACCGCGTCCGATTTTCATCAACCGTTATCGCCGAACAGATGACTTTGTAATCATCGGCGGAACAACCACAGCAAACCGTGCAGAGGCAGAGAAACGTGCCGCCGCAGCTGAAGAAGCGAAGAAATCGAATAGTGACCGAGGTTTGATGTTACGTGGGTTCCGCCCCTTTGCTGCATAGAGACAACAATAGGCAGGTAGGTAAATCTTTATTTTAGTCGGCGCGGCTTGAAACCGCGCCTATTTTTTTTCGGCTCCTTCCCTTCTAAAAACTATGGCTCCAGTTCCCAAATTAGAATCGTCCCGTCCGAGCTGCCGCTTGCAAGGGTGCGTCCATCAGGACTAAAGGCTAAAGAATTCAATCCACTATATCCTGAAAAGGTTGATTTGATTTGGAGTGTGCGCGTGTCCCAGAAGTGAATTGTTCCGTCCAAATTCCCATTTGCGAGCGTTTTACCGTCAGGACTGAAAACGAGGGACGTAACAGCACTACGGCTACGGGCAGTGATATACGGAAGATCATCTTTCCTACGTGGTAGATTCGGGGGGCTTGTAAATAGATTATTCCCTATCAACGAAACTTTGTGCTCGCCGGTGATTGGATCCCATAAATGGATAGCACCATCTCCACATCCACTGACAAGTGTTGACCCATCGGGGCTGAAGGTAACAGTTAGAATGTCTTCCGTATGTCCTGCAAGTGTCGCTTTAGGTTTTTTCGTACGTAAATCCCAAAGACGGACGGTTTTATCCGAACTGCCGCTTGCGATTGTCTGTCCATCCGGACTAAAAGCGACAGAAAGTACATGATATGTGTGCCCTTTGAGTGTTGCCTTGTGGTGACCAAAAAAGGTCCTCCATAACCGATGAAAAAATGAGTTGCTTACTGCAGTTTTGGCATCCCACAACCGAATCGTTCCGTCGCCACTACCACTCGCAAGTATATCGCCATTTGGACTGAAAGCAATACCACTTCGGTTTGGAATCCTGTTGTCCGGAATTTTACCGTGTCCTTTGAGGGTGACTTGGTATTCACCAGTAGCCGCATCCCACAGCAGGATCTCAGCTTTGTGATCAGAACTCTGTATGCTGAGGCTTAAACTCGCAAGTGTGTCCCCGTTGGGGGAAAACGCGATAGACTGAACCCATAATGGATATCGATGTCCTTTGAAAACCTTTTTGAGCTGTCCAGTTGAAACATTCCATAATTTTATATTTTTATGTCTATACCCGCTGGCAAGGGATTTTCCATCAGGACTGAACGCGATAGAATTTACTTCCCAACCATAACCGATAATGGTATGTCGAAGTTCGGATTTTTGAATGTCCGTTGTGTCTATGTTCCACAAGTGAATTCCAGACTCACTCCTCGCAGCAAGCGTACGTCCATCAGGACTGAACAAAAGGTAATAGAAAGCCTTTTTTTTCGTCAGTATTGCCTTTTGTTCCCCAGTGTTAGGTTCCCAAAGTACAATTTCGCTATCGGTTGAGACCGCGAGGGTGTGTCCATCAGGACTAAAGGCAATAGAGGAGACCCATCGCGTCATAGGTAGTGCATTCTTCAACTGTCCGGTTTGTGGATCCCATAACTGAACCGTATAGTCTTTTTCATTCGCACTTGCAATGGTTTGCCCATCAGGTGAGAATATGGGACGTGGTCTATAAGAGCTCTCAACATCTAATCTCATTTTGATTTTTCCAGTATCAGGGTCCCACAAACGCAGTTCATTCCTACTCGCTCCATAAAGAATAGTTCCATCGGAATTGAAGACAATGTTATTAGTCCCGGCGGTATCCTCCAGACGTGCCTTAAATTCACCAGTAGCAATATCCCATAACCGAGTATCACTTTCCCTACTACTCACAAGTGTCTGTCTATCCGGACTAAACATCACTTCGGCGACAATTTTATGTGGTGTCCGAATTTGTCTGTGTTCACCGGTGTCAATGTCCCACAACCAAATCACACCCTCAAAATCACCACCCGCGAGCATCTTACCATCAGGGCTAACCGCTACAGAAGCCATTCGCTTCTTATATCCACCAAAAGTCTTTCTAAGTTTGCCGGTGTGTAGATCCCGAAGTTCAACTATGTTACTATTCGCGCGTATTATGGCAAATGTTTGCCAATTGGGATTTAAAGCAATATCATCGGTTACTCCATTCATGCGTTCTATTGCTAACGTTGATTCTTTACCTGTTTGTACATCATATACCCAGATTCCGATCAAACTCATCACAGCAAGTTGGGTGCCATCAGGCGAAAACTGATATGAGCGTGCTCTTCCAATATCGGTTGAGAGTCCTTCAAAGTTCGCTATTTTGCCCTTTCCAAGGCGCATCTTTGCCCCATCAGGCAATTCCCATCGGATGTAGTCTTGTGCAAAGGCGTGTGAAAGAAATATCAGAATGGCGAACAGCATTATGAACGTAAAAACGCGCATCGGTTTCATGAGTTTTATGCTCCTTAAGAGTTATGGCTCCAGTTCCCAAATCAGGATCGTCCCATCCTTGCTTCCGCTTGCAAGTGTCTGTCCGTCCGGACTGAACGCAACCGAATTCACCCAAGCTCTGTGTCCACTGAAACTCTTTTTCACCTGCAAAGTTGACAGGTCCAGCAACGCAATTGCGCCACTCGATCCTGCACATGCCAAGGTTTTACCATCAGGACTAAAGGCAAGTGATGCAATGCTAAAAAGATAGAAAATGGGATTTGATGGTGTTTTGTTTTTAGTAGACGGGCTCGTCGGCTTGACCATAGGTAGAGACATTCGTTTATCCTCAGTAACGGTGAGGATGTGTTGCTTGGTACCAGTATCCCACCTCATGATGGGAGTGTTTTTGTGTTCCGCGGTGGCAGCATCCCAGAGTAGGATGCCATTCCTATCGCCACTCGCGAGCATTTTTCCGTCAGGACTAAAGACGAGTGCTCCCACCCTATCCACATGTCCCCCAAGCGTTGCTTTCAGTTTTCGACGGCGCAAATCCCAAAGACGGACGGTTTTGTCCGAACTGCCGCTTGCGAGTGTCTGTCCATCCGGACTAAAAGCGACAGAAAGTACATGAGCTGTATGTCCTTTGAGTGTGACTTTATGGTGACCAAAGAGATCGCCCCACAAATCGTGAAGGAATGAGTCGCGTGCTGTGGTTTTGGCATTCCACAACCGAACTGTTCCATCGCTACTTCCACTCGCAAGTATCTCGCCATTTGGACTGAAAGCAAGACCGCTTTGATTTGGAATTTCATTGTCGAGTCTTTTACCATGTCCTTTGAGTGTGACTTGGTATTCACCGGTAACCGCATCCCATAGAAAAATCTCAGCATTTGAATCCGATGTTGAAGTAAGACGTAAACTCGCGAGTGTTTTCCCATTCGGAGAGACTGCAACGGACTGAACCTGTGATAGATAAAAAGAATTGAGAACTTGGAACTGACCGTTTGTTGTATTCCACAAGCGGATTAAATTTTTATATCCACTAGCGAGTGTCCGCACATCCGGACTGAAAGCGATAGAATTCACTTCGCTGTTATGACCAGTAATGATATGCCGAATCACGGATTTTCGGGTATCTGTGGTGTTTATATGCCACAAATAAATGTCAGACTCACCTCGCGAATAATCGTAACTTGACGCTGCAAGTGTACGTCCATCCGAACTGAATACAAGACGAGAAAATTCCCCGTTTCCTGTCAGTGTTGTCTGATGTGTTCCAGTCGGAATATCCCACAACCGAATCTCGCCGAAACTTGACACTGCCAGGGTATTTCCATCCGGACTGAACGCAATAGACTTAACACGTTTATATGCGTGACTCACCACCTTGTGATCACCATCAGCACTAACTTCGATCGCTTTATAATAATTCGTCTCCCCTATGAGTGTATTTTTCGGTTGTCCAGTTTCTACATCCCATAATCGAACTGTATAGTTTTTATCCGCAGTCGCGAGTGTGGTTCCGTCGGGGGAAAAGGCGATATGGTTTTCCGATTTCCATCCAATAAGTGTAGTTTTGAGTTCTCCAGTTTCAGCATCCCATAACTGAATTTCGTCCGTATCCGTATTATAGTAACGAATCGCAAGCGTCCCGCCATCAGGGCTATATACAACTTGAGGATACGTCTTTGTATTTTCAAGATTTGTTTTGAGTTCTCCAGTATTAGCGTCCCATAACTGAACCGTTTCACGACCACGACCACTGCTCATGAGTGTCTGCCCATTCGGACTGAACATCACTTTGATCACGTCTTCATGCGGTGTAAGAGTGTATTTGTGTTTTCCTGATGCAATGTCCCATAACCGAATCGCTCCTTTTGAATCACTGCTCGCGAGCATTTTTCCATCCGGATGAAATGCTACAGAATTCACCTGCGCATCCTGATTATCAAAGGTAGTTCTAAGTTCACCGGTGTGTAAATCCCGTAAATTAATCCTTTGATTTTCAGAACTATTGCTCAAATCCGCGAATACTTGCCAATCAGGGCTAAGAGCAGTATTGCCAGTCCGTCTTACCTTATGTTCTGTTAATAATCTTACCTCTTTTCCTGTTTGGACATCATAGATCCAAATGCCAATTGAGGTGAATACGGCGAGTTGGCGGCTATCAGGCGAAAATTGATATATGGTGCTTCCTACAATATTCTCTGTGTTACCTTTTCCAAGCCGCATCTTTGCGCCTTCAGGCAATTCCCATCGTGTGTAATCTTGCGCGAAGCCGTATGGAAGAAAAAGCGTGCTGATGAGCAGCACGACAGAAATAAAAGTAAGTGTCGATTTCATAAGTCGGATGCTCCGCAAGTAACACTTGTAGGATTATATGCCACAATCCAATTGCCGTTATCGTGGTCAACCTAACTGATACAACATCAGATAGATAATCACGCCTGTTACCGAGACATACAGCCAGATCGGGAAGGTAATTTTTGCGATACGACGGTGTGCATCAAACCGTTCGCGCCACGCTAAATAAAGCGTACGCAACGCCAACGGCACGATGACAAACGCTAAAACGATATGTGAAATCAGGATAGTAAAGTAGACAGGACGAATCCACCCCTGTTGTGTAAATGATTTTGACCCCGCATTGGCGTGATAGATAACATAACTGATAAGGAAAAGCACAGACACACCGAATGCCGCGAGCATACAGTTTTTGTGTGCCGTAATTTTCCGCTGCCGAATGAGAATATACCCAATTGTCAGCAGGATACCGCTGATTGTGTTTAACGTCGCGTTGACAGTAGGCAGATCTGAGATCTCAAGCACGTTTTCCTCCTATGTACTTGCTTCGGCTGCTACTTTCTATCGGGGCCACCGATAGGCTTGGGCACCCTTAGAATTCTCTAACGCAAATTCCCACCGTTGACACCACGTTTCATATCGAGTGTTACCGGCTTCAGGGCGCAGACGGCTCCGCATCAGAAACGCAGGATAGAACGGACGACCCGTCGGTTGATAAACATCGTGATACCGTAGATCGAAACTCCAGCGGACACTCTCCGATTCATTCGGTTTAGCGCTGTGGAGCGTGTAATTATGGAACAGGATAACGCCACCCGCCTGGATCGGCAACGGTTTCGGTGTGAGGTTCGGCGGCTGATGTTCCGGCGTGACCGCCAATCCGCCTTCGGTCCAGTCGTGTTGGTAAAGTCCCATCTTATGACTCCCCGGCATCACCTGTAGACATCCATTTTCCAACGTCGCATCCACAATCGGTATCCAGACAGTCAGCATAAAATAAGGGTCCGTATCGGGCCAGCACACACCTGCATCCTGATGCCAAGGTGTCGGTGCCCGTTGTGAACGCTGTCTTGGCAAGACCGCACGGATATGTTGGATCGGGTTGCAGATAATCTCGGTACCCACAAAAGACTCCGCAATGTCCAGAATTTTCGGGTTTTTGAGGAAATTGAACGTCGCCTCGCCGCGTGCCTGCATAATATCCAGATTCGCTGTTACCTCCGGGGCCTCATTCGCAAGGTGAAGCAGCCGTTCCGTGAACGGTTTATCAGCGTGTGGATCGCTAACCTTCTCTTCCGAGTGCAACTTCTCGGCACGTTCTGCGATAATACCCTCGTATTCAGCAATCACAGGACCCAGATCGTTTTCATCAAGCACATCTTCAAGCAGTAGATACCCGTTGTCATGGAAAAACGAAACATGAGATTCGGTTAAACGCATAATTGCGTCCTCCTTGCGTTATAAACTATCCCCACCGCTGTTCCGGCGGATCGAAGACGAACCCGTGGAAAAATTTCCGCTGTTCGGATGAAAGTTCCTTGTTATAGAAATCTTTAGGATACCCCCAATGTTCTTGTGAGGCGATCATCCACGGGTGTTCATAAGCGTAATAGAGCATTTCACGCCTGCCCTCTGGTTTTGTGAAGATACCCGCGGAATGCCAGACGGCGTTATGAAACAGAATCGCACTTCCGGGTGGCGCACACACCTCAAGTGCCCCCGGATATTCGTATGGATACCGCAAATCTTCGTGGTTCGGGTCATACATCGCCGTGTGACTGCCTGGGATGAGCCACAGATTCCCCTGCCCGCCTTCTGTCATATCCGTCAAATAGTAACCGATTTTCAGTTGCAAAAACGGAATTGGACGTAGGTTGCGATAGCCTTCATCGTGTCCATCGATGTGCCACCCCATCGAACGTTCTATCAGTTCCGAACCGTCTTCAATGATCGCATCCGAGGCGTGGTGGTGCGGCATCTTATTGAGCAATCCTGTGACGTACGGCAAAATCGGCTGCCAATCCAAGAGTTCCAAGAACGCCGGATGGTCGCCAAGGATATAGAAGATACGGGTGCTTTTCTCGCCGTGGATGTGTGTCATTCCGGTTTGCGGTAACCCTTTCTCCTCACATTCTCGGCGCATCTCAATAGATTCAGCGAGGGCACTCCTGAGTGTTTCAATATGTGAAGACTCAAGAAAATTGTCCAGGACGAGATAGCCGTTGTTTTCAAAGAAAAACTTTTCGGCATCAGTCAGTTCGTGGGGCATGTCTTCAATCCTCTTTCTGTCAGCTGTTGGTTTCCTGTGTTCTTTGTAGCAACGGAGCCTGTTGGTTTCCTATGTTCTTTGTAGCATAGGGAACTGTTAGTTTTCTGTATTTCTTTGTAGCATAGGCTGTTAGCCTGTGTTCTTTGTAGCATAGGCTGTTAGCCTGTGTTCTTTGTAGCAACGGAATCTACTATAAATCGAACAGTTCTACAGCGTTTTCACTAAAAATCCGTGCTTTATCTGCTTCAGAGATAGGCATCTCCTCAATCAAACGGACAAACCGTGGCATATCCACCCACGGATGGTCTGTCCCAAACAGCAGCCGATCCGCACCAGAAAACCCGTAGGCATACTGCAGTGCCTGTGCCGATGGCGATACGGTATCCAAATAAATCCGTTGTAGATATGCACTCGGTGGTTGTGTTATATTCTCTCTCGCTCTGCCTAACACTTCAGTCTGATGGTCAATCCTGCCGCTCATATAGGGTAGGATACCGCCAACGTGTGGCATCACGAGTTGTAGATCAGGATGACGTTCAAGAATCCCGCTCAGAATCAATCGTAACAACGCAAAACTGTTATCCACCTGTAATCCCATCATACCGATCATCCAGTGATCTTTAATTGCCTCACCCCACGTCGGGACAGTGGGATGCATGACAATCGGCATCTGTAACGTTTCGGCGTGTGCATAAACCGGCTCAAATTCTGGCGCGTCAACAGGTTTCCCACCGATATGGGAATAGAGCATTATCCCGCGAAAACCGAGCCGCTTCACCCGATCCATCTCTGTTATCGCTTCATCTGGATTTTGCCACGGAAGGCACGCCAATCCGGCAAACCGATCTGGGTATGTATCCACAAGTTCAGCGATGGCATCGTTAATCGCTTGCGCGCCTGCGTTCCCTAATTCGGGCGCGAGCATACATGGAGGAGGGATATTGGTACTGAGCAGTGCCATGTCAACTCCCGCCTCGTCCATATCTTTGAGTTTGCGTTTTGGGTCGTATGCCTCGTCTTGTAGCCGAAAAGTCTGGACATCGCCGTACGTAACAACAGCCTCGCTGCCGCTGCGGATTACTTGGGGCGGATGCGGGTTCTGCGCGAGGATTTCGATATAGGCATTTGGAAATATATGGCTCTGGCAATCAATTCGCATTTTTTTCGTCAAAAGTGCTTTGTTACTGTGGAATATTTACGCACGTCTCGGCTGGGGCCACTTGATTACATAGTTAGACGGCACCTCACGCACAAACATAGACGCAGAACGATCCCGATCACCCGTGCGGTAGGTTGCTGATGACAGATAGAGTTGGTTTTGCGCGCGCGTCATGCCAACATAGAAAAGACGGCGTTCTTCTTCAATGTCTGCCTCTGTGATGTTCTGCTGCCACATCGGAAAACTACCCTCCTCCATACCGAGAATGATAACGACCGGAAATTCTGTGCCTTTCGCTGCGTGTAACGTCATTAAGGTCAATTGCTCGGTCTTATCGTCGAGTTCATCGATATTGGTAAGCAACTTCTGATAGTCCAAGAAATTGGTGAGTTGATGCTCGTCATTCACGGATTCAAAATGGATAGCCGCGTTCATGAACTGAATACGGCGTTGCCGCCATTCAATATCTTCTCGGAAGTCCGGGACAACGGTATCTTGTAGCTCTTCCATATAGGCTGTGGCTTCTGCTGCTTCTGAGGCTTCAAGCGGTAGACGATCCGGCAGGACAGTGTTGTGTGTCTGGACAAAACGCTTTGCGGCATTAAGGAACACATCGGTTTCGGTTAAAGTATCTTTTGTAGGAGCGATCTCTGGTCGCGATCCTTCCGTTTTGGCAAGAATACCGACGCCAACAAGTGGAAGAAGTTCCGTGAGGGATTTCACTTCACGTTTGTAAGCATCGATTTTGATGAGTTCTTTAAAGATTTCTCTATTGACGCTAACATCCTCTAAGGCAGTGTGTAGCCGGTCGTGTTCAATACCAAATTTCTCAGCAAGTGCGCCGATGCTACACCGTTGTCGCGGGAAAAGCCGGCGCGCCGTAGCGAGGGTATCGTAATGCGGTGCTGATAACCCCGTTTTCAAATACCTTTGGAGATCGCGCGCAAGAATTGGGTTATCGTATTCTGCCACATTGTGTCCAATCAAAATCCGATCTTGGATAAACCCCGAAAATTCGGGCAATACCATCTCAATGCCGGGCGCGTTTTTGACGGTCTCTGCGTCAATTTGGTGAATGCGTGTGGCTGCGCGTGGGATATGTCCGCCCGGCGGTTTTACCAAGCAGTGGTACCGCTCTACTTCATCACCGATGACGCTGAGACGGTGCGCGGCGATCTCAACAATTTCGGCTGTTTTCGGGTTGATACCGGTTGTCTCCAGATCATAGACAACCATATCCGCCATATTTGGGCTTTCAAAGCGATTAATGAGGCGTTGGCACAGTTTGAGTGCCGCGATGCTCCGAACGTCTTCGGTTTCGAGGTGGATTACATCGCTATCTGCCGTCCCCGCTGGGTTTCCGATGAGAATGATCCGCGTGTCCCGTCCTTTTTCTCCAAGTTCTTCAAAATCACCAATGAGTAGATGGACACCGTTGTCAAGCTGCGGCGGTCTATTTGCATTAGGTGCTAAGAATTGGAGTTGCGCATGCTGGTTGAGATACGTTTCAAGCGTCTGATGAATGATGTGCGCCGCACAATACTCGTCGATGCCGTGGCAGGCAGTAATCTGAATCGGTTCGTCAAGGTCAAGGGCACTATAAAGAACATCCTGCGCCGTCACAAGGTTCGGCAATTCAGGTTGTTTCTCAATAACTTCCAACTCTTCGGCGCGGTAAGGCGAACGAGAGCGTTCCAAAGCGTCAAAGAGTATCTGAATGATTTTATCAATCTTCTCGCCCTCGATGTCAGTTGACAGGTTCTCAAGTTGCGTCCAGAACTGGCGGACGTTTCGACGGGTCAAGGGACCGACATCTTCTGCGTATGCCTCAATATTTCTCAAGAGTTCTATGAACGCAATGTGTTTGCGCTGGGCAAGCCATTTAAGACGCACCCATGTCAAATCGTCAATACAGGTCTCAGGGAAATTGATTGCTTGTTCAAGGTCTTGCGGGAGCTGCCACTGGATGAGACGCAGATACGCGAGAATGCTTTTGCTGTTTCCTTCGCTAAAGGAATTCGTCGGTAGAATCCGCTGAAATTTGATGTCTTTACGTAGCAGCTGCTCCGCCAAAACATCAGCGAGTTTGTGGGTTCGGTAAAAAACCGCAACATCGCGATAGGAATAACTGCGCTGCTTTACCAAATTCTCAATAACACTAATGATACCAAGTGCTTCCGCTATCGGTGTATCAAAAGTGTAGTGAAAAATATCACGTCCGGCATCTTTGTGAGTTCTGAGGGTGTGCTGTTTCTGGCGCTCTGGGTTTCTGGAGATGACTTCCTCCGCGGCGCGTAAGATTTTCTCGCTACACCTATAATGATCATCCAGTTCGACAATTCGCGGGTCGAAATCCGTTCTGAAATTGTCAATATACTCCGGGTTTGACCCGCGCCAACTATAGATAGACTGGTCTTCATCGGCGACGACCATGAGATTATGTGTCGGTGCGGCACAGAGCAGTTGGAGTAGGTGGTACTGCACGCGATTCACATCGTGAAATTCGTCAACAAGAATGTAGGAGATTTCCTGATGATACGCTGCTTTTACTTCTTCTACGCCTAAGAGTTCGACGGTTTTCAGCAGAAGATCATCGAAATCGAGCGCATCGTATTCGTCGAGTTTATGCTGGTAGGCTTGCAGGACACTTCGGATATTTTCAATCGTCTCGGAGTCATAAATATCCGTCTCATCTACCGCATCAACAGGGTTCTGTAGTTTACATTTGGCATCGCTGATAATGTTGCGTAGCAACCATGGCGGGTAGTCGTCAGCGTTGAGACTCAGTTCTCGGACGCTTTCTGTTAAAATCTCGTCTTGGAGTTCTTGGTCAAAGATGGTGAAATTCTCGCTTAATCCGATCTTCAGCGCATGTTTCCGTAGCACTTTGACACAAAAGGCGTGGAAGGTGCAAGCCTTAACGCTGGAGCCGTGCGGTTCACCAATCTCGGTGTTAATGCGCTCCTGCATCTCTTCGGCAGCTTTATTCGTAAACGTAATCGCCAGAATCTTCTCAGGTCTGATATTGTGTTCTCGGATCAGATGCTCAATGCGGTGTGTGATGACTTTTGTTTTCCCAGTGCCGGGACCTGCAATGACGAGAAGGGGACCGTCTTTATGTGTTACCGCTGCTATCTGTTTCTCATTTAAGCCGTGTAAAGTGTTCATCAGGTTCCCTCCGTGCATTCTATTGAAGAAATTGCGTGCTTCTTGTCGTCAGTGTGGTGTACTATTTACGTCATGAGCATACACAGGATAGTAATCTACCACTCTAAATAAAGCATAATTATTATACCTTATCTGGGGCAAAAAAGCAAGGTTTTTTAACATAATTCAGAGCCATTCAATTCTCGCGAAACACGCTTGTAATAGGGCTTTGTCCGCCCGATTTACAAGTGCCTTAATTGTCATTATCTTGAAAATCCTATAATCTTATAAATCTCGGTTCTGACAACTGAATGGCTCTAAACATAATTGGATATCATTTTTTTTGAATTCCGTATGATGGATTGGATTAAAGGGAAATAGATGAAATTACTTGATCCTATTCTATTAATTATTCTGAAAACTCATGATTTAGACCCATGAACACTCAAAACCCACAACCCTACACACAATGGGAACTTCCGCAAGGTGCCTTAGCGCGTCTCGGCAAAGGCGCGATAGCGGATATTCAGTATTCACCAGATGGTACACGCCTCGCGGTTGCGACTTATATCGGTGTTTGGCTCTATGATGCACACACCCGCACCGAACTCGCACTCCTTAAACATGGACAGGATCAGGGTGTCACTTCGCTCACATTTTCGTGTGATGGCACAACCCTTGTAACAGGAAATTGGGATAACACAATTTCGCTATGGGATGTTCATACCGGACAGCGTCGCACTACGATGAGGCTCGGTGCTGCTGAAGATGAAGTCTGGGCATTCGTCGTCTCACCCGATGGCAACACACTCATCAGCGCAGGACTGGACGGAAAGATCCGATTTTGGGACATTCATACGGGTCGCCTGCAGTTTGAGATCGTCGCACACGCGCATCCGATCAATGCGCTTGCGTTATCACCCGATGGCAAAACCCTCGCCAGCGGCAGTAATGACTTCACCATCAAACTCTGGGATGCCCACACTGGACGACAAGTCTCCACACTCACAGGACATACACATGGCGTTATGGCGTTAGCATTTTCACCCAACGGCATGAATCTTGTCAGTGGCAGTCGGGACAAAACGCTCTGTTTGTGGGATACCACTACCGGTGAAAAACTGGAACCCCTCGCTACAGATGTCGGTGTTGGTAACCTGGAATTTTCACCCGACGGCACACGCCTCGCAAGTGGAAGTGGTGATAATACCGTTCGACTCTGGAATGCGGATACAGGCACTGAGCAGGCAACCCTCATAGGGCATAAGGATGCTATTTGTGGTATCTCCTTTTCTCCGGATGGTAAAACGCTCGCCAGCGCGAGTGGGGATCATACCATTCGGTTCTGGGATTTAACCACTCGGGCAGAGAAGGCAATCATCGACGGACATACTGAATGGATTTACGCCGTAGCATTCTCACCCGACGGGAGCCTCCTCGCCAGCGGCAGTGATGACGAAACGCTTCGATTGTGGGACCTGTCTACCTACACTGAGTCACAAACCTTCAACGGTCATGAATATCTGATTGAGGATGTTGCTTTTTCACCGGATGGCGCAATCCTCGCAAGTGCAAGTCTGGATGAACGGATTTTCTTATGGAATGTGAATGCAGGCACCGAGACGGCGATATTGGACCACACAGATATGATTACCGCAGTGGCGTTTGTGCCAAATAGCACTACACTTGCAAGTGGCGGTGAAGACAACGCTGTTCGATTGTGGGATATTGATACCGGAGACCAATTAGTAGTCTTAACAGGTCATACGGATGCTGTTAAGGCAATTACGTTTTCACCCGATGGCAGAACGCTCGCCAGTAGCAGTGAAGATAACACGGTTCGGTTATGGAATGCTGTTACAGGTCATTATCTTACTGTGCTTACAGGTCATACCGATGCTGTTAAGACACTCGCATTTTCACCAGATAATAGAATCCTTGCCAGTGGAAGTTCCGACAACACCATCAAACTTTGGGATATGAATAATTGCCAGCATATCGCTACGCTTACAGGGCATGCCGACACTGTTGAAGCAGTTGCCTTTTCACCGGATGGGCGCGCGCTTATAAGCAGCGGTGATGCCGAGGACAGTACGATCCGTTTATGGGATCCTGTTACCCACCAGCAGCGTGCAATTATTAAGAACTACAGAGTTCGCACATTGGCATTCAGTCCTGATGGTAGGACATTTGCCAGTGGCAGTGCAGACGGCACAATCCTCATCTGGGACTTCGCAAGGATCGAAAATACATATAGTGAGAGCATATTACATAGATAGATTTGTTAGACAAGGTTCGCGTGCTTTGCTCTATTTATAAGTGGAATTTGCATTAATTCTATGTAACGGCACACGACGTGTGCCGTTAATATTTTAAGCATAATCGCATTAGGCGTGTGTAGTGCTACCGTTTATTTAGACCAAAAATTAGCAAAGTTAAGACAAGTTTTTTTCCTGATATTCGAGAGGTGTCAAATACCCTAACGCCGAATGTGGGCGTTTCTGATGATACACCTGTGTGATAAAATGACCGATGCGATCTCTTGCCTCATGGATGTCCTCGTAGTCGTTGAGATGAACTTCTTCCTCCTTGAGAGTTCGGATGAGTCTTTCGGCATATCCATTCTCCCAAGGGCGCCCTCTGTGTGCTACGGAAATCTCAATCCCATGACGGATGAGAGTGGAAATATAAGCATTTGAAAGATACTGCACGCCTTGATCGGAATGGTGGATCCCTGGAGACCCGCTTTGGTGTAATGCATCTTCCAAGGGTTTCAAAGTTAGAGAATGCGTCAAATGCTGACTCAGATGCCACCCTCTAATCATGCGAGTGAAGACATCCATGAGAAGCGCGACATAGACGAAGCGTCCTTTCAGGCGAACGTAGGTAATATCGCCAACCCAGACCTGATCGGGGGCAGAAACCTCAAGGGACTCCAAGCGATTCACCCACCGAAACCCGGTTGTCTCCGACGATCTCGTGGTTTGACAGCAAACCCGTTTGACGCAAACCGAGAGGTTCTCTTCTCTCATCAACCGGGCAACGCGTTTATACCCGACGGTGTATCCTTGACGCAGTAGCAACGCTCTGATGCGCCTATATCCATAGGTCGGATACCGAGCAGCTAACGTCTCTATTTCATCTCGTAGAACGTCTTCAGACGGATCGACTTTCGGTTGATAATAGAAGGTACTCTTGTTGAAACCCAACGTTTCACAAATCTGTCGCACTGAATACTCCTTGCGCAACGTCTCAATGAGGCATCGCTGTTGAGATGGATTCAATCCAACAAAGTCAATGCTTTTTTTTGGATTTCCAACGCCAACGTCAGTCGACCAACAAGTTGCTCAAGTTGAGCGATCCGCTCCGTCGCCTCGCTGGAGTGCTTATCCGTGGAAGCAAATACAGATGCCACATTTTCAACGACTTGCTGCTTCCACTTCGAGAGCTGTTGTTCGCTGAGGTTATGGCGCCGACAGAGTTCTGCTTGTGAACTTTGACCGCTGAGTGCCTCAAGCACGACTTCTGCTTTAAACTCAGGGGTGAATTTTCTTCGTTTCGCCATCGGAATGCTCCTTTCAATAAGATTGTTATTGTATCACAATCTTGTTTTAGAGAGTGGTCTAAATTTCCGGTGGCAGTACAGTGCCTAATACTTTAACCAGACTTACGCAGAAAGCGCGCCTACTAAAAACGATGAATCGCGTAAGCCTTAACTTTAAATATGTGACAACGTACGCATGAAGTTTAATAAAATATTTGGGTAATTCTGCGTTCTCCCAGGTCCGGTAGGTGCGGTTTGATGAAGTTTAAGAAAATATTTCGGTAATCAACGGGCAATAAATGGTTTCCCTACTACAAACAGACGGGCTCGTAGTAGTGCGATTCTGCGGTGTACTCACCCAAATTTTGCCCACACGCGGCAAAATTTGTCTTTGCTTTACATTTGCGAAGTGCATTATCGCACGTTCTGATATTACCGAATTAATAAATTAATCTTCATCAACCGCACCGGACTTCCCAAAGAAATTACCCGATTAAATTCTTAATCTTCATCTGTGCGTTTACAATGTATAGGAGAAAAGTCAATAACCCCGCCCTAAAGGACGGGGCTTGTACAAGATGGTAGCCAACCTATAACTTGTGTAAGGGTAACTTATTGACTACAGTAGTATATCGCGGTGTCTTGGTGTGGCAGCCAAAATAATGTTTCGGATGCTCCCCAAGTCTGGTTCTTCTTGGACACTGTGATCTGGATGGGGCAATACATACTCGAAAGAGGTTTACGTCATGTTCGTGCCAGTTGTAGATAAGAATCAACACCCTCTAATGCCTACGAAGCCTTCAAGGGCGAGGCGTTGGATAGAATCAGGGAAGGCAACTCCTTTTTGGGATAACGGTATTTTCTGTGTGCGTCTAAACGTTGATCCATCGGATACTGAGTTCCAAGAGATTGCTGTCGGTGTAGACCCAGGCAGTAAAAAGGAAGGCTTTACTGTTAAATCCGAATCACATACCTATTTGAATGTGCAAGCAGACGCACATAATCAAGTGGGTAAGAAAGTGGAAAAGCGTCGTGAGTTGCGGAGAGGCAGACGCTCACGGAAGTGTCCAAACAGAAAGAATCGTACCAATAGACTTGCGAATAGAGAACGTATTCCGGCAGGCACCCGCGCCCGTTGGGAATGGAAACTCCGTATTCTTGAGTGGTTCTCCAAACTTTATCCAATCACACATGTTTGTGTAGAAGATATTAGGGCTGAAACGAAACAGTATCAAAAGAAGTGGAATCAATCGTTTAGCCCTCTTGAAGTCGGCAAACAGTGGTTCTATACTGAGGTTCAGAAACGTTGGGAGTTGTTAACACTTCAAGGGTGGGAGACGCAAGCAATACGGGATAGCCTCGGTCTCAAGAAGTCTTCCAAGAAACTCTCTGAAGCCTTTGAAGCCCATTGTGTGGACAGTTGGTGTTTGGCGTATCACACGGTTGGAGGGGCTTCTCCGCCTGACTATATAGACTTGATGTGTGTTTCACCGATACCTATCATCAGACGCGAACTCCACAGACAAAACCCTCAAAAAGGGGGGAAGCGTCCACGCTATGGTGGCACGACTTTCAAGGGATTGGTGAAGAACACACTCGTCAAACACGTCAAACACGGTTTGACCCGTATCGGTGGCTTTGGCAAACAAGGTATTTCGCTATATTCTTTGGAAGGTAAACGTCTTTGCCAAAATGCTAAAATAGCAGACTGTAAGGTACTCACACGCCTTAACTTTAACTATAGGAGCGGTGTTTCCTCCCCCGCCTAAAGACAGGGGGTTCCACACCGAAGATTTTGATGAATTATTTGAACGTGTTGAAGAATGCAACTTTTTTGGTCTTCGGACTCTTATTAATCTATATCTGTGGCTGTGATCGGGTTCAGGATATGATCCTCTCTGAACCGCAAGACGCGATGGATGCTGCCCCAATTCAGGTGAGTGTTGTCTATCCGGGTGACTGCCTTGGCGATTCCTCTTACTGTGATGTCCTCTATAACGGTGTCCAGAAAGCCAAAGCCGAACTTAGCGTTGAGATCACCGAAATGGAGAGCAATTTCGAGACATGGGATATGCAGTTGCAAGCGGCTGCTGCAAATTCAGGGCTCGTTATCACTTCCGGTTATCAAATGGCAGACCCGATTTCACGCGTCGCACCAGAATTTCCAGACGTTATGTTTGTCATTTTTGACGCTGCCGTGGATCTGCCGAATGTAGTTTCTTTCACCCATCGAGTCAACGAAGGGACATTTCTCGTTGGCGCGATTGCCGGATTAAAATCGAAAACAGGAAAAGTCGGTTACCTCGGCGGCGCGAATGTTCCGTTACTGCACGAATTTGAAGCCGGTTACCTCGCCGGTGTCAAAGCCGTCAATCCGGACGCTGAGATTGTCAGAGGTTATGTCGCTGACGATCAACAGGGTTTCTACGATCCGGTGTCGCACCGGGCATAATTCTAACAGGGCTGCGCGTCGGAATCGACGAGTCGACATATAAGGTTATCCAAGAATTCGCAGCTGGGAATCTGATGGCAGGTGTTCGGGATCTCGGTCTCGCTGAAGGCAATGTCGGCTATCTTTTGGGTGAAGGCAACAAGGATTTGATCTCTGATGACATCTTAGCAAAGGTCGAAGCATTGAAGGCGAGCATCATAGCTGGTGAGATTGCTGTTCCAACGGTACCGGAACCTAACGTTCAAGGCACAGTTATACCGCCGACGACATCGGATGATGAAGAAGTTACGACACCCGTGGTTGACGGCACAGAAATACCACCAGTTATACCGTAATGTCTATTTTCCGAGGCCCGGTAGGTGCGGTTTCCTAACCGCACCGGGCTTCGTTATGAAATTACCGAATTAATTTTTAAATCTTCATAAGCAATTTTCAGTATTAAAACTTCAGTTCTGATCTCCATATGGATTGGACGATAGGAAGCGTGAAAGCAAGTAAATAGAAGGTTCATTCCATATTGACTTGTTTTCAAATCTTCCTCAAAACTTGAAACTTATTATTTAATATTGCTTAAAACCTCGCCACATAAAATTACGGCTTGGTATCGGTATTAACAGGGGGTTCGTCGTTGCTAATAAACCGTTCGATTGTGTTAATCGTCGCTGGACTCGTACGGAAGTCAGCAACCCACGGTTCGCGGAAATATGCCTGCTTTTCACGCGGTAAGGCGGAGAGTACTTCGGGCGGGGTCTTCAGCCGATGCCAATGCGTTGCAAGATGTGCGTAAGCGTTGAGGACTGCTACGCGTGGTGCCTCCCGTTGCCATACCGGACCCGCATGACACAGGTTTTCTGTAAAGAAAATCGCACTCCCCGCTGGACATTCATACGTCATCAAAAACGGACTCCGTTTCCCCGCCTCTAACGACATATGATCCGGATGCATCGGGAAGTTAGACTTATGGCTACCCGCGATGAAATGCGTTGCCCCGTCGTTCTTGCTAATATCCGTCAGTTCAAAGACAACACGCACCATCCCCGCATGAATCCGTCCGTTATTGACGCGGTACCCGAAAATCGGATCCCCTTGTTGCGGTCCACCGCCGTGAAGTCCACCGTGTTCTTGTCCTTTTTCACGCCAGACAGAAGAACAGTTCTCTAACCGGACATCAGGGCCAATGATTTCGTGTAGAACATCAAGCACCTTCGGATGGTCAATCAAGACACTCGCAGGACCGCCCGGCACAGCGCGTTGTTCAGGGGGTAAGGATTCAGGATTATGGTGTATCCGCTCAATCTGATCAACAATTGCCTCCACTTCGTCTCGCTCAAGGATCGCAGGACGTACAAGAAATCCGCTCAAGTCAAATCGAAATTTTTCTTCATCAGTCATAGGTTTTGCATTTGCCTCCTTAATTCTTTTGCAATGGAAGATTATATCACAATTCCGTATTCTCTGTGGCATCCTTTTTGAAAGCAGTCAGAGGTTTTAAGGCGTATTTATCCATTCAAAACTGAGACAAGATTTTTTGCTTGATTACACTTACTTCTCTTAATTGCTGGGTTCTGACTAAGGAAGCGGATCTTAGCACGTTCAAGTTTATAGCGTTGCGACTTATCTATGCCCCTACCATAGAACAAGACAGGAATGCATGTGATTTTGAGTGCTTTTAGGGCTTCTATCGCGGGCTCAGATAATTGCCTGAACACCTCCACTACGAAGTCAGCTGCTCCTTGCAATTGGTCGGCTACTCCTGAGGCTTTGAAGGTACCGCTTTTGAGTTCTATGAGAACAACAGCTAGGCTGTTTTGGGTGTCATTCCCACAGAAAAGAACATAATCGCACCGTTTCGTGTTTATTTTCCGTTGTTCAAATTCACATTCAAGGTTTACAATAGTCCTATCGGATGGAACATCGGTGAGGTGTACACGACATCCATCTCCACTACAAGAGTTGCTAAGGCATTCTTGATTAACTTGCTCCTTGATTTCTGCAAGAAGCTCCTTTAATCCCACTCGTTGTCCTCCCTGTCAACTTCTTCGAGTAGGTCTTGAAGTTTAACAGAACTGTCGTAAAGTTTATCAGCTACATCTTCATAATCCTTCGGCTCTATGCCTTCAGTGGGGTCAAACGGAATATGTTTAACTATCCCGTCCTTTTGGAACCACCATGTGCCTACTTCTTCTGGTAACAACCAATGTGCTGGTGCCATCTTTTCCACTTTCTGGACCCCTTTTCGCTTGAGTTCACCTATCCGAATCAGATTCGCGATTTCTTTAAGCAGCCAATCGCTGTGCGTTGTCACAACCACACGCACGCCGGCGCGGACTAAGCCTGCAAGCGTTAAGGCTATCTCGGTTTGTGCCCCCGGGTGCAAGTGTGCTTCCGGTTCCTCAATGATGAGCATATCACCAGCACGGATTCCACCGCGGAGAAAAAGCACAATCGGAGCGAGTTCGGACACCATGGACGCTGCGCGTGTAAGACGCATCTCTTCTTTTGTTTCCTGTGACCGATAGAGAAATTCTGGATATCCACTTGGTGTGGGTTTCATAAGTATCTGTCCCGCGAGCACGTCAGATTCTATGGCGCCGGCCAGGCGTGTTATTTCTTTGTGAGGTGTTTGGGATTCTTCATAGAGTATAAGTTGTTGCATAAAGTCTGCAACGACTCCTGAGAACGTTGGAACTTCCAATGGCGTGAGACCGCCACGAGTCGCACGCTCGACCAATGAGCTCGCAATCACTCGGTGACTTTGCATAATGCCGCTTCGGGCTGCTGGTAGATAGAATCTTTTTTCTCGATGTCTGTCTAATTCAATAGCGGCCCAAAAAAATAAATCATCACTGTCAAGTTCCTTATGTGAGTGTGAGATCAACGAATCTTTGTCGTAAATCATTAAATCTTCGTTGACTGAACCACGTACCGCAAAATTTGATCCGCAGCCCTCTATATTGAAATTCCATAGACGCTGATTTTCCCGACTGACCTCCAGAGAGACGTTCATTTCACTGCGTTGACCGTTTTTTAAGCGAATCAATTCTGTAATTGAATTTAGGTCAAAGCAGCGCTTGAGCTCGTTCACTGTGCTTTCCGGATCCTTGAGGTCTGACTCTAAGCTGGCACGAATTTCTGGTGGCAAATCTGAAAACTTAATAGATTGATCAGATGTGTTTAGTTTTTTGAGAATTGAACGAATCGCATCCCAATTCTGGTTTAACAAGTCATTGAAACCGTGGATACCTAAGCGTTTGAATCGCCCTGGGAATTTTGAGTGTCCTGTAAAAACGCCGTCTAACGCATAGATTAACGTGGAGAAGTAGGTTTTTCCAGTGTTGCTTGGTCCGACAAATACTGTCAATGGTTGAAGGTCTATTGTCGCTTCTGCAATCGGCCCGAAATTCCTAACAGCGATTTTGACATTTGGATACTTGGGCATTTCTGATGTTTCAGGCATTTTTGTTTCACTCATTGGAATTTCTCCTTTGAAAGAATGAATCATTGCAGTTTGCCGTCAACCCACAGTTCATATTCAAAGGACCATGCACGATAAAAAATCCGGACGATATAGGGCAAATCATCGACTTTGAAGCGATGCTCAAGTCCTATGTCAAATAATTTACGGGATCTTTCGTAGACCAATTCATCATCAACATAGATATGTACCTTGCCTGACCACGTATTCCAGTGATCGACGCGAACAGTATGAGGATTTTCGGTTTCTACTAACCATTGACGAGTCGTCATAAAACACCTATTTGCTATTTTTTCTATGCACTTTCTGAACAGCGTCAACCAGTTTATCTGCCCCGAAGCGTACGACATCTGTTGCTGGCAATCCCGTCTCTGCCTCTGCTGCTTTTATTGCCTCCCGTGCCTCGTTTTCAGGGAGATCGAAGCAATTCAGTGCCAGTCCAATCACTTTAGCAGGTTTTATCGGTGCAGCCAACATCTCATACTGTGCAATCATCTCGGTTAACGATGGGAGTGGGACGGTATACCGCGCAACGGTATCGCGCGACGGTTGATGACAAAAGATCATCGCATCCGGTAGGCTCCCGTGCAGCAGGCTTAACGTTACACCAGAATATCCCGGATGTACCAACGAACCTTGCCCTTCAACGATAAGCAGCTCGTGATTTTTCGCCCCTTCAAGCACAATCTCCTCCGCGGCACCAGCAGTAAAATCGGAGACGACCGCATCAATCGCAATCCCCCAACCCCAGACCATAATTCCGTTCTGCCCCGTCGGACAAAATTCAGCATTCACACCACGTTCCCGCGCAGCACGTGTTACCTCTATACCAGATAGCATCTTCCCGACACGGCAATCTGAACCCACTGTCAGGATAACCGTAGCATCAACCGCATCGGCTTTGCACGTTGCCACGGGGAGATCAGCAGGCGGTTTTCGGGCATCCCATAGAACCACATCGTGTGCCGCTGCCAACTCAGACAGTTCCGCATCCTCACTTAGAAATTGGTGAAGTCCGCTCATGACGTGTAAGCCGTTGTGTATCGCTTCGTGAAGGATAGCGCGCCAAGGGTGTGGCAACTCGCCCCCGGGGGGTGCAATGCCGATAGCAAGCATGGTCGGGTTGAACCGCATCGCCTCAGCGAGATCATGGACAATCGGAATGCCTTCCCCAATCTCAATGACTTCGCTAACACCCCGTCCCGCATTGACACTATCAATAACTGCCACCACGTTGTCAGGAAGATACCGCACGAGCACCGTAGCCGTTTTCGATTCAAGGACACCAAACGAGCCTTCGGCAAGAATCGCTATTCTATGTGATTTCGGTTGTAACTGCTTTTCCATTTTTTGAGTCGTCGTTTCAGACTAAATGATTATACGTGTAGATTACCACAAATCCCAATCAATTTCAAGAGATAGCGGAATTGATGCCAGAACCATTCAGTTTTCCAACTGTAGCATAGGCTGTTAGCCTGTGCCGCGTCTTATGTGTCCGTAGCGGTTGGGTCCCCCAACCTGTCCTATGACTTCTGATTGCTGATCGCTGACTGCCGACAGCCAATTATAGAAATTGCCGGAGGTGCCTGCCACCGAGCGCAAAACCCTCTAATCCGGGCGCACCCCGATCCTCGTTTTCGACACATAACACATAATCATAACCAGATTCTTGCAGCGCCCCGGTGATCGTCCCCCAATTCAGCTGTCCGCGTCCGGGTACACGATATTGCCACCACCAGTTCCCGATAATCCCTTGCCGGAACTTCATGCGTGGGCTAATTTCGCAATCTTTTACGTCGGCATAATACCACTTACCGTCAAACATACGGATGGCATCCTCAGCGGGTAAAATCCCCATCCATAGCCAGTGCGACGGGTCGCAGGACAACCCCAGCGAATCTGATGGAATCGCATCAAGAATCCGTTCCCACATTTCAGGATTACAGGCGATGTTACCCATCCGTACAGCACAATCTAAGGCAAGCTGCACGCCTTTCTCTTCCGCAAACCTGACGACAGGGGTCCACATCTCCTTGAACCGTCCGACAAGCTCAACCGATCTGTCGCCGGGGTTCCCCGGTTCCGAAGAAAATTGTCCATAAAAGTGCCAACTGACAGGACTCCCGGCATACGTCACCACGACTGGCGCGCCGAGGATAGAGGTTGCTTCGATTGCCTGCATCAGTGTATTACGAGCGTTTTCCCGATTTTCTGCGTCATCATCAAGGAGGTTACAGTGCGATGTCAAGGCAGCGAGGTAGATACCGTTGGCATCTAAAATTTCCTTGACCCCTTCGCCACCCGATTGTATAATGGCACTCGATTCAAAAACGCCAGTAGCATTCGGACGGATTGCGTCAAATCCGTTCGCTTTTGCCCATGCTGCGCATTCACCAAGGCTCCAACCGCTGTCGCCTGCGCTGGTGCTAAAACTTAAATCCATGATTTTCCCCTTATGGTATTGAGGACTGTCTACGTATGCAAATTCTATGTGAAGATAATATTACCGAAAAACTGTATTCGCTTTATAATCAATTGCTTGCGCAACACGGCGACCGTAAATGGTGGCCCGCAGATACGCCGTTTGAGGTGGCACTCGGTGCAATTCTAACACAAGCGACATCGTGGCGCAATGTCGAAAAAGCGATGGAGAATCTCAGAAACGCGGGTGCCTTTACACCCGAGGAGATAGCCTCTATCAGCCAAGCTGCGTTAGAACGATTGATCCGACCCTCGCGCTACTTTCGTATGAAGGCACAGAAAGTACGCGCTTATGTCGATTATATCACAGAACGTCCCATGCATGTAATGTTTCAGCAGGATGTCCCTGAATTACGTGAAGAACTGCTCACGATCTACGGTGTCGGTCCCGAAACGGCGGATACGATTATCCTCTACGCCGCGGGGAAACCCAGCTTTGTTGTCGATTCTTATACCTATAGACTCTTTTCAAGATTGGGGTGGGTTGCCGGGAGATATGATTATACGAAGCTTCGCGCCCTGTTTATGGACAACCTCCCGCATGATGTTGATCTGTTCAACGAATACCACGCACTGATTGTTCGGCACGGTGCAAGGGTCTGCCACAAGAAAACCCCGAGCTGCCAAGAGTGTCGTCTACGGGAATCGTGTGCATATTACAATTCGTCTGAACAGGAATCTTAAGATTATTGAGATTTACGGCACCTGAAGGACAGCAATTCGGGGCACAAAGAAGAATAGGGTGGGACACAAAGGTGTTTAGACGCAGAAGTCTGGGGCTGCTACGCGTCGCCTTGCTGGAGTTTTTCAAAGAAATCTGCTGCGGTTAGAATCGGAATATCCAAGTCTACGGCTTTGGTATATTTGCTACCAGCACCTTCTCCAGCGATGAGGTAATCCGTCTTACTCGTTACACTTGATGTAACTTTACCACCCCGTGCCTTAATTTCCTTAGATGCCTCCGTACGCGTCATACCTTCAAGACTCCCCGTAACAACGAACGTTTTCCCGCTGAAGAAACTATCAGGCACCGCGCTCGCTTCCGGACGGATAGATTCTGTTTCTACCGTGAAACAGTGTAAACCTGCTTCCCGCAATTTGTCAAGCAACGGCTGATTTTGAGAAAAGAAGTTGACAACGCTTTCTGCTATCTGCGGACCGATACCGTCTATTGATTCAATCTCTTCCAGTGTCGTTTTACTGAGCGTGTCTAAGGATAAAAAGTATTCAATGAGAAGCTCGGCGACGGTCTCGCCAACATGGAAGATACCGAGTCCGAAAAGCACTTTTTCTACAGGTGCCGTCTTGCTCTGTGCGATGTGGTAGACGAGGTTGCTCGCAGACGGGACACCCATCCGATCCAATTTGCTCAATGCTTCTACCTCTAAGGTATAAAGATCAGCAACATCACGAACCAATTCTTTATCCACCAATTGGGCAATTGTTGCGGGACCGAGACCTTCAATCTGGAGTGCATTGCGCGAAGCATAGTGTGCAATGCGCCGTTTCAGTTGTGCGACGCACGATACGTTGACGCACCGAACCGCTACCTCCGCTTCTGAACGTTCGACAGATGTCCCACACACCGGGCACCGATCTGGGAATACAAAAACGACTTCATCGCCAGTTCGGTCTGCTGTCAACACCTCAACAATTTTAGGGATGACATCCCCGGCGCGTTCGAGTACTATCCGATCACCGACACGGATGTCTTTTGTCTGAATTTCTTGTTCGTTGTGCAAGGTGGCATGCGTAATGGTCGCACCTGCAAGCGTTACAGGTTTCAGGATAGCCACCGGTGTCAGTACACCCGTGCGTCCTACCTGGATTTCAATCTTTTCAATGGTTGTAATGGCTTGCTGCGCATTGAACTTGTAGGCGATTGCCCAACGCGGGTATTTGGAGGTGGTACCCAGTTCATTCTGGTGGGAAAATTCATTGACCTTTACAACGACACCGTCAGTTTCGTAGCGAAGGTCATGGCGTTCTGCTACCCAGCGTTCGTAATAGTTTTGAACATCTTCTATTGATTGATGACAGTCAGTATGCGGATTGCACTTCAACCCCCAACGCTTCATCATTTCGAGCGATGCTGTATGCGTTGTGAATTCAACACCTTCCGCGTAATTGAGGGTATAGATGAAAATATCTAACGGACGCGCAGCAGTAATAGAAGCGTCTTGCAGCCGTAGCGAACCGGCAGCGGCATTCCGAGGATTCGCGAAAGGCGGTTCGCCGTCTGCCTCCCGCTGCACGTTAATCTCATTGAGTCGATCCTTCGGAATGAAAACTTCACCACGGACTTCTAACACCGCAGGGAACGGTGTTTCTGTTTCAACAAGCCGCAACGGCACAGAACGGATCGTTCGCAAATTGTCTGTTATATCCTCGCCATACTCACCATCACCACGTGTGAGACCGCGAGTTAATACGCCGTGCTCATAAATCAACGAAACGCCTAAACCGTCTATTTTTAACTCTGTAACATATTCGGTAGGCGCATCTTCTAACAATCGCCGCACGCGTTCATCGAATTCGCGCAGCTCCTGTTCGTCGTAACTGTTATTCAGACTCAGCATCGGATTGCGATGCGGGATGCGGGTGCCTAATACAGCACCACCACCGACCCGCTGCGTCGGAGAATCCGGTGGGATAGGCGCATCAGATGCCGCTTCGAGTGTCTCAAGCTCCTTCATAAGCACATCGAATTCAGCATCAGATATCTCAGGCTGGTTTTCGATGTAATATTTGTGCTCATGCTGGCGTATCAACGCCCTCAGATCGTTAATCGCTGTTCGCATAACACCTTTGTCCGGTTTTAGAAAAATTTTAAACGACCTGGACCGGCCGCAAATAAACTATTTGCGTCACTGGGTATGTGCTGATAAATTGTTCGCGATCGTTAAGCGTCGCTGACGGGTAAAGGTGCGTGGACGCGTAAAGCCTTCGCCTGTCGGGCCCGCAATCGTCATTGCTAAAAAACCTTCGCCTTCCAGTCCGCAGGACGCGTAAGAGGGAGCATTGATAACCACAACGCTGCAATCCATCGCTTTGTTGAATTGCGTAATCCGTTGGGTATTATTGGTGTGGAGCACTGCCGTGTGTCCGCGTCCCCCCTCTGCTCTAACTGCGCCTGCCAATGCTTCATCGAAATCGCGACACCGCACTACTGGTAGAATCGGCATCAAGTATTCGTTGATAACGAAATTGTGATCTGCCGGTACTTCCACCACAATAGCGTCTGTCTGTGCAGGTGCCGTAATGCCAGCGGCGTTCAAAATAGTCGTCGCATCTTTGCCGATGTATTCTTTGTTCGATTCACCTTTTTCGGTGACGACCGCCTCTAATGCCTCCCGTTGGCTCGCATTCAACAAATGACCACCGTTCTGTGTGAGTTCTCGGACCGTCTCATTTGCAACGGATTCGATGACAAAGAGTGCCTTCTCACCGATACAGAGCAGGTTGTTGTCGAAACTGGTGCCTGCGATGACGTGCTTTGCCGCTTCCTGAACGTCCGCGGTTTCATCGATAATCGCGGGTGGGTTGCCGGGACCCGCGGCGATTGTCTTTTTGCCGCTCGATAACGCTGCCCTCACAACCGATGCACCACCGGTCGCGACGAGCATAGCGATATCAGGATGCTCCATGATCTCTTTTGCTGTCCGTAGACTCGCATTCGCAACGGAAGTAAGCAGATTCGGCGGCGCACCCGCCTTAACGATCGCCTCGTTGATGACATGCATCGTCTCTTCGGTACAGTCACGCGCGTTCGGATGCGGACTGAAAACGACAGAATTCCCTGCCGATAGCATTATAATCGCGTGGTTGATCACCGTCGATGTCGGGTTCGTAGTAGGTGTGATTGAATTAATAACGCCAAAGGGAACGTATTCAATAAGAAGTGTTCCAGAATCACCCGATATCGCTTCTGAGATAAGATCATCCACACCGGGTGAAAGTGTTACGGCACCCTCGTTCTTCATTACTTTGTGTACCGCATTGCCCATATTCGTATCTTGTACTGCCAAATCCGCAAGACGTTCCGCATTCGCAAGCGAGACCGTTTTGATCGCTTCGATGATCTCGCGTCTTTTGGCAAACCCGAGTTTAACGAATGCTGTCTGTGCTGTTTTCGCTGCTGCGATAGCCTCCGCCGCTGTCGCGAAAACCCCCGCCCGGGAAGAAGCACTCGCACCGGCAGACAGGGTCGGTTGTACGGCTGTAGAGCCGCCTTGTTGCAGCGTTTTTAAAACTTGCGAGACAATCTCTTCAATCTGTTTTTCGTCAATTTGTGCCATTCAGCCCTCCAGTAACTTATCGCGTAGCACACGCCTCAAACATAGTAAAACCACTGGGCGGCACCTGAGATACGGAACCCGTGGCAATGTTAACATGTTCGCTGGTAAAGCGGAGTAGGGCAAAGGCGAGAAAGCCATCCCTCGCCCTACCAAACCGATTTATTTGCTAGTACTCTTTGGCTCTTCTGAGCCACCACCGAGAATAGTCTCCACATCTGCATGTGGGCGAGGGATGACGTGTACCGATACCAATTCGCCGACCGCTTTCGCAGCTTCTGCCCCAGCATCCGTCGCAGCTTGCACCGCACCGACATCTCCGCGAACCATGACAGTGACAAAACCGCCACCGACCTGTTCTTTTCCAACTAATTTAACGTTTGCGGCTTTCACCATGGTGTCGGCGGCTTCAACCGCTCCGACGAGCCCGCGTGTTTCAACCATTCCTAATGCTTCATTACGCATGTAGATAGACTCCTTATCTGTCTGTACTGTAGAAAATAGAATACAAGGCACCCTGCAGCGCACCACCGATATGTGTTTGTAATTCTGATATAGTATAGGTACGCGCGTGGCTCCCTTGATCGAATGTGTTCGTTAATAATGATACTACAAAATCCGTATTTCTGCAAGTCAAATTTTAGTGTTCATTTAAGGAGAACCTTTGGATTCTTCTCAACCCCAGGCCCGGTAGTTTCGATTTTTGCGGCGTGCTCGCCCAGATGCGATGTGCATCGCGGTGTACTCACCTGCCCCCTTGAATGAGGTTTATAGTAAAATCCGAAAATAAGTTTACACTTTTGTAGCATAGGAAACCGTTAGTCTCCTGTGGCAGTATAGGACGCAACTTCACGGTTCGCGCTACCATACGAGTGTATAAGTAATTACAGAATCTACTATAAAAGGCAAGATCCAATTGTGTTGGATATGTCCACAAGCGTTGTCGCATCGGGGAAGATTCGGGTTAAACAGCATCAGGACGAGGCACTTCCGCACGGTTGGTTGATTGACTTGGGAGGCCTATGTTATCAGTTCTTCCACCTTCACAGGTCCGCTCTGTAGGGATTATCCAACCCCTTCTCGACGAGACGTTGCCGCTGATATAGACGGACACGCTTGCTGCCATCAGTTTTGCTGACGTAACTACGACACCGTTGTTGATGTCGGCTTGGTTCGACTCATATTCCGAGCATTGGCATTCCGCATCGTATCGTATGCTATATCGGCTTTGTCTTTCGCGTTCTCCCTGGCATCCTCTGCGACATCCACGGCACCGTTTCAGTCAGATGTTCGCCGCCACAGTGACTCATCGAGTTCAAACGGAAGTAGAGGGCGTGCGCTTTCGGGGTTGATCCCCTCTGTGAAGGTTGTCGGCCAGCGGTTCGGGTTCAAGGGTGGGATCATGCTCCATGTTATTTTCTGCAAATCACAATTACGGGCAAATTCCCACGGGTTTTTAAAACCAGCATCATAGTCGCGACGTATGGTATGGTAGAAATCTCTTCGTGCTTTCATCGCTGCGAGGTAGGCAGGGTGGTCGGTCTGTCCTGTTCGCATATAGTATAGAAACAGATAGGTGTTTCGTGCGAAATCGGCTGCCTCTTGGTCTTCTGGTGGGAACGGTGGGATGTGTTCCGCACTCCAATGCCCTAATTCCCAGGCTTGCTGACGGAGTGCTTCCACAGGGTGTGTCTCAAGAAGTTCAACGTGATACGTCAGTGGCTTCCATGTCCCTGTGGGGTTGGAAACCGTATCAGGCAACATGTCGTCCTGTGGTGTGTCCGTTTTTGCAGGGCGTTGCTGGCTGTCGCGCCTTCCCAAATTTGAGTTCTCAAGTTCTATCGGATATAAGGAACGTGCGCTTTCGGGATTGATCCCCTCTGTGAAGGTTGTCACCCAGGACGTTGTCGCTAAGCCCGACAGTCCGGTCGTATCCGGCCATGTTAACTTCTTTAAATCCAATTTCCGAGCATGTTCCCAGGGGGTTTCCACGACATGATCGCTTAAGGCGTGGCGGAATTCACCCTGTGCTTGATCAGCTGCGAGGTATGCGGGGTCGTCTATCTGTCCGGTATACTTATAGTACCTCATGATATATAAGTCGCGTGCGAAATTAGCAGCCTCTGGGTCCTCGGGTGGGAACGGTGGGATGTGTTCCGCACTCCAATGCCCTAATTCTCGGGCTTGCTGTCGGAGGGCTTCCACGGGATGGGTCTCAAGGAGTTCAGCGTGATACGTCAGTTTTTGCGCCTCAGTTAACGGTTTCACTCTCTCTGGAAGACGCACCAAGTCCTCGGCTGCTTCGCGCTCGGCATGCTTGAAATAAAACACTCTACCCACAACTATCAACACAAAAAACAACAAACCAACAAAAAACATACGAGACCTGAAAACTTCTCGCAACATTTCTATGCTCCTATTCTGAGGGATTTCCAGTCAAGCCCAAAAAATCGTCCAAACCTCAGCAGTAGTAACAGCATAGCAGAAATAAAAAAACGTGTGAACAAAAAACACACATAGAACTTTGAAATCACGCATCCGTAGGCAAGCAAGCAATATAAGATAGTGAGTGGAAAGCGCGAAATCTGCCAACACTGCTCCGTTGGCGGTCCTTCATTGGATCCAGAGGTCGGCGTTTCGCCCAAAGAAGTCAGAAACCGCTCGGTAGCATTAGTGTGCAGTGCTGCCCCTGCGTGGAGAGTGTCACCTGCTTCGGCTGGATGTCTACCACTTCGGTGTCCGCGTCGAGGTTTGAGCCTAATGTCACGATATATGTTTGATGTCCTGTGGTGGATTGTAGAATGGCCTGTGGGGGTGTGGTCTCGTCTGACGCAAGTTTCGGGTTCTCCGATGAGACGATAGGGTTCTATCGGGCGCGGCGGTGTCCGGTATCCTAACGGACGGAACAGGTTATTCTCTATGATGAGGCGATAGTAGGTTTCGGAGACCTCAAAGACGCTTTGCGGGGTGAAGTCCACGCGACGCGGCGGTGGCGGTGCGATCCCCTTCACGCTTGGAGTCTCGATCGCCGGCGGTGTCTGGAATCCAAAGACGGTCGCCAGTAAGACAAACGCACCCGCAATCAAAAGACCACAAGAAAAGACGCTGCCGGTGGTATGCGCCCGCGCAGCGTCTTTTCTGCGTTTCAGGTCAGAGGTGGATTGTGTTTCAGACATCGTTAACAAACACCGACTAACGCGCCGAACAACGTTTTCCCGATTTCGCGGAACAACTCGGTGTTGAACTCTGACACAATTGCCACGTATTACCGCACCCACTGCGTCTACAGGTCCGAACGCGGTGTCTGTTTTGCCATTGCGAGACATTCACATTCGGATTACACGTGTAATACGTATCCCCCGCAGCACACGGACTGCTTTGATGCTCCGTCGAGGAACTCACAGATGCCGTGCAAGCCGACCGACCACATCTCACCGTCGGCGGTGGTGGCGGCGGGTAGACATGCGTATGCGACTGACACGCATAGAAACTCGTCACGGTGCAGGTTCCATTGGCATTGCTCGAAGAACAACTCGATTGTAAAGAATGATCCCCACTCGTGCCACTGCTATGCACACCACACGCTAACATCGACGGTGACGATGGCGGATTGCTACCTGACGGCGGTGTGCTACCTCCTCCTGATGGCGGTGTGCTACCCGAACCAGAGCCACTGCCAGAACTCCCATACGTATGCGTATGCGGTGAACATTTATAATATGACTGATACATACATGTCTGGTTATTCGGGCTTAACGGACAAGATATCTCTATGTGATTACCGGAGTGCTTATAGCATTCGTACCACTCTAAACAGCCGTAGCAGAGCCGTTGATGCTCATGCATCCCCACTTCATCTTTACAGACACGACAGCGTTCCTTGTGAACAACCTTCCAAGTGCCACCCCCAGTGCCACCTTCGCCGTTTTGGACGATACTCGACTGACTCCACGTGACTTGACCCGATTTCACAAGTGCCGCAGTGCTTAAAGCACCGATGCCATTATGGCTCGTCGTCACACCGGTTGTCAAGGTTACGCCAACGCTGGCACTCCCACGCCAATAGACGCTATAACAATCTCCACGTCCTGAAGTACTCCAACTATACGTGGTATCCAGACCGGGCGGCGCACCTGCTTCTTTATTTACGAAGTGTGTGTAATACGCTTCTTGTGCCTTGGGTTTCATCGCATCATAGTCAATCCACCACGTGCCAGCAGGCCCCGTCGTTACCTTCCCACCGGAACCCCTAATCAGCTGCGTGCCGTTGACAATCGCAGAGTCGAGCTGCCCTTGCACATACCCATACCCTTTCGCGGGCGTATCAATAGAGACGGTTATTTTTCCTGGATAAATGGTCGGTTCCCAATCGTAAACGTGATAGTGTCCATCGCCATCGGGATCCAAATCGGTTATCCAACACTCTTGATACCGCGTGTAGGTGGTATGTCCGCCATTCGGGGAGATATTGCTTGAGCCTGTCACAGAACCGTTCAAGTTAATCGTCACAGGGCCAGTTTGGCTTTCTGCCTGTAATGCCACAACCAACAGCAGAAATAAGACCGTGAAAATTTTTTTTCTCATGATTCATGCCTCCAGTTTTTCTCGGACTAACGGGGACCGACATAGTAAATTTCGGGACCTTCGGGACGTATCAGATACGCCATACCCATGTGTATTAGGGCTTTATGACGCAGTTCGTCTCTCATTTTACTCAATCGCGCCCGATAGGCTGGTGTATCCAGATGTGTTGGTATCATCCCGCTGCTACTGCCTCCGAAAGGTCCTAAGCCTCTTGCGATTTCTTCTATCTGCCTTATCTCTGTCTGAATCCGCGCAGCCTCCGCTCTGTCTTCGCGGTGCAGAGCGACTTCGCGATCTTGCTTGAGTTGCTGATACCGTTCCCACTCTTCGCGGGTCGGGGCAAAACCCATGATCATTTCTATTTCGTACTCCATGCGCGTCCCATCGGGTAACTCCATCTGTTGAAGAACAGGGGTGCCATCAGGGTTCAAGACGACTTCGTTGCCGTCAATGAGCAGGTAACCGTATCCCTCTGGGGGCGGTCCTAATCCGAACCGCTCTTTGTAGAAGGCGTTTCGCTTCTCTATTTCAAGGCGTCTCATGGTTGCCGAGTCGTAGATCGGTGTCGTGTTCGCAAACGGGTCCGCACTGGCATCGGGGTTCGCTGCGTGAGACACTGTCTCATGCGGTCCCTCGTGCCAAGTGCCATCGGCGTGGACATGTCCACCCTGTGAGGTATCGCCAACAGGTGCTTCGGCGGGCGGTTGTTCGGTCGGTTTCTCTATCGGTTCAACAGGTTTGTAAATCACGATCGGCTCTTTCGGTGGCTGCGTCGCGAGCAGGTAAAGCCCCACGCCTGCGATTGCCACGATAAACACCGACAGCGGTAGCCAGTATTTTCGTAAAAACATGGTTGTTCTCCTTGATTTGCACACCGACACACGTCTGCATCGGTGTTCGGTTTGGGTTCTATTGACTCATTGCGCGCAGGACATCCGAAGGGAACCCCATCAACACAGCATGGAGTCGGTCCATCGTTGCGGAAAGACTTCTGGACTTCACATCACGGGGTCTGTCATCGGTTTTTGCCACGAATGCAGACACGGAATCGTCTCACACGGAGACCCAGGCGGTGTTTCGGGCTGACACACCGGTGAGGTTGGACAATCGTACGTCTCGGCACTGCCGCGGTATTCCGTCAGCACCGAGAAGCCGGTCAGTCCACACACAAAAAGAATCAAAAGGATCTTGCGGAACATCGCATTTCTCCTTTATGGGTTGAATTCATTTTACACCACGCCTTACTCTTTTTTCAAAGAAAATCAAGCAATCAGTAGGTAACCGAGGCTCAATGCGAACAAGACAACAGTGCTATCTATCTGTTCCCTCTTTTTACATGAGCGAAACTTTGCTGCTTTGAAACCGGTTTACTCATCCAATTGCGTATCTGTATCGCACACCCATTAATATGTGCTGAAAACACGAAAGTGTCATTTTTTTTTTACGTCGTGTGCTTGCGCATCTTCGCGAGCGCGGCTTTTTCGACTTTAGCAACCCAATCATGGGACCGTCCCAACCGTTTTCCGACGGCGCGGAGGCTCATCTCAACGCCATCATCGAACCCATAGCGGAGACGAATTACTTCACGTTCCACCTCCTGGGTCCTACTCCAACGTGAGTTTGATAAATAAATGAAGGATTCTTTTGTATAAAGAGAATCCTTTTGGTATCAATGAAGTCGTCAACTTTTCACCAAAAGAAGGGCACTGATGCGCGTCGCAGATTGATTTATAGGGCCTCTTACTTTAATTATAGACATGAAATCGGAAAAGTTAAGGGTAAATGTCATATTTTTTCGGAATTTCACGAAAAATATACGCTGTGATCGTCCAATGAACAGTTCTGGACGAAAAAATATATGAATGCAGATTTTGTTAGAAAATCTCACAAAGCGCAATTTTTTTTACCATTTACGCTTGACGCTACCAACAAGGAGATATAAAATAATGAAGCAGGGCGGTTAGGTGGATATGCGTGTCTCGCAGCGGATGCGGAGATGATTGGGTTGCTCATGGCAAATGATCACGGCGGTGGTACGTGTGTTGCACCACACGGCGGGGTTGAAGATAGACTCTCTACGAATCCGATTGCGTGTGCTGTACCGATTGAGAGGCAAGATCCAATCGTGTTGGATATGTCCACGAGTGTTGTCGCATCGGGGAAGATTCGGGTTAAACAGCATCAAGACGAGGCACTTCCGCCCGGTTGGTTGATTGACGCAGAAGGTGAATCAACGACAAATGCGGACGATTTTTATGGCGTGCCACCCGCTGCTTTATTACCGTTCGGTGGGATTGCTGCACACATATGAAACACCCTCAATTAATTACCTATAAAAGATTCGAGGAAGGGCGATACTTGCTATTGGCGTTGTAACTTGAGGAGTGTTTCCCGAGCATGCTGGCGAGTATCAGTATCATTCGCGTCCAAATCTTGCTGAATTAAATCGACTCCAGATATATTGCCAAGATATGCTAATTCATAAGCGGCAGCGCGTCTGACAACAGGAATTGCGTGTTCGAGTAACTCTTTAAGACCTTCAAGTGTCACGGCTTTCTCTATAATTTCTGCCCAATCTGATGTGAGAGTTGGGGAATCATTTTCATCATAAAATCCGCGAACTGTTAGAGCATTGCGATGATCCCAACTCCATTGCTTCATATTTGAGGGGGGTTGTTGTAGTATGCGAAGCATCTCAGCACCTTTTACGCGTTCCTCTTTTTTCCAATGCCTTAGCTTTCGCTGGGCAAGTTCCGTGCACCATTTAACAATGCTATCATCTCCTAATTCTTGAAGAGTAAGTGCAGCAACCATTGACCCTCCGATAGCACTTTGTCGCAACGGCTCAATTGCCCGTGTATCTCCTAACGTTCCTAATACCTCTATCATTGCTGCATCGGGTAATATTTCGACGCACTTCGGAACCAATTCAGTATTAGAAAGCGTTAAAAAATATTCACCCAACCACTGTGCCATAGAAGTGGGTTCGGAGTTGCTAATACTATCTAAAGGTATCAACGCACGTGTTTTCAGAACAGGGAATAATCCGGATTTATTTAATTCGCAAAGCTGATGGTAGGTTTTTCCTGGATATGTAATATCGCCAGCATCTATACGAGCGAGCATCGCGTCAAGTTGCTTAGTTGTAGGCGGCGCAATATTAAAATCGACCTTGGAAGTAATTGTATAAGGCCACGCCAAAAAACCGTGTCTAATACCACTGTCCCAGCCCCGTGGAGCGATGTGTAGATTAACGGTGTATTTTCCTTGTTGATGAAGCCAATATGTGTGCTGAGATATGGAAATTGTACCGGCCAATTCATCACCTGGGTGTAGCGTTTTGTAGTCCTCAAGTTCTGGTGGAAAAAAGAAGTCAGCATGCACACCGTGATACCTCGCTGAGGTGCCATCAGGTTGCTGAATGCCTAATCCGGCTATTAAACGGATGTTTGGTACTATTTCGATCTTAATCGGATACTTGTTAACATTCGTGAGGCGGTAAGTCAACGTTATAGGTTGCCCATAATCATATTGCTGCTGGTCGGTTTCGATTTCAAGTTTCCAATTTGCTTGCCCTGAGAGAATATCCAAGACCAAATGCGCGGCATTTCGTATATTCTCATCAGGGTCCTGCGTGAGTTGTTTTAAGGCGGGGATAGCCTCGGTCAGCCTTAGCTGACGGATGAGGTCGATGGTAACGAGTTTCACATTTGAGCTGGGGTCTGCAAGTAGTCGGGATATATGTTTGGATACCGCTGCTTTCCATAACCCCCCAAAAGACGCGAGTAATTGGATGGCCTCCACACGAAATAGAGATGATTCATCTAATGCGTGAGCAGCAATTGCGTCAACAGCGACTGTTTTGTTGTAGGTTGTTAAAGCTCCCAACACCGTAGGATTCGGTTTCTGTTGGGCGATATTCAGCAGACATACGAGCCCCTCTGTTCCCATATTTTGTAAAATTCCTACCATTACGGACTGGAGTTCGGGGTCATTCGTTTCAAGACATACGCTTTCAAAAAAGGAAGCTGATTCCAAAGTGCGTATATTGTGCAATATGTGAAAAATCCAACTCCGAACATTCATTGATTCAATATCTCCGGGTTCAGTCTGCGCCAGCATCTCCAACAATGGTGGCACAATTGCAACCCCAAACTGTGGTAGTTCGTGTGCAATATCCGATCCTATCGCCGAGTCATGTAAGCTTAGTAGCCTCGGAATCGTCTGTTCATCGCCAATATGTATGATACTCTTTATTAGTGCCGAACCCTGACTTTCGGGTTTATCAAGCATATCAAGCAGAACCGGTAAAGCACGTCTGTTTTTGAAAGCCGCCAAGGCATAGGCTGCAGATCTTCGTGTTTCCGGACTCGCTTTCGGATCCTCCAATCTTTCAATAAGTTTAGGTATGACGCGTTCATCCTTAAGTTTTGAAAGCAAATCTACTACTATTTCTTGTGTCTTCACATCCGAATTGAGATGTTTTACCATCAGCTGCTTTGCATATTCGGTATCAATACTCGCAATTGCCCACGCTGCGCTGCCACGAATCTGATCATCGGTGTCGTGGAGAAAAGTGGTTGTGAGTGCAGATAAGGCATTGGGATCTGCATAGTAGTTCGCTAAAAGAGATACTGCTTTTTGACGGCCATACTGATTTTCGTCCCTAAGAGTTTGTATCAGGAATGGAAGTCTGTTATCACCCATGAGGTAAAGGTCATTCACCACGCTTGGACCAATACTATTATCGGTTGTCCGAAGCTGTTCAAGGAGATCGAGCTTGGCATGTGTTTGTCCACACCCTGCAACCATCAATAGACATAGTATCCATGTGATCCCACATTTCATGGTTGTTTCCTTTCTTGTTTTGCAAGTTCTATTGCAGCAGAAATTACACGGAGTCAGACGATTTTAAATTTGTACATGTCCCCATATTATAGCATGAACTACCACATCACCGTGCCGCCGGTATTGATATCCTGACCCGTCATGTTTGCAGAATCATCTGAGGCGAGGAAGACTGCTAACGCAGCGGCATCCTCAGACCCCGAACCTTTATCTCTATAGCCCTCATCCGCACACCATCTACCAGCGATGACACTTTTGGGATTTTCCTGCCCGTACCGCTCGCGTAATGCTGCTTCATCAAAGGGTTTGTTCATGTACTCCGCTCTGCCCCTTGCAAGCTCAAGGCTTCTCTCTGTATGCCACCCCGGACAGATGGCGTTGACGTTGATATTGTAACGCCCGACATCGGCGGCGAGTGTGCGTGTGAAACCGATAACCCCCATCTTTGAAGTTGCATAGGGGGCTCTGTGCGAAAGCGGCTGTTTGCCTGTCCCAGAACTGAAGTTGATGATTTTCCCATATTTCTTGCGGATCATCTCCGGTAGCACGGCTTTAGAACAGATGAAAAGCGAATCGAGATTGACCTCAAGTGTGCGCCGCCATTCTTCTAAACTCATATCCCAGACATCTTTCGTCGGTCCAGCGATGCCGACGACATTGGCGAGTATATCAATAGTGCCGAATTTTTCGATGGTGGCTGCGACCATCTCATTGACGGGGGCTTCTTGCGAAACATCGGTCTCAAAACAAATCACGTCTCCACCGGCGGCTCTAATCTCTGAACCGACTTTCGCCTCTAACGCCGGCACGGGGATAACATCACAGATGGAAACCGCTGCACCCTCTTTTGCAAACCGCCTCGCTACTGCTTCGGCATGCCCTCTGGCAGCACCTGTTACGATTGCGACTTTACCTTCTAACCTTCCCATAAGAAATCTTGCACTCCCTAAATAAAAATAGACGTAGTAGGTTAACATCATAACAGGAGCAGTCCGTCCTGTCAATATTCTGACAACCAGAATCATTCAATTTTAAGAATCTGTTTGGCGTGCCATCTATGGTGGAGGTTTAGTCTTGTGTTACTTTTCAGCATTTTGGGTATCCGTTCAACCCAACCTACGGGACTTCGCAACTTTAGCACACCTTCTAACATTGATAACTGATAACTATTCGCTCTGATAACCGATAACTGACTGCTGGCTGCTATCCTTGACAAATTTCGATGCATAATATACACTCAATAATATGGAAACAGCAACAACAGACCGCCCACGTGGCATCATCGTCGGGATTACTGGGGGGATCGCCTGCGGAAAGACGACCGTCTCAGAGCTGCTCGCAGCAAAGGGGGCGATTCCGATTAATGCGGATGAAATCGGACACCAACTCCTCAAGGCGGACAGCCCGGTTATTGACGAACTCACCGACGCATTTGGACAGGACATTCTTGATGCATCGGGGGATGTGAGCCGCAAGAAACTCGGGGCAATCGTTTTTAAGGATAAAGCCGCACGCGAACGATTGAACAGTATCTTACACCCGTTGATTATCCAACGCTCGCGGGCACAGGCACGTCAACGCGTTGAGGAAGATCCGACGTGCATCGTGCTACTTGACGCGCCACTTCTCATTGAAGCGGGTGCTTATGATACAGTTGATTTGATTGTTGTGGTGACGGCATCAACTGAGACGCAGCTGCGACGCACACTGGAGCGCAGTGTTGCACAAGGGAGACCGCTCACCGAAACCGACGTCCAAGCCCGGATTGATGCACAAATGCCGGTCACCGAGAAAGTCAAGTATGCGGATGTTGTGATAGAGAATGAGGGGACGCTTGAAGATCTCCATAGGCAGGTGGATGCACTTTGGGAACGGCTTCAGCGGCGTGGTGCGTAAGAATCGCGAGCGCGAAGAAACACCCAAGCAAAAACACTCGCTCCTACGGAAATACTAATCCCAAAGGAGGTTGATGGCACTTGCCTTGATAACACAGTAAACTTCTGACCCCTCTTGCAGCTGCAACTGCTTACGCGCTGCGTGTGTGACTTTCACGGCAAGGTGATGCCATTCAACGAGAATAGATAACCATGTGTATTCGCTCTTGACATCCAGATACTGAATAGTTCCTTTCAATATGTTCCGGGCACTAATCGAGATATCCGGTTCAAGCGAGATGATAATATCCTCAGCACGAACGGCGACTGGGGCTATTTCACCAATTCCAATATCCGTATAAGGAATAACCAGAGATTGGTTTCCGATTTCCAACAAAGTCAAACCGCGTGCCTTGTCTGAAGCCGTCACAGGAAGGAATAGCGTGTTTTCGACACCCGTCAATTGTGCGATGGGCATCGCGGAAGGGGCGGTTAACAACCGATACGGTTCGCCGTTCGCTATAATTAGACCATTAGCGATCAGGAAGGCTTCGTCAGCCAATGCCATCGCCTCGGAAAAAGCATGGGTGATATAAAGGATCGGTATATCAAAAGTATCTTTAACGTGGTGCAGATAGGGTATAATCCGCGCTTTCAGCGCACTGTCAAGAGAAGCAAGCGGTTCATCCATCAGAAGCATCCGCGGTTCCATAGCGAGGGCGCGAGCGATTGCAACCCGTTGACGTTGACCCCCAGAGAGTTCTCTTGGATACCGCTGAAGGAACTCGGCAATTTCCAGAACATCTATCGCAGCGGAAGATTTTCGTGGCTTCGGTTGCCCATATCGGATATTCTGCGCAACAGTGAGATGCGGAAATAGGTGCCCCTCTTGAAAGACATATCCGAAGCGGCGTTTTTCAGGCGATAGATTAATTTTTGCAGCCGATGCGTAAAGCACCTCTTCCCCAAAAACGATCTCACCGTCATCAGGTGCCAGCGTGCCGCTGATGCAGTTGAGAAGTGTGCTTTTACCACTTCCAGACGGGCCTAAAAATGCCGAAACCTTCGCTGCCAGCGTGCAATTGATGTCTAACGTGAAACTCCCGAGGCTTTTCCGAAAGTCGAGTTTAATTTGCGGACTATCTGCCATAACGAACCCTATTACTCAAATCCGCCACTGTCAAATCCACCACCGTCATCCACGCTATCAAGTCCGTCAGAACCCGTATCGTCAGATGGATTATCATCATCGTATATTTCGTTGAGCATCAAGCCAGTTAAAAGCAGATCCTCATAGCCGTCATCAGCCTGATCAACAGTATCCGTATTGTCAGTTTGATCTTTTTTGTTTTTATCTGCGTCTTTTTGTGAACGTCGGTATAGATACCAGACGAGTCCCCCGCACGCGATTAATCCTAAAAATATCCACATTTCCAAACCCATCAATTTTTCTCCTTATTTATTTCTGTCTACCGGAGGGTGAAGCGTTCTGTTAACCAGATCGCAGCGAAGGCAACAACAGTTGAAATGAACACCAGTCGATAGACAGAGACATCTTCTCCGAGATGTACAGCACTGAAAATCGCTAACGCCATCGTTTGGGTTTTGCCGGGGATGTTGCCTGCCACCATGATTGTGGCACCAAACTCACCCAGACTCTTCGAGAAACCGAGGATCGTTCCACCGATAACGCCGCGATGCGCCATCGGGAGGGTTATCGTCCAAAATACCTTGATCGGCGATGCGCCAAGCGTCCGCGCTGCATTTTCAAGCTCCACTGGTACAGCCTCCATCCCTGTTACAATACCCCGTACTAACAACGGAAATGAGATAACCGAGACTGCGATGACAACAGATAGTTCGGAAAAAACAATCTCTACGCCGAAAGTTTGGTAGATAAAACGCCCAATGAACCCGTGTTTACCCAATAGGATGAGGAGTAAATATCCACTGATGATAGGCGGCAGCACCAAGGGTAGCATGACGAGCGTATTTAGAAAAGCCTTTCCCGGAAATGTACGTTTTGCAAGTAACCAACCGACCAGTAATCCAAGCGGGAACGTCACAATTAGGCTGAGCAACGCAACTTTTATAGATAATGAGAGGGCAGCAACTTCGGCAGCGGTTATCCTCATTTTGATGCCAAAAGGGTAAATCCGTGTTTTTCAAAAATTTCACCGCTCTCTATAGACTGTAGATAGGTGATAAATCTACGCGCGTATTGTTTTCGTAAGCTATTCTTCATAACGACAGCCGGGTAGACGATCGGTGTATATGCTTCCGGTGGTAACTGATAAAGCACATTTATATTCTCGGTCAGTGTTGTATCCGTTTTATAGACAATCGCGATATCCACATTTCCAGCGGTGACATAAGCGAGCGTCGCACGCACATCTGTCCCGAAAATCAACTTAGGGTGTAGTGTCTCCCATAATCCAAAGTGCGTCAAGGCTTCTTTCGCGTAAGCACCTGCAGGCACTATATCAGGGTGCCCGATCGCAATTCTCGAAATCTCAGGCACAACAAGGTTCGTAGGCGTTTCCACAGAGATTTTCGCCGCTTCATCAGAGACAAGCACTAAACGGTTTGTTAACAAATTTTGGCGACTTTCGGCTTCAAGCAGCCCCTTCGTTTCCAGCGCAACGACTTGACGCGGACTTGCCGAGATAAAGACATCGCCTGACGCTCCCTTTTCGAGTTGGCGTTGTAACGTCGTAGACGCGGCGAAGTTATAATAAACTTTAACCTGATTCTCAGCTGCAAACGCTTCCCCGATCTCAGTGAGTGCATCCTTCAAACTGATTGCAGCGAAGACGCTTAATTCGTTCTGCTGCTGTCTCTCTGTACACCCCGAAATCAGTATGAGCAAAAATAATAAACAACGTACTGTAAGAGATTTAAAAATTCGGTACATTATTTCGCTCTCAACTCATCTATTAGTTAAATAAAAAATCTTGACAAGTATAGCATATCTGTTAAACTGTGTCAAAGATTTTACATCTTCGCCTTCGTTAAGCAACTTTTCTTGCAATCCGTTTGAACCTGTGGTATCCTATTTATACACAATAATAGACAATAGGTGAAAAACTATGAAATTAGGTTTATGCACCATCGCTTTTCAGGAAAAACCGTTGGCAGAGGTTATAGACATTGCAGCGGATTACGGTTTTGATGGCATTGAACTCTGGGGGAAGCCACCACATTTGCCAGAAGACTACGACGAAACCTACGCCAAAAACGTCAGGGACATGGCACAACGGAAAGGCTTAGTTATCTCGGCGTTCGGTTCGTATGTTGACCCTTTAATGCACCTCCACCAGAAGCACTTTGAAGCAGCCTTTAAAATGGCGCACGACTTAGGCACCGACCTTGTCCGAATCTGGTCGGGTGGCGGTGCTTCAAGATCCATCACCGCTACCGATAAACGGCTGATCCTCTTTCGATTGGTGAGTATTGCGCAGTGGGCAAATTTTCGCAATATCCAACTCGGATTGGAAATGCACAACAACCATCTCACCGATAGCGTCGCAACCATTTTGGAGACAATCGAAGAGGTTAAACTGCCTGCGCTGAAAACCTACTATCAACCGCTTGCACGATCGGATGCCGATGAACCGCACGCCGCTGCAGAAAAACTCGCACCACATATTGCAAACGTCCATGCACAAAATTTTGATGAAACTGGCAAAGCATGTCCAATCGCTGATGGTGTCGTGGATTACACCCGAATCGTTGAAATTCTCAAGAATGCTAACTATGACGGATACCTTGAAGTCGAATTCGTTCATGGCGATAACAAATTAGAAGCACTCCAACGCGACCGAGACTACCTTGCGAGCTTAATTAATACAACAAACGGGGATGCACTGAAAAACTTGGACATTGAGCCCGTCTAAAATTAACACAAGTTTGTCTGAACAACCGTCTATTTGTCTGAGACAGAAAGCGTCCCGGTATCTTCATGCGGTTAGAAGTAGGTATCATCGCATTGGTAGAAGAAGTCCTTGGAACAACAGCAGACCGCCGCGCGCAATTTGACTGGCTCCGTAACAAACCGAGCTGCAAACATTTTGGAAAACATTACGACGCAGCGATGGCACTTTACACTGAACTTGGCGGGGACTGGAAAGGCACAACTGCCAAGACCGACGGGTACCTTGTTCCCGATGCCTATTTTCCAGACCCGTATCATTTTATCTTTGAGTTTGACGAGCTGCAACATTTCACGCAATTCAGGGAGCGGACCTTTCAATTTTATCCAGAACGCATTCCGCTTGCTTATGTGCCGGAACAATACCGTCAGTTTTGCCAGCAACACCATGTCGCAGCACTCGCAAAAGGACCAGAACGTTTCCGACGACACACCGCGGATTTCCCGTATACAAATGGGCGTGCCGCGCAACGTGCTTTTTTTGACACATTTCGGGATTGGCTACCGCCCCTGCACGGGCTGAACCCAACCGTTAGGTTAGCCGAATTTGAAGTCGTGCCTATCCTGAGCGGACAATTAAGTGGTGAAACAGCAAAGGTTTACATGGAAAATTTACTTCACGAACGACTAAAAGACCCAATAATCCAAAAGGTGGGATAAATAACGCTACATGAGCATGCGAAAGCCTACAAAGGTGAATATTTCAGAACATCCACTGCTCCAAATCATAGGACAGACACCGCTCGCGAAGATAGATATCTTCGCTGATGAGCTACCGAACGTTGACATCTACGCGAAGATAGAAACTTATAACCCCGGAGGTTCGATTAAAGACCGACCGGTCTTAAGAATGCTCACTGAGGCGATTGCCTCGGGCGAACTTACACACAAAAAAGTTATCCTCGACTCCAGTTCCGGCAACGCGGCGATCGCCTATGCCATGATAGGCGCAGCCCTTGGCTACAAAGTTGAACTCGTAATTCCAGACAACGCCAGCGAAGAGCGGATAAAACGCATCCAATCACATGGGGCAAACATCATCTATACCGACGCTCTCCTTGGTTACGATGAAGCACTCCGGGAAGTTGATCGGCGCTATGAAGCGCAACCGGATCGGTATTTTTTCAATTCGCAATACGATAATGAAAACAACTGGCGGGCGCACTATGAAACCACCGGTGTCGAAATCTGGGACCAAACAGGTGGAAAAGTTACACACTTTGTTGCTGGTGTCGGGACTGGCGGGACGATTACGGGGGTCGGTAGGCGGCTCAAAAGCTACAATCCAAACATCCAAGTCTATTCTATTTCACCAGAGGTGTTCCCCGGTATTGAGGGGCTCAAACCGCTCGGTGACCCAGAGAATATTGTACCAGCAATTCTGGATGAATCGGTGATTGATTGCCGCATCCCCACCACGATTGAAAACGCTTACGAGATGTGCAGTCGTCTCGCGCGCCGCGGTTGGTTCGTCGGACAATCTTCCGGTGGCTACTTGTACGGTGCCTACAAAGTCGCCCAACAAATTCAGGAAGGCGTTATCGTTACTGTCTTTAACGACCTCGGTGAACGCTACTTTAGCACAAGACTGTGGGATTAACCCAAGGAGTTCTATGGAAACGACAGTTATTCCGTTTCGCGGCTTACGTTATAACGCGACCCAGGTGGAAGGGATCGCGAATCTCATAGCACCCCCGTACGATGTCATCAAACCCGAAGAACGTGCCGCTTTAGAAGCGCATCATCCTGCCAACATCATCCGCTTAATTCTGAGCCAGCCCTTTGATGACGACACCGACAACGCAAATCAGTACACACGCGCCGCGACACTGATGAACCAATGGATCACGGACGGGACCCTCGTCAGGGATACAACCCCGCGTTATTACATCTACGACCAGTCGTTTAACGCGCCAGACGGAAAAAATTATACGCGCCGCGCCTTAATCGGACTTGTGAAACTGGAGCCTTTTGAAAACCGTGTCGTCTTACCGCACGAAAAGACGCACGCGGGACCGAAGGCTGACCGGCTCAATCTCATGCGCGAATGCCATGCGAACCTCAGCCCTATTTTCCTCCTCTACGCCGATCCTGCTGGTGACATCGAACAGATAATGGAAAGTTTTACCGATACACACCGACCGGAAATTGACTGCCCCGCGACCTTTGGCAGCACACACCAATTGTGGTGCTTAGACGATGCAGAACGCAATAACGCAATCCAAAACCTTTTTTCATCGAAACCGCTTCTCATCGCCGATGGGCATCACCGCTATGAAACGGCTCTCGCTTTCCGAGATGAAATGGCGCATACCGGATTACCCGGCTACAGGTATATGATGGTGAACCTTGTCAGGATGGAATCACCGGGCTTGGCTGTTTTAGCAATTCATCGACTGCTGGATAAACTTAGTTCCGACAGGATCAACGCTGCTATCGCCAAACTGCCTGAAGTGTTTGAGGTACATGAGGTTGACACACAAGCAAACCTTATGGCGCAATTAGAGGCACGTAAAGGGAAATCGCCTGCGGTTGGTATGTATACGGCAGACAATAACTACCGCTTACTGATCCCGCATTCAACAATGCCGGACTCATTAGACGTAACTCTGGTTCAAGAAACCCTTATCAAAGAGATATTCCAAGTTGAAACGTTAGCGGATCATATTAGCTACACCGCTTATGCCGACGATGCCGTTGCTCATGTGAAAGGCAGCGCGGATCGCGTCGCGTTCCTCATGAACCCGACCCCTGTTGAACAGGTCTTGGAAGTGGCTATGGCAGGTTCAACAATGCCACAGAAATCAACTTATTTCTATCCGAAGATGGCAACCGGTTTCGTTTTGAATCTGTTAAACCGGTAATGTCGTAAATAGAACAACTTTGGAAGGCAGACCGATGCATCACGAACAAGAAAGAGACACTTTAGCATTTACGCACCAGTTATACGCCGAGACACCTCGCCAGCTGGCATTTCAAGCGACAACTGTAGCTGAGGCAGAAGCGTGGCAGGTTGAGCTGCGGGCAAAACTGACCGAATTAGTCGGCGGTTTCCCGCAGGAGAGGTGCGATTTAGAATCGGAAGTTTTGGAGTCGCGGGAATTCCCGAGTTATATCCGTGAAACCGTGCAGTTCAAGAGCCGTCCGCATTCGGTTATTTTCGGTTACTTCCTCTCTCCGAAGCATTCTAACAGTTCAACACCAAACCCGACAATTCTCTGTTTAGCAGGGCACGGGCGCGGCGTAGACGACATCGTCGGGATTGAGGAAGATGGCAGCATGCGTGCAGAATGGGGTGGGTATCAGAACGATTTCGCGCTCCAATGTTTAGCGCACGGCTACAGTGTGCTTGCCATCGAACAATTTGGGTTTGGGCACCGGCGCGATGCCGTCGCCCATCAAAAAGGTGGCGGAAGTTCCTCGTGCCAACCGAGTGCGGGTGCCGCACTGCTGTTAGGACACACGATGGTAGGCTGGCGGGTCTACGATGCCATGCGCGCATTTGACTATTTAGCAACCCGTCCTGAAGTCGATATGAACCGTCTCGGTATCATGGGGATCTCCGGCGGTGGGACAACCACCTTCTTCACCGCAGCAATAGATACACGCATCAAGGCAGCTGTCGTGAGCGGCTATTTCAATACATTTCGGGATAGTATCCTGAGTCTCAGCCATTGTATAGACAATTACATACCGAATGTGTTACAATATGCTGAGATGTACGATATTGCTGGGTTAATTGCCCCTCGCGCACTATTTATCGAATCCGGCACCGAAGATACGATTTTTCCGATTGAAGCCACCCGATTTGCGGTTAACGCAGCAAAAGCAATTTTCAATCGCTTCAATGCCGGCGACAAACTCGGATTCGAGGTGTTTGAGGCGGGGCATAGTTTCTACGGTGTCGGGGCATTTGAATTTCTCAAACGAGCTCTGTAAAAGGAGGAGAGCGTGGCAATTGAACTATTTTCGATCGGTACAGAGTTAGTACTCGGACAGATTCAGGATACCAATGCCCATTGGATTGCGCAGCAGATTCTTCAGATCGGTGGGGAATTACGAAGGGTTACGATGCTACGCGACAACGCCGATGAGATGTCAGAGGCATTGGATTCCGCGATCAAACGGGAAACGTCTCTTATCCTGACAACAGGCGGTCTTGGCCCCACTCCTGACGATATGACTGTTGAGGTGATAGCGTCTCTCATCGGTACGCAACCGGTGGTGAGCGAAGAGACGCTCGCCGAATTTCGGAAACGCCGCGAGATGTCAGAGAACGACGCCCTCAGCGAAGCACTCACAAAAATGGCAACAGTCCCAGAAACCGCTATCGTCTTACAGAATCCAGCAGGTTGGGCACCTTGTATCAGTGTTGAACATAAAGCGTCAACGCTTATGATGATGCCCGGTCCACCGCGTGAGATGAAAGCTATCTTTGAAACGCATATCCAACCGTTGATCGCCGAACGGTACCGCGCGGAGATTACCACGGCGCGGGTTTATGTTAGCATGTTTGAAGCCGAAGTTTCACCACTGATGCAAAAAGTGATGGAACGTCACCCAGATGTCTACCTAAAGGCGTATGTCTCGCTCCGCAAGGCGGACGGAAGCACTATGCCGGTCGACTTAGTCTCAACAAGTACAGACAAATCGGATGCCGAGACGCAATTGCAACTCGCTACCGATTATTTCCGAGCTCTTGTTGTTGAAGCCGGAAAACATTTTAGTCTTGAAAACGAATAATCGGTGTGCTTTGTAAGTGCGCCACCCCGTAGGTGATTACCGCGTACCGTTGCAAAAAAGTGCTGTACCGCACCTATGAAAAAGGAGATTTATACTGTGAATCGTAAACCTTCAGGAAATAAACGAAAGCCGCAGACGCGGTACGCGAATCCGCCGCGCAAGAAGCGGAGGTCACAACCGAAAAAGCGAAAGGATAAGGATCCCGATGTCAATCTTGATACGGAAGCCCAAACGGAAGATGAGCCCCAAAAAACCTCTAAAAGCGACAAAATAGAGGTTGAAGGTACCGTCGTGGAACCTTTACCGAATGCGATGTTTCGCGTGGAATTGGATAACAAACATCAGATCCTTGCCCACATCTCCGGCAGGATGCGGAAGTTTTTTATCAAAATTTTGCCCGGTGATAAGGTGACTGTAGAATTATCGCCTTATGATCTGACGAGAGGACGTATCACCTACCGAAAGAAGTAGCTTCTCAATAGAGACTTGTAGGCGCGGTTTTCTACCGCGCACTCGTCAAGATTGCCGTAGGCGCGCTTCCGAGCGCGCATTCGTTTACAAAGCACATCGCTTTTGCGACTCGACGGGGAAACGCCTATGAAACCGACTGCGTTAGTTCACATCAATACCATCGATGAAAAGGAGACAACCCGGCTACTTGATGCGATTGAAGCAAAACGGGAGCAGGTAGAGGCACTGACCGTAACGATTGCAAATCTCAAGTCAGAAGTTGATGTCTTTCAACACCGCTACAACGCCCACATCAGTCATTACTACCTCGAACTTGATAAAGTTGAACTTGAAACGAAGGAGTATAGCCTTCGGCTGCAACTACGCCGCGAAAATGTGAGCGAGGAAGAGATAGAGGCACGTGTCGCGTCCTGTTTTAGAGCGAGCCGCGCACGTGTTGACGCTTATGAAGAAGTAGACGATTCACAACCGCCCCCTCAAGCGGATGAGCTCCCTGCCCCTAAGGCAAAGCACCTGCAAAATCTTTACCGTAAACTCGCCAAACGGTACCACCCCGACAAAGCCATAGACACCAAAGAACAGGATAGACGCGAACAGTTGATGCCGCTTATCAACCGGGCATACCACGAACACGACATTCAGACGCTTGAGCGGTTAAGCCTGGGTGAAACAGAACAAGACACCTCTGAAAAACCAGCTGCCGAGAAACGGGCAGCATTACAGGCGGAACTCCGAAACCTTAACCGTGCGGCAAGTGAACTGCGTTTAGAAATAAACAGACTCAAGACAGGACGTACCTATCAACTCAAACAACAAGTAGAAAACGCGAAGAAAGCAGGTACAGACCTACTCTCTGGACTGGCAAAAGATTTAGAACGTAAAGTGAAAACGAGCCGCTCCCGTTTAGCAAGCCTAATGAAGATATGGCGTCGTACCCAATGATAACCGAACGTCGATAGTAATTTATAGATATATTTTTTCTAAGGAATTAACATGCAACTCACAGACAAAGTCGCTATTATCACCGGTGGTGGCCGCGGTATCGGTAGAGCCATCGCTATTGCTTATGCAGCCGAAGGGGCGCGCGTCGTCATCGCTGCGCGAAGCAAGGCACAACTTGATGAAGTCGTTACAGAGATAGCAGCACAAGGTGGCGAGGCTCTTGCCGTGCCAACCGACTTGCGAATCCGCGCAGAAGTGGAAGCCCTCGTTCAGAAAACCGTAGACCGTTTCGGACGGATAGATATCCTTGTCAATAACGCAGGCATCAATCCGAGAGGTTTATTTTTAAATGCCACAGATGAAGAATGGGAACAGGGATGGCAAATTAATGTAATGGGTGTTGTGCATTGCTGCCGTGCCGCATTACCGATCATGCAGCAACAAGGCAGCGGGAATATCATCAATGTCGGTTCCGGTATGGGACAAGTTGGGCATGCGAACCTCAGCATCTACTGCGCTTCCAAAGCGGCTTTACACGGGTTGACGCAAGCGATTGCTGAAGAGGTGTGGCAGGACGGCATCATCGCGAATGTGCTTATCCCTGGTCCTGTAAAGACCGAACTTTCAAAGCCTGCTTGGGAAAGCGAGGAAAGCTTCAGAGCGAAAAGCGATCCGTGGAAGCAACCGGAGCAGGTTGTCGCATCCGCGCTTTTCCTCGCAACGCAATCCCCTGCGACCGGCATGACAGGTCAGATTCTCAGCATCATGCGCCGAAATAGCCCGTGATAGCACTAAGAATGAAGTGCTTAGAGCGGAAATGTGACACGCCGTCCCTCTTGTGCAGAACGATACGCCCCCAAAATCATCTCTACAGAAACCCGTCCATCTTCCAGTGTAACATCGGGTTCTGTGTCGTTTTTTAGGCAGTCAATAAACGGACGCGGCACACCTGAAATCCGTTCGCCATGACCTGCTGGAATTGGGATACCCAAATCCTTCCACGACGGTTCATCACGTGTATACACCTTAAGTGCAACGGCATCTGCCGAGCGCGGGATATTACATGACGGAGCGTCCCCATAGTTCTGTATGACGACACCTTGATCACCATAAATCTCAGTCGTATTTTCACCGGCGAGCGTCACAGACGTATTCAGTAGAATCGCCATCTCTCCACCCGCGAATCGGTAGACAGCTAACCCCGTGTCATCAGGCGCAACATCTGTCAAAATGTTATCAATTTCAGCGATAACGCTCGTCGGTTTACCGAGCATCCAGTGGATGAAATCGGTTGCATGCGAGGCATCGTCCATGAACATCCCCATGTTTTTCTCTGGGTTGATATGCCAGCGACTGGGTCCCGTCACAAAAGCCTCACTAAACAACGCGTTGATACAGTGTCGGCGGCGCAACACACCGATTTTCCCCAACACACCGCTATCAATCAATTTTTTCATTGCGATGTTCGCTGGGTCGCGTCGCATCTGGTAACCCATCATAAACTTGACACCGGTCTTCTCTACGACCGCTGCAATCCGATCACAATCCTCCAAAGTGAGTGCCATCGGTTTTTGACAAAGGATGTGTTTCCCTTCTGATGCCGCTGCTGCTACCATTGCTGCGTGCCGATTTGTTTCGCAGGTTACAATCACAGCGTGAATTTCCGGGTGGTTGATAACATCTTCGAGATGCGGTGAGTAATTCATGCCGTATTGCGTTGCTGCAGCTTCGCCGCGTTCAACACTGTCGTCCCAGCATGCGATAAGTTGGACATCTTCAAATGCCTTCATCTGGTTACAGTAGGCGTTGGCGTGTCCGTGTGCAAAACTTATGATGCCGATACCAATCTTTGTTTCCATTATGTTAATCTATCCAATCTGTGAGTGTTTGTTGTGAATCCGTTTCTGGGTTGAAAACATGTAAACCTTCAGCACGAGCCGCTCGGAGAAGGCGTTGGTCTGAAGCAATGAGGACTAATGTATTACCCGTGTTGCGAAGTTCTGTTGCGAGGTTTAACGCAGAACACAATACGATTGCATCAACGCTATTGAGCGAGTGGGTTTCAATTAGGTTCATTGAGCCCCACACAAGCGAATCTGGAACCGAAAGCGTTTTGAAATCTGATTGATTGCCAATTACTTCATAATTAAAGTTAATCCCCGCTTGAGAAAAATCAATGTCTGTGATTCGCCCATCATTTTTCTTTCTCACGCAAATCCAAAACAGTTCAACAACTCCCAGAATCAAGCACATCATTCGGCTCAAAGGAACATTGTTGAATAGGAAATTAACCTTATCACTACCGATCTCTTGGGTATACCTCTTCACAAGAGCACTAGCATCAAAGTAGAAATAGTACATACCTATTTCTCGCGTTCTTCAATAATAGCACGGCTAAATTCATTATCTTCAGCACGAATGCCCTGCCGCTCCATGCGCGCCTGCAGCTCTTCAGCAGGAATTGGTTCACCGGAAATTCCCATCTTCTCAAACATATTACGGACAATTTGGACATTCTGCTTCTTGTTTCGTCCGTAATATGCCATCACCTCTTCGCCTGTTTTGCAATTCTGCATCCGGTTTGACCCTAACACATCAACAAGCGACGCAAGTTGGAGATTCACTTCTACAACAGCTTGCTCCAACCGATCCAAGCGTTGAACAACAACTTCAAGTATTTGCTTTTCCATTATAAAACCCCTTATTTTTCCCGTTCCGCAATAATTGCGCGGCTAAACTCGTTGTCCTCAGCACGGATACCATGTTTTCTCATACTCTCATGAAGTTCCTCAATTGGTCTAAGTTCAAGATCTTCTGGGATTCCCATCTTCTTGAAGATTTTTGCAATCACTTTCGTTCCGATATTATCATCTTAGTTGTCGTTTTGCATTGCAAAATCTTTTGATGGATCTGTCGCCACTTCCTCGACGACCGAAGATAGTTTCTGGTTAATTTCCGCGACGATCTTCTCTAACCTGTCTAACCGTCCGGTAATAGTTTCAAGCATTTCTTTTTCCATCGTAAAACTCCTTCATTTTCAGATTTTCATATACTATTAGAATACCACAAATGTTGATAGATGTCATATTAGTCCGTCCAAACCGAACCGATCACTTCTCCAAAACAATCCGTACCTCCGCATCTACGCGTTGCTCACCAAGATTTACCTCAGCAGTAATCGGACCAAGGGACTCCAAAGGAAACAGGTTCTCAGTGATACGCCGTGTCAAAGACGCATCCAATTCTTGTCCAGTAAGAGAAGCAAGCACAGTGACCAACGGCAGGAAACGTTTCAACTCTGGCACAAGCAGTTCTGGCTGAATGAATACCTGAACACCGTTCGTATCCGTAGAGAAAGTGATATTACGCAAAGCAGGCGTTTTACCTGTACGCGTATCAATCACAGACTTTAATCCTGATAGTGTTGTGCTCAAAACGAAATAGTCATCAACGATCGCGTATCCGCCTGCAACTGCCAACAGAAAATTGAGACGGAGTTGTACCGGATGGACAGCGACACCGTTGTAATCTTGCGGTTCAAGGAATTTCAGCGGTTTGCCAGCGATAGAAATTTTCCCCTGTTTCACGATGTCCAACACAGCCTTTAATGCATCCGGTGCTTTCGTATGCACAAGCAAAACTAACGAAGGCACTACCGCGACTTCATCAGGTTCAGGCGCGACTAACATCACAGTCATGTCTGTTCCCAAAACTTGGGAAAGATCGACATTTCCGAAGAGTTCCTGCATCTGCTGATTCGGAACTGGAAACGTAGTAACACAGGCGGTTCGTTCTGGAAAAGCGAGGAACGGTTTTGCGGTATCTCCAGCAGGCAGTTTACTCTGATGAGTGCTTACGCTTTTGCGGAGATGATGCTGTGAAATAATGACCCCATCTTCATACCGGTTGCTAAACGTCCAGAACGCTGTCTCTCCGAATATTCCATAAATCTGTTTAATGAGCGCGTTAGCATTAACAGCGTTCAATACAGGTGCGATTTGTTTTGTATCTATGTATCCGGTGCTTTTGTCTTGGCGATAGTTTTTTTGGATCTCAGTCGTCATCGGGTGTTCGGTGAGGAATGCTTGTTTTTTCTGCGCCGCTTTGGCACTACGGAGACCGGCATTATAGATGTCAAGCACCTCTATCAATAGCGTAGGATCGAGGCTTAATATCCCAATTCTTCCGATGAAAGTATAACTGAAATCAAGAGGATACCCTGTAATGGTGTTAATCGTGAATTCGCCATATTCGTTTTGGATACGCTTGTAGCGTGGATTGATAGCATCCGTTGCCGTCATCGCTTCAATGCTCAGTTTCTCTTGCGCCCCTACTGCTGTAATGAGCAGAAAGGTAAATTCTCCTTCGCGCTGGTAGATAGCGAAAATCGTTTCTTCCCCAAAATAGCCGGTGACTGTTTTAAGGTCGAGTCTGCCCCCCATCTCGTATTCCCACACCTGTTTCTGAAAGACAAGCTCTCTCCACCAACGTTGCTCCTGAATTTCAGCGAGGAGTGGCATTTTAGCGGTCTGTTTTCCTAATTCACTACGGTTGAAAGTCTCAACGAACCCTTTCAACTCCTTGAGCGTCAGATAGCAGACCGGAGATTTCGGAAGCAGTGTAATTAGGTGCTGCTCCGGTTCCCACAACGCCGTCTGTTGATAAATAACGGATAGCAAAATAATAACTCCAACAAGTCCGATTAGACTCATAATAACAATTTTCTTACGTTTGCTCAGCTGCATCGGTTTTCAGACCTTTGTGATATTGTCATAATCGAGAGACTTCCGTCAGCACACGAAAATCTCCATTAGATATTTTTGTTCTCACTTCATCCGTCCGTGCTTACTTGATTATATCATATCACTTTCCAATAAGCAATTCAATTGACTGCTGATGGCTGTTCCGCTGATAGCCACAAAAATTATTTGTCTAAATACGAAAAATGATGTAAAATATTACTGTTATTTCTTGAAAGTAGGTGAACACCGTTCCAGCCCAAGACCTCAAAATTCGACCCTTCACGATTTTCCTCGTCTGCGTGTTAGTCCCTGCCAACTGTTGGTGGGTATCTGTCTCTATTATGCGTGGCGGTGGGAGTCCAACACAGGTTTCGCTCTTCTACAATGCCGTTATCACCATTCTAATTTTATTAGGCATCGGGATGCTCTTACGTCGGTTGCATCGTGCCCTGATACTCAACCGTGCGGAGTTGCTCGTCATTTATACATGCATTTCAGTCGGCGCGGGACTGGCAGGTGTTGATAGATTCCTTGTGCTCATGCCGCTTATCGGACATGCACACTGGTTCGCGACACCCGAAAACGATTGGGCGAACCTGTTTCACTTGCATATTCCAGAGTGGTTGGTTGTAAGTGATAAGCGAGTGTTAGACGGATATTACAACGGGTTTGTAAGTATCTACGAACCGCGCTACTTAACGGCTTGGTTGCCCGCAATCGTCTGGTGGACACTTTTCATTGTGGCTATCCACCTCGTGATGCTCTGCCTTTGTCTCCTCTTCCGGCGGCAGTGGGTCGAATCGGAACGGTTGAGTTATCCGATCATTCAACTGCCGTTTGAGATGACAACTCGGCGGCGGCGGTTTTTCCGATCACCCTGGATGTGGCTCGGACTTTCAATTGGCATCTTAATTGATGTCATCAACGGTTTAAACTTCCTGTTCCCTGCCGTTCCGAGCCTTGGCGGAAAGTTGTATGACCTACGGCAAATTTTCACAGAACGTCCGTGGAGCGGGATCGGTTGGAGTCCTATTGGTATCTTCCCTTTTGGTGTCGGACTTTCGTTCTTCATACCGTTAGACCTCTCCTTCTCCTGTTGGGCATTCTGGTTGATATGGCGAGCGGAACGGCTGTTAGGTGTCATCGCGGGGTGGCGTGGCTTACCACGTTTCCCTTATGAAGCAGAGCAGTCGCATGGCGCATATTTGGGGCTTTGTATCGTCGCCATCTGGATGAGTAGACGTTACCTGAAAGGGGTCGCACGTCAACTTGTGTCCCCAAAGGCAGACGAACCGGTTTCATATCGACTGATTGTTATCGGGCTGCTCGGTGGTGCAGCGTTTATCGTCGGATTCTGTCTCAAGATGGGTATGAGCTTTTGGGTCATCGTCGTCTACTTTGCGATCTGGTATGCGATTGCGATTGCGATTACACGCTTGCGTGCAGAACTCGGATCCCCAGTGCACGACTTGCACTTTATCGGACCCGATGAAATGCTACCGCGGCTGTTAGGTATCCGCCAATTAGGTGCGACGAACTTAACGGGATTCGCCTACCTCTATTGCCTGAACCGTGCGCACCGCTCACACGCAATGCCACACCAACTCGAAGGCTTCAAATTGGCGGAGGGTGCGAATATCCCGATCCGACGATTTGCGTTCCTCATGATGCTGGCTTCCGCTTTAGGCGCGCTCGGTTCATTCTGGGCATATCTGTCCATGTACCACACGGAAGGTGGTGTCGCAGGGTTTGGACGAGAATCTTTCAATCGGTTGGAGACATGGCTCACCTATACCGCGCCGCCAGACGTACCGGCAATCAGCTTCGCAACATTCGGATTCGGATTGACGCTGCTCCTCGCCGCAATGCGGATGCGCTTTCTCTGGTGGAATCTGCACCCTGTCGGCTACGCTATTTCCGGGAGCTGGGCGATCAATCCAATGGTAGGTTCGATCTTCGTCGGATGGTTGCTGAAGTGGCTCGTCCTGAAATACGGCGGTATCCGCCTACACCGGAAAGCTGTCCCGTTTTTCCTTGGTATTGTGCTCGGCGAATTTGTGATTGGCGCGTTCTGGAGTCTCCTCGCTGTCGCTCTCGACCAACCGATGTACCGGTTCCTCTTTTAATCGGCTTTCTTTTCATCATAGGACTTACGCATGCTGCTCTTTTGTAGCATAGGCTGTTAGCCTGTGCCAAGAGAACATCTGCGTTTTTTCCAAGCACCCACTTAACAGTGTGTGCTAAAATCAAATAGGACTTACGCATGCTGCTCTTTTGTAGCACAAACTTCTTAGTTTGTGGCAGGAGACCGCTGTGTTTTCCGAAAATTCTCATCTAACAGAACGGGCTGCAGTCAAAATTGCGTAAGTCCTAAATCAGTTTTCGGGGTTAGCAGCCAGCAATCGGAATTTAGAGACCGCTCTATGGAAGAATTGAACGGCTCTGGGTGAACGCGTAAAAGGCGTTGCTATTTTTTCTCTTTGTGGTATAATATTTAAAACACAGTAATCGGAAGAAGACAATTGGAACTTAAACAGAAAGCAGCACTCATATCAGAAACATTAGAAGATTTACTCGGCGTACCGACGCGCGACGGCGCAGGCGATGTACTCGAATGCCTTATCTTAACGATCCTATCACAGAATACGACAGATGTTAACCGTGATAAGGGATACGCGAAACTCAAAGAACACTTTCCAACGTGGGAGGATGTCTGGCAGGCGGATGTTAAGGCGATAGAGGCGGCAATAAAAATTGCCGGATTGGGAAACCAGAAAAGCCGGACCATCAAAAACTTTCTTACATGGCTAAAAGCCGAACACGGCGAACTCTCTCTGGCGTTCATCCACGACATGGAAACGGAGGCGGCACTGGCACTTTTGTGTCAGCACAAAGGCATCGGGATCAAAAGCGCTTCTGTTACACTCTCTTTCGCGTGCGGTCGGGAGGTCTTTCCGGTTGATACACATATATTACGGATTTCCAAACGTCTCGGATTGATTCCGTCAAATTGTAGTGCAGAGAAAGCGCATCAGGTGTTACCACCTATCATACCAGCAGGGAAAGCGTATCCGTTCCACATGAATTTGATCTATTTCGGCAGACGCATTTGTGATGCTCGAAAACCTTTGTGTGAACGGTGTCCATTGACAGAACACTGCCTCTATTTTAGAGATAACTTTCAGGCTTAGGTAGTGCTTAGATATATCGGAGAGAGCAAATGTTTAACTGGAAAAGTTGGTCGTGGCGACAACTCAAAGAAAATATGTTTAACTGGAGAAGTTGGTCATGGAAACATCTGTTTGTAGTCTTGTTGGTGTTGCACCTCCTCCCGCTATGGATTTTTGCCTATTTTCCCTCGCAAGATGGTGCCAGCCATGTGTATAACGGTCTGGTACTCAAGGAGTATGCCAAACACGAAAACTATAAGATACGGGATGTATGGCAGCTGAACATCACTATCTTTCCGAACTGGTTGTCCCATATTATGCTGATGGTACTCCTCTATGTATTTCCGCCTGTCATTGCCGAAAAGGTTTTTCTCTCAATCGCGATAGGCATGGTCCCGATCGGTTTCTTCTATTTCCTCAACGCTGTCCACAAAGATCGAGAAGGAAAGTTTGTGTACGCTTGGCTCGGATTCCCTTTCGCCTACAATTACCTCCTCTACATGGGATTTTATAACTTCCAATTGAGCATCTCGTTTTTCTTCTTCAGTTTCGGTTTCTGGTGGAAGCATAAAGACGATATGGAAGTAAAACACCTCGCATGGCTTTATGTGTTGCTACTGCTGACCTATCTGTCGCATATCGCCTCTTATGGGCTTATTGTTTTAGGGATTTCTATAGCAGGCGGTTGTATATGGGGTGGCAGAGCATTAGCAGCAGCATGGCGCGAACGGCATGCCGAATGGTTTCGAGAATTCATCACGCGTCTCAAACCGCTTTTCTACTTCTGTCTCTATATGGTGCCGGTCTATTTTGTACTGATGGAATACTACCTACAGAGCCTCAAACAGCATCAAGAGGGTAGCCACCGCGGCATGAAGTGGATTTGGGACTACTTTTTGGGCGTTAAATCCATCGTCTATTTCACCGATTGGCATATTCCAGTTAATTATCTTCTCCTCTTCATATTAGGTATCGGCATTGTTATTTCTCTCTATTATCGCGTTCACCGCAAGGAATGGGTGAAACAGACGGATGTTTTCTTGTTAATTGCGATCGTGTTTACCTACATGTTCGTTAGAGCGCCGTGGGGTTATGGCCCGGGCGGTTGGATTAACGATAGGATCCATCTCTATATTCTGTTGATGTTGGCACCTTGGTTGGCACTGGATATGGGTAAAATCGCTCGCGGCGTTATCGCAGCGTGTCTTATCATCTTCAGTTTGCTCCACTTTGGCAGAACGGCTTATGACCATGGACGCATTGCCCCAGAGATTGCTGAACTCGTCTCTGGTGCACATCTGATAGAGCCGCATACCTCGTTTAGACATCGCAGCGCAGATTGGCATAAATCAGATGCCTTGGGCAGAGTTGCCTACGTCACACCGTTTGTCCATTCCGTCGCCTTTTATGGTGTATACGCCGATGATGTGGCGCACCTCCTCAACTATGAAGCCAATTATAATTATTTCCCAGTCAATCGTAACAACTATAAGAGCGTGGATTTAAATTATATCAGCGATGATTATATGGTCGCTTGGTTTTACCCAGCATCTGAGAAGTTTGCAGACCTTACGCCGAACTATGACATCATCCATGAGACGAAAAATCTTAAATTATTCAAAAGAAAACGCGCGGCAGAACCGATGCTTGAACTCTGGGACAAGACGGAATCCGGGAACCTCATCATCCGTTTTGACATGCAACCAGACAACGGTGAAACGGCACCTAACCATCACCCTATTGGACCGCGGACGATGTACGAAAGTGGCAAATTCGGGTGGGATACCGAGTGGAATCACAAGGATTCGAGAGCCGATGCCCGGCGAATATCACCCCGTCAAGCCTCCCAAGGCCCAAAGGGTGCTGGTCCGCTGGAAAGAGATATTATCTGGGGCACTGAAGACGCTGCCTTCAAACTTGATCTACCTAACGGAAAATATCGCATAACCAACGTCTTCCAAACCTCAGAAGGTGCAACCCATGAAGTCAATCTGCTGGCGAACGGAAAACCTATTGTCCGAAAACTCACTGTCCCCCCCGGCAATGAAAAAATTGAAGAAATTGATACAGTTGAGGTGACAAACGGTTATCTTATCCAAGTCATTTTCACACCGAAATTGCGAATCAGGACAGCTGATAAACACAACCATTGGATATGGAACGGCTTTACAGTCGAACAAATTTTTTAAACTATTAAGGAGACGTTACTGAAAGATGATTAAACCACATGGCGCCGAAACCTTAAACCCGCTCTACGTTTCGGACGATGCACAACGTGCCGAACTGACACAAGCAGCGGAGCAACTGCCCTCCGTGCTGCTCTCTTCAGGTGCCGCCGCATCAGCCGTTATGCTCGCATCAGGTTACTTTACACCACTCACGGGCTATATGAACATCGCTGAAGCGACAAGTGTCGCCGCGGATATGAAACTGCCGAACGGGCTCTTCTGGCCTGTCCCCGTGATGAACATTGTTCCGTCCGAACAACTCACAGATGCAGTAAAGAACGCTGATAGCATCGCGCTACGCGATCCGAACGTTGAAGGCAACCCGCCCCTCGCGATTATGAAGGTTTCGGCTATTGAGACGCTCTCAACGGGCCAAAAACAACTCTTGATTGAAAAAACCTTTGGAACCACTGATCCTGAACATCCGGGGGTCCCTGCTTTCGCCGATGTTGGAGACAACGTGCTTTCAGGTCCGATCGAAGTGCTGAATTACTCCTACTTCCGCGAAGATTTCCCAGACACATTCCGTACAGCCGTTGAAATTCGCGAAGACATCGCTGCGCGCGGATGGGATACAGTCGTTGCTTTCCAGACGCGGAATCCGATGCATCGCGCCCATGAGGAACTCTGCAAAATAGCGCAAAGAGAAGTCAATGCTGACGGTGTTCTCATCCACATGCTTCTCGGTAAACTCAAGCAGGGGGATATCCCTGCTGCTGTCCGCGATGCTTCTATCCGTGCGATGGTGCAACACTATTTCCCCGAAAATACTGTTTCTATCACCGGCTATGGGTTTGACATGCTCTACGCCGGACCGCGGGAGGCACTGCTACACGCAGTTTTCCGTCAGAACTGCGGCGCATCACACTTCATCGTCGGACGCGACCATGCGGGCGCAGGCGACTATTACGATAAGTTTGACGCGCAAGATATCTTCGACGAAATCCCAGCAGACGCTCTGCAAATCGGCATTTTTAGAGGTGACTGGACGGTATGGTGCAACAAGTGTAACGAAATCGTTATGATGCGCGACTGCCCACACGGAGATGATGACTATTTCAACATCTCTGGCACAAAACAGCGTGAGATCCTCGCTGCAGGCGAACCGCTCCCACCAGAAATCGCACGCCCCGAAGTCGCTGAGATTTTGATGGAATACTACCAGAGCGAGGCAAACGCGTAATTGATTCTGTCTATAGGCGGGATGTTCCTATCCCGCCTACACTATTGCTGTTAGCTATATTTCCGGAGTTTACCTTAACATTTCACTTGATACGCGGAAGAACTTTCGTTATAATTGTGCCTAAACACTTAAACGAAAGCACCGGGGAAGGAAGCACTCAGATGGCACCTATGGCAGCACCGACTTACCTAACGCCCGAAGCGTACCTTGAATTGGAACGTAAGGCGACAACCAAAAACGAATATGTGAACGGAGAGCCCCTCGCGATAGCAGGTGCCAGTTTCGCACATAATTTCATCACGTTCGACACGGCAATTCAGCTTAACAACCAATTGATGGATACGGAATGTCAAGTCGCTTCAACCGGTGATCTGCGCGTGAAAGTTGCTGAGACAGAATCCTACTTTTACCCAGATATTGTTGTTGTCTGTGGTGAACCACGCGCCGAGGATAACGTCTTTGACACACTCCTGAACCCAACGCTTATTGTAGAGGTGCTTTCAGCTTCCACTGAAATGTATGACAAAGACGAAAAATTCGCACACTATCGCCAAATAGATTCTTTGCAAGAATACATTCTGATTTCACAAGATAAAGTGCAGGTGCTGCGATATCGTCGCCATGACCCCGAATGGATACCGACAGAATTTCGGGCACTTACGGATGTCGTGCCACTGCTATCTAACCAGTGTGAACTACCTTTACAGCACGTTTATAGACGCGTCAAATTTGACAACGGCAATTAAATAGTTATCGACAACTGGAAACCGAGAACTATTATAGTGGAAGCCATTCTATATCACAAAAGCATCCCACGTTATCTTGCAATGCGTTACCTTGGAAAACGGTGGCGGGGTCTCTACACGTCGCCGTTTTCCTGTGTACATCTCGTTGACATCCAGGAGCCAGAGCTGCCAACCTCCGAATGGGTCAAGGTCAAAACTCGGCTCAGTGGGATTTGTGGTTCCGATTTAGCGACGATCACGGGAAAAGGAAGTCCGTATTTTTCGCCGTTCACATCGACACCTTTTGTGTTAGGACATGAGATTGTCGGTGAAATCGCGGAGATCGGTGATGCGGTGGAGGGGTTCTCCATTGGTGCGAGAGTGGTGATTGAACCGGCACTTTCATGTCTGGTGCGAGGAATTTCGCCGCCGTGCTATCAATGCCAAAACCTGCATTTCGCTAACTGTGAAAATATCACAAAAGGCGATATCTCTGAAGGCGTTCAGACCGGCTATTGTCGGGATACAGGTGGAGGATGGAGTCCTTATGTCCTTGCGCACCACTCACAACTTCATCTTGTGCCTGATGGTGTTTCGGACGAAATTGCCGTGCTACTCGAACCCTTCGCCTGCGCGATACACGGCGTTTTGAAGGCAGCATACAACACAGCAGACAACATTTGTGTCATCGGCGGTGGCACGATCGGACTCCTTACCGTTGCAGCACTTCGGATGCTCGGTTATCAAAACCGAATTCTTATCTTCGCCAAGTATCCACACCAACAGCAATTAGCACTTGACCTCGGTGCAAATGAGGTCATATTGCCGAATAGCAGTCGGTATACAGCCTTCTGTGAACTCACAGGCTCAGACCCGTATCAACCAGAGTGGGGACAACAGGTATTAATCGGCGGTGTAGATATTACCTTTGATTGCATCGGCTCCAGTGTCACAATAGACGACGCGCTTCGTTTCACACACGCAAACGGCGAAGTCATCTTGCTCGGTATGCCGGGGATCCCCAAAAACATCGACTGGGTCTCAGTTTGGTATAAACAATTGAAAGTCGCAGGTGCCTATACGTATGGGATCGAAATGCACAACGGCGAACAGGTGCATACCTTTGCACTCGGCATGCGGCTCCTCGAAGAAATGGGAGCTCAATTGCGTCCGTTGGTCATCAGACGCTTTCCACTGCGAGATTATCGGCGTGCCATCCAGACGGCTTTGAATACTGGGAAAACCGCCACAGTGAAAACCGTATTTGACTTACGTACCGATGCTGTTGGCTATTTAATCGACTAATACATTTCCTATGACTTCTCCTGTCACTTCGCAGAATTTTCCGCAAACGTCCCTTTCTACTTACAACAGTATCACAGCGCGGAGTGTCATCATAGGCATGGTGGCGGTGATATGCCAATGCCTCGCCACTCCGTATAACGATTTCCATGTCGGCGGCACCTATCTCGCGGGGAACCATCTGCCCATCGCCGTCGTCTTCGTGATGCTGGTTTTTGTACTCGGTATCAATACACTGCTCAAGAGACTGAAACCCGGCACCGAATTGCGAGGCAGTGAACTCCTTATCATCTGGGGGATGATGCTGGTCGCATCCGGTATCCCATCTTCAGGATTGATGCGCTACCTCGTCCCGCTCGCTGTCAGTCCATTCTACTTTGCTACCCCCGAAAACGAGTGGATCACCCTCTTTCATCAGCACCTTCCAGACTGGATGGTCGTGAAAGATCCCAAAGCTGTCTTTTACTTTTACGAGCAATTGCCAGACGGCGATTCAATCCCATGGCGGGCATGGTTGAAACCGATCGTCGGATGGAGTGCATTTGTCCTGATCTTCTATTTCGTCACCATCTGCTGGACGGTTATCCTCCGAAAACAGTGGGTAGAACATGAACGCTTCACCTTCCCGCTCGTTCAATTGCCGATGGAAATGTTCCAATCGCCATCAGGCAGCGCCCGCTTAAACCGGTTCTTCAAATCACCATTGATGTGGTGTGGTTTTGCGATACCTGTTATATTGCACGGGTTAAAAGGATTACACCTCTACTTTCCAGCGATTCCGAGTCCGTCTGTCTATTTTCCGATCTCCACATTCTTCACCGAAAAACCGCTATCTGCTTTGAACTGGTGGCCCTCCGTAAACCTGTTTATTTACCCTTCAGTCGTCGCTATCGTCTACCTGCTCACGCTCGAAATCTCGTTTAGTTTCTGGTTCTTTTTCCTCCTCGGCAAAATGGAGACGGTGCTGATCTATGCGACAGGTTCTAAAGTGAACCAGTGGGACTTCCATCAAAACCAACAGATGGGTGCGCTGTTAGTCTTTATCGGATTCATCCTGTTTCTCGGCAAACGTCATTTCGGACGTGCATTCGCCACGATCTTTGGAAAACGCGTAAGCACCGACACGAATGAACCCTTACCTTATATCTGGGCAGTCGGTGGTTTGATTGCCGGTATCCTACTGCTCACACTGATATGTAGCCTTGCGGGGATGAGCGTATGGGTCGCACTCTTTATCCTCGGTATCTCCCTTGCCATCACAACAGTCGGCACATGGATGGTGACCAACGGCGGTTTGATGTTTATCCTCTACTCCTTCCTGCCGGGTGAATATCTGATTACGCTATTCGGCAGTGGGCGTGTGAACGCACCGAGTTGGACCTTGGTCGCTTATGAACGGGTCTTGATGTTCGACATGCGGGAAATCATGATGCCGAGCGTGATGAACAATTTCAAGCTTGCGGAACCGCTGCGTCTCAAACAACGTCCATTCCTACTTGCGATGGGTATTGCCATTGTTTTGGCAATGGGTGTCTCTTACTATTCGTCCATAGACCTCGCCTATACACACGGTGCCGTCAACCTACAACACTGGACCTATATGATCTCGACAACCTCCCCATTTAACCGTCTCACAAGTATTCTGCAACACCCGACTGGTATTGAATTGGAACGGCTCGGTTCGTTTATCTTCGGGGGTGCGATGATGTTCGGCATGCTCTGGATGCGCCACCACTATCTCTGGTGGAAGCTACACCCGATCGGTTCTCTCATGATGACGAGTTATGCAACTTACTGCTTCTGGGGTTCATTTTTCATCGGTTGGTTTCTGAAATACACCACGCTCAAGTTCGGTGGCGTTGCCTATTACCGTAAACTCCGTCCGCTTATTTTAGGCGTTGTGTTAGGCGAATGCTTCATCGGTGGCATTTGGATTATTGTTGGACTTATGACCGGCATCGGCTATCGTCTATTGCCCGGCTAAATGGCGAATTCTCATAACAAGATTTGCATTATTGCTGCAAATTATGATAAAATAATCGCAAGTTGTTTGGAATGGCAATAACGCTATTTTATGATTTGGAGTAAAAGATAAATATAACACAAAAATCGGATTGTCTACTGCCAATTTCGAGGAATGGTGTCCGATAATGGCTTCACAACCTCCGTTTATCAAGGAAGAACGGGATCCTCAATGAACAAACTCTATTTCGGCGATAATCTTGAAATCCTACGCGAGATGCCCGACGAACGCGTCCATCTAATATGCACCGACCCACCCTTCAACTCTGGACGCGACTACAACACCTTCCTCGGTGACTCACTTGCACAGAAGAAGGCATTCACTGATACATGGACGTGGGACACCGCTGCCCAAGACGCTCGCGCCGACATTGAACAACGTGCGTTTTCCAGTGATACCTATAAAGCACTCGATACTTGCCTTAAGGGTTATGATTTAGTGCTACAAAACGCCGTGTCTGGCAACAAAGGTGCGATGCGTGCCTATCTCACCTTTATGGGATCCCGCCTCGCCGAAATGCACCGTGTGCTAACATCGGAGGGTAGTATATACTTGCACTGCGATCCAACTGCCTCACACTACCTCAAAGGTGTGATGGATGCTATTTGGGATCAGGAAAACCATAGTAAAAATGCATCTTTTCGGAATGAAATCGTCTGGTCATACCGCCGTTGGCCTGCAAAACATCCGAATTTTCAGCGAATGCACGATATTATTTTACGTTATGCAAAAGGCACAAACGTAACTTGGAATCAACTGTATGAACCCAAACCAGCGTCAACCCTTAAGAGATTTGGCAACAAGAAAATTAAAAGTGCCTATACACCAGATGGAAGGCGTGTACCATCTGAGGTAACAAACGAAGAATCGAGGGAGGTGCCACTCAGAGATGTATGGGAAATAAGCGTAATTGCGCCATCTGCTAAAGAACGCCTTGGCTATCCCACGCAGAAACCACTTGCCCTATACGAACGCATGATAAAAGCTTCCAGTAATGAAGGAGACATCGTTCTCGATCCGTTCTGTGGCTGCGGCACCACCATTGATGCTGCGCACACCCTCAATCGACAATGGATGGGCATTGATATAACGATCCTCGCCTTGGATCCGATGCGTCAACGGTTGGCAGACCGACATGGATTGGAACCGTCCGTTGACTACCAGATCGAAGGTTACCCAACAAACATGCAGGAAGTCCAAAACCTTTTGAAAGAGGGTGACAAACGCAAATATCACGACTTCTCGAATTGGGCGGTAACCCGGCTTGGGTTGAGACCCACCAAAGATGTTGGCGATGGTGGACTTGATGGAGTCGGGCATGTCACATTATGGAATCCACAGCAGCTGAAAGAGACGAACGCCCGTATTCTCGCCGAGGTCAAGACAGGCAAACCTACTATCACCCAAGTTCGCGCCTTCTGTCGTGTGATGGATAAGAATAACGCGGAAGTCGGTATCTTTATTACCCTTGAACCTGTCACCCCTAAAATGCGACAGGAAGCGCAGGACATGGGCACTTTCGAGCACAATAATAAAACCTATCCCCGCCTTCAATTCTGGCAATTAGATGATGCATACTTCGAGAATCCGGATATTATCAATACCCTCGTCCGCTTACCCGACGCGTGGCGCATCCGTCCCACCCAGAAATCAGAGCGTCATTTTGATGACCGACAGATGCAACTTCTGCGTGGATAGGACCGGTAGGTTCGGTTTCCTAACCGAACCGGATTCTAAACTACCGTATTGCGTAGTGTTGTGCAATAACCAAGCACAAGAGACAAAAACCACGTCTTTGCTACGCAAAAGGTTCATACGCGAGTGAGACGAACCTTGACATTGTGAGGACACTCGGAAATGATAAAGCGTCAGTCTTTTGGGACTGACTTTGAGGGTTACTCCACGTAGTGCGTTTCCTTTGCTACGTGCGAATCGCCTGCTATCTTCTATGACGTGCATAGACGACACTGGATGTGGGCAGGTTAGACACGACGGTGTCTACAAAGGGACTTAAGGAATCCCGTAGAGAACTGTGTTTTTCAGATGGACATAGATTAACATAGTTTTTTACTAACAGATCACTCATGGCGAATAACACACCCGTCACTCGCAAAGACCATTGGAGCCGTCCGGTAGCTATGGCTCCCGACGGGCAATGGATCTCTTTGCGGGAAGTGATAGACGACGAACCGGCAAGGTTTTCATTTGCCCAATTGTCTTTTGAGCAACAGTCGGAATTGGTTGCGGAACGTATTCGACAACGCCCTGTGTTTGACGTAGGTATCTTGGGACTGGGAGTATTTAGCAAGAAGCGTGCTATTAACGAGGTCCGGGCGCGAACACGTATAGGGTGCACGCTCATTGAGGTTGAACAGCGCATGATAGCACTCTTGATTGAACGTGCCCGCGAAGGAATTCTCTAATTTGGGAAATAAGAACGTTATCTCAGACATAAGATGACGTATTGAATCGGGATCTAATTGGAATACAACCGTGACCATCTCTGTGCCCCTTCAGTCAATGCAAAATGGGGGGATAAAAAAGCAAGAATCGTATAACTATTGAGGGGACTACCCAAAACACAAGGCTGTTAAAATTCCGCCAAACATGGAAGATTTGAAACTGTCCTATTTGGTGCAATCTATTTTGAGACTTGCACTATTTAGGGCAATTTTTGTTAAGACAGTCAGTTAGGTCCGTAGGTGTTTTGCTTGGGTGTTTCCCTTAGGTTGAGCGGTAAAACCTCAGGTCCCTTGTGTTGCTATCCAAACAGCAGTTTGCCAAGACTCGCTTCCTGCAAAAAACAAAAAAATTGACATTTGTGCGAATTTAAGGTATACTTAATACATGGACACAAACGCGATTCGGTAATCGGGTGCAGATGCCTCGTCAAGGTACCCACTACCTAAAGGTAGGAGCTTGTGCTTCGTCGCGACTGCGGTTTTCTCAAAGAGTCCACCGTCTTATTGTCGCTCCACAATAGTGCCCAAGCGAACTATGCACCGAAGTGCCTGATCTTATGTGACATGTGATTTATCAACGGGTGCGGTTTTTACACCTGCTACCCTCTACGTGCAATGGATACCCGAAAGGGTTTTGTCAATATAGAGGCGTGTGAGGCTTTTACGTGATTGTCTCAATTGACGAGTGCTCCAACAACACATCAATCACAACCCATGCCGAACACTATGAATTTAGACGAATTAGGAAGGAAAAGGTTTAGTTTTTTACAACACCCTTCGCCGTCTACATCCGGCAAGCTAAAGCATGGGGATTTGACGGTGGAGTGTTAAATTTCCCAAAAATGCAGGTGGTGTCTAACTTCCGAACCGTTTTTGGTAAAAAATCGCGTTTGAGTCAAGGCACACGTAGGTTTGCCGGATTTTTTTGAAAAAATTTTATTGTCCAAACTTTAGTAGGAGGTTGAACGGCATGAAAATTATGTTTGTATTAGCAGGATTTGTGTTGATGGTAGCCTATTGTGTTATCGGAAACCCGATCAACATGGCACATGCGGAGGAAATCTTGGGAGTAGGAACGGATTCGTTGTTAGGAGGAGACCTAACCGACCCAGAAGACGATGGTGATCCTGAAGCAGATGAGGGTTACAACGCCATTTTCTCAGCTAACGAGGAACCTGGATTCGCAGGCGGGGAATTTTCGTTTAACGTCTTCGATAACATCCTGGGTCCCGGCAATGACAAATGGTGCTGCGGACGTGGGGGCGGTATTCCGGAGGAAGGTCTACACGTGACAGCTGAGTTTGAGGAAGCGTACGCATTAACACACTTCACCCTATCTTCAGCGAACGATGTTCCTGCAAGGGACCCGACAGTGTGGGAAGTTCAGGGGTCGAACGACGGCGAGGAGTTTACGACCATCTATGCGCACGACGGGGATAGCGTTTGGACTGAGCGACTGCAAGTCGCCCTTTTTGAGGCAGGGGCAGATTTCGAGGTTCAAACCGTCGGGTATAAGTTTTTCCGGCATGTTACTTTTGACACCGCATCGAACCCGGCTGGGGCGTACTTTCAAATTGGCGAAATTGAGTACTTCGGCGATGCTAATTTGACCGCCGTAGACCCTAAAGCCAAGCTCACAACCACATGGGGAAGCATCAAAAACGCCCGATAAGCGCAAAAATATCGGACATTTTCTAAATCGGAAACCTGAATCCAGTCATAACTGGGTTTGGGTTTCCGTTTTTTATTTCTGTAAATCTCGTCAAATAACGAAAGGCCGGAAACTGCACCATTTCGGGCAATCTATTATGAGGTTTGCACTATTCGGTGCAATTTCATCAAGAATGCCAGTGGTATCACACCCCAAACTGGCACGAAACTTGCTATCCTTACTGATAATTTCTTTTCTCTGTGAACACCTCTATCAGATAAATAAATTTGCACATTCCCATAAATTGTGCTAAAATAAATTGGTGATTGCAAAGCCGTCCGAACATCAACTGAAATCGTCTCAGGAAACGAGTGGCCCCGTTTAAATGAAATATTTCACCTACTTTGGAAACCATCTCATCAATGCGAAACTGCCGGATAATTCAGAGGTTTATTACGCCAAGCCTCCGCTGCCGGGAATTAAGCGCGCAGCACTGAGTGAACACACGCAGCGTGCCTTTGAAAACCCACTTGAGATGCCGCCGCTCAATGAACTCGTCAACGGCAACTCAAAAGTGCTTATCCTGTTCGACGATAACTGCCAACCGTTTCCAGCCACCAAGAAACCGGACCTGCGGCAGATTATGATTGAGACGCTCCTGAAGATGCTCTACGGGTACGGTGTCGAGAAAAAGAATATCGAACTGATGTGCGCCGTTGCGCTGCACCGTAAGATGAAAGAACACGAACTCGCCTATATGCTCGGCAAAGACATCATGGACGAGTTCTATCCGCATCAACTCCGAAACTTTGATGCGGAAGATGCCGACCAGATTGTTGCGGTAGGACACACGGAACACGACGAAATCGTTGAGACCGATAAGGCAGCCCTTGAAGCCGACCTTGTGATTTACGTCGATATGATACAGATTCCGCTCAACGGTGGACATAAGTCCGTCGCAGTCGGTCTCGGTACGTATAACTCCATAGCACCACACCATTCGCCGCACATGACAGCAGAGAGTCCGCACGTGATGCAACCGGAAGGTTCGCACATGCACGCTTGTATTGAGCGGATGAGTCGCCTTATCCAGAAAGAAACCCCCATCTTAGTTCTTGAAGCAGCGATGAATGGTGCAATCTATCCGTTCCATCTCCGTTATGTCGGAAAACCAAACCGGGACTGTAACGTGGCAGAACGACTCGTAAAAGCCTTTACACCGGCAACCTTATCGCTCTTGCCTGAATCATTGCGTTACGCGATTCTCAAGAGTGTGCAGACAGACTATGAACCGATACAGATCAACGCAGGCGACATTGATGCCGTTCACGCAAGAACGTTAGCGTCAATGAAGGATCAGTTGGCAATAGATATCCCGCGTCAGTTTAGTACACTGGTGTTTGGACTCCCCGATATGAGTCCGTACGCCGTCGATGCGCGTATCAATCCTGTGTTGGTGGTCAGCGACATTTTGGGGTACGTCTTTAACTGGTTCTATAACAAACCGATCATTAAAAAGAACGGCGTTGTGATCATCATGAACCCGACGTATGAGATTTTCCACGAGGAATATCACGTCGCCTACAAACAGTTTTACGATGAGGTCCTTGCCGAAACGACGGAACCGTTTGAGATGCAGCAGAAGTTTCAGGAGAAATACGCGAAGGACGCGTATCTCATCGACTGCTATCGGAACAAATTCGCGCATCACGGTTTTCATCCGTTCACCGTCTGGTATTGGGCGACGTATCCGCTGAAATACCTATCTAAAGTCATTCTTGTGGGACCGAAGGAGCCGAGGGTGGCACAACGGTTGGGGGTTGATTGGGCAAAGAACTTAGACGATGCGCTCGCGATGGCGCGCGAAATCTCCGGTGATGATGATGTCGTCGCTTTGACGATGCCGCCGTTTTTCTACGCAAACGTCGGAGAGTCCAATGATTAAAGATTCCCCAATTGTTGAAGATACTCGGCGTGTTCGCCGCATGATCTCTGAAAAATTCGATCACGATATCGATCGGTATATTGCCTACTTGCAAAGTGAGGCAGCCGCGCGTCAAGCGAAGAAAGCCGTTCAATGCTCCGATAGTAGCGATAATCTCATTGCTGACACAGAAAACCGTGAGCGTACAGGGAAAGAAAACAGGACGAATTGAGCCTGCGACAAGGAGCCTCACAATGAACGACGAAAAAATCACGACGCTGGATATGTTTCAGTTGCTGCGGGAAGATATAAAATCTTCAGAGGCACGCCTTTTGTCAGATATGCAAAAGATTAGGGAAGATATAAAATCTTCAGAGGCACGCCTTTTGTCAGACATACACGCTTTGGAGGATCGATTACGAAAAGTTGAGGAAGCCGTCGCTGGCAAAAAAGCGGTGACAACTTTTCAAAAAACGCTCATGGATTGGCTCTTCCGAATTGCCGCCGCGGTCGGTGTCGGAGGTGCGATAAAGGCGTTTTTCTCATAGTTTCAATATAGTCCCATCAAACGATGGCAATGGTAAATGTGCAAACAAATGAAAAATACGGACATTTTAATACCCACAAGTACGATCGGAAGTTACGCACCACCGAGTTGGCTGTGCGTGACACTGGAGGCAATCGGACGCGGCGAACTCGGCGAAACCGATATTAACGAAACCTTTGATGACGCAGTCCGAACCGCTATCGCTGACCAAGAACGCGCTGGGGTTGACATTGTCACCGAAGGCGAAATGCGTCGCCAAGATTTTGTGCTCGGTTTCTATGAACGACTCACTGGATTAGAAGAACTCCCTGCTCCGAGAACACAGGGCCCCGACGGACACGATCAGCGCGGCAAATGGCTACCCTCTGTTCCGCTTGCTGCACCCGATGGACTCGGTATCCTTCCTGAATTTGAGTTTGCGAAAAACGAAACGACGAAACCGATCAAGGTAACATGCCCAGGTCCATTTACGCTCTCAGGCCGCATTCAGACAGGCGGACTCTACAAAGAACGCCTTGAAGTTGCTTACGCGTGTGCAGAGATAATCAATACAGAACTCCGCCAGCTTGTGGCAGCAGGTGCAGAATTCATCCAATTAGATGAACCCTCTTACGCTGTCTATCCTGACCGACCCCAGGAATTTGTGAAGTTGTTCAACCACACGGTTGAAGGTTTAGGGCGTAGCTCGCAAGCTCATATTGAACAGTCTGCTAAGATCGGACTGCATATCTGTTTCGGAAACTACCGCGGTAGGGCAGTCGGCAAACGTTCCTATCGTCCGCTTTTCCCGCATATCCTTGACGCAGCATTTGACCAACTTGCCTTAGAATTTGCAAATCGAGAGATGGCAGAAATCGGGTTGTGGAGCGAATTTCCAAACGACAAAGAACTCGCAGCGGGGCTCATCGATGTCAAAAACTACTATGTAGAAACAGCAGAGGATGTGGCGGCACTGATCCGAGAAGCACTCCAGCATGTACATCCTGAAAAACTTGCGATTACACCGGATTGCGGTTTCAGTCAAACAGCGCGGTGGGCAGCCGCTGCCAAATTGAAAACGATGGTTGCCGGTACTGAAATCGTCCGCCGGGAACTCACAGGAACAGGATAACAAGACTATGAACACGAATAAAAAAATTCCCACACCTCAAGAAATTGAGAAGGAATTCCAAGAATATTTGGAAAAGAAATATGGTGGCACTGTCCGCGTGATGAACGCGACGGCTAACGAACCGACACCTGACGGAGAAGCGGAGGCCCCTGAACCGAAAAAAACTTTCGATTTGAAATTTGATCTCAAACCGAGGGAGATTAAGCAATACCTTGACCGCTACGTGATTAAGCAGGACGAAGCGAAAAAAGCACTTGCCATCGCTGTCTGCGACCACTATAACCACGTTCGAGAATGCCATGAAAACCCTGATGCTGCCGATACCGACTATTCAAAACAGAACATCGTTATGCTCGGTCCGACGGGGGTTGGTAAGACCTATCTTATCCGACATATCGCCAAACTCATCGGGGTGCCGTTTGTCAAAGCCGATGCTACCCGATTCAGTGAGACGGGTTACGTCGGTGCAAATGTAGACGATTTAATCCGTGAATTGGTAACACAAGCCGACGACACCCTCGAACTGGCACAATATGGTATTATCTACCTCGATGAAGCCGACAAAATCGCGACACCGCCGAATATCATCGGACGCGATGTGAGCGGACGCGGCGTGCAAACCGGACTCCTCAAATTGATGGAAGAGACCGAAGTCGATCTGCGGGCGGGAAACGATGTCGCCTCTCAAATGCGTGCCGCGATGGAATTTCAGAAAAGCGGTAAAGTTGACAAAGAGGTTATTAACACGCGTCATATCCTGTTCATCATCAGCGGGGCGTTTACCGGTATGGAGAAGATCATCAAAAAACGCATGCATCAAAGTAGGATCGGGTTCAACGCTGAAATCGTCAGCCAAACGGATGATGCCTCACAGTATCTTGAGGATGTCACACCGAAGGATTTCATCGACTTCGGTTTTGAACCTGAGTTCATCGGACGACTCCCCGTGCATGTTGTTTGTAATGAACTTGCGGTAGACGATCTTTTCCATATTCTGAAACATTCCGAGGGCTCTATTATCCGGCAGTATGAAAACGCTTTCCGTGCGTATGGGATCAGAGTTCTGTTTTCCAATAACGGTCTACGCCGAATCGCTGAAAAAGCGATTGCGCAGAAAACAGGTGCGCGCGCTTTAATGACAGTCTGCGAAAAGGTTTTACGCGACTATAAATTTGAACTGCCCTCCACCGGCGTTAGCGAATTCGTCGTCACGGACGCGGTTGTAGACGCCCCAGATGTTGAACTCAAGCGTATCACCGAAGATGCCGATTACAATCGTAGGACGGTGATGCACGAGCAAGTCCGCCGGTATGAGGCACAGTTTTACGCTGAACACCAGTTACAGATTCAGTTCGATGCCGAAGCCACTGCGCTTATCTGTGAACGTGCGATGGCAGACGCAACAGAAATACAACAGATCTGCGACCAACTCCTTGAAAGTTATCAACACGGTTTGAACCTTATCAAGCAGAACACTGAACAGACCGCATTCACTTTTCCAAAAGGTGTTGTAGAAAACCCCGATCAGGTGCTTGAAGAGTGGATTCGCGCATCATATACCACCAAACGTTGAATAGGACTGCCTTTTAGATTATGAACACTGAACGAAAAAGACCGCCACGCCCAGAACCGGTAGACCTTCGAGAAATAGGGGCACCGATTGATGGCGAACCACAGGTTAGCGACCGCCGCCTGTTCTTCCAACTCCATGTTTTTGAGGACTGTTCGGATGCGAGTGCCCTCATTGAACTCCTTGAAGAGCGTCGTCTAAACGCTGTGTTATACGACGATTTCAACAATCCGACTGGCATCGGTGTACTTTTCATCACAGAGGATCCGGTGGTACTCACGACAGACGCGCGAGACCTATTGGCAGAATTCCAGCGTGTAGCCAATCCTCTATATCGTGCGGAAATGGCGATGATCGGTCGTACCTACGCAAGTGGTAGAGAACCGAATTTGGAAGAGTGGCTCCTCAACAGACCGCTTCAAAACGCTCTTAACCCCGAATTTCCATGGGCAATTTGGTATCCGTTGCGTCGAAACCCCGAATTTTATCGGCTTGAACACCGCGAACGTGGGCGGATTTTAGGTGAACACGCGATGCTCGGTCGCAGCTACGCCGCGGGGGGATACGCGAGCGACATCCGATTGGCATGCTTCGGGTTAGATACGAACGACAACGAATTTGTCATCGGGTTGGTCGGTGCCGAATTATATCCGTTATCGCGATTGATACAAGATATGCGGCAGACGGAACAGACCACCAAATACATTGAATCCCTCGGTCCCTTCTTTATCGGAAAGGTTCGGAAACAATTGACCAAGCGTTCTATGTAACGCCACTAACAACTGATAACTGATGACTGATTCCTGATAACTAAACACTAATGAGAAACATTCTTGCAGTTTGCACAAAAGAACTCTATACCTATTTCGTCTCACCGATCGCCTATTTCGTCTGCTTTGTTTTCACAGCGATTTTAGGATTTCTTTTTTCTATTCTGCTAATCTCGACAAGTGGACAGCAGGCGGGTACCGGCACACAGGTGATGGGAATCCTCTTCGGCAATATGGCGATCATCCTGCTCTTTTTTACACCCGTGTTGACAATGAAACTCTTTGCAGAGGAACGGAAATCAGGGACAATTGAACTCCTCCTCACCTCACCCATCACAGATGGACAGGTCGTCCTCGGCAAATTTCTCGCAAGTTGGACACTGCTACTCATAATGCTCGCCTTGACGCTCTTTTTTCCGCTCTTGGCGAAACGTTTTGGTACCTTGGATGGCGGAACACTTTTGAGCGGTTATTTCGGTGTTATCCTTATCGGTTCCTCTTTCCTCGCCTTAGGATTACTCATGTCGTCAATGTGTAAAAATCAACTCGTTGCAGCACTAACGAGTTTTGGTATCCTCATAACATTATGGGTCATCGGTTCGCTCTCATCTCAATACGGAGCCATCGGAGAATTTCTGAGCTATCTGTCATTGCTTGAACACTATGGCGATTTTGCGCGGGGGGTCATTCTGCTTAAAGATGTTATCTACCATGCGAGTTTTACAGGTGTTTGCCTGTTTGCAACGTTCAAGTCTATTGAGTCATCAAAATGGAGATAAGAGATGCCGAGCAAAAACACTATAGGACCGTTGTTTGGATTCCTCGCCTTAATCTTCGGTTTTGCTGCAGTGGTAAGCCTGCTTTTTGGCGAAAAAACCGTCTTTTGGATTCTTCTGCTCCTCTGCGCTACTGCATTGGTTATTTTTGCACGACTGCGATTTGCTGACTTTGTTAACTTTTTTACCAGCCGTCAAGCCCGTTACGGTGCAAATGTTGCGCTGAGTATCATTGGCGTTATCGGGATAGCGGTCTTCGTCAACGCTATTGTTGTACAGCGGTTCGATAAAAGGGCTGATCTGACACGCGACCGACTCTATAGCCTCTCAGAACCGACCCGAAAAATTCTCAAATCCCTTAACATTGAGATCCAGATAACTACATTTATAAGCGAAAAGGTTCAAACAGCAGAACGACAACGCACAATAGAGATGTTAGAACTCTATCAGCGTGAAACTGACTTTTTAACCATCACTCATGCGAATCCTTACATTGACATTCAACTTGTAGAGAAGTATAATATTCGCAGAGATGGAACCGTAATTTTTGAGACACCGGGACGGCAAGAAAAGGTCACCATACTTGAAGAGCAAAAATTCACAAGTGCCATCCTCAAACTCGTCCGGAAACAGACGAAGAAAATTTATTTTACTGATGGACACGAAGAACGTTCCTTGGGCGATTTCAACAGTGCAGGATATAGCGAAGTGAAAGCGGAGCTCGAAAATCAGAATTATGCTGCAGTCTCTCTGTCACTTCTGAAGCACCCCGCTGTTCCAGCAGATTGTGAGGTGCTCGTCATTGCCGGTCCCAAAAACGTGTTGACTTCGCACGAAATTGGATTGGTGTCAAAATATCTTGCACAGAACGGGAAACTGCTCCTATTGCTCGATCCATCGGTAACTTCTGCAAAAGATGTGAACAAAGGACTCGTTCAACTGATGAAAAGATGGGGGATAGCCATAGGCAACGACTTGGTAGTTGATAGAGTCAACTCTGTTTTCGAGTTGGGACCCGCTGCGCCTTTCTCAAGTTTTGAACCGCATGACATCACCCGTTCTGCTATGGAGGTGTCAATCCCGTTCCCGTTTACCCGTTCTGTTACGCCACTGGAAAATCGCAAAGCAACGCTCAGTGTGAAAAGCCTCGCAAAAACTATTAATCCCACCGGTGTAAGTTGGGCAGAAACGGAGCGTGAAACCGATGGAACCTTCAACACTGATGCATACACGCCCGGGGTAGATATGGCGGGCCCTATATCTATCGCAGTCGCAGCTGAACAGAAAAATGAACCGCGTCAACCAGAAGCAAACCCGCAAAACGGAAACACTGCGGCTAACGGGACAGAAAGTCCAACGCGAATTGTTGTTTTCGGGGATTCAGACTTCGCGACAAACCTCTTTTTCCAACCTGCAAGTCGCGACCTGTTTTTAGCGACAATCAATTGGCTCACATTAGAGGAAGACCTCATCGCTATCCGCCCTATTGATTTGAGGCAACAAGCCTTACGTGCTATGACTGTCCAAGATATCCGTCTCGTGCAGATAACCTCTGTCTTTCTGATTCCTTCAATCGTCTTTATTGGTGGGTTGATCGTCTGGTGGCAGCGCCGCAAAGGAGAGAATGCGTGAACTTTCGGACAACGCTTATTATCATTGTGCTTCTCGCAGGCATTGGCGGCGCGTACTACCTATTTTTTCAGGAACCGTCCGATACGGCAGTTGAAAACGAAAAGCCTCCGATTCATCAGGTCTACGGCGTAGCACGCGATGCGGTTCAACAGGTGGAAATAGCGTTCGCAGGTGCGGCATATCAAGACCTGAAATTGGTAAAAGACACAACCGACAACTGGCAGTTAACAAAACCCTTTCAGGCAGATGCTGACAGTGAGAAAGTCAGTCAGATGTTAGATGACATCCTCAACAAACGCGTCAAACAAACACTTGAAGTAACCGAGTTAGCACAGTATGGACTCGATACACCGAGTATAACGCTTTCGCTTTGGACAAAAGGCGATTCTCCGGCAGCAACCTTTCTTATCGGCAAAAAGGCGATTAACTTCTCTGTCTATGTCAAAGAGAAATCGGAAGCCCATATCTTTCTAATCGAATCCAGCGCACTTGATGACCTGACGAAATCGCCGACAGACCTCCGCGACCGGTCAGTTCTTAAATTCGATCCGGAAACAGTTTCAGGCATTCAGTTTAAACATAGGGATGTAGGTTCTGCCTCCCAATCAAACACAATTAATTGTGAAAAACGAGAGGGGACATGGCACGTTGGACAGCCGATCGAAGCAAAAGGGGATGCCGAAGAAATTGAGGACCTGCTTTCGGAATTGCGCTCGCTAAAAGTGTTAACCTTTGAAGCAGATGGTGCTGATACTAAGGTCCAGTTAGAAAAGTCCGGTTTAGATGATCCACGTATTCAGGTGGAACTCACGGACGGAGATAACACCTACGCGGTTGACATCGGGGCTTCAATTCCGTCTGAGGACAGTACACACGGACGCGTCTATGTTAAGACTACCGTTTATCAAGATGCTGTCTACACTGTCGATGAAGGTATCTATCATCTTCTCAATAAATCTGTCTTTGATCTGCGCGATAAACGGGTCATTGACTTTCAACGCACTGATACAATTCGCATTGAAATCAAACAAGATACAGAGACAACTGTTTGCACGAAAAACTTTGATAACACATGGGAATTGCAAACGCCGACAGGGAAAATAAAAGCAGATGCTGAAGCGGTGGACGCCCTACTTTTCGGTGTGGATTCCCTTGAGGCTGCGGCATTTGTTGGTGATTCTACCGGAAGTCTTGCATCGTACGGATTAGCAACACCGTCAATTACGGTCGCGTTCACGCAGCGCGGTGAAGAAAAGCCAACCGTTCTAAGCATTGGAGACTATACACAGGACGGAACTGTCTATGTCAAAGCAGAGCAGTCTCGACAAGTCAGTCGCGTTAAACGCACCTTAATCGATAAGATTGCGCAAGGCATAGCATGGTTACGAGATAAACAGGTACTCAACTTCCATATTGACGATGCGATTCGACTGACATCAACCGTGCCTGGCGCACCTGCTTTCACGTGTCAACGTCTTGGAACGAACTGGCGACTGACCGCGCCGGTGCAAGAGGATGCAAACAACGCCGAAGTGAACGCCATCATCTACGCACTTGATGATTTGATGGCAGCCGCATTCGTAGGGCGCAAATCCACACCTACCGATGGTGCCACAGGTTTCAGTAACCCGAATGTACAGCTGACCGTCGAACTTCGGAATCAGAAAGTCTATACCTTACAAGTTGGAAACCCAGTCGATGCGTCCAGACGTTTCTACGCGCGGCTCCAACATGAACCGAATTTAATTTTTCTGCTCACTGCAGAACTTATTCCAAAACTGAAAACGACACTTGAACGGATCCGGACCTCGGAAGAGTAATGGTTGAAGGCTATGCAGACGTATATTATCGCAACGGCTTATTTTTTCTTTATTGTTGAATTACTCATCATTAGCCGATCTTTTTTCTACGCCCGGCGCGAACGCAATGCGAAGCGGCCAAACTACACACCCAAGGCAGCAATTATCGCGCCTCATTACGGATGGGATGCTGACACGGAAACACACGTCAAAGGACTTTTGCATCAAGACTACGCGGGCGCGTACGAAGTTTTCTTCGTCACACACCAAAAAGCGGACTCGGGTCATGATGTCTCTTATCCACACCTCTGTGAAATTGCCGAACCACATCCGAACATCCACGTGCTATTAGCACCGAACATCGTTGAAAACGACCTCCCACGTTCACAAAAGGTGCAGAATCTCCTGACAGCGATCGAAAAACTTCCAGACGATATTGAAGTTATCGCGTTTGTGGATGCCGATGTCGCTATCCGAGAGAATTGGTTAACGCTGCTTGTCAACCCGCTCCAAAAATCCGATATAGGGACAACTGTCGGCGGACGGTTCTATTTTCCGCAAACCTGGAATATTGCATCCCTTGTAGAATCAATTTGGGTGAACTTCCAGATGAGCGTCCAAGGCGACCATCGGTACACTATGGTATGGGGTGGCTCTAATGCTTTCCGACGTGAGATGCTCGAAAAAGCCCAAATCCTTCAACGTTGGAATGAAGCAACAATCGAAGATCTGAATACGACGCTTGCCATGCGAGATGTTAAGCAGAAGGTGCATTTCGTCCCAGACTGTGTAGCGGTTACGCGCACCGCCAACCGGACATGGCGCCAGATTTTTGAATTTACAAACCGGCAGGTGATTATGACATTCCACATGGGACTCTGGGCGCAATGGTTCGCAAGTCTCATGATCTCTCTACCGAAAGGTGTCTGCGTACTCGGTTCACTCCCGTTTCTATTTCACAGGAGAGAATTACTACCGGTTATCTTTATCCCTTTTCTGGAGGCACTCAGTTATCGCCTTTTCTCCAAAAACCTACCACGCTGGCTCCAAGACATGCCAAAGGTACGACAGACAATTGGTGTATCCTCTTATATGACTTCAGTCGGGATATTCCTCGCGGGTCTCAACGCCATATATGCCGTATTCCAACGCAAAATTACTTGGGGTGGCGTTCGATATGAAATTCTGTCGGCGACAAAGTGTCGGGTTTTAGGCGCGGTCAAACGGAAATCAAAAGATAATGCTTAAAGAATCGTCGTTCACAACAATTGAAACATTCTTGATTTTTTTCTCAAAATATGGCATAGTACCTATACAGAACTTTTTAACAACAAGTTTTGCCTTATATTCATAAGAGGAGTAGAAAAATGGGTGAAGAAAAAGTCACCAAATCAGAAAAAGAGTGGAAAGAACAACTCACACCAGAAGAATTTAAAGTGACTCGGAAGAAAGGGACAGAACGCGCCTTTACGGGGAAATATCACGATTCTAAAGAACAGGGCACCTATCACTGCATCTGTTGCAACAGCCCGCTCTTTAGTTCCGAAACTAAGTTTGATTCAGGTACAGGATGGCCCAGTTTTTGGGAATCGATCTCTCCCGAATCTATTGCGACAAAATCGGACCGTAGTATATTTTTTATGCCGCGCACCGAAGTCGTCTGTAGCCGGTGTGACGCACACCTCGGGCACGTTTTCGATGACGGCCCGCCACCGACAGGCAAGCGTTACTGCCTGAATTCCGCGGCACTCGCGCTCGTAAAATCAGAAGACGAATCTTAAATCAGTAATAAAGGAGAATTGATGGCACTACGAAGTCGAATCTCATCAAGATTTCTTGTTAATGAACTCGCCACCGCCATGTCGGAGGACTGGGGGACTTCGCGCAAGTTCATGCGTTATCAACTCGCCAAGGAAAGTTTCAACTGGCGACACCCGCTCGGGGCGAAACACGGCAAAGGCGACCCTATTCAATTGGTAAGCCTCCGCATTACCGATATGTGCAACCTTCGTTGCCACTCTTGTGGACAATGGGGGGATAACGGTTATCTTCTCGGGGAATCTCTCAAAGACCTCAAACAACGCGAAGTTCCTGTCGAAGTCTATAAAAATCTCGTCGACCAGATTGTTGATCAAGGTTGGACCCCTGTTTGGTATATCTGGGGCGGCGAACCGATGCTTTACCCCGGTATTATCGAACTGATGCACTACATCAAAGAGAAAGGGATGCCTATATCCCTCGTTAGCAACGCGACGAATATCGCAAGGCGTGCTGACGACATCTTGGAAACCTGCAAGATTATCTACTTAAGTGTTGACGGACCGAATGAAGAAATCCACAACACGCAACGTCCGGGTGTATCCGAAAACTATGACAACTTTAAGGATGTCAAAGCCGCTCTGGAAACATTGAGCGCAGAGAAAGAAAAACGGAACATCGCATTTCCTTATATTGTCCCGCTGAGCTGCGTCACAATGTATAATATTGATGAGGTCGTAGATCTCTATAAATTCACCAGCCAATACGCCGATGCCCAAATCTTCTATCTCACATGGTGGATAGATTCGCAATCCGCGCAAGAACACACGGAAGAATTCGAGAACCGATTCGGTTTCAAACCACAAACCCATTACGGTTGGATCGGAACCTGGAAAGACTTTGATCACGGCGTAATATTGGATCGCTTTGAGGAGATGGAAAATCTCTCGAACGAACAACGCCGTTGCCCGCCGATTATGATGCCGAGACTCAACACAAAAGGCGAAATCCAACGCTATTACACCGATCATGAGCAAACCTTTGGCTACAACCAATGTGTCAGCATCTACATGACAATGGAGATCGATAGTAACGGCGACGTTAGCCTCTGCCGTGATTACCACGACTATATCATCGGCAATATCAAGACAGACAAGGTCGTGGATATGTGGAATAATCAGAAGGCGATGAAGTTCCGGCAGTCCATAAGCAATGATGGGCCTATGCCCGTATGCCGACGCTGCTGCGGGTTGATGGGATTTTAGTTTTTAATTTTCGAGTACTGGTCTGCCTTCCACTACATTTCAGGCAGGCACTTGGTACAATTCGCACGGTATAAGTTTCCCGAAACTCTTTTGTACTTAACCAGAAACCATCGCGAAACGTAGTGGAGCGATGCTCAAAGGACCATAGTTAAAAATATGAAGATAGGATTACGTATTCCCGGCACAGCCCGTCAATTGCCCTTCGCAGATTTTTGCAAGTGGTGTGTTGATAATGGGTTTGATGCCGTTGATATTGGAGAAGTCACCCCCGAAATTGTCCAAACCGCGAGAGATGCTGGGCTTGCTATCGGCTCCGCGGATCTCCCGGGTACCGGAGACTTACTTAGCGCGAAAAAATCTAAACAGAAAGCCGGTGCTGCCGCTGCAAGAGATGCTATTGAAGCCGCTGCCGATAACGATGTCCACATTATGTTCTGCGTCTTTGTACCGGAAGATGCCAGTCTCGGTCGAGCAAAAAACTTTGATATTTGGAAGCAGACGATTCCACCTATCGCCGAATTTGCTGCGTCCAGAGGTGTAACGATCGCAGTAGAGGGATGGCCTGGTCCCGGTCCCGATTATCCCGCGCTCGGCTGCACACCAGAAATGTGGCGTGCGATGTTCGCAGAATGCAACTCGCCGGGTTTAGGACTCAACTACGACCCATCGCACCTTGTCAGAATCGGTATCGACTATCTCCGCGCCCTGAATGAATTCGCAGCCTACGTCAAGCACGTCCACGGCAAAGATACAGCCTTTGATGAAGAAGCACTCTATCTGCACGGTAATCTGGGACCGAGTTTCCACAGTGCTCGCGGTTTCGGTGAAGATTGGTGGCGTTATACCATTCCCGGCGACGGTATCGTGGATTGGCTGCGAGTCGTACAACGTTTAGAGGACGAGGATTTTGACGGTATTGTCAGTGTAGAACTTGAGGATTACCGTTACTGGCGCACATGGGAATCAGAATCCGATGGCTTGCGCCGTTCGCGTGAGTTTCTTGATGAGTTTGTCCGTTAACCCTTGTGGGAACGTGAGTTTGATAAAGGCGCACTTTCGGGCAAAATGTCAACTTACGGGCGATATGCCACAAACTAAAAGTTTGTGCTACAAGGAGAAATTGCCATGAACGAACTTCTTAACATGGGTATGGAGGCTTCGCCTGAGAAGTATCTCCCTCACTTAATCACTGAAGAAGAACGTACACATTTTGAAGAACAAGGCTATCTGTATATACCCAACGCGCTCTCGTCAGAGATGCGGGAACACCTCACATACGCCGTAGATACCTTGTACAACAAAGCACTCGCTACAGGCAGAGCAAAGCCCGGCTCACACTGGGGCTGGTCGGATTTCTTAGGTGCCGATGATGCGCTCTTAAATCTCGTTGACTTGCCGACGACGTTACCCAAAGTCTGGGGAATCTTGGGATGGAATATCTATCTATACCACGCGCACATGCACGTTAAACCCCCAACGCCTACAGATGCCGAAGAAGGTGAAGGGTGGCTGGAATGGCACCAAGACAGCGGACGCGTCAACATCGAAATGGAGACACATCCGCGTCCTCGTCTGTCCATGAAAGTGGCATATTTCCTCACAGATGTCTCCGAACCGGGACGTGGTAACTTCTATATCCGCCCGGGTAGCCATCTAAAGTCGGATATGTCCGTTCCAGAATATGAAATCAGCCGCGATCCACGTGAAGCAACTGCAGACGATGTGCCTGATGATGCGATGCCGGTCTGTGTTGAGCCGGGCACCGCTGTCCTATTCGACAGGCGACTCTGGCACTCGCGCAGTCCGAACCACTCCCAAATTACACGGAAAGCACTTTTCTACGGCTACGGCTACCGCTGGATCCGCCCCAAAGACGAAATGAGTGTTGAACCCCTCTATGAACGCTGCGACCCGATCCGCCGTCAGCTGCTCGGTGCCGCTACCCGAAACAACGGACGCTACGTCCCTTCCGAAGACGACGTACCGTTACGCGGATGGCTCATCGAAAACCTCGGCGATAACCCTGTTTATGCAATGGGACCTCGGCACGCCTAAACCGTAGACTGGAGGAATGGGAGGTTGGAGGTTGCACGCCATCTCCAACCTTCCGATTTTACGTTTACTCACCCTTCTGTTTTGCCCCAATGAAACCCGATTTTTTTATAGTGAAGCCCATAAATAAGTGAACATCTTTGTAGCATAGGCTGTTAGCCTGTGCCAGTCTGAATACCTGTTATAGGTATTCAGACTGTTTGAGAGTGCCCAATTAACTATAGGTTTTACTATAAAGAACCCAAGGAAATTTTAAAAGAAGACACCGGCTTGCAATCCGAGAAACTACAATCCTTCGCAAGGAGTTCCATTCAAATGAGCGACAGCTATGAAATAAAGAAAGAATTTTTAAAAAAATGGCTTATTGTCGTCAGCCATTCAGGTAAATTTAGTACCATCTTCAGTCTAATTATCTTATCCCTTGCGCTCGGGACCTTTATCACGCTTTTTCTCGGTGACACCTATGATTTTCTAAATCAGTGTCTTGTAACGCCTTGTACTTGGATGGCAGCAGGGCGGTTGTTTGTCCTTAAATTGGAGTTTCCGAACTCGCGTGCTATCCGCTGGATTTTCCGTCTCGTTCTACTCATGAGTATCCTCCATACAATATTACTGGTAAAATCTCTATGATAACTGAGTAACTGAAAACTATCTTCTCAGCAAAAACTTGACATCTCTCCCATATTTAGGGTAACATATCTATATCTTTGATTTAAGGGAGATTAACAGAAAACCAATTCCAAGATGCTATTCACGGACAAAAAACCGAAAGTCTATATCGAAACTACAGAGGTAAACTAAAATGAAACCAGACCCTATCCTCGAAGAATGCTACCGTATTAAGGAAGAGTATAGTGCCCAATTCAAGGACTTGCAATCCTTTTTTGAACATTTAAAATCTCAAGAGAAAAAGCGGAAAAAGGAGGGTTGGAAGTACGCGCCCCCACCGCAACGCCTTGAATTCAGTGTAACCGCCGAACACCTTGCATTTGTAATAACTCGAGCAGAAAAAGCAGCTACGGACCCGCAAATCATTGCGTTGCTTAAACGGCTCAAAACTGGACTGAAAACCTGTGATGCGACAAAGAACAACGCCAATGACACTTTTGGCGCAACGCTACAAACTGAAATTGCTCGCGTACTTATACAAGATTGGGCAATTGCAGCGATCCGATTTACGCTCATCGAGGATACCGACTTGCAGTCCGAGACCTCTCAGATTGCGGAAGAGGTTCGCCAGATTTTGACCGCTTGGCTCCCCGATTTCCGATCCCTAAATTTCACGTTAGAACTCACAGACGAGATGCAGATTGTAGCGGAACCTATTATCGGTTTCGATAAGCGGGAAGGACGGGAGTATCTCGCGAGCGCGCATCTTGAAATAAGAATGAAGCGCGGCGAAGAACCAGAAGGATTAACGCAAATTTTGAAGCGATTCAAAATCTAAAACCTTTCGTGCCGGATATAATCTTGTGCTTTGCTATGCGAACCTCCCGCGCGAATTTAGGAGCATACCCCATGAAAACTGTATCACTTATTTGCATTTTGGCAGCACTCGCCCTATCCAGTGCGTTCGCCGCCCCCGAATGGAAACCTTACGACGACTTTGAGGGAGATTTAGACGCAATCGACGAGACACCTGGACAGGTACCGGATCTCGGTACGAAATGGGTTCAATTTGTCCCTGAAAACCGATTAGAGATGGGCATCGAGAATGGCGTGTTTCAGATGAAAGTCAAAAGTCCGGGCGGTCGCGATCCGGGTTTCAAACTCGTTTTCGGATGGGAGCCGCGCGACATCCTCGGCATCCAGTTCACGGTGAAGGTTGCTGAACTCTCTGATGCCGGTGGTTGGTTCGGGGTGCTGTGTACGAACGAAGAACCGAACTGGAAAAATCCGAACTGGGTTTTCGGTATGTCGCCGAGTCACCAACACAACTGGGGCCCGAAAGGCGTGTTCGGTTCTGGCTCCGTTGGACAACTCGGCGGTTGGGAAGCATTTTCTTATGAAGACATCCCTGAAAACACGAATATGCTCCGAACGCTCCGCTTGGAGTGGAACGATGCGAAGCATGAAATGGCTGTCACGGTTGATCCCGGTGAAAAGACGGAATGGAAAAAGGATGACATCTCCTCTAATGCCGACTTAGGTGAATTTCCGTGGTGGAGTATCTACCTCACCGCCGATCAGGAGGTTGAAGTCGCTGTGGATGATGTCTTCGTAAAATCAGAGAGTCTGCCGTATCCTGTAGAAGCGCGTGGAAAACTCGCTTCATGTTGGGGTGCGATCAAGTTAATGGATTAGTGTTTACCTTCCAGTATCACAATTCCATTTTGGAATATGGCAAGTTCTTATTCAACAAGGACCTGTTTGGGGCGTTCGCGTCAATGGGTTCACTGACGCTTATGATCAGTGTGCTTTACCTCTCCCCACTGCGTCGGCAACTTCCCGTGTGGTGAAACCGAGAACTCACCTTCTGTCCAATCGGGCCACTTCTCATCACTCGGATCGCGTGTCAACCGTTTCAGTCCCCGTGTGTCAAACGTATAGCGATAGAGGTCATAATTGGCGTTAGGTTTATCGTTCTGCTTTATTGAGATAAGCATCGCACGGTCATTCTCCATCCAACTTGTGCCAGCAATATTCAAATTGTTGCCGAGCCTGTCATTAATATCTGTAATTTTCTTCTTCGCCGCACCGAGCGACTGAGCAATGAGATGCTTGACATCTCCCCCATCAAGCCACTGGACTTCATAAAATAGGATATGTTGTCTGTCTGCCGACCAGCGCGGAAAGAACCGGAACGTAGGTCCATCACCGATCTCCGGATCCGGGAGCAAAGGGCGTTGGTGCTGTCCATCCGCATCCATCACGTAGATCGTTTTTGAGTTGATCCCTGGACCTTGGATGAAACGCTCAAAAGTCAGCATTGTGCCATCCGACGACCAGTCCGGAGCCGCAGACTGTTCCTTAGCATCGTCAAATCCAGTCAACTGTGTGACCTTCTGGCTTGCCACGTCTATGACAAACACATCAAGTTTGCCACCGCGGAGGCTCGTAAAAGCGATTTGTGTGCCATCCGACGACCAGGACGGATTCGCGTCGGCGACGTTGTTGTCGGTGAGCCGCTGTAGGTCTGTGCCATCTGCGTTCATGATAAACAACTCTGATGAGGTTTGTATCTTCTCCTTGTCCATGTATCGGGTAAAGGCAATTTTTGTGCCATCGGGGGCCCAGCGCGGGTAACTGTCTTTCGTTGTTGTGTTGTGGGTGAGTCTGCGTCTACCGGTGCCTTCATCGTTCATCACGAAAATATCATCATCTACACGAAAGACGATCTTCGCATCTACAGAAACCATTGCCCCCATAAACAAAAGCAGACAACTGACCCAGAAAATGATTGTCTTAAAAGGGTTTATTACCACTAATGCCAGTATGCTTACCATCGTTATAGGTTTCTGTGTCGCTGTTAAAAATCTGAAATTCATAAATGCTCCTTATGTGTTTCCCAAATAAGGTTTCAAATCCCATAACAGAATAGTGTGATCAAAACTGCCACTTGCCAAGATAGTGCTATCAGGTGAAAACGCAAGACATTGAATATCTGTCGGATGTCCCAGAAAAATGGCAATGTTTTCACCAGTGGTAAGGTCCCATAACTGAACAGGAACTTTCTCTAACCCCGGTTGCCAAATTTCACCGAAAGCCATATACCGACCGCAAGGCGAGATTTCTATCGGATCTATATTAGGATACTCTCCATCTGGCACTGTGAGAGGTGGAGAATAAAAGATGGGGAACAAATGAATTAGCTCTTTAAAGTCCTCAAACCCACCGATCTCTTCACCGCACATCACGTCCCACACCCGATATGTCCAGTCATCACATCTGCTGAGCAGGCGTGTGCCATCCGGACTAAATCTCATGTAGTTGATGCAATTTGTATGTTTGCCTCTGAAGATGTGTTTCATCTGTCCGCTTGCAACATCCCATACATACACAGCACCGTTTTCACGGTCATTTTCATCCCAACTCTCGCTATCTTTTTCTGTTCCGTTCCCACACGCAAGCAGATTCGTGGCGGGCGCGTATGCCATCCCATTTCGTCGATCGGGCGGTTCTCCAGGGACTGTGAGTTCGGCTATCGGTTCACTTTGTCCAATTTCCCACAGATTCAAGGTATTGCCATAATACAGAGATTCTCCGGGCGGAAACCCGGTTGCATAAAATTTGCCAGTCGCGGTGTCCGAATAAACGGCAACGATATGACAACGCGGTTCTGTAACAACGCGTTGCGGACGATAGGTCGTAACATCCCATAGCACGACACCGCCAAATTGCCGATACCCCGCACAGAGTGTTTGTCCGTCAGGTGAAAATACCAGCGAATGCAGATCGCCAACTTCCCACGGCAGCATAGAGAGTGTCTCTGCCTCTCCCACAGTCTTAACTTGGACTTCAAAATCACTTTGGAAGGCAAGATGCGACCCGTTGGAAAAGTGAATAGGATAAATTTCAGCTCTACAATAATTTTTTTCCTGAAAAGTATATAGTGCCTTTTGCTGTGCGACATCCCACAGGGTGACTGTGCATCGATCCTGAGATATCCCTGCTGCCCGAAGCGTGCCATCGGGGGCGTAGGAGATGTCCATCCAGTCGTCACCCGACGATGGATACGTTTGCTGCAGCTGCCAAGTAGAAGTCTCCCAGACTTGGACAGTCCCTTTTATTCCGCCAGCGGCAAGGAACTGACCGCAAGGTGAAAAACTCAGCGCGTGCACACCTTCGGAATGTCCTGTGAGGCGGATGATGCGTTCATGGGTCGTTATATCCCAGACGCTGATAAAATCAGCAAAATGTGACGACGCAAAGAGCCGATCGTCCGGTGAAAATGCCAAGGCACCGCCAAAATCCCAAGAAAATCCATTGTCACAGTCATCTATGCGACATAACTCTATGTCTTCAGCAGGTAATTCCAGCGATGCATGTACGCTACCGGTTAACGATTCCCAAATGTCAACAATAACGCTACCATCATAACTTGCAGCAAACCATTGCCCGGATGGAGAAAAACAGTGGCTACATAAATAATTTGGAGGTGGATCGTCCCCCCACTTTGCAGGATATTCCATGACAGCGATACATTTCTGTCTTTGCATATCCCATATCTTAATAACCTTCTTCCCATTTTTGTCACTATTACTCACTGCCAATAAGGGTTGACTTGAACAGAGGGCAATGCGGCTGACCATACCTCGCTCCGTTTCAAACAGCGTAACGGGCTGGCGTGTCGTGAGGTCATACCCCCACACGCCTATCCCTGTACCCGCTGCCAAGGACGTTCCATCTGCGGAAACTGCTAAATCACATAAGGCACCCGACCCAAAACGCGCAATTGCGCCCTGTGGCAGTTCCCAAACAGTAAAACTATTTTTGTTCATAGAAACCTCCGAAAGTGACTTGCAAGAAACAGAAAAATTTCCTAAATCAATTACCTACCTCATGTTACATTCACCGGGACATGTGATACCACCACTATTATACGATGTTTTATGCTTCTGTCAAATACCTTCGCGATAGCCTTCCAGGGCCATTTATAATGAATAGACACATTCGTAGCACAAACTTCCAGTTTGTGCCAGTCTGAATGCCTGTTATAGGTATTCAGACTGTTTGAGAGTGCCCAATTAATTCTAAACTTTACTATAGTTTTAAATAAATTGTCGAATTGTCTCAACTTTTGAATCTTCTTTTTCCAGTCCGGTGCGGTTAGGAGGGAAACACCCCAGCAAAAACACCGCACCTACCGGGCCTGGGGGGTCCAAAATAGGACTAAAAAACCGAGAATTGAATGGCTCTGACTGAAAACTATTGGAGACTTGATTATTTTCAGATTTCTGGGTATAATTAGTACTGTCAATCTTAGGATAAAAACTATACATTTTCATAATGGAGGCAGAAGTGGCAAGAAAAAAAATCAGCGTTATTGGTGCGGGGAATGTTGGCGCAACAGCGGCGTTCCTGATCGCACAAAAACAACTTGGGGATGTCGTCATGATAGACATCGTGGAGGGAGTCCCGCAAGGTAAAGCATTGGATATGGCACAAATGGGGCCCGTAGAACTCTTTGATGCTGCAATCGACGGAGACCTCGATTACACCGCAACGGCAGGCTCCGACTTGGTAATTATTACATCAGGCTCCCCACGTAAACCGGGGATGACGCGCGAAGATCTGTTGCAAACGAACGCTAATATCGTTGGCAGCGTCACAGAAAACGTGGTGAAGCATTCGCCAGATACTATTATTATGATGCTCACCAACCCGTTGGACATCATGACCTACCATGCGTGGAAAGTCTCAGGATTCCCGTCAAATCGTGTCGTTGGACAGGCAGGTGTGTTGGATTCGGCGCGGTTTCGTTATTTTATCTCACTCGAACTCGGCGTATCTGTAGAAGACATCCAGGCACTTGTCCTCGGTGGACACGGCGACACGATGGTTCCGCTCCCACGCTATACCACCGTTAACGGCATCCCTATCCCGCAGCTGATACCGGAAGATCGTATTGAAGCGATGGCACAACGGACGCGTGACGGCGGTGCTGAAATCGTCAATCTCCTGAAAACGAGTGGCTATTATGCCGCCGGTGCCTCGTTGGCGCAGATGGCGGAAGCCATCATTCTGGATAAGAAACGGCTGCTGCCCTGCTCCGCGCATCTCACAGGACAATACGGCATTGATGACCTCTATATTGGTGTTCCGATCAAACTCGGTGGAAACGGTGTAGAGGAGATTCTCGAAATAGAACTGACTGAAGACGAACTCGGTTCTTTACAGCATTCCGCTGCAACGTATCGAGAAGGGATTGCGTTGTTGGGTTACTAAGCAATTCCACTGTTTTTCAACGTGAGTTCAACTTGAACGTTTTGTCCGTGTTTGTAGCGTAAATTTGCATCGCAGTGGGAGTTTGCGCTACAAGCGTTTTTTCGGTTCGGAGGTGTGCCGGAAGCATATGTATCAATTTTTTTAGAAAACATAACGCCTGCGGATTCATGCTAAACTGATTGGTATAATCTGCCTAAAGGAGAACAGAACCGATGGGTCAAACCTATACTGCTGTTATTCAACAAGACGAAGGTTGGTGGATCGGCTGGATACAAGAGATTCCCGGGGTCAATTGTCAAGAACGGACTAAGGATGAATTGCTTGAAACGCTGCGAATTACGCTTCAAGAAACGATAGAATACAATCGTGAAGAGGCTATCAAGGCTGCGAAAGTTGAGCATCAGAAAGTCGCTATCCAGATATGAAACGGAGAGCGTTAGTTAGGCATCTCAGAAAGCACGGTTGTTATTTCATTCGAGAGGGAGGCCGACACTCACGGTGGGGTAAGCGGCATCTTGGAGACCAAATTTCAACTTCTGTGCCTCGCCATAATGAGATTGGTAGGTGGCTTGTTGAGAAAATCTGTAAAGATTTAAAAATCCCACCTCCATAGTCAAAATCAATGTTTTCCGCCTTTTTTCAAATCATCCAGCGAATGAATCGAGCACTTGGCTTAGCAACACCAGAATTAACAACGCCTGTGGATTATTTGGGAGGCAACACCTAAAATGGAAGATAGAAAGATTATAGAAAACGAAAAGCATGCCGAATGCGAAATCGTTAAGGAAGTCCGCGAAATTCGACATAAAATTTCTGCCCAGTTTGACCATGATATTGGTCGGTTGGTCGCACACTATCAAGAGTTACAAGAACAGATGCGGCAGTCCGGCAAATATAGGTTCGCTGATTTGCCGCGTGAAAAACCGAAACTTTCAGAATCTGCGGATACCGAAGTGGTAGATTGAATGGATTGAAGTGATGGCACAACGGACGCGCGACGGCGGTGCTGAAATCGTCAATCTCCTGAAAACGAGTGGCTATTATGCCGCCGGTGCCTCGTTGGCACAGATGGCGGAAGCCATCATTCTGGGTAAGAAACGGCTGCTGCCCTGCTCCGCACACCTTACCGGGCCTGGGTAGACGGTGCGGTTAATGCGATATAAACTTTTAGAAATGGTATAAGAATCTTGCACCTCAGAGTGGCAGGCACAGAGACGATAATTTCAGAGACACCATCACATGCCAACTTATGCCTTTTGTGCGACCATGCTGGAGAGGATACCGAGGATCCTGTCGCACCGTTCAAGCGTATAGGTTGCCATATCAATGTGCAGGCACTTTGCTTCTAACTTGAAGAACTGCCAATCTATTCCGGTCGTGGAGGCACCATAAACGTAAGAGATGTCATTCCCTTTTTCGGTATTAAAATGCTGCGCAGCAACCATTTCAGCCACACATTGCCCGATTCCGAGTTTCAAGTCAAGATTTTTTGCCTCAACAAGGATAATGACGGGTGCCTCCAAGTAAAATTGTTCTGGCGATAAACTGACCAAAAAATCACACACGCCAGTCAAACCTTTCTCAGCATCAACATTGAAGTCAATCCCAGAAAACAGACTAATGCGGCGATCGAAGTGCTCGAGAAGTTCAACGAGTACATCGGCGACAATCATTTCTGACCGGGCTTTCTCAGTGCCAATAGCGGTGGCCAATGATGCCTTTCTTGCTAACCCTGTCGTCAGATACGCGCTTGGCACCACTGGCTCCATTTCAGAGAAGATTCCTACAGACCGAACTGTCTCCAGTTGGAATGTTTTCTGCACCGACTCTAAGGTAAATTCGCTATAAGCCATTGAGGAAACCTCCTATGTGGCACCAAGGGAGTCGCAATTTAGACGTATCGCCTATTTCTCATCCTTCTTCTCATCCTCGTCAACGACTTCGTATTCAGCGTCAACGACTTCGCTATCTTCGGCATCAGGTGTTGCTTCATCAGCAGCAGCAGATGGATCTGCCTGAGCTGCTCCGGGATCCGCCCCCGCAGTCTGCTGGTACATCTGTGCAGAGACTTCATGCCAGACCTGCGTTAATTCATCCGTTGAAGACTGAATCTCGGCATGGTTGTCCGCCTCTAAAGCCTGCTTGACACGCGCAACGGCAGCGTTCACCTTCTCCTTAGAAGCATCGTCTACCTTGTCGCCGAATTCACCTAAGTTCTTCTCGGTCTCGTAAACCATAGAATCCGCACGGTTACGCGCCTCAACTTCCTCGCGTTTCTGCTTATCTTCCTCGGCGTGCGCTTCGGCATCTTTCATCATCTGATCGATCTCGGCATCGGTAAGTCCAGAGGACGCGGTAATGGTAATCTTCTGTTCTTTGCCGGTCGCGGTATCTTTGGCAGACACGTTCAGGATACCGTTCGCGTCAATATCAAACGTCACCTCAATCTGCGGCACACCTCTCGGTGCGGGGGGTAACTCACCCAAACGGAAGCGTCCAATAGTTTTATTGTAAACCGCCTGGTCCCGCTCGCCTTGAAGGACATGCACATCAACGGATGTCTGGTTGTCTTCAGGCGTTGTGAAGATATTCGACTTCTTCGTAGGAATCGTTGTGTTCCTATCAATCAACCGTGTGAACATTCCACCGAGCGTCTCAATCCCAAGTGAGAGTGGTGTGACATCCAACAAGAGAATATCTTTGACCTCTTCATCACCTGCGAGGACACCGCCTTGAATTGCGGCACCGATGGCGACGACTTCATCCGGATTGACCCCTTTGTGCGGCTCTTTGCCGAAGAGTTGTTCCACGGCTTCCTGCACCTTAGGCATCCGTGTCTGCCCACCGACAAGGATCACTTCGTCAATTTCGGAGGGTTGCATCTCAGCATCCGCGAGTGCTTGCCGGCACGGCTCAAGCGACCGCTGGACGAGGTTATCTGTAATCTGCTCCAGTTTTGCACGGGTGAGCGTCAAGTTAAGGTGCTTCGGACCGCTGGCATCCACAGTGATAAACGGCAAATTGATGTCCGTCTGTAAAGTGCTGGAGAGTTCACATTTTGCGGTTTCCGCCGCCTCTTTCAAGCGTTGCAAAGCCATCTCGTCATTGCGGAGATCAATCCCTTGACTACTGAGGAATTCTTGCGCCATCCAGTCAATCACCGCTTGGTCGAAGTCATCACCACCGAGGTGTGTATCGCCATTAGTGCTTTTGACTTCAAAGACCCCATCCCCGATTTCCAGAATAGAGATGTCAAACGTACCACCGCCGAGATCATAGACAGCAATCTTCTTGTCGCCTTCGCTTTGCAACCCATAGGCAAGCGATGCTGCGGTAGGTTCATTGATAATCCGCTCGACCTCTAACCCCGCGATTTTACCTGCGTCTGCTGTCGCCTGACGTTGGGAATCGTTAAAGTAGGCGGGGACGGTGACAACCGCTTTCGTGACTTCTTCTCCGAGGTATGCCTCGGCGGTCTCCTTCATTTTCCGCAAGACCATCGCCGAGATTTCTGGGGATGAGTAATCTTTACCCTCAATATTTACGGCGACATTACCATCTTTATCGGCTTTTAATTCATAAGGCACACGCGAAGCATCGTCACCGATCTCGTTAAATTTGCGTCCCATGAACCTTTTAATCGAAAAGATTGTATTTTGTGGGTTCGTGATCGCTTGTCTTTTAGCAACTTGTCCAACGGGACGCTCGCCTTCTTTGGTAAAACCTACAACTGATGGTGTTGTTCGATTTCCCTCCGCGTTTTCGATGACCTTGGCATCGCCGCTTTCTAAAACAGCCACACATGAATTTGTTGTTCCTAAATCAATTCCAATGACCTTGCTCATTTCTAATTTCTCCTCTGTATGAATAACTTTGAGATCATATTAATAGTTATCAGTTATCAGTTGTCAGTTGTCAGTGAAGAGTCATGCTGTGGCAAGTACAACAAAAGCAACTGCCACAAGTAGTTAACTGAAAACTGAAAAGTTTTTCGCAGAAAAACCGAACTGAAAACTGACAACTATCTACGAAATAGCGTGCAATATCCGTGCCAATATTATTCGCTTGAAATAGCCGAAATTCCTGCTGAATGTCTGCCAAATTGGCACGGGTATAAAAATGAGGTAAGTTCACAAGTCAATTTGACTTACTGCCTCACTCATATCCCTGTTTGAGGCGGCCCCATGTTGTCGGCAATTTTGCGTCTGGGTCAACCGCCAAAATATCTTGGATACCACCCTGAATTTCTTTAATCTCATCCTGTGAGAGTCCGCGGTTAAAGAGTGCGAAATCATCAATAATACCGTTATAGTAGCGATTAAGAGCCGGTGGTTCCTCAGTCCCGAGCATCAGCGGCGCATCAATCGGCACCAATTTATCGCCATCCTTGGGGTAATCTATTAAGACTTCACCATCAAGATAGATGGTCCACCACTCTCCACTCTGAAATGAAACAGCGACATGCTGCCATTTGTCTTTGACGACATCGCGAGGACTTTGTGCGGGGACCTTACGTCCACCTGTCAACTTCCATCCCATCCAGATAAAACCGTCCGGATGGAGCAGCACCTCGAAAAATTCTTGTACATCCGGTCCTTTCGCCGCGATCAGTTGCCAGGTACCAGGTCCCGCTTCTAAAGTCGGTTTAATCCAAGCGGCAATGGTGATTCCGTCGGTAAATTCAAAGGCATCAGAATGTTCTACCCGAACAATCCCATCCTTTCCACCGAAATTAACCGCTTTCCCGATTTTACCATCAGTCCACGACGTATCACCTTCTAATTTTCCATCCTGCCCATTACCAGACAGATCCTTGACAGTCTTACCCGCGCCCTCTTCAAAAGCGAAGTAGACGACTAAACCTTCGAGTTCTGCGGCTGTGCTAACACTTTGAAAATTCCCTATTAGATACACAGCACACAAGCAAATTAGTAATTGACGCATGAGTGTTCTCCAATCCCTATAAGGGTTAGTTCGTTAAACAAATGGGAATGTCCGTTGATACCCGCGCGGCCGAGAAACGTGCCAAACGTCTTCGTATGAAAGCTTCGGTGTGGCTACGGGGGATTTATACACCAGTCTGCGCGTTCCTTGAACTCCGCCTGATAGTCGGAACGCCATTTGGAGATGCTCGACGGACCGGGTCCATCAACATAGTGGTTAGTGTTCCCGTCGCGTTTGAATTGTCCGCCCCAGCTTTCCTGGGTGGGGTCATCGGGATCGTTCAACCCGCGGTTTGCACTCACCAGCCACAGAAATGAAGGTGAATCCCCTTCACACACCCCGGTGCATCCCATGCCTTCGTGCGGATACACATCGCAGAGAGGTCCGTGGTTATTGCGAATGTTCTCGTTAACCCAAGCGAGGTTTGAAATCGGATCCCGTCCACCGAACATCCCTTGGTAAGTCTTTCGCGAATGAATGATGAACAACTTTGGGAAATTATCGCGCAACCAACCGATCGTACCATCTTGGGTCGCAATTTGATGGATACGTAATTTACTTAGGAACGTTTCCAAGTCGGCAGCACTGCGCGTATGCTGTACCTTCCACACCGCTTGCGCTACAACGCTACAATCGCCCCAGATGCCAATATAGACCGGACGAGGATCGGGCTTGTCCACGATGCTGATGATCGCCTCCGAAGCCTCGCTGTCTTTGCCTTCACCAATATTGACAGTGCCTTTTTTGCCCCAAGTGCCGCTACGACCCTGGAAAGTAACCGAACGCAGATAGTCCGGCGTGGGATACAAAGGGTCATGTTTTTTCAGGTTCTCGTATACCATTTCGTAGCGGTCAATCACATCCAATAGGCGTTGTTTCTTGGCTATGTTGGCAAAAGTGCCAGATGAAGCTATCAGTGCTTCGATGTCAAACTCATTGGTATATAACAGGAAACGAACCATCGACTGCATATCATCCGGATCGCTCTTTTGATCGTTAGGTACGTTGCCACCCTTAACGACACCAATCGGTGGAAAATCCGAGGTCATGATTACACGCAGTCTATGCGTTGAAGGATCCTCACTTTCTTTGCGTTCCATATTCACCTCTTGCGCGAAAGCGATACCGGTAAACAAAACCAGGATTATTACTGTGAAATAGAATTTAAAATTCTTCATTAATAAAAATGTCAGTCTGTTACGGATAACCCACGGAGTGTGCCTACTACTTTTAATCAAATTCACGTTATGTTAAGCAACACGGGCGGATGTGAAACACACCCGCCCTTCTAAGCACCAGTGCATATCTCTAAGCAAAGGGGAATGTGCCTTGATAACCACGGGGTCGAGAGACGTGCCAAACGCCTTCATACATCGGGGTCACCTGATAATGGCACACGACATTGCTCCGTTCCATATCGTCCCGTTCTTTTGCACCTTGATGCGGGATGTGGTTAATGAACACGACACAATCGCCTGCTTTCGGATACAGGATCACGTGTTCTTGTGCTTCACACCATTCCTCAAATTTAGGACGATCTAACGGATAGAGATGCGGCGGCTCTGACAAATGCCCACCTTTGATAAACTTAAGATGCCCTTCACCGGGGGCGTTATCCTGAAAGTAGTACGTTGTGTTAATCCCAACAGGTGCCATCGCAAACGGATGTTCTTCAACATACCGTTGTTCTTGCCAGTAGCCGTAAAAATCCATGTGCCACTCTTGAAGATACGGACCCGGATTGATATGTGCGCGTAGACTCCGGAGTTGACACTGTTTACCCATTAAGCCTTCAAGGTAAGGACGGACACTCGGATGCCCAACGAGCGGTTGGTATGTATCCGGTTCACGGTCAAGCAAACTATCAAACCACATATTTCCGACAGCGTTTAAGCCTTCTTCCCAACCCTGTTCTCGTGCGTGGTTAACGCGATGGCGGATATGTTCTGTCTCTTCTGGCGACAACGCGCCCTCTATTAAAACGAAACCTTCTTGTTGCAGTTTCGCGAGTTTATCCTTCATGTCTGCCATGGTTTCATCTCCTTCTGCAGATTTAGAGTTATTATCGATATTCTATGCCTTTATGTAAAAGGGATCAACTTTAATTGCCAGCAAAAAGTTTGAGGAACAAGCCCCAGCCACTAATCCCTGCAAACGTAACGAGCACCGCAGCAGAAATTAGGGCACCGATGAACATAAATGGACGTGTTCGATACGCAGCTGGGAGTTTGGCGTTCAGGTACAACGCCGCAAGCATCATCAGCGCGATTGAAAAATTCGCCAAAATAAAGCCAGCGATCTGCGTCAAAATATCAAACGGAATGTTTAACCAGATCAACACCATTGTTGTAAGGAAAATATAGAGACAGATCCATTTACGAAGCGTCCCGTAGTTCCATTCGCGGTGGGGCCAGATCGCCTGAAAGAACTCCTGCATCACGCGTGCGTAGATTTCTGGCAGTGCCTGTAGCGTCCCCCACAATGCGACGATGATACAGATGTAGTACACCCATACGAGCGATGCATGAATATTTTTCCAGACGCTTGCCTGATCGGTAAGCAGACTCCAGCCTTCAAACGTGCTTTGCGTTCCATACAAGACCGCAGCACCTGAGATCATAAACGCGGCAGTTACAATGAATAGTACGACCGCTCCCATGCCGATATCCCATCGTAACGGTGCAAGGATTTTCCGGAGTTGGCTGACCTGCTCAGGGTGTTCAGGGAGATAATCAATTTTATCACTGTTCGCGGCACGCTGACGGATGGATTCAATGTTATTATGGGATGTCATGCCCCAGCGATGCATACTCACCCAATTCGCGTAGACAACGTATCCCATGACAGAACCGCCGACGTAACCGAACGCTGTCGCCATTGTCAACAACGGATTCTCGACAGCATCCTTCGGTGCCCATTCAGGAAACTCAGGTAGGTATCCAAAACGGAGACTCCCGACCAGTGCTTTGCCAAAATCGGGACGCACCATCAATGTGCCGATAATTGTGCCGACAACAAGAATAGCACAGATAATGAGTTGCTGTTTTTCCAACCTTTCAAAGGAGATACGTAAACCGAAAAGGAGCGCGAGCGTGATAAAACAGGACGTGATTAGGTTTTCCCAAACGGGTTGTGCGACACCAGCGGGTAACGTATCTTTGAATAGAAAATGGAGCAGTGCTCCACACGGTTTACCAATCGGCACCCATGCCAAAGGCGCGCCTACCATTTCAAAAATGACAATCGCAATGAGGAGCCATCCACGCGGTCCCGGCAGCTTCGCGAGCCGATTCCCGATATATTCACCACTGACGGCGGTATATCGCCCCAGCAGATAAGTGACGAAAACAGCTTTCACGACGCAGCTGAGTAGCACAAGCCAGAGCAGATTATACTCAGCCCATGCGCCTGCGCGAACAACAACGATCGTTTCACCTGCACCTATGCTTACCGAAGCGACAATTGCCGCAGGTCCAAACACGGCGGCGAGTGCCATAATTTTCTTAAGCGACCACGGTTCAGCAAACGGACCCGCAACGGGCGGAATATCAACGTGCTCAGTATTCTGGTTCTCTTCTGTCTGCATAACGGTTCCTTAATAGCGACGGGCGGACTCAAAGAAGCCCGCCCACAACGGAAGTCGCGATTACAAATCGCTCCTACCGGTCAATCTAAGGGTTCCAACGGCTTAGCATTCCCGAAGACAGGGGTCGGTGCGTTGCCGGGGGCTGCCCACCGTGCGGCGTTCGCGATGACATGTCGCACGTTTTCGTCGTAATAGATCGGGTACGTCTCATGACCGGGACGGAAATAGAAGATTTTGCCTCTCCCGCGATAATAACAGCATCCACTTCGGAAAACCTCACCGCCGGGGAACCAACTGACAAAAACGAGCGTATCGGGTTCAGGAATATCAAACGGTTCGCCATACATCTCGGCGTGTTCGAGTTCAAAGTATTCGCCTAAACCTTCGACAATTGGGTGTCCATGTTCAATGACCCAGAGGCGTTCCTTTTCACCGGCTTCACGCCATTTAAGGCTACACGACGTGCCCATCAAACGGGTAAAGGGTTTAGAATAGTGCGCCGAGTGGAGCACAATAAGCCCCATGCCATCCAAGACGCGGGCGCGAACTTTGTCGGCAATAGCGTCCTCAACTGCGCCGTGTGCGGCGTGTCCCCACCAGATTAAGACATCTGTGCTTGAGAGCACAGCGTCGGTTAAGCCGTGTTCGGGTTCATCTAACGTCGCGCTCCGGACTTTAAAGCCCCCGGAGTCGTCCAGACCATCAGCAATCGCAGCATGGATGCCTTTTGGGTAAATACCGCGAATAAAATCGTTTGTTTTCTCGTGCCTAAATTCATTCCAGACTGTAACCTGAATTGGTTGCGTCATAAATTTCTCCTTAATTTTTTTTCAACAGAAATATATTATAGTAAAATCAGGAAATATGTTTACACTTCGCCCTTTCGTAGGGGAACCGGGTAACCCAGCCCCTACGAGTTAGCGTATGTGAAAATAATTATGGAATCTACTATAATCTCTATTGAGGTTTTCGTTCCACACTTTCACACGACTAAAAGTAATAATGGAAGCCAAATGAGAAACGACTGCCTAATTTACTGGTCGAATCCTCAGATTTGGGTTTCAAGCGAGCTACTCCTAACTCAAAAGTATATCCGAAATCAGCACTATCCGAAAAGAAATATTCAAAGCCAACGATCGATTCAAACCACGAACCTATATGAGTTTCTTCTTCAGAATCTGACGCAACTTGCGAGATTGGATAATTCACACCCCAACCGAAGTAGTAATCCATTCGAGAAAATATTTCAACAGAATATAAAAATCGGGTACTTATCCACACATCAGCCTGCTCATTTTTTAAAAACCCTAAATAATGTTGAATACTAAAGCTTCTTGAGAACGCTGTTTTCCAACTCATTCCATTTGAACTCATCAAATTCCGATTAGACGAAGGAGTAACTGCGTAGCCGAGTCCAATCCTAATACCATTATCATCTGTTGCTTCAGCAGGTTGAAGCGTGAAACAACAAGCAATTGTTAAAAATGCCAGTAAGCAGATAAAATAACGTTCCATGGCCGATTTCCTCCGCTGAATGTTGATTCTGAAATCACAACAGGTTTACGTTGAACGGAGATCATTGCTCTCGACAGTGGCTTCAAGATTAGGATCTGCGCTTTCTCTTGGTGTAACTGGGTAACTCTCATCCGCATAATGCCCGCCGGAACTTGCATCCTTTAGCGGTTGAATGGACAGGCGACACCCCAGCCCCTGAAGAATCGTATACCTCCACCCCAGTACCAACAGAACGGTAATCCCCAAAATTGCCAGATCTGATTCGGTCAAGTCGCCTTTCAATTCTGTTTCGCGTATTTCTATGGTGAACAGATATAAGCCACTCCGTGAAAGGTTCTCGGCCGTTTGAAGTCCGGTAGGCTTGTAGTTTTCTCGGTTGTACATCCCGCATTCAGATTTATTACCTTCTACCATCTTCATCTTTAGGTGTAGGATACCGTTGCTTTAGCTCGGTGGTGTTACGCCTGCCTATGTTTCCCTATCCTGATCGCAACATGGAGCGGAGTCGGACTTGGGGCATCCGAGACATCCTTTTGATGGTTTATCCTACAGCAACAATGTATTCGGTCAACTGAGAGCGTCGCGCTTTGGCGCGCTTCGCAGCTTCAACAAATTCACGGAGTGTGACAATTAATTCGTCAGCTGTCTCAGGTGTGAATGAGGCTTCACCATCCTCTGGACAAACCCATGCATACACATTTGGCACCTGGATAGATATACCGTCCTCGCTATATGCAAACACGGTTGGCTTCCACTCTTTCTTTCTGTTGTGTTGCCCACAAATTGGAACAAGCACGATAAACTCCCTATTTAGAGCTAAAAAATTAAAATACTAATTCCGTCTCCACTGCTTCATCGTAATCTACGCCTTCGACTTCAAACCCGAAAAGATTTCGGAAGCGTCGTCGGTAGCCTGCGTAATCGGAGAGTTCGTGGAAATTGTCGGTATCAATTTGTGCCCAACGCTCCGTCACTGCGTCGGTTGTCTCAAGTTGTAACTCTCGGTCATCGAGTCGGATATAACGTTCACTATCAAGTTGGGGTTGTAACCCCGGTCCGAGATGTTCTGAGAAGAGCCGCCGCATCTGTCCAATAGGTGCCTCATTGACACCCTTCGCGTCCATGATGTCATAGAGAATGCTGATATAAAGCGGCACAACAGGAATCGCTGCGGAGGCTTGCGTAACAACAGCTTTGTTCACCGAAATATAGGCATTACCGCCGAGTTGATCGGCAAGTCGTTGGTCAAGTGCGTCCACACGTGCTTTCAGATCGTCCTTTGCTCTACCGATAGTACCGTCTCGGTAGATGGGCCAGGTCAAAGCACTTCCAATATAGGTATAGGCGACAACGGTTGCTTCTGGTGCAAGCAAGTCCGCGTCTGACAACGCATCAACCCACATATCCAAGTCTTCACCACCCATCACAGCGATCGTATCGGTGATCTCCTGCTCAGTCGCGGGCTCAATCGTTACAGGTGCGACGACTTCGCGACTTAGATCAATCGTCTTCCCTGTATAGGGTGTGCCGATTGGTTTGAGAACCGATTCATGTGAAACACCGGTATTCGGATGTATCCGGCGCGGTGCGGCGATGCTATAGACAAGGACATCTATTTTTCCGAAGTCTGCCTTGAGTCGGTCAATAGCTTCCGCTTTCATCTCATTTGAAAACGCGTCTCCGTTGAGACTCTGCGCTAAAAACCCGTCCGCCGCTGCTTGTTGATGGAAAGCAGCGGTGTTATAGTAGCCTGCCGATGCAGTGCGTCTGTCGTCGGCTGGACGTTCATAGAGAAGCCCAAGCGTTTTGGCACCGTAAGCATAAGTCAAAGCGATGCGAGAGGCAAGCCCGTATCCCGTTGATGCTCCGATAACAAGGGCATTCATATCTGTCCCTTTGTGCGGGATGCCGTGCTGAATCTCGCCTATCTGGTTGTTTACATTCGCCTGACAACCCGCTGGATGGGCATTGGTACAGATAAACCCACGTATCCGAGGTTTAACAATTTGAACTGCCATTGTATCCTTCTTTTTTTAGGGTTAGTCCTCAATTTCGACAACCATCTCAACTTCAACGGGGATGCCACCGGGCAATTGCACCATGCCGACTGCGGAGCGCGCATGTTTGCCTTTATCGCCGAATACCTCAACGAAGAAATCTGATGCGCCATTGACAACCGCAGGTTGGTCAATAAAGTCGGGTGCCGAATTGACGAACCCAACCACTTTGACAACACGTTTCACCCTGTCCAAATCGCCGAGTGCGTGTTTGAGGGTACTTAACAAGCCGATCGCCACCTGCCGCGCTGATGCGTAACCTTCTTCGATCGTTGCATCGGTACCGAGTTGACTCTTATAGATTGGACCTTCACCTGTTCCGGGGCCGTGTCCAGACGTAAATACGAGATTGCCGGTCTGTACCGTTGTGACGTAATTCGCTACGGGAACTGCTGGTTCTGGTAATTCGACACCTAATTCTTCAAGTCGTTGTTCTATTTTCATTGAATCAGTCCTTTTGTAAATGGATTAAATTCTAATATGCCGTAAAGATGGCATTTTGGGTATAATTCACAAGCGAAAACTTGTTGTGATTGTTTGCTTTCGCCTCTATTATTAAACAGACTTTCGCTAATTTTGTCAAGCAATCTTTTGAGTTACAGCAGTCAGCAATCAGCAAAGAGCGCAAGAATCGGGGTTACAAACCTCTCCCACAAAAACGATTGGTGGCAATTGAATGGCTCTGATATCAACACGGTACAATTTGCTTTACAAGGCAACTTATGCTAAAATACGCGAAGGTTTAACGGAAATATCCCTACATCTTCAGCAAAAACACGAGGGCAACTATGAAAGTCGCAGCTATTTTAGGTGAACATCAAGCAGGACTCGTCGAAGTGCCAGATCCAACGCCAAAAGAGGACTGGGTTGTTGTAAAAATTCACGCATCGCCGATGTGTACCGAATACCACGCCTTTGAGTACGGAAGTAAAACGGATCGGATGGGACACGAGGCAGCAGGTGAGGTTGTCGATGTCGCACAACCCGGAAAAGTAGAGATCGGCGATAGGGTGGTTGTGATGCCGCAATATCCTTGCGGGAAATGCGTGCTTTGTACGGATGGTGATTATATCCACTGCGAAAATAACTACAATTTTGAGGAATTCGTCGGATCCTCTTACGGCAGTGCGACGATGGCGCAGTATATCCTCAAACCGTCTTGGTTGCTCCCGAAAATACCAGACAACGTCTCTTATGAACACGCTTCACTTGCGTGTTGTGCATTAGGACCGTCCTACCGCGCCTTCGACGAGATGGGTGTTAACGCGACACATACCGTGCTGATCACGGGTATTGGTCCCGTCGGTTTCGGTGCGATTACCAATGCTCGGTTCCGCGGTGCGAAGGTCATCGCTGCAGAATTGATTCCGTGGCGCGTTGAACGTGCAAAACAGATGGGCGTTGAAGCGGTCATCAATCCAACCGATGAAGACGCTGTTGATCAGATTCGCGATCTCACAACAGACGGGCGCGGTGTCGATTTTGCCCTCGATTGTTCTGGCAACGTCCAAGCGCATCGGCTTTGCATTGACTCAACGCGTCGGCGCGGCACAATAGCGTTTGTGGGGCAGAGCGGTAGAAACGACACGGTCCTCCATATCAGTCCAGATCTCATCGGCAAAGGATTACGTCTCGCTGGCGCGTGGCACTATAACCTGAACCAATTCCCCGGGCTGATGAAAGTCATTGAAGGATCATTGCTCCTTGACTTGCTCATCAGCAACGTCTTCCCAATGCGTGAAATCCAAGCGGCATTTGAGACCTCCGCATCTCATGAAAGCTCTAAGATTATCCTCAAACCTTGGGAATAAATACAATCATTTATTTCTTCTATAATCTCTTGAATCTGATTTCTCAAAATCGGTAGTTCCGAGTGCACTACATCCCAGATAATATTGATATCCACATCAAAATATACGTGGGTTCCTCTGTTTCTTAAGCCCCCAATTTCTCGCCACGGAATGTTTGGATATTTCTTTTCAATTGAATCGGGAATTTTCTTGACTGCCTCACCAATGATTTGAAGATTTCGGATAACTGCATCAAGTCGCATCTGATCCGTTTCAAACGCACCGCGATCAACGCCTTCAACATACGATGCGATACGATCAATTGCCGTCACTGCGTCTTGGAGATATAGGCTATAATTGCGTGACATACTCTATCTCTTTTTCAATATAAGGTTTGTAACCCGGTTTGATGGAGGTGGGGGTAACAAGGTCAACATAAGGGAGATAGTCTGATTTAGCCCGATGTGTTTTGAATCACGAAGTCTATGTTAAGATATATCCTTGGGGCCATATTAGTATTATAAATTATCTTGATATTTAAAGCAAATCTTTATATCATGTCTGGCAGGAAAAGGATAACCTTATCTCGCTTGAGGAAAGCACATGACCCCAAAACAGAAATATCTCTTTGACTTACGCGGTTATCTGCATTTAGAGAACGTCCTAACACCGGAAGAACTCGGTAACGCACAAGCAGCCATTGAACAACTTATGCAGGCGGCACCAGATGAATTGCCTCCTGGGATTAGTCGTGGTGGTGAAGGTTTTTCAAACGGATTTTCAGCAGATAAATCGCTGGAAGCGTTGACGCTCCATCCTACCACATGGCCCATTATCAAAGAATTGACCTTTAATAAACCGCGTTTTAATCGTGGGTCGCTTGTTGTGAATACGCATGAACGGCAAGAGATGACACCGCTGCATTGCGCCGGTGAAGGTTTCCGCTGGACGCGACGGTATGAAGTCAAAAACGATCAGATCTTTACGAACGATGTCGTCGCTTTCTTCTATTTCACGGATGTCTACCCAGGGGACGGCGGTTTGATAGTTTTACCGGGTTCCCATAAACGCAATTTTAAGCGTCCGAAAAACCTGTTTTTCCCTGAACCTGACAACCCAGACGCGCCATTCCATCCAGCTCTTGTCAATGTGACACCGAAAGCCGGAGATGTTGTGCTTATGACCGAGATGTTGACACACGGTGTGCTGGTGTGGAAACCACAAGACCGCGATCGACGGTTTTTGATCCTGCGGTATAAGACGCAGTTTTTTCAGGACGAACGCGGTATCCGAGAACTCTTTCCACCAGAAGTGATGGAACGACTCTCTCCAGAGACGAAAGCGTTGGCGGCTTACGGGTCAGAATGGGAAGAGAAAGAACTCGTCAAACAGGATAATGTGACGTTGACCGTATAAACAGGATTTCCAAAATACACAATGCTCAAAGAGTTAACAAAAAATGAATGGCTGTCGCTTTTAAATATCCCTGAGGACAGGATACCAACTGTTTTAGTCCTGCGAGGGACGCGGAATCTGAAAGCCAATTACGCTAAGCATAGCACTTTTTTCACAGATGTGTTTGAAATTGGATCACCCAATGATATTTTTGAGGACGTGCTAATCGGGACTTATAAAAATATAGATGTTGGTTACGCTTCCGTGTACGGCGATGCGATCGCATCTGAAGTCACGCACCTTTTTGGTGTGTTGGGTACCTCCTTAGTCATACAGACAGGTTGTTGTGGCGCATTAACCGATAGTATTCAAGCAGGCGATATTGTTTGTGCAACATCGGCATATTGCGGTGAAGGGGCAGCACAATATTATTTACCCGATAAACAGGAAATCCTTGCTTCACCTGAACTCGTTGAAGGAACTTCCTCTTCACACACTGCGTCTGTCGCTACACACAAAGGTCCAATCTGGACGACATCGGCACTGCTTGCAGAGGGAAAAGCAGAAATCCAGAGTTGGTCGCATCAAGGTTATATTGCCGTAGATATGGAAACGGCTACCACTTTCGCAGTTGCTGAATACTTTGAGATGCAACGTCTATCGTTGTTGTTCGTTTTTGATAATCCGAGTCAAGGCGAACATATTCTCTTGAGTGATGTTGAAAAGCAAAACCGGAGGGAAGACGGCGAACAAGCCGTTATTGATACAACCTTTGCTATCATAGAAAATTACGAAAATGGAAATCGTTAAAGCAGAACTCACTGACATCGAAAGGCTTGCTGAACTTAATAGATGCCTCATTGAGGACGAACAGCATCCGAATCCGATGAACATAGCCGAACTCACGGAACGGATGGAAGAATGGTTGGCAACCGATTATATCTGCTATATAGTGAAGCAGAGCGGACACATTGTCGCGTATTGCCTATACAGAGATGATGGCGGACACTACTATATGCGGCAATTATACGTGGATAGAGCGCATCGGCGAAAAGGCATCGCTACGCAGCTGCTTGACTGGTTATATGAAAACGTATGGACAGATAAGAAAGTCAGATTGGATGTACTTGCCCACAACGAGGATGCCGTTGCCTTTTATAAGAGATACGGTTTTAGAAGTGGTGTTTTTAGAATGGAAAAATGATAAGCGTGAGGGAACCGATGATGAAATATGATGAAGTAAACCGCACCTTTGATTGTGAACCGACACTCACCGATTCACAGGTGCTGCAGTTTTGTAGAGACGGCTACCTACAACTCCAAGGCGTTGTCCCTGATGAGATTAATCAGCGGACATTCGACTATCTCAACGGTGATGTGCCGATAAATCCGTGCTGTATTCCGCCAGGTATGACGCACGCCGATTTAGAACGCATGCGGGATACACATGAACCGAGTTCCATTCTGTTGGAAGACTGGTATATTGAACATGTGCTGCTGAACCGAGAACTCGCTGGCGCATTGCGTTCACTGCTCGGTAAGAACGTCGGGTTACCCGTGTTAGTGAGCAACCACCGTGTCGAGTGTCCGATGCCAGCGCAGGGATGGCATCACGACGCGGATCACGTCTTTGGACCCGAAATCAATTTTGTTGAGGTCTTCTACTGCCCGCAAGATACACCCTTGGAAATGGGACCAACGGAACTTCTGCCCGGTTCGCATATCCGCGCCACAAGTCGAGATATAGCAGAGAAGGGTGTTTCAAGTGAGGGCCCCGCGGGTTCTTTTGTTATCCACTCGCAAAGCATCCTCCATCGTCGTGGCGAATCCACTGCGGAAGGGCTGCGCCACATGCTGAAGTATAGCTACTGGCGGACAGTGCCACCGACACAGGATTGGAAACAAGAACCTGATTTTGACCTTCAGACAGCCGAGTACGGCGGACACGGTGTTGCGAGATACGTGGCACACATGTTCTATTGGCTCTGCGGTAAAGGCGATGAATTTCGTTTGATCGGTGGGCAAGCGTGGCCCTGGTCAAGCGTAAATCAGATTGGACCGTCTTACGGCTTCGGACATACGGAAGGGTATCTCCCGAATTGGCGGAAGGACAACCCAGACGATTACGCAGTGCCATAGAGGTAGACATTATTCTTCCGCAATAACAAGCCCGCGATTCGTTTCAACATCTTGTAAGGCTTGAACTTTGCCACAGAGCCACCGCACCGTCAACTTATCAACCCGGGTCGCGCCGCCTAATCCGAAGTGTAGGCGGAGATCGTTCTGACTGAGGTAACCCGAACCGCTTTTGACCTCACGGATCTGTGTCAAGTTTCCAGATACGACTGTTACCCGCGCCCCAATCGCATCTCGGTTACAATGTGTGCCGACTAACTTGACACTTAACCACCGCGATGCGTTGTCACTGTCGTTTCGTAAAATGGTCGGTGCGTCTTTGAGATTAGAGATAACAATATCCACATCGCCATCGTTATCTATATCGCCGAATGCGGTGCCACGACTCACCTTCTGATTCGCGATTGCCGCATCAACGGATTCCACAAAATTGATGCCGTCATTGCTGAGAAAAAGTTGGTTCGGTTGTGCGTAGGTGCCAATCGGATCAATTTCCGCAACGTTATCGTCCAAGTGTCCGTTGGCAACGAACATATCCAACCAACCGTCATTGTTAAAATCGACGAAATCGACACCCCACGCTAAATAGGGAAGACTCCTCTCACCGATGCCTTTGGCGAAGCTCACCTCGTTGAAAAATCCACTTTGTGCATTGTGATAGAGGCTATTGGTCTGATCCTGAAAGTTTGTAATCACGATATCGAGATAACCATCGTTGTCGAAATCGCCGAGGTTCGCACCCATTCCGCTATAGGCGCGTCCCTCCTCGCTGAGTGCAACGCCTGCGAAAAGTGCGTCTTCTGTCACCTGAATAGCAGTATCACTGCCGTTGCGATAGAGAAAATTCGGTGTAGTATCGTTTGCGATGAAAATATCGACATCGCCATCGTTATCTATATCGCCACAGACAATTCCCAACCCTTTTCCATTTGCACCACTTATACCGGATTTCGCCGTTATATCTGTAAAAGTACCGTCCCCGTTATTCCGGTAAAGGATATCCGTAGTCCCTTGCAGTGCCTCTGGTGTACAATACGTCCGCACTCCCTGCCGAGTGCATTCCGGATTCGTCTCCAGATCAAACTGAACATAATTAACAACATAGAGATCCAGATAGCCATCGGCATCAAGATCAAGAAATGCACAACCGCTACTGAAGCGATCAGCTTCAACACCAGCGGACTCGGTGACATCTGTAAAAGTGCCGTCGCCGTTGTTGTGATAGAGGACATTTGCCCCGTAATTTGTTACATAAAGATCGGTGAAACCGTCGTTATTATAATCACCGACGCAGCACCCCAACCCGTAGCCTGTATCACCTACAGAGGCTTCACGGGTTACATCAGTGAAGATGTCGCCATCGTTGCGATAGAGACGATTTGTTGGTGGGACTGGCGAAGTGTGTCCGGGTAGGTCAGTACCGTTAACAAGGTAGAGATCTAAATCGCTATCATTGTCAAAGTCGAAGATCGCAACGCCACTGCCAATAGGCTCAATAAAGTATTTTTTGCCACTCTCACCGTTGGTATGCCGAAATTCGATACCCAGCTGCGCCGTAACATCAGTGAATCGCACGGCTTGGTTTTGTGAAGGTGCCGGCTGCGCAATCGCGTAGAGGATAAAAAGAAAAAAGGTGAAACGGATCGTCGGTATTTTCAATTTTTTCTAACGCCTCGTCTATGTATGTGCTATAATGGTTATCAGTCATCAGTTATCAGTTGTCAGTTAAGAGATTGCTTGTAACAACTCACCTCTCCCTGGCATACACCAAGTGGTAGTGATATATTCAAAACACGAAAACCCTTTGACTGATAACTGGCAACTATAAAAGGAGAAATTCTAATGTCTAATAATCTACGTTTTGGCGTTGTCGGTTTAGGTATGGGTATGAACCGCTCCGGTGTCATTCACAGCACGGACGGTGCAGAACTCGTCGCTGTAGCGGATCTCGTCGAAGACCGGCGCAAAGCGGCTGAAGAACGTTTCGGCTGCGAAAGCCACGACGATGCACTTGAGATGTTCGATCGCGACGATATTGACGTGGCGATGATCATGACTCCGAGCGGTCTTCACGGCAAATTCGGCGAGGAAGCAGCACGCCGCGGCAAACACGTCATCACCACAAAACCGATGGATGTCAGCGTCGAAAATTGTAACTCCCTCATCAAAACTTGTGAAGACAACGATGTCAAACTGCTTGTCGATTTCGGTGAACGCTACGGTACGCATAATCGCCGAATCCAGCAAGTTCTCGAAACAGGTGGTCTCGGTAGACCGTTACTGTGCGAACTCCGTATGAAATGGAAGCGTCCAGATAGCTACTACGTCGGTTGGCACGGTACATGGAAACTCGACGGCGGTGGTTCTATCATGAACCAAGGCGTGCATTACATTGATTTAATGCTCTGGTTCATGGGTCCCGTGAAACGGGTCATCGGTGCACACTTTGATGTCTATGACCACGAAAATTGTGAAACTGAGGACATGACCTCGGCGATCCTCGAATTTGAGAACGGCGCGTTGGGACACGTCCTGACAACGACGACATTCCCCGGCAGCAGCGTTTCAATGATTCACATCCACGGTGAAAAAGGCATCGTCGGTCTCGGACCGGAGATGTGGCAGTTCGTCGATGATGACGAGCCAGAGATTGAACTCCCACCTTATCCGAACAGTGTCATTGAAGACGCACTCCGTGTTATCAACGATGGCGCGGCTCCAGCAGTCGATGGTTATGAGGGTAGACGCTCTGTCGCGCTCAATATGGCTATCTACGAGTGCGCACGCACCGGTAAATCGGTTGAATTATCATAACTTCTCTGCGAGGCGGGTGTTCGTGCCCGCCTATCTTTCTGTCCTATTCCAATTCTCCATCCTACAAGCGATTATGTTTGTAGTAGGGCGATTCATCGCACGTCATAGCATTATAAGAACGGGCAATAAATTGCCCTACTACGAACCAACAAGATTTTAGTAGACAAAACTAAACAATCCCATTTGCAATTCGGATAAAAAATCGGTATAATATTTACCGGATCGAAAAAACCGTCCGCCCTCGCGAAGCCGCACCGAATGTGACAGGAAACCATTTTTTTCACAACGTCAAAAAAATGAGCAAAAAGGCCCATAGTTAAAAACATGAAAACCGCGAAACTGATTACGATGGGATGTAAGGCGAACCAATACGATACGCAATCCATGCGTGAGACCCTCCAGCGCAACGGGTATAGGCTTGCTGACGAGGAGATGTCCGGACAGCAGACAGACCTCTATCTCATCAATACATGCACTGTAACGAACGTCGCCGATCAGAAGGCACGGCAAGCGATTCGGAAAGCCATCCGCCAGCATCCGAACGCGAAAGTGCTCGTCACAGGCTGCTATGCCGAAAGCGACCGTACGGCAATCGAAAAGATACCGGGTGTTACGTTCGTTTTCGGTAACAGAGAAAAGACTGATTTTCAGGACTATTTGGACATATTGAATGCCGAAATACCATCACCGACTGAAGAAACACCTCCGACACCGAACCCACTGCTCTCCATAGAACCCGTACAGCACGATGCTATCCGTGAACACGCACGTTTCAGTAAAGGCGTTAGCGATGCTGGCAAACGCACACGCGCACTCATCAAGGTCCAAGACGGTTGCAGTGCTTTTTGTACCTACTGTATCATCCCCTACGTGCGAGGACGGATGACCAGCCGTCCGCTCAATGACATCGCTGAGGAAGCACATCGCATCGCTGACAGCGGTATCAAAGAGGTCGTCATCACCGGCGTGCATCTCGGTGCCTACGGTATGGATACCGGTAGAGACAAGGACATCGCTGATATTTTAGCGCATATCCACGGCATTAAAGGCATCGAACGCATCCGCTTCAGCTCCATCGAACCGATGTATTTTCCTGATAGCCTCGGTGAGCGGATGGCGGCACTACCGAAATGCATGCCCCACTTCCACCTCCCACTGCAAGCCGGTTCGGACGCGGTATTGCGACAAATGCGGCGACGTTATACAACAGCAGCGTTTGCACATCTCGTTGACAACTTACGCCGTGTCTTCGGCGATGATGTCGGGATTACGACCGATATTATGGTTGGGTTTCCCAGCGAAACGGATGCACATTTTGAGGAATCATGCCAATTCGTTGAAGAGATCGGTTTCAGTCAACTGCATGTATTCCGCTACTCGCCCCGAAAAGGCACCCCCGCGGCAACCTACCCGGATCAGGTGTCACCACACATCTCTGCGGCACGGAGCCAAGCGATGATTGCGCTCGGTGAACGCCTCAATACAGCGTTTCGACAACGGATGCTTGGGAAACAGAAAGCAGTGCTGATCGAAGCGAGCAGAGAAGGCGAAAACAACCGCCTCGCCGGTTTCACGGACAACTATCTCCGCGTCCTCGTTGATGCCCCTGAGAGTGCAATCAATCAGATACAGCACGTCACCCTCAGTTCATTGGAAGGCGACTGCATCGCTGCCGCCTAACCCTCAGACTCTTCCGCTTTTGCTTTCAGATCGTAAAGGATGTTTACTGCATCTAACGGTGTTACCTGCGTGAGTTCCAAACGTCGGATCTCTTCGACGAGCGGATGCGTTTTCGGTGTAAAAAGCGCCATCTGCAGCGCATCGCTTTGCATCGTTTTCCGTGAGACACGGCGGCGCGGTTTTGGCATTGTCGGATGCGCTTTCGGCGGTTGTCCTGTTGCACCGTCTGCTTCAACACTGAGGTTGTGTTGTTCAAGCACCTCAAGTATCTGTTGTGCGCGTACAATCACGGCTTGGGGTAACCCCGCGAGGCGGGCGACATGGATACCATAACTCTGGTCTGCTCCACCGGGAACAACTTTCCGGAGGAATGTCACCTTTTGCCCATCTTCATGGACAGCGACGTTGTAGTTTTTCGCGCGTTTATACTTGCTGGCGAGTTCCACCAACTCATGATAGTGTGTCGCGAAGAGCGTTTTCGCACCCATCCGTTTTTCATCCAAGAGATACTCCGAGACCGCCCATGCGATACTGAGTCCGTCAAACGTGCTGGTACCGCGCCCGACTTCATCAAAGATGACGAGGCTGTTGCGAGTAGCGTTGTTAAGGATATTCGCCGTTTCGTTCATCTCAACGAGGAACGTACTCTGCCCCATCACAAGGTTATCTGACGCACCGACGCGTGTGAAAATCCGATCGACTAAACCGATTTTCGCTGCAGCGGCAGGCACGAAACACCCCACTTGTGCCATCAAAACGATGAGTGCCGTCTGGCGGAGATAGGTACTCTTACCGCTCATATTCGGTCCTGTGATGATATGTAATTGCTCGTCATCACAATTGAGTAGTGTGTCGTTCGGAACAAACCCCTCCTGTGTAAATAGCTGCTCAACGACGGGATGCCTGCCGTCGCGGATAACGATCTCGTCTACAGCTGCGACAGTCGGTTTCACGTAGTTGTATTTCGATGCGATATACGCGAAATTGGCGAGCACATCAATCATCGCGAGTGCAGCCCCGATTTTCTGGACGGTTTCCGTATATTTCGACACCTCATCTCGGATTTGGCAAAAGAGTTCGTATTCCAAAGTCTGGATCCGATCCTCTGCGTTAAGGACTTTTGCCTCCTGCTCTTTCAGCTCAGGTGTAATGAACCGCTCGGAGTTCCGAAGTGTTTGCTTGCGGATATAGTGTTCAGGCACCATACTCAGATTCGGCTTCGTCACGTCGATATAATAACCGAAAACCTGATTAAATCCGATCTTTAAGGACTGGATACCGCTGCGTTTGCGTTCCTCTGCTTCCATAGCGGCGATCCACTCTTTCCCTTGCCCCACAATCTGTCGAAGGTCATCGAGTTCCTCGTTATACCCATCGCATATGACACCGCCTTCACGAATTGTTACGGGTGGGTTCGGATGGATACCGCCTTCAATCAACTCGACCAACTCAGGTAGCGGGTCCAAAGTGTCATTGAGGGATACCAACAACGCACGCCTACAGTCTTGCAACTGCGCTTTGACATTAGGAACCAGGCGCAATGAGTCCTTGAGCGAATGCAGATCACGTCCATTCACAGAACCGAGACTGATCCGCGAAATGAGGCGTTCAATATCGTACATCTGTCCAAGTGCCTCGCGCAGTTCTTCCTGCAAACTAATCTGGGTTTTCAGTTCGTCAACTGCGTTGAGCCGTTCCTCAATCTCTTTTTCATCGAGCAAGGGCTGCAAGAGACACTGACGCATCTTTCTGCCGCCCATCGCTGTCACCGTCTGATCCAAGACTTCAAGGAGTGTGCCTTTTGTGGAGCCGTCGCGAATAGAGGTCGTGAGTTCCAAGTTGCGCTGCGTATCGGCATCGAGCACCATAAAATCCGAGAGCGTGTAGGTGTGAAGCGAAACGATGTGTTCAACTTCCTGTTTCTGTGTCTCGTTTAGGTAGTAGATAAGCGCGCCAGCTGCAGAGATAGCCGTGTGTAAGTGTTCGCACCCAAATCCGTCGAGCGAAATCGTTTGAAAATGTTCAAGGAGTTCTGTCCGGGCAGTATCGTAGTCAAACCGCCAATCGGGTAGGGAATTGAGCGTCGCTTTGAGTTCGGTTTTGAGGCGGTCAGACATCTCCGCATCTTCAAAGGATTCCGAAAAGAGACACTCTTTTGGTGAAAAACGGTGTATTTCTGCCCAGAGACGTGAAGGATCCGTGAGTTCTGTTACGTGAAATTCGCCTGTAGAGAGATCCGCAACAGCGACACCGTAGACATCTTTGTTGAGATAGATCGAGATGAGATAATTGTTCTGTTTATGCTCAAGGACTTTCGGGTCGGTTACAGTGCCGGGTGTAACGATCCGGACAACATCGCGTTTGACGAGCCGGTTTTCATCGCGTGCGACTTTTGCATCCTCGGTCTGCTCCAAAATGGCGACTTTATGTCCGGCTTTGACGAGTTTGTAGAGATAGGAGTCGAGTGCGTGGTGTGGGATGCCTGCCATCGGTGGTGGCGGAGATTTCTGATTTTTATGGCTTCTCGTTGTCAAGGCGATCTCAAGAAGGCGTGCGATGAGTTCCGCGTCTTCAAAGAAGGCTTCATAAAAATCACCGACCCGGCACAGGAGGATCGCATCTTCGTGCTGTTTTTTTACCTGTTTGTAGAGATCCATCATCGACAGGTCGGACGGTTTTGAACGTGCCATAGAGTTTCCTTGCTATGATTTGCGTGGTTGTCTTTTATGTGAGGGATTAACTTCTAATACCATAGCACATTCAGAAGTTTATGTCAAATCATTTTAGCGATAGTCCTGCTGTAGAAGCGAACTCCAAATCGAGATTCCTTGGCTCGTGGGCTTTTCTTGAGATATTACATTTTCGTTATGTTATCTGTATTGTGTCCTGTTGTTTTCGACAGCTTTTGCATCACGAGTGTGTAAAGGCTCACTCCTGCTTTCGTTGCTTCGTCCGCCAAAACGTGATAAAGCTCCGCATCAACAGGAATGTTGAATGGTCCTCCGTATCCATTCCGTGAAGGTGCTTTTGGAACAGGTTCACCATCTTCTTGGTAACATTCTTTCATCAATTCCCACGCGGTTTTCAATTCACGCAATGCCTTGGCAGGTGTCGGTCCGAAAGCCGAAACATTAGGGAGTTCAACAAGATGCGCGAGATAATCACCATCTTCGTCAAGAAATATATTGACCATGAAGCCATCAAAATCGTCGCGGTTATTCTTCTCCATCTGTTTCCTCCTGATTATATTGCTTGAGAAACTGCCGAACCTGGTATCCCTTTGCCATCGAACGATCAGGCTGGACAATGAGACGGTATCCGTTTGGTGAGTACCAAGTTCGGTGACTTCCTCGCTGCCGGCGTTGTGTCCATCCGCATTGACGCATCAGGCGTTCAAACTCTCTAAATTGCAATCCGTTTGGATTTCGCCGCGCTTTGTCAAGCAAGGTGTCTCTTCGATTCATACTGCAATTTTATCTGATTACGTAACAGAAATCAAGTGTATTTCTGGCTTGCGAGATTTATGATTTCCATCGGACTGGCGAGGTTAGGAAACCTCGCCTACCGCGGGTGAGGGGATTGCGTAAAAGTGGTGAGGTTAGAAATATCGCCAGCAATGGGGACAGATTTATTATTCTGGACTCAAACTATTGCATCGGCGAAAACGGGGCAGGGAGTAGGAGTTTGCTCTCTTGTGTGATAGGTCTGACAGAGCCTTTGGGGGGCCAGACACCTTTCTCTCGTGTCTCTGCCCGGATCCGGGCGCGTTCTTCAAAACTTTTATACGCCCATATATGGATGAAATTGTTGACACCCCCGTATTCCGAGTACCAACAACCTGCTAACGATGAGAACTTCACGCGTTCGGGGATAGCTGCACCCCACGCCTCCAGCACTTGCGGCATGCCTTCAGCCGGATAGGTATACAGACGCATTTCATATAGAGGTCCAATGTCCTTTTCGCCTAAGGGTTCCATAAAGGGAGCTGGTAGAAAAATCTCGGATACCATTGATACAATGAGATCGCTTGTATCGGGGGGCCATACCGGATTCGGTTCGGCTTCCGCAGCGCGTCGGATTTCTGCTCGCTGTTCGAGACTTTCGTAGGGCCAAATGGCGACCATCTGATTTAAGGGTCCCACTTCGGTGTACCAGTGTCCACCGAGTTTCGAGAGCTCTTGACGACCCGGTAACTTTTCACTGAAGCGTTTCCAGTATTCCTGAAGTTGACCGAGTTTCAAGTTGTAGGCTCTGATTTCGTAGATCACGCTGTCTCTCCTATGTTTTGAGGTGTTACGCAATTAGACCTACCGCTCGCCTTGCTTGCGAATCTCGACCAACTCTTCCAGAATACGTCTGTGAAGACGATGTAATTCAAGACCTATCCCGATGCCGAGAGCAGCGAACACACCCACTCCAAGGATAAGTTTTGTTTTTAAGGACATGCGATGCTCCTCCGTTATGTGCGGTGAAGGGGTTTCGCTAAAAGTTTTCGATAATCGCTGCGCCGAACTCGGAGGTGCGGACCTTCGTCGCGCCTTCCATGAGACGCTCCAGATCGTAGGTGACCCGTTTTTGGAGGATGGTTTTCTCAAGGCCAGTGATGATCAGGTCAGAGGCTTCCTGCCAACCGATATGCTCCAGCATCATCACAGCAGAGAGGATCAGCGAACCCGGATTAACAACATCTTGGTCGGTGTATTTCGGGGCGGTGCCGTGCGTCGCTTCAAAGAGTGCGACTTCATCGCTGAGGTTGCCACCGGGTGCCATGCCGATACCGCCAACCTGTGCCGCCGCTGCATCTGAGAGATAGTCGCCATTCAAGTTCGGCGTGACAATCACATCGTACTCATCGGTTCGCGTTAAAATCTGCTGCAACATGCTGTCGGCGATTCGGTCATTGACGATAATCTTGCCTTCAGGACACTTACCGTCGTAATCGCTATAGAGCTCGTCTTCCGTGATCGTTTGCTCAGCGAATTCCTCTTTGGCGAGTTCGTATCCCCAAGCACAGAACGCGCCTTCAGTAAACTTCATGATATTGCCTTTATGGACAAAAGTGACACTGCGTCTACCGTGTTCAATTGCGTATTGGATCGCCATGCGCGCCAAGCGTTTGGTGGCAAAAATGCTGATGGGTTTTATGCCAACACCCGAATCTTCGCGGATTTCTACACCCATTTCGGTGCGGAGCAGTTCAATCACCTTTTTCACCTCTGGCGTACCTTGCTCCCATTCAATACCGGCGTAGACATCCTCAGTATTCTCACGGAAGATAACGACATCCATCTTTTCAGGGTGCGTGACAGGGGCAGGGACACCTTGGAAATAACGGACGGGACGGACACATGCGTAGAGCTCAAGCACTTGACGCAAGGTCACGTTTAAACTCCGAAAACCACCGCCAACTGGGGTCGTCAGTGGTCCTTTCAAAGCAACGCGGAAGTATTCGATAGCGTCAAAGGTATCCTGTGGCAGCCATTCGTTGTATTTCGCCATAGCGTTTTCGCCAGCATAGACATCAAACCAAACGATCCGCTTGTTGCCGTTGTACGCCGTCTGGACGGCTGTATCAACGACGTTCCGTGTCGCTTTCATGATGTCTCGTCCGATACCATCGCCTTCAATGACGGGGATAATAGGTTCATTCGGTACAACAAGCTGCCCATCAACATACCCTATTCTTTCACCCGCTGCTGGCACTGTTAATTGCGATAATTCAATCACTGATTATTCCTCTCTAAATAGTTATCAGTTTTCAGTACGCAGTTATCAGTTAAAAGAGACCTTGGTTGAACAAATTCTCTCTTTAACTGAAAACTGATAACGAATAACTAATAACCTCTAAAAGGCATTCGTGCTTGCCATTCGGTTGTGTAATGCCACAACTTCGTTCGCAATTGTCATATCATCGGTCGGTGTCGGAATGACATCCGGATGTGGCGGGATAACCGGTCGGATAATCTTCAACGGAAGTTGTTCACGGGCATCCATCATCCAGCCAAAGCCTCGGAAGATGTATGTCAATAGCGTTCTGTCGTTTTCATAGATGTCCAACCCCTCTTGGACTGCCCATCCACCGAAATCGGTATTCGGCGTTAAACGGAGGGGTGGCTCGTTTTCACGTCCGGGACGGACAAACCCTTCAACGAAAGCGAGTTGATAAATACGTTGGACAATAGCCAACCGCTTTTTCTGCTTGTCGTTGAGTTGAATCTCGCCATTATCAACCGCCTCAAGGAATGGGTTGAAATAGATAGCTGGTCGAGGATCTTGCTGGATTTCATCGGCACGTCCGGCGGCGGCGATCTCTGGATGTCCGAAGGTCGGGAGCGCAGATTGCATCCGTTCATAGATAGCCGCTTCAAGCGCATCGGCATCCAGTGCTTCGATTTGATTGATAAACGCCGTCATGTCGTGAATCGCGCCGAAATGCCGATCACCATCCAAAGCCATCTGTGCTGCGACAAAAAAGTCAGAAACTGCACCGGTATGCAAAGTGGCAAGATAGCGTGCAACGACATTAGACCCAGCGGAACCGTGGTGTGTCTGTATGACACCCATCCGTTCTAAAATATTCGCCTCAACACTGCTCGCTTCTCGTCCTAAGAGGAGACTGTAGCAGGTTTGGAAGGCGGTCTTTCCACTCTTTTGCGACTCAGTGATGAGATCGGTCGCGCGCATTGCCAGGACTTGCGGGTGGAGTGCTGGATTCTCTCGGAGTTGATGCCGCATATACGCAGAAACTGTACCTACTGCGACATTCTCCATGTGTGTTGCAATCAATTCAAGCAGGAGTGAATCAGAGTCCCGTGTACTGTTAATGCCTTTCTGATCTGGAATACCGAGTTTACGGAGTGTTGAGAAATGTTGAATGGCAGCCTCGGGGCCGGCTTCAGGGAAGGCTTTTGCGAATTCTGCGACCTGATTAACGAGGCGTTGTTCACCGGTTAGGCTTGCTCTGCGCGTCGTAATGAATTCATAAAATTTCGTATCTATTAAGTCTGACAGTACCCCCGCTTCATCAAGTCCACTGTCATCAGTTCCAGGCCGCCTACCGAAGAGCCCTGCGAAGATAACAGTTGCCGGGCTGAGTTTATCTGCGACGATTTCACTTTCGGACACAATACCGCGGATTGCAAAACTGCGGATATTCAAGGTTATCTGCGTACCGTCACAATCAACTGCAGTTTTGTGGAGCACCGGATTCGCAAAAACGGTCGTCGATTGGGGCATTGAACTGAAACCGTTGAGTACCCCTGCGATTTTATCCTCTCCTAACTCAATTGCCCTATTCAAGGAATCTGTTACCGGTGCATACGTCGAGGTTTCTGGTACCTCTGACAGGATCTTTCGGAGCGCGGCTTCCTGCTTTGCCTCCAAATTCTTGTTCAAAATGGATTCTCCTTCGTTGACTATTTAATAATATGTTCCGTCTTGCTAACTTCGCCGAAATTATTTTAACGCGTCCGGAATCCGCACAACCACCTTTCAAGCGATAGAACAGTAAGGTGTTCCAACTTCGGTTTAAAAAGTTTCTGATTGACCTGTATCATATCCTATAATATTTTATCAGAATTCCGATTAAAAGTCAAGATAAAATTGGAAAATGGTCAGAGTCATTCAGTTTTAAGGAATTATAGAGTTTCTCGTCCTTTTTTCAGGATCCGGTGCAGTAACGTCACATTAACGTCACACCGCACAGACACACACAAGCGCAACAAAATTTCATAATCGCATTGAATTCCGAAAAAAACCAAAATCCATATTTCCTTAAAACTGAATCACGCTGTGAGAATCCTAATAAAATTTCACAGTACTCTCCACTAAAATTGTTCAATAATCTACTCAGGACGTAGGTTTACAGCCTTTCACAAAAATTATGATTTTCCGGATTTACCGTGAAAACTGTGAAATTTTACACCACTTTTCGACACCGTTAGAAAGGTTCGTAGACGATTTTTTCTATACAATAGACAAAAATTGGAAAATTAAACGAATCTGATTAATTCCACCAATTCAATTGACATCTGCTTAACGATATGCTATAATAATGTTAAGCAAATTGAGGTGTGAAAAGAGATTAGTCTCTCCTATCTCATGAGTACAATATTTTGGGGTAGAAATCCAGTCTATAAGAGTAATGAAGGTTTATTTTAATTGTCTGAAGTTTCAAACTATTCCTTACATGAACCGACAACACACCAACAGTGAAGACACCATCACCACCCTATTCGTCGAAATCCTGATGCCGATGAGTGCGACGTGGAAGATCTACGAGCAAACCACGAAACCACTCGTTGAGAATCAGAGGAAACCAGATGTAATCATCCGCGCAGTTGAACGCTATCCGATAGCAGTTGAAGTAAAGATTGACTACAAGCGCGGTCCCAATGAAACCGGTGAAAAGCAGGCACGAGAATATTACTTAGGCAAAACCCTCCACACGACAGGCGAAACAATTACCCGTGCAATAGCGATCCGCCTTCCACATAGATTCCGCAACATGCCACGCGACGAAATCAGCGAAAATTTAGAAGCATCAGATGATTTCGCTTATGCCCTTCTTAACATTGACGAACCCCAGAGATTCCCGGAAACAGGCTGGCTCTACGGCAGCATTGCCGATATTGCTACTGCTATCCGTATCGGTGCAACACCCATCACCAAGATTGAGAGAGCTGCCGAAGTGCTGGAACAAGGTATCCATAATGCTGCTGTCATCGTCAATAGCGCAATTCAACACCGGCCACATATCAGTAAGAGAATAGGTGAACTCCTTGTGCAGGAGCCCGGCGAACAGACGACACAGGTGGCAATGCTTATTATTAGCAACGCATTGGTGTTCCAGAGTTCTCTTGCACGAAAACCAGATTTGGAAACCGTCCCATCACTCAGCGAACTCACCGCTGATTACGGGCAACTCGATTCAGACGAGGTCCTCCGGGCCTGGCGAGAAATCCAAAAGGTTAACTATGCCCCGATTTTCAACGTCGCCTACAATCTCGTCGAAACGCTTTCTGCCGATGATAAACTCGTCGGTGAGATTTTGAGTGTGCTACGCGATACCGCCCGCGAATTGGAGAGAATGGGACTCGCCCAAGAACATGAACTCGCTGGTATTGTATTCCAGAAACTCATTGACAACCGGAAAATTCTCAAGGCGAACTATACCCGCCCTGAATCCTCGGCACTCCTCTGCGCCCTTGCCTTACCAGAACTCAAAACAGATCCTAAAAAACTGAAGATCGCAGATTTCGCCTGTGGTACCGGTTCACTCCTCAACGGTGTATATCAACGGCTTCTAATGCTTTATGAGCAAACCGGCGGTAAAGGAGAGACTCTCCATCAATATATGATGGAGAATAATCTCGTCGGATGTGATATTCTACCGAACGCTGCACACTTGACTGCCTCCATCATTGCTAGTACGTACCCTGATGTCCGCATCGGTGGCACGCGCATTCACACGATGCCCTATGGTACGCCACGCGCAGATGGACTTTACGCCATCGGTGCCCTTAATCTGCTCAGTGACCCGGCAGGGACGCTCCCGTTGACATTAGATACAACAGAAACCGCCACCGGACAAGGGACTGAAACGACTGACCTTAGGGACGCATTCAGACATGGCGAATTTGACATCGTTATCCAAAATCCACCCTATACGCGCAGTGGTGCGGATGGGAATTCAAACGTCCCCAAAAGTATTTTTGCCGATAAGCAGGAAGCAGCGGCGATGTGAGCATCGCGTAAAGCACAAGGCCGTCGGCTTTCAGGTAACAATCCTGGGGAGGGTCCCGACTTTGTTGATCTTGCAGATAGGATGCTGAAACGCAACGGCACAATGGCGTTTGTACTACCTGTTACGGTAATTACCGGTAGTAGTTGGCAAAAGGTGCGAAAGATGTGGGCAGAGGAATACCACAATGTTCTGGTCATCACTATTGCACATGAAGATATTGAGGAATGTGCTTTCTCGGCAGATACCGGCATGGCGGAGTGCCTCGTTGTTGCAAAAAAAGGGAGACGCAAAAATACAGGGCGCGGTACGTTTGTTTGCCTCAAACGATGTCTGCATGGAGAGTTAGAAGCATTGGAAATCGCGAAGGAGCTCCACAAATTCAAAAATATCCGCCAGTTGGATGATGATACGCTTAGTGGCGGCGAGCCACTCCAAATCGGAAATGAGGTCGTTGGACATGTGATCTCCGCCCCTATTGTTCAAAGCGAGGCGGGATGGCCTCTTTCCCGTGTTAAGGACATGAGTGTTGTTCAGTCTGCCCGCTGTCTCGCGAATGGACTCATACGCATTCCTCGACAAACCTCAGATATTCAACTCACTATACGTCCTGTTTCAGAAATTGCTACGCTGGGGATTGGAACCAAGGATATAAGAGGAGGCGATGGCAGAGGCGCGTTTGATGTGGAAAAGGGATGCCCTGACACCGCGATATATCCGTGCTTGTGGCATATGGATTCGGATTCCGATTCGCAGCGGGCAATGCTTGTGCCGCCGGATGCCCACGCGCATCCGCGTCCGAATTCCGCTGAAAAAGTTGAAAGGATCATGAAATTAAACGGACGCGTGCATTACAATGTGGAGATGCGTTTTAATGCCAATTCGCTGGCGGTGATGTTTACAGCACAAAATGCTATTGGCGTGAATAAACTGCCGAATGTCGTTTTTGACAACAAAATCCACGACTATGCGTGGACCTTATGGTGCAATTCAACGCTTGGTTTGCTTTGTCACTGGTATCAGAGCGGCAAGCAACAACAAGGCAGAGGAGTCCTGAGTCGTGCTGCTTTTGATGCAATGCCTACACTGGATGTCCGTCAGCTCTCCGATGCAGCACTCACCACTGCTGAGCAGATTTTCAAAGAACTGAAGGATCAAAAGATGCTGCCGTTCAACCAAATGGATGAGGATCCAGTGCGTCATAAATTGGATCGGTTGTTGTTATCGGAGGTATTAGGTATCACGGCGGTGGAACGTCCGGATGTGCATGAAGGCCTTGCACTGCTTCGCAAAATGCTCTGCCAAGAGCCGAGTATTCATGGTGGGAAGAAATCAAAGGTTAAACTGGATGCCCATTAGCTTTATATTTCGTTTGACCTATTAGGTTTTGTGTGGTATACTACTAAAATAACGTATAGATGAACAAACGGGAATTCAGCAATGCGTGGCGCACATGCACGAGAAATCCAATACTACCGGAATCAAAATGGACGTGCCCCTTTCACTGAATGGCTTCAATCAATTCGGGATTCCAAGACACAAAATAGAATTCTACGACGGCTTGACCGGCTCACACGGGGCAATTTTGGCGAGTGCAAATCTGTTGGCGGTGGTGTATTTGAGCTGATTCTTGACTTTGGCCCGGGCTATCGTATCTATTTTAGTGAAATCCGTAATATAGTTGTCCTTCTACTTTGTGGTGGTGATAAGGGATCGCAGCTTCGTGACATTGAGCGTGCAAAAACGTACTGGCGAGAATACAAGGAGGTAAACCAATGAGGGAAATGGGAGACTGGCGCGAGTACTTAATGGAACGACTCGCTGATCCAGAGAACGCAATGAATTACCTTGATGTATCATTAGAAGAATACCAGGCGGATGGTGACACAGACTTCTTTCTTATAGGGCTCCAGAACGTTGTGGAGGCACAAGGTGGGGTTTCTACTTTTGCTGAGCGAGCCGGGCTTGAACAGGAGACTCTAATTGAGCTGCTATCTAACGGTGCCGCACCGCGCATCGATACGTTCAACACTATTGTTAAGGCACTTGGATGTAGACTGTCGATTAAACCGCGGGAGGAGGCAAATCCAACTCATGGCGTTAAAAATGAGGATTATTCACCCGCACCGCAAGAGTCCGTGATATCCGATCTTGAAGTCACCACCGACTGAGCCTTGCCAAGTCGCTTTATCTTGCGACGTGGAACTTCACACATCTTGCAAACGCATATACTCGCCCCAGAATTGAACAGGTTTGTCGCGAAGCAGGCTGTTCGCCGCCTCGTGTTGACTCGCCAAAGGCGATAATGGAGGAACGCTAATGTGTAAGGATCCAGTGGAAGACATTCGACAAGCGAAAGCACGTCTCGTCGCTATCTTCGGTGACTTGGACACCTATATGGAATTCATGATGCGGCGACAGAAAAAGCGAATGAAACAGGGCGTGAAATACGCCGATTTCTGCACATCTCGCAACAAGAAGCCCGAAATGCCTACCTCCTAAGCATTACCGAATCGCTTTTCATTTCTACGGAGTAACTCCCCGTTCTTCGTGCCAGCCCAACCTTTTTTTTGAACCGTAAAAACGGTATATCCAGTTAATTTTATCTTCAACTTTTTGGGCAGGCATTCATCCAGAAGGATTCGCATAAGCCTGTGTGAGAAGTATTTCCCCCGCGAGTTCCAATGTTGCTACAACTTGTTCACGACTGACAGACGGAACTGGGTGCCTCGGATTGTTCCAAAATTACCGCTTGACATTTCCACGCATTTCTGCTATGATGAATAGCGCGATATAACAACGGAAGGAGCAAAATTAAGTGGCACAACAAACAGTTAAAGTCGGTATTATCGGTGCAGGTGGAAATACGAGATCAAAGCATATTCCAGGATTGCAAGCAATTGAAGACGTTGAGATTATCGGGGTCTGCAATCGGAGTCAGGAATCCTCACAACGGGTGGCGGACGAGTTCGGTATCCCGAAAACCTACGACAATTGGCAAGATGCAATCGGCGATCCTGATACGAATGCAATTGTCATCGGGACATGGCCCTATATGCACTGCCGGGCAACCGTAGCAGCACTTCGGGCAGATAAGCATGTGATGTGTGAGGCACGGATGGCGATGAACGCCAAAGAAGCACATATCATGCGCATGGTATCGCGTCAAAAAACACACCTTATCGCACAGATTGTCCCTTCACCGATGACGCTGAGGGTAGATAACACCATAAAACGGCTCATCGCAGAAGACTATATCGGGGATGTGCTTGCTATTGAAGCACGCGCAGGCGGCGCATTTCTGGACAGCGAATCACCGCTCCAGTGGCGGCAAGATTTCGATCTCAGTGGACTCAATATCATGAGCATGGGCATCTGGTACGAGGCGTTGATGCGTTGGGTCGGAGAAGCAACGCGGATTATGGCGATCGGTAAGACCTTCGTCAAAATGCGTCCCGATGCTGACGGTGTGATGCGTTCCGTGCGGATACCAGAACATATTGATGTCGTTGGTGACCTTGCATGTGGCGCGCAGCTGCATATACAGGTCTCTACTGTCGCAGGGTTAGCAGGCGCACCGGAGGTTTATCTCTTTGGAAGCAACGGAACTTTACGCTTTTCAGGGAATAAACTCTACGGCGGACAGGAAGGCGACGCGGAACTGACCGAGATGGATATACCGGATGCAGAGGCCGGCGGATGGCGCGTGGAGGAAGAATTTGTGAACGCTATCCGTGGGAACGAGGTCATTACGCATACGGATTTTGACACAGGGGTAAAGTATATGGAGTTTACGGAGGCGGTCACGCGGAGCATGCAGTCAGGGACAGCGATTACTTTACCGCTGCAGATATAGAGCAGGTTCCGGTAACTCAACGGAGCGTGCTTACTGCTTTGGGAAGGGAGGAACATTTGACATTAGGAGAACTTTTTAATCTTTGCCAAGATATTGAACTGCGACAAGCAAAACTTTATGCGGCGCTCTCATTGCGTTTGGGGAGCGTTGATGAACGGATCGCACGGTTTTGGGAGCAGATGAGTACTGAAGAATGGCAGCACTATATCCTTGTCGATTTCGGACGTACTTTGTGCGTTGATGCCTTTGGAATTGATTCGGCTGTACCGGCATTATCGGATGTACCCGTCCAGCAAATTACGGACGCACTGGATGCACACGAGCAGAAGATCGATAGCGGCGAAATTACGCTTGATGAAGCCTTTGAGATTGCGATCGCAATTGAAGGAAGTGAAGCCGATACGATCTATATGCATCTACTCTCTATCATGCGAAAAGCAATTGAGCAGAGCGATCAGCCTTATCTCATTGATCGTATCGTGCAGGTGGAGAAGGATATGGTTTCCCACGTGGGCGGACTCGTTCAAGCGACGCAAAAATTTGCGAAGGATGCCTCGCTGATTCGCAAAGCACATCGTTTAAAAGCGGAACACGGTTAGGTTATGAATGCTGCGCATTACACAGAAGATTGCCCGCTTGTTCACACGCAACCTGTTCTAACTGCAGCGTGGTGTGGCTGATGCCAAAATGTGTTTGTAACTCGGCGTTGATCTGTTCAAGAATCCGATCGGAGGCTAAGGTGGTGTTTTCATCAACTACAACATGTGCACTCAACGCACAATAGTTAGAACACAGCGACCAGATGTGCAGGTCATGGACATCTTTAACCGGTTCTAAACTACGGAGATGGGTGGCAACAGTGTCAGCGTCGGCATCCCGTGGTGAATTTTCAAGCAGAATATGCACCGCCTCTTTTGTCACATTTACAGCGCCGAAGAGAATAATCCCACCGATAAGGAAACTCAGGAGCGCATCGATCGGATACCACCCCGTCCAAAAGATAATCGCGCCTCCCACAACGACAGCCACAGAAGATAGGGTATCCCCTATCACATGGAGCACCGCGCTGCGGACGTTGAGGTTACCATGACTCTCACCGTGCAGTTTCCATAGAATGAGAAGATTCCCGACCAAACCGAGACACGCTACAATAAACATACCCGTGACTTTTATCTCTGTCGGTGACATGTATCTCTGATATGCTTTGTAGAAAATCCAACCGGAGATCGCGATGAGCGATACGCCATTCACAAAAGCGGCGAAAACCTCGGCACGATGATACCCGTAGGTACGCGAAGAGGTCGCAGGACGTGTGGAAAGATAGATCGCCAACCAACTGATCAGGAGCGAGGCAACATCCGAGAACACATGCGCCGCATCACTCAGCAGCGCAAGGCTACCCGACCAGATGCCGCCGATGAGTTCGCCAAGAAAGACGCAAAATGTGATAAGCACAGCAAACTTAAATTTCTTCTGTAGATGACTCTGATGACTATGCTCGTGCGCGTCGCCGTGGTGGTGATGCTCGTGGCTGTGGTTGTGCAAAGTGTCTCCCTTTAAAAGTAGTAGGCACACTCCGTTGTGCCGAAACTAAAAACGTAACCGAACCGAAGCACAGAGACCTCGACCTACAACTATTTTCGTTTAGTCCGAATCGGTAGACTTGCTCTTTGATTCGCCGCTTGTATCCGTTTTCTTCTCTTTTTTCTCGCTTTTGTCTGATGACGAACTTTTATCCGACGACTCCTTTTTGTCTTTCTTTGCTGATTCTTTGTAGCCCTCACTTCGGTAGTCGGTCGTGTAGAATCCGGATCCTTTGAAAATCAGACCCGCACCTGCCCCGATGAGCCGTTTTACTTTCCCACCGCACTCAGGACATTCCTCTATTGCCGGTGCCGTGATGCCTTGAAACTTCTCGAAGCGGACATCACACGCGAGACACTTATAGTCGTATGTGGGCATGTTCGGTTTTCCTCCTTTTCCATGTTTTTGGCAAGCAGATTGCCTTGTATCGGTGAATTGTGCTCACGATTTCTGCGTTGCCCTAAAAAGTTGATTGATAAAAAGCGTGTATTCTGATAAATTTTAATCGTTACACGCGCAAAAGTCAAGTGATTTTGTAATTAGTGGAGTTATTCAATTCTCACGAAGCACTTTTAGGGTCGAAATTTTGTAGGCACGATTTATAAGTACTCTAACTGATATTTCTCAAAAGTTATTGTAAAGCAGTGATTATCAAGGTTCTTTTGGTATTATTGTATGAAAATGCGTTATGAAGTCCGTAAGTGTCTGTCTTTCTCCGGTGAGTTGAAGTTGTATCTGATGAAATGTGCGTCGTTCTGAGATACTGATTTGGAGCAAGATGAGGTAGCTGATGACTTTTATGCCGAGAGAGACATAGGCACCTTCTCTGCTTTGTAGGCTCATGGCAGAAACGCGCAGATTCGATTTGAAATACCGCCAAAACTGTTCAATACCATGGTGTTGCGACCAAATCCTCATTGCTTCAGAAGTGCGTAAAGGTTTTCCAAAGCCCAAGAGTGTTCGTATCTTGCCTCTATCGCGAAAGAAGATGACGATACATTCGCCAAATGTTGGACTTATTGCCTTGGCACGACAGACAGGTTTATCGCACCCCCATTGTTCTTCGCGCAACTCTATGTTCTTTTTATGAACCGAAAGTTTCGCTTTTGTATCAGCGATGGTCATGACGAAGTTATTTTTTCCATGAACTAATATAGAGGTAAACCCTAACTCCGATAAGGCCTGAACAAGTTTACGGCTCGCATACCATGAATCGAAGGTGATCGGATACTTTCTCAGGTCTATGCCTTGGGTATCAAAGAACTCTAAAACTTCTTTGAGCATGGTGATAACGAGCGTCGGTTTATCTGTGTTGCCGCGTCCTTGTTTACTGACGAGACGCATATCTAAGGGGATCACGCGATTCGCGCACTTCAGTGTGATGCCTAAGACGTTTTGACACCAGATCGCAGTATTGTGTTCTTTCGAGTAGTAGTTTGAACAATAAGATAGTGTCTCTGCGTCGCGTGGTAGATTCGTATCATCAACACTGACAGTGATACACCGCCGTGATTGCGTTGAAGCACTCTTACTTTCAGTGTCTGTGATGAAATCGATTGCCATCGCACATCCGAGTCGGAGATTCAAACATTTCGAGTGATAAAGACTCAGAGGGTTTCCAAGGTTGCGATAAAGACGTGCTTTGGGAAGTTTCAAGGCATCGGCGACTTGATTTGGGTTGTAAAGTCCAAAGAGATGGCAAACGCAGAGCAGAAGTAGCGTCTCAATGATTTGCTGCCTCATCCGCCGAAAGTAAGAAGAAAACAGGTCTTGAAAAAAGATTGTAGATTTGATAATCTTATGACGCATGAGATGTCCTCCTAATGACTCAGAGGTGGTTCTTTAAGTCATTAGGATGTCATTTCATGCCATAAAAATCAAGCAACTTTTTCAAAAACATCGCATTTTCAGCTTGCTATACCTGCGATCTCTTGATGATTACTGCCTCCTTGATAACTCTGATAAATATCAGTCTAATTATCCTGAACATCCTGATTCTGACAATTGATAACCGACCACTGATCGCTACTGACAACTGATAACTGACAACTGACAACTTGTATCGGAGTTTTTATGTTTCGTTTCCCGATTGACGTTGAAAGCTTCCCGCTCGGTAAGGGACCGATGGTAATGCTGGTGCTTTTTCTCATCTCTACACTTTTCATCTTCGGACGTTCCGAGGAGCACGGTGAAGACTTGGAATTTTGGATCTTCGCAAACACCCACTACGAAGAGTACCAAGCACGCGTACCGATTTTTGAGGCACAAAACCCAGGCGTTAACGTCCAACTCATCAATTTTGGTGGCACGATGCACGATAAACTCCTCGCTGCCATGCTTTCCAATTTCGGCGCGCCAGATCTCGTTGAAGTGGAGATTACATCCATCGGCCGGTTTCTCAAAGGCGCTATTGACGAAGTCGGATTTCTCGATCTCCGTCCGCGTTTAGAGAGCGAAGGGTGGATGGACAAGTTGGTCGTCAGCCGATTCACACCATGGTCCTATCGAGGGCGGATTTTCGGTATCCCGCACGATCTGCACCCTGTTGTGCTCCTTTATCGCGACGACCTCTTTAAAGCAGCTGGCGTTGAGATGACGGAGGTTGAAACATGGGATGATTTCATCGCTGCTGGAAAAAAAGCGACGCGTGATCTTGATGGCGACGGTAAAATCGACCAGTACGCGATTGTGTTAGATCGACGCACGGAAAGCGACTATTTTAGCCTACTGCTCCAACAAGGTGGCGGCTTTTTTGATGAGGACGGCACCGTTATTATTGACAGTGAACTCGCAATTGAGACATTAGCGTTTTTCACGGCGTTGTTCAACGAACATAAAATCGCGACACCGGTATACGGGACATGGCACGGCGACCCAAGCAACTTCGCCGCGATGCAGGATGGCAAGATCCTCTCTATTCTTGCACCCGATTGGTATGTAGGGATCCTCAAAAGTCAGGTACCGCAAATGTCGGGCAAATGGAAAGCCGTCGGGATACCAGCATGGCATCCCAATGGCAGACGGACGACGACACGCGGTGGCACGATGGTTGGGATTACAAAGCAGTGCAAGAACCCTGATCGTGCGTGGGAACTGCTCAAGTTTACCTATTTTGATAGACCCGGTCTCGTGAACCGATATGAGACGACGCGGATTATTCCACCACTCAAAGCCGCATGGGACGCACCTATCTTTAAAGAACCTGATGTTTACTTGGGTGGACAGCCGCTTGGGGAGTTATTTATCCAACTCGCCCCCGATTTACCGCCACGTTATCAGAACCCCTATTGGTCAGAAGGGGCAGATCTGCTCAACGATGCGATCTTCGCTGCAGTGACAGAAAAGCAGACCCCAAGAGAGGCGTTAACAGACCTCGCCGAGAAGGTACGCGCCCTTATGGCGAAAGACAGTAGTAGATGGGGAGAAAGGAATCATTAAAGATATGCAAAGAAAACGGGCAACGAACCTGTTTTGGAATCAGCAACAAAAAATAGCACCCTATCTCTTTATCGCGCCGTTTTACCTACTATTTGTCGTCTTTATGGGGTATCCGCTCATTTCGTCACTTGTGATGAGCCTCTATGAGATGCGCGGGTTCCAAAGCCGGATATTTGTCGGTTTCGGGAACTTTACAGACCTGTTCCGAGATCCTATCTTCTGGAAATCACTGCGGAATACCGCCTATTTCGCTGCAGGCACGCTCATTCTCCAATTGCCGATTGCTTTATTGTTGGCAATTCTGCTCAATTCCAAGTTCGTCAAGGGGAAAAATTTCCTCAGACTCGCCTTTTTCGCACCGGTACTGGTTGCCGGTGTCTTCGTTGCGATTATCTTTAACCTCGTCTATGATCAGCGGGCAGGCTTAGTCAACCAAGAATTCGTTCTCTTCGGTAAGGAGATCGGTTGGCTAAACGAGGAGAATTATGTGATGCCAGCTGTCATTCTAACGGGCGTTTGGCAGTGGGCAGGGTTCAACATGATCTATTTTTTAGCGGGTTTACAAGGCATCCGGCAGGAGTTGTATGAAGCCGCGGCAGTTGACGGCGCGAATTGGTGGCAAGCGTTCGTTCATGTCACGCTGCCATCGTTGCGTCCAGTTATCGCCTTCGTTGTCGTCGTTTCGATGATTGGGTCGCTCCAACTTTTTGATCTGCCATTCATTTTGACAAACGGGGGTGAACCTGCAGATGCAGGATCAACAATAGTGATGTATCTCTACAAAAACGGTTTTCAGTTCATGCGTCTCGGCTATGCGGCGACAATCGGATGGGTACTGTTTTTCATTATTGCTGTTATCTCAATCGTACAATTGAAATTGCTCGGTATCTTCCGAGATGAATAACAAACAAAACAGGGCTTACGCATATTAGAAATACTAAAGGCAGGATGGATGGAAGAAACGGAAGGATGGTGGAACATCCCTCTATGCTTCTAACCTTCCTATCTTCCAATTCCGCAAGCAAACAAATGGATTTCGCGTCTGATCTATGAACCGCAAGGAAAATTAAAAATGCAGATATTACCGGCAATTGATCTTCGTGACGGAAAATGTGTAAATTTAGTACAGGGCATCGCCTCGCAGGAAACCGTCTTTTCGGACGCTCCCGTAGAGATGGCGCAACGATGGCAAGCCGAGGGTGCCGAATACTTGCATCTCGTGGATTTAGATGGCGCGTTTCAAGGTGAATCGGCGAACCTCCATATCGTCGGCGAGATTGTCTCTGCGCTTGATATCCCCGTCCAGCTGGGTGGCGGTATCCGTAGCATGGAACAGTTGGAAACGGTTCTGGCATTAGGTGTAGATCGTGCGATTTTAGGCACAGTTGCCCTCAAACAACCGAGTCTCGTGAAACAGGCGTGTGCTGAATATGGCGCGCGCATCGCTGTCGGTATTGATGCGAAAGACGGAAGGGTCGCCACAGAAGGATGGTTGGAGGTGTCTCAGAAATCCGCTGTTGAATTCGCACAGGAGATGGCGGAGGTGCAAACGATTATCTATACCGACATCAAGAGCGACGGTATGCTCAAGGGACCGAATGTTGACGCAACAGCGGCTATTATTGATGCCGTTCCTGCGAATGTGATCGCTTCGGGCGGAGTAACATCGCTTGCTGATGTAGCCAATTTGAAACAGATCGGTGCCAGCGGTGCGATTATAGGACGTGCTTTGTATACCGGTGATCTCACCCTGCGTGACGCAATTGCTGCGTCTCTTTCTTAGGACTTACGCAGCAAGTATCTGTTCGCCGAGGTCCCCGTGCCTCGGCGACCTCTTTTTTCACGGTTTCGCTTACAGCATCCAAAGCGTCCGCTTTCTTCCCAAATGGTGTTTGCCTAAGTCCTGTCTTCATTAACCCCAACTTTCGCCTTACTTGCTGCCTCAATTACGCCTATTCGTAAAAATCTCCTGTTCCGGATTCCTCTTTTCCAAAATAATGCAACTATTTGATACCTTAAATCCGTCACTTATAAGTTAAAAGATAGTCCGGTTTTAGAGGTTCTCGCAATGAAACAGAAAAATGCTGAACTCATTCAACAGGTTTTACAAGGCGATCAAGACGCATTCGGTCTCCTTGTAAAAAAGTATCAGAAAGGCGTTCATGCGCTTGCATGGCGTAAAATCGGCGACTTTCACATTGCTGAGGAAATTACACAAGATGCGTTTCTCAAGGCATATCACAAACTTGATACCTTGAAAAACCACAACTTGTTTGCTGGTTGGCTCTATGTTATTGCAACACGTTTATGTTCCGATTGGCTTCAAAAAAAATCACGGTCAATAGAGGTCTTAGAGACTGTTGATGTTAGCACAGTGGAGCAAGGGACATATTCCCAATACATGGCAGAAAAACAGGCGACAGAAGCCGATGAAACTCGTCGCGAAATCGTCAAGAGGCTCCTGCAAAAATTGCCGGAAAGTGAACGAACAGTGATAACACTCTATTACTTTGGGGAGATGACATGCGAAGCCATTGGCGAATTTCTCGGTGTCTCCGAGAATACCATCAAGAGCCGCCTGAGCCGGGCGCGTAATCGTTTAAAGAAGGAGGAAGACATGCTCCGACAAAACCTCGGCAGTTTCCAACTGCCGGCTTATCTAACAGAAAACATCATGCAGGAAATTTCGCGTATCAAACCCGCTGTCCCTTCCGCGAATAAACCGGTAGTACCATGGGGCGCTGCTGCCGCTGCTGTCGTAGTTTTCCTACTCATCGGAGTCGGGACACAATACCTCTCTCGTTTCCAGAAACCGTACAGTTTAAATGCTACCTCGGAACCGACCGTTGAGCTCATTGAGGCACTCTTTGTCTTAGACTCACCGGCAAAGCCCGCGACTCGGAATCAGGCAGGCAATTCGGCTATCCTCGGTAAGACCCCCGGAGCAGCTCAAAAACCGGATGCACCGCTTTTCGCTGCAGTTGCAGCCGACGAAACTGATATCGCAACGCCCAAACCACAATGGATCCAAACGAAGGGCCCCGAGGGCGGAAGGGTTGTTAGTCTTTTCGCGACAACGCGCCGGGACATCTACGCTGGAACCGCGGCCGGACTCTATAGGCTCGCAGATGGTGAGCACAGATGGCAACTTATCACTAGCGATGCCCCGGAGGCATTCACAGTGTATACCCAAATCGGATGGTGGCCGATGACAGAACATCGCAATACCTTGTATTTTGCCACCAATATAGAAGTATTGGCTTCTCCGGATAGAGGCGAAACTTGGAATACCCTTGGAACGCATCCGAAAAACCTCCCTATTGGTATAGTGATAACGGATGGAGAGCTTGGTCCTGAAACGGATATCGTCATCTATCTTGCGCTCGCTGACGGAATTTTCCGCTCCGAGGATGGCGGACAATCATGGACACCTCTGAAGGATGGCTTAGAAAATCGGAAAATACGTGCCCTCGCCGCAGTAGAAAACACGATATTTGCGGGGACAGATGATGGACTTTATCGCCTTAATAGTGATACCGGGACATGGGAACGATTAGTTGTTACGCATGCAGACATGCGCGGACAAAAACAGCCTATCCGTGCCTTGGCAGCTGCGAGACATCGACTCTATGTCGCAGTAGGAAAACAGTTTACGAATCAAGTGGGGCCGGAAGTTAAAGCGACAATGGTAGGTAATGCATGGTGGGCACTTTATCGCTCAACCGATTTGGGCGATACGTGGTATGCCGTAGATCTGAGAAAAAAACTGGAGACTAAAAAGAAGTTTAAAGACAGATCTGTGATTGAATTCTCGGTTGTCACGGATATAGAAAATGAACATTCCGCTTCTGTGGGACGCTACGTCAAGATATTCGCATCAGAAGGAAAGGTTATCGTGACAGACCTGCAGGAACACTTCTATTCACTTGATACCGGCGAGACTTGGACCTCCTTGGATTTAAACGACGCGACACGTCAACGAGAACCGCCTCCAGTCGTAATGCTGGACGCAAATACCTTCTACATAGGCGGCAAAACTGGCATCCATCGTACAATCGATGGCGGTCAATCGTGGCATCCATTTAACACCGGAATAGTGAGTACAGATGTCACGAATTTAATCGCTGCTAACGGCAGACTCTACGCGCAGGCAGCAGATGGCATTGTGAGTTCAACCGATGGTGGTACATCGTGGACACTGCTTTCTATTGGTCCTGGCGATATTACAGCTCTGGCAAAATTCAATGCTACCGCTTACGCAAGAGAAGAAAAAAAGATGGTCTCACGATTTTATCGCTTCTCCACTGAGGACGACAGATTTATGTTTATTCCCGGAATACCCACTTTTGAAAAAGTCACACCAGATGAACAAGCATGGCTAAATAAAAGAAATGTACCTTTTCGAGAGGCACTTACGGAAGAAACTAAGCAGAATTTCAAGGTAGATAAACCGTTAGACCTCGCGGATTACGATCTTGACAAGTTAAGTGCGGCACTCACGAAGCAGTTCCATGAAATAAATCCAACACTTTCGCTTGCACGTTCAGGAAACTTTGCTATTAGCGACACAGCGTACTATGTTGAACGCAGGCAGAAACTCTTCAGATGGAAACCCGGCACTGCTAAATGGCATGACACCGGATTCGTAAATGAAGGAAAACGGACTCCCACCGGTCGTTCCAATGCCGATACTGATACTTCCGGTTTTTGGATACCTAGCGGTTTAACACTCGCTGCATCGGGGCACACCGTTTACGTCGGTACACGGAATGGCGACCTCTTTCAATCATTTGATGAAGCGGATACTTGGAACAAGGTCACGGCGAATCTTCCGTTTCCTGTTGAGCATTTCAAAATAATCGCTTTCGCTGGCTCAACCGTTTATATAGCAACCGACAAAGGTGTCACATATTCAAGCGATGGCACTCACTGGCACAAGACAGTCGATGAGGAAGGCAGAGCGATCGTCATAAACAGATTCGCTATGGCTGGCACAACGGTGTACGGCACCACGGATATACACGTACATCCAGAGCGACATGTGTATCAATTGAAAGCCGATTCTAACACGTGGAAACAAGTTACGCCAGAGATCCGAAGTCGTGTCACCTCTCTTGCCGTTGATGGGAAAATGCTTTATGTGGGAACCATTGGGCGTGGCGTGCTTCGCTTCACACTTGACGAATAGGGAACTGCTCAAGCGCGTTAACCCACCCTATATCCTAAATCGTCCTACACCGCTAATTAACAGAAGAGATCATTCCACACTGGTCACAACGCCGAGACCAATCCGAGAATCCATCTTCTTCACCTCAAATCGCGTGCCGACCTCCATGGCTAACGGCAAATCGAGTGTAAGATTGACGTGGGCATAATCCCCCGGTGTCATAAGCGAGAGGTCTGCCGGAAGTTTTAGGTGCGCTGGCATGTCAACACTCCAAAGACGGATGTCGGGTCTGTCGTTTTCGATGAGCGGGATATGTGTACCACTCTCTTCTTGCGTTAGCAGATAGACGAGCGCAGTGAATTCGGAGTGCGATTTGATTGTTTTCGGTGGGCAAAGTACTTGTCCAACAGATAACCAATCGGGTTCGGATTCAACGGATACTTCGTTCTCCTTTGTGCTGAGAACCCGCGTCTTAATCCTATCGCCTTTACCGACAATATCTACCGCTTGACCGACGACGAGTTGACCTTGCACAATCTCACCACGTATGGATACTTGATCCCTTGCTTCCTCAACAATTTCGTGAATTGGCATAATGAGTGGTAAGTGTGTGGTATCCATGGGTACCGGCATTTTGCGATTCATCGCAAAGATGAGGTCAACAATCGGTTGCCATTGAGAAGAAGTAATATTAGTGCCTCTGTAGTCTAACGCTTTCTGCGCATCACCGACGATTATCGGTGCGGTTTCTTCCCCCCATCCACACTCGCTTAGGAGTTCATTCATCTCCTGTAGGCAGATGTCCAGCAGCTCATCGTCTTTTGAAATACCGCCTGTATTGAGAAAGGAGATGACGGTCGGGATGTGCATCTGGTGCGCGAGATTTAGGTGTGCTTGAGAATCACGTGTGACCCCCTCAACTGCATTCACAACCCAGATCCCGCCCTGAATTGCCGGTGAGCCACTGATTAACATTTTGACAACATCGAGATGTGTTTCGCAGTCAATTTGTGTATAAAGTTTGCCGCTGGTTTCGTAGGCTATCCTGCGGTAGGTGATGCCGACCCCTTCTCGGATGGGGTGGTTAATAGGGGGTTGCGCTTCAAAATTGCTGTCTCCATTTGTATGAATCGCCCCAATTCTTGAAACGACTTTCGCTATCGCTGCTGTCAATGTCGTTTTGCCGTGTCCATCCGCTCCGAGGGTACAGATCGGCAGTCTACGATGCGTATTTTGTTTTTTGTCTGTCATTTCCTGTCTCCTGATATTTGATTTTTACTGCAATTTCCATTTCATTATAGCACAAAGTCAGGAATTGGGCAACGCGGAAAAACTTGTCAAACAGTCAAAAGCGTGATAGACTATTAACGCTTGGAACTAACGCAATTTGCCGCTTTGTATTGTGATATTACATCAAAGCAGTTTAGATTAACAATCAAAGCCGATCTATCCACATTGATAAGGAAATATCGAGATGAAAATTACGAAAAAAGTATTGATGTTCATACGATACCTTTCAGTAGGAATTTTATTGTCTTGTAGTGCAAGTGTCAAACACCAAACGACGCGAAGCGAAAAAGTCTCCAAGCGACCAGACCTTGATCAAATTGCGAAAATTGGGAAAGCAGCCACTGTACAAATAGGGAGTCTAAGTGTTGAAGGAGCACCAACATTTTAGAGCCGAATCATCCTGAGTTTTACTATGACCGAGGTGTCGCCAACGCTGACTTGGGGCGTATTTCAGCGGCAGAAACCGACTTCAAAACTGCATTGAAATTGTTAAAGAAGATAACCAATATATCAGAGTCGGTTTCTGGGGGGGTGTACTCCATGTGAGTGTACGTTCTGGTCTCAAAGCCGACATTGAGAAGGCACTTCGCGATTTGGAGTAGCGTTGTCAAAACGCTGGAGATAGAAAATGTTAAGCCAAAAAATTTATCCTCCGAGCGAACTTGCGTCTATCCTTCAGCAAGCGAAAGCGGACGGAAACATTGTTGTCACGACCAACGGCTGTTTTGATGTCCTACACTTGGGGCATCTCCGGTATCTTCAGGCAGCGCGCCAACTCGGGGATCTGCTTGTGGTCGCAGTCAATAGTGATAACTCGGTACGGCAGCTTAAAGGCGAAAACCGTCCGCTTGTGCCTGAAGCAGAACGCGCAGAGATGCTCGCGGGCTTGGAATGTGTCGATTACGTCGTCATCTTTCCAGAATTGACACCGATTGACCTGCTCTCCGAGCTCAAACCCAGTATCCACGTTAAAGGTGGCGACTATAAACTCGAACAACTCATTGAAAGGGAAGTTGTTGAGACAAACGGCGGCAAGGTTGTCGTCGGGCTAAACGTCCCCGGTAAGTCCACAACGAATCTTATTGAAGTGATATGTGAGCGTTATAAAGACATACAGTCCCCGTCGTAGGTTGGGTAGAGCGGTGAATAACCAAGAAATCTCAAATCTATCAGGAAAATACCGCTTTTCAATGATTTATTGATAGAAATAGACATAGCGAAACCCAACAGTCTAACTGAGGAGGCAATCATAGTCCAATGCAAATACACGATTCATTACGTCCCACCGACCTGAAGCCGCAGCTTGAGCGGCTTTTTGAATACTCCGGTCAAAAGATTTTAGCTATTGAGGACACGTGGCCCCCTGAAAAAGGCACACCTGTCTTTACCGTCGCTGGCACCTACACGACACGCGGCTGGACCGAATGGACACAAGGATTCCAATTCGGTTCCGCCATCCTCCAATTTGATGCCACTGGCGATGAACAGTTCCTTGAGATCGGCAGACGGAACACGATTGAAAAGATGGCGCCGCATGTTACACACATTGGTGTACATGACCACGGGTTTAACAACGTCTCCACCTACGGCAATCTCCGTCGCCTTATGCGAGAAGGCGTCATTCCATCGGACGATAACGAGATGCACTTCTATGAACTCGCACTCAAAGCCTCCGCCGCCGTACAAGCGAGTCGCTGGACCCGAATTAAAGATGGCACAGGATATATAGCCTCTTTCAACGGACCCCATTCGCTCTTTTCAGACACGATCCGTTCTCTGCGGGTTTTAGGACTTGGGCATACCCTCGGCGCAGTGCTGATGGATGAAGGTGATGTCGCTGTTAATCTATTGGAACGCTTGCTTCAGCATTCACAGACGACAGCAAATTATAACGTCTATTACGGCGAAGGACGTGATGCCTACGACCTACGTGGACGGGTGGTGCATGAATCGATCTTCAATACGAACGATGGAAACTACCGTTGTCCCAGCACACAACAGGGATATTCACCCTTTACAACGTGGACGCGAGGGCTTGCGTGGATTATTACAGGCTACGCCGAGCAGCTTGAATTCTTTGATACACTGTCTGAAGAGGATCTTGAACCTTTCGGTGGGTCCGACTTGGCAACAGCACACATGCGCAAGGCCGCGGAAGCCACCGCCGATTTTTACATTGAGAACACAGCGCAAAACGGAATTCCGTATTGGGATACCGGTGCCCCCGGTTTAGCCGAACTCGGTGATTATTTCGCAGTCCCCGCGGATCCGTATAACGATCTTGAACCAGTGGACAGTTCCGCCGCAGCGATTGCAGCGCAAGGGTTAATCCGACTCGGAAACTACCTCAAAAAGCACGGTGAAACAGACGCAGGAAATTCCTATTATCAAGCAGGCTTAACAGTCGCCAAGACGCTTTTCACCGAACCGTATCTCTCGGAATCCAATTCACATCAAGGGTTGCTATTGCACTCAGTGTATCACCGTCCAAATGGGTGGGATTATGTGCCGGAGGGTCGAAAGATTCCGTGCGGAGAAGCATCCATGTGGGGAGATTACCACGCCCGCGAACTTGCAGTCCTATTATGGCGTGAAATTGTTGGAAAGTCATATTTGACGTTTTTCTAACAGCAGACAATTTCCGGACGACATGCGAAATTGAGGGTGTAATATACTTGCAATTTTCAAGAGAGATGCCAATGTTAGACACAGACCCTGAAGGTCCTTATATGCTACCGACTTGTACCTACAGACCAGGTCCTTACACCTACACCCCTTGCAACTTACAACAAGAAATCAGATTGTCGTTTTAATCATTGAAGTAGCGATACACTTTTTCTCTGAGATATTCTATTTCTCCTGTGAGTGCTTCAATTTTCTGTGTGAGTGCTTAATTTCCTGAGTGGGTGCTGCAGTCTGCTTCTCTTGTGCCTTTATGAGTGCTGCAATCTGTTCATTTGATGCGCCATCCTTTCTGACACGCCACGCGATGATAGCTGGTGGGACACCTACGGCTACTACAATAAGAGCTATTAACCCGTATGTGACATTTGTTGCATGTGTGATTTGTTTATCAACGCTCTCGAATTGTTTATCAACGCTCTCAAGCTTACCATGTATCCGTGCTATGTCAGTTTGGATAGGCCTGGTTGCCTTGTTAACAATTACGCTTATGGCTGTGAGGTCTTGCTCTGTTAAATTAGCAAACGCGGGTAATGTTACCACACACAAAAAGGTTGATAAACAGAAAATAGATTTCAACATGACTTTGCTCCTTATAGCATAGTAAACTATGTGAGGATGTGAACGAAATAATAATGATAGAGTTAGCAAAATATTCTCTGAATCTCGCTGCATCATTTTTGAACTATAACAAGAATAACATATACACGAAAAATCGTCAATCAAAAAATGAGGAAACTCATTTTTTGATTGACGTATCTTTCTAAAACTCGTATCCTCAACTTCGTCACTTAGCAACCTGTTCAACCTGTCCGGTTTCCAATGAACGGTTCGCAGCGAGGGTGACAGCAAAGCTCTTCGCAGCATCGGCATAAGAGGAGAGTACTAACCCCTGATCATTTGCCTCAACGGCGTTAATAAACTGCTCAACCTGTCGGAAATAACCCGCTTCCGTCCCAGTATAGTCAATCCCTTCACCACCAATCTGACCGCGCAACCCAAGATCATGTGTGAGTTTGAGATAGAGGTCGTCGCCGACTAATTCGGTAGCGAAACTGTCGTGTGCGCGGGCGACACAGGTACTCGTAATGCTGCCTACCGCGCCACTCTCAAACTGCATGTTGCAAACGGTGCACTCCTCGAAATCAGCGATTCCGTCGGAAACCCCCTTGATCCCGGACGCATGAACACTTACGACATCACCGAGGAAGTAGCGGATGAGGTCAAAGACGTGCGTAGTCTGCTCTACCATCTGTCCGCGTGATACGTCATATTTTCCCCACCACGGGTGATTCGCACCCATCCTTGTGAGAAACCGTCCAATCCCCATCGTAAGTTTCTGATCACCAACTAATTCCTTCGCTTTCGCCGTAATATCACTATACCGCGCCATATAACCGACTTGATTGATGATGCCTGCAGCATCTATAGCATCACGGGCACGTTGAGCGGTTTCCAAATCTTGGGCGACGGGTTTGGCGACGAAAAGTGCCGCGCCAGATGCTGCTGCATCCGCAACCTGTGTCGTATGTGCACCCGGTGGGATACAGGTAAACACGACATCAGGTTTTTCTTTCTGTAGCATCTCACTATGGTCAGTGTATGCTGTCGCATTTTCTTCAGCAGCGATTGTTGCCACGCGTTCAGCGTTTATATCGCAGACCGCTGCAATGGGACGTTCAAGTTGTTTGAGACTCCGGCGGTAGTTGCCAGCAATGCCACCAACACCGATAAAAGCAATTTTCATGTTAATTCCTTATCCTTTTTTTTTAAGTAGAGCGGAGTTCGGAAATCTCACTCTACACTTTTTGTTAATCATCAGCACGGATTGAAGCACCGAGCAGTTCTTCATCTGAAACAGTTCGGAAACGTCCTTCCGGGTCTTTCAAGACGAGTCTACGAAGGTCCGTTGTGATGGCATATAATCCCGGCATCACGAACAGCGTCATCAATGTTGCAACGGCGAGTCCGAAAATGATCGTATACGCCATCGGCATCCATATAGGCGATTTACCACCGAGACCGATCGCCATCGGAATGAGTCCGAAGATTGTCGTTAATGAGGTGAGAATAATTGGGCGCAGTCGGATGCTGCCGCCTTTCAGGATCGCATACCATTTGTTATAACCGTTTTCTCGGTACTTGTTGATGAAGTCGATGAGCACAATGGAATCATTCACCACGATCCCTGAGAGCGCGACAATACCAAACATAGCGACGATGCTAAGTGTCGCATCGGAAAGTAGGAGTCCTACCATCGCACCGATCATACCAAACGGAACAGCAAACATAATGATAATCGGTTGTATAAACGACCTGAATTGTGCACCCAATACGACATAGATTAGCAATAGCCCAACAATGAACAACTTCCACAACTCGGAAAAGGATTCTGTAATTTCATCAAAAACGCCTCGAAAATCGAGTTGGTATCTTGGGTACAAGGATTCCACATTGGCAAAGGCACTCGTTAACGCCTGATTCACTTCAAAAGGCGTTGTTTTCTGTCTATCTACCGATGCATAAACCGTAATTGCCCGTTCACCATCGAATCGATGGATATCTGCGTATCCCTTTTCCACCACGATGTCCGCAACATCCTTGAGTGGAACAATAGCACCGGTGGGTGTCGCAATCAAGAGATTATTAAGTTCAGCAAGATTTGTAAGTGCGTCTTCCTCGTATTTGACGATGACATTAATCGCCTCGTCTGCTTCACGATAGGTTGTAACTTTAGCCCCGTCAATCGCTGTCCGAACGGTTTGTGCAACCTGAAACGTCGTTAATCCATATTGATATGCTTTCTCCTGATTCAAGTAGATGTGCAGTTCAGATTTTCCGATGCTGAAGTCATCTCGGATATCGTAAACGCCATCTATCTGAGATAAGGTTGTCTTAAGAACCCCAGCGAGTTCAATCAGATTCTCAAATCTCGGTCCTTTTACTTTGACTCGCACATCTGCTACTTGTGGGGCACCGCCTTCCTGTGTGACAAAACTCAGCCGCTCAATTCCACTAATTGTGGCGGTTTTCGTCCGTAGTTCTGCGATGATCTCATCTACACCTCGGGTGCGTTCTTGCTTTGGTGTGAGCTCGACGATGACCTCCCCTAAATTTGAGCCGTAGGTAACACTTCTTCTGACTAAACCTGACATAAATGTGTGTAAACCGACATTGCTGACGACCGCATCAACTTCAGTTGATGGAAGTCTTTTAGCCATCTCTTCAATTTGGACAATGACTTCTGTTGTTTCCTGTATTCCGTAGGAAGGTGGCATCTCGGCTTTGACATAAAATTGTGGGAACTCTTCACCAGGGAAGAGTTCCTTGTCAAGAACAAAAAATGCCCCGATGCAGGCAACCAATCCGAAGAAGAGGACACTACCTACAAACGCATATCGGTATCGAATGGTGATTTTCAGGATTCTAACATATCGGTTCCGAATTAATTCAAAAAACATGGCAAACCACACGAAAAAGCCGACAATTCGGACACCGAGGGTGAAACCCCTCGGAGACTCGGTTCGGAGGTTTTCAAGCCTACTGCGTCCTGTGCGAATTTTCGGTCTTCCCCATTCAGCGATGTGTGCAGGTAAAATTACGAAGACTTCAAAAAGAGATGCTATCAACACCAGAATCGCCATAACCGGCACGATCCGCATAAACTGTCCAGTAACACCAGACATAAACATCAACGGTCCAAAAGCACAGATTGTCGTCAAGCTTGCCGCTACAACGGGCCAACCGACCTCTTCTGCACCGCGGATAGCGGCAACTTTTGGAGATATTCCAGACTCAATATGCCGATAGATATTTTCTATGACAACAATAGCATCATCAACGACGATCCCTACGACTAAAATAAGCCCAAATAGGGCAACACCATTTAGCGTATAACCCGCAATGGACATAAACCAAAATGTTGCCATGAAGGCAACTGGTATGCCGAGTGCCGCAAATAAGGCATTCCGCCATCCAATAAAGAGAAGGAGCATTAGCACAACAAGCACCAAACCGAAAAAGGCATTTGTTTCAAGAATTCCCAATCGTTCTTTGAGAACAACGGAATAGTCATTAACAACCGTCAACTCAGCACCTTCAGGGAGATCCGTTCTCCGATTGTCGACTAATTCTCGAAGTTTAGCAACTAATGCAATTGTGTTTCCCTCAGTCTTCTTTTGCACACTCAGGCTAATCGAAGGTTGTCCATCAATTCGCGATAGCGTTCGCACCGCCTCGTAGGTGTCAGAGATCGTTGCAACATCTTTCAGACGGAGAAGTGTACCTATTGGCTGAACAGTGATGAGAGTTTCGCCAATAGTGTCCACATCGGTGAATTCCCCCATCGTTCGGATCATGAATTCTGTGCCGCCCAGTTCCATTGTGCCGGCGGGGAGATTCAAGTTGTTTGTTCCCAGCGCAGTAATGACCGCTGAAATTGGGAGTCGATACGCCTTCAATTGATCCGGGTTCACCTCAATCCATATTTCCCTCTCACGGAGCCCTGCCATTCGGACAGAGGCAATGTTTTTGATGTCCGAGATCTCATTTTTGAGATTTTCAGCAATATCCCGCATCTGCGTTTCCCCAATATTTCCACCTACAACAATCGTCAAAATAGGAAAACCAAATGAGGTATCAAATTCTTGGACCCTCGGATCACCTAAAATCTCCTCTGGCAACTCATTTACCTGCTCAACAGTGGTGCGTAGGTTTTCAAGTTCCTTGTCAAAATCCCGGTCGCTTATCTCCTCGAAATCGACAAAGATAACAGAACGCCCCTCTGAAGAGGTGGAAAACAAGAGGTCAACTTTGTTGACGTTCTCCTCAATCGCATCTTCAATAGGAGCAGTGACAAGCTTTTCAACTTCCTCTGGGGACGCTCCCGGATAGAGTGTTGACACAACTGCGCTCTGTACGGAGACTTCTGGGGTGAGTTCCCGCGGTAGGTGCATCCATGCGTACAACCCAAAAACGATGATGATCATCATCAACATGTTCGCTAAGACAGGATTGTTTACGGATATCTTCGGGATGGACATGGTAATCGGATTCTCCTGTGTCGGATTTCGGATTTAGGGTTAACCCGAAAATATTCGTCTACAAGGAGCAAAAGTGTATAAGGCGAGGTCAGAAAACCTCGCCTTGTCATTCCACTTAATCGTCAGCCGGGACTGCTTCTCCTAACAGGTCCTCATCTGAAACGGTTTGGAACCGTGCCTCCGGATTTCTCAGAACGAGACCGCGTAAGTCTGTTGTAATCGCGTAAAGCGCTGGCATCACAAACAGCGTCATTGTGGTTGCCAGCGCAAGCCCGAAGATGATTGTATACGCCATCGGCATCCAGATAGGCGATTTACCACCGAGACCGATCGCCATCGGAATGAGTCCGAAAATTGTCGTCAACGAGGTGAGAATAATCGGACGGAGTCGGATGCTACCACCTTTCAGGATAGCGTACCACTTGTTGTAGCCGCGCTCCCGGTATTTGTTGATGAAGTCGATGAGCACAATCGAATCATTCACCACAATTCCTGAGAGGGCGACGATGCCAAACATTGCGACGATGCTGAGCGTTGCATTGGAAAGGAGGAGTCCGACCATGGCACCGATCATACCAAATGGAACAGCAAACATAATGACAACCGGCTGTATAAACGATTTGAATTGTGCACCTAATACGACATAGATGAGCAATAACCCGACAATAAACAATTTCCACAACTCCGAAAAAGATTCTATAATCTCATCGAAAACGCCTCGAAAATCGAGTTGGTATCCCGGGTATAGGGATTCAACATCAGCAAATGTACGCTTTAACGCCTGAGTCGCTTCAAAAGGCGTTGTTTTCTGTCTATCGACGGAGGCATAAACTGTAATTGCGCGTTCTCCATCGAATCGACGGATATCAGAATATCCTTTCTCTTCTGTGATGTCAGCAACATCCTTGAGTGGGACAATAGCACCCATGGGAGTTGCGATTAACAGATTGTTGAGTTCTGCGAGATTTTTTAGGGTATCTTCCTCGTATTTGACCACAACATCAATTGCCTCATCCGCTTCACGGTAGGTAGTGGCTTTAGCACCTTCAATAGCAGTCCTGACGGTTTGGGCAATTTGAAATGTTGTTAATCCGTATTGATGTGCTTTCTCCGGTTTCAGATAGATACGGAGTTCAGATTTGCCGATACGAAAGTCGTCTTGAATATCGTAAACACCGTCCATCTGATGGAGTCTTTCTTTAAGCACATCAGCAAGTGCTATAAGTTGATTGAACTGCGGTCCCTTTACTTTAACGTCCACGTCTTGTCCTTGCGGGGGACCCCCTTCTGGTACAACAAAATTCAATTCCTCAATCCCACTAATTGTTGCCGTTTCCTGCCGCAGGGCAGCGATGATTGCATCCACACCTCGAGTGCGTTCCTGCTTGGGTGTCAGTTCAACAATTAACTCACCGAAATTGGAGCCATAGGTAACACTTTGGGCCATCCCCGCATTGTATGTATGAATGCCGATGTTACTGACAAGCGCGGCAACTTCGGTTGATGGCAACGTCTTCGCAGCGGCTTCAATCTGCTTGACGACTTCTGATGTCTCCTGTATCCCATAGGAGGGTGGCATTTCAGCTTGAACGAAGAATTGAGGGAACTCTTCACCGGGGAAGAGTTCCTTGTCAAGAATAAAAAATGCGCCGACGCACGCAAAAAGGCCAATCCAGAGGACACTCCCGACAAAGGCGTACCGATGGCGGATGGTTGTTTTCAGGATTCTAACATATCGGCTTCGGATAATGTCAAAAAACATGCCGAACCACACAAAGAAGCCGGTGGTGCGAACGCCTAAGGTAAAAGCCTCCTGAGATCGGGTGCGTAAGCTCTCAAGTCTGCTACGTCCTTCCCGATGTTTAGCTTTCCCCCACTCAGAGACGTGGGCAGGTAAAATTACGAAAACTTCAAACAGAGAAGCGATCAACACCAGAATCGCCATGATGGGCACAACCCGCATGAACTGACCGGCAGTTCCAGACATGAACATCAGCGGACCAAACGCACAGATCGTTGTCAAACTCGCGGCGAGGACGGGCCATCCGACCTCTTGCGCACCGCGAATAGCGGCAACTTTCGGAGATTCACCCGCCTCAATGTGCCGATAGATGTTCTCTATGACGACAATCGCATCGTCAACAACAATGCCGACGACCAAAATAAGTCCAAACAGGGAGACACCACTTAGCGAATAGCCCGCGATAGACATAAACCAGAAAGTCGCCATGAACGCAACCGGTATACCAAGCGCAGCAAACAGGGCATTACGCCACCCAATAAAAACAAGTAGCATCAGCACAACAAGCACCAGCCCAAATATAGCGTTCGTTTCCAAGATACCTAACCGTTCTTTTAAAATGACGGAGTAGTCGTTGACGGCTGTTAATTCAGCACCTTCAGGGAGGTCGCTTTTCCGTTTTTCAACCAATTCCCGAAGCTGAGCAACTAACGCAATTGTGTTCCCTTCAGACTTTTTTTGCACACTCAGACTAATGGAGGGTTTGCCATTGGTTCGTGATAAGGTGCGTGCCTCTTCGTAGGTATCGGAAACAGTCGCAACGTCGCTAAGGCGAAGTGGGGTGCCTGTCGGTTGAACGGCGATAATGGTCGCGCCGATAGTGTCTGGGTTCGCGAATTCGCCCATGGTCCGGACCATGAACTCTGTATTGCCGAGTTCCATGGTACCAGCCGGGAGATTCAAATTACTTGCACCGAGTGCCGTGATAACTGTTGCAATCGGAAGTTGATAGGCTTTCAACCGATCAGGGTTCACTTCAACCCAAATTTCTCTTTCTCGAAGTCCCGCTATGCGGACAGCCGCAATATTTTTGATGTCTAAGATTTCATCCTTTAAATCTTCGGCGATATCCCGCATCTGGGATTCCGAAATATCTCCGCCCACAACAACGGTCAACATCGGAAAACCGGACGAAACATCGAGTTCTAAAACTTGTGGATCCTCTAAAATTTCTTCCGGGAGTTCATTCACCTGTTCTATGGCAGTCCGTAAGTTTTCAAGCTCTTTATCGAATTCTCGATCGCTCATCTCTTCAAAATCGACAGTGATGACAGATCTACCTTCTGAAGAGTTGGAAAGCATCAAATTGATTTTATTAACATTCTCTTCAATAGCATCTTCAATAGGAGCAGTGACAAGTTTTTCAACCTCTTCTGGGGAGGCACCCGGATATAGTGTTGTGACAGTTGCGGTCTGTAATGCGATTTCTGGTGTGAGTTCTCGCGGTAGGTTTATCCATGCGTACCCCCCGAAAAGGATAATAATGATCATCAGCATGTTCGCTAAGACGGGGTTGTTTACGGACATTTTCGGAATGGACATGGCAGTAGCGTCTCTCCTTGTGCTTACGTTCTTTAGGCTGTTGTTTTTTATGAAATATGAAAACGAGTTGTAGGGGCAGTACTGGCACCACCCCGTTTTGAATATACGAATGAATCAGGTGAGATTCTGTCTCTTTTGATGATTTGGATCGGAATATCAAGCAGACAGAAGACATCTCACTGAGGTTATCGCTCTGTTTTGAGGCGGCCCCATGCCGTTGTCAATTTACCTTCTGGTGCGACAGCAAGGGGTTTAATGCCTTCGCCTTCAATAGAGAGTGAATCGACAAAGAAAGTAACTGTTTTGCCACCCCAGTTGTTCATAAAACCGATACCGACCCGTTCTACATCGAATTTATGGTTCCACGTTTTGTCACCAGAGAGTTTCCACTCATCTTTTTCGTTCTCTCGGTAGTAGCCGGAGAAGACATCGTCTTCTTTGACGATCTTAAGGTGGACTGGCACATCAAAGTTGGTGTCAAAGTGTCCCTTGTCTTGCCAATTGGCGTTGACCATACTCCCAATCAAGGTTTTTTGGGGATCCCCGGCTGAGCCGCCAAATAGCAAGCAGGCGTAGTTCAGGTCGTCATCACTATAGAGAAAGATACCGACCCAGAAACTTCCCGGTTGATCAGGTTCGGTGGAAAAGACCCCGCTCACGGTTATATTCTTAGCGGCACTTTTGGGAACTTCGCGTTCAACCATGGGCTTGTCAGGCGTAGTATGCCCCCACCCGCCATTCGGATTGGTCATCTGAAGGAAGCCATCTTTGACTTCAAATTCCGTAACTTCGTCGCGATAATCGCGAAATTCCCACTCATCGAGGAGTTCATTGCCATCAAACGGGTCTGTCCATACACCCGCGGACACCATCTGGGCGAGGCAGAGTATCAGGATTCCGCATACGAGAATCGTAATTCGCATTATTTCCTCCTTTTGGTTTTAGTCATTATACCATGTCACGTGATGTTATAGTTAACAAGAAACAGAGAGGACTTAACAGAAATATTGAGATTACAAGACAACGCATTCCCTTGATTATAGGTTAGCGGTCTGCTTTCAGGGTTGCCCAAGTTGTTGCGAGTTTGTTCGTCGGTGCAACAGCCAACCCGCCGAGTGCTTTAGCTAACCCGTTGTCCGCGATGGCTTTTATGTCATCTTCGCTGAGAACGGTGTTGAAAATAGCGGCTTCATCAATAATACCGACAAAGTATGAACCACCGCCCCATCTACCGATCTCGACAGCGTTTGCTGTTACAGCAATATCTCCAGGACGTGTGCTCGCGCCTGCACGTTCACCATTCACGTACACAACGAGATGCTCGTTTTTGGCATTGCTGTCGTAGGTTGCTGCGAAGTGAATCCACGTATCTTCATCCGGGACACTTGCGGAGGCTCTCGGTTCCCAGCTACCTCCAGGCTTGACAAATGATGACATCTTATTACCTTCACGGGTTGTGCTAAATAACTAATTGTAATATATTTTTTCACATAATTAAGGCGTTGTGCTCATTGTTTTTGTTCCATCCTTATGTTATCCTATAAGTCACTAAACAAAAGGAGACATAAGGATGGACTTACAGTTTACTTTACAACGTTATGCTTTGCAACTGAAAAATCAACCGCGCACCCTCCGTCGGGTTGCGCGGGTCTTCCAGAAGATCATGAAAACACTTTATGATACCCACTTCCCGAATGCCGAAGCACGCCGTCCGGGACGCAACCCCGACTCCCAAGATGCCGATATCCTCACAGTCGCATGGTTGCTTGAATACATCGGTGAAGACAGCGAGAACAAAGGGTATCAACGGATCAAGGCAGAACTGAAAACCGTCTTTCCGAACTTACCGGAGCGTTCGCGTTTCAATCGCCGACGGAGAAATCTTTGTGCCGCGAGTGAAGTGATCCGTCGTGCTTTGACGACCTACTTACCGAAGACAGAAGTCTTTATCGTGGATTCTTTTCCAGTCCCTGTCTGCGATTTCAAGCGTGCGAATACTTCAAAGTCTGATTTCAAGTGGGCAGATGGCACCGGAACTTATGCGACTTATGGACACTGTGCAACGAAAGGTCTTGGAACGTTTTTCGGTTTTCGCTGCAGCCTGATAACGACAGGTATCGGTGTTCCTGTTGACTTCTGTATGACCGCTGCGAATACAGATGACCGAGAGGTTCTTCGGCATCTTGCGGAGCAGGGCGAGTATCCGATTCTTCTTGGCGATAAAGGTTATATCTCTGAAGACCTTCAGACAGAACTCATGGAGACCGAAGGGAGCGTCTTATTACCGACGCTCAAACGCAATCAGAAGCGACAATATCCCGATGAGTTTCGTAAACTTCAAGTGCGGATACGTCGCCGCATTGAGACGACCATCGGTCAGTTGACAGACCAGTTTCATGTGTCTCGTGTGCGTGCGTTGAAGCATTGGGGGTTGCTGACGCGTATGAGCAATAAGTTCGGCAGTTGTCTGCTAGGTGCTTTCGTGAATCAATGTCTCGGACGCCCCTTGATGAAACTCAAAGACCTCGTTCTCGCATAAGGATATATCTATGCTTACAACATTAATTAGCACAAGTCGTTACCTTCCTGTGGTGGGTCTATACGTAACAGATACTCGTCGCTTTTTGCAATGAGTTGCCGCCAATCGCCAATATCCGTAGCAAAAAACCATGCCATCATGGTAAGTTCCTCGCCAGCCTGTAATTCCGGCGTTGAATCAATTGAGACCCATTGACCACCATCAAACTCAAGTGCCTTTCCGAATTTACCGTCTTTCCATTTCGCACCGTTGATTTTGCCGTCATGGTCGTTTCCAGAGGCATCTTTCGTGTCGTTGCCGGCACCTTCGTCGAACAGCCAAACGCCGACAGCCGTTTCTGGATCAATTTTCGCGATGCTGACTTGTGGCAGCATCCAAGCGATTGAATAGGCGAGTGCCAACATCAATATCAGTTTTCGCATCTTTATCTCCTTTACTTTGGAGGTTCTGGCAATTAAATCTTCGCGAATTGTGTAAAGTGTCACTATTATAGCACGTTAAATGCTGCACGCGCAAAGAGAAAATTTGGGGTTCATTCATTACATTTCGGGTTGGACATCCGATTGCCTTTAATGAACAAATGAACAGTTTTGGCTTGCAAGTTTCGCCGAAATGTGGTAATCTAATATGAAGTCGTCAATTAAAAAATTATGCCTCCAGAGGAAATAGACTATGCACCAGAAAGAACAACTTATTGCTGAACTCTCTGAACGCCTCGGTCCTAAAAATGTTTTAACAGATGCAACTGCGCTGTCTGTATATGAATGTGATGCCGCGCCTTCTTTTAAGGCAATGCCGGATGTAGTCGTCTTCGCGGATACAGCGAAACAGGTGTCGGATATTGTAAAGTTGGCGAACACGTACGACACGCCGTTTATTGCACGCGGCGGTGGGACAGGTTTAAGCGGTGGTATGCTCTCTGTTCAAGGCGGGATTATCATTGCTCTCAATCGGATGGATTGTATTTTAGAGATAGATCTTAAAAACGAACGGGCAGTCGTTGAACCGGGGGTCGTGAACCTCTTGCTAACACAAGCTGTGCAAAGCCAGGGCTATCACTACGCCCCCGATCCGTCAAGCCAGAAGGCGTGCACAATAGGTGGGAATATCGCCGAAAATTCCGGCGGACCGCATACCTTGAAATACGGGGTCACGTCTGACCATGTGCTCGGATTAGAAGTTGTTTTACCCGATGGTGAAATTATTGAATTGGGCGGAACCGTTGAGGAAACACCCGGCTACGACCTACGTGGCGTGATGATCGGTTCTGAAGGCACATTCGGCATCGTGACGAAAGCCGTCGTTCGTCTCACCCGCAATCCGCAAGCCTACCAGACCGCACTCGCTGTTTTTGAAACGATGGACGATGCTTCAAACGCTGTTTCAACGATTATCGGTGAAGGTATTATCCCGGCTGCACTCGAAATGATGGATAGCCTCGTTATCCGTGCTTTGGAGGAGGCTTTCCAATTCGGTTTTCCGCTTGACGCTGAAGCCATCTTGATTGTGGAACTTGATGGCATTAAAGCCGGTATGCAGAACCAAACCGATCAGATTCTGAAAATCTTTAAGCAACACAATGCGCGGAAGGTCGATTACGCCAAGGATGAGGCAGAAAGACAGCAGCTTTGGAAAGCGCGGAAAAGTGCGTTCGGTTCATTCGGACGACTCGCACCGAACTATATCACCCAAGATGGAGTCGTGCCACGGACGACGCTGCCGAAAGTGCTACGACGGATCTCTGAAATCTCCGAGAAGTATCAGATTCCGATCGCGAATGTCTTCCACGCAGGCGATGGCAATATCCATCCCATTGTCCTCTTTAACGAACGCGACGCAGACCAGTGTGAGCGGGTGGAGCATGTTAACATGGAGATTCTCTCTGTATGTGCCGAGGTCGGTGGCACAATCACAGGCGAGCACGGCATCGGCGTTGAAAAGATGGATTATATGCCCCTCATTTTCAGTCCTGCCGATTTACAGGTGATGGCAACGGTCAAAGAAATTTTTAATCCGACAGGTCTCTGCAATCCTGGAAAAATTTTCCCGACTGCCGAATCTTACGCGAAACTGGGTTTGCAACCCGATGCAGTGGGGAGTTTCTGAATCGCGATGGAGAAACCGAGATATATGGAACATTCACGTGCACTGCACGATGAGCTTAAGCACATTGTTGGAGAATCCGGGATCCGGCCAGAGGCGCAGAGTGCCGCTTACACTTTTGATGGACATATTCCGAAGGCAGTCGTTTTGCCGGCATCTGTTCAGGAGATGCAAGAGGTACTCCAATTTGCCTCAAAAAAAGACTTATCGGTTATGCCTGCGGGTGCAGGCACAAAGCTCGGCATCGGGAACCTGCCACAAAAAGTAGATATCGTGCTGGCGACAACCCGCCTGAACAGTGTGGTAGAATATGAACCCGCGGATCTAACCGTCACTGTGGAAGCCGGTATCCCTTTAGCTGCCTTGCAAGCTGTGTTGGCACAACATCGACAGTATCTTGCGTTGGATCCGCCCTATACGGATCGATGCACCCTCGGTGGGATTGTCGCAACAAATGCAAGTGGTTCGCTCCGTCTTCAACACGGAGCGGCCCGAAACCAAGTCTTGGGCTTACGAGTCGTTCACGCGAACGGTACTGTCGTCAAGAGCGGTGGTAAAGTGGTGAAAAATGTTGCAGGTTATGATCTTAACAAACTCTATATCGGTGCTTTTGGAACGCTCGGCATCATCACCGAAGTGACGCTCAAGTTGGCACCCATACCAGCACATGAGGCGATACTTGTAGCAGACTTTCAGAACGTTCAGGGTGCAATTGACACCGGCTTAAGCATTATCGGTTCGCAGATACTTCCGATGTTTGTAAATCTATCCATAAATTCTGATTTTGTTGGTACAGCAACGGATACGGAAAGACCGGCGCTGATGGTCGGGTTCGGTGGCGATCCCGAAACCGTGGCGTGGCAATTGACGGAGTGTCGAGGAATTATGGAACAAAACGGGGCATTGGGTGTCACAATTACTGAAGGCGAATCGCGAGCGCGCCTGCAGGAAGCTATTCGAGAATTCCCCGCGACGGATACGGATACCGAGCGCGTAATTGCTAAGTTAAACCTGAAACGCACCGGTATCGCCGAATGTGCTGCACACATTATGGACGCAACTTGGGCGCCTGATGTCCAAGTAATGGCACTCCTTGGAAGCGGCATATTGTATCTTTCTATGCCTGTTACGTCGGATACTGATTTCGACGGGCTTGCGAATACGCTAACGCAGCTGCGTCAATCGGCAATGGAGGCGCAGGGAAACCTTATCGTAGAAGCTGCACCACCTGAACTTAAACAGCATATTGACGTTTGGGGGCCCGTCGGAGACACGCTCGGTTTAATGAAACAGGTTAAAGATAGGTTTGATGCGCGGAGTTTATTGAACCCGGGGAGGTTTGTCTCTGGTATTTAGTTTTGCTCTGTTTTTTGTTGAAGATTCACGATGCTCACCCCGAAAATATCGGGCAAGCGACGGATTGCCCATTTGATTGAGATATAGGCACACATTGCAAGCCTATGTTGTGCTTTGCTAAGCGAATTTTGGCTTGCAAGCCGCGCCAAAAGGGGATAACATGAGAGAAAAAAGATGGAGGATCCTGTGGATTGATAATCAAATAAAGGGTGAAGAGCAACCTGACGGACGATCTAACGATTCATATCCTGAAAAACGGAAAGGTATAGCACCAAAACCGTATGTTCGTTTTTTCGAGTATGAAGGATACGATGTATCCTTAGCGGGCACCGGTGCTGAAGGTATTGCTTTACTTGCCGACGAGACATATCACGCTGCGCTATTGAATTATGATGCAGCGATGCAAGAGGATAATTTGCTTGCACGTATCCGAGATGTGGATGCACATATTCCGATCATGCTCCTAACGCATGAGAATCGACAGGAAATCATGCAGCAAGCAAGCCTTTATAATGTTGGCAATATCTTCATGATACCAGAGAATGCTCAGGTCGAAGCTTCTTCAAAACAGTTGGTCTTCTCACTTGCCTTTTTGCTTGAAAAACAGGGCGTTCGGGAAGCATATACACCGCAAGCATACGTCCAAAACTTTAACCGGACAACCGTTGCCGGTGGGAAAATGCGAGAGCGCAATGTCGATAGTGATTGGCAAACATGGGTAGATACTTACGTTCGCCTCGTTGAATGGGATTTACGGCTTGATACGCTCCATAATGTTGACGAACTTAAAACTATCCATGAAATGGAGAAACGTGAAGCAAACGCCGCGTTCGGGAACTATATTCAGGATAACTATAAGCATTGGCTTGTGGGTAAAGCGTCGCCAACCTTGTCCGTAGATGTCTTTTACAGATATGTCATCCCTGAAATTCAGGCAGGGAAACAGGTGCTATTTATCGTTATGGATTGTATGCGGCTGGACCATTGGCTGAAAATTGAGCCGCTGCTTTATCCTCTCTTTGACATAAAGACGGATTATTATTATGCCATTCTGCCCACGGCGACACGTTATGCCCGGAACGCTATTTTTAGTGGATTGTTTCCACTTGAGCTTGCTGAAAGATATCCAGACCTGTACGCTGAACCAGATAACACGCACACGAGCATCAATCGCTATGAGAAACAACTCCTGCGTTTGCAATTTGAGCGGCACGGTATATCTCTCAAACCGCCTCCGCACTACTTCAAAATTTTTGATGTGCGGGGGGAGATGCAATACCTGCATTGGCTGAGCATCGCAGATAGGATTAGTTTATCAGCACTCGTTGTCGATTTCTTGGATATGCTGACCCATACCCGGTATGAAGTGGACCTGCTTCGGCAGATGATTCCCGATGAAGCGGCATTCCGGACGCTCGTTCACGCGTGGTTTCAGCATTCGAGGCTCTATGAAATATTCAGAATTGCAGCGGAACGCGATATAACTGTCATCTTAACATCTGATCACGGTTCCTTACTTTGTCAAAATGCTGCGAAGATTTCAAGCCAAGCCGAACTCACTACCGGGCTTCGGTTTAAAGAGGGCAGAAACATCTCGTGTACACCTGAAACGGGGTGGATCATAGAAGACCCAGAGGCGTATCGCTTACCCGGCGAATCCACACGGATGAACTATGTGCTCGCTAAAGAAGACTACTATTTTGTTTATGATAGGCAGTTCAACGTCTATAAGGAAATATTCCAAGGCAGCTTCCAACACGGTGGCGTTTCACTTGAAGAGATGATTCTGCCATGCGTTGTACTCGAACCGAGATAGTTGAGGAGGATTTACGTATGTTGAAGACCGTCAAACGTCATCAATATCTATTCTGGAGCCTGTTAACGCTTATTGCAATAATTTTCCCGGTTCGCACACAAGCACAGTTCGCAGATTTCGGGCTTGGTGAAAAAGCACCTGTCGAGAAACTCGCCGCGAAAGGATACCTCTCACTTGACAAGGTACAACCCGGGAGCCAATTCGAGATTGCTATCGTTGTAGAGATTGCCAAAGGGTGGCACGTCAATGCCAACCCAGCGAAGGAAGGGTTTATCGCGACTGAGATAACCCCACCTGAAGTAGCGTATCTCGCTTTTGGGGAAGGTGTATATCCGGCAGGTGAAGTGCTAAAACTCGGATCAATCGGCGAGGCACCAGTCTATCATGATACCATCACTATCGGTGTCCAAGCCGACTTAAGCCAGACAGCTCCAATTGGATCCAGTACGTTGGATTTTCAACTCCAGTATCAGGCGTGTGACGATGAGCAGTGTCTGTTACCTGAAACCCTCAATTTTTCAGTACCTATTGAAGTTGTCGGTATAGAGGATACGGTTCAACGTATTAATGAAGCAATCTTCGCTGATATTGAATTCGGGGCACCGTTGGGGACTACTGGCGACGAAGGGAGTCTCCAGCGTGCCCTCTCCGGTGGACAGGTCTGGCTGGCGTTTTTACTCGTGTTTGCTGGCGGGATATTGACCAGCCTGACCCCATGTGTTTACCCACTCATACCGATTACCGTTTCTATTTTCGGTGCCAACGAGTCTGCCGGTCTATTCAAATCTTTTCTACTCTCTGTTGTGTATGTCATCGGCATTGTTGTTATGTATGCAATTTTGGGCGTGGCGGTTGCTTCAACGGGAGCGGTCTTCGGTCAGATAATGGCGAACCCGTGGGTTGTCAGTTTCATCAGTTTAATTCTTGTTACCCTTGGATTGTCAATGTTTGGTGTTTTTGAAATTCGGTTGCCGTCCGCAGTGCAGAACCGTCTGAACACCGTTGGCGGCGCCGGATTTGCCGGCGCATTCGCCATGGGAACGGTCGCAGGTGTGATCGCAGCGCCTTGCACAGGACCGGCGTTAGCGGTCGTGCTAACGTATATAGCAACAACGGGAAGCTTGTTCCTCGGATTCTGGCTCATGTTCACTTATGCGCTCGGAATGGGGCTACTCTTTATCGGTATCGGCACGTTCTCTGGCTTACTCTCTGCCCTGCCACGTTCAGGCGGTTGGATGTATATCTTGGAAAACATCTTCGGCATCGCTATTATTACGATGGCACTCTATTTTCTTAAGGATGTGTTTCCCGTGTTGCAGAATTTCCTCCAGAATTCGCTGCCATTTTTTGCTATCGCTGCCGGTTTAGTGCTTGTCGGTTTATGGCTCGGTAAGTTGACACAGCGTTTCAGCGGTATCCCCGCACGTGTGAAATTCCAGAAAGCGTGCGGTCTCTTGCTCGCAGTCATTGGTGCCTATATGTTTGTCGGTGGGATTCAACAACCGGCCGGACCGCAACTGAATTGGGTTTACGACGAAGCAGAAGGATTTGAAATCGCCAAACGCGAAAATAAACTTGTGATGCTCGATTTTTATGCCTCTTGGTGTGCAGCGTGTAACGAACTGGATCACCAGACATACTCGGATCCTGCTGTCGCAGCGAGACTTGATGACTATGTTAATGTCAAACTTGATTTCACCCGCACCTCCGAAACGACGAAGGCACTCACCGAGAAGTATCAGATCCCCGGATTACCGGTCGTCATTTTCACGGATGCCGAGGGTGTCACTCTTGGCCGGTTTACCGGTTTTGTCGATGCTGAGAAGATGTTCGGTATCCTTGATGAGGTTGAGAAAGGTAGACAGTAGCGTATAGTTTGGTTATCGGATTGAAGGACATTTCCATAATTTTGTGTTTCCGTTCAAGGAAAAGGAGTTCGTATGTCATCCAACGCAAAATCCCTATTTTCCTTACGCAGTTGGCTTATTTATGCAGAGGTACTGGCGGTAGTCGGCTTTGTTGTACTTGCATCACTCTATATCCGGCGAGGGAGTGCCGAACTCGAATCGCCACCTATATCACAGGTGGGTGACTTCATTGAGAAAGCAGACACCCTTTTTGCGCAGGAGGACCTCGTCGATGCCGCGCTCCTCTATTGGCGCGCATTACAGGCATTAGAAACTGCTGAAAAGGAACAAGTTATCTCAATAAAGGGCGAGTCCCGGACAAGTGCTGAGGTCGGTTTGCACGCGAATCTCCGCATCTCGGAAATTTATTCGCGGAGCAATTGGGCGAAAGATGCAAGGGCACGTTTGGAGCATGCAGCACGTATTCAACCGGATCATCCCAATGTGCGTCTCTTACGCGGCAAACTCCTTAGCGATGAAGCCTTAGACGACACATTATTGGCGCAAGCGACGGAAGAATTTCTTGCCGTGATTGAGAGTAACCCAAGCAACGCTGAGGCACACTATCTCCTGGGTGTTCTCTATCACGGGAACAGGCAGCTCGAGCAAGCGGTTGAACACTACAAAAAGGCGATTGAAAGTGACCCAGAGTTCCAAGATATCGCCTCCGAAAAAGCACCTATCGGTATTCTTGCCCGCCTGCAGTTATCAAGAACGTACGCCAAAATGCTTCAAAGTTATCAATTTCTTGACCGGGAATTCACAAGTGAAGATCTGGCTGAGGTGACCCGCCTTGAATCTGAGTCGGTTCTCCTACTGGAGCAAGCAGTGGCAAAGCGTCCTGAGATGGACGAAATCGTTGCGGACCTTGTGCGTTTGTACTTTGCGCGTGCAGCTGCACTTGAACGCGAAGATATCGAAACGCGTCGATACGCGGATGCGCTTCAGGTTTACGAACGCATTGTAGCACTTGATCCGCAAGAGGTTCGGGCATGGGAGCGGATGGCTGAAATTTATGGCAGTTTTCTTGGCGATAAGGCGAAGGCACTTGAAATGTACCGGAAGGTATACGAGATTGAGTCGCACCCGACTGTCTTAGCGAATATCAAGTCCCTTGAAGAAGATTTGGAAGCCGAGGCAGAGGGCTTAGAACCCGAAACCGAATAAGTGGATTGCAGGCTATAAAAGTACGGAGAGAAATGGAGAGCCGATGAGAGGATTTGAACCTCCGACCTACTGATTACGAATCAGTTGCTCTTCCCCTGAGCTACACCGGCTTAGAAAACTGTGGCAATTGGTGGGAAATGCCGAGAGGCAGAATCGAACTGCCGACACATAGATTTTCAGTCTACTGCTCTACCGACTGAGCTATCTCGGCACAAGGCTATATTATAATACCATAAAGCAGAAGGGTTGTCAAGTTTTTTTCAGAAAAAATCGTGATACTTCTGCAAACACCGAACCTCCCCTGCTGGACACGACATACCCGGGGAACTCTTCTATGCTGTAAAGATTGTAGAGGTGAAATTTCAGCCTTATGCCGGTATGCCTGAAACCGGTGCTCTACAGCAGAAATCGATGTCCTGAATCTATGGAGTTTGCCGTTAAGATGCCAAGCGCATCGGCACGACAAGACAAAGATGGCCTTCCTCACCGATCGGTTTAAAGAATATAGGCTTTACTTCAGTTGTAAATTCAATTGCGACGGATTCTGTTTCGATGTGTGTCAACGCCTCTATCAATAGGCGCGCATCAATTCCAAACCGTATCTGTATCTGTCCGGTAGCGGATTCCACAGGAAGCGTTTCGTGTGCTTCGCCTAATTCCGGGGTATTCACTGAGACTTGAACCTGATCGGCATCAATCTCTACACAGATTGCATAGCTTTTTGGGTTTGATAGCAGGGCTACGCGCCGGCTCGCTTGGAGGAGCTGGTCTTTGGAGGCAATCGCGGTGCCTTCCGGGGCTTCCGGGATGACTTCCCGATATTTCGGATAATCGCCCTCGACCAGCCGTGTGGTTAGCGTGGCATTGTCATCAGCGAGCAGCACCTGATTTTCAAGGATTGAGATCTGCACTGTATCCGAGTCAGCGAAAGTGCGCTCAATCTCTTTAACGGCTTTCAGCGGAACGATGAATCCTTCCACATTTCCTGAAGCCTCGAACGGTTCGCACTGCGCGAGTGCAAGCCGATGCATATCAGTCGCAACAACTTCAGTCTTATCTTCAAGGAAGTTAAAATAAAGTCCGTTGAGGTAGTATCGAACATCCTCTGTCGCTGCGGCGAATTCGGTTCTACGAAGGACAGCGCGCAAAGTTTCACCATCGATCGTCAGCGAATGTCCATCAACAGAAGGTAATTGCGGGAATTCTTCGTCTGGGAGTCCAATAATCTTATAGACCCCATCACCACAAGTAATTTCGACACGATCATTTGCCGTAGTTACGAAGCGTATCGTCTTATCTTCGGGGAGTTCTTTGACGATGTCCCCCAATTTTTTAGCGGAGACGGTGATCGCGCCATCTTCTTGAATGACACCTTCCACCTTAATCTTAATCCCGACTTCAAGATCCGTTGCGACACATTCAATCTTCCCATCTACGGCTTGAATAAGAACGTTTGAAAGAATCGGTAACACATTGCGTCCACTCGCTACACTTTGTAGCACTTGCAGCGCATGCAAGAGGTCATATTTTTCATCAAAAGTTAGTTCCATTTCCAATTTTCCCTATTAAGCATTTCAGTAATTCTACCAGAAATGCCGCGTTAAAATCAAGCACATTTTCAATGTGTATTAAGTCGTCTTGACGGCGATGTCGGAACAGTCGTTTTGTTTATCCACAACACTGTTCCTGTTAGATGTTGGTATGATTGAAAACCCGTGCGCTACGGCCAAAAAACGACCGCGGTTCTTCTAAGAGCCCAAGCGCATCGGGTGTATAAGACAAAGATGTCCCTCCTCGCCGACGGGTTTAAAGGCGACAGTGGTCACCGCAGTTGTAAATTCAATTGCGACGGATTCTGTTTCGATGTGTGATAGCGTCTCAATCAGCAAGCGTGCATCAAGCCCAATGCGTTCACGGCCATTGCAGGACTCAACAGAGATCGTCTCGTGTGCCTCTCCTAATTCCGGGGTGTTCGTTGAGAGATGAATCTGCTCAGTACTGATTTCTAAACAGATTGCATAGCTTTTTGGATTTGATAGCAGTGCCACACGCCGGCTCGCTTGGAGGAACTGTTCTCTCGATACAACCGCTCTACCTGTCGTGGACTCAGGGATGAGTGCCTGATATTTCGGATAATCGCCCTCAACAAGCCGTGTGGTTAAGGTGGCATTGTCATCAGCGAGCAGAATCTGGTTTTCAAGGATTGAGATCTCCACTGTCTCCGAGTTAGCGAAAGTGCGTTCAATCTCTTTAACGGCTTTCAGTGGAACAATGAATCCCTCTACATTTTCTGGTGCTTTAAACGGTTCACAATGGGCGAGCGCAAGCCATACCGCGTCGGTGGCAACAACTTCGGTCTTATCTTCAAGAAAATTAAAATAGAGTCCGTTTAGATAGTATCGAACATCCTCTGTCGCTGCGGCGAATTCCGTTCTACGGATGACAGCACGCAAAGTTTCACCATCGATTGTCAGTGAATGTCCATCAACAGAAGGCAATTGCGGAAATTCTTCGTCAGGAAGTCCAATAATCTTATAAACACCAGCACCACAAGTGATTTCAACACGATCATTTGCCGTGGTTACAAGGTTTATGGCATTATCTTCGGGGAGTTCTTTGACAACATCCGCCAATTTTTTAGCGGAGACGGTGATCGCGCCGTCTTCTTGAATGGCTCCTTCCACCTTAATTTTAATCCCGACTTCAAGATCTGTTGCAACACATTCAATCTTGCCATCTGCGGCTTGGATCAGGACGTTTGAAAGGATCGGTAAAGTATTACGTCCACTCGCGACACCTTGCAGTATTTGCAGCGCATGCAAGAGGTCATGTTTTTCAAAAGTTAGTTCCATTCCCAGTTCTCCTTACTAAGAAGCGTTTCAGTAATTTTACCAGAAAAGTCGCATTAAAGTCAAGTGCTTTTTCAACGTTAAGTAGACTTAATGGCGACGATAAAGGAGACTCCTGCCTACGCCGTTGTGTAGGACTTAACAAAACCTCAAGAATGTGATAGCATCTATAAAAACCTATAAAACTCTACACTGTTCTTTGATTTCTGCCATACTTCCTGCTTCAGCGTTTCGTGCCTCTCAAGTGAGGTCTTAGAGAAACTCCACAGGCGTTTTACGTCTCCTCGCAACTCGTGGCGACGGTTTGAAGGTCAAGCGGGACATAGATTGATAGCCGCGTTTAGGTCTCTATCGCAGTCAAAGCCACATTCGGAGCAGTGATAGGTGCGTTGAGAAAGCAGCAAATCTGCTTTTTTCTGTCCGCAGTGGCTACAGGTTTTAGAACTCGCAAAGAACCTATCGGCTTCGTCTACGGGTATCCCGCGTCTATCTGCTTTGTATTTGAGTTTAGACAGAAATCCGGCAAGTGCTGAATCCGATAAGGCTTTGGCTATCTTTGGGTTCTTGAGCATACCCGAAATGTTCAGTGTCTCAATACCGATAGCACTCGCTTTGCGAACAATCCGGATTGTCGCTTGGTGGTGAGCGTCTTCACGGATATTCGCGATACGCGCAGAGACAGCTGATAAGCGTTTTTTCTGCTTGTGCCACTGCTGACTGCCTTTCTGCTTACGCGATAAAGCCCGATTTTCGCGTGCTAACTTGCGTTCATATCGCTTTAGGGGGCGTGGGTTGTCGTAAATATCGCCATTAGAACAGGTCGCAAGCGTATTGATCCCTACGTCTATGCCGATAGGGTGTCTGTCGTCAAATAGGACAGGCTGGTGCTTGTAGTTGTTGCTATCGAGGCGTCTCACCGTGATAGAAGCATACCATTTGTCATTGTGCTTTGACACAACGACCTTGGTGATTTCACCTGTCCAGCGCAGTTCCTCACGCATGCGTATCCACCCTATTTTGGGGAGATTGATACGTTTCTTATGGACTTCAACAGTGCCTTCGCCATTATCTGCTTGGTATGAACATTTACCAGATCGGTTCTTATAGACGGGGAACTTGTTTTGTCCTTGCTTCCAACGGGTTACAGCGTCTCCAAGATTGTGGATAGCATTCTTAGACGCATTCTGCGACAGGGCTTTACACCAGTCAAACTTATCATACTTGACAGCGTTGAATTCACGCTTTATGTCAATATGACTTCGCCATTCGTCTTGGTCTAAGCCGACTTTGAAGGACGACAAACCAAAGTTGAAGGCAACACGGGCATAGCCAGCATGTTGAGACATTTGCGTGGATTGCTTGTTATTCGGATTCAGGGCTATCTTCTGTGTGCGGAGTGCCAAAATGTAGTTCCAATCCCTGTTTTTCTTCGGAGACGATCTTCTCTATTTCCCGAGCCATTTTCTTGGATTTATGAGAACGTCGTCCGTAAAGTTTCGCACAAAATACAGTCATGATTTCCATTACATCTTGTGTGAGTTCTTCCTCAAAAGAAGGCTGCTCACCTTTGTTGATAATGACAACCTCTATACCTTTGAGTTCACAGATACGAAAAACGATCTCTGCACCAAAGCGAAGGAGTCTGTCCTTATGTGTGATAACCAGACGCGACATTTGACCCTGCACCAGTAACTCAAGGAGGCGATGTAAGCCTTTCTTATGGTAATTCATGCCACTGCCGAAGTCTCTTATGATTTCAGTCTGCCACCCATTCTTATTGCAAAACGCTTCAAGGACGGCATGCTGACGTTCTAAATCTTCCTTTTGATCCGAACTCGAGACGCGGGCATAAGCAATCGTCGGAGAGGACGAATCATTGACACCAAGAAGTTCTGCTAAATCATACATACGTTGACCGCCGGGCGTCCGGTGAGAAGGCATCATCTTACCTTCCATTTCCCAGTTCCGAAGTGCCTGAACGGACACACCTAAGAGTTTAGCAGCTTCGCCAATCTTAACAAATCTGTTATTCATACATATATTATAGCAGAAAAATAAAAGGTTTGTCAAGAAAAAAACTATATAACTTTGGATTTTATGAAGTGCTTATAGGTTTTAGTAGGTTTTAGCAGAAAATACCGAACTGCAACAAGCCCCTATAAACTGTTTCTGGAATAGGTCGTGGTAGACCGCGTTGAATTATCCGGCGTATCTGCCTATTTCAATCGGTCTACCTTGTGAAGTGAACCCGATGCTACTCAAAAACATTTTCGATGTGGAGTGATTGAGCCATCTTCTGATTTTCGGTCTCTAATTTTTCACGACTCGCGATAACGCAAATCGAGGCTTTATCGTTGTTTGCCTCCAAAGTTTCGAGCAGCGCTCGTTTGACCGCCTTGGGTGTTGCGCGTCGGAGTTGTGCGTATCTTTCTTCGATGGTTTCTCGTGTTTGCCCAGTGAGGTAGTGTGTGAGAGCATCGGTTGAGGCTTGACCGGGGCGGACTGTTTTTTGATAATCCGACGCTGTTGCAATAATCGCTCTATCAATGTCTGTCTGCGTCCACTCTACCTGTTTGATATAGTCAGCGGTCTCTGCGAAAACATTGAGCGTCCGATCAATGTGTGGGTCAAAATGTGAACCTTGATAGATTAAGGATTCCAATGGGTTATATGAAAAAAACAGTTGTAGGCATTGCCTTTGAGCCGGATTTCGGGCAACATGTAATCAAACGTTAGAATATGTGAACCGATGGTTAAGAGGACTGAATCTATGTGCGAGTAGTATGGTGCTGGCATCACTTGTATGCAGTGCGCTATCTGAATAGGAACCGCCAATCCTTCGCGTGGTGGCGTATCAAAAGATTTAAAGCCTATTGGTGCTGCCGTTATCGGTGCGTCACGCATGTTGTTGATCCATTCTGCAAACTGCCCTTGAATCACCGCAAACGCTGCATCGGAACCGGTAAAACTGGCGGTCACACGACCTCGCACCAACAAGAAATCTCGTATCTGTTCGATGTGATCGCTAAGTTCTTCATAAGATTCATCAAAACGCTTGAGCAACATTTCACTCATGCGGAATTCGGGCAGCCCGAAGACGGTTTCTGAGAGATGTATCAGCCGTGCACCGCTCTGTTGATGTGCAAGTTCTATTGCCACTGCTCGCAATTCATCAATGGGTGTGATGGCTTTCACTTCAAAGCCGTGAAGGTGTTGACCTGCTGAAAGGTTAACGGGTGGATGTTGGGAATCCGTGGTGTCTTGTCGGGATGCGTTGCGATCAATATTGCCTTTTGAATTCATCTTGACCTCCAAGTTTTTGTATTTTAGGAATGCAAAATGGTTTCGGTCTGAGAGAAAGACAATTGCCTGCAGACCGAAGTTGTCCAGACATATAGTAAAACTCATTATATCAATGATACATCATTGATATAATGAGTTTCCAAAGCATGCCTACCGGTAAATGTCTACGTATTTTCGCAGAACCGGTCAGATACGCTGTTTATATAGAGACCCCTAACATAAAAAAGACAGTGAAAATTTTGTATGGGATTCTCACTGTCTGCTTTAGGCATATAAAATGCACCCATTTGCAGCTCAATTATTAATAACGCGCTTTAGAGCCGAAAAGGGTGCATGATTTTGTGAAAATTATAAAAACGATGGAGGTTTTATTCGTTCCAGATACCAATTTCGCGGTAGAAACGGATCGCACCCGGATGAAAAGGTGTACCTACGTTTTTGACAATATTTGTCGGATTAATCGCTTTCCCAGCTTTATGTATCTTGACCACTTCTGCACGGTGTGTATATAGGGTTTTCGTGAATTCGTAAACGGTACTTTCATCGACCGTCTCGGCGGTAATCAAATGCATCGAACCCACGTTCATACTTGCGAACGGCTCTGTCTGCCCTTTATAACTATCCGCTGGGATGGTTATGGCGTTAAAGAAGGGGTACTTTTCAAAGAGTGATTGTTTCGCTGCTTCATCGAACGGAATGAAAAAGATGTCTTGAGACGTACTGGCTTGTATGACTGCTGGCGTTGGGATCGCACCCCCCATGAATGCTGCAGCAGCGGAACCGTCTGCTAACAGATCCTTCGCTCCGGTGTAAGTGCTGTTAAGCGGTGAAAAATCTTCGTAAGTGATCCCATGTGCGGACAATATCGGTTCAAGGAAATACTCAAAACCCGCGCCTGCGGGGCCAACGACAATTCGTTTGCCAGAAAAATCTTGGATTTTGCGGATACCAGAGGACTCCGCGGTAATAAACAGACCAACGTTGGGAGCAAGGGTCATAACGGCACGGATCGGATGTTCCGTTTTCCACGTGCCTTCGCCACGCACAGCAAAGTACGAGATCGCGGCGTTCGCAAGTGCAAACTCAAGCTCGCCGCTCACAAGGCGGCGGATATTTTCCTGTGTACCTTTCGTGCTTTCAGCGGTCACTTCCCAACCCGTTTCCGAAGTGTTATCGGCAACTACGGCAGCGATCGCACCACCAACGATGAAAAATGCACCGCCCGTCGGGGCAGTTCCAATACTGATATGGACACGTTTGGCGGCTGCCTTCTCACCCTCAGCAGATTGACGTTTTTGGGCGTTATCGCACCCGAACCCGATGCTCAGAGCAAAGATAAGAGCGATAATGGATAGATAGGACGTGATTGATTTCATGGGATTCTCCTATAGATATGTGGCGCGCGTTCTATATTAATCGAGCGATATCTCAGGCGGCAGTGGACACATTTCCGCCATCGCCGGGAAGATGTGTGTTACGTCTTTTCTAAACACATCACCGCTCAGAATGTCAACGATACCCCCCTGATGTTCCGGGTATTCTGATAGAAACCGCGCAAAGCTGAATTCTTTTGTATAAAAAGCGTAAACAAGTTTCCGAAACGCCTCCATTCCGTCCACAAACGCCGGTCCAAAACTCCCAAGCTGCACTTCGGAAAAATCGTTTTTTTCAAAGGCTTCAATGATGGCATCCGCCGCCATCTCCCCAGATTTGAGTGCCAAAAACAGTCCGGTGGAGTAGACCGGATCCAAAAATCCGAAGGCATCGCCTACCAACACCCAGTGATTGCCTGCGATACGGCTGGCGCGGTAAGAAAAATCTTTAGTCGTTTGGATCGGAAGCAGCTGCTTCGCACTTTCAAGCCGTTGCTTCAGGGGTAGGCATTTATTGAGTTCTTCGGCGAAGATTTTCTGGGTGTCGAGTTTGCCGTTAGCCTCTCTTCGGTTTTGAAGCAGATAGTCCAACGCACCTACAACGCCGATACTTGTGCGGTTATATGGCAACGGGATTGACCAGAACCAAGAATCTTTATCTTCGGTGTGTAAAATAAGTGTCGCCCCCTCGTCGATACCTTCGTCTCTATGACCCCCTTCATAGTGCGTGAAAAGCGATGCCATTTTGAGGTTCGGTTCTATTGTGTTCAGCTTCAGCTGCTTACCGATGAGCGACCGCTGCCCAGTAGAATCGACAATGACGGTTGCATGAAGGGTTTCGCGGGTGCCGTCTGTGTGCTGTGTAACAACACCGGTTGCGGTGTCGCCTTCAAAAAGCACTTCGCGCACGCCGACCCCGCGGCGGACTTCAACGCCTTTCTCTTTCGCATTGTCCAAGAGCATCTGATCGAACTCACTCCGTAGGACCTGCCAAGTGACAGCACTTTCATGTGGATTGGTTTGGAAGAAGTAGAACGGCGTGGAACCTTTACCTGAGCGTGAATAGAACTGCACACTGTACTTCTGTGGGAAATGGCTTGCCCGCAGTTTTTCGAGCATACCGAGGCGTTTGAAAGTCCAATATGTAGCCGGAATCAGCGATTCGCCGATTTTGAATTGCGGTGTCGTCGCCCGTTCAAGCAGCAGCACGCGATGCCCGTGTTCAGCAACAAGTGTCGCGACAGTGCTGCCAGCAGGCCCGCCCCCGATAACAATGGTGTCGTAGGTGTGGTGTGTGTTCATCTATGTTCTGTAAGGGAAGTCTCTTTGAATTATCAAGGATCCAGATCAATCTGCCGCTTTTTCGTCCCTGGCTTGGTGGGTTCAGGCTTCTCGGATGGTGGATCCACGAATTTGTATTTGCCAGACTTCCAGTATTCTCTTTCTAATGCTTGATAGTGAGCAATCAGTTTGTTAACATCATGATTAAATCGTGCGGAGATTTTCTGTCGAATTCTGCGAATTTCATCAATTTCATAGTCTGCCATTTTAGTCGCCAACTCCTAAACAAATAGCCTCCGAGCCTTTAGAGGTCAAAGAAAGCGATTTAGATCCATTCAATTCCCTAAAAAATGCTCCAAATTTCAAACCGATTTAGGATAGCAAAAACCTAAAAATCCGCGTAATCCGCGTAATCCGTGTAATCCGCGATTCAGACAATTCTACAAAGTAGACGAAGCATTAGTCAATCTGTTGCTTTTTTATCTGCTGGTTTCGGGATTTTAGGTTTCTCTGGCGGCAAATCCGCAAATTTGTACCCTGCCTTCCGGAATTCTTCATCCAATGCTCGGTAGTAAGCCCCTAATTTTTCGGCATCGTGGTCAAACCGCGCTGAAATTTCCCGTCGAATTCTATGAATTTCGTCAAGTTCGTAGTCTGCCATTTAGTTTTTGTCTCCTATTAGGACAAAATACCAATCTTGACATCGCCATGATGTCCTGGTCGTGCGGTGCACCACAGTTAGGGCACGTCCACTGCCTATCGGAAACCCGACAAACGAGGGGTTGCGTGCGCGGTTGACTCGGATTTATCTGGAAAACAGAAAATTCACTAATCAATCCGCAGCTTCTTCTTCCTTCGACTTCGCTGCTTTCGGTTTCTCCGATGGTGGATCCACAAATTTATATTTGCCAGACTTCCGGTATTCCTGCTCTAATGCTTGGTAGTGTGCGATCAGTTTGTCGATATCATGATCAAATCGTGCGGCGATTTCCCGCCGAATTCTGCGAATTTCATCAATTTCATAGTCTGCCATTTTAGTCGTCAACTCCTAAATAATTGAGGGGGGTCGCTAATTCCGGTGTCGGTAAGCCGAGTTCTTGATTTATCTGCCGGATGCGATGAGTTTTGTTAAGGTTCGCAATATGTTTATAATTCCACGTTAGAAGAGCATCTACATTATAAAACGAGGCAATTGCCAAATGCAGGGCATCCCCAAAAGGATCTTGAGGCATTATTAACCTATCAATATAGATTTGTGTAATGCGGCGAATTCTTGGGGAGATTGACAAAATCTCCAAGTTTTCCACTAAGTCAATCCGGTCTTGGGTTTTTTCGCCTCTGCCGTCACTGAGTTCCTCAATAACAGCTAAACTTGAAACGAGAGTAAATTGGTCAGCGTATTGGGTCCACCATTTTCGTGTCCAACTTTGCATAGCGCGGGATTCAATATCTGTGCGTAATGTATAATAGAAACTCGGAATTGACGTTTCAATGTAGACACGATATTGTGTTTCGTTATTCAATAATTATAGTCTCCAAAGATTTAGATGTCAAGATAAGCAGATCATTCGTCGATTTACCTATTTGCTTCCATATAGGTTCGAAGCACTGTATTTATCCGAGCGTGGTAATCTTGACCTTGTCCCTTGAACCATTCCAAGATTTCTTGCTCAATCTGAGGGTGATTTTCTGGGACAATCCGCTGGGCATTTTCCCAAAACTCATCATCAAGTTCGGGGATCTCTGATGTATCAATCGTGTCATCAGGCAGGTTCTCAATTTCAGAAAGTCGTGTTTTTGAAAGCCTCATGATATTCTCTTGCATTATAACACAATTCAAAGGAATCCGTAAGTCTTAATTGGTGAACAAACGGTGGTGCGTGATTTCAATGTACTGCGTCCCACGCGCAATGAATTGCGCTACTACGAACCGGAGTATATTTTTCACGAAACCCGTTCATCGGTGAAGCGTTTTGATTTGAGCTCATATCTTGGCAATGTTCCGAGTGGCACCGGTTTTACGATGGCGCGTAAACCTAACTCGTCTCGGATCGCAGCAGCAACAGCAGTGGCAGTCTCATGAGGATGCGGGTTTGTAGATTCAATCTGAATTTCAAGTTCATCAAGTGTGTCTGTTCCATAAACACGACCAGCAAACTCTTGGATCTCTGGGAACTTGAGGATAATGTTTTCAAGCGTCGCAGGGTATACGTTCAGACCGCGAATGATGAGCGCGTTATCTATCCGTCCGATAACACCACCGTCAAGCACGCGGCTCTCTCTACCACATTCACACCGTTCCGATTTGAGTTTAACGTAGTCTCCTGTCCGATAGCGGATAACAGGCATACCGACGCGCCCTAAATTGGTAATTACTAATTCGCCTTCGTCTGCCGGATCGCCTGTTTCTGTATCAAGTACTTCACAGATAAACTCGTCTTCGTTGAGATGGATCCCTGCTTGCGGTTCGCACATCACACCCCAGGCACCAACTTCCGTTGCACCAGTGTGGTCGTAGGCACGCGCACCCCAACGGGTTTCAATCCGTTCTTTTGTTGCCGGTAGACTCGCGCCCGGTTCACCTGCATGGAGGGTGACCCGCACTGAAGACGCTTCGCTAAGATTGATGCCATCTTGTTCGGCGACTTCGGCAAGCCGCAATGCGTATGTTGGTGTGGCAATGAGTACCGTTATATCGTTGCTGAGGATGGCACGTATCCGCTGCTCAGAGGTCATACCACCGTTCGGAATTGTGAGTGCGCCGAGCTGCTGCGCACCGTGATAGGCACTCCAGAAACCGATAAAAGGACCGAACGAAAAGGCGATCATGAGTCGATCCGCTGAGGTCACGCCTGCGCCGCGATAGATTTCACCCCAACATTTTCCCCACCAGTCCCACGATTCCGCTGTATCTAACCATCGCAACGGCGCACCCGTTGTGCCTGAGGTGCGGTGGAGGCAGGTATACTGCGCCAGTGGAAAGGTGAGGTTTGTACCGTAGGGCGGATGCGAGACCTGATCTGCGCTGAGTTCTTCCTTTGTTGTAAAAGGCAGCTGCTGGTAATCCGTCAGTGTTTGCACATCGTTTGGATCTGTAATCCCAGCCTCGGTGAGTTTCCGCTGATAGAAAACATTTGTTTCTAATACTGGGGCAAGCATCTCACGGAGGCGGTGTAATTGTGTTTGTATCTCCATATTTCTTGAGTTTAATTAGTGGAAGTATAGTTGGTGTAGTATAGTCGATTAAAGTCCTCGGCGAATTCTAACCCTTCCGGGTGAAATAACACTGAAAGCTTCCTGCAATTCATCCTCGTAATTCGCCAAGACGGTTGAAACACTTGTTGCTTTTGCTGGCAAAGATAAACCCGAAAGACGAATAAGCACTACACCCATGTGTACTAATCCTTGACGAAAAACGAGTTCACCAAAGTCTTTATCTTCGGTAAGTAGTAGGGCACGGTTTAAGTTAGCTTGATGCAGTACTTCCTCGTCTTCAATACTTGGAGCAAATTCAGCAATATATAACACGTTATGACCATTTTGCCGAAGTGTCTCCACAATTGACTTACCGATGCTCTCGTCCGCAAGTAAATTCATGGATTACCTTCATGAATTGGATAGACCACATCCGCACGCAGAACCCGGGAAGCAAAATGAAGTGCTGCGCGTATCCCTTCCTCAGTCAAGCGTGGATACTCCTCAAGTAATTGATCAATTGTCTCACCTGCTGCGATTTTTTCTAAGATTAATTCGACAGGGATGCGGGTGCCTGCAATCACAGGTTTGCCCATCATAATTGATGGGTTAGATACGATGAGTTTAGTATCCATATTTTGCTCCTTCTACGGCAGAAGAAATGTCTTTTGAATAAGGTCGTTTAGGTATATCGCGTGTTCTGATATTCAGCAGCATAGAACGTTGGCAGCAGGCTATCAACTTGGAGCAGTCCGCGCTGTGTCAGTTGGATTTCATCGGATGCAGCGTTGACGCGCAGCATACCGTCGTTTTGCAGTTTTTCGTAGGCTTCAGCGAAAATCTCAAGGATGTCTGCGTTGAATTTCGTTTTGAAATAAGAAGGGCTGATTGTGCCGAGTTTGAGCTGCAGTATCATTTCCCGCGTCAAGCGTTCCGATTCAGTCGGTTTCAGCGCGCGGTAGACTGGAAGACTGTCTGCTGCAAGGTTACCGAGATAGTCGCCCCATGAAGGTGCGTTCTGAAAATGAATCCCGCTGAGATGTGAGAAAGAGGCAACCCCTGTGCCTATCATATCACTCCCCTGCCAGACTGCGTCGCGATAGACGAATTGACAATGTTTGTCTTTCTTGAGGACAGTGTACGCGCTAGATTGTGTGTAACCGGCTTCCGTGAACTGTTCAAAGGCGTATTGGTGCCATTCGCGCTTGAGTTTCCAATCCGCCACCGGTAGCGCGTCGCCACCGAGGATGTCCTTGGAATAAACGGTATTAAACGGCAATTCAAGTTGATAGACAGTGACACTATCCGGATCAAGTTCGATCGTTTTTCTAACGGTTTCGCGCCAACTTTCCCATGTTTCACCGATCATGCCTGAAATGAGGTCAATGTTCACTTGATCGAATGCCAAAGTCTTTATCCACGGTGCGATACGATAGACCTCTTTGGAAAGATGGGCTCTGCCGTTTTCAGCGAGGATTTCGTCGTTCAGATTCTCAACGCCGAGACTTAAACGCGTTACACCGATTTCTTTGATGGCATCAAGTTTCTTTTCCGTCAAGGTACCCGGTTCGCACTCAAATGCGACCTCTTCAGCTGCGTCCCACGGCATCACCCGTTTCACCCTATCGACGAGAGCCGTCAAGTGTTTGACACTAATATAGGACGGTGTACCACCGCCAAAATAGACGAATCTTAGCGGACGACCTGCGATTGCGGGGTGTTCGCTATAAAGTTCGACCTCTTTTCCAAGTGCGTTCAGATAAGTGTCAATTTCGGAACTATTTTTGTCGGTATAGACCCGAAAATAACAGAATTTGCACCGTTTCCGACAGAAGGGGATGTGGAGGTAAAGTCCTAACGTCGCGTCTGGACGCGCGGATTCGTTTAGTGCGCGATGTACCTCTGGCACATCAGATTCACCCCATGTGGAATACGGTGGGTAGTTGGAAACGAAAACGCTCCCTACGGTTGTATCCTTTGAATCTATGCCTGCTGTTGCAGGTTCCGCTAAGGGCGTTGCTTGCGAGCCCGTGTTCAACTGTGTTTTAGACATAATCTATTTTTCTCCAAAGCAGTAAAGAATCCCATCTTCTGTACCAATGTAAATTTTACCATCCGAGACACTCGGTGAGGCAACGATAGATGAACCTGTTGCGAATTCCCATACCGATTCCCCAGTCGTAATATCTAAAGCGATAAACACCCCACGAGTCGTTCCCAAAAAAGCACGCGTGCCAGCAATAACAGCGGAGGACTCAATACTAGATTTGGTCGTATAAGTCCATATCGGTTCTCCGGTCTCCCGCGAGACGGCGTGCACCATCTTATCGCGTCCCCCAATAATAACACTGTCCTCGGTGAGGGTGGCTGAGGCGAAGAATGGAAATTGCCGTTTCGGATGCCGATACCGCCACGCGATCTCCCCTGTATCTAAAGCGACCCCCAATACTTCGGTGCCATACGTGCCGCAATAGACCCTGTTTTCTGAAATCGCAGGGCTTGCAGCGACATACGCGCCGAGTTCTACCTGTTCAGCCTGTATGCCATCGTCGGTATTGATAACGCGGAGGTAACTGTCGCATCCAGTGACAATCACGAAGTTCTTGACATCACCAGAGCCACTCGCTGGCTGGGTCCAGACACCAGGCGTGCCATGGACATACCCTTCTGTCTCGAATTTCCAGACCAACGCTCCTTTTTCGGTGTTGAGGCAGTAGAGAAATCCGTCGTAGGAGCCAAACAACACGCGGTCGCCAGCAAAATTTGCCGATGATATAATTTCACCCTCTGTCCGAAACTGCCATTTCATTGCGTGGGTGTTGATGTCCACTGCATGAAAGACACCATCGCCATCACCGAAGTAGACGACGCCATCGTGGATAGCGGCGGACGCTTTGATTGAACTGTTCGTCTGGTAGGTCCATTTTTTTTCGCCTGTTTCGGCATCAATTGCGTAGAGGATCCCATCCAACGCACCAACATAGACCGTTCCATCAACGACTGCGGCGGTGGACTCAATCATGTCTCCTGCTTGAAACGTCCAGAGCAATTGGGGATTGTCAGGGAGTTCGGAATCCGCCACACCCGTGAGTTGTGGGTTCCCCCGAAAACTTACCCAGTTGCCCAGCGTTGTGTTTGCAATGCTAAGCAGTAGTACAAGAATGAGGAAAGTAGCAGGCACACACCGATGTGCCGTAGCCTTTGGCGTTTTAAGATATGTAAGATTCCACTGATCTACTTGTATTTCAATAAACCTGTTCATAAAGTTTCATAAAATCGTTAACATTCACAGGGCGCGGGTTGAACTGTGCTGTCCATTGTGTCGCCGCTTCCTTTGCCAACGTCGGTAAGTCTGCTGTACCTATCGTGTATTGGACAGGATAATCCCGAAGTCTGTTCGGTAAATTGCCGATCTGCTTGAGTGCAGTAATTCTGTCTGCTAAGTCGCCGTCCGGGTATAGTTCATGGTATGCCTCGCCGGCGACACTGTTGTTGAATCGGATGACATGCGGTAACATCAACGCGACTGCAATGCCGTGGATGATGTCGTATCGTGCTGTTAGCGGGTTGGCACAAGCGTGCGCGGCACCGAGCATCGAATTTTCGATCGCAAGTCCGGCAAGGTAGGCACCAAACAGCATCTTACTACGTGCTGCGGCACTGTGTTGTTTAACAAGGCATGCTTCAAAGTTCGTGTTTAGCAATTCCCATGCGTGTCGTGCGAACATCCGTGACATCGGGTTGTGTCGGGTGGAGACGAAACTCTCAACAGCGTGTGCGACGGCATCTATCGCGGTAATCGCTGCGATCGGTCTCGGCAAAGTTTTGGTAAGTGTCGGGTCCAAAATGACGGTGCCGAAACGTGCCTTTTTATCGCCACACGCCATTTTGATATGCGTTTCTGGTTGTGAAATGAGTGCGAAAGATTGTGCCTCGCTACCGGTGCCGATAGTCGTCGGGATCCCGATAGAGGGCAACATCGGTTCTGTCGCTTTGTTGCTGCCCCAATAGTCCGCCATTTTGCCGCCATTTGTGAGCAGGAAGTTCGCGCCCTTCGCGCAATCCATTGAGCTGCCACCGCCAAGTCCGATAATAAGATCTATCGGGGTATTGGTTTTCGCAACTCTAACGGCGGCTTCGACATCTGCCGTCGTCGGGTTCGGCGTAACATCGGCATAAACGTAAGCGGCGATCCGTTCGCTTTGCAACGCTGAGACGGCTCTCGCAAGGATGCCTGCCTTTTCGATGCCAGGGTCTGTCGTAACGAGAACCCGACTACCGCCGAGCGAGCGGGTCAGTTCACCGAGCCTTTCAATCGTGTTATTACCGTAGATAATCTGTTGTTTCAGTTCGCAATCAAAAGTATCCATATATGAAGTCCGATATGATATGGCGCGTTTATGGTACCTGCCGGTAGAAAATTGTATTATATAAGTTCTATAAAAGGATACCAGAGTCTGGAGCGGAAAGTCAAGGGAAAGGTCAGCTGTTTGCGGAGATTCAGACAATTTGTTGAGGGGGCGATAAAGGTAAATTCTTGTAGATGGGATTCTTTAGCGTTAAATAGACAGGGCGCAAAGGTCATCGCTGTGCCAGCTGACGCTGTGATCATCAATCTTGGCTCCACCACGTTTCAGGTACCCGTCAATAGATTTACCTTCAAGTACCCGGACTTCAAATTCATAAGGCGGGTCAATTTTGAATGGCGCAATCTCAGCGATATTTCGGCACGCCACAGCAGCAGTCTCCCGAATCAGTTCTCGCGACCGTTGCGGTGAGAGATGCAACGCGAGTTCCTGTCCAAGTCCTTGTTTAGTTTCAACGCCATAAATGTTGGGTATAAGTCGCTTTGCTTCTATAACCGCTTTATCGTCGCCAGAGATGAAAACCGTCGGGACATCGAAAGTGCCAGCGAGTGCTGCACGGCATCCGAACTCTCCGATCATATTTCCGTTGAGTTTGTAGTATTCAATTGACACGGAAGAATACGTATGACTCAACGGCGCGTTTGGCGTGCCTGCCATGGCGTGTTGTCCTAAGAAAAAGAGCGCGTCATAACTTGCGTCAAGATAGTAGGGCGGACGAATAGGACCCCGCGCAATTAACTTCGCCTTTGGATGAAATTCGAGCACATCAATCCCGCCAGTCCCGTGTCCATCCCAAACCACAATTTCTGCGTCCGCGTCCACATCAAGAATACCATCAACAGCCGCATTTACCTCCTGCGTCAATAATCTCATGGCAGTCTGTTTCTGGGGACCTTCTTCACGGGTTTGACTGAAGCGGGATACCATCGCAACGCCTTCCAAGTCGGTCAAAATGTAAATCTTCATGGTCAACCCCCTGCCAGATTATAGTAAAACTCGAAAATATGTTTACACTTGTAGCATAGGAAACCGTTAGCCTGTGCCTCCATGAGATTGACATTTACAAACTCACATAACCATACGAGTGTATAAGTAATTACGGGATCTACTATAATAGTAAAACCCATAATTATTTCGACACACGATGGTACCGGACGGACTGGGTTACCCAGCCCCTAAGAGTGCTGAATGTAGGACCGCTATCGTGATTTTCGGATTATACTATAATAGCCATGTTGAAACGAATATCCAGACAATACTATGATACCGTCCACGTTTCACCATCGTGAAGGAGTGCCTTGAGGTCACCCTCGCCTGTACGTTCTGTTGCGGTGCGGATTTGGTTGGTCATCAGGTCTTCGTAGCACGGGTGCTGAACGCTTCGGAAGATGCCCATCGGATGTGGCATGTCAGGCGTATCGCTCATCCCTGCGAGGAAATTCGCTAAGGTGGTGTCTTCGGCGTGCTGGTCATGGACAATGAGGTCGTCAATGGTGTGCTCACCATCCGTGAGGTCAACGACTTCAGGTTGGAAACCGTTAAGTCGGATCCCCTTATCGTGTTCTGCCCCGAAAACGAGCGGTTCACCGTGTTCGAGAAGCACCGTATGATCAGTCTTATGCTCTTTTTCTCTCTGTAGTTCAAAGGTATCGTCGTTAAAGATATGGCAATTTTGGTAGATCTCGATAAAAGACGTGCCTTTATGCTCAAAGGCAGCCTTGAGCATCGGACGCAAATGATCCGAGTGAATGTCTACTGACCGTGCGACGAATGTTGCCCCTGAGGCAAGCGCAAGACTGATTGGATTAAACGGTGAATCCAGGGATCCGAGTGGTGTGGAAGGTGTCGATTCCCCTTGTTCGGAGGTCGGTGAATATTGCCCTTTCGTGAGTCCATAGATACGGTTGTTGAACAGCAGCATGTTGATATCGAAATTCCGACGCATCAGATGGATGAAATGGTTACCACCGATTGAGAGTGCATCACCGTCACCCGTGATAACCCATACAGAAAGATCGGGGTTCGCCATCTTTACACCGGAGGCGATCGTTGGTGCTCTACCGTGGATCGTGTGGAAACCGTAGGTGTTCATGTAGTACGGGAACCGACTTGAACACCCGATGCCGGAAATAAAGACGATATTCTCCTTCGGAATGCCGAGTTCAGGTAGCGTGCGCTGCGTTTGGGCAAGAATAGAATAATCACCGCATTTTGGACACCAGCGTACATCTTGGTCGGATTTGAAATCATTCCTTGTGAGGGTCGGTGCACCGACTGGAATCCGTGAAGTTCTTTTCCTTTTCATGATATTTTACCGCCTTTGGCGTTTGACGCTAAAAGTGTTCTATCTCTTTAAGTATTTCGTCTATCTTGGCATGCAACTCAAAAACATGAAACGGTTGTCCCTGTACTTTGTTAAGTCCAATCGCATCAATAAGATAGGTGGCACGGATGAGTTGCAGGAGTTGCCCACTATTGAGTTCCGGAATTAAGATTTTTTTGAATCTTTTGAGGATGTCGGCTAAATCGTTTGGAAACGGGTTGAGATGCCGGAGATGAACATGCCCTATCGGGAGTCCTTCGTCGACATAATTTTCCGCTGCGGTTCTGATCGCGCCGAAAGTACCGCCCCATCCGAGCAAGAGGACATCGCCTTCCTGCGCCCCAAAGACCTCAGTAGGTGGAATGTCGTTGGCAATGCGTGCCACCTTTTCCGCTCGGATTTCGACCATTTTCTGGTGGTTATCCGGGTCGTAGCTGACGTGTCCGGTCACATCGGATTTCTCCAATCCACCGATGCGGTGCTCTAAACCGAGTGTTCCCGGTTTTGCCCACGGGCGCGCCAGTGTCTCTGGATCGCGTAGATATGGTTCAAATTCGGCACTCGCATCTGCGCGCGTTGAGAAATCCGGTTTAATCTCTGGTAATTCGGAGAGTTCCGGGATTTTCCACGGTTCGGCACCCATCCCGATATAGAGGTCAGACAAAAAGATTACCGGTGTCCTATATTTCACTGCAATCCGGCACGCCTCATAGACGGCTTCAAAACAGTCGAACGGACGTGAGGACGCAACGATCGGAATAGGGGACTCGCCGTTCCTGCCGTAAAACATCTGCAGAAGGTCGGACTGCTCCGTCTTGGTCGGCATCCCGGTTGAGGGACCTGCCCGTTGGATGTTACATACGACGATAGGGAGCTCAGCGATCATCGCAAGGTTAATCGCCTCGGCTTTAAGAGCGAGTCCGGGGCCACTACTGCCGGTAACACCGAGGGCACCGCTAAATGCGGCACCGATGGCGACACCAACCGCGGCGATTTCATCCTCCATCTGCATGGTGATAACACCGAAATTTCGGTATTTCGCGAGTCCGTGAAGGATGTCGCTTGCAGGGGTTATCGGGTAACTGCCATAAATGAGTGGTAAACCAGATTGATGTGATGCGGCGACGAGTCCAAGCACTGTTGCCATATTGCCTTCGATGTTTCGATAGGTACCGGGTTCAAAAGGGGCCGGTTTGACATCGTAAGAGACAGCGAATTGCTCAGTCATATCACAGTAGGTATTCCCTGCGCGAAGCGCAAGAATATTGGGTTCAATGTACTGCGGTTTGCGAGCGAATTTCGCTTTGATCCACTTCATCGTGTATTCCATCGGACGATTGTAGAGCCAGAGGATCATACCGAGTGCGAAAAAGTTCTTACATCTATCAATTTCACCCATACTCAGTTGTGTTGTTTCAAGGGTTTTTCGCGTGAGCCGTGTTAAGTCGACACGGAAGACTTGGTACTTTGTAAGGTCATCGCTTTCGAGAGGATCTTCTTCATATCCTGCAAGCCGTAGGTTGCGTCGCGCGAAATTATCAGAATTTGCGATAAGGATGCCGTTCGGTTTAAGTTTATGGAGGTGGACTTTTAACGCGGCGGGGTTCATTACTACGAGTACGTCACAGAGGTCACCAGGCGTATGAATTTGTTCACTTGAAAAGTGGAGTTGGAATCCAGATACACCTGCTAAAGACCCTGCGGGTGCGCGAATCTCGGCGGGGTAATCAGGGAGAGTAGCGACATCGTTCCCAATAAGGGCGGTGGTTTCTGTCATTTGTGTGCCAATGGACTGTGAACCATCACCGGAATCGCCAGCAAATAAGATTGTCGCTGCCTCGATTTGCTCTACTGGCTTGCGCATCACAATTGGTTCCTTTTTGTGTGGTAGGTGCGCGCGCTCTGAACGCGCCTATAAAATCTGAAATCCATTTATGCACCCTCGCGTGCTTTAAAGGCATCTCGAACGGGTCTCGGAGGTAGCGTTAGGACTTCTTTCGGAAATTCCTCAACGAGATAAGAGATCGCATCACGGATGGAGACCATACCGATCGGACGGTTTTCTGTGTCAACGATCGGGACGTGCCGGTAATGACCGCGTGCCATATAGAGAATGGCAGTATTCAGGAAATCTTCGGGACCTGCTGTTTGCGGGTCTGCTATCATAAATTCTTTAACACCAACGACATCAAGATCCCCGACCCGCTTGTTGAGGATTTTGTAGAGGACATCTCGTTCACTAAAAATCCCGCGAAGATAACCGTTTTCGACGACCGGTGCCGCGCCAATCTTATGGGTAAGGAGTATGTCAATGGCTTCGTTTGTGCTACAATCAATATCAATAGTGACAATAGGACGCATTATATCTTTTAGTGAAACGTGGATCTCATGGGCGCGCCATGCTTTTAATGCATCTTCTTCGTCCATCTGTTTTAACTCTTCGTCAATCGCTAAATCGTAAAGCATGGTTACGCCTCCGGTTCCTGATTTTCTATAAATATGGCAATATGTTCCAAAATATCACGGGTCGAGATTATGCCGATAGGGTACGCCTCGTCTTGGTCGTCCCAGACGCAAAGAGGTACGTGCCGAAAGTGCCCGAGATGCATTAAGTTTAATGCGAAAGCGATCGGATCACTCGCACGAAGCGATTCTGGATCCGGGGTCATTACCTGTTCAACCTTAAATTCTGTGGGCGCGGCGCGCTGGCCACTCACGTGCTGCAGCAAGTCGCGCTCGGTGATAATTCCTGCCAGTTGTTCATCCTCATCAACGACGAGAACACACCCGCGTCCTTCCTCCTGCATCATATCAATTACAATAGAGACAGGGGATCCAATGGGTACAGAGGCAGGTTGCTTGTAGTCTAAGGTGCTAATCGGTAAAGACAGCGTTCTCGCGTCCATTGTATCTATTCCTTTAGTGTAACGTTAAAAAACAGATTTCAGTTTCTTATTCTCTTTACTACTTAAAAAGGATACCACATTTTTTGCCGATTTGCAAAAATATTTTCAGCGAAAAATTCTGTATTAAGTTTAACAAAATATTTCGGTAATAAACGGGCAATAATGCACTTCGCATTTCGGTGAGTACACCGCGATGCACGTCGCATCTGGGGTTTTTGCTTGGGGTGTTTTTGCTTGGGGTGTTTTTGCTTGGGTATTTCTGCGTATTTCTGCGTATTGCTTGGGGTTTTTGATAGGGTGTTTCTGCGTATTTCTGCGGATTTCTTCAAGTACGCCGCAAAAATTGCCCTACTACCAACGGGTGGGTTCGTAGTAGGGCGATTTATCGCACGTTCCAATATTACCGAATTTAAAAATTAATCTTCAGACAACCGCACCGGACATCACAAGGAAATTATCGAATTAAATTTTATACTCTCAATGTAACAGCACGCGAACTCGGTGAACCCCAACCCGGAACAACGATGCTCCACCTACCCGCAGGACCACCGGCTACTATGACCAGTAAGTCTTCTTCTGAGTATTGGTCGGTCGTGTCAGCGATATAGCGACGAATGTCGGTTTTGCTGAAGCCATCCTCAGAAATCGTCTTCGCGTGTTCAACACCGATGACGAGAAGCGTTTCACCGCTGCTGTTCCCCGGGGCAGCGATGTTTTCGGAAATTGTGTTGAGGATACCTTCAGCGGTATTGCTCCCGTGGTCATTGACGGTTTGCGGACCAGCAGCGGCGAAAACCGTGATAGTGCTATCGTCGGCTTCAAATCCACGGTTAACATGCATCGCATCCCAAGGACTTGCCTCCTCCTTTTCAGCGATGCAGCATGTATACTTTCCGGCGTGTCCAAACGCTGCGCGATCGAGTTCACCCGGCAACGCGCCGCCAATATTCGTGCAGATGAGCCTCAGTGCACGACCAATAGTTGCATTCGCACGATAGCCTTGACCGAAGAGATTGAATCCATCGTTAATTTCTAACGACTTTCGGATCGGTCCATTCACAATAAGCATCGGCCCAACGTGGGAGGTTGTGACTTGGACACCGTGGAGGTTGAATTGTTCGGCGGTCATCGCCTCTACTGCGGTGAGAATAAGCGGTAGATACGCAGGCTTACATCCTGCCATAACAGCGTTGATTGCGACCTTTTCGACGGTGGCTCTGCCCCATTTCGGTGGGACTGCAGCGATTAATTCATCTGGATCCCGATCTGTCCCACTTAGCATCCCTTCAACGCGGTCAGGGGTCGGTGGAACGACGGGCAGACCGTCTGTCCAACCCTTCTCATAGCAGACCTCAATGAGATCCTCGGTTGCATCAATTTCCAGTTGTGTAGAATGCCATTCTTGTGCCATAGATTTACCTTTCTATCAGGAATCAGTTGTCAGCAGTCAGTAAAAGAGGGTGCAATGAAACTGAATGCTCAGCTTTTGAATACGATTAATTTTGGATATGTCCGTTGAGATATGTTATCATATTAGCACGGATTTTTTGCGTTTGCAAGATACTATTTTTACGAATCATCAGTTTTCGGTTGGATAAGTAGATGCTTTTCTAACAACTGACAACTGATAACTGACAATTATACTGAAGGAATGAAATGGGAACTCTTAAATTTCAAGACATCATCGCCGCGAGAAAGGTCGTGGCGCGGTTTTTAAAATCGACACCCCTGATTCACTATCCAGAGTTGTCCGAACGACTCGGATTTCAAGCATACATCAAACACGAAAATCATAATCCAACAGGTAGTTTTAAAGTACGCGGAGGTCTAAATTTCATGCATCATCTGCCACAAGCCCAACGCGAAAAAGGCGTTATTACGGCGACGCGCGGGAACCATGGACAGTCTATCGCCTATGCTGCGGCACAGTTTGATGTCAAGGCTACCGTCGTGGTACCGCACGGAAATAATCCTGAAAAGAATAGTGCAATGGAAGCCTACGGTGCAGAACTCATTGAACACGGTAAAGATTTTGACGAGGCACTTACGTTGTGTGAACGGCTTCAAGCGGAACGCGGACTTTACTACGTCCATCCGTGTATGGAACCGGCACTCTTCCACGGTGTCGGCACTTATTCGCTTGAGATTTTTGAAAACTTACCAAATGTAGACGCAATTATCGTGCCTATTGGCGGTGGCAGCGGTTCCTGCGGTGCTATTACCGTTGCGAAGGCGATCAATCCGGATGTCAAAATCATCGGTGTGCAAGCGGAAAATGCACCTGCTATCTATCGTTCATGGAAAGCAGGACACCCGGTGGAGACTGACTCTTGCGATACTATTGCAGATGGACTTGCGACGCGTGTGCCGTTCCCTGTGCCGTTTTCCATTATCAAAAAAGGCATTCACGACATGGTGCTGCTCAGCGAAACAGAAATTGTGGGCGGAATCCGTTTAGCAGTGCGATGGACACATAACTTAGCGGAAGGTGCAGGCGCAGCACCGATCGCTGCTGCACATAAACTCACTGATACATTGGCCGGGAAAAACGTAGTGATGATAATGACCGGCGCGAATCTCGACACAGAGACACTCAAAAAAGTCCTTGCCTACCAGTTCTGAATCACGTAGACCGGGGCAGACCCTTCAGCCAGTTGGAGGGCTGCCCATTCCGCACCTTCTACAAACTCGTTACGGAGGGCGTTTGTGAGATCGGGGTGGATGTGTAGCGATGCTAAGTCCCACCGCAGGTTTTCGCTCTTTTCTACAACAACGTTGTCAGCTTCAGCTATGAGCGAAACGCGTTGCAATCCACTATTTTTTCGGGCTAATCGTACGGCTGATAGCACATAGTGGATCGTCTGTTTCGGGTCCCGCATTTCGGCACTGTAAGGTTCGTTTGTGGATACACGGTAATGTCCGAAGCGCATCAGTTTGAGGTTACCAAGAAACTGATCCGTCTCATACCCTTCCGGACGCGGTAAACCCCCATAAATAATAATATGTCGGCATCCGGACTGTTCCAAGGCATAGTCCACAGCGAGCTGCCCGTCAGTGTAGTCTTTGTCCGTTTTTCCGATCCATTCCTGAACGACATGTTTTGCTTGTGCCACGGGTTGTTTTTCTTCTCGGAGGGGTTTGTAACCCCGATCAGCAACCGAATCCATGTCTCCAATGAGAACATCAGGAATAAACCGTCTCTCTCCACACTGATTTAAGGCATCAAATATCCAGATTCCACCGTCCGCACAGATAAGCGGTGAACGACTTTCCAACGCTGTTTCGATCTCTTGACGGTAAAAATCGAGATGCCGTGTGTCGTAGTAGCCGTTGAGAAAAATAAGTGCCGATTTCATTTTTTGATTTTCCTTGTGCTAGAATTATCGTAGGGGCGTGGTTTCCACGCCCGAAATCAAGCAGATACCTTCATTGTCAACTTGGACGGAACAATATTGTATGACGGAATCAGTTGGATAGGATGATAAGCGTGTTTGACGCGCTTTAGGTTCTCTAACCCAGAATCATCCATGGCGTTAATCCATCTGTAAGTATCCATCAATTCCTTACAGAATTCGCGGTAAATAAACTGCGCCAACCCCTTTGTGCCGAGGTCAGTAATCTCAAATAGCACACAGAACGTCCCCGCGCCCAATGGATAGCCGAAGGTATAGCCTCTAATTTCTCCATCAATGCGGACAACACGTCCAAGGAGTCCGAGTGCATCCGCGTGTGAAACCCCAATCCGGTGTGCCGATCGTGAATCGTCGAGCATCGCGTTGTAGATGGAATCGTCATATTGCTGCGCTCGCGTCTCACGCCATCTGTCATAAAGTGCAAAGCATTCATCCTGATCCGCTGGACGATACGGACGCAATTTCGCTGACGGATACTGTCCGACAAAAGTATTGTAGGCGTGCCGTTGTTGCTTGTAGCCATTACCGCGTAGTTCTGCAAGCACCGCCGTTTCGTAGAAATATTCGGTCTCCTTCAAGGTAGCACGAAACCCATTCTTTTCAAAGAAAGAAATCATCTCTTGTGGCACATTCTCGATTCGGGCAATGTGCCGGTTCCGATTTGATGCTAACATAAATTGGGACGCTTTGTTAACAGTATTTAGGTAGGTGCGATTGTTGGTCTCGTACGGCATCGGCAGTATCGGCATGAAGTAGTCATCACCCTGCTTTGCGAAAATGCATAAGTAATCCGCCAGCTGTGTCCAATAAAATTGAAAATGTTCTCGCCAGACATAGAGCGGCGCGAAGGCGTAGTGAGACAAACGCGTACAGCTCCGATGTGCATGCGCCTCAAAAATCGGTTTGTCATTAAGCGTGAGGGGCTGAAGTTGCATCTGTCAATTGTGCTAAAGTATGGACGATTATCACGGTCTCTTGGTAATCACCGATGAGACACCAGTGCGCTGCGATCTGTGCAATAACCGCTTCCGATTCGACGTAATTGATGACATCGCGGATATGTCGCTGGAATGCTTCCGTTTCGAGATATTTCTCACCGAACGGACAGAGGGTATCCACACCGAGTACCACCTCGCGCCTGTCCTCGCTGAACATCAGCGCGAACGGGTAGAGTTGACAATCCAGCGGACGGATTGGGTAGATAGTGCAATGACTTGTTTCTGGATCAAAAAACGGACAGATATAAAAATCGTTATGATGTTTAAGTTGGATTTGCGCGCTTGCCCCGTCTCTCTGCGGACGAAACAGCTTTGGGTCGGCACCCTGTGCTACAGCATTATCTTTCTCTGTCTCGGTAAAGATTGGCGCGAGCGGACTGTCTACCTCTAAAAACCGACAACAGACATCACAGGAGAAGCAGACTTCAGATGGGATGATTTGATGAAGGTGTTTGTCCAACTTATTGGGCATCTGTTTTAAATTATCGAAACGCGTTAAACCCTGTGCCTACAGGAATGAGTTTGCCTGCCATGACATTCTCTCTGAGTCCATGGAAGGTATCCTTCTTTCCCTGAATAGCAGCTTGCATTAATTCTCGTTTAGTTGCCTTGAAGACCGCGGATAAAAGGAAACTCTCTGTGTTTAAAGTTGCCTGTGTAATGCCTTGCAGGATAAGAGAGGCTTTAGCAGGGATGCCCTCGTTTTGATAGACTTTCTTATTTTCTTTCTGAAACAAGTGTTTGTGTATTTCTTGGTTAATATAAAAGGAGGTATCTCCGGGGTCCACAATTCGGATTTTCTGAGACATCTGTCGTACAATAACCTCAATATGTTTTTCATTAATACTGCCTGCTTGATAAACCTTTTGTATTTCATCGATGAGATAACACCAGCCCGGTTCTTCGCCTTTAATGTGTACACCGTCGATTAACGTGCTGCCGGTATTCAAAAGATCATATAGATTTGGAACAACCGCTTTCTTACGTTTAGAGGTCTCAAACAACTCAATCAGGCGAGGTATTCCCGCGACCATGTCCGGCAAGATAGTTTCATCAACATGAGAGGGTATCCGTAAGGGGTGCATATTAAGTTCACTGATGGATTGGGCAGCAATAACACCGATCGGTTCACCTACACTGACAAGTTTTCCATTTGTTAAATCTATGCCGTAGCATTTTGCACATATTCCGTCTCTGCTTTCACAGGTTAAAACCGATCGGACTCTAACTTCTGGGATATTCGCTGCTTCAATGCGTTCAGCAATTTGTGGAGTTATGACAGAACCAGCATGGACAATTATCTCTTGTGTAACCGGGGTTGTACAGTTTTCGACAACGCTCCTTCCGCTGATTTTAAAAGTGAGATTGGCACTTTCAGTGGCAAGTTTTTTAATTGAATTGTGTGTACCGCAATCTATTTCCGTAATTACGACATCAGAGGCAACATTGACAAGCCGCCGGTTGAGATTAGCGGCTTTCGGAATTGTCTTTATTCTCTTAACATTATTGTTTTGAAGGTTAGCAGCCGTTGTGAAATAGTCAAATAGATTTAACGCTGTATGGTGAGAGGCGTGATTCCTTATGTCTATATGGAGAGCACTGCGTGTAGCATACTCAGAACAGAGTTTTTGAAGATTATCGAGAAACGTAACAGTAGAACGTGTACCGAGTTCACTAAAACATTGATCGACAAGACTGCCTAAGTTTTGCGCGGTAATTTCCTTGTTGAAAAACGGGACACATATACAGGCATGCGCGTCCATAAATTCTAAGCCGTCCGGAAGGATGTTGTTAAAAATAACGCGTCCAACTGTCGTGAGAATAGGCTCTTCCTCGTCTGGAAAGAAAATCTGAACGCTATCGTGTAACTTCAGTTTTCCTGTTTCGTAGGCAAGCATTATCTGGTGTAGATTTGTATAGCGGCGAGCAGCCCAAGACTTATTATAGATTGTGGCAAATGCTTGATCAATATAGGCTTGATGCAAGGTGTTAGCGTCTGCTATGTTAGTGGGCAGTGCCTTGGTAAGGAAATTTAACCCGATTACTATACCTGACTGTGGTAGCGCGATAGTTTCACCGTTTATAGGTTTCCGCATATTGTGACAAGCGAGCATGAGCAACTTTGCCTCAATTTGCGCCTCTACAGTTATAGGAACATGTACGATTACCTTATTGTTATCACAATCAGAACCGAGAGTTTTATACGCAAGTGGGGACACGCGGATGGCCTGCCCCTCTACTAATACAGGCATAAAAGCTTGGATGTTAAGCCTATGCAGAGTAGGGAGGCGATTCAGTAGGACAGGATGATCTCTTATTACTTCTTCTAAGACATTCCATACAGGCGAATCTGCATCAACATGCTGCGCAATATACTTTGCCCGTTTAACTGTCTGTGCGTAATTGTGGTCTAAGAGTTTCTTGACAATAAACGGTTCAAATAATTTGATTGCCATGTGTTTGGGCAATCCACATTGGTGCATCTCTAATTCGGGGGCAACAACGATAGGACCGGCACCAGAGTAATTGACGCTTTTACCAAGCAGAACCTGACGAAATTCTCCATCTTTTCCTGTAAAAATATCGGCGACTGACTTGAGTCTGCGGTTCCCCGGCCCAGTAAGACGCTTCCCGTATGCCTGATTTTCAAACAGTGAATCAGCTGCTTCTTGCAGCATCCGATGCTCATTGCGGATGATCACTTTTGGAGAATCGAGTGCTATCAGTTTACGAATTCGATTATTGCGGTTGATAACGCGACGGTACAAGTCATTGAGGTCGATAGTCGCATAGCGTCCACCCTCAAGAGGGATGATATCCCGTAGACCTGCCGGCATAACAGGGATCACATCCATAATCATCGCTTCGGGCAGCTGTTTGGACGCAATGAAACCTTCCAACTGTTCCATCTGTTTGTTAAGTTTGCGTTTCTTCTGTTCGCTACTCGTTATCAACAGGTCAGATTTAAGTTTGTCTACTTCTGCTTGAAGATCAACACCGCGCAGGATTTCACGAATAGCACTCGCGCAAGTGTCTGCCCGGAAACCGCCCGGGTACTTCTCGCTCTGCTTTATATAGTCGTCATTGGTTAACACCTGCCGAGGTTCAAGCGAGCAGTCTGGATCACTTACCTCAATGACGATAAAGGCATCAGCGTAGAGAACACGCTCGAGTTGTGGAAGAGACACCCCACAGAGGATCGCAATCGGCGACGGAAATGCTTTGAAGAACCAAGTATGAGCAACAGGGAGGGTAAGCGAGATATAACCGAAACGTCCGCGCCGCACTCGCGAGTGTGTTACCTCCACGGTGCATTCCTCACATACTGTGCCTGCATGCTTAAGGCGTCTATACTGACCACAGTGACAGCGCCAGTCCCTTTGTGGCCCGAAGATAGACTCACAGAAGAGACCTTCGGGATCCGGACGAAAGGAGGGGAAGTTAAGAATTGCCGATGTTTTGACCTCACCGCAGGCACATTTTCCGCGCTCTGGACATGGCCAAATAGCCCCTTCTGTCCCGCGTAATTTACATGCCGTGCGCTTCGCCCAATTTTTTATATCGGTGGCTGAAGCAATCCTTATGGACACGCTATCAAAGTCGTCAGGCATATCGTCTACGGGGACGGTGGAACTTATCTTTCCGTAGGTGCTGTCAGAGTCATTGGACATAGCGTTAATCCATCTGAGATAAAAAATTGCCAATGGTATTAATCACGATGTGAATCTCATCTTCTGTTAATCCCGGATGAAGCGGGAGACTCACAACGCGTTCAAATGCCGCCTCAGCGCACCGGAAATCGCCGACACCGTAGCCGTACCGTTCCTGATAGAAATTAAAGAGGTGTAACGGAATATAGTGGACACTGCATTCAATGTTCGCCTCTCTTAAGGCTTCTACAAATTCGTCGCGGTTGCCGGTGTGGAGTTGGATAATGTAGAGATGCCACGCATGCTCACGAGCGTTATCCGGTGCTACAGGAGTGCTTATCTGTGGGAACTTTGCCAGTTCCGTTTGATAGATTTGCGCGAAATTGCGGCGGCGTTCGTGCTGTTTGTTGAGTTTCATGAGTTGACACAACCCCATTGCCGCTTGGATATCGGTCATGTTGTATTTATAACCTTCTGTCGTGATGTCGTAGTGCCAAATGTTGCGTTGTGATTGACGGGCCCAGGCATCTTTATCGATCCCGTGGAGCCGCATCGTGCGAAGCGGTTCAGCGAAAGCGTCGTTGTTGGTCGTAATCATACCACCTTCACCTGTCGTGAGGTTTTTATTTGCATAAAAACTAAAAGCGGACAGGTCCCCAATACTACCGATGTGTTGTCCTCTGTATTCGGCAGGGATGGCGTGCGCAGCGTCATCAATAAGTGTCAGATTATGGCGTTGACTTATGTCCTGCAACGCGTTCATATCGCACGGGATACCAGCGATATGAACAGGCAGTATTGCCTTCGTACGGGGCGTTATCGCCTGCTCAATTTTGCTTGTATCAATATTCAATGTATCAGGATGGATGTCTACAAACACAGGCTTCGCGCCGACATATCGAATCGCTTCGGCAGTCGCCGTGAAAGTATAAGGCGTTGTGATAACCTCGTCGTCGCTGCCGATACCGGCAACTACAAGACTCAAATGCAACGCCGCGGTACAAGAACTGACAGCAATAGCGTGCTTAACACCGAGATATTCGGCGAAAGCGCGTTCAAATTCGCGGACTCTATTTCCGGTGCTGATCCATTTCGACGCAAGCACTTGGCTAACGGCTTCGATTTCGGTATCATCAATCCAAGGACGACTAAACGGTATGAATCGGTTATTTGCCATAGAGAGATTCCTTGTGGTCCAAATTAGGTATGATATAATTCCTTATGGATTCGCTGTGAGTTATGCTTGATTAAAGAGTTTATACGGACGGCTCCATTTTTAGTTGTAGATTGTGGATCATCGCTTCAAGGGCAAGTTTGTAACTATGGGATCCGAAACCACCGATCACACCGATTGCTATCGCCGAGATATAGGAATGATGCCGAAATTCCTCGCGGGCGTAGATATTAGAAAGATGAATCTCAATAACGGGCAGTGCAACGGTAGAGAGTGCGTCTCTGATAGCGATGCTCGTATGTGTATAGGCTGCAGGATTAATCAAGATACCGTCTGCCCAGTCAATATGGTCGCCGATGATGGAGACGAGTTCGCCTTCATGGTTAGATTGAAACATTTTCAGGACGACTGGGTGAGGCGACGCTGCGACATGCTGGTCGAGCATCGTATTGATATCTGCTAAGGTTTCATGTCCATAAATCTCCGGTTGACGTTTCCCCAAGAGATGTAGATTCGGTCCGTGTAGGACGAGGATATTCATGCAAGTGTTTCCTTTTTCAAAAAATATTGTCCTCTGCCATCAGCAGTATACAATCAATCCGAAAAATTAGCAATGTATTTTGTGGTTTTTTCTCAAGTTTTGAAAGAGAGGGTCCTATTGCTCTTTTTATTTTTTAAGTTCCTATGTCATTAGCAACTTGAACCAAGTCTAAAACATTGACAACACCATCAGCATTGACATCCACGTCATACTCTGTATTAAGTTCTGCAGAACTTCCAATTGCACTTGCGACAAGTACTAAATCCTGAATGTTAACTATTCCGTCTTGATTGACATCCGATTTGACATAAACGGGCGCATCAATAATTTCAAAGCGGACGATCTCTGTGAAGTCTACCCGGAGTATATTTTTTGCCTTATCAGATACACTCATTCCAGCGAGTCCCCATGTTCCCGGTGGGCTTCCAACTGGTAGGATAATCGTCTTATGATAGTTCTCGTAAACAGTCGGATCGCGTGTAAAATATACCTTATAGAAATCGGCATCATAGTAATCAAAGTTATGCATAATGCCTTGCGGATCTCGTAAGTAAAAATCTGTAATCCGATGTCCGCTAATATTATCTCTGACTCGAAAAGTGATCTCTACACGGGTTTCACCATTTGGGTCTTCTGGCTGGGTAGGTTCGGCATTTATGCTAATCTGATTTATATCAAGTTCTGGGGGTGTTATATCTGGATTTGACGTTTGAATCTCAATTGTAGCAGGGGGTTCATCGCTTCCGCCTTCCGTAAAATATACCCCACTTCTATTTTGAGCATAATCTTTCATCGTGATATGTACAAGTTTGTAGGTTCCACTTGGAAAATAATCTGGCACTTTTAGTTTAGCAGTTGCTATCCACATATTCCCATTTTCTTTACGATACTCTCCCCAATCAGTCAAACGCCGAGAATAAGTTTCATCGGTCGCATCATTGAGTTGAGCATAGATCCCATCTACTCCATTATCTTCGATTAGTTGCCATTGGGCATTTACGATCTGATACGCTCTACCGTTTTCATTGCCTTCCGATAAAGATAACTGCATTGAGTTAGGAACATAGACCGGAGGGTCCACATCGGCGAGCGGGTTGTCAATGTAAAGTTTCCAAGCAAAATCTTGTTGTCCTGAAAAGCGTTCATTACCAACTGCATCTTTGATTTCAATTGTGTAAGGTCGCCAATAGCCGTTCGCGGCGTAGCGTGATAACTTAAAAACAGATCGTAATATGTGTGAAGATGCAACTCGATTACCTTGTGCGTTGATCGGGTGAAAATGTATATCTTCACGAGTGTCTTTTTCGCTCCAAACTCTGGCAAACCCTCTACTGGCAGTATCCAAATCACTTTCAGCATGAAGTTCTATTTCCACAGTGATCTGCTTATCCTCTTCCGGCGCGCCTACCACTTCTATATCAACCCGAACAATCCGTCCTGGGTACACATAATCAGGATAGAGATTATAGACTTGGAATGTCAAGTCTTCACGGATGCGCGAAATGTAGCGCGTGCCGTGCATCACTCGGTTCTGAATGAATTCGTATTTCGCTGGTGATCGGGAGCGGAGTTTGTCAGGATTGACGATGTAGTAACTGATGCTCTCTGCCATGTCCTCATTTGGGTTCTTGGCATGTGCATAAGCCGACACAAATTCGACCTGTTTTGTCGTTGACCAGCCGTCAGGAACGTCAGGGTCCTGATACCAGCCACCGAGTTCAATCCAGTCTTGTTTGAGTGATTCGTCAAAGAGATAAGCCCATAGGAAGTGTGCTTTCTCGTGCAATATAAGCCGATGAATAGAGTCAAATCCTTTTTCTTTGAAAGCTGACTCCATGAATTCAATATATCCTGCCCCTGTCCATGCTACTGCGTCTGCGGAGGGGTGTGTCGGATGGGGTGTGCCGTCTAAACGTCTGACGAGGTATTTAAGGCCCGGTGTTTTGATCATGCCGGTTGGGTATTCTTCAAGCATTGATGTCAGTGCAATAAGTTCCTCATTTTTGAATTGGTCAAATCGTCCAGCATGTTCAGCGGTCGTGTGTTTTGTAAGTTCTGAGTAATCAGGCACGTTGACACTGACGGCATATCGTTGCTCCAGTATCATGTCAATCGCATGACGATCTGTTCCGTTATCAGTAGCGAATCGAACAACTGCACGATGCAGGCGTTTGGAGAAGTACCTGCCACGTACACCTTCAATTTCAGCCAACAGTGGATCGGCGTAGGTGAACGCCTCGGTAGCGATAGTAACAACGCGCAGCCCATCGTGATACTCAATATCAATATCGTTGTGGACGTGTTGGCCGCTCAATAACCACACAGAAGACTCTGCTGGCCGTTGTGGAACAGATTCAAATGTTTGAAGTAAACGGTAGGCGAGTGCCGGTGTCCAGTCAAGCGTGAGATAGACCGAGTACTTTTGCATTAGAGCGAGCGACGCGGAGTGTGATGGTACTTCTATCATCTCGTTGAGCATTATGACCTGAATAGGTTCAACGACGGTAGCACTCTCGCTACCTTCCGGCGTTTCATCGAGTTCCCAATGGAATGTAAAGGGGTGCGCTGTTGAAATACAACAGAACAAAATGACAATGATTATGATAGAATTTCTCATAGGAACATCACCTAACGATTGCTTTGTTCACAGGGTTTCGGGACGATAGTAATGTGTTTGACATTTTGAAACTCGGTGGAATAGAAAACATGAGTGTCATTACTTAACCGATCCATTTCATTTTTCAGGTTTTCGCTAAATTCTGCTTCAACTTTCGATTCCTGAATCCTCTCATCGTCAAGATAAAAGAACTCGTCTGCACCGGTCTACTGCAAATGTAATTTTAAGTTGACGGAAGTTTCAATGCTTGAAAATCTTTTAATCGTCAACCAAATCATCAACATCGCTAAACATTGATGTGTTCTGGGGTTATACCATAATCATCAACCAAAACCAATTAGAAATCATCAACCAGTACGTAACGAGTTCCTCGTCCCTTTCCGACTTTTTTTAACACGCCCCTGTCTACCAAGGTTGTTAATTCTTTATAGGCTGAGGTATGTGAAAGATGAGTGAGTGCTCGTAATTCCTGATTAGTAATATGTCCATTTCTTCGACATAAGTAGAGTACCGGCAAATGTTAAGTCAAACTGACATTTACGAAACAACTCCGACCTCTTCACGCCAAGCGTCGAGCAGCTGCATATTACCAAGCGTATCATCCAAAGACATCGCCGGTGCCTGTCGGTCTGCGATATGCGCTGCAACCGTATCCGCTTCGTAAGTAAATAAATCTCTGTCGGCAGGTACTGTTACTTCAGTCGTTTCCCTGTTTTGGGACGATTGAACGATCAGTTGTGTTGCTGGAAAGGTTGTATCCGGTGGCAATGGCGTTCTCGCGCCGCGGCACGGCGATGAGGGCAGCCACGGGTTCGGAACCGTTATCGTGCCTTCTGTGCCGTAAATAATAACGTTACTTCCATAATTGCATTCAACGGCACAAATGATCTCCGCGATAATATCGTTTTCAAATTTCAGAGTCGCCGCTGCGATGTGATCCACACCTGTCGGACCGATTTTCCCATTCCCTTTCACAGAAATCGGATTCAGAAAAAGTTCATTCGCCGCTGCACCTGCGACTTTCCGTGCCATTGAAGCGGTATAGCACCCGATGTCGAGGATACCACCACCCCCCATTTCACGGTTGTAGAGACGGCTCTGTGGATTAAAACCTGAACGGTAACCGAAAGTCGCACGAATGGCTTGGACATTACCGATTGTGCCATCTTGTATCAGTTCAACCATTTTTGCGATCTGCGGGTGGCACCGGTACATAAACGCTTCCATAAGGAAGACATCATTTTCTCGCGCAGCGTCTACCATCGCAGCGGTTTCAGCGTGATTCATGCTGATCGGTTTTTCAACCAATAGGTGTTTTCCCGCTTCCGCACATTTTATTGCCCACTCCGCGTGTAATGGGTGGATTGTCGCAATATAGACGGCATCAATATCGTCATCTGCTAACAGTTCTGCGTAATCGTTGTATTGGCGAGGAATTCCGAAATCGTTGGCAAGTCTATCGTTACGTTCTCGCGTGCGACTCGCAACAGCAAGGATTTGTCCTGAGTCCGTAAAACGCATTCCATTGCAAAAGACATAGGCGATACCGCCTGCTCCCATAACTCCCCAGTTTAACATCTGTTGTCTCCTTCTATAATTTCTTTGCGGCTTCGCGCTGACTTGTGAGCGGATGCATAATACCTGCACCTGCGGGCCAGACCCCCGGCTCCGCCTTGATCCAATCACACAATTTCTGAGCGTCCGGTGTCAAAGTTTCCCAAATTTCGTGAGGCATAATTCGACTGAAACCGTGCTGTGTACGCCACGGCGCGGCGTACTCTACGTTTGGCAGTGCGCGAATCTCCTTTGACAAATTTGGCGTTGCGCCGTGCCATGCCCGGTTATCTCGGAATACGCCGGAACCGGCAGTCGCACCGACAAGCGTTGAATGTTTCATCCAATCCGGTTCGTCACCCGGCGGTGGCGGGTACTGTTGTAACGTATGTGTTCCTGGAATCTGGCGGATCGGCCCGTTTTCCCAAGTGAGATTACACATGACGAAATTAATAGTAACCATCGGTGGAGTCATCTCCATAATCAGTTTTTGGGACGGGACATCAAGATTACCGTTGTCGTCTCTATGGAGTTGCGCACCGAGGCGTTCTGCTTGAGTGATACGTGCTTCAGACAGGTGTTGTGGGTCCCTGCCATCGGCATGCAAGTGTTGGTACTCAATCGCACCCGGTAGGCAGAGGTCACCACCTGACCCCCACACGCGATAATCTGAAGAACCGAAAATCTCTGTGACGATTGGCGTGGTTGTCGGTAGATCAATCATGCTCGCCCAAGCGGGGTGGTGCAGCATCTGCCTTGAGGCAGAAGATGTGCCGTAACTATATCGGTGTGGTAGCCGCCCGGTTTCAGCCGTGTATTTTCTGTTCCCTGGTCCCGGTATGGAGAGGATGTCCCGAAGTGCCTCAGCACACCCATCTCTCCAGCACGCCAGTTGCTCTGGAGTGAGTAGGTCGCGCACCACAACGAACCCGTCCCGATGGAAGATGCGAGCGGCTCTCTTAACTTCATGCGGATCACAAATTTCGAGACCGCGGATCCCATTATGTTCGCGCAGCTTTTCGCGGAGTGCCTCGACTTCCGGATCATCGTAGACCCGACGTTTCGGTGAGTTCGGATCTGCTATACCAAAGCCTCTATTGCTGGGGGGCGGCTTTCCGTCCGCATCGACGGTTTCATTGACCGGTGTGTGCTCATCCCATCCGACGCGTGTTTCCCCATAGACTTGCATCTCTTCAAGCTCTGCAGTTAAGGTACGTCCATCATTTTTCATAGCGTTAACTCCTTATTTTCCGCAGTATTGCAATCGTCAAACATCGGCTTTAATCTATCACGTCCCTTCTTTTTTCGCAACGATTAATTTACTTGAAAAGAGGTCTTCGTATCTGCTATGATAGTATGTATTAGATCCTCATAGCAATTTCTAAGGGATGGTAACGGCACAAAAATATGAGAATACTACACACCGCCGATTGGCATATCGGTCAACGGCTCCACGAGCGTCAACGCACGGATGAACACAAAGAATTTCTGGAGTGGCTGCTCAACACAATCCAAGAACATCAAGTCGAACTCCTCCTCGTTTCAGGCGACATCTTTGATACTGCACTCCCCTCCTCGGAATCAACGAACCTCTATTACCGATTCCTCTACCGCCTTTATAATGAGACCAACGCTTATGCTGTGATTACCGCTGGTAACCACGATTCACCACGCCACTTAGAAGCACCACGAGAGTTTCTTAAGATGGGCAGAATTTACGTCGTCGGGCTTGCCGATGAACCTAACAACTGCGTCGTCACCTTACCCTCTGACAATCCGCGGGTTGCTGTCGCGGCTGTACCGTTCCTCTCCGAAAGTGATCTCCGCCACCTCTCGTATGAAACGGAGGTAGATAGGAATGAACGTTATCGGGAATGGTTTAAGACATTCTATGCCGATTGCGTTGCCGCCATGCCAGCGGATCTCCCTAAAATTTTGATGGGGCACCTCTTCGTTCAAGGTGGAAAAATAGGCGATTCCGAACGGAATGTCCAAATTGGCGGCGCGACCGCTACCCACGCAAGCGATTTTCCTGAGAATATGAGCTATGTTGCCTTAGGACACCTCCACAGACCGCAGACGATTGATGGCACTGAGTATCCGATCCGATATTCAGGTTCGCCAATTCCGCTGAGGTTTAACGAAACGGGTTATCGCAAGAAGGTGTATCTACTGGAGTTATCTGATGATGGGACACTAATACAGGATAAAGAAATTGAGATTCCGATCTTCAAAGAATTATGTACTGTTGAAGGTGATGAAGTTTCGGTTTTGTCAGGAGCGATGACAGGGGATTGGACTGGAAAGTATATCCAAATCAAACTGAGATTAGATACACCAAGAGTCGGCATCAGCGATGAAATTCGGAAGCAATTCGGAGACCGTGGCGGTGAGGTGCTGAGCGTTGAACTTGAGATACCGGAGGCAAAGCAGGGACCGACGATCCCTGTTGAAGATATGAAGCGTCCTCAAGAAATTTTCGAGCAGTATTACAAGACAAAGCATGATGACGAACCGCCAGATGACCCTTTGATGCAAACGTTCAGTGAATTAGTCCAGATAGTGGAGGAATCCAAATGAAAATATGTAAATTGAAACTTAAAAATCTGAATAGTTTTCGAGGAGAACAGGAAATTGATTTTGAAAGCGGGCTGTTAAGCAATGCTTCATTGGTGGCAATTACCGGTCCGACAGGTGCAGGGAAGACAACGTTGTTAGACGCAATTTGTGTTGCTCTCTATGGTAAAACACCACGCCTGAGTGGAACCACGACTCAGCATCCAAGGCATCTTATCAGTCATGGAGAAACAGAGGGATTTGCTGAGGTACACTTTGAGGCAAATAATACCCGTTACCATGCGACATGGTCTATTAAACGCAAAGGCTCTCCCAAGGCGCAGTTGTTTGATGATTCCGGTGAGTTGATTACTACCAAAGTTACGCAAGAGGTGGAATCTATCTTAGGGCTTGATTTTGGTGCATTCAAGCGGTCGGTCATGTTAGCGCAAGGCGAATTCGCAGCATTTTTAAAGGCAAACAATGAAGAGAGACGCACAATTTTAGAGGCAACCGCAGGCATCAGTATCTACGATGTACTGAAACAGATGTTAAATGACAAAGTTAGCGAGGTTGAGGCTGCGAACGCCGAAGTCTACGATAAATTAAATAAAATTCCAGAAGCTTCTCGTGAGCAGCTCGCAGCTGCTGAAGCAGAACTTGACAGATTGCAGATTGAGGTTGACGCGTTAGGGGCAGAAAGCCAGCAAATTCAGCAAGAGAGGAATCGGGAAACGAAACGTAAAGAGGAATTTGAAAAACTCCAGTCTTCAGAAAAACGGAAAGGGGAACTTTCAGATCAGCAAACAGAGATTGATGCACTTGAATCAGAGCGAGAACTTGCAGAGAAAGCCCAGCATCTTCTCCGTGAGAAAGATCGGTTTGACACTGCAAAATCGGAATTTGAAAATGCAACAGGGGCATTAAATCTGGCTGAAACGGAGAAAACGGAGGCAGAGGCGCAGGTTAAAACCGACCAAACTCTTTTTAACGAAAAGGCGAAGGCGTATCAGGATGCCTCTGATGAATGTGATCGGAAAGTGGAAATTTACACTGAAGCAAAGTCAGATGTAGAATGGGCAGAAGATCGGTTTACAGCGGCGGAGAAACGGACTCCAGACTTGGCGGATTTGGGCAAACAGATTGATACATTGGAAAGCGAATTAACCGAAAAGCAAACTGAGAAAATCCAATTGCGGGAACGGATTGACGAAGCACAAACCTTTTTATATGCAAATCACCTGCCCGCGAATAACCCACAACGTCTTAACGATGCAACCGGTTTGCTGGCAGAATTGACAGCACATCGAAAGCAGTTAGAAACAGCATCGGCGAGCAAATCGCAGCACGAAAAGAAAGCGTCGTCGTTAAAGCGTGAAATTGAAAAGTTGTCCGAAACTTACGAAGAACGTCTCGCTGAAAAGACAGAGGCAGAGGCTGCATTAGAAAACGCCAAAAATGATTTGAACAAACTGCTCACAACTGGTACCCACGAGAAATGGGATGCCAGAAAGCAGCAGGCGGCTAAGGCACAACCCATTGCACAGAAATATGAGGCAACGCAAAACGATTTGGCGGATACCGAAAACCAACTGAACGACTTAAATGAGACTGTAGGGACATTGAATACTGAACTCGAACAGATTGAAGCCGACTTAGCAAATCAAACCGATGTATGTCAAGAAGCCTCTGAAGTTGTACAACGTTGCGAAGCAGAGCGGGAATCCCTACTTTTAGCGAATCCAATCAATCAGCTCCGGCAACACCTCCACGCTGGAGAACCGTGTCGAGTGTGTGGTGCTATGGAACATCCGTATGCCGATGTCATGGAAGATGAAAATGAAAACTTGCTACAAGATGCTGAAACAGCATTAGCAGCTGCGAGAACCGACGCACAAGCCGCGCAAGACCAGCTGAGGGCTTTGACAAAGAAGCAGGTTCAAACTGAACAGAATAGACATAACAATTCTAAACAAATTAAAGATTGTGATACGGAAATAGAGAAACTCCGAAGTGAGATGGCACTACTTCTCGCGGAATGGCAGGAGATATATCCAGACGCTGATGTTTCCTCTGACTGGGCAACCGAAGGGATTAACGTGGCAGATACTGCCATTGCAGACCTTGGAGATGCCAAACAAACACATACGCAAGCGTCGCATGATGATCAAACGGCATTGCAACAACTCGAAATTTGTGAAAACAACATCGCTAATGAGAAAAAGTCCTTGAGCGAAACGGAGAAGCAGGCACAAGAACTCAGTAATGACATTGAAGATTTGGAAGCGGGCATCAAATCTATTGAGATCCGTTTTTGGGAATTGCTGCCTGACACTTTTCATGGCGTTACGCCGAAGGAAGCTAAAGATCAGTTTCAAGGTAAGATTGAAAAGGTTGAGGCGTGTAAAGATGAACGAGACACAGCTGAGGCGCAACTTCAGGTACTTAACATCAAAATTGAGTCAGATCAGAGCAATCTTGAGAGTTTACGGAAGTCTCACAAGGAGTTACAAGCCGAAATAGATGAGTATCAACGCGAAGCGGAAACGTTGTTGAATGCCGTTCGCGAGAAAACTGATGGATTGGAGACAGCAGCCGAGATTGATGAGGCTATTGACAAGTTAGAAGCGGAGTTCCGTGCGAAAGGAATCGAGAGCGATCAAGCCGAACAACAATTGCTGGATAGCCAAAGTTTGTTCATCCAAAAGGAGACCGCTCACGAGATTTGTAGGAATCAGCGCGAGGCATCCGGTGAAAAATTTGATAATGCTTGCCAAGCTTACACCGATAAGTTACGTGTCGCTGGATTTGACTCACCAGAAGCACACGATAACGCTTTCCGAGACGATAACCAGATGCAAGACTTAACTGACCAAATTGATGCACATAAGGATGAAATGCGGGAACTTGCATCAGAAATTCGTGAACTGTCAGCACGATTTGAAGAAACACCTTATGATCCAGACGCATTAGGACAGATTGAAAACCAACTCGGAGAAATCGAAACGCAGCTTCAGGAAAAGCAGAAAGAGATTGGCGCGCAACAGCAGAAAATCGACGATTTGAAAGATGCGCTTGAAAAACGCGAGGCTCTCGGTGATGAACTCGGTGCAGCACAGCAAGAATTGGAACGCTGGCAGCGGTTACAGGAAATAATTCCGGCCAATGATTTACGCGATTTCGCACTGGAGATTATGTTCAGACAGATGGGCAGTTTAGCAAATGAACAACTCAAATATCTCACCTCAGAGCGGTACCAACTTGAAGTTGAGAGCATCGGCAATTTGACTGTCATCGATCGCTGGAACGCGAATGAAGAGCGCCCGGTTCAGACGCTCTCCGGTGGGGAATCTTTCCTGACGAGCCTTGCCTTGGCACTTGCACTTTCGGAACTCAGTAGTGGACGTGCACAACTCAACTCCTTGTTCCTTGACGAAGGGTTCGGCACGCTTGATGCAGAAACGCTTGACACCACCATCGCTGCATTGGAAGGACTCCGCATGCAGGGACGGAACATCTTTCTCATCAGCCACATTCGGGAATTAACGAGACGTTTACCTGTCAAAATTGAAGTGAATAAAAAAGGAAACGGCAGTTCATCTGTTAGAATTCAAGGTTAATCTAACAAAACTGGAGGCTTTACATGCAATTTGGATTTATGTCGTCTGTCTGTCCGCCGCTAACATTGGCGGAACTGATTGACAAAGCGAAACAGTATGACTATAAACACTTAGAACTCCGCGTCGAGTGGGATCACGGACACGGTGTTGAATTGGATTCTACACCGCAACAACTTCGGGATGCGCGTGCCCAATTTGTGGATAGCGGGATTGATCTCTCCTGTATCGCAACGGGTGTCCGATTCATTGACCCAGACGCGAACAAACGCGCCGAACAAGTTGAACTTCTCAAGCGTTACATTGACCTTACGGAAACCATGGGCGCGGCGAATATCCGTATCTTCGGGGATAGAGTGCCGAGCACGCCAGTTGAGGTGTCACAAACTTTGGATTGGGAGGCAGAAGGTATTCGTGAATGTGATGGGTTAGCAGGGGACGCAGGCGTTGCACTCTGTTTAGAGACACACGGCAACCTTCTCGCCAGTTACATTGCGGAAACACTGCACCGGGCTGAAGCGCAAAACACCTATGTGAATTGGCATGCAGCACACCACGTCCGCCATGGAGAGCCGGTCGATGTAGCGTACGTCCATCTACGTGGCAAAGTCCGACACGCACACGTCAATTTCGGAGACAGCGGACCGATGCCAGATACCGAACGCGATTCACTCACGCTTCTCGCAAAAGACGGATATAACGGGTTTATCTCCATTGAGGTGATCAACCCACCGGATTCAGATGCTGTACTGAAACGACACGCTGAACTCTATAACACGTTATAGCTTCTAAACACTAAGAATAGAGCGTCGCCATTAAGTGCCGTCTACCGCCTTGATTCCGAAATTCGCATAGATAAATACCTTGCCAGACACCTAAATTGAGGCGATGGTTCGTAATCGGAACGGAGACGGTAAAGCCGACGAGCGACGCTTTAATATGTGCCGGCATATCGTCATCACCTTCGATTGTGTGTTTATAGAACGGTTCACGCTCTTTGACGAGTCGATCAAAACTGTTGGCAAAGTCTTCGCGAACCGTCGGATCGTCGTTTTCGTTGATGGTCAATCCTGCCGAGGTGTGTTTGATAAACAGGTGCAGGATACCTTCTCTCGGCAATTCCCCAAGCGATTTCACAATCTCATCTGTGACGAGATGAAAGCCACGCGGGTATTCAGGTAAAGTTATTTCAATTTGTTGAATCACTTTTAGTGTACTCCAAGTCTACTGATTATACCGTTTATTATACTTTGTCTACTCAATTTTTCAAGAGAATTGTTTGACAACTCATCTTCTTATACGATATAATTGGGTATATTTGAACTGCCACATAAAAGGAGTTACACATGAGTCAGGTTCATACTATTGAAGTTCATGAGCAGGGGTTTGATGAGACTTATACAGTCCACACTGAGCAAAACGCTGATGGATGGATTGGATGGATACAGGAACTTCCTGAGGTAAGGTGTCAAAGTAAGACGAAAAAAGAATTGTTAAAAGTGTTGGAAATTGAACTTCACGAGCGTTTAGAGGCATATAGGGTAGAAGCGGAAGTGTGGGATAAGCAATTTGAGGGAGACGCTAAGGCAGGAAAACTTGAACGATTCGCAGAGGAGGCACTCACTGATTTTCGAGCAGGTAAATGCGAAGATATGTGATAGACCCAAACCTAAAGGATTGGGCTTCCGCAAACTTTATGCGAAAGCATTTGTGGCTTCAAACGACATTGCTTTTGTTTTGAGAATGTCAAAAACGAAAGACTTACGATGCCTAAGCACAAGGGACGCTATCCCGACCCCGCACCGAAGTGCCTTATGAACATTTTGTATGTGTTGTGAGAGGCTATTAACCTCTTACATTCTCGTGGGATACAACATGACTTGGATTTCCCGAACACATGTCAAGCATATTTTAGATATTTCTGAGGTGTATAGGCTTTTACGTAGTTGTCTCAATATCAAGCAATATACCACTGCATCAACTCACAACCAATGCCGAATACACTGTGATTATACCAATTTTTTAGGTAATTGTCAAGTGTTTTTTGACACAATTCAAGGGACCGCTACTACATCCGAAACCTAAAGGATTGGGTTTTGTAGCGGAAGATTAGATAAATGATTGATCAGACTGTATAGTGCCTTGATGTTTTTGGGAAAATAGAAAGGGGATTTGATGGACATTATCTGTGCTTCTATCTGTTACCGAGGCTATGCAGAAGACGAAGTTGCCGCAACCTTGGAAAACGCGCCGAAAATAGGCTACCGTCTCATGGAAATCCACGGACCACTTATCTGGAGCGTTGATGCTGCCCTCGCGTTTGACATAGACACTATGAAGGCGAAAATTAACGCATCCGGAATAAAGTGTGCCGGACTCTATCCACCCGGATGGGGGGGACAGAACAATGCCGATGTTGACGCACGCGCGGGCGCAATCGCGAGATGTGTCGAAATCGCTGAAGGACTCGGCGCAACACATTTGACGACAAGCGGCGCGCAACGCAGAACAGACCCCGGTGCATTGGACAGGGTAACCGCTTGTGTGCGTGAGGTGTTGCAACGCATGCCAGCAGAAAGTCAAATCAAGTTAACGCTTGAACCGCATCACGGCAACGTCCTTGAACAGGCGGAGGATTTCCAAACGGTTTTAGATGCTATTCCTGACGAACGGGTCGGTGTCTGCATAGATACCGGACATTTCCACGCGTCCGGTGTAGACACGCTTGCTGCAATTCGTCAATTCGCATCGCGCCTATATGCGGTACACCTCAAGGATCATCTCGGTGCCGTATCCGTCGGTATCGGGCGCGGGGAACTCAACCTCAGACAGATTATTGAGACCCTCCAAGCGGTAGACTACCAAGGCGACCTAACGTTGGAATTGGAAGTCGAGGACCCAGAAAATCTACCCCGTTATACTGAAGAGGCGTATCTCTATCTTAGCGGAATGCTCGGTAGACAGCTATAGGTCCCACGTCTTGATAAAATCAGCAACGCCGAAGTTAGCAGGCATTTCATTGAAATAGTAATGCATCGGACCGGATTGGAAACCCGGTAGATACAGTTCTTCGTCGGTTTTGAGAAGCGCGTCAAGCAGCTTAAAACGTTCCCAGAGTACCGCTGCTTCTTCTTTCGTAAACCGATCGGCAAATGGCGGTCCCCAATTAAGCGTGATGGCGTGGAAACCTTTGCCGCGATTCTTGAGATCATCGGGAAGGTCTGAAAGGTCACAACCGTGTTCCTGTGCCACAAAGCAGGCGGCTTTGCACAAAAAGACAGTTGAGAGCATTTTCCCTTTTTCACCTCTGCCCGGATGCAAATTGTCGAGTGCAGTGTGATAAGCATCAGGACTTTTGTTGATGACTGCCCGGAGCGCGTCTTCTGTCCACACTTGCATCTGATCGCTGCGTTCATTCCACCGGTGGAACTTGTCTCGCACTTCTGGCGATAGATAATCAATATAGTCGAACGCTTGATAGTGTGTGTGGTTTGAAAACCCACCGTGAATCGTGCGCCGCATCTTCCGGCTGTAGTTGCTGCCCCAGTGCAAAATAGGCAGGATATAGACAACCCCATCACCGGCGTTGAGATGTGTCTGAACTGCGCCCGGCAACGGAACTTTCGGATCCGCCAGCAATTGTCGGTTTTCTGCTTCAGTGTTAACGCGTAAATGGCTGCCCGGCAACACCCACAACACATTATCGTCGTAGAGTGAGAGATTCCACTGCACGTAGCGCGGTCCCGTCTCCACAATATCGTCAATATAACCTCGCAATGGCGCGGTATCTATAGGGTGGTGGTCACGATGCCATGCAGCAGGTCCGCAGTCTTTGATTGGACTGCACATGAGCATCATCTCCGTGACACCCGCATCCGCCTCTCCGAGCAGTTCAGTGCTTGCACCTTGCATGTTTTCGTGCGTCCAAATTTCGACAGTACTTGCTGTCTTCTCATCAACAAGCCCGGCAAGCGGATCGCGTCCGAGTTGTAGGCGCGGTTGTGGTGAAGTTTCCCATACGCCACCCGGTGGATCGTTTGGTGAACGTTCTCGCGCCCAGATTTTCCGCTGGCGGGATACCATCAGTTCATAACTCTCTCGAAGCGCATCCAATTCTTCCGGCGGAACCACTGCTCGAAGAACGAGATACCCTTCTTCCATGAATTGGGTCGGGTTCACTTTCATAATGTGTCTCCGGTTGTGCATTATCCTCTGCCGACATAGAGTTGACCGACAGGTAGTACGGTCGCGTCTAACATATTGATATGTGGTGGTAAGGTTGCCATCAGGACAGCGGCTTGCGCGAGCTCGTCAACGTCCATCATCGGTTCAATCGGTGGCTGCGACTGATTTTGATGCCGTTCGACATAGGTGTTGCCGGGTTTCAAACAACTCGCTGTGATGCCGTGCGCTCTACCTTCGAGTGCTGTTACCTGCGTCAATCCCCAAATCCCGAATTTAGTGGCACTGTAAGGCGCAGTGCGCGGACGCACCCGATGTGAGGAGATACTGCCGACGTTAATGATACGTCCGCCTTCACCTTGTGCCTTCATAATCCGAAAGGCTTCACGCGTACAGAGAAACGGTGCCCTCAGGTTCACATTGACGACCCAATCCCAATCCTCTGTCGAGAGTTCATCTATAGGACCGGCATTGAACGCACCGGCGTTGTTTACGAGAATGTCCAAACGACCATATTCCGCTATCGTTTTTTCAAAGAGAGCTTTAATCTGTGCTTCGTCGGTTACGTCGGTCGGAACAGTTAACACTTTTGTGCCGTTTGCGCGTAATTCGTTAGCGGTCTGTTCGAGGAGTTCGGCGTTCCTTGCGGCGATCGTTAGACTCGCACCCTCAGCAGCAAGTCCTCTCGCGATCCCTTTACCGATACCTCGGTTTCCACCCGTTACAATCGCAAATTTTCCATCTAATTGTCCCATTATTCAGTTTCCTTTCTTTTTATGAAAACAGTTCTGTCAGTAAAGATTCAGTTCTAACTGCTTGTACTGTATCGCCTGCAAGTCGCATCGCAGATATATGCGCGTGCAGAAACGCCAAATCTTCAGCGGTATCGATATCATACCACGGCGGTAGAAGCCCAAGCGTTACTTCTGTTTCACGGATGCGTGTAACTGTCTGTTGAAAGACATCTGCCGTGCTCCATGCGATTTCTTCAAATACGTGTGGTACTGTCGTTGTTGATGCTGCAGCGGAGAAACCGATGAGGTAATAACCGCCATCTGTACTCGGTCCGATGACGATGTTTCGTGAGTCAAGGAGTGTGAGTGCTTGCGATATGTATGAGATCGGTAGTGTCGGGCTATCGGATCCGACGAGTAAAATCTTTGTCCATCCGTGTTCCGCTGCCCACTGCGTTGCCGAGGTGAGCCGTTCCCCAAGATCAATTCCCACTTGTGGGATGTAGATAGCATCGTTGCCGATTAACGCTTGTAAATCGGGTTGTGCCTCTGCCGGGGTATACGCGATGACGAGGTCTACATCGGAGAGTTCAGCAAGTGCCTCACACCAATCTGTGAGAAACGCTGTATAGAGTATCGCCGCTTGTTCCGGTGTAAGCGGTGGTATCAGCCGCGTCTTGACCTCATTTGGTATCGGATTCTTAGCGAAAACAATAACACAAGTTTTCACTGATAAATTCCTTATTTTCGTGATTTTATTCCTATAGTGGCGGCAAATGTTCCCTTTCTACAGATGGAGTGCTTGACGTAGCCGCGACAGCAATCTCCCCGCGAAGTGTTTTTGCGGTGGATTATCTGGCTGTTCTTTAACTTTGATGTGGAGATCCACCACGTTTTCAAAGGCAACACGTAGTTCTTCATCGGTATCTCCGTGGAAACAAATAATATCATCAATGTCTACTACATCGCCTACAAAGCACTCGTCTTCTTCGCTGTAGATGATTTCTGCTGTGTATCCTCGGTATGTCATTGTTTTCATGGTGTTATTTCTACCTCTTCTAAAAAGTTTCGGGCACGCCTGATTTGATACCGCTTTATCTCTTTTCGGGGATGCGGGCGGTGAAACGTGGCAGTTTTTCCACGCAGTTTGAAATTCACGCCAGATCCACGGAGTTCTTCTTTTGTAGCACCAAGTGCCATGAAAAGGGCTTCAATCCGCCGCCATTGCAACGTAGCAGGGGTTTGTATGCTAAAGATAGCCTCCAATGTCTTTTGATGTTTTTTGTTTAAGCGTACATTCATACTCTAACCGTGGGTGTGCTTTAACGCTTAACACTACCATATACCCGTTGAAATGTCAACTTAAAAATTTTAGTTCACCTACCACTTTAATACCAAACCCGATACACCGGTATCCCAAAGATAGCACCCACTAAACTCCAGAACGTTCCGGTCAGAAAGTCGCCCAAAATCACGCCAACAAAAAATGGAGCTGCCTTCCGATAGGTTCGCAAACCTCCAAATTTGAGCAAGATCGCCTTGATGAACCAACCGACACAAACTGCGCTCCATACCCAGACCATTCCTGCAGATAAACCGAGCGCGTAGCCCGCTGGATGAAAAGGAAACCAAATAAACTGTCTCCTCAAGAACATCAATCCCAACGTGAACAGCGAGGCGAACGCCGTGAAACTCAATCCAGTGCTATCCGGCGCGTGTGGTTGCTGTAACCACGGTAATAGCAAACGTTCAAAGGTCTCAATACCGATGCCGATAATGTATCCCTCAGATTGCACCGCGCCGTGTTGATATATGAGATGCAAATACGCCCAAAACGAAACAGGTGTGGCAACCAATAGCGCGACGATCATCGCAATCGACATCTTTTTCTGAGAGAGCCGTGCGCGTTCGGCAATTTTGAACCCCTCTAACTGACTCGGCATCGGGTGTGAGACGTTATCCCGAACATACGGATATAAAAAGGAGAAAAGCGTTAGATTCGCCGCACCGATCCGTCGCACCCCTAACACCGAGACGAGCATCAGTTGTGGATGCGTCCAAATAACCTCATGGTAAGGCACACCGACCGCCGCCCTCGCATAAGTTATAGCGATAGACATGAGCACATAGAGACATAGGAAAGCAAGCAGAATTCCGACAGACATACCAGCCTGCTGAAAAATGAAAACGAGAATCACAGTGCCTATCAAAATGCCGAGCAGCGCAGTCCGATATTGAAACGGTTCATTTGTGGAAGTGGGAGGTTTCAAAGCGAGCGTAAACACCGTTTTCAGGTGCTTGCGACTTGCCCATAAAACTAAAATCCCAAGCGTCAACCAAGCACCGATACCCTGTTGATTGTAGTAAGGGAAGCCCGGTAACGATTTCCAACCACCGATGCTCCCCAAAATCAACTGGAATTTCGTAAACAGGAAAAAGAACCAGACCGAAAACGAGAGTTCAAGCGGTACAAAGAAGGTCAACCCAATAACCCAAGGATAAAAGAAGAGGGGCAGCCATCCGATAGCACTCCAAGGTTTCGACGTAAAAATTTTCGCGCCAAAATCAGGGATCTTGAGCGGCACGCCAGGGACAAAAGGATAAAGGAAATGGAGTCCATTGAGGAGTTCTACCGCCGCACAGATGCCGAACCCAAGCCACAATAATCTTCTTGAGAAAAATCGCGGCGTGGTCATCTCTATCGGGAGTTGTGCAATCGGATAACTGAGCCGTTCCCGTTCACTCCACTGCAAACGTTGGATACTATTGAAGCACATCAGGATAAAGAAAAGCACAAACGTAACAAACGACCAAAGCAGCGTGGGACCTATCCAGACCAATAGGTGTTTTGCTGTGTATAAACTCGAATTGCCCTCAAAGAAACCGATGAGCGCGCTTTTATCTTGGATTGTGAACCACGATGGAATATATCTATGGAAAAGTGCTGCGTACTCGTTTTCAAAAGTAGCGAACCAGAACGGGTGCGCGAGAATCCCCAAGATAAAGTCCATCGGATTATGCCCAGAGACAAGGCAGAGCATAACCAACATCTGATAGATGATGAGGAGTTGTGCGCGGTTCAAGGCGAGTTGTGGACGGAACCGTTTTAGCAATGTATTGAGTAATACAAGAAAAAAGAGATTGACAATCGGGGCGATAAACAGGGAGGCATAAGCAGGATTTAGGGAATGATGGATACCACTGACCAGCGCAATCCAATATGCATTGATTAGAATCAGGGCTATACCGATGGCAAGCGGAAGCAAGAGCGAAGTCGTTTCAGTACCAATTTGAGGGTGATGTCTCTTTTCTGACATGGCTGCCTTCCCCACCAAGTACCACCTTAGGCTGAATAGTGTTGGTATAAGCAGCGTCTTGACCTAATTCGGCAGAAACTTGTCTTCTTGTTAAAATGCCTTTGCATCAGCGCGGCTATAGGTGAAAGGCTTGACGGAGACGCGCCAGAAATCTCCACGCGAAGTGCTTTTGCGGTGGGTTTTCTGGTTGTTCTTTGACTTTGATGTGGAGATCCACCACGCCTTCAAAGGCATCGCGCAGCTCAGCATCTGTGTCCCCGTGGAAACCTATAATATCGTCACCAGGATCGACAACATGGCCAACAAAACACTCATCTTTGTCACTATAGATAATTTCCGCTGTATATCCTCTGGATGTCATTGTTTTCATGGTGTTATTCCTACCTTTTCTATTCCGGCTTTACACGCACTTTACCACATACGAGATGAACTCCTTAAAACTCGGTGGAATGTGTAAAGTTTTTGACGCGCGATTATTAAAAGGACGACCCCGTAGCATAGGTTGTTGGTTTCCTGTGCAATGTATCACTTGTAGCATAGACTGTTAGTCTGTGGCAAGTATTTCCAATCCGTGAAATCCGCGAAAATCCGCGATTCAGACGACAATTGACAAAATATTTACACACCTGTCAAATTTGAAAACTGGAGAGTGAGTTGAAGTGGAAGCGTTTCGGTTGGCGGAGGTTCGTCTTTCCCTGTTATGAGTGCAAGGTAATAATCCTTATCCCGAAACATTTGCTCATCAATCAAGCCATTTTTGGACAGTGAAACAAATAAGGCAGCAGCACGCGCTTGACAGTTAATTGAGCGATTCGGATTGAAGACGATGTCCGAAAAACCTTGAAACACTTCAAGTTCTTTCATCATATCGATTTCCTGCTGGTACAACGCAGTCATGTATAACCAATCGTAGAAAGCCGTTTTAGGTTCAGTAGGAAAATCTTCTCCACAAAAGTTAAAAGCAACGAACTCTCCTGAATTCTTTAACCGTTCATCCGTTTTCGCTTCTCGACTTGACACCGAGTAGAGTTCATGATAAGGACCGCCGTTTTCAAACACTTTGCTGCCCTGATATGCACATTCTATACTCATCCGTTTTCCATCTTGAGTTTTCAATGATAGATTAAAGGCACTCAATGAAACCCCGAGGCGTGATGTAGATTTGCTTGATATTTCCAAAATTGGAGAAATTTTATTTATCTTTTCAGCAGCTTCATGCAGAGACGCTATAGACTTTTGCAGCTGCGATTTCGCAAAGCCGGGGTGCCATTTAAATTCTATATCTATCGCATCAACATACGGAAATCCACTGAAGTTAGGGGTAAAAATAGGACGTTTTGCCATAGTTCTTATACCATTTCTAAATAAAAGCTTGTCATTAACAAAAAACTGGCTCGTAGTAGCGCAATTCATTGCGCTCGGACATTCGGTTTCCTATGAGTTTCAAAATCTCTGAAATGCGAATTTATTTTTAGATTTGGTATTAGTTCCTAAAAAGGTATATTGTCATCGTCAAAGGGGACATCGTCGTCATCTAAAATGTCATCTTGCCAGACTACTTGACCCCGCCGATATTGGAAATATTGCTGGTTATGGAGAAGCCTTTCAGGATTAATCCATGGATTATTATCACACCACTGTTTCAAAATGGTCTCATCGTAAAAATGGACTTCCTTGATATAATCTGATGGAATTTGGTCAAAAACCAGAATTTCTGCTTGCGGATGCGTTGGGTAATCGTCCGATATCTGCGAAGATTGACGTTCATAAACATTCCCTTTGGTGTCGCGGCAAACGTCTACAAACATGCCTTCTAACGCATCAGGTTTTTTCCTATCTTCCAATGGAATGTAACGAACGGTATTAGAAGCAGCGTTTTCTTGGCAAAAGGCACAATCTAATTCCCATAACACTTTTGCATCAAGAAGTAGAACAATCCATTGAGAATAATCAGGAGGACTCCCCGTGTTAGGTCGGCTGAATTTGTTAAACAGTAGATAGTTTGGAAAACTGATACTCAAACAAATTGCTTCCTTATGTCCGTCAACACGCTCCCAATCATTCGGTGCAAACTGTTGTCCGTGTTTTTTGAGTAGACTCTGATGACCCAGCAAACCTTCATGTAGAATATTCCGTAGATTTTTAATTTGGGTAAAATGAACAAGTGTTGTGATGCTACGGTCTTCGCAAATCTTTTGTATTTGAGATTCGCGATTCTGAAATTCGGAATCTTTTTCCTCAAGAGTGGTTTCATTGTTATCACTGTCTACATCAAAAAATGGATTGTTTTTTGTTTTCTTGATACCTCTATCTACATCCCACAGCAAAACAGTGCCATCACTACTGCAGCTAGCGACTGTCCGGCCATCAGGACTGAAGGATATACTTACAACGACACCATTATGTCCTGTAAATGTTTTAAGGTGTTTTCCAGTTTCTATATCCCAGACTAGTACCGTACCGTCACCATTGCCACTAACCATGAGGCGACCATTTGGACTGAACGCCACATTAACATTACATAACGTCCGGGACGATGGATTATGTCCTGTAAGTGTTTTTATATTTTCTCCAGTTTGCACATCCCAGATTCGCACCGTTCCATCATAGCTGCCACTAGCGATGAAAAGGTTATTGCCACTGAAACATGTGCTATGGACACCGGAGATGTGCCCTATCAGCGTTTTAATGTGTTTTCCAGTTTGCACATCCCAGATTCGCACCGTTCCATCATGGCTGCCACTAGCGATGAAAAGGTTATTGCCACTGAAGGTTACACTCTGAATCATCTTTGTATGCCCCGCTAGTGTTTTAATGTGTTTTCCAGTTTCGATGTCCCATACCTGTACCTTGTTTCCATCAATATCACCAGCAAGGAAACGACTATCGGCACTGAAACATGCACAGATACTGAAACCGTGTTGGACTGTCAGCGTTTTAATGTGTTTTCCAGTTTGCACATTCCGTAGTTCTACATAAACCTCTGTGGCCCATTCGTCTACATCTGTTAGTGCCATGGCGATGAGACGATTATTCGGGCTGATTATTACACCATAGGAACCATGGCTCGATAAGTTAGTCTTTGTAAATGTTTTAATATTTTTTCCAGTTTCTATATCCCAGACTTGCATGATTCTGTCATCGCCGCTACTGACGATAAAACGACTGTTGCCACTGAATGACACACTTGTGAATCCTCCGGTATGTTCTATGAATGTTTTAATATTTTTTTCAGTTTCTACATCCCACACCCGCGCCCTATGATGATAGTAGTTCATAGCGATGAGGCGACCATTCGGACTGAATGTTACATTGTCGGGGCTATATCCTGTGAATGTTTTAATATTTTTTCCAGTTTCTACATTCCAAACTCTCACCGTCCCGTCCCTACCACCACTGGCGATAAAACGGCTATCATCATTAAATGCTACACACGTGACTTTATACCTGTGTCCAACGAGCGTTTTGATATTTTTTCCAGTTTTTACATTCCACACTTGCACCGTCCCATCTAAGCCACCACCACTAGCGATGAGGCGACCATTCGGACTGAGTGCTACATTATTATCTAACCATCCCTTATGTCCAATGAGTGTTTTAAGGTGTTTTCCAGTTTCTACATCCCATAAACGGATTTCGTCTTTATACATACCGACACTAGCGAGGATATGGTTATTAGGACTGAAAGATACATACTTAACACTTGAAGTATGTCCAGTAAGCGTTTTTAGAGGCTTACCTGTTTCGATGTCCCACAAACGGACAGTTTTGTCTCCACTGCTACTAACGAGCGTCCGGCTATCGGGACTGAATGACACGCTTTTAACGCTTTGTGTATGTCCTAGGATGATGTTAAGTTCTTCACCTGTATCTGCATCGTAAAGCCAAATCCCAATCGAACTGCCTACCGCCAGAAGCCTGCCATCCGCGGAATATGCTATATCATTTATCCAGCCTTTACCGAGGCGGGCTTTAGCACCTTCGGGTAAATTCCATCGGGTGTAATCTTGAGTGGGGTGATTTATTTTCATGGATTTATTCAACTTTCAATATCTCGAAGATTGCGTCAACAATAAGATATTGGTTTGATTATACCAGATTAGTATTACAATATCAAACAAAACATCACTTCAAAGCAGTTGCAGAGGTTAGTTCATAAATCTTGTTGCAATATAGCGAGGTAGTGGATACACTTTAATGAGAAATGAGAAGCAGAAAACGGAAGGAGAATAGTCATTATGGAAGAAAATTTCGATCCAATCGCTTACGCAAATCTTGTAGGGCAGGAGTTAGTTCTGTCGTTTGATAAAGCCGGGTTAGGCACTACTCCCGGGTTAGTTGGTTCCGCAAAAGAGTATCCCGTTAGAACAAAATTGGAACACATCCTTCCTTCAGGAATCGGAGTAGGATCTGGTTGTGTCATTGACAGCTATGGAAATACCAGTAAGCAGATGGATGTTGTCCTTTATGAGAAGAACATTTGTCCCGTCTATTCGATAAATGATACGCCTGACACAACATACTATCCTTGTGAAGGAGTTGTGGCTGTTGGAGAAATTAAAAGTTCCCTCAGTTCTGATGAATTGGAGGATATCTTCCTCAAAATTGAATCTGTAAAACGGCTAAAACGGTTTTCAACCGAAACTCCACGTCCCATTCGGGTCGGTGAGTTGAGGTTTCCATATCGACACTATGGAACAACGGGACCTGCAACACATGGCAACCCTGGAACAGATTATAATCAGCAAGGCAACCCGCTGGATCAAATCTTTGGATTTGCGCTTGCTGGTAAACTAAAACTTAAGCCTCAGAATTTGTGTGAGAAGTTTGTTAATCATACTAATGAGATAGAATCAATCTTAACACCGAATCTAATAGTGACGTTAGACCAAGGGATTCTATGTCCTGCGACTATTGGGGAAGAAAGTAAGGAAGATCAAATAAATATATCGATTCAAGATGCAACAGGGATATACCATGTAAATAAAGATGATGAAAATTTCCGATTCCTTTTATCACAGATTTACGACATATACAACCACGGACGCACCGTGTCGGCCTCAGCATTTGGGCGTTATTTTGATTATGAAGGGATGTTGATGTTGCCAGAAGGCGGAATATATATTCCAATCAAAGAACAGATGCTAGAATCAGATGAGTGATTGGGGTTACCCGTTAGCAGTTATACCTTGGCAAACTTTTAGATTCAAACACCGAATGCTTACGACCTTCTCGAACCAATTCGCATCCATGCTTTTTGAGGTGTTGAATCAATGCTCTCCGTTTCATACCGAGATAGAAACCGTCTGATACTCACCTTCTTCAGCACGCTGGATCGCTACCTTTCGATTGACTTCTAACATATCTTCAACAGCACTTTTAAGGCTATTGAGCAATTCCGCCTTCGTCCGTTCTTGGCAATTGATACCACGGGTTTCTTGTACCCAGCCAATCCACCATCCGTCGCTCTGTTGGGTTACAGCGGTGTAAGTTTGTGACATCGGTTTTCCTCCTTACCCTCCAAATTTCGCGTGACATAGCACTATTACTATAAGTGGAGTACTTGACGCAGCCGCGTCAACAGCCTCCGGACGTAGGGCTTTTGCGGAAGGTCCTCCGGTGCCTCGCGAGTTCTAATATAAAGGTCTACCATATCCTCAAACGCAACACGCAGCTCATCATCGGTGTCCCCGTGGAAACCCGATATAGCATCAATATTGACAATACGGCCAACAAAACATTCATCTTCGTCACTATAAATAATTTCCGCTGTATAGCCTTTATAAGTCATTGTTTTCATGGTGTTATTCCTACCTCTTCTAAAAATTCTCGTGCTTCTCGAACTTGATATCGTTTCGCTTCTTTCCGCGGATGTGGCCGATGAAACATGGCCTCTTTATCTTTCAGTTTAAAGGTAACGACTGATCCGCGCCCTTCCTCTTTTGTGGCACCAAGCGTCATGAAAAGTGCTTCAATTCGCCGCCATTGCAACGTCGCCGGAACTTGTGGACTAAAAATAACCGCTAATGTTCTTTGATGCTTTTTGTTTAAGCGTCGATTCATTATTGTAGCCGTAAAGGATTACCTCTTGTGAGAGGTAACTCACAAGTCATCAGGATCAAAGTCAATCCATACAATATCGCCAGCCTCTGAAATGTATTCTGACATAAGCTCCCTTGTTCCTACCAGACTTCATTTCCAACTGCAGGTCCCGTGGAAATTTCTTTATGGGCGTTTTCTTCTGTGATCTGAGATACGAGGTCCTCCAACTTCAGGCGAGGCAACTTCACCCTGCGGCGAACTTTTGTCTGTTGATGAGAATTACCTTTTATCCCTTTAACATCCTCTTTATCATCACGTTTCTCTGGGATTTGAGAAGCATTGAGTTTCGTTAGTTTTCCTCGGAAGAAATCGTTTTTTTTCATGATGTATCTCCTTTTTATATTGTGTTTGAATGTGTTTGAAAAAGTATACTACATTTCAGGAAAGAAATCAATCTCTTTTTGTTTCTGGATATGAGCAGATAACAGGCATTACTGGCTGTTACCGATCCTCAACCATTTCACGGGCAGGAGGATTCGCGGGTTCCACCGGTTCAGGACGCTGATCCAACCACCACGCAAAGAGGACAACCAAACACGCAAGCACCATCGCACTCAGTGCCATCGGGATACCTGTTGATTGCCCGGCACTTGCATCAATCTGAGATTTAGCAACAACCGCAGAGGCTATAGTGGCGACAGCCAGCACAAGGTTTACAGTCCACGGCACCTGAAAAAGCACCGCTATCAGCGAAACCACGGCAACAGTAAGGCTCAATTGCGCAAGGGGATGGTAAGGTGTCGCATCCTGTTCCTCAACATCGGCAGCATTTCCATGCCTATGAGAAACAGGTGTAGGCGCGCCCTCTTGATACGTCATCTCAATAAGGCGGATGAATTCCGCAAGGAGTTTCTCTTCCTGAATCCACGCAAACAAATCCGGATATTCGTGGCGGAGGAGGATGACAAACTCTTGCCGTTGCGCACTGAAATCGGTGAACTCTTCCCAATCGCTTTCTATCACGGTGACGTACGGTTCAGGACCGACACGAATTTCATAGCCGTGTCCAGCAACATAGACAACACTCCCGATACCTTCGCGTGCCGCCATTGTAATTTCTGACGAATCACCAAGATCAGCATCTTGAGGTGTGTCTTCCTGTACAACAGCCATATCGCGTTGTTTTAGTGCATCCGCTCTCTCTTCAGATTGCGCCACCATTTCGCTATCCGTGACGGCTACGCCGATACGGCTGACCAGTTCCATCGCTGCTACCTCATGTTCTGGGTCCACAAGGAGCGCGGTCTGGTTCTCCTCTTTTAATTCGACGGGTCGGCATCGGATCTGTTGTGCATTCAAAGTAGTTTGAATCAGGTTCGCTTCCCATTCATCGCTGGTGCGATGGATTTCCACCCATTCATTGGTATCGCCGATCGCTTCACCAAACAATTGGGATACCTGTCGGACTTGCCCTTGACCTGCTTGAGCACCCTGTGGTGGACTAACCGTTTTTCCTCTCATGATAACTCCTCTGTGGTATGTGGAGACATCTCAATATGTTTTTAACAGCTCCGTGTAGACTGTCTCCGTCAAAGCGGTATTCTTTTCACTGCTAAATAGTTGCACGGCGCGATCGCGGGCGGCTGTTCCCATTGCTGCCAACCGTTCTCGGTCAGTTGCAAGCGTTGCGATAGCCTCAGCAACTGCCGACGCGTCTTCAGGTGGCACTAAAATCCCTGTTCCAACGGTGACGAGTTCTTTGCTACCACCGAGCGGCGTTGCGATAACCGGTTTACCGACCGCCATCGCCTCAATGATGGTGCGCGGGCATGCTTCAGGGATAATTGACGGCACCAACACAAGGTCCAGCAGACTTGTTACGATACGCGTATCCGACAAAAATCCGGTGAAGATAACCGAATCTTCAATACCTAAGTCTGTGACTTCCTGCTTTAACGCACCCATATAGTCAACATCCTTTTGGAAATAGGGCCCCCCTACGATGAGCAATTTTACGTCTTTCTGTCCTTTGAGTTCTCGCATGGCCCTGACCAAGAAGTGGATACCTTTCTCCGGTGTAATCCGAGTTACGACACCAACGAGTATAGCAGTGTTAGGTGCATCGGGAAAAAGTTCCGCCCGGAGCGTTGCCACCTCTTCTGGCGATGCCTGAAAAGCGTCTAAATCCACACCGTTGTAGATAAGCGTCTGCTTTTCTGCTGACGCAAAATCCCACCGTGTTGCCTCTGACACCAAAATCACACGATGCAGGAGTCTTTCACAGAGTCGATCCAGAATTCCGTATGAAGTCGCATAGCGTTTGTGCATCAGGATCGGGATGCGATTTATCTTCGCAACAATCCCGCCAAGGAGCGCCACCGAAAGCGAGTTCGCATGGATGAGGTTGATCGTATGTCGCTGCACTGCCCGATGGAGTTCAAAGATAACTTGAAGTTGCCGAAAATCTTCAAACAGATCGTGAAACGTGAATCGTTTCACTTTATCGGTTTTATTATGTGCTGCCGGCAGAGAGAGTGGGATCACACGCGCCGCTGTCTTTTCAACCTCTGCTGCAAAAGCACTATCGCCGAGACATCCGACAAAAGGTGTAAACTGCGCCTTGTCTAATCGGTTGAGCAAGAGTAGAAGGCTGCGTTGCCCGCCACCGATGCCTGAACCGCTATCGAGATATAGGATATTGGATTTTGATGTGTCGGATGTTTTCATCTTCAGGGCTATCTAATATGGATTTGGAAACTTCATCATCGCTGCGTAAGGCATTCGCGCCTCCAAGCGTTATGTCGATTTTTATACAGGCATCGGGCAGGGCATCTGCCATCCGCTCTGCCCACTCAATAATGCAAATTCCATTACCTTCCACATATTCGCTGAGTCCAAGTTCCGCAATATCTTCGCTGTTTTCGAGTCTATACAGATCAATGTGGTAAATAGGCACTGTTCCGTTATACTCGTTAATCAGGATGTATGAAGGGCTACTGACAATCTCACTGGGGGCGATCCCCACCCCGCGCGCGATGCCTTGCGTTAAACACGTCTTACCGGTCCCAAGGTCACCGATGAGCGCAATGACATCCCCCCGTTTAAGCGTTTTGCCGATTTTTTCGCCGAGGGCTTGGGTCTCTTCTGGACTTGCTGTTTTAAAGTTTTCGTTTCTGTTTACCATCTGTTCTCAAGTGCCAGCTGCGCACCGCAAAATCTCCGCTTGTGTTAGGTTATCGTTGGTAAATTCACCTGTGATTTTACCTTCGTGTAGCACCAAAACCCGGTCGCTCATCCCTAAAATCTCCGGCAGCTCGGAGGATACAAACACAATCGCAACGCCCTCATCCGCGAGTTTTGCCATCAGCGCATGAATTTCTGCTTTCGCACCAACATCAATACCGCGTGTCGGTTCGTCGAGGAATAGCACCTTCGGATGCGTCATCAACCACTTCCCGAGCACGACTTTCTGTTGATTTCCACCGCTGAGATGGTTCACAGGGACCGCCAGCGAAGTCGTCTTAATCTGAAGAGAATTCACGTAGTGTTCGCTTTTTTCAGATGCCGCGTTGTGATTAATTATTCCATAAGATGCAAGGTCTGCCGATAAACCGAGATTCACCAACGTCATATTGCGGGTGACATCCGCATCTAAGAGGAGTCCGTAGCGTTTCCGATCTTCGCTGACGAGTGCCATCCCTTGCTGGATCGCCTCACACGGCGCGTGTATCTGAACGGGCGTGTCTTCTATGAAGATCTCTCCGATCCATTTACCATCGTAAGCACCAAAAATGGTACTAATCAGTTCTGTCCTACCCGCACCCATCAGACCCGCAATGCCAAGAATCTCCCCGCGTCGCACCTCAAAGCTAACGTTTTCAAGGCGCGGCGGCTCCGATGGATAGGTGCTTAAGTTTTCGACCCGTAGTGCGACTTCTTCTTGCTTTGAACCGTTGCCAGTCTGCCGTTCTGGAAAAAGTGTCGTTAGCTCCCTACCAACCATTTGCGAAATTAACACGTCTTCAGTGCATTCAGGAGATTTAATCGATTGCGTTGCTACCGTTTTGCCGTCCCGTAAAACTGTCACGCGATCAGCGATTTGGAAGATCTCCTTGAGTTTGTGCGTAATATAGATACAGGCAACACCCTTTTCTCGGAGGCGCGTCAGAATCTGACGGAGAATATCCACCTCACTTTCGGTCAAAGCGGCTGTCGGTTCGTCAAGCACAAGCAGCAACGCGTTGCCAGATTGCAAACTCCGTCGCTGTTCAATATGGGCTTGCAAGCTGCGCCCTAGGGCCTTCGCTATTTCCACAAGTTGCTGCTGTCCAATGCCGAGCGCATAGACCGGTTTCTCTAAGGGGATTGCCAATCCAAACTGCGACAGGAGTTCACCCGCCTCATGATAGAGACGATGCCTATCAATCACCCCAAATCGCCGCGGTTCCTTGCCGAGATAGATATTCTCTGCGACTGTCATCTCGGGGATAAGTGCTAATTCCTGGTGGATAATAGCGATCCCGGCGCGTTCTGCATCCCGAACGGAGTGGAACTGCTGCTCGGTGTCGTTGATACGCATACGACCACTGTAAGTGCCGTGCGGATAGACACCACCAAGAATCTTAATCAGCGTTGATTTGCCAGCACCGTTTTCGCCACAGAGCGCGTGGATTTCACCGGAACGCACCTCAAAAGAGGCATCGTCTAAAGCACGCACGCCGGGGAAGTCTTTCGTGATTGCCTGCATCTGGAGAAGTGGTGCTGCCATTGTTCATCAACACTCCGATCCTCAATTTTCTGTTATTATAGCAGAATTTCGGATGTAAATCAAGTTTCCTTATAAAAATAAGCTTGCTTTCCTATATTATATGTGTTATTATATATAATGTAAATTTGAATTAAGAATATAGGCGAGTTGAACGCGTGTCAGTAGAAAGTGAAACTTTCCCTGCTATATTTTTTTTTCGCAGCAGAAATATACAAAAAACACAAATAACGATGCTTGACAAATCGGCTATAAAATGGTATGATGAGGTAAAACGTAGCGCGCGGAACATATATCTGAATATAAAACGAATTATTGATTTCGGAGGATATCATGGCTGAAGAAAAAGAAAAAAAAGAAGAAATGGTACCCGTTACCGCTGAATATGCAGTCGTTGATCAAGTGGACGACCAAGCAATCGTTGAACTAATGACGGGGCAAACGATTCAGGATTACGTCTATTCTTTTAAACAGGGTGGACGCACCGTTGAGGGATTAACCTTAGCGGGTATTAACGAAGCCGCCAACCGCCGGGGTGGTATCCAAGTTGAAGAAGTTAAGTATGAAGAACTCGAGAATTCTTGGATCGCTACTGCCAAAGCAATTGATACAATCACAGGTTCATCTCGCTACGGGGCGTATGAGCAACCAAAGATGGCTGGAGGCCGTTCCGACCCCTTTGCGTTCACGAAAGCAATTCACAAAGCACAACGGAACGCCATTAAGCAGCTCATACCTGTGCCAGTCATCCGCGAGGTGCTAAATTTCTATCTCCATCGAAAGGCAGGAAGTGGAAATTCAGCACCACAACAGCAGATACCACAAAGCGCGGGCAATATCGCACAAGCCCAAAAAGCCGCTTTCGCCATCGCGAATAACCTCGCGGAGCCCCTTGAGAAGAAGGGAATCACGAAGGCAGCTCTCTGGGATTACATCAAACGTAAATACAGTGTGGAATCTCGAAACGACATGAGCGAGATGCAATGGACGCAGCTTTCGGCGGAACTTAAGGCAGCCGAAACAACACCGCAGCTACTTAATGACCTCTGTGAACGGATCAAGCAGCTCACCGCAGCTGCCAACGAGAGCGAAGTCCCGGTTCCCGCCGAAGAACCTGAAGAAAAACCGTCCACGCCTCCTGAAGAACCGAACACAGAAGCCGGACAATCAGACAAGACACCCTTTTAGGACTACCCTTGACGCAAAGAAACCACGGAAAAGGAGTTAGATTTATGGGACATCTAAACACTTTCCCACTCCCTTCCGCACCTACAGAAACAGCGGACCTATATCCTGAATCGGATGGGAAACCTATGGCTGAAACTGAACGTCATTTTAGAGAGCTCGTAAAGAATATGAGTCGCATTGAAACCCATTTCGCACATATCCCCGATGCTTATGTAATGGGAGATATGATGATGTATTATGAAGAGGGGAATCCTCGTAAATCTATATCACCTGATATTTTCGTCGCCTTCGGCATCGGCAAGAAGGAACGCCGTATCTATAAGATATGGGAGGAAGGAAAACCGCCCGACTTCGTGTTGGAGTTCGCAAGCAAAGGCACCTACCGCAACGACCTGACAGGAAAGGTACAGCTCTACGCAGCGATCGGCATTCCCGAATACTTCCTCTACGATGTGGATAGACGTTATTTACCGACACCTTTGATGGGGTTCCGCCTCGTTGGAGGCGATTATGTTGAAATATCGCCGCTCGCCAATGGTGGCATTCCGTCTGCGACCCTCGGCTTAGAGTTCCATTTACTTGATGATACTTTTGGCATTTACGATCCGGAGACACAAGAATGGCTAAAAACTGCTGCAGAGGACGCAGAAGACCGCGCTGAGGATGCAGAAATACGTGCTGAGGGCGCAGAAGAACGCGCCAATCAGGAGGCAAATGCTCGACACGAAGCAGAAACCGAAGTTGCACGACTCCAAGCGGAATTAGAACGCTTAAAAGCACGCTCATGACGCGGTTAAGGCAGATGGAAAAAAGAAACCGACCTCCACAATTGGGTCTATGTCTTAGATCGTTTCTGAATAAATGCCTCTCATTTTTCAGATATGATATTACTAAACTTTGGACACTTTTCTGTAAGGAGACACTCTGGAAGCGAAGCGGGATCTCCAAACCGCATTGCGGCTCGCTGAAAAAGCAGGAAATGCACGTCTAAAAGCCTATATTCAAGAGACACTCCATCTATTGAAATAGAAAACGCTGGAACCTGAAAGAAATGGGAGAGGATTGATCAAATTTTAACAACTCAGCAAATACGCTCGGCTCCGCAGCGCATCTCCCAGAGAATGGGCAGTCGGTGTGTTTTCAAGGAGCAGATCGCCGGTATAGTGCCCCGTTTTCAGGTGTTCCGCAATTGCGCGGAAATTGACATAACCATCGCTGACTTCTGAAAGAACCCCGGCTTCTGTCTTCTGTTTGAAATGGACCGACGTGAGGTCTGTCATCTCAACAGCACTCCAGAATTCAGCCGGTGGATTTACCGTTGTTCCGTCAGCGCGGTATGTGTTCGTTTCGTCGTACGTGAGTTTCGCACCACCCGCGACTGCTAACGCCAGCGTCAGTGTGGCAGTTTGGCGAGCGTTCTCTACGGCGAAAATCATCGGATACTCCGGTAGGAGTGCAGCATAGTGTTTGAGGTTAGCAATCGCTGTGGATGCATCAATATCACCTTCCGTGTCAAGGTCAACGAGGCGGAGTCTCGGTCTCTCTGGACACAGCAGGTAAGCTAACTTTTTCGCCTTGATTATCTGTTGTGTGTCCGTTTCGCTGTCGATTGCGCGTGAAAGCCACCGGTGAGACATAGCATAACTCAACGTGAGTCCAGATGCTTTCTTTGTAAAGGCGGCAATTGCCTCAAAAAGCGTGACATGCTTCGTTTGATATGGCTGTTCAGTCCAGACAGCATCACAGATGGTCCGGAATTCAGCATCAGTGTACACAGACATCGCGATTTCGAGTTCTTGGATCAGTTGTCCGAATTCAGAGTTACGAAGGTAATCGCCTTCGCGGACCTCCATATCTTTGAAACCGTTCGCCCCGAATTCCACCATGAGTTCATCAAAGCGTGCACCATTTGCTATCTCTTCAGCCCAGATATTGGTTACAATTCCGAGTTTTTCAAACATTTTGACATCCTTGTTCTGTTAGGGTATGATATACAGCAAAACATTATAGCATATTTTTCAAGGAGTTTGATAATACGTATGGCACAAAGTGGACAATTTACCGATGAACTCAGGATCGCTGCTGCACCGATTTGGGAAGCCGACCTTAAACATCCCTTCGTCCTCGGTATGGCTGATGGTAGTCTGCCGACAGAGAAATTCAAATTCTACCTGATTCAGGATTATCTGTTCTTACTCGACTATAGCCGCGTGTTCGCTTACGGTGTTATCAAGGCACACGATGAGGCGACGATGGCGATGTTTTCGCAGCTCGTCAACGAGACGCTGAACACTGAGATGGATTTACATCGTGGATATTGCGAAAAATTTGGTATCACCGCCGCGGAGATGGAAGCAGCACCGATGGCACCTACAACACATGCATATACGCGACATGTCCTCAACGTAGCGGAAACCGGCACTTTGGCGGATCTCGTCGCCGGTGTTCTGCCGTGTCAGTGGGGCTACGCCGAAATCGGCACAACGCTCGCCAAACAGGGCGGTTCGCCGGAACCTCTCTATCAGGAATGGATTGACATGTACGCCTCTCCTGAATTTCTGTCGTTAGGTGAATGGTTGCGAGGTTTACTCAACACTCTCGCTGCTGAGTATAGTACCGCCGAGAGAGAACGGATTAAAAATTACTTCTTGACGAGTAGTCGTTATGAATACCTCTTTTGGGAGATGGCATACACGCAAGAGGTCTGGAAAATTTAGCGCACTCAGCAATTTTTGCCACTGTGGGTTTTCAACCAGAAACTGCTGGTATTCAAGATTTCTCACCGGGTGTGTGTGAATATAAAAAGCGTTGACGCTTCCGATCTCAAGGTTGCCAGTGGGGATTAACACCATGTTTTTCATCAAAAACAATCCTTATAACGGAATAGCAACGTGAAATACGCTACCTTCTCCTAAAGTGCTTTCCAGCCAGATCTGTCCATTGTGACAAAGCACAATATGCTTGGTGATCGCTAACCCTAATCCGGTGCCACCCATCGCTCGCGCGCGTCCTTTGTCAACACGATAGAACCGCTCAAATACACGAGGTTGAGATTCCATCGGGATACCGATACCTGTATCTTTTATATCCACGATAATTTCTTCCGAGGTTATATCGGATCCTTCAAAGGCTTCACTCGTACGGATCTCTGCTGAAACCGTAATTGTACCGCTATCGGGTGTATATTTAATAGCGTTGTCAATCAGATTTACAAGCACCTGCATGAAAAGTTGGTGATCTACGCTAACCTTAGGCAGACTTTCTGGAACCTCCCATTTTAAAACCAATTCGGATTCCTCTAATATAGGCTCAAACACGTCTAAAAGCGGTTCATAAAAGGTATTGAGGTGGCACCGTGTACGTTTCAATTCAACATCACCAGACTCAAGTCGAGAGAGTTCGAGCAGATCCGAGACTAATCTTGAGAGCCGGGACGTATGATTGAGAATTTTCACGACAAACTGTTCTTGGGTCTTGGTACGTGTGGCATCTTCACTCAGTAAGGTCTCAGCGTAACCCCGGATTGTTGTCAGTGGCGTACGCAATTCGTGTGAGACATTCGCCACGAAGTCCGCGCGAATCCGCTCTAACTGCCGTTCCTTACTCACATCGTGGATGACGACAACGTATTCTTCCGCTTCGCCGGCAGCGACCGGCACAACCGTGACCTCCGCTTCCGGTTCCGTTAGATTACCGAGACGGATTTCTGCGAACGCAACTGTTTCTGTCTGTTCTGCTGCTTGTAGCAGTGTTTGGAGTTCAGGAATCCGATTGATTTCGATCAGTGCTCTTCCGACATAAGTATTCGGAAGCGATAACATAGAGATAGCCAGAGGGTTGGCGTATGTAATTTCGGACGCACCGTTGACGAGTAGCACGCCTTCACCCATATCTGTCAGGATGGTTTCCAAACGCCGGTGCTCTTCGGAAATTCTATCAATCTGTTCCTGCAACCGGTCTGCCATTACGTTGAAATTCCGTGAGAGTTGGCCGAGTTCGTTCTTGGAGTCGATCGGTACGCGGGAGTTTATATCGCCAGCAGCAAGCGATTGCGTCATCTGCGTTAATTTTTCAATCGGTTTTGTGATGATCCTTGTAGAAAAAATGCTAAACACAATGGCGAGAATTAATCCTGCCACACTCGCAAGCAAAACCATCCGCCGGAGATTGTCGATGGCTGTATTGACGGCTTTCATCGGCAGCGCGACGCGGCAAATACCAATCAGCGTTTCCGCGCCGTTTGGTGAAGTTTGCCGATAGATCGGTGTCGCGTAGTAACGAAATTCTGTCTGTGTTGTATTGCTGTAGCGGTCGCGAATACCGCTGCCAAATTGGAGTGCATCCTGTACCTCTGGACGTTTAAGGTGATTGTCCATTACGCGCAGTGCCTCTCCATCCCGTTCTGTATCACCCCAGACAACACCCGCTAAGTCGATGAAGGTCACCCGAGCCTTCCCGGTCTTTCCGAGTCTATTGATAAGCGGATCTATCGCGGCGTAGGTAAAATTATCTTTAGCAGGGAGTTTTTCAATGAGGAATTCCCGGGTTAATGCCGCCTGAATTTCCAACTCGCTGGTGATCCGAGTGCTCATCGAATCTTTGAGCATCGCGCCAAGATAGAGGTACATCGCGAATAACACCAAAAGCACGATGCCTATATACCTAAGCGTCAATTGTGTGCGGATATTCATCTCTGAGGTGTCCTTGCGTACTCGATATTATCTGCCTTTTAACCGTTTGAAATCTATTACGCGCTGTGGAGGCATGTCACACAAACCTATAACGTTACACCGCCCCAGTTTAACACAATGATAGCACAATTTCGGCGTAACGCGCAAGCCAAAACTAACAAATCCCTGTTTCGCCACTTGACATCTAAGGCAGATTCTGCTAAACTGAAAAGTAACTGAATTGATGGGTTTGTAGGTACTGCTTGCAAGCCCGTACTATGTAAAGTAAGATTGTGATTACGCCTCACAGGAGACACGCATGAATATCCGATTTGAAGGCATTTTTTCACCGACAGTAACGCCAATTGACGAAAAAGAACGGGTTGATGAGCGCGGGTTTGTCAACCAACTCAACCGCCTGATTAACAACGGTGTTCACGGTATCTATCTACTCGGAAGTTCCGGTGAATTTACGACATTAACGAATACAGAACGCGAACGCGCACTGGATATCGCTCTCAAAACGGTTGGGGGGCGCGTCCCAGTTATCTGTTGTGTGATGGATACAAGCACCCAACGCGTCATCCAAAATATTGAAATCGCTGAACAGTTTGGCGTTGATGCAGTCGCTGCAACACCCGGTTACTATTATCCCTCCACCGATGATGCGGACCTGATCGAATTCTATCAGATGGTCGCCGCGAGTACAAAACTCCCTGTTTTCATCTATAATATCCCGTCCACTGTTAAAACCTTCATTAAGCCCCAGGTCATCGTTGAACTTGCAGACACATGTGAGAATATTGTCGGTACAAAGGACAGTACCGGCGATTGGACCAACGCTCTCAATCTCTTGGCACTACTCGGTGATCGGACAGATTTCTCTATCTTTCTCGGTTCGCATGTTGCACTCGGCGCAGCGCTCCTATTCGGTGCAGACGGTGGTGTTGTCTCAATCGCAAACGTCGCTCCAAAAGAATCTGTCGCGCTCTACAACGCTGCAAAGGCACGTGATATTGATGAAGTTCACCGATTACAAAAGTGGATGCTGCGGCTCAGTAAGATGTATACCTACGGACAAGGGGTCAGCGGTATGAAAGCATGTCTCGAAATTTTAGGAGTCTGCAGCGCACGCACAACGAGTCCGCTGCTACCGCTCACTGATGCTGAGAAAGCTGAATTACAGCAATTGCTAACCGAGTTAGGAGTGCATGAATGATTGAAATACAACCAATCCGCAAACCCCTTGATGCTACCATAGCGGTACCGGGTTCTAAAAGTTATACCAACCGTGCCTTATTAGTCGCTGCAATGGCACGCGGTGTTTCAACACTGACGGGCGCTCTCTTTAGCGACGATACGCGTTATATGTCTGCGTCGCTGCGAAAACTCGGGGTCAAAATTGATGCCGATGAAAAGCAAGCAAGGTTTGATATCCATGGAAACGGCGGCGAAATCCCTGTTTCGGAGGCTGACCTCTATATCGGGAACTCAGGCACCACTTCACGTTCACTTACCGCCTACGTTTCACTCGGACATGGAAAATTCGTCATTGATGGCGACGAACCGATGCGCCACGGGCGTCCTATCGCTGACCTACTTGACGCACTCAGGCAAATTGGGGGCTCGGCGCGCACCCAATTTGAGAACGGACATCTCCCTGTCATCGTCGAAGCAAACGGACTTGCAGGTGGAAAAACCCGACTGGATATCACTAAAAGCAGCCAGTTCTTAACAGCGCTGCTCCTCATTGCCCCTTATGCAAAAAACGGCATGGAGATTGAGGTCCTCGGTGACCGAACAATGCCTTATATTGACATCACACGATCAGTCATGACAGCGTTTGGTGTACAGGTCATAAGCGAAGACTACAAGTTTTTTCGGATTGAAGGTGGACAGCAGTATCAGCCGCGGGTCTATCACATAGAGCCGGATGCCTCTAACGCCTCTTACTTCTTTGCTGCCGCCGCACTCACCGGTGGACGTGTCACTGTCCAACACCTCAATTTAGATTCCACACAAGGGGATCTCGAGTTTGTACATATCTTACAACAGATGGGCTGTCGGACTACCGTTTCTAACGCCGGTATTACCGTTACCGGAACGCGCCACCTAAAAGGGATTGATGTCGATATGCGGACGATTTCGGATACTGCCTTGACCCTCGCGGCGATTGCACCCTTCGCTGATAGCAAAGTAACCATCCGAAACATTGAGCATACGCGTTGGCAAGAGACTGATCGGATTCATGCGATGGTAACAGAACTCCGAAAGTTAGGGGTGCCTGTCGTTGAACACCGAGACGGGCTCGAAATCTCACCGGCACCGATTACCCCTGCAGCAATTGATACCTACGAAGACCACCGCGTGGCGATGGCGTTTTCGCTCGTCGGCTTAAAGGCGAATGGGATTCGGATTAACGATCCAGAATGTGTCAGCAAGACGTTCCCTAATTATTTCGAGGTGCTGCAGGAGCTATATTCTTGATGGGTGTATCTTCATGTAATACCATTTCTGAATAAACGCTTCTCATTAACGAAAAGTTGGTTTGTAGTTGCGCAATTCATTGCGCTTTTACATACGAAAAGTTGGTTTGTAGTTGCGCAATTCATTGCACTCTTACATGCGGAAACTATTAATGGGTTTCAAAACCACTGAAATGCGAATCTATTTTTCAGATTTGGTATAAGAACGACTTTTTGGCTAAAATAACGCAAGTTGCCACCTTTTTAGAGAACCTGTTAGATTGTCGGAGTTGATGTAGCATAGACTGTTAGTCTGTGCTTCTAGGTCCGTAAAAGAACAGTGGACGCTACGAAATGCCACGGATAATCAACCTCGTTGCCTGAAAAACGGGGTATGCATGCCTAAATCTTGTCCGTAGCAACTTCGGTTGTACATAGGTTTTAGAGGAGAAAACTGCATGCGCCTTTTAAGCATAACCGTTTTGTGTGGGATACTTTGTATATTTTGTTCACAAGCGACACAGTCTGCCGAAGTTAACATTATTGATAATAAGGTCTTTGTCAAAACGGATGCTTATGAAGTGCAATTTGTGGACGGTGTTATCACCCATCTTTATAACAAACTGACTGAAGAAACCTATACCCTTCCTCTTGGTAGTGGCGGCGTTACAGGTTTTCGTGGGCGCAGTGGATTATTAAAAAGAGACGGCAGATTTATCTGGACCGACCAAGCAACCCTAACACAGGCAAGAAAAGTTGCACCGCTTAAAGCAGAACTTGTATTTGGACAAGAACAAAATGAAATTCGCCTATTCATAGCCGTTGATGAGAATATTGGTGATTTACTGATTGAACAGGAAGGGACTTCCGATGCTGCAGGCGTTTATGGAATTCAGTTGGGGTGTGGCAATCTGGATGTTAGGAATCTTGACCTCATTCTTCCAGCAGAGGGCGGGCAAATCATTGATGCTACAACTCCAATTACCTCGAAAAGTTTCAATTATCCGGGTAGTTGGGAAGTACAACTCGCGATTCTTCAAGGGAAACAGGGAGGGTTTTTTGTTCGCGGAGCAGATGAAACCTTTCAGTTTAAAGCACTTCACTATCAAAAGGATATAGACAGTTTTGCGCTTGGTTTTGAAACCCAAAACCAAGCACCTTTCGACGCACTTACATCCGCGAAATCTGTTGTATGGCGACTGAATACATACACAGGCGATTGGCGTGTGCCTGTGAGGCAGTATCGGGAGTGGATGGAACAGACTTTCAAACCGAGAAAATTGACAGAGATGCCCGCATGGGTTTCCGAGATCGGTTTGGTTGTTATCTATCACGGTCAGGAAATTGCCTTATTGGAGCCGTTAGCAACGCAGATAGATCCGACAAAGACGTTGCTGTATTTGACGCAGTGGCGAAAAGACGACTACGATACAAATTATCCAGATTATACAGCATCCGAAAACTTTGGCGGTTTCCTTGATGCTGCGCGTCAACACGGATTTCGGGTCATGCTTCACACCAATTTCCCCGGTGTCGCCCCGTACCATCCGCGCTATGCTCAACTTCAGAAATATCAATTTCGTGACCGATGGAGTGGCAACCCCATCGGTTGGTTTTGGGATCGGATTGAAGAACCCGGACGACACGCCTTTATTAATCCCGCGAGTTCTGAATTTAGAAAAATCCTCGTCCACCAATTAACAGATGTATCGCAGAAATATCCAGTCGATGCCTTTCATCTGGATGTTAGTCTTATCGCAAAAAATGACGCAAACGGGTTGATTGAAGGGTTAAATTCGGCGCAAGGGAACGTCCAACTGCATACGGAATTGACGGAAGCCATGCCACAGGTCGTTTTCGGTGGTGAAGGACTTCATGAGGTGACTTTCTTCCGTGAAAATTTCGCACAATGCTTGATATACTCACTGGCCATTAAACCGCACCCTATCAGCACGTTTCTGTTTTCGCCCTATACCTTACGCTACGGTCATCTCGGATTACCAAACCCAGATATTGGTCCCAAACTTTATCAAAAGTATCTGCATTTGTATGAAAATTGGGGTATTTTGCCGACACTTCGCCTTTGGTCCGTAGAACAGTTGGCGGAGGATCATCTCGGGACACAGCGGTTACTCTCGCTCGCCAGGGCTTGGCAAAAATTGGGTTTCAAACCTGATTTTGAAACAGATTGGGGAGCAGAAACGCTTTTTCAATATATAGGAAAAGGGGGTGAAGTCGCAACACTTCAAAAAACAGACAGGCGGGTTACATTCGTTCTGCCGGAGGATAGTATCGGGTATGAAAGAATCTTTGGGATGACACAAGTGGAAACCGAGCGAAGCCTTCCACATTGGCACGCTTACAATCAGACAACGCTCCTCGGATTAAATCCTAAAAAACCTTATTTCTTCAGTGATACCCCGCGCGATTTTTCGCAAGTGCATATTAACGCCTTACCAGAAGGTGTTTCCGTAACAGCATCGCGTGTGACAGAAAATGCTGCCCTCTTTCGTCTTGAAAGAACGAATGCATCTCACGAAATCGATGTATTGTCTCAGTTTCATCTTGTGAGAACGGGTATTGTCCTAAATGGAGAAGAATTGCCACGCCAGAAAGGGGCTACCTTCCAACCCGTTACGACTTCTATCGCCGGAGTTCACAAGGCTGCAATTCACGCGCATCCACCGTATCAAGGTATCAGCGGCGACACATTCGGAGAATGGACACTCTCACTACCGGATAGCCCCAATATCCATTTAGAATTCGCTATCGGATTGCGGGACGGTTCTGCAGGTTCTGACGGTGTAAAGTTCATCATTACTGTGCAGGGTGAGGAGATTTTTCACCAACATTATAACGAACAACAGTGGGAACATTTCAGCCTTGATTTGACACCCTATCGGAACCAACAGATTAAACTCCGATTGACGACGACACCCGGTCCCAATGGAAATGGCGCGTGGGATTGGGCGGTATGGGGAAACCCTAAAATTGTCTCTGAACCCACAGATTCGAGGGCAGAAGTAGGGTTTTTCTTGCCTAACGCACCGATACAAAGTTTTCCTGATACGGTGAAATATCAAGGAGACGGACAGTATGCCTTGAAAACCGGACTGCCTGCACAGATACACTTTTTCTTCAATACACCACAACAGGTGGAGGGTGACTATAATCTGAGAGATGCGGAATTCGCCGCCGGACTCCAATATGATGGTGTATTCCGACTCGGAAGCGTTTGGGATTCAGGTCAACGGATGACATTAACTGCCAATGGTGTGAGTAAGGAGACGATTTCAGCACATCCGCCCCCTAATGGGCAGACCATTCTCCAGTTCTTGTTGTCCTTACCTCACGCCCAAGCGTTGACCTTCTCCTTTTCGATGGGATTACCTGATCGAAGTTGTAGTCTTGATGGACTGTTCTTTAAAGTGTTTCTCAACGGTGAAATGCGATATGAACACTTCGCATTCAACACACCGGGTTGGGTGGATGCAGAAATCTCTCTATCTGAATTCGCGGGTGAAACCATATTATTGGAATTAGTAACCGACGCTGTGGAAAGCGCAACCTGTGACTGGGCACACTGGGCGGATATGTTTATTACCGCTAAAGAAAATTGGTAATTTTTGTTTTTTACTAAGCAATATTAAATAATAATCTTCCGATTTTTTCGGCAGATGACGACACCGAGCTCGCAGGGGGTTTTTGCTTGGGTGTTCTTCAGGGTTTCCCCGCCCGATAGCGATGGACAAAGCGTTGAACTGACGTTAATCAACTTCTTGACGAGAGGAACCCTGCTTAATCAAACCTAAATCCTGTCCGGAATTCACCCAAGACGGCAATGCCACCACCGTAAAACACCACCGCCAACGGGATCAATACCCAAACCGACAAAATCCCCTTCAACCACACTAAACCGATACCCATTACACCAGAGAGAAAGACTGCTTTCAAAAGCGTCGGCAGTATCGGAAATGTTTTCCGAAATTTAACGATATGTCTTGAGATATAGCCAAGCCCAACGACAAGCACGTACGCTTCGCTGATGACCATCGCGATCGCTGCACCCACATGGCTAAAACGCGGGATCAGATATAGATTCAGGCAGATGTTCAAGAATGCGGTCGTCCCCATGAGTACTGAAAAAGCACGCCGTTTATCTGTCGCTCGTAATACCGCCAGCACTGCCGTCGTTAAAAAGAGAAGTCCACCTGACCAACTGAGCCATTGAAGTGCCATTGTGATTTTACCGACTTCATCCGATGTGTAAGTCGAAAATAAGACCCTCGTAATTTCAGGAGATAGTGTTGAAAGCCCAACAGCGAACGGAAATCCGCACAGTACCATCCATCGCATACTGAACGTGTACGCACTTGGAAATCTGCCCTTTTCTCTCTCCCAAGCACGAGAGAGCACTGGAAACATCGCACCCATCATGAACGCGCCCGGTAGAATCGTGAAGGCATTGACAATCGTATACGGCAACCCATACCACGTATTGGCATCTAAGCCTTCTGAACTGAGTTTTGATAGCATGATCGCATCTACACGAAGATAGAGCAGATTGAAGAGATTACCGACCGCAAACGGTAACGCCTGCTGCATCAGCATCTTTATGGTCTCTCGGCTCGGTTGAAAGCGGAGTGGAATGAAACGGAGACGGGTGAACCCAACACTCAAGATTAGGTTAATGCAACTTGCTACCAACATTACTTGACAAATAGTCACCAGTCCATATCCAAATAGGATCGCACCACCGCTGATTAAGAGAAACGTACCACGCTCAGCAATCACGGTGAATGCCTCATATTTCAACGCCTCGTGTGCGCGGAAGACGCATCGGTACAGCTGCGCAATGGAATTGGTGATCTCTGCCAATCCTAAGAAAATTATCATATCTACGATTATCGGGGTATAGAGGAAGATACCGCTGACAAGCATGATCGCATAAGCGATGATCGACAGAATCCCGCGAACGATGAGCGCGTTACCGAGGTAATGCCGCGTCTGCTGCAGATGTAGCGTCATTTCCCGGATGAGTGGGTTTTGGATACCGAGTTCTGTCAGAATCGCAATTAGGTTCGTGAGCGCGATTGCAACAAAATAGCCGCCTAACTCCGTTTCAGTAAAATAACGTGGCATTAACCAAAGCGTTATCACAAATGAGCCGAGGCGGCCGATAAGGTGTGCACTAAGGAGACTGGAGGTGTTTTTAAAGATACGGTTCATCTGCCCTAAAGCTGCGAGAGTTGTTCAAGAATCAGTGCTCGATCCGGACGGTCGGAATTCCTCTCACCGATATAGAGCCATTTCAGGTTACCCTCTTTATCGATTAAGAATGTCGCGGGTAGGTACATATCCTGCCGGTGGAAGTGATAAGGTTTAACGATGCCATAAGCCTCATGGACAGAGGAACCCGGATCCGCAAGCAACCGGATGTCCATTGTTTCGGGGTCCTTAAATTTCGCTATGACGGAGATCGGCTCCGGTTTAATCGTTACAACGACGGTATCGTATTTTTCGTCGAATAGTTTTCGGTCGGTCGCAAACTGCGCCGTATAGTTGGCACAGACCGGTCAGTAAGTCTGAAGCAGTAGACTAACGAGGATGTTCTTTTTTCCCTTATAGTCTGAGAGCCTGAACGCTGTTTCGCCATCTGCTTCGGTGAGGTTAAAATCCGGGGCAGGCGAACCAATAAATAACGGTATATCCCGTTTGAGTTTGGCGAGTTCCTTTCTGATTAAGTCGTCTGTGACGACCAGATCTTTTTCCGTGTTTTTCCATCGTACATAGCCTGATTTATCAATGATAACCAGCCCTTCTTCTCCCGGATCGGGCACTTCTCGCCATGCTAACAAGATGTCAAATCTTGCTTTGTATTCTTCCACAAGTTTCATGTCGATCGACTTATGATCAGGGTCGGAATAATGGGCAACCAACAGATTTACTTTTCCATGAAAGAGTGCTGTGTATTTAAGATCTTTGGCGAGTGCAGAGTCAAACACACGGTCACCGACTTCCACGCCGTGTGCAGCTACAATAACGTCTGCCAAGAGCATCGCGGCGAGAATCGGCATGAGTAAGTATCTATGAAAATGTGCAAATAGCATAAAATATCTCCTCAAGTGTTTTGGGTCAATAGAGTCCAACCCTAACGTAGTTCGGCACTAAGGTCCAGTAGTCATCAATATCGCCGTTGTGTAGACGCTGCGCGCCGAGGTGAGCGATGGTCGCACCGCGTGGGACGTTGAAAATAGCATCGGCAAAGCAGGCTTTTTCACCAAGCCTTTCGCGGACTGCATCCCCGTATGTCAACAATCCGTCACCAACGAAGTTAATAGCGCGATCTGGAGAAATATGCGTATCAAGATGATCAAGGAAAGCATCAAGTGATACGCAGAGATCCTCACTGAGACGTTGCCATTCCGTGCCGCCTTGAAAAATAGCACCGTAGACTTCACTCCGCCGGGCATCGAGAAGTGGGCAGATAATACCGTATGTCCATCGGAGGTTATAGGCAACAGCCTCCAAGGTGGAAATGCCGACAATCGGTTTATCGAGGGCGTAACAGAGGGATTTAATCGTTGCAACGCCGATACGGATACCGGTAAACGAACCGGGCCCGATACCGACTGTACATCCGTCTAAGTCTGCTGCCGTAATATCGCTCCACTTTAAGACCGTATCAATCGCAGGCATGAGTCTCGAGGAGTGCGCTTGCACAATATTGAGGGTATGTTCCGCCGCTAAGTTATCGCCATCTATTAAGGCGACGCTGCCAATCGGCGTTGAAGTATCAATACCTAAAATTTTCATTGGAATTCGACTAACAATTCTGAGCCAGACTCGTTCCTCTGTTCACCCCTTTTATAAAATAGTACTCATGGAAGTCCCGAAGGGATTTCAAAACCCTCCGGGACATCTAACACGAGAACTAATATCCAAATATTTATCTCGTTTTCAGTCGTGCCCACGTAGTAGCGAGTTTACCGTGCGCTTCCACGTTAAGCGTGTCGGGTAGCAGTTTTTTTATCTCCGCCTGGCTGAGAACAGAGGCGTAGATACGTGAATCCTCAATGTGAGCATCGAGATCGCCGGGACCGCCGCCTAAACCACCGTGCCGCTTGCCCCAAATTGCCTCGGCATCCTTGTTATCAAAGGACACGAATTGACCAAATGTATAGTCCCCAATTTCGTCACCGTTACGGTATAGCCTCACACGCGCCGTGCCACCATCATCTTCGTACGAGATCGCCATCATAATTAGCTCGCCCGTTTTCTTTTCTTCAAACCCGGGTTCCGGATCCTGAGTGCGGTGAAACCATCCGCTACCTGCCATCCAACGATGGGGCTGGCGTTCTCCAAAGACAATCGCGTCAAATGTGGGATCGGAGAGGCGGTCAATAGTCAATATCGAGCCTTTCTGGACATCAAGGTCGTCCATGATAGCCCACGACACCAACGTCTTTTCTTCTATGTCAGGGCCGTCATATCCACTGGCGATTGCCCACTTACCCAGGTCAACATTCAATTGACCATCCTCGATTTTAGCATCCATGAGTGTAATGTCGGCAAAGTTACCCGTAAGATCTTCCAGTTCGACTCCTCGCTCAAATGTCCAATGTCCAACAAGGGTTTCCGCCTTTTCCCACTGCCCCAATGCGGGTATTGATAAGCTGAGCAGAAGCAGCACAGAGCACACCCAGGTGCCATAGCGTTTCAGGTTCTTCATGGTTATCTCCTCCATTGTTAATTCGGGTTGAGATTTTTCCAGAGACCGCTGAAATTCAAATACAGTGTTGCCTTTAGCCATTTTGCGGACTGCCACGGACTCGGAAGCAAAAATTCACTTCACAGCGGGCATCCGCTAACAGTATATTCGGACTCAGTATATCACATCCGAGAAAAAAAGTCGTGTTTTTGGGGATTTCTATTTTTTGTGGTGCTAATGCGTGTGTCGTCCTATTCTTAATTCAAGCGAGAAAGTAGTTTGTGGAGGTGTTGTATATTTTGTTCGACTGCTGCGGTGTCCGGCGTTTTCCCCGCAAGTTGAAGATAGGTCTCAAAAGCAGTGATACTCTCGCCATACGCATGATTCTTGTAATATAAGTAACCGAGTGTACGGTAATCACCAGTAACCTTGGGCAGCAACCATGTAATGCGTTCAGCCGCGGTGAGGGCTTTATCGTACTGCTCAAGAAGTGTATAGGCACGGGTCAGATTCCGCAAAATACGTGCTAAAATTTCCTTATCCGTGGCTTCCGCTAACATATTCCGTTCTAACGGTACGTCTTCACCGAAGTTCGCTTGGAGTCTTTCGCGGAGTCTTTCATCATCCATGAACATCCCGCTTTCAAACACGTCGAGCAGAATGTCTAAATGTTCACGTCGGTATTTAACAAGGAAATGACTCGGGAAATTTACACCGACGAGCGGGAGCCCAGCACGCCTGCCGACTTCAATGTAGACAACGCCTAACGTAATTGGGATACCTGTCTTGTTTTTCAGCACCACGTTAAGGAAGTTATTCCCTAAAGCGTAGTAGTTATCAATATTTCCAGTGAACCCTTTCTCTTCAAATAGATACCGATTAAGTGCGGCAATATGCTGTTCCGGCAGTGTTGTGCCTTGAATCCGTTCCCGAACCGTGTCTGCCATTTTATCCAATTCGTGGAGGCACGCCTCAATGTCAAGTTCAGGGTACTCGCTTTGGGCGATAAGGAGCGCACCTGTTGCAAGCTGCATTTCGTCATTATCAAGATTCGCGAAGGCGAAAAATGGATCGCTTTTCGGGGTTTTCTTCATTTTTCTAAAAAAGGGCAAATTTTTCTTGCATTTCTTGGGAATGTATAGTATAATTAAATAATCTTTACTGTGGGGGATTAGCTCAGCTGGGAGAGCGCTTGCATGGCATGCAAGAGGTCACCAGTTCAAGTCTGGTATCCTCCACTTTTTTTATTTTCGCTGCTGCGGTGTTTCATCTGTTTTCTTCCTGGTTTGCGGCTTTGCTATTCTCGGCGGAATACCGTTGTCCAGCACACCTAAGAGTGTTAAGTGGAGTTGTGCTCGAACCGGCAGCGTCTTAAGCAGCCCCGCCTCGATTTCCTCAATCTGTTGTTGTGTTTCCTTGCGTTTCGTGCGAAATTGCACCAGTGTCTTCTGAATCTCTGCCTCTTCGGCGAGCGCATCTTTTGCAAGCCGATTTAAAGTTTTCAAGTCTTCGATGGCTTGAATCTGCTTTTGGCGTTTCAGTTTCCACAATGTTTCAAGTTCGGTTTGCTGTGCTTCTGTTACACCGAGATCTGCCAAGGTGATGCCTTTCTCGTCTTCATCGCTACTTTTTTGCGCCCACGCGATAACACCACAGAGTGCAATACATATCAGAGCTCCCAGAGTTCGCTTTATCCAGATGTGTCGGTGTCGCTTTCGTATCCGTTTACCGTCTTGCATGATCTTCCTCCGGCTTTAACATCGAACATGATGTGAATTTACCTATATCATGATAACACGGCAGATAGAGGATGTCAAGGCAAAACCCCAGAACCATCAGTGCCATTCAGTTCCCACTAAAAGTAACCAAGCCCCTCTATTTCTTTCTGAAATGCCCCCGACTGATGCCTGAGTGCCCACAATTAATTATCCTAAGAACTCTAAAATCCTGAAAATCTTGGATCTGAAAATCATAGCAAATTTCATAGCAGCTTCTAATAAACCCGATACTAAATCTCCTCAAAAATCAGTCGTGGATTAGGTTTTTGGCACTTCATAAAATTCATAACTCTCCAGATTTGCTATGAAAACTGTGAAATTTTACATCCCTTTTCAGCAGTATTAGAGAGGAACGCAGCCCAACTTGTTCCATACAACCGACAGAAATCGAAAACTGAAGATTCTGCTCTAACAACAATTTTTCCTTGACAAAAAACAACGTATCTATTAGAATTACTTATAATACTACGCCTCAAACGGCTTGGACACTACACGGAGAGGCACTCGAATGCAAGGAAGGACTGAATGCACTATAAAGGGTTAGAATTAGATCGGTTTCAGGAGGAAGCGATCGCGGCAATTAATCGGGATACCTCGGTGATTGTCACCGCTCCTACGGGGGCTGGCAAAACTGTTATCGCAGAGTACGCTGTCGAAAAGTGCCTTCAGGAAAACTGCCGCGTTATCTATACCGCACCCATCAAAGCCCTCAGTAATCAGAAATATCGCGACTTTCATGCTGAATACGGCGACAAAATTGGCATTGTTACAGGCGATGTCGTACTAAACCCCTATGCCCAAGTACTATTAATGACGACTGAGATTTTCCGAAATACCATCTTTGACGACATTGAGCGATTACAGGATGTCTCTTACGTCATCTTTGACGAAATCCACTATATTAACGATATTGAGCGCGGCACCGTTTGGGAAGAAAGCCTCATCTTCGCCCCCCAGCATATTAAATTCGTCTGCCTGAGTGCCACGATTCCGAACATTAACCCGTTCACGGAGTGGATGCAGAGCGTCCGAGATATTCACATTGAGGTCGTCGAAGAATTAGAACGTCCGGTACCTTTGGAGCATCACCTCTATTTTAAAGATTACGGGATTGGCAGTATAAAGCATATCACTGCGCTTCGTAACACAGCAAAGAGCGAGACACGTAAACGAAAATCCGATCCATTTAATAATAAACCTGCAAAGGCACTTCCGGCTGATTTCACGGAGACGCGGCTCATTCCATATCTCCATCGTGAGAAGCAGCTACCCTGCCTCTATTTCTGTTTTAGCCGAAAGGGGTGTGAAGAAAACGCAGCTGCATTGGTATTCAGTTCGCAGCTGCAGCTGCTGAATAAAAAACAGAAAACAGAAATTCTGAGGCACTTTGACGAACTGTGTGTCCAGTTTGACATCGTTGAGGAGAAGAAAATTACTGAATTTCGCAGACTCGTCAGCCGCGGGATCGCCTACCATCATGCCGGTATGTTGCCGACGCTTAAAGAAGTCGTAGAAAGGTTATTTACTTCCGGATTAATTCAGCTCCTCTTTACCACTGAAACCTTTGCTGTCGGTATTAATATGCCCGCCTGTACTGTCGTCTTTGATAGTCTTGAAAAATTTGACGGTATCGGATTCCGCTACCTCAAAGCGCGGGAGTATCACCAGATGTCCGGACGAGCCGGCAGACGCGGGATTGACACTATCGGCTACGTTTACGCCCAAATTGTACCCGCTTATGCCGATTCAGGTGAGATTCGAGCCGTCGTCGCTGATAAGATAGAACCCATAGAGAGTCAGTTTAATCTCTCCTATTCCAGTATTCTTAATCTTTATCAAAAATATGGCGACGATATATACGATGTTTACACCATGAGTTTGAGCAATCATCAAAACCACGTACGCGTCGCGAAACTCAACAAACAGATTGAGGATAAAACAGAGAAACTTCAGACATTACCGGCACCCGAATGCATCCACGACGGTATTGATGGCAGCGAGCAAATTCAGAAGCATTATCGCCACAAGCGGGAGATCGAAAAAAAGATTCGGCGTTTGCATGTAGAGATAGCGCAGGTCAAAGCGGAAACCCGGAAAAAGAAGAAGCAAAAAGAACGCGTTAAAAGATTGAACGCTGTTCATAAAAAAATTATGCTTCTTCAAAGGGAGACCGAGCAGAGCCTTTGTGAGGGATGCCAACACTTGCAAACATGTACAAACAGATATAAAACTATCCGCAGAGAAGAAGAGCGACTTCAGAAACTTAAAAAGAGAACGACTTATATTGAGAATGATCCCAGGCAGCAGATAGCCGCGCGCCTGAAGGTCCTTGAAGAATTGGGGTATACGGAAGCACAGACACTTCTGCCGCGCGGGAGTAACGCCGCACATCTCTACGGATATGAAGTCCAATTGACCCAATTGCTGTTTGGCGGTTTCTTTGAAAGACTTACCGAAGACGAAATTAACTGTCTCATGGTCGCAATTGTCACTGAACCGCGTAAGGATGTTTACTTTAAGCCACTCAAGGATGAACGCTTATTGGAGATACTCTATGCTGTCAATTCTGAAATCTCTTTTATTCAGTATTTGGAGAGCAAGCATAAGGTGACAGAAATTACGCCTATGTTGGAGTTTCGACTTTGTACTGCAATGCTGGCGTGGAGCCGCGGGTGTGAATTTGATCAATTAGAAAAATATGCCCATTTGGATGCCGGCGATTTCGTTCGAACCTTCCGACTCGTTATTGATCAGCTCCGTCAGATTCGCCGCACCATGGCTGGACATACCGCTCTCGTTGATAAACTCAGCCGATGCATCGGAAAAATTAACAGAGACGTTATTGATGCCGAGCGACAGTTGCGAATCGGTCAGGAAAATCTCGATGAAATGACAGCAGAAGATGTTGTTAACGGCGATGCGGCGCCATCTGCTGCGCAGGAAAACCCTATAAATGACCCTGAGCCTCTCTAAGAAAATACTTGTAGGGCAACGGAATCTATATTAGAATAGTAGGATAACATACTATAGATGCCGGATATGTAGACATACGAACTACCGCACGATGTGTGAAGATGCCGGCAACCTGATAACAATAAAGGAGAATCACATGGCAAATCAAGACTTCAATTTGGCTGGCGCGCTTAAAGTGCGATCGGCTGAGAAAGAAGATGCAGCACATTTACAATCATATTGCTTCCCTGAAAAAACCAAGACCCAGGTTACGAAAGACTTGGATGCCGATTTGGCGGAAGACAGTCAAACACACCGACTTGTCGCAGAGGTCGGCGGATACCCGATCGGACAAATTTCCGTAACGCGGGATGCCGTTGATCCTGAAGTCGCAGGAGTCGGAGATCTTGCTGTGTCTGCGCCTTTTCGACCATTAGGGGTAGCTGACCACCTTATGAAGGCGGCTGAAGCCACAGCTGCAGAAGATGGCGTGAAAACCCTCGAAGTTGAACTGCCGGCTTCCGAGGCACCTGTCATACAGAGATATAAGGATTGGGGGTTCACTGAAAAACCGCTTGTTGTCCTCCAAAAGTCGCTTGACTCCGCACCAGAAGATGATGAAGAAACAGCAGAAGATGGAGAGGAAAACGAAGCTGTTGACCCAGGTGGCGAGCAGCAAGAACTGCTTGATACTTAAGAATATTAGCGGAACTTATGCATCTCACTTTGTTGCTTCGTGAAGTTTGAATTTTGGGTTCAGTCCGCTGTAGGGGCGAGGTCACCTCGCCCCTACAACCCCGAATGTGGACTGCTCTACTCTCAAGTTGCAACCGCGTTGAGGATGCAAGTGGCTCTCGCGCTGACCGCGTAGGAGAATTGAATGAATATAAAAAAAATTGGGCTCGCCTTTCTACTCGTCCTTTTTAGTGTTGGATGTGGCACCCAGAACGAAAATCTCGCGAAAGGCAAAGAATTAATTAAATCGGATAAACGGCGCAAAGAGGAACGCGCTGTCCGAGAATTTAAACTCGCACTGCAGCAACCGACGGATAACGCTGAAGCACATTATCTGCTTGGGTTTTACAACTCTCAGGAGTTTTACGAACCTAATACGCCTGATTCGGAGGCAGCATCGATCGCTGAGCGCGGTAAACAGATGTTCCTTGCCTACCAAGAAGATAAAGGTAAGTATCTTGAGAGACTCGTTTTTGAGACGCTTCGCGATGATGATCTGGATATACAAAACGCCGCACTTGACGCGTTAAAACGCGTCTATGAACAAGGCGATAGGAAACGGCTGCTCAGCCAACTCCAAAAGGCAATTAAGTCGAGTGATAATCGCGATAGACACAATGCACACTGGGTCCTTGGGCATCTTGGCAAAGATGACCCCAACACAATTGTCCCTATCTTGGTGAAACTGCTGGAACACGGACGGACCGAAACCCGTTTGAATGCTGTCAAAGCACTCGGAGAGGTCGGCAGCGAAAAGGCTATTCCAGCACTCGCTGTACTCATTGAATCCGGTTCCGCGAAGTGGGAACGCGACCGCGAAGAACCCGAGGTCCGTCAAATGGCTGTAGATGCCCTCGGAAAAATCGGCGGGGCTGCCGTGCCAGAGTTAGTCAAAATTGTGGAAAATAAAGGATCATCGCTACGCGTTGATGCGATCCGCGCGCTGGCAGTACTCGGTGACGAAAAAGTTGTGGAACCTCTCTTAGATGCTTTGAAAGAACAGAGCAGTCGAGATGTTGCTATTCCTCTTAATTGAATCGCGAGTTGCACTCGCATCTCTCGGTGCAGCTCGCAAGTCGAAACATGCTTTTAAACGGAAGGATGCCTGTATGCCGGAAAAAATAACAAGGTTCGGTAAATCCCGATACTTTATGTTTATCGTGCCACTTTTCGCACTGATCGTAGCACTCGGTTGTGAAAATCAGCATTACGATGAACGGCTGCAAATGCGATTGCAGCAGTTAGATAGCGACCTCAAAGACCGTTGGTCGACGAGTGGCGTCGTTGTTTTAGAAACTACCACGAATGGGCCCGCAGATAAAGCGCAACTCGAGAGCGGCGAACTTATCTCTTATGTGATTGCGGAATATCCTATCCGAAGTACCAGCGACTTTAACAGCGCACTGAAAAAAGGATTCGAGGAAGACAATAACCTTATTCTTTATTTGAAAGATAAACCGCCGCTCCGCATCGCCCTTCGTAGACGCGGCGATAAGGTCGGATTAAGCGTTGAAGGGAGTGGCACTGTACGCATCAAGCAAATTCAGCCCGGAACGCCCGCCGCAAACGCTGATATTCAGGTAGGCGACATTGTTGAAAAAATTGTCGATGAACGCAAGATTTATAGCCTTGATGATTATAAGAAGATACTCGCTAAACTCGCTAAACAGCAGGTTACTTTCCGAACCTCTGAATTGATAGGCGTGAAAATTGCCGCTGTGACCGCACTCGGTGATTTGGGGGATGCTCGGGCAATTGAATCCTTGGTCGATATTTTCAGCAATAATACCGAGCTTTCGCTCCGGAAAGCGTCAATTAGCAGTTTACAACGTCTCGTTGAATTGAGCGTCTTAAACGAACTCTTCCAGCAATTCCAGACCGCGAATGTAAACGTACTTCCTGCCGATAGCCTTCAGGCGCAGCAATTGGAATCTGCTGCTATCCTTGGCTTGCTTACGGTGGACCGAACCGAGAACACTGCTACCCTCAAAGCTCCATTTGGAACCCAGTTCAGACACAGATCCGAGGCACTCTATAAAAAAATTAATGAAGGTCAACTTGCTGAACTTGCACAAGAATACATCCAAATTAAGGTAGAACCGGACCAAGAAATTCGACGTGCCTGCCTCGCAATACTCGGAATTCTTAAACCGGTTTCTGCAATTGATACGCTTGTGGCTGTCCTCAAAAATTCAACTGAAATTCCAGGTATCCGTTTCCAAGCAGGGGTCGCACTCAGACAGATAGGGCAACCTGCGGTTGATGCACTCATTACTGCTTTTGAGAGTGAGGATACCAGCACAAAAGATATTGCGGCTTCCGCACTCGGCGGCATCGGTGGAATTAAGGCGCGGGATCGTCTCATCAAAGCTTTGGAAAATACCAGTGAACCCGCGATTCAACTCACCCTTGTTGATGCAATTGCCAAGATCGGCGACGCACCTTCGATGCAAGCACTTGAACGCCAACGTCAGCAATACCAAAATGATGAAGACAGCGGGATCCGTATCTTTTTGGACGAGGTGTTCAAAAACTTGACACAGAAATCAATGTAATTCAACAAAGGTTCTCGTAGCGGATTGTCGGCTACTAATGAAAATAGGACTCATTTCAGACTTACACACAGACGTTACGCCTTTGAACAGAGCAATCGTCCCACATCTTATTGAGGCGGTAAAGGCGGCACAACTTGATGTTTTCGTGCTTGCAGGTGATCTTGCCCGCCATTTAGTTCAACTTTCTGAAACACTTAACGCATTTCAACTTGCAGATTTAGCGTGTGAGAAATTGTTTGTGCCCGGCAACCATGACATCTGGGCAATTGAAACACCCGATGTCACAAGCGAACAGAAATGTGAGATTATTTCAACACTCTGTTATGAGTGTGGGTTTCACCCACTCATGGACGCACCTCTCGTCAAAGGACAGATCGGTTTCTGTGGGACGATCGGTTGGTACGATTATAGTTTCGCACCGGATGCGTATGACTTTTCCGATGCCCAATATGCCGAGAAAACCTTGATGGGAGCCGTCTGGAACGATAAACGCTACGCCAAATGGTCAGGAACGGATCGTGTTGTCGCTCGGCGTTTTGAGTCCGAACTTAAAGCACAGATTGCTGCTGTCCGTGGTGATGTATCACGTATCGTTGTTGTTACGCACCACGTTCCTTTTCAAGAGTGTATCCACTACCGCCGTGAATTGCCGTGGGATTACTTCCGCGCATTCATGGGAAGTAAATGCCTTGGGACTCTCTGTTTGGAGGAACCGCGTGTCACGCATGTCCTCTTCGGGCATACGCATCGGGCACTTGATATGCAAATTCGCAATCTCCGAGCTATTTGTGCACCTGTCGGCTATCTCCAAGAAGAACCGACGGTAGGATTACGGGATTACGCAACGCAACGGTTGACTTGTTTCGAGATATGACAGGACTTACGCAATTCCTTGGTAGGTGCGGTTTTGCGGCGTACTCGCCCAAATGCGATCTGCATTCCTAACCGCACCTACCATATCATAATAGGCGTAAGGCTTCGATTTTGCGTAAGTCCTATATGATTAAATTCGGAAGACAGAAAGGAAGTCGTTATGGAAATAACCTTAACTAATAGTAACGATGCAGGTGCCCTTGAATTCCCTTGGGGCGCAATTAAATGGCTCTGCAATGATCAGATTGACCCAGAAGCCGAGATGACTTTCGGAGTCGTCTACATTAACGCTGGCGAAGGGAATCCTACCCACTACCATCCCAACTGTGAGGAACTCATCTATGTACTCTCTGGTGAGTGCGACCACAAGTTGGGAGATGAAGTTATTCCGCTGAGGCCTGGTATGATGTTGCGTATTCCGAGAAACGTCAAACATAACGCCGTCAACACCGGTTGGCAACCCGTAACGATGATTATCTGTTATTCGGATGCTAACCGAAAAACTGTTTTTGAAGAGTAAAAAACGATCGTCTTGTAAGAGGGATTTGTAATCCCGATCTGAGTCGGTATACTTCCTGCCAAAAGGATTATTGCACAAATGTCCAAAGAACCTCGTTGCACTGTCAAAATCTGTGGCATAACCTCTATCCATGATGCTCGGCTTGCCGCTGACGCAGGTGCAGATTACGCTGGCGTGTTAGTTGATGTTGCCGTATCCGAACGGACACGCTCTACTGCCCAAGCCGTCGAAATCGCAAGCGCAAGCCCTATTCCAACCGTCCTTTTACTATATAATCGCACAACAGCCGACATCCAAGCAGTGGTGTCCCAAGTTCACCCCTATGCCGTTCAACTGCTTGGGCAAGAGGCACCACAACAGGTGGAAGCACTCAAACGCAGCGTGATGTGTCAACTCTGGAAATCGGTTTATCTGCCTGCAGGGAGTCCGGAGAATGTCGATAAGTCTGCTGTCCGTGCTGAGATGCAAGCCTACCGGGATGCTGGTGCGGATTTTCTCTTATTTGATAGTGTTGATATGAGCCTTGAGAAACCACGATACGGCGGCACTGGCAAAACCTGTGATTGGAATATCGCCGCTGAACTCATCGCGGAAAGTCCGCTACCGGTCTTCTTTGCAGGTGGGATCCGTCCAGAGAACGTCAAAGCCGCGATTGAGACGATCCGTCCGCACGGTATCGACCTCTGTTCCGGTGTTGAAGCCTCTAAAGGTATCAAAGACCCACAAAAATTGGTACAATTGATGGAACAGATCGAACAAGCGAATTAAAAAATAGCAATCAGTTACCAGTCATCGATTAAAGCGAACTCTATTTTAACAGCTATCTCTTGACCTTAACCATCAACTCGCCTCCGTTATAAGTGTTAAGCACGAGTTGATGGTTAAAACTGACAACCATTAAAAAGGAGATTTTTATGAACGATCGTATTGTCTGCCCTGTGCAGCCTTTTAACAATCTTTTTCGGCTAGCTGCTATCGTAATACTTATATGTGGAATGTCTATTGTCAGTTTTTCTGTCGCCTTCGCTGATGCCCACGAAATGGAAGGCGAAGCGATGAAAGAAAAGCCGATGGAAGAAAAACCGAAAATTACAGGATGGTTCCAGATTGATGTTGATAGCCTCGGCACCTATTTTTTAGTGGGTGCGAGTCATCCGCTCAGCGGTGGCATTTCATTTGATTCTAATATCTATGTTAACAATTATTTGGGCGAGTTTGATATGGGCGTTACATTCCCTGTTATCGCAAATGACAGCATGGCACTGCTGCTAACACCTATGCTCGGCGTTGGATTCAAGTATAATAGTCCAGATGGTCCCTACGCCTTATACCCACAAATCTTTGCGATCCTGCCCGCCGGTAAAATCTTCGGTTTCCATTGGACAATCAGTACAATTTCTTCCATATTTGATGACAAAAGTATTAATGAACTCTACAACCGGACTTACATTACCTATGCTTTAAACGATACCGTCGCTATTGGTCCACAGTTTGAATCCGTCCTCGGTCTCGGCGAGAAGGGCGCATTGTGGGCTCTCAATTTCGGTGGACGTTTGAACATCGGCTACGGTGAGAACAACACCCTCGGCTTATATGTCGGGTATGAGACAAAAAAAGACGAATGGGAAACGGGACTTACCGGGAGGATGAATTTTACGCGTAGATGGTAGACATATTTTCCTATCAATCTGTAGGCCTGTAGGCGCGCTCCAACCAAATGAGAAGCGCGCCTATATCTTTTATTTCCTATAACGCGTTGAAAAGAAAAATGGTAAACACATCAAAGTCTGCTATAGCGTGTGTGATCTTAATCTTCGCTTTCGCTGTGAATGCTGCAAACGCCCAAGAACCGCTTTCATTAACCTACTTGACAGAGCCTATCCAAATTGATGGTCTGAGCGATGAATCGGGATGGCAGAGGATCAAACCACTCCCCCTGATCATGTACAAACCTATCTATAAAGGTGAACCCACTGAGAGAACTGAGATTAGAATCGCTTATGATACGGATTATTTTTATTGTTCAGCGCGGTGTTATGATACCGATACCTCTGGAATTCGTGTGAACTCGCTCTATCGAGATAGGTCCAGCAAGGACGATAAATTTGGAATCATTCTTGATACCTTCAACGACAAGAAAACTGCCTTGTCATTTTGGACGACACCAGCCGGTATTCGCGGTGATGAAGCCGTCTTTAATGATGGCAAATCTGAGAACAAGAATTGGGATACCTATTGGGATGTCGCCACAATTCAGAATGAAAAAGGTTGGTTCGTTGAAATGCGTATCCCCTTCTCCAGTCTGAGTTTTCAGGATGAAGCAGGTCGGGTGACCATGGGATTAATCGCTTATCGAAATATTGCCCGAAAAAACGAGCGGGTTGTCTTCCCGGACCTGTCTCCGGAGCGCGGAATTGATACACCCTCGCGAGCACATCCTATCGTTTTAAACCAGGTTTACAGCCAAAAACCAGTTTACTTTACACTTTACGCCATCGGCGGACTCGAACAAACACCCACGCTAAACGATACCAGAATCGCCTATCATCTCGAAAATGAGTTGGCGAGAAATGTAGGGCTTGATATTAAATATAATATCACCAGCAACCTCACCTTGGATACCACATTCAATCCTGACTTTGCCCAGGCAGAAGCTGATGATCAGCAAGTTAATTTAAGCCGATTTTCGCTATTCTTTCCGGAGAAGCGCCAATTTTTTCAAGAACGTTCCGGGATTTTCGCCTTCAATTTCATTGAGCGTGCTCGACTTTTTCATAGCCGTCGGATCGGCATTCAGGACGATGAACAAACCCCAATCATTGGGGGCGCGAGACTTGTTGGGCGTATTGGCGATTGGGACCTCGGTTTTCTTGACATGCAAACCGCCCGTAAGGAAGACATTCCGAGCGAAAACTTCGGGGTACTACGGCTTCGGCGGCAAGTTCTGAATCCATATTCTTATGCTGGGGTCATGGTAACAAACCGTATTGATGAGGAAGGCACGTATAATTTCGCATACGGACTTGACGGTATTTTTCGGGTTTTTAAAAAAGAATATTTGACTCTTAAGTGGGGGCAAACTTTTGAAGAACAAGCCGTTCAAGAGCAACCATCCAATTTTGTCGATACAGCGATGTTTCTCGCAGAACTCACCCGGCGCACCGATGTTGGATTCGATTATGAACTCGTCGCAGCGCGGAGAGGCAAGGACTTTTCGCCTGGACTTGGATATACAAAACGAAAGGATTTTACGCAACTGCAGTGGGGTGCGCGTTATGATTGGCTCATGAAAAAAGGCACCTCAATTAGGCAGGTAAGTCCGTTACAATTTAAAGGGTTCGTTGTGCTCCGGAATGAAGATAGTTCTGTGGAATCCGCGCAACTTGATTATGATATAGATATAGAGTGGAAGTCCGGGGCAGTCGTGACACTCGACCTTCAAATGGATTATGAGGACCTCACCAAAGATGAAGAATTTCCAAAAGACACAATGGTGCCACCAGGCAGCTACACCACCTTTGAGGCTAAGGGTAAATTTGATATGCCGAGTAGAAAATTGTTCCGCGCCGATTTCGATTGGGCTTTCGGCGGTTTTTATGATGGGTGGCGGCTGGAATGTGGCGTTAAACCAACTTGGAATGTGTCTCGGCATTTGGAAATGAGCAGTGAGTACGAAGTCAATGTTATCCGTTTTCCTGAACGCAATCAGGGGTTTAATGCACATGTGGTTCGACTTCGCACTCGCGCAGCTGTGAACACACACATCTCTCTGAATGCATTTGTGCAATACAATAGTGCTAATGATCGGTTCTCAACAAATATTCGGTTTCGATATAATTTCCGAGAGGGAAATGACCTATGGCTGGTCTACAATGAAAATCTCAACACGGATAGAGAAGATAAAGTACCAAGGAAATTGTTGACAAGGGGACGCACAGTGTTACTAAAGTATACAAATACCTTTGGCATATAGCAATGAAGAGCACTAATGAACCCAAGATGTTCAGCGATGTTGTTAATAACGTGAGTTGAATAAATAAACGCTAATGATAACAACGAGTACATGTCTGTTGAACGCTGTGGCAACTGGTTGACTTTCTACGCCGGTGTCCTCATCACCCGATCGGATATAGAAATCTATCCAGCGATGGAAGCGCAACCTGAACGTCAGTAAAGTTTATCCCTGAATTACCTATAAGGCGAGGTCTTTTGACCTGTACTGCCTACGGTTTTTTAGGCCACTCCCTAAAACAAGATTGTGCTATAATACAATCTCACTGAAAGGAGTTATCTAATGGCCAAACGAAGGAAATTCACCTCCGAGTTTAAGACGGAGCTTGTGCTGGAGGTTCTTAGCGGTGCGACTTCGCAAGCAGAAGTGTGTCGGCGTCATAATCTTAATGAGGACCAACTCTCGAAATGGAAGCAGCAGTTTCTTGAAAAAGCGCCCTCGCTGTTTGACTCTACTGATAAACCGTCCAGCGAGGTCTCCGAGAAGCGTATCGCTCACCTTGAGCATCTCATTGGGAGAATGGCCGTAGCGTTAGACATCCAAAAAAAACTATTGACTTGGTTGGACTCACGTTAGCTGAAAAGCGATGCTTCATTTCGGCATTGCAGCAGGAGCATTCCGTGCGAGATATTTCTGGCATCCTCGGTGTCAACCGGGGCAGTTTCTATTATCACCCCCAAGAGGATCCGTCCGAAGCGGTGCTACGCTCGGAAATAGAGAAACTTGCGGGACGGTATCCGAGATACGGGTATAGGCGTATCACGCAGTTGCTACAGCGTCAGGGATACACCGTTGGAACCCGACGCGTTGCTCGGTTGATGAAAACTAATAATCTCTTGGTCTCTGTCAAGCGTGCGTGTCAAACAACAAAATCGTTTCAGGGGGATAACCCCTGGAGCAACCGTCTCGAAAACCTTGAAGTCTCTCGTCAGGATCAGGTCTGGGTGGCAGATATTACCTATATTCGTCTCAAGGGACGCTTCATTTATCTTTGCCTGCTCATGGATGTTTTCACCCGGCTTATCAAAGCCTGGCATATCGGTTCTCCAGCACTTGAACCACTCTTTGACACTCAAACCGCTCAAAGAAGCATTCTGCCACAGCGTCTGTGAGATTCATCATTCTGATCAAGGCGTGCAGTATCTTTCAAAGGCCTATGTTACCACACTCGAAGAACATGGCGTTGAGATTTCCGTCGCCCGTCGCGGACGCCCTTGGGAGAACGGATATGCTGAAAGACTTATCCGCACGCTCAAAGAAGAAGAAGTTGACATCAATGACTATCAAAGCATCACCGAGGCGAGAGATCGCATCGGACATTTTATCACACAGGTGTATAATCAGAAACGCCCACATTCGGCGTTAGGATATTTGACACCTATCGAATTTCAACGACAAAACTTGTCTTAACTTTGCGAAATTGTGGCCTAAATAAGCGTATGCACTTCACGTTCTCATTCTATTCTATCAAAAAATCATGTTTTGGAGGAATTTGTTTTATGCGATTTAAACTGTTATTTCTGATGCTAACTCTTGTGTTCAGTCTTTTTTTACCTACTTTAAATGGAATTACACAAGATGCCCGCCTCCGCGCGACACTCAAGGGCCACACAGATTTTGTGAGTTCAGTAGCATTTTCCCCGGATGGCCGGACACTTGCCAGTGGAAGTTGGGATAACACAATTCGTTTGTGGAATCCACACACTTTACAACCCGGACTTATCATCAAAGGCCACACAAATGATGTCACCTCGGTAGCATTCTCAGCGAACGGTGTCATGCTCATGAGCGGGAGCAAGGACAAAACTGTTGGATTCTGGAATCCATCGACTGGAAAGTTGGTTAAGAGTACCTATAATAAGTACAGAACGAATGAAACATTTACTTCTGTTGTGTATGCTGATGCTGCTGGCGATCACTATTGGTCTGCCAGTGGGAGTACCGATAACCTTGTTTGGTTATGGAAGGGATACGGAAGTGCAAATTATCCAGATTATTACAAACTTGCTGGGCATACACAAGATATTTCTTCCGTGGACTTCTCAGCTGATGAACGAACTATTGCCAGTGGGAGTCACGACCATACAATTAAAATGTGGTACGTAGAAAACCGAAAACTGCGCGCGACCCTTAAAGGCCATACCGACTTTGTTTCCGCGGTAGCGTTTAGCCCGCATGGACAAACACTCGCCAGTGGTAGCTGGGATAACACAATTAGATTGTGGGACGTAGCCACTGGAAAAACCATTGCAACACTTAGCGGACATACAGATCGGGTTTTAGCTGTAGCGTTTTCACCTAATGGGCGGACGCTTGCCAGTGGCAGCGATGACCAGACGATTCGTTTATGGAACGTAGCCACCGGAAGACAGAAAGATATGCTCCTCGGCCATACAAATAGCATCACTTCGCTTGCGTTTAGTCCTGACAGCAGAACACTCGCAAGTGCCGGTGGGTGGGACAATACTGTCCGGTTGTGGGATCTCTCACCTGCCCCTACGCCTGCACCTACGGTCAGAATTACGCCGTCGCCCGTTGTTTCCCCGGCTTTCGGAGACGATCTGGTTGTCAAGATTGACATTAGCGGCGTTGAAAATGTCGCTGGCTATCAGGCAACGGTGCAATTTGATCCGACGGCACTGCGCTATGTTAAAAGTGCTAATGGTACCTATCTGCCTGCTGGAGCATTTTTTGTGCCACCAGTCGTTAACGCGAATCAAGTCACCCTCGCAGCGACTTCGCTTTCCGGTGATAGTGACGGTGCTGGTACCCTCGCGACCGTCACGTTTGAGGTTGTAGCTGTGAAACCTTCATACATTATCCTCTCTGACGTTATGATCATGGAACAAGATTTAACATCTATACCGATTATTGTTAAAGCTGGTAATGTTGTTGTTAGGTCAAAAGAGGCGTTGGATGTTAACGGAGACGGGGTCGTAGATCTTCAGGATTTAACAATTGTCGCTACGCATTTTAGCACAGTTGGCATAAATCAAGCAGATGTTAACGGCGACAATGTTGTTGATATAAGAGACCTCTTATTGGTTGCAGGGGAAATCGATGCTGCAGCGGCTGCGCCTTCAGCATATCCACAAGCAATTTCCATACTAACTATGGAAGAGATACAGATATGGCTGGGTCAAGCACATCAACTTGACTTGAATCCTGCTATCTATCAAAGAGGTATTGCTGTACTACAACAGTTATTGGCAGTACTAACACCAAAAAAGACAGCACTTTTGCCAAACTACCCGAACCCGTTCAATCCTGAGACGTGGATACCGTATCAGCTGGCGAAGGATGCGGAGGTCACACTGCATATCTATATCGTGAACGGCACATTGGTGCGAACGTTGACGCTTGGGCATCAGCCTGTCGGTATCTATCAAAGCAAAAACCGTGCAGCGTATTGGGATGGTAGAAACGCGCGGGGTGAACCCGTGGCAAGTGGTGTCTATTTCTATACACTCACCGCAGGAGACTTTACCGCGACCCGGAAGCTGCTGATAAGAAAATAGTATCATGGGTAAATGCCAAAAAAATCTTGATTTTTTCCATAAAGGCAGGTATAATACTCGTATGCTGTACGATTGGAGGCAACCATCATCACGAGCCGTGTGGAACTCGCGAAGCAGCTCGGTGTGACAATCAGACCCTGCCGCGTGATTTTAAAGCCGTCAGGTTGAGGAAAAAGCAATGAACAACGATACGATAACAACTAAAGAGATGTTTGAGTTATTGCGTTCTGATATACAAAATCAGTCCTCAGAACTCAAGGGACAGATCACTGAACTCAAAGCAGAGATCACCGATGTCCGTTCTGATATGAAAAACCAGTCTTCAGAACTCAAAACACAGATCTCCGAAGTCCGATCGGACCTCAAGGCGGAGATTTCCGATGTCCGATCCGAGATTTCCGATGTCCGATCCGACATCCAATCTTTAGACGATCGACTTCGGAACGTTGAGACCGCTGTAGCTGGGACAACAGCCGTTGCGACGTACAAGAAAACATTAATTGACTGGTTATTTCGGATTGCAGCCGCAGTCGGTGTCGGGGGGGCAATCAAGGCGTTTTTATCTTGAAAGTGGTTGTATTCGGGAAGCCGACGAGAGCGACTCATCCGTGAGCTTCGCCTTTGAAGGAAGCCCATCCAAGCTATTTTTCGTTAGAGTTGTTACCGTGTTTTATTTCAACAGATAAATATGAATCGTCCTATCTTTCGCGCGTGAGAAGGCAGGGAACGTTTGGACAAGATGTCCGCGGTGGCGAACCCAACTACGGACATTTTCATTTACATCAAAAACGTTAAAACTCGCCACGTCCACAACGAACCATAACCGATTTCTCCCTGAATCTTCCCACTGTCTCTCAAAACCATCCTTGTCATCTAACAACCCACCAATATAAATTGGCGATAGTTCTGGCAAATAGTATTTGCCCATCTCAGGTTCCGAAAGCACCACTTTGTCGTTAGGTCGCTTCTCTGTCTGGATGGCTGCAAACGCCTCTCGCCATTTCGGTCGCCCACCATTTTCAATCTTAAAGTAGAGATAGGTCTGTGAGAGTAATGCTATCACCAAAATACACGGCACAAGTACCACTCTTTTTTCTTCTGATTGCGGCCCTGTCCCCCTCCAGACAACCCGTTCACAGACAACGCCAGCGAAAATAAAATAGGCAGGCGTTGCCCAGAATAGGTAGTATCCAGCGACGTTTTGAAACTGTGAGGCTATGAGAAAAAATGCTAACGGGACACCCGCATAACAAAATAAAAAGCGCGTTGACCTATGAGTTAATGTCGTAACGAAACCGAAGAAGGCAGCAACGGCTATCGGTACACTCACACCTTCGACGAGCGTTAGCACAATATAAAGCGGACTACGTTGCCATTCGTTGCGTCCCCAACCGGAGAAAAGATAGCCGCGCACTTCTGGAAGTGCTAAGGCAAACACGGGCAGCGCGAATGGGATAAAGAAGATGAGCACATTGATCCAGCGTTTCCTGTTGGAATTTTCTAATAGAGAGATTATTGCATAAGCAGCTAACGCTGGCACAATCACAACCGAAAGCGTGTGAGAAAGAATCAGGCAGAAACAGCAAGCGAGCGCGCCTATTGTCAAAAGTGTCGAATCGCGTTCGAGAGATAGATAGAAACACCACACCGTCAGGACCGCAAAGAGAAACGTAAAGACCGGGTAACGAGCGTTTTGTGACCAAAACAGATGCCAACTTGAACATGCCACAAACGCGCTACTGAGCAGTCCGACCTGCCAATTGAAGAGGGTCCGTCCTAACCCAAAGACCGCAGGAATTGATGCAATCCCGACAACGCACGGAACTAAACGACTCCCCCATTCGCTATGCCCCGCGAGTACTATTGATAATTTCACCGCGAGGTAAGGAATAGGGTTCGGAATAGACTGCCAATGGTTAAGCGAGAGGTTTTGGGCATCTCTGACTGTAAAGACTTCATCGATCCAGAAACTCCAGTGTCCCAAGTTCCAAAAGCGAAGCACTGCACCGAGCACTATGACGACACTCAAAACCACGATTTGCATCTTTTTTGGGCAATGTCTTGTTGAAAATTTCAGCATTTTTTTTAGAGTTATCAGTTATCAGTTATCAGTTATCAGTTATCAGACTTGCCTCACAGCGAGAGTTATCTGTTATCTATTATCGGTTAAATGCTTGTGATGCTTACATTACTGACAACTGAAAGTGAGCGAAGCGAATGCACTGACAACTGAAAACTATTAATTGGCACGCGTTTTGCTTTAAACGAAAATAGGTGCGAAGTAAGTATTGGTGAAAGTCTGCCGTTTGCAGGCGAAATCACTATATCACAAATTGATGCCAGAGTCAAGTGACCCTTTCTCAATAAAAGCTTCAGAATGGCATTATTCCACCGTGATTGTATGTTGCTCAAATTTACATAATCCTATAGGCGCGTTTTGGACGCACATATTAACGGGGTCTAATCCCTAACCTGATTTTGACAGGGGTCCCATAGTCAATAACGTATGGGGCCGAAAAAATCGGAGTAAAACTCTAAGAGGTAAAAAATGAAAACGTATACATTTTGGTTAGTTCGGTTGTTCGTAATGGTTTGTATTTTTGCAGTGGGCAGTGTCCCCATGGTTTACGCAGATGCCCACGAAATGGGTGAAGAAATGGCAGAAGAAGAAGCGTCAGGTGCTTCCGGTTGGTTCCGAACGGATACAGATGGTTTGGGAACACAGATTTGGGTGGGTGCCAGCCATTCCCCAAGTTTCCTCGGCGGTCTCTCCCTGGATACTGATATTTACGTCGTTGGTACATTTGGTGAGTTGGACATTGGTCTTGGCATTCCGGTCGTTGATAGCGATTCACTGTCCCTCAGTTTCCTTCCGATGGTAGGTATAGGATTTGACTATGCAGCGGCGAATGGTCCCTCTTCTTTAATTGCACCGCAGCTTTTCACCTATCTCACCGCGGGTTCCATCTATTTTGAATCATGGATCCAAGGATTCTTTAATACACCCTTTGATTACGGTGATGATTCTCTTTACACGCGTAACTTTATCCTCTATTCGCTCAACGATACCATTGCTATCGGTCCACAAGTAGAAGTGACGATTGGTGTGGGTGGTTTAGCGGACGACTACGAAAGTGGTCTTAGCAGTATGGTTGTCGGGGGTCGGGCAAATGTCGGCTACGGTGAAAATAACACACTCGGTGTCTTTGTCGGATTTGAAACCCAAAAAGGCGACGATGAAACAGGGCTTACCGGTAGAATGACCTTCGTCCGCTCGTGGTAAAGATGGAAACTATCAGTTGTTAGTTATAAGTTATTGGTAACAAGAGATGTTTGATGTATCAATCTCTCTTCACTGACAACTGATAACTGACTGCTGTTCTACAAGGAGATATTCTAAATGAAGAAAAAGGTTATTATAACAGTTTTTGTGCTCACCTGCCTCCTGAGCCTAAACGCTTTCGCCTTAAATGGGTTGATAGATGATGAAGGCACGCTCACAAAAGTTGAGGATTCCAAGTATATGGGCGATACACTGTGGGTGCTTGTCGCTGCATTTCTGGTGTTCTTTATGCAGGCGGGATTCGCTATGGTGGAATCTGGTTTCACACGTGCCAAGAATGCTGTCAACATTCTCATGAAAAACCTGATGGACTTCTCAATGGGTTCGATCGCTTATTGGGCAATCGGCTTTGCTATTATGTTTGGTGCCGGCAATGCCTTCATGGGGACAAGTGGTTGGTTTGTTCCTTCTCAGACCCTCACAGAAGGCGCGGCAGCGAGTACAAGTGTATTTAGTTCATTAGAATGGAGTTCTGTCCCGACTTATGCAGCGTGGCTTTTCCAGCTCGTATTCGCCGCTACCGCCGCTACTATTGTCTCTGGCGCAATGGCGGAGCGTACACAGTTCAAAAGTTATCTGATTTACAGTGTCTTCATCACCGGTCTCATCTATCCGATTGTTGGACACTGGATTTGGGGTGGCGGTTGGTTGGCAAATTTCGGCGCAGGGATGCTTGATTTTGCCGGTTCAACAGTCGTTCATTCAACAGGCGGTTGGCTCGCACTGACCGGTGCCATCGTCTTAGGACCCCGAATTGGTAAATATGATGGTGAAGGAAAACCGAGACCGATTGCCGGGCACAACCTTCCGCTCGCCGCACTCGGGGTCTTTATCTTGTGGCTCGGTTGGTTCGGGTTTAACCCCGGTAGCCAAATGGGGGCTGATGCAGCTGACATCTCTCTCATCGCCGTAACGACAAATATCGCCGCTGCCGCAGGGGCTATCACCGCTATGATCACAGCATGGATGTTCCTCGGTAAACCCGATGCCGGTATGTCACTCAACGGTGCACTCGCCGGCTTGGTCGCGATTACTGCCGGTTGTGCTTTTGTCAGTCCAGTATCCGCCGCAATTATCGGGGCACTCGGTGGCATTGTGGTTGTCCTTAGTGTCCTATTGTTAGAACGTATGAAAATTGACGATCCAGTCGGTGCTATCTCTGTTCACGGAACGTGTGGCGCATTAGGCACAATCCTTCTTGGATTCTTCCATAGTGACCAGGGGATTTTCTTCGGCGGTTCGTTCGGATTCCTCGGGGCACAGATCGTCGGTGTCCTCGCGGTCTTCGTATGGTGTCTCGTTACTGGCTTTATTCTCTTCTACGGGATCAAAGCAATTACAGGCTTGCGGGTCACAGAAGAAGAAGAACAGGCAGGGCTTGACTACGAAGAACACGGCGCAAGTGCCTATCCTGACTTTAACGTCTCTTCAATACGGTAAACACATCACTTAGGTAGCCTTGTGCTACAAATTTAATAGGGACCACCCACAGGAAGTTTCACTTGTATCCCTGAGTTTTACTTCACGCCGTGTGGGTGTTCCCTTTTGCCGTTTGAATTCTATCCACTGTCTTTTCGTGCCGAAATTATCACTTGATAGGACTCTAATATTCTGCTAAAATAGCAAACCAACACCTTTTTATCGTAAAACTGAAGATAGTTTAAATCGGTAATCCCGATTTTCCCCAGGCCCGGTAGGTGCGGTTTTGCGGTGTACGCACCCAAATGCGACCTGCATTCCTAACCGCACCGGACCCTATCAGGAAATTACCGAATTAACTTTTTAATCTTCATTGAAGTATGATAGATGTCCCACTTTGCTGGCGAATTACAAACTGCGTTGGCGAAAGTGTATGCTTAATTGAAGGGGCAGACGAAGGTGTCTGTCCTTACCTAAACAACAAAAACAAGCAACTGCTGCTTGTAAATATTATGGAGGATTCCGATGCAACAACGATGTGCATCACTGTCAGCACTTTTCGCTGCAAGTTTTGGCTCGCAAGCTGCACCAAAAAGGCGAGCGGCTTACACGCGAATTGGAACGCTAATCGTTATTTTATTGATATGTGGCGTGCCGAGTTTGGCAATGGCACAAGATGCGACAGCCCCTGATTCCGGCGATACCGCTTGGATGCTTACTTCAACCGCGCTTGTGCTCTTTATGACTATCCCTGGACTCGCGCTTTTCTATGGCGGCTTAGTACGCGTCCAGAATGTACTCTCCGTACTTATGCAATGTTTTGCATTAACAGGGTTGATTACAATTGTATGGATAATCTGCGGCTATAGTCTCGCCTTCAACACCGCCGGTATGGAGGCTGGGAAGATTACCCTCACTTCTTTTGTCGGTGGACTTGGCACCATGTTCCTCAAGGGTGTCGGCGTAGACTCACTCTATGGGACTATCCCCGAAACTGTTTTTATTACCTTCCAGTTGACATTTGCGATTATTACACCCGCATTGATCGCTGGCGCGTTCGCAGAACGCATGAAATTCTCGGCGATGCTAATTTTCTCTATCCTGTGGTCAATAATTGTGTACGCACCGCTCTGCCACATGGCGTGGTCCGGCGACGGTTCGCTATTTGGCGATATTATCGGTGCACTCGACTTTGCAGGCGGAAATGTTGTACATATCAACGCAGGGATCGCCGCCCTTGTCGCTGCTATCTTGGTCGGAAAACGGATCGGATACGGTACCTCCGCTATGCCACCGCATAGCTTGACGCTTACCGTCGTCGGCGCATCAATGCTTTGGGTAGGTTGGTTCGGTTTCAATGCCGGTAGTGCTGTTGCCGCTGATGGCGCCGCTGGCATGGCGATGCTCGTTACGCAGATCTCAACTGCCACCGCTGCGGTTGCGTGGATGTTCGTTGAATGGGGAAAACATGGCAAACCGAGTGCTTTGGGTATTGTAACAGGTGCCGTTGCCGGCTTGGTCGCTATTACGCCCGCTTCCGGTTCTGTCGGACCGATTGGCGCGCTCGCTATTGGACTCGTCTCTGGCGTTGTCTGTTTCTGGGGTGCTACGAGTCTAAAATCAAAACTCGGTTATGACGATTCGCTGGATGCGTTCGGTGTTCACGGCATCGGTGGGATTGTCGGCGCGCTGTTAACAGGTGTTTTTACTGCTAAAGTTTTAGGCGGTGCTGGAGTAGATGGAGTGGAAATTAACATCGGTATGCAGGTTTGGAAGCAGTTCCTTAGCATTGTTGTCACCATTGCTTGGAGTGGAATCCTTTCGTTTATCATCCTCAAAATTGTGGATGCCACAGTCGGCTTACGCGTTGAAGAAGATGACGAACGACAGGGGCTTGACCTCTCCCAACACAACGAACGTGGATACAACCTTTCATAGGGACTCCATTTTCCGATTCAGCACGATAGTATAATAATCGTGTATTGCAAATATAAAGGCGGATCCTCAATGAAGGTCCGCCTTATATTACGTTCAAATAGAATTTACGTAAAATCCATTTCTTTGCTTGTGGATTTGAAAGTGTTTTTGCTTGGGTGTTTCCCTTAGGAAGATTAGAAGCGTAGACGGCTCCATTCTTCCCTCCCTTTCATACTTCCACCGTTTACTACGCCGACGTTACTCGTCCAATAATCTCTTCATCAGACAGCCTATCTTCCGATACAAGCAGCTCGTCGCTCGCTTCGATATTACCGTAAACCTCAGTAAGCCATGTCGTATCGAATGCACTACCGGTATTGTGGATAATCAAGGGTCGAGGCGCGACGAGTGTGCCTGCTGTCCGAAAATCGCCAGCCTGACGGATATTCGGTATCGGTAAGGTTTCCAAAAAGGCATCATCACTATCGTTATCAAATGCTGCCGCATCTATAACAACATTCTTGACATCTGTGAATCCTGCTGCCAACAGACTCCATAAACCTGCCTCACCTATTCCTATGAGATTTACCTCTGAAACATCACCTCTGCCTGTAAAACAACGTAGTGTCGTTACGATGTCTTGCACACGCAGTGCTGCAGCTGTCCGATTGTAGGTCGTAAAGTAGCCAGTGTCTTCCGGTCTCTCATAATCCTGGTGTTCGCCTGTTCCAAAGACATCAATGAGTAGCACCTTTCGGTCAGTACTGAGCAAATCCGTGATGAGTGGCAACGGTTCGCCTGTTTCTAAATCGATCAACTTCTCCTTGCCCTCTGGATGAACGATAAGGACTATTGGGTCGTGTCCGACCTGTGGTTCCGGACTAAATAGGATAGCAGGGATCGCATCACCAACCCCTTTTCTACTGATGACGAGATGTCTCGCAGATAAACTCGTCTGATAGGTTGTTGGAAACGCACCTTCAGGCTCAACAAGCTTCACGTCTGTAATTTTCGGAATCTGTAATCCGAGCGCATATTTCAACCCGATCCCGAATTCTTCACGGAATCTTGGCTGTTCTGATGCGTTTATCGGTTTTCGGTTTTCGAGTGCTTGCTCGAAACGGTTTATCCACGCCGGTAGAAACGCATCCTGTTTCAACGCGTGCGCTGGCATCTCACGTTCCGAGAAGACTAACAACGCCTCGTCTGGCTCAACCTGAAATGTAACCTCTTTAAACGCCGAAGTATCCTCTGCATCCAAAAACCATTTTGCGAACCATGCGTATACCGCCTCACGACTCTCTTGATTGTAGTTATGCTCTGCGTCTACCTGAACCTGATGCACTTTATCTTCTGCGTCAAAGTGTGCATAGATACTTCGGATGGCAGGGTATTCAACAGTCGGTGTCTTCACTGTCCAGTCGCCTGTCGCAGACACGAGCAGCAGCGGACGCGGTGCCATCAACGCACCGATTTCGATATTACTGACATCTAAACGCAGATTCGGGGCGTTTTCACAGAGACAGCCGCCTTGCATCGTCGCAGAGATCATGTTAACCGGTGCCGAGACCTTAATGCGTTCATCAACTGCCGTCAAGATAAAGGTTTGTGTGCCGCCCCCCGACGCGCCTGTACACCCGATACGGTCATTATCCACGTCCGGTAAACTCTCTAAGAAGTCAATCGAGCGGATGCTGTTCTGGAGTTGGAGGCCCATCGCACTCAGTCCCCAGAGATCTTCGCGCGCGCCACCGTAACGGTGCTCTATCTGTTTACCGCTATCGTTGTAACCGAGCATGTCGTAGGCAAAGATGACATACCCCTGTTTCGCGAAGTTGATACAGCGCCCCGGAATTGAACCGCGTTCAATATTTTCAAGTCTACCGCGCCCCCAATGTCCATGCGGACTCACAATGCCCGGAAACGGTCCAGTTTTTCCGAGTGGACGATACAGGTTTCCGGTTGTGAAGAAACCCGGAAAGGGTTCAAAATAGACCTTTTCCACGCTATAATCTTCCCGCTCGATTCTTCCGAAGATTTCGGCATTTAGCGGAGTCGGTTCATGTGTTGGAACTAAGCCGTTGGCGACGCGAATCTGCTGACGCAGTGCCGCAGCTTTTTCGGTCCATTCTGCTTTGGTATAACCGGGAAACGTATACGGTGTGTTCAGATCACGAGGCGGGGCACCGCGGGCATCGTTAACGCCTTGCGAAGCCTCAGTAAAAACGTGAGCGAGTTCATGGTGTTGTTCAGTTTCCATTGTTAATTCCTCTATTATTGAGATCAATCTGATTCAGATAATTGGGGCTCTTCGTTGCTGAGTTGCGAGCTTTCGGTATCGATGGCGAGTTCGATGTCAGGTTGAGCGGCCTCTTCCACTAAAGGTTCAATAGAAAGCCGACATCCAAGTGCTTTCAGAATGATTAAAAAGGTGTCAAAGTGCGGAGCTTCTTCGCTTGAAAGAATTTTCGACAGGGTTTGCGGATCCATGCCAGTGCGTTTAGCAACCTCTCCAACCCCACCTTGTGATTCTACAAAGGTGTAGAGTGCTAACAGAAATACTTCGGTGTCACCGTCCACCTGGTATTCTTCCATTGCGAATTGAATATAGTCAAGTGCTTCATCCCAATTGGCAGCAAGTTGTTCTATTACGATATCTCTCCATTTTCGATACTTTCTCATCCGTGTTTCTCCTTATGTTCTAACCAATAGGTTTTTGCACGTTGGATGTCCCGTGTCTGCGTTGACTTATCCCCACCACAAAGCAAAAGGACGATTGTTCTATCCATTTCACCAAAGTAGATGCGATAGCCTGGTCCAAAGTGGAGACGTAACTCAAACACACCACCACTAACAGATGCACAATCGCCAAAATTCCCTCTTTCAAGCCGGTCAAGTCGTCCTCGAATTCTGGTTTGTGTGCTTGTATCTTGAATTGCGTTAAACCATTCCGTGAAAGGTTCACGTCCGTTTTGCATTTGGTAAGTTTCTATTTCTCGTGGCTGTATGTTACGCATGAATGATTTCTCCGATCTCCATGATTAGCATAACCTATCCTACATAACTTTGTCAAATAAAAATCCTTGATTTTCCGAACATTGTATGATATAATACAATCAAAAAGGATATATGGCATGAAAATTCTGGTTATAGGGCAAGGCGGACGCGAACATACACTCGTCTGGAAACTTGCCCAGGGCCAACGCATCGAAAAAATATATTGCACCCCCGGTAATGCCGGCATCGCACAAATCTCGGAAGTTATGCCTATGCCAGATCGATTTACTGATCTGGCTGACTGGGCAGAATCTCAAAACATCGCTTTGACTATTGTCGGACCTGAAAATCCGTTGGCTGAAGGCATCGTTGATATCTTTCAAGCACGCGGGCTTAAAGCATTTGGACCCAATAAACGCGCAGCACGGCTCGAAGCAAGTAAACATTTTGCCAAGCAGCTGATGGAGAAAAACGGAATACCTACAGCCGCACATCGTACATTTACCGACATCGAAAAAGCGATGGCTTATATCGAAGATTACAACGCACCGGTTTTCGTCAAGGCTGACGGACTCGCTGCAGGAAAGGGCGTTATTCCCGGACGCACCTTCAAAGAGGCGTTGCAAGCTGTCACAACGATTTTGGTGGATAGAGCATTTGGCGACGCAGGCAATAGCGTTGTGATTGAGGAAGAATTGATCGGCGAAGAAGCCTCTTTTACCGTCCTCACTGATGGCTCCTACTGCCTCCCATTTGTCAGTTCACAGGACCACAAGATGTCCCATGATGCTGATACGGGTAAGAACACCGGTGGCATGGGCGCATACTCACCGGCACCTGTTATCACGCCAGAGTTACACGACTATGTCATGAATCACGTCGTTTACCCGACTGTCAACGGGATGGCGGCTATCGGCAGCCCGTTCAAAGGGGTACTCTACGTCGGATTGATGATTACGGATGCCGGACCAAAGGTACTCGAATTCAACTGCCGTTTTGGGGACCCAGAGGCCCAAGTCCTCTTACCGCGCCTCAAAAGCGACTTGGTACCTTTGCTGATTGCCTGCATTGATGGGACCCTTGAACAGCACGCTGACGTGCAATGGCATGATGCCGCAGCAGCATGTGTCGTTATGGCTTCCGGTGGGTATCCAGACCCGTACGAAACAGGTGAGGTTATCACGGGACTCGAAGATGCCGATGCGATTGAAGGCGTTACCGTCTTTCATGCTGGTACGAAGCAAGACGGTGAAAACATTGTCACGGCCGGCGGTCGAGTGTTAGGTGTCACGGCTGTCGCTGACGGATTACACGATGCAATCCAACAGGCATATCGAGGCGTTTCTGCAATTCACTTTGATAAGGCACACGCACGGAGCGACATCGGATATCGAGCATTAGAAAAGTTAGAAAAATGACCGTGTAGTGAGATAGAGATATGACGGCTGAACTCACCTATAAAATCGCTAAATGCTGCCACCCGCAAGAGAATGACCCGATTACCGGTTATTTCAAGGAGGACGGCACGATCGCTGTCCATCACACGACTTGTAATGCAGTCCAAGGTTTACGACCGGAGCGGTTATTAGCAGTCGCGTGGGATGAGATTCAGGCAACCGAAAATTCAGCGGATTCCGTTACTATCGCGCCTGAATTCAATGAAATTGATGAGACCGATTATTTTATTCTCAAACATCATCAAGAATTCGGTATGGATTACTCTATTGTTGTCGCTGAGGCTTTAAGAATCCCGCTTGAGGAGATGCACCAACGGCACCGAAAATTGAGAGCACTCGGCGGCTTAAAGCGCGTTGAAGGTCGAATCATCCATTATCGTAAGAATATCGTCAAAGGCAAATGGATCAAGCACCGAAATCATACCTATTATGAACTAACACCCGAAGGCAAGACATGGATTCTGGCATTTGAAAATAAACAGGTTGCATCGGAAACATAAACACCACAAATTGACGACATATATCCAGCAAAAGAGAACAAAACCGGGAGGACCGAACCGTGCTAAACCAACTCATGAACTGGCGGATTGATGCACAACGCCGTAAAAATCGGATGCGATCTGTCATCTTATTATCACTTATTCTACACTTGATTATCGTTATCGTCTACCTGTTCCTTCCAATGAATCAGCACGCCCCGGAAGATAAGGATGTTCTGGCAGTCGATTTGCTTAACGATCCAGAAGCACCGAAGAAACGACGGCAGAAACCCAAACCGCCACTCACTAAGAAAATGTATGATCCAAGCGAGAAACTCGCCAGAGATGCCATGGAGCGGAAAATTGAATCCGCTCGGAACAAGATGGATGAAGTGGTCAAGCTCAGCCCGCGCGTTGTCCTTGAAGACGTGGAAGTCAACAAAGCGCCTGTGAGTGAGATTGTGCCAGATGTCATGACGGATGCTAAATTACGCGATGCGGAAGCCTCAAACCTCAGCAGGTTAATCGCCCAACCCGGACAAACCGATGGACGCGGTCTCGTTACCGGCAGAGTCCGTGCAAAAGGCGACGGAATGGGGCGATTCCGTGGAGACGGACAGGGCGGCGGTGATGGACTCCTCGGCGGTGGTGGAAAATCCGGCATCTCTGACCGCCTCGGCATCATCGACTTCCTCAATGAATTTGGCGGCCCCAAAGATGTTGTTTACTGTCTTGATGTCTCAGCAAGTATGCAGGCAGCGGGATTGAGAAAACTTTTTCTCGCTGTCAATTCTCTCAAAGATTCTGTGTTGATGCTTGGAAGCGAAGACACTTTGAACTTGGTAACGTTTTCTACAACGGCAAGAGCCATGAGCCAGAAGATGCTACCCGCGAATGCTTCAAGTATGGAACGTACTTTGAAATACCTTGATAAATTCACACCTGAGAACATTCAAGGCAATACGGGAACAAATATTCTCACCGCACTTGAGGTCGCGCTAACATTGGACCCATCTGTCATTGTTTTAATAACAGATGGACTTCCTACTGCGCATACCGGTTCTGCTATTGAAGTCAATAAAGACGTGATTCTTGAGAAGATGCGGGAAAAGAATGTCAATAACGCTGTTATCTATGTTGTTGCGCTTGAGATTGACATAAAACGTTCACCCGGCGCGAAACTGCTTGTTTCTCTGGCAGAGGAGCATAACGGGAAAATAAAGGTGATTGGTACGGACCTATTGCACCAATATGTAAAGCAGGATGGTCCAACGGAGTAATCAAGCCTCAGATTGGAGTAAAACATGAATCAAAAATCTGCTACAGGGATGATCCAGCAATTTCAATTGGACGGTAAGGTGAGCCTCGTTACGGGCGCGAGTCGCGGCATTGGGCTCGCTATGGCGGAAGGACTTGCCGGGGCTGGTTCTGACCTCGTGATTGTAGGCAGAAAAATAGAGACCCTGACACCCATCGCTGAACGGATTGCTAACGAAACCGACAGAAGGATCCTTCCGATTCAAGCAGATGTTAGTAACCTTTCGGAAATTGACACACTTGTTGCACAGACCCTAAAAGCTTGCGGCAGACTTGATGTACTCGTCAACAACGCCGGGGTCAATGTCCGCAACCCAGCACTGGAATTCACCGAAGCGGATTGGGATTTCGTCACAGATGTCAATCTAAAAGGCGCGTTCTTTCTCGCAAAAGCCTGTGGCAAGATCATGAGAGCGCAGAAATCAGGCAAGGTCATTAATACTTTGTCGCTTACCTCAGCAATCGGATTGCCGACAAGTGTCGCCTACACAGCGGCGAAGGGGGGGCTGCTCCAATTAACCAAACTTCTCGCCGTAGAATGGGCAGAACACAACATTCAGGTGAACGGCATCGCCCCCGGCTTCATCAGAACAGAGATGACTGCCCCCGCACGTGAGGACAAGCGAAATGAATGGATCCTCAATCGGACACCCGCCTATCGGTGGGGCGAGCCTGAGGACCTGGCAGGTTTAACGATCTTCTTCGCCTCTAACGCTTCGGACTTTGTTACCGGGCAGATGGTCTTTGTGGATGGTGGATTCATGGCAGGTAGCGATTGGAGGCGGCGGTCCTGAGATGAAAAAAGATAACAATTCGCTGCAAGACGACAGTTCTGCAGCATTAACGCAAATCGAACAGATCCTCCACGAATTCCAGATCGAAAATGTTTCACTCTTTGACCACGACCCGGTCCTACGCATACAGGTCTCGGATGCCCAATTTGCGCGTGCCCTTCAATTACGAGAAACCTTGGTTGAACGGATAAAACCCCTCGGATACCGATTCGTCGCCATTGATTTAGATGAAGCGTAGAGGTGTTGCAAACGAAGAAGGTTGGAATACTTACTGAAAAATTTGATTTTCACCCTATGGTGTGGTATAATTTTAAAGCAAAATTCATAAACCGACGCTTGATAAAGTCTGGCGTTTGTGCTCAAGGACCCGAGGAAACAGGGAGGATTGAGTAAACCAAGAGAACGGCGCAAAATGTAAGGGAAGCAATGCAGAAAAACGGACAAGATATCTCACCAACAAAACACCTTGTCACTACGTACCTCAGCGATATTAAAAGTAAGGTTGATGCCTGTATCTTTGATTTTCTCCCGACTGCTCATCAGCACCCGGATGTGCATCAGTTGTACCAAATGATGTTAGACTACCCGCGCCGCGCCGCAAAAGGGTTGCGGCCCGCGCTCTGCATGCTGATGTGTGAGGCGTTCGGGGGGGATCCACACCGCGCCGTCAATACTGCTGCCTCCCTTGAACTCCTCCAGAATTGGCTCCTCATCCATGACGATATTGAAGACGGGTCCGAACTCCGTAGAGGTGAACCATGCCTGCATCAAAAGCACGGGATTCCGATGGCGATCAATGTCGGTGACGCACTCCACTGCAAGATGTGGGAAATGCTACACCGAAACACCGAAATTCTTGGGCACGAACTCGCCTTCCGCATCTTATCTGAATTTATACAACTCAGTAACCAAGTTGTTGAAGGGCAGCACATCGAATTGAGTTGGGTCAGCGATAACCGATGGAATCTCGCCGAAGATGACTACCTGACGATGTGCATACAAAAGACTGCTTGGTATACCTGCATCACGCCATGCCGTGTCGGAGCAATCATCGGCGGCGCAAGTGAAACAGAAATAGATGGACTCGTCGAACTCGGTAAAGAACTTGGAGTCGCTTTCCAGATTCAAGACGATGTCCTGAACCTAATCGGTGATGTCGGTCGGTACGGAAAAGAGATCGCAGGTGATATTAGTGAGGGCAAACGCACCCTCGTTCTCATCCACCTTATCAATGCCTGCACCGCTACCGAAGCACAACATGTGATTGACATTATGGCACGTCCCCGTGAAGAAAAAACGGAAGCAGAGGTTGAGAGTGTACTCCAGTTGATGCTGAAATATAAATCTATTACGTACGCACAACGGCGGTCTCAGGCACTATTACAGGAAGCTGCTGGAAGGTTTAAGAATAATTTTACGCATCTCCGTGATGGACAAGCAAAGCAGCTGTTTTTATCCCTAATTAATTTTTTCGTTGAACGTGAATATTGAATGGTTATAAGTTTTTAGTTATAAGTTTTTAGTTAAGAGTCACCTTGTAGCAGTCCCGTTTGCTGTATCCGCCACAGAAACCCTCTTTAACCGACAACTGACAACTGACAACTGATAACTGATAACTGATAACTGCTGACAACTGAAAGGTTTTTCGCAGAAAAACCGAACTGACAACTGATAACTGTTTCAAAGGAGTACTTATGAACGATATTTCCTCTGGAAAATTGCGAGGTATCATGAAACTCGCTGATGCGAATGGACGCTTTAAAATGATGGCGATTGATCAGCGTGGCTCCATGGTACAAGCACTCGCAGACGCACTGAACAAGGACAAAACAGATGTCCAATATGAAGATGTCGCTGCACTCAAAACTTTAATTACGCGTGTCCTTGCCCCAAACGCCACCGCAGTTCTCACCGACCCAATTTACGGGCATCCCTATTCCATTACCGAAATCCCGCGGGATGTCGCCTTGCTCCTGGCTTATGAAGAATCAGGGTATGTCAGCGAAGGCGTTGCTGAAAACGAACGGCTCTCGAATCCAATTGAAAACTGGACCATTGCGAAGGCACAACGTGCCGGGGCAGATGCTATTAAACTTCTTGCCTATTACCATCCCGATGCCTCCCCGGAAACGCTCAAGCATCAGCAAGCCTTTGTGCGTCATGTTGGCGACGAGTGTGAAAAACAGGACCTGCCCTTTCTGTTAGAATTGGTGAGTTATGCCCTCGAAGGTACGGCGAAAAGTGTTGGCTTCGCAAGACAGAAACCTGACCTTGTTATTCGGAGTGTTCAGGAGTTCACAGATCCAAGTTACAAAGTGGACATCCTGAAATTGGAATTCCCCGCAGACCTGAAATATACTGCCGATTATCGAGATGCTGATTTTTATGCAGGGGACTCGGCGTATGAACTCGCAGAGGTGAAGGACATCTGCCAGAAATTAGACGAGGCTTCCACGTTACCGTGGGTGATTCTCAGTGCCGGTGTAGATATTGAGGAATTCATTGAAAATGTTAACCTCGCAACCGGTGCCGGCGCAAGCGGCTTCCTCTGTGGGCGAGCCATCTGGAAAGATGTTTTCCAATACTATCCTGATACCGATGCAGTTCAGAAATTCCTTGACAACGGAGCGACGACGAACTTCAAGAATGCCAACGCTGCAGCGGAAAACGCGCTACCCTGGTTTGAGCATCGCCAATTCGGTGGTTCCGAAAACGTTCAAGTTGCCAAGCAGTCCGAAACATGGTATCAAGACTATTAGGTTCAAACGTGTTGGTGAACGCGGAAATAGTTATCGGTTATCAGTTTTCAGTTCGGGGTCTGATTGTTCGTTAGCTCTTGCGAATCGTCGTTACCGAATTGCGGTGCCAATGGTTACCAAAAAACATCTGTGGACAGAAAACCTCTTAACTGACAACTGATCACTGACGACTGATAACTACATTGTTGATTTTCTCAAGGATCATTTGGGCAATGCGGAGGGTCGTTTCTTCGGAAACTCGCCCTCCAATTTCCGCTACCAGCACAACGACGCTCTCTTGAACGAACAAGAAATTCGCACCCGCCTGCCATACCACATCTCCCAGACCATGTTCGCCACTCAGTGGGGGTTGGTAGATAGATTCGTGTCCACCAAATTTCGACACGGTCTTTGCTGCGAGTCGAAGTCTACCGTCATCGGCTGCTGTGCATGCTTCGTCGTGCGACTCGAAGAACCAGTAATGAATAGCGACCTGCTGTGCTGCTGAGTTGTTCAACCACCATCTATCGCGCCAACCGAATTGTGCGATAGGTGGCTTTGGGGCTGTTGGCGAATAGAGCTCTTGTGATGAGGCATGGCGCGCCGCTACATCCTTCAGATCTTCGACTGTAAGTTGAATTGATTCAAGCGTAAGTATCATAATGATATGATAACATCTCTGAAGCATAATTTCAAATTAAATACAGACATCGTAGTTATAGCCTTCAGAAAAATAAAAGTTTTTTCGGCACAAATCAACTAATAAAATAGTGAAGTTTTTTCGGCACAAATCAACCAATAGGAACAGCACTACGGTATCAGTTAATAATAATAAAGCCAATAGAATTGTTGAGGCATCTTACAGCCAAACTTGGCAACCACGCGAGAAATATGAGAATATTAGCACGGTACATACTCAAAGAATTTTTTCCGCCTTTCATAATAGCACTCATCTGTTTCACCCTCATGCTCATCTTCAATGACCTGTTTCGGTTGACAAAATTGTTTGTGCAGAAAGGGGTCAGTCCGCTGTACCTTGTCGAGCTGCTCATCTATGTGATGCCAGCGACGGTCGTGTTATCTCTGCCCATGGCGGTCTTAGTGGCGATTTTGCTTTCACTCGGAAGGCTCTCTACCGATAATGAGATTGTCGCGATGAAGGCACACGGGATCGCTTTTCATCAACTCATGCTACCTCTCTTAGGAATCGCGATAGTGCTGAGCGTTGTTGATCTTGCATTGATAGACTATGCGCTACCACGCGCAAACCTCGCTTACGCTTCCCTCCAACGTGACATTCGGCGGCATAAACCCGCGTTCGTTTTAGAGGAAGCCACCGTCATGAAGGAATTAGAAACTGAAGGGAAACTCTGGATGTACGAATCTACAGATAAAAAAAGTGGGCGTATGCTGAACGTCAGAATCTGGGATAATATCTGGAGTGGACGCCCGCGATTCAGCGACGCACAAGAAGCCAGCCTCGGTTTTGAAAATGGGCGGGCGATGCTCACGCTTTACGATGGGCTTACTTATGAACCCGCAACCAGTGATTTAAACGAGTTTCGTGTAACAAAATTTCAACAACAACAACTCACACTCCAATTGACCGAAGACCTTGAACGGAGCGCATTTCAGAACCAGAACCCGCGTTCAATGCACATTTCGGAACTCAAGGGATTCATCGGGACATTAAAGTCTACTGTCCCAAACAGTAAAAACCCGGAATACATTCTCCAGAAAATTCGCTCCGCCGAGGTTGAATACCACAAAAAGTTTTCGATCCCTTTCGCATGCTTCGCACTTGGGGTAATAGGTATCCCGTTGGGGTTGATGGTGAACAAGGGCGGTAGAATGCTCGGTTTTGGGCTCGGCTTAGCCGTAATTGTGGTATACTATTTGCTGCTCCAAGTGGGTCAGAACGCAGGCATGAACGGTATGTTATCGCCGGCATTTGCTATGTGGTTACCTAATATTGTGATCGGTGTACTCGGAATTGGCTTCAACTTTTGGGTCATCGCTGAAGGGAAGATTCATGCGTGGCGGGACCGGGACAGTCAACTGTCACTGGTCGTTAGTAGAAAAGTTGAATCGTAATAGAGGCATCGTACTGTATGCCCCAGAATTCCCAACTTCACGAAACCCTGAAAATATTTGATGTAGGATGCATGCCTTGAACATTCTTGACCGGTACCTGCTTCGCGAATATCTCAAAGCCTTTGTTGTCGGCCTCTTATTCTTTATCGCGCTCATTATCATCGTACGGTTGTTAGATTACGACCTCAAGAAATTTGAAGACAACATCTCCTACATCACCGCTGTCAAGATTGTCCTCTATCAAGCACCCCGCCGGATTATGGAAATGGTGCCGATTGCCGGTTTTGTCGCTGTCTTTTTCACGCTCGGACGGATGGTTCGGCGCAACGAATTCACAGCGATGAAAGCAGGCGGCATCAGCGTTTACCGGCTCCTTGCCCCTATCCTAATTGTGACCCTCATTATCTGTGGACTTTTCGCGGTGTTTTACAACAGAGTTGCGTCGCCTGCCTTCCATGAAGCACACCTCTTGCAAAACAAGGTGAAACCCCAGCGCGGCAGGAACGTCGTCTTCAGAGGCAAAAACAATCGCGTCTTTTACTCACAGCGTATCGCATTAGATGACCAAGAAATCAGTCAGTTGACGATTTATGAATATGACGCTGAAGATCAACTCGATCGCATCACCTTTGCGAAGACTGCGACCTGGACAGCCACGCACTGGGAACTCAGCGATGGCTATATTCGCCACTTTGAGCAAGGCGTTGAGGTGGATTACGAAACTTTCGATACCTATACAATTCAACGCCACGAAGACCCCGCCCGTTTTATCGGGAGTGAGAAAGACCCGAGGGCAATGACTATCAAGGAACTCCGCGAGCAGATTGCCTATAAACAGGAGGCGGGTCAGATTTCACGCAAGGAGCAGGTGAAGTTGTATCATAAGACGGCTTACCCCTTCGCAGCTGTCGTCGTCGTGATGCTCGGCGCGCCAATTGCGATCCGCTTTGGTCGGGCAGGATTTTTCGCAGGATTGGTCATCGCCTTTTTCCTCTCTTTCATCTACTGGGCACTCTCTTTCGCAACGCTTGAAGGGCTGAGTGAAAACGGTAAACTCCATCCATTTCTTGCTTGTTGGGGTGCGAACTTCTTGTACGCGGTTGTCGGAAGTGTCCTAATCTGGCGCACGCCTAAATAGGATCAACGTCCTTCAGCCAAAACACGCCGCTTTCGTGTCGCGGGAAACATGATCTCCTCAAAAATTGGTAACTTCTTCTTCAAAATCCGTAGTTTCACCCCGATCCCTTTTATTTTCGCACTGCTCTATTTCGCAAAATCCGCTTGGTATACCGTAGTTATGGGGGGGGCGTTCATCGTCGCCGGTGAATTTCTTAGAATATGGGCAGTCGGATATGCAGGCGCATCCACGCGAGCAAGAACACTCGGTGCCGCCCGCGACCTCGTTACAACGGGGCCCTATAGTTACGTCCGGAACCCACTCTATCTCGGAAATTTCTTGCTTAGCCTCGGCGTTTGCCTTGTCGCAAACGTCTATTGGCTTGTCGCAGTATTGATTGTCGGCTACCTCTGTCAATACCTTCCGATTATTGCGTTGGAAGAGACATATCTCTTGGAGTCCTGCGGTTCGGTCTATCAGACATACCGAGAGCGAGTCCCTCGCTTCCTTCCACAGTTCAGTCCTTATCCCAATCCCTCTGACCACGATTTCTCTTTCGCACGCGCTATCAAGAGTGAAAAGCGGACTTTAACAGCAATCGTCTGTGTTATCGGATTAATTTTCGCCAGACAAGCGATCAATGTGCTGTAAGTAAAGGTGACAACTTGCATTAAAACTGAATGCCTGTAACGACGTAAATTTTTTCTGTTAGACGACTACAGTCCGTGATATAATAACATCAAAAAAGGAACAGAATGACGGATCAATCTAAAAAAAACACTCAGGTTTCATGGCAGGCGACGCAAGGGTTTTCAGTTTTCCTGCTTTATATATCGCGTCCAGATATTGAAGGCATAATCATCTTAATCTGCCTCACCGTTATGTTGGTCTGTATAGGTGTCACCCCGCTATACGTTGAGAATAAGCCGGTCTCTGTGTTGATTGCTTCCATGCTCATGATTGCTTTAGGTGGCGGTATCGGTGGATTGACAATTGGGACACTGTTGGAAAGACTGTTCGCTGAAAGCCATATAGAGATAGGCGGAAGCTGGGTAGCAAGTGTCGCTTTGATCTGCACAAGTCTCGGGATTTTAGCATGGGTTTTCATCGTTCTGCGGATATCACCAGTAACCCGTCCGCCGCTTGTCGCTGCGATGCTCTTTGCTATCGCAGGTGCATACGCTTTAATCTACGGTATCTTAACATTAGAGACATATTTTTTAGGAATCACTCGGATAGCGTCAGCGTGGGGAGAAGGGATCGCATATATTTTAAATGGTAGCGCGATCGTTGGATGGTCACACCTCGTTATGCCGAAAATGCTCATTACCAAGCGCAAGACATTGACGGTATGTTCAATGATTGTTGGTGTGGCAACTGTTGTGATTGGAATTATCGGTATTCTTGATGCCATATTTTAGAAGCGACCCGGCTTAAATCGCGGTGGAAGGAAACATGTTTAAGCAGATTGCAAAAAAACTTGTAGCACGCCTAAAGTTAAACTTTTCATGGGAGAAGATGCTTGGGGTAGATAGTGGAATCGTGTGCAACTTGCTAATATTTCAGGTATTACTTTGGATACCCGTCACAAGCTTGACAGGGACACTATTATGGATGTTGTATTCATCGCATTCGGAATCACCCTGACTGTGGTCCCAATACCACATTAGTGGAAAATGAGCTGTAATAATATGAGTTCGGGGGCTGTAACGTTCACAATTTTCTTTCCATTAATTCTCAGATAATGTATAATCTGAAACAGATAGTTATGTAAGATGTTAGTTAACAATAAACCACTTAAAGCACATAAGTTTTCAAAAACAGAAGGAGACATCTCATGAAAAAAGTCTTTTTTCCACTCATGATTCCATCTGTCCTCCTGATATTGCTGGTTTTACCTGTCAATCTCACCGCAGCGCGGGCGTTTAACAACGATTTCGAGACAGGTGACCTCACCGATTGGGAGAAAACAGGAGAGGCATTTGATTTCCAACCCACTTGGGGAGATAACCCAACGGCACGAAACCGAGGACAGCCTTCTCAACATCAGGGAGATTGGTGGCTTGGATTAGCTGAAAAGTACCAAGGACCGGACAAAGGGGCAAAACTGGGGCAGAAGCCAGGCGATCTTGCAGACGGTGTGGATGCCCCTCAAGGCACCTTGACCTCAATTGAGTTCACCATTGTTGGCGAAACGATGAATTTTCTCATCGGAGGTGGAAACCGTGCTTGGGATACTGCTGAGCCATGTTGTGTCAATCTTGTGATTAATAACGAGGTTGAACGAACAATGACCGGTAATGCCACTGAAACCATGAGCCGAAAAGAGTGGGATGTTTCCGATTTGAAAGGCAAAACCGCCCAACTTGTTGTTGTTGATAAAAGCAGCGGCGGTTGGGGGCATCCGAACTTTGACGATGTACACCAAGCTGATTCCAAGGGGAATAATATTCCTTGGGATCGGGTCCTTGCTGTTAACGCACGCGGCAAATTGGCCGTCACTTGGGCACAGATGAAAAAGTATTATTAGGCACAAGTCAAACAAAGTTAGTCTTTGTTGTTGCTTGATAGGCGGAGCATGCTCCGCCTTTACTACGATACTTTTGCCAATCCCGCGCGCTCGCGAAAACGGTTGAACGTTTTCAGAATCCCTTGCTCCATCGTGTAGGCAGGCGTAAACCCCATCTCATCGGCGATGGTTGTTGCGTCGTAATCCCACGAGATTCCGAATACTCCCGGCTCCACTGTAACCTCTGCATCCGGCACCAACGTTTTCAGGTATGCCACACCGTCTTTGACGGGACGGATACCGCCTTTAACGTTAAAAACACGTGTCTGCGTTGTCGGGCAGGTGCACGCCATGACGATTGAACTGGAGACATCCTCTACGTATTGCCAATCCACCGCATCGTCGCCAAACGGGCAGACATACGGTTCGCCTAATGCTACCGCCTCAATCAATTGCGTCGTGAACGAGCTCATGCCCCGCGTCCGACCGACACCATAGACAGCCGTAAACCGAAGCCCGATTGAGTCAACACCATACGCATCGAAATAGTGAGTCGCATATTTTTCATTCAGGGATTTACAGGCACCGTAGATAAACTTAGGATAGTGTGCGGCATCGTTGAGAATCTGTTGGTGGTTGTAATCCTCCGGCGCACCGAAGACGGCAACGCTGCTTGCCCAGACAACACGTTTGAGATTGAAAATGCGTGCCGCTTCCAATATGTTGATCGTGCCTTCGCAGACGACTTTTAACGCCTGCGGTGGATTCGCATTGCACGCCGGCACTTGCCACGAGGCGAGGTGAATCACCCGATCAATGTCGTGTTCTTGGACGGTGCGTAAGACGTGTGGTAGGTCAGTGATGTCGCCTTGCACGAAGGTGAACCCTTCAATCTGTTCGTCCGTGAGTACCATTTTCGGAATGGTGAGGTCATAAGCAAAATCGTAAACCACTACCTTTTCACCGGCGGCTAATAGATCGCGGATGACGTAAGTACCGATGCAGCCCATGCCACCGGTGAGCAGATATGCCATAATCTTTTCTCCTCTGAATCGGACGCGATCGCGGAACCGCGCCCTTCTACCCAATTGCTATCTAAAACAGGTGTTAACTCGGTTAGAGCGGCGTTTCCACATTCACAAGAATATCGTCGCCCTCCACTTTCACAGGATAGGTGGGGATGCTTTCCTCGCCTGGCCACACACATTCCCCTGTCGTCACATCAAATTCCCACATGTGGAGTGGGCACGTAACACAATTATTGTCTAAGAAGCCGTAACTCAAAACGCCACCAAGGTGGGGGCAAATATTGTTCATGGCGTAATACTCACCCTTAACGTTGTAGATACCGATGAAAACGCCTTCAACTTTCACACCGATACATTTACCAGGCTGAATTTGATCGGTTGTCGCGGCTTTTACAAATTGTGACATAATTTCTCCATCTTTTTGCGTCTCTTACGCAAGATAAGATTAAAATTGTATCAGAAAACATTGCTGTTATTTCGCCATTACTTTGCCTTCGCCTCGTGGATCCGTACCGCCATCGTGATGCGTGCCTTCATTCCAGAGTCGGACACCGTGGCCAGGACCACCGATACCTGCACTTGCTGTGATTTCATGCCCAAGTTCCCTCATCTCAAGAAGCACTTGTTCACCGGCGCGCGATTCAATCTGGATCGGTTCAGCACCGTCACTATGGAAGCGCGGCGCATCTAATGCCTGTTGCATTGACGCTTGTAAGTCCATAAGGTTAATACTGATGTTAAGCTGGTTATTCGGGATAGTCCTTCCACCCGGAATTCCGTATGTGGCGAAAGGCATGCCGTCCCGTGTCGCGAGGAATGGAGCCATGTTGTGAAGTGGACGTTTTCCGGGACCAACCGAGTTCGCGAGTCCCGGTCTCGGATCAAAACGACCGACACCGTGTCCAAAGAGCAAGCCAGTGCCGGGAACTGTTACCATTGAACCGAACCCACCGCCGTGCGTCTGCGTTAGAGACACCATATTACCTTGGGCATCCGCAGTAGAGATATGACTTGTGCAATTCATCGGTTCATGGTAGACAACCTCCCCAGGTTGGGGCGATTCCAGACCTGCCTTCAACTTTTCACTCAGTGTCGCGGTGAAGCGGTCTGAGACTTCTGTTTCAATATCTATCCCAACAACCTTCGGATCTCCAAATCGCCGGAGTCTTTCGGGCCAGCAAACCTTCATCGCCTCAGCGAAAAGGTGGAACCGTTCCGTTACAGACATTTCTGCCACATCGAACGCCTCTACCAATCGAAGCATCTGTAAGGTTGTCAGTCCACCCGCACCGAGTGGCGCAGTGTAGACGGAGTAACCTCGGTACTGGATTTGATAGGGGTCTGTGATGAAAGGACGGTAATCTTTCAGGTCGTCCGCAGTTAAGCATCCACCTAACTTTTGGATGTGGTTGGCGATTGTTTCCGCGATTGTCCCCTCGTAGAATGCAGAATGTCCGCCCTCCGCAACAGCCTCCAAGGTTCTTGCAAGTTCAGGGTTGGTCAGTGTTTCCCCCTTCTTTGGAGGTCTACCATTTTTCAGGAAAACACGCGCAGTTTCTGGGAAGTCGCGTTTCCACCGTTCGGCATTGCCGGCTATCCCACCGCGGTTCGCACCGTTCGGGGCGTAGCCGTGACGCGCGGAATTGATCGCTGGGCGGAGAATATCACGGAGGGGCAGTGTGCCAAACGTCTCCAACGCCAGACATAAGCCAGCCACGACCCCCGGTACCCCAATCGATAGTGGACCATGGACATTGACGCGGCCCGGCACGCGGTACCCCGCAACTGTCTCCGGCGCATCTTCAATCGTGAACATGTTTTCAGAGGCAGCAGCAGGCGCAGCGGAATTGTAATCTATGGCAATGACATCCTGCGTTTTGCTGCGATAGATAAGCACACAGCCGCCGTACCCCGCGATCCCGTTGTGGGACGGTTCCACGACCCCTTCCGCAAACGCCGCGGCGACAGCAGCATCTACAGCGTTTCCACCGGCAAGGAGCATCTCGAACCCCGCTTGCGCCGTCCGAGGATGCGGGCCTGCAACAGTACCGTAATCTCTTTTGTGTAAATTCACCAGTTCTCCTTTCGTTGAAGGCTAATATACAGAATTCTAAAGTTTTTTTACAGAATTGTCAAGTATTTCAAGCATTATATCTACTTTTTTTCTGTACTTATAGTAAAATCTGCAATTAAGGACACTTTTTTCTCGTGAGATTTTATAGTAACATCCGAAAATAAATTTACACTTGTCGCATCAACTTTGTAGCATAGGAAACCGTTGGTCTCCTGTGTTTCTTTGTAGCATAGGCTGTTAGCCTGTGTTTCTTTGTAGCATAGGAGACTGTTGGTTTCCTGTGCCTCCGTGAGAACGAACTTCACACATTCACACAACAATACAAGTGTCCAAGTAATTGCGGGCTTTACTATAAATCTCACCAACGATTAAATGCTAATGGCTGATGGCTATCTTGCTGACTGTCTCTTCTGGCGTTTTTGTTTGACATACCACCTAAAACCGTGTATAATACACGATAGCGTATCTAATGCAATAAAACTTCACGCGTTAACACTCGAAAATCGGAGCATCGGAAACTATAATGTCTCTTCGTCGGCAATCTCGCATCGTCGCGATGCAAATGCTATATCAGATTCAACTCACCAACGCGCCGGTACCGGTTGTCATGGAACAATTTTGGCAGAACCATGATACATCCGCAAAACTCCGTCCGTTCGCTGTAGAACTCGTTGAAGGCACCACTTCACATCTCGAAGTCATCGATGAATTGCTTCAAAACACCTCTAAAAATTGGAAACTCCATCGGATGCCTGTCGTAGACCTCTCTATCCTACGATGCGCGGCTTATGAAATCCTTTATCTTAGCGATATTGATCCGGCGACTTCAATTAATGAAGCCATTGAAATCGCGAAAGTTTACAGCACCCCAGATTCCCCAAAATTTATTAACGGAGTCTTGGATAACATCGAAAAAAAATAAAAACACATCAGTGTGTCTAAATGCAAAAGATTGACTGCGGAACGCGTGCTGTATGCCAAGAAGTAAAAAATCGAGGACACGTATAAAAATAGCACATGTTTAAATTAAAAAACCTAATAATTTGCCTGCTATTGCTGTTGCCGATACACGTAAACGCCGCACAAGAATTTGAATTTGTCGTCGAGTTTGGTGGCAAAGGAGAGGGTGAAGCACAATTCGCAGAGACCTTGTTCATGACGTTTGGACCTGACGGTGCCATTTATGTCGTTGATACCGATAACTTCCGAATCCAAAAATTCAATGAAATCGGGAACTTTCTATTTGACATCCAGATGGAGACTGAGAGCGAATTTCGGTTCATCAATCCCACGGCTGTTACTGTTGGCACGGATAGTAGTATCTATGTAATGGATTGGATGTTCGTCCAGATTTCAGACCCCAACCTACAAACAACATTGGGATCCAAAATCTTTAACTACGGTCCCTGTATCCATAAATTTGACGCACAAGGCGCGTTTGTCGCAAGTTACCCGATCCAAGACTTCAGTCAGCGGATCGCACCCCTTGAAGCGGCTTCACCCGGCTTGGATGCTGACGGTAATTATGCACTCATTATCCCACAAGGAGATACAAAACGGGCGTTTCTTCTAACAGTAGATGCAAACGGGAATCTCTATGTTTGCGATAGGACAACGGTTTACAAACTCAATTCTGAAGGTGAACCTGTCGCTCGGTATCTGCTCGCGCAACCGGGGACAGGTCGCCTCGTACATCCCGTGGATATAACAGTAGATGCAACGGACAACCTCTACGTTGTTGATGAAAAAGGACATCGGGTACTGAAGTATAGTGCTCAAGGAACGTTCTTGCGCACTTTCGGTGAATACGGCGACGCAGCCGGACAATTTATCGCCCCCTTCAAGATTGCAACGTTGACAGATGGCACACTCCTTGTCGCGGATACAGCAAAGTACTTAAAAGATTTCGCCTCCACGCTTCCGAATCGGCTTGACAACCCAACACGACGCTACAGCGGTGATACACGACTGTTTCGTTACCGTCTACGGCGCATCCAGCGGTTTACCACAGACGGTGTGTATAAACAGAAGCTGCTTATACCGTTTCAGCGAGAGGTCGAAACCGATGTCGCACTGCAACTCAAAGGAATCGACGGTGCCGGAAACCTTTACTATCTCAATCCAGCGGAGCTACGCTTTAGGAAATATGCACCGACCGCATCGTTGTTCTCTTCGATGTTCCAGACGGAACTCAAACTCCGGTATACACGCGATCTGCACGACATCGAAATCGACAATCAGGACGATTTGGATGCCGATCTCTATACCAAATCCGATTTTGATGAGCAGATTATTCAGGATACGGCGCATGCAAATCTAATCCTCTCTTATGATCTGAACGAGTCGTTTCGCCTTGCATTTTCCAATCGCCTCACTTACGTCCGAATGACCGATACGAGTTATTATCGCGCAAGGGATTTTGTAGATTTTCGCGGCAGGTTCGATCCAGACGATAGAGCGACTGAAAACTCTTGGGACGATCGCATCCAGATCGATTTTACATGGATACGCGACCATAGCCTCTACAATTATCGCGAGGCGCGGGCGTTTGCGTATTTCAGCCTCATACGCCTCGATTTTGTCAACTATGCTCTGAGTCCAGTCAACTATCGTTTCTTGGACTTCAACGCGAATCTCTCCGACTGGGGCGCAGGTGCCCATTACGATTTAAGTCGGACATTCCGTTTGAATTTTGAAATCACACACTTTTTCGGAAAAAATGAGTACACGTATATTGACGAGACAAATGTCCTCTATGCAACCGGGTTTCAGGAAGCGAACTTCATACGCGCTGCCTTGTTCATAAACGGGATCTTTTAAAACGGTTGCAATATATTCCAAAATTAGATATTATCGGAGTTGAAATCCTTTTGAAACAGGCTTCAAAAGTACCTGGGCAGACTCGAAGGAGGTTTTCAGCAATGCAAACGTATCCATTATCACAACTTACCGAAGAAACGCTCAACGCACTTGTGACCTTGTACGAACGACCAGATGTATCTGACAAATGGGATGAAATGACATTAGTTCTGGAGCCGGAAGAAATCAAACTACTGAACTATCTCAAATCTCTGTTGCAGAAACGTCAACTGGTACTCATGAACGAAGCCACCCTTTGGGCGCGTGCGATCTATCCATTGTTGGTACTTGCAGAACAAGGGCATATTCAAGCATGGGCAGGAGTCCCACTTAGAGCGAGTTACCCCGCATTTGAACTTGAGGGTGAAGCCGATGGCGCGCTCGCACCTTGTGTCGCCGGAAAGATGCGTTATCCTTATCTCGTCGTCCATGAAACCAAGAGGGGGATTAATGCACCCAACCCGCAGTATCAACTCTACGGCGAAATGCTCGCCGCCGCATGGCTCAATTGGAAAGGAAACGCCAACCCCGAACAAGAAATTTTTGGATGCTATACTGTCGCAGACAGTTGGACGTTCGTTCACGGGGTCGTTAGCAATATTGAGGTAGAAAGACCCATGTTCACCGTCGAACTGTCAAAAGTATACAACTGTCTTTGGGAAGCAGAACGCATCGTCCAAATTCTGAAATCTATTGTCGCTAAGTACATAAGCGTTGGCACTTAACAGGAGGCATCACTATGGCAACTTTTGGAACAGGCGATTATCAGTATGAAGTCGTGGAAGGATGGGGCATGATTCCCCAACTCGGTCTCGTTTCCGGGGTAGCGTGCGATTCAAACGATCGCGTCTATGTCTACAACCGGAGTCCACAACCCGCGATGCTCGTTTTCGAGGCGGATGGCACATTCGTTACCGAATGGGGCAAGAATATTTTCCAGAAACCGCACGGCATCTGGATAAGTCCTGATGATGAAATCTATACCACCGATACCGTTGATCATACCGTACGAAAATTCTCACTTGATGGCGAATTATTGCAGACGTTCGGTACTGTCAATCAGCCTGGCGCGCCGGGAGGGCCCTTTAACGAACCGACGCGCGCTGTCCTTTCTACTTCTGGAGAAATGTACGTCTCTGATGGCTACGGGCAATCGCGGGTACATCGGATGACTGCCGACGGCGAAGTGATCGTTTCGTGGGGCGCACCCGGCACGGGACCCAGTGAATTTAATCTGCCACACGATGTTACGGTTGACCATAACGACCGCGTCTATATTCTTGATCGGGGGAACCTACGCTGTCAGATTTTTAATAACAACGGTGAATATTTAACCGAGTGGACAGACCTCCGTTCTCCGAACGATCTCTTCATTGATAGCGATAATGTCATTCACATTGCCGAAGGCGGACAACGCATTAGTATCATGACGCTTGGCGGAGAAGTTATCGGACGGTGGGGCGAGAAAGGCGAGGCACCCGGACAATTCAGCGATTCGCCGCACGGCATTTGGATTGATTCAAACGGGAACATCTATGTCAGCGAAGTCATTGCGGATAGGCGTTTCCAAAAATTCGCGAGGATTTAGTCAGTTTTGAAGAACCGTTATTTCTGTTTTAGCGGCGCAACTTGCAAGCGCGTATTGCAAGCCATAATTATTTTTATCGGTATTGTCGGTTGCGCGTTGGTGTTTGCTGACGAAGGTCACGAGCATTCAGGCGACCGAATAAAAGAGTTAATAAACCAACCGCTTACGCTGCAATTAGCGATTGTTGCCCTTGTCGTTTCATTTGTGCTTGGTGGTTTACATGCCTTAACACCGGGACACGGGAAAGCCATCGTCGCTGCTTACCTCGTCGGTTCTAAAGGCAGGGTAATTGACGCAGTTTTCCTTGGGATTGTCGTTACCTTTACACACACCTTCAGTGTCATAGCACTTGGCATCGTCATGCTCGTGGCACAGGGGTTTGCACCAGACGATATCGTTCCGTGGTTAAGCCTATTCTCTGGTGTCCTGATTGTTGGTATTGGCGCGTGGCTGCTTACCAGAAACATGAAGCAGTATTATAGGGGTGGTGCACACAGCCATGCACATGGACATCAGCACCCGCATCCACACGAGCATTCGCATGATCATGATCACGACCACGCGCACGCAGACGACCACGATCATGGGCACGACCCTTCACATAACCATTCGCATGAAGATGACCAAGGACATTCACACGACCAAGCCCTAACACACAGTCATGGGGGGCAGACGCATAGCCACGCCCCGCCAGAGCGAACCGGTTTTTGGGGGTTGTTATCGCTCGGCATCTCCGGTGGCATCGTGCCGTGTGTCGATGCGCTCATCGGACTCCTATTCGCGATTAGTCTTGGCAAACTTGTGTGGGGTTTGATTATCCTATGTGCTTTCTCATTGGGGCTTGCCGCCGTGTTGGTCGCTATCGGTATTCTGATGGTGATGGCAAAACCGGTAATTGAGCGTTTCACTGGCGAAGGTATCTGGTTACAACGTCTACCGATGATCAGTGCCGCTGTCGTCATCCTACTCGGCGCAATATTAGTCTTCAAAGCATTCAACACCGTCGGAATTCATATTTGAAAAGGAAGGCAATCTATGCCCAACACTGTCGGAATTTTAAGCCCCGGTGATATGGGGCACACTGTCGGGAACGTCCTTCGTGAAAACGGTTTGCGCGTCATAACCTGTCTGCACGGAAGAAGTCAGCGCACCCATGAACTCGCTGAGAAAGCAGGCATTGTGGATGTCTCGACATATTCACAACTCGTTACGGAAGCCGACTTCATCCTCTCAATCATGGTACCTGCACAAGCAATGTCCGCCGCGGCAGCAGTCGCCGAAGCACTCCAACAGGTAAACACAACCCTAACCTACGCCGACTGCAACGCCATCGCACCCCAGACGGTTCGCGAATTGGGAGATGTGATCACCGCCGCAGGTGGAACTTTCGTCGATGCATCCATCATCGGACCGCCACCTCGCACACCGGGCGCAACGCGCTTCTACGCATCGGGACCGACACTCGACACATTCTCTGAACTCAACAATTACGGGTTAGATGTTCGCACACTTGGAGACGAAATAGGGCTTGCCTCTGCGATTAAGATGTGCTATGCCTCCCTGACAAAAGGATTAACCGCGCTCTGCACCGAATTGCTCACTGCGGCATCTCTATTAGGAGTATCGGAAGCACTCACAGCAGAGTTTCAGGTGAGCCAATCGGCACTTTTTGAACGGATGGAGAGAGGGTTGCCGAGCATGCCACCGAAAGCCAGACGTTGGATAGGTGAGATGGAAGAGATCTCGGCAACTTTTGAACACGTCGGATTAACACCAAATATCTTAACAGGCGCGGCAGATATATACCGATTTGTTGGCGACACGCACCTCGCGGATCTCCCACCAGAAGCACGCGACGAGTTCCCAACTTTAGCCGAACTGATTGAAATCTTGGCGGAAAACCTAAAATCGAAGTAACGAATCATCGCTGAATGCTTCTGTCAAACATACCACTGTGCTTGTGCTCTGAAGAACTGTGCATAGAGTCCATCTTTTGCCAATAAGGTCTCATGATCCCCGTCTTCGACAATTGTCCCGTTATCAAGGACAATGATGCGATCACAGGTGCGAACTGAAGACAAGCGATGCGAAATTATAAGGGATGTCCGTCCGCTACTGCGTTGAATAAATCGTTCATAGATCGCCTGTTCAGCTAACGGATCCAGTGCTGCAGTCGGTTCGTCAAGAACGACCAGCCATGGCGTTTCCCGCATAAACCCTCTTGCTGTTGCGATGCGTTGCCACTCGCCGCCAGATAGATCGCGCCCCCCAAAAGTCGGTCCTAACACAGTTTCATAACCCGAATTGAGGCCGTCAATAACCGAAACTGCACCACCGGCTGTCGATGCCACTTCCATGCGTTCCGGATGTTCAAGATCGCCAAAGATAATATTCTCGCGTGCCGTCAGATGATAGCACGTGAAATCTTGAAACACTGCACTACAATGTGTTAGCCACTGCTGACGCGCTTCTTCGTTTAAGGGTATATCTCCCACGCGAATTAAACCCGTTCGCGGTCGGTAGAGCCCAAGAAGCAGGCGTGCCAGTGTGGATTTCCCCGCACCGTTGGGGCCAACGAGTGCCACCCGCTCCCCTTTATTCAATGTTAAGTTGACCTGACGAAGCACCGGTTCTTGCGCATTTGGATAGAAAAACGAAACATTTTCTACTTGTAGATGTGAAGGTTCTTGTGAGCCTGTCAGGTTCGGTGCTTTCTGAGATGTTGAAGGAGTTTTACCGACTGTTTTAGTGTCACGATCCAAAAACGCATACAAATCTCCTGACAAACGGCGCATATCGTCCGCAATCAATAGGAAATACCCCGCAACGTTGTCCCAGATGCCATCTAAGTTGACGATGGCGTTGATTGCGGCGATATACTTACCAACAGTAAGTCCCCCACGAAAGACCGCCAGCAATAAAAGTATAAGCGAGCAAGCGTACAACAAAGCGCGTGAGATACCAATTGCAAGATGCGCCCAAAATTTACGCCGTTCAATAGTCTGTTGTTCTTGTATCAGTTCTTTCCATAACTTTCGCCAGCGTCCTATCCAGAGGTCCTGTGCTTGGTATAACCGCACTTCCTTACCTGCGCCACGATCCGTCAGAATACCTTCTAACGCATCTCGTTCCCGTTGCTGTGATGTCTGTTGCACATCAAGGCTATAAACATCAGTAGCAAAGCGTGAACCACTCCACCAAGACGCTATACCGGTTACCATAGGCAACAGTGCTAACAACGGATGAAGACCCCACAGCACGATACCCAGCGCAGTGACACTGATTAATTGTTGAATGCTATCAACGATCCACCAAACAATCTCTTCAAGTTCATCACCGGACATAGTGCGCGCTCGCGCCAGCGCGTTTTGGAATTCTGGGGTCTGAAACTCGATCAACTCTATTGTATTAGATTTCCGTGTGATACCCTCACTAATCCAAATCTCGATATTTTCTCTGACATTGAGGCGTAACGGTTCGCGTAACTGGTCTGCAAGCGTACTATAGATTTGTAGACCGAGCAGACCAAGCAACCACGGGACAACCTGCTGCCACCAATCGGCATCGCCTATAGCAGCGGTGATCGCATTGACCAAGTGTTCCGTCACGAAAAACTCGCCTACAGGCAGAACGCCGAGGGATAGTGTGAAAAGCATCATTCCTGAAAGCGAGAGCGCACCGCTCCGCCAGACAATCGCAAAAGTTCGGAAGTATGCGATAATACTTTCTTTCGCAGCCAATCCCCATGTCTTCCATTTTCCATTACCGTTTCGCATTTCAGAACCCTCTTGACTTCTCTATTGGTACCAATGTGCTTGTGCTTGAAAAAATCTGGCGTAGAGTCCATCTCTGGCAAGTAATGCCTCATGTGTCCCGTCTTCAACAATACGTCCCGAATCTAACACCAAGATCCGATCTGCGAGACGCGCCGATCCGATGCGGTGTGAAATCAGGAACGTCATCCGCCCCGCCGCAAGTTCAACAAAACGTTGATAGAGTTCGACTTCGGCTTGTGGATCCAACGCTGCCGTCGGCTCGTCAAGAACCAGAACTTGCGGATTCCTAACTAAAGCCCGCGCAAGCGCAACTTTTTGCCATTCACCACCCGATAACTCTGCACCTTCACCCTCTTCACCGAGTGAAGGATCAAGGAAGGTATCCAAGCCGCGCGGCAGCGTCTGAAAACGCTCTTTGATACCAACCGCATTGATGACGCGCCAGAGTGCTGCGTCGTCAATGTTGAAGTTCGGGGGACCTGGCACCAATTCCTCACGCACAGGTCTACGAAATCGCGCAAAGTCTTGGAAAACGGCGGCACAGTTAAGAGCTATCTGTTCCGGGGCAATTGCAGCGATATTTTTTTCGTCATAGCGGATTGTGCCATCATCGGGCTTGTATAATCCGAGCAATAGTTTAATCAGCGTCGATTTTCCTGCACCGTTAACACCCACGATACTCACGATCTCTCCGGGACGCACGTGAAAGTTTATGTCTTGTAACACATCGTCAGTCGCACCCGGATATTGGAAACGTAGGTTGCGCACCTCTACGCCAGACTGTAGTGGCTGCGGAAATGTCTCGGTGCCTGACTCGCGCCGCGCCGTTTTTCCGCGTTCTAAGAGGTGATGCAAATCACGAAGCAAGGGGACATCTTCAAGTATATTTTGTATTTGTCTAAGCAATCCCTCCAGATCTCCTTGGAAGAATGCAGCGGTACCGGTAAGAACCACATAATCCCCAAGCGTGAGGGTGCCGTCCACAATACGCGCAGCGAGGATGCCAATCGCTACTGCATAAGCAATTACTTCAGCGATAGTTGTTCCAATGGAGGCTCTCGCTTCCGTCCAGATCTTGGCAAGCGATTCTTCTTTCCATTTTTCGTGGTTCGTTCGCCAGCGTCCGAAAAGCAGATTGAAAAGACCATAGAGCCGCACTTCCTGTCCAGAGGAAGTCCCGAGCAATAAACTCAGCATATAATCCATCATACGCCGTACCGGTGTCGCTGCGTAATCGTGGCTGTACCTTCTTTCGGCTGCCCTAACTTTAATCCAAGCGGAGGGTAGTGCGGGTAACACGACTACGAGTACCAGCAGAGGATCCGCTAACCATAGGAGGACCCCGTACCCGGCCAGCGTCACGCAGAGTTGTCCGACTTCTGTTAGAAATCGCAGTAGATTTGTGAGCCGATGCCCCAGTGCTTGGCGCGCCCGTTGTATCAAATCATACGTCTGTGGCTCATCAAAAACGGCAAAGTCGATATGCGTTGTTGCCTCAAGTAAGGCACCCTGCTGGTGGAGTCCGATAAGATTTTTCATCTTCCATTGCAGATACCCATCACAAGTGCCTGCTATATTTCTCAACATTGCCAAAAGCACGAGTGCTACCACCCAGGGTGCTGCGGTTTCTAAACTCAAATCCGCTTCCTTATCGAGAAAAGCAGCGATGAGGTTCACCAGTTCTCGGCTTGCCCAAAGAATGCCTATCGGAATGCATCCATGTACAAGTGTCAGGAGTGCTTGCGCAATCGCGCCGAATCGGCTGGCGTGCCAAGCAACAAAGAAGAAACGACGCAACGTCTTTATTGCAGACGGACGGGATTCTGATGCTGTGTTGGCGGAGTGTATAGTGTTGGTATCCATTTTTCTTCTCCAATAAAAGTAGCCTACGGCGTTTAATCCGAAGACTTTGAAAAAAATCAATTAAAATTGAGAAAAATAGAACAAATTGTGTGGATATCCAAGATCCATTGAATTTGCCAGTATGGATAAATTGTATGGTGCAAAAAAAACTGGCACCGAGTACGTTTTTCAAAGAGCGTTAGGTGCCAGTTTCGTAACAGATTTTATTCTTCCGAGTTTTGCGCTTCAGGTTCAGGACGTGTGGTGATCCATGCTTGGAATGCTGCCATATCCGCAAAAAACGAACGCATGAGCGCAAACTCGCGCGGCGATGCAACAGCACACCGCAGCAACCCCTCTTGTTCCCCGTGTGTCTCTACGCGTTCGCGCCAAACCTCTTGAAACACATCATTATCCTCTGTCATGAAGATAGAAGACATACCGATTTGTACGATTTGAGTGGACAAGCCAGATATTTCAGAATCATTTTTCATCAATGGTTCAATGAGGTGTGTCTGTTGGAGTTTGTTGAGTTCCTTCATGTTATCAAGCGGGTCTTGAACTGTGGTCCCCCACTCACGAACAATGAAGTAGTAGTTCAGCCAGACCTGCAGTTCTGCATCGTCTTTATCTGCGCCGAGGGTGCCTTTGATTCTGGAAAGCGCAAGAGTTCTCATACTTTCTGTCGGCATTGCGTCAACGTACGCCCGAAAATTTTCATAATCTTGTCCGTCTTCCGTATTTATGTAGGTGAGATACGGTTCACTTGACAAGACGGCTTCTAAATCGTTTGGGCTTTGCGATGGGTCTGTTTCCGGTGCGGCTTCAAGAAGTTGCGACAATAATATTTCTTGTTCTGCAGTCAACAGTTTGCTCGCCGATGCTTTTAATTCACGTCGGTGTTCCGCTTGTTGCGCGTGTATCTGATCCATCTCCTCCATCATTTTACCGAACCACGGGACCACAAAAACGATCCCACCGACGAGAATTAGAACGCCTATACCGATAAGAATCAGAAATATTGGTTTTTTCATCTGATGCTCCTTTTTTCTTCGTGTTATGCTTTTATCGTAGCATTTTTCAAAGTAGACTGCAACCTTTTAACGCTCTCCCGTCAAATCCCCATGCTTTAGCTTGCGGGATGTAGACGGAAACCAAGAGTTTGATAGAAAAATAAATTTGACATTCACACAGAAAAGTGGTATGATTACTATTAGCACTTGGTTAGGGTTCTCACCTCTCTCAATCTATGAGAGAGTCCTAACCGATCCCGTGAGAAGGATCGTGAGTGCGAAGTGCTATACCACTCAAAACTATATCGGTAGCATCGCGTAATCTCGTAGTAGCAGTGAAATGCACACGTTGCGTTTGCTACCACTTTTCAACTTTCAAAACGGGCGGGCTTGGCCGCCTAAAGTGGAGCGATACTAAGACGGGTTTTCTCTTAGAGAAAAGCGCAGTCGCTATGAAGCACAAGCCCCTACCTTTAGGTAGTGGGTACCTATGACGTAAGCATCGTGTTCCGGTTAAAATTCGTAGATGACCCCAAAGGAAAAAGTGAAACGAAATTGGGGGATTTCCAGAGATTCATTGAAGTCAATATTCAGTGCCTCCGTGGCTTCCTCAAATTCCAACGCTTCAAGTTCCGCCTCAAATCTATCGGCTAATTCATCGGCTAAACGAAACCGTATCGTGTTTTTCCTGTTATAGACATTCCAGATTTCAGTATATGCTGTTACGGGCAGTCCCCAGTACTTTCTTTTTTCGCTAAAGCGGAGATCCAAGCGGTGATACGCCGGAAACTCTGTCGGAAAAATCGCACCCGCAACATCAGAAATGAGCGGATGCATGCCTATCGTCACAGGATCCTGAACCATAATGAGGTTGCTTAAAGGCACAGCGGTGGTACCACTGGAATATTGCCACTTCGCGCCAATCTCTGTTGTCGTTGTTGGATTATAGTTAGCAACAATGCTAACAATGTGTGTGTTATCAAACAGAAACGGTTTATAAATATCGTCTGGTGTTTCACGCCGTTCAAGGTGCGTGTAGGCGTAGGATAGCCACCCGAAGAACTTTTCGCTCACACGGTGCCGCAGGAATATCTCCGCACCACTTACAAATCCTGCTCCTTGATTCAGGTACGCCGTCGTTGTAGCAGCATCCGAGTCGTCAAAAAGTGCTTCAAGGTTGATGGAGCGCGCGACTAATCTTTGCATGTCTTTGTAATAAAGTGCGAACTTGAGCTCCGTTTGTGGCGATAACTTGTGTTCTAACTCCATGATGTAATGCTCGGTTAGGCTTGATTTTAGGTCTCGGGTGCCCTCCACCTTTAGTACTTGATATGCCAACGGGCTCTGTTCATATCTACCGTAGGCAAACCGGAGCTTAGAAGTCGTTGGCAGTGTGAAGCTGAGACTCCCGCGCGGCTGAATTGAAAGCTCCTCCGTTAAATTGAGATAATCCAACCGCACCCCGAGCGCGATGGACAGAAACGATAGCGGATCATAGCGTGCCTGTAGGTACCCCTCGGCACGTCGAAAGGTATAATTAAATTCGTCAAGTTTCTGTGTCCATGCCGGTTCTTCTTCGCTTTCAAAATCTATCTTTCCTGGAGAAGAGGTGCGTGTAAGACTCTCCGCGGGACTCAGGGCAAGGAGAAATCCCGACTCTAATTGAAGTGTTGGTGTTAATTTGTAGGATACATCTTCGCGAAGCGTATACATCGGGGTGTTCACTTTGATATCATAAATGAACCCTTCATTCTCAGGTTGATCCTCTTGGCGTGAGGTGCCGCCGAAATGAATATTGAGAAAACTGTGGGAACGCGTCAGCGAGAGATGAGATGTGAGTTTATCAGTGAAATGAGAGCGAAGATGGATACCCTCCGCTTCAAATCCGTTTTTGAAATAAGCGGAAAAATCAACGGCTTCCTCAATATCTTCTGATCCAACATCGGAGAAGTTAAAGTGATCTGTCGCGCCTAAACCGTTGAGCATTAAGTGATGCTTTGGCGTAAGTTGATATGCAAATTTGAGTTGATAGTTCGACCAGTTCGGAAAGGTCCAATCAAAGAATAGTCCTAAGAGAAGATCAAGAGTGGTGAATCGTCCTGCCATGGAGGCGTACCCTTTGTCGCCGATTTTGGCTTCAAGGAATCCAGAAGGCGATAAGATGTTTAGATCGATTGCACCCGCCCACCGTTTTTCCAAACGTTCACGGGAACGGATGGCAATCACCGATTGTGAATCTAATCCGAACTCAGCACCGTACCCACCGGCGTAAATCTGAATATCCTCAATACTATGTGAGTTAATCGTTGAGATGAGACCGCCATAATGGAACGGATAACCGAGTGGGGTTCTATCGAGATAGATAAGCGTCTCCCCAGGCGCACTTCCTCGGATATAGAGAATACCAAAGAGATCGTTCGGGATACCGATGCTCGGCAACGTCGTGAGTCCCTTGAGCGCGTCGCGCCCTGTACCGGGAATCCGTATTAACTCACTACCCCGAATCTCTTTGCGACTAATCGTCGGTGCAAGGCGTTGCCCTTCTACAACAACTGTTTCGAGTCTAACCGCTGCACCGATATATATTTTTACCTGTGTGGTGTCGCCTGCTTTTACCTGTATTTTTGTAGTCGTAGCGGTCTCGAATGTCTCGTGGGTGATTGATAGGGTATAAATGCCAGGGGCGATACCTATAAACTGAAAGTTTCCCGATGCATCTGTTTTACCAGACACGTCAATTTCGATGAAGCGGACCTCAGCATCCGCAAGAGTTTTTCCGGTCGTTTGGCTGTAGACGTGCCCGTCAATATCCCCGCTATCGGTGGCATTGACAAACGGCACCTCCGCACCGGGGTAAAATCGTCCACGAAGCACCTCACCGGCGCGGATCTCAATCGGAATCTCTGTGGGTGTACTATGCGTCGGGTGGGAGATGGAGAGTGTATATTTTCCGACAGGTATATCGGTAAAGCGGAATGTTCCGTCTTCACCGGTTTTTTCAGATTGATCGGTCTCAACAATGTGAACTTCGGCCGCAAATAGGGGCGTGTCGGTATCAGGCTGAAAGACTGTGCCTTCTATATCGCCTGTGCGTGGGAGAATCCGCTGCCAGATACTTCTTTTCGTTTTAGGACTCTGATCTTTTTCGGTATCATCCGATTCAGCAAAAACAGAAAGCGGTAGCATAAGCACTACAAACAGGATTAGACATAGACGGAATAGCATGAAAAAATTTCGACCTCCGTTTGGAATCTGAATTGTAGGCTTTAACGCTAAACAAAGCGTTCTGGTTGACACAATACGGAATGAAAAACGCGTCTACAAGAGGTGTGCAGACGCGTCAATACTGTATCATCTGCACCATCAGTACGTACATTTGCCCGAGCTGTCCGAAGTCGTCAAGATTAATAAACAGTTTCGCATCAATTTCGCTATTTTGTGCTTTGGCAGCTAAACCGACACTGTAGTTATCTGGTAAGGTCATAAGCAAACCTGAAAACTGTCCTAATATCGCAATAGGATTGTCGGGGGCTACCTCGTCCAGCAACGGTAAAAGGGTCTTCACCGCAATAATAGGGGAAACCGCTAGAAGAACGTTGTTATCCGTTCCTAACTTAGGAATGAGTTTCTGATAACTCGGATGGTCAGCAAACCTCTCTTTGCTTCCCGCCCGCCTATCAAGGACGATTTGCATCGCTTCCGGACTCGTTCCTGTTGTGAAAAGGAGTTGCCCTTCAGTAAAAGCATAATACCAGTGCCATTCGGGGGGCACCAAATCGGAAGTTTCTTGTCCTGCCTCTGGCAGATCTGCCTTGAAATTTGGAAAAACATAACTTTGGATCGCAACGCGGTTATACAGTATCGCCTGCCCCGGATAAGCTTCTGTCCAGCTGAGTTTTTCCAGAAACACTTCATCCATATAGATTTTCGCACGCGCTTCATCTTTCAGTTCGTAGATGAACACAGGCGACGCGGTCTTCCCTACATTGACACAGAAACTCCATCTGTCCGCTAGAGATTTATAAAAATTCTTCGTCTCTTCAAGGAGTACCTCTCGCTGCACGCGTTCTTCTGGGGTCTTTTCTGGAAAAAAACTAAACCATAACTTGCTTGTCTCAGTGAGAAACTTTGGACTTCCCTGAAAGGCAGCATTCACAAACGCACGATTTGGCAGTTCACCGAGAAAACCCAATTCGTTTGACCCCTCTTCAAAAATTTCTAAAAACGCACTGCCGTTTTTGAATTTCAAGAACGGCTTGATTTGGACATCCGTGCCCTCCATTTCAAGGCGGACACTTGCAGATCGCACCTGTTTGATAAACGGTATCCCTGCTGCAGATATACCTTCAAGGAACGGCACAATATCGTCTTCTTCATCGGCATCTTCAATTTTATCTATCACCACCTGCAATTCTTCCGCAAGCGGTTTGTCGAGCGTAGAGATAGTGGTTTCAACGTCAAAGTAAACCGCCAACTGATCGTTGTCTTCTGAAATATCGGTAAGAAAAGAGGCGTAATCGGGATTTTGCGTGATAGCCTGTATTGTGCCGTTATAGGTATCAATAACATTTTCACAAACTTCACGCTGTTTTGAGAAGACAAGGATATTCCCCAAGATAGCGAAACTTTCGGCATCGTCACTGTCGTGCCAATAGGTTACGTCTTTATACGCTACGCGATCATCTTCTTTCCTCACTGCTTCAATCGTCCGTCTCATTGCTTCGGGATCTGTTAGATGCACGAGTAGGGCGAATTGCAGCGGATTTAAACGGGTGAGGATGATTGCAAAATCCTGGTTCAAATCCAATCCGATTTCTTCAAAATCGACTAAATGTACTGCCCCCCTAAATTCGGGCCACTCCCTAAACCAAGATTGTGGTATAATCTCCACGACTTGAAAGGAGGCCCCGATGGCGAAACGAAAACGAAGAAACTTCACCCCTGAGTTTAAAGGCCAAGTTGTTCTTGAGGCACTTAGCGGTGAAAGTTCGCAAGCAGAAGTGTGTCGTCGACACAACCTGAGTGAAGATCAACTCTCTAAGTGGAAGCAGCAAGTCGTTGAAAACGTAGGCTCTCTGTTTGTGTCCACAGAGAAACAGTCCAGCGAGGCAGCGGAGCGGATCGCCCACCTTGAACAGCTCGTCGGGCGGTTGACTGTGGCATTAGATATTCAAAAAAAAGCAGCGACGTGGTTAGACCAAAACTGACGGAGCAGCGAGAAATAGTTGAGGCACTCCGGACCGATTATTCGGTTCGACAGATATGTGAGGTGCTGGGTTTCACCCGAAGCAACCTCTACTATCACCCCAAGCAGGACCCTTCTGAAGAAGTCCTGCGGGATGAAATAGAGACGTTGGCACTGCGGTATCCGACATACGGATATAGGCGTATCAGACAGCTGCTACAGCGTATGGGATACACCGTTGGGTATAAACGTGTCTCCCGCTTGATGAAAGCTTTGAACGTGTCGGTATCCGTGAAACGTGTCTGTCAAACGACGACCTCCGTTGACAGAACGCGTCCGTGGGTGAATCGCCTCAAAGACCTTCAGGTCTGTCGATGCGATCAGGTCTGGGTCGGCGATATTACCTACGTCCACCTGAAAAGACGTTTCATCTATGTCGCTCTGCTCATGGATGTCTTCACGCGTATGATCAGAGGATGGCATCTGAGTCAGGACTTGACAGAATCTCTGACCTTGAAACCCTTAGAGACGGCACTCTGTCAAAGCATCCCGGAGATCCATCATTCCGATCAAGGTGTGCAATATCTTTCAAAGGCTTACCTGTCAACCCTCAGGCATCATGGCATTGAGATTTCGGTCGCCCGGAGAGGCTGTCCTTGGGAGAACGGGTATGCTGAAAGACTCATCCGAACGCTCAAGGAGGAAGAAGTTCATCTCAACGATTACGAGGACATCCATGAGGCAAGAGATCGTATCGGTCATTTTATTACACAGGTGTATAATCAGAAACGCCCACATTCGGCGTTAGACTATTTGACACCTATGGAATTCGAGCAACAAAACTTGGATTAACTTTGCGAAATTGTGGTCTGAATAAACGGTGGCACTTCAAAATTCTCAAATTGAGCCTTGAAGGTATGTGACAAAGTTTTCGCGACTACATCCGGTACTTCTGTTTGAGGTGAGAGTTCTGCTACCAACGTATTAATGCTGTTATCCAATTCAAGCGAGTTAGGACAGTAAATAAGTCCTAAAGTCTGTTCTGGAATTAGATGTAGCACACTATCCGTTGAAACAGGGAGCGGTATGCTTTCTGATTTATGTGAAGGGGCATCCGTAGCGAGATCAGCCTCTGCGATACTCAGACTGACGCATAGAAGCATTGCCGTAAGGGTCAACGCGGTGACGGATAAGTGCAAACATTTCTTAATCATGATGAGTTCTCCATAGATATATTCACTGCGGCCTTGTAACATAACCTTTCAGGTTGTGCCAGTCCCAACGCCAGCGAGGATATAAATCCAATTTATTTCTCTAACTGCTCTTTTTTCTTTTCAGGTGCCTTTTCTGTTTTCAAGGGTGCCTGAATCCATTTTTCAAATGCTGCTGTGTCCTCAAAAAATGAACGCACGAGGGCAAATTCAGCAGGTGTCGTAATCGCACACCGTAGCAACCCTTCCGAAGAACCGTGTTTTTTTAGCCATTCACGCCATACATCGTGAAAAACCTCAGTAGACATCTGTGCTTCAAGGTTGGTGACCATCCCCATCTGTGTCAGCTCTGACATGTGCGAAAACAGTTCTGCTGCTGGATAGATTGCCATCAACGGTTCCATCAAGTGTTTGGTTTGGAATGCGATAAGTGCATTCAGGTCATCAAGAGTGTTCGGCTCCTTTACCAACAGCACTCGGAATTTGAAGTAGTAGTCCGTGCAAATTGACAGTGCCTCCGCTTTTGTTTTTGGTGGTAATGCTTCTTTAAAAGAAAACAGCATAGCGGTTTTCTGCTTCGGGGTCGGCATTGCCTTAACATAAGCCGGAAAATCCTTATATTCCTGTCCAACTTCCGCTTTCAAATAGGTTAAGTACGGCGCGTTGGATAATATTGCGTCCAGCGTATCGGTGTGTTGAAGGAGTTGGTGCAGTAATTTCTCCTGTGTCTCGGTCAACGGTTTTCTGACTAACTTCTCCAATGCTTTTTTGCGCTTTTCGTGCTGCGCCATTCCATCTTCTACGTTCTTCGTTATTTTATCTACCAATTCATTTCCTGTCTCCGCTGCAGGTTCATTTTCTGCTGCGCTCTCAAGGGCGTTATTGAAGCAGAGAAAGAAAAACAATAGGAGTAGCGTAATGAGCTTCATGGCAGTGATATTTGTCCGGTGCCTCACGGTTGTACCTCCGGTGGTAAAGGTTGCGGACGGGTTTCGCGTGGATTGGACTTTGATGGCGGTACTCCCGTCGGTTGTTTAGTAAGCCATTCTTCTATTTCAGTCGATGAGTTAAAACGTTCCAAAAGATAGTTTGCTGCTTCTTTATCCGTTTCAAGGAGCTGCAACAGACCCGCATCCGTCCCGTCTTGAGATAAGAATTCTCTGATAGATTTTATCCGCTCTACCGACATCGATGAAGCCAGTTCCGTTTGGAGTTTCTCTGTCGCAACCACGCCGTTTTCGTTTGAACGGGTAGATGGCGGCTCAGTTGATTCCGTAGTCGATGTCGTGACTTGCGGTGTTGGTGTCGGCGTTACCGCGTCTTGCGTTTCAACCTCTATAAGCGTTGGGAAAAATGTAGACATATCTTCTGGAACAGTATACTCGATGTTCTCTAATTCGCCGCCTACCAGAATTTGTTCTGTCATCCATTTCATCTGTTGACCTATCTCGCCTTTAAAATTGGCAAGTGCCCAGAATTGGAAATCTTGCTCTTTCGCGATGCCCATCGTAACAGCCATCATTACCTTTTGAAAGTCGCCCGGTGTGTCAGCAACGATTTCATGGATGCGTTCCGCCATTTCCGCTTCATAATCCGCAGGCTCGCCTTCGGGAAAATGTTCTCGGAAAGCCTTTTGTGAAATTTCCGCCAAATCAATTTTCGGACCGTTTTCACCCGCAAAAATGTTCATGAATTCTTGGAGATTGAAATCGGGAAATTCGCCTTCCTCTAAACCTTCCATTTTTCCCTTCATATACTCCATGCCGGCATCGATTCGGGCTGCCATCTCTGGACCCATAGCCTCTTTAAGGCGTTCAGGGTCTTTTGAACGTAGGGCTTCTTTGAGTTTGTCCATATCTATGTCTGACCCAAATGTTTCGGAGAGCTCCGCTTCGAGTTTCTCTACATCTATGTCTGACCCAAATGTTTCGGAAAGTGCATCAGTTTCCATAAGCGGGTTCAGTTCCTTGTCTGGGGATATCTCGGTGGGTTTGACACTTTCCGTTTCGACCGGTGCTTCGGTTTTCGGATGTGGTGCGCGTAAAAACGCCACCCCAATCAGAGAGATAAAGCACAATCCTATAATAATAGGAAACAAACGATTTTTCATCAGAGACCTCCTGTGTTTGCAGTGTTATAGCATATCAATTATTTTTGGTTTCAAGCGAGACGTGAAACATCCCGCGTTGTTCAGTCGCGATATAAAGCCTGTTACCCTTGACAATGAGTGCGATAACAGTATCAGGAACTTCCGGTGAAATCTGTTCCCATCTATTTCGGTTATCTAATTGATAGACCCCTTTATCACCGGCACCATAAACCGTTGTCCCTGACACAGCCATTCGGTCTATGACGGTGTGAGTGCCATCATTATTGGTTATTGCCTGCCAATGCTCACCGTCCACCGATGTCAAGACACCTGTGTCTGTCGCGACATAGACTGCAGAACCACCAGAGACTATCTCGTTGAAACGCTCAAAGCGAAGTGGCAGATTAGATGTTAAGTCTTTCCATGTGTTTCCGGCATCAGGGGATCGTAAGAGATGCCCATCACGTTTTCCGACGTAGACGGTTTCCTCTGAAACGGCTATTCGGAGCCCGCTGTCAAATGGATTTTCAACGGCGATTTGGAGCCCGCTGTCAGATGGATTGTCAGACGGTTGCGTGGTATCTATCAACCCAGTATCTGTCCATTCAGGATCTCCGCGTGTCCACCGGAAAAGCCGTTGCTTGTATTCCACATAGAATGTATTGCCGCTGACTGCGAACCCATTCGGCGATAGTTCAAATTGGTTCTCAACATCTGTCTGCTGCTCTACATTTATAGAATCATGAGGTATGTCTTGCTTTGAGGCTATCGGCGATTCGGCATCTTGTGTCTGCGTCCGGATATCGTTCGCAAAAATCGGGATGCCTTGGATCGGCACAAGCATATTATCATCTGCAGAAAAACGGAGAATACGCAATCGGTTTTCTTTAACTAAGTCTTTTGCGGCAACGTAGAGCACATCGCCAGAAACCGATAACTTCGGAAACATTAACAGATTGGACTGATGTCCGTTCTCTGCGGGTTGCAGTGTGAATTCACTAGTATTGGGCCGAAGCGGTTCCCAAGAATCGCCACCATCAATGGATTTGGAGACCCCTGTAGTGGTGCTCGTGTAAATCGCATTTTTGTCAGCGACTAAGTTAAATATCATTGTACCGACGATGCCTTTGGTAAATGGATGCCACGATTTACCACCATCCGTTGAGCGTGTCAGTTCGAGAATCCCTGCTTTGATGAACGTGCTTTCATCTACTGTTACGGCAGGGGCCAGGCTTATCATCATTGAATTCATCATTGCTTTCATGTCGAATGTCTCTGCAAAAGTATCAAAACTGAGACCGAGGTCTGTCCATGTTTTTCCGGCATCCGTTGAGCGAAAATTGGTCATAAGGCCTAACGCTAAGAGCGTCTCTCCGGCTGCCAAAACTTTGACACCTGGTGAGATTTTCATCAAAGGCGAATCACTTGTAGGTGTTATCTCGGTCCATGAATCTCCTAAGTTGGTGGAGTGGAAAATTTCCCACGTGCTTGAATTGGCAGCTCCCATAATTTGCGCCGTATACGCCATCCTACCTTCAGGGGTCCTCAATTGCGTAAGGTCGGGACCTGTTCCTACATAGAGATGGTTTTTAGAGACAGCCAAGGAATGGATGGCATTAGTAGTTTGTATCGGTAATTTTTCCCACATACCCGCCTGTATGCGGTAGAGTCCGTGATTTGTGCCGATGAACACTGTATTTTCAATAACAGCGATTGCAAAATTGAACATGTCTTCGACTTTATCTCCGAATGGAATCCATTGCTTACCAGCATCCGTAGATCGGAAAATCTGAGTTTCGAGGACAAGATAGAGTGCATCATCGGTTGCTACAAGTCCGGTAGCATCTCCTTTTGGACGCTCACCGAGTACTTTCCAGTTCTCGCCTCTGTCTGTTGACGCAGACACTTCACGGGTAGAAGCCAGATAGAGCGTCCCATCTCGTTCAGCTATCTGGGTCCAACCACTCATCCTTATGGATGTATTGATGAGTGTCCATGCGGATGCATTAGGTGTCAATCTATAGATGCCAACTGGTGAAGCGGCGTATATGTCCCCTGTGCTGCTTGCATACAAGCTTGACACCATAGTACTCTCTGGACCGAGTGCTTGCGTCCACTGCTGCTGGGTTGACGGGCGCGTCTCTTTTTCTACCCGCGATGCACCAAGTGTAACAGGTTCCGAAAGTTGCGGGCCGGAGGCACTGCTCTTACCCGTGGTTTCAAAACGTCCCGCTTGGTTCCGTAAATCCGGTTTCGCCTGTGTATCAAGCACTATCGGTGCGTCAATGATTTCAACGGTCGTTTCAGATACTGCGTCTATGTTGTACGGTCTCTGGAAGCGCGCGAGGTATTGAGAACCGACACCCATTATTAAGAAGATAAAGAGTGCTGTTGCGGCAGAAAGTGCCACCGGTACTAATGGCTTACTACCTGACGGGGCAACGGGTTTCAGACGCGAAACTTCGCGCATGATGTTCTCTGTCAGATGCGGCGTGATTTGAAAATGCTCCAAAGCCTCTCTGACTATCGGTTCCTCTTGCTTCAAACGTTGCTGTGCCCGGCGGAGCCGACTCTTAATCGTATTCACGGAAACACCCAAAAACGCGCCAATCTCTGCAGCCGACATTTCACTGAAATAATGCAGTGTGATGACCGTCCGATCACTCTCTTGGAGGGTTGCGAGCAATTGTTTCACGACTTCACGTTTGGCTTCCCCAATTGTCCGCTCCTTCTCTTCAATGACATACTGAGAATACGTCGCTTTTTCTAACTGCGCGCTATCCGTTTCTTCAAGGGGTTGCGTCTGCAAACGCTTTTTACGTAGCCACATCTTACAGTTATTCGCGGCGATGACATAAAGCCAACCCGTGAAACGCTGAGGCTTCTTCAACGTTCCGAGTCTCTGGTACGCCTTCAGGAATGTATCCTGTGTAATCTCCTCAGCGATATGGAAGTCCCCTATTTTCCGCCACACAAGCGCGTGAACCGGCTTTTGATATTTTTTCACGAGTTCACTGAAGGCACTATCATCGCCATCAAGGGTGCGGTGTATGAGTTCAACATCTACATTTTTCATGCTATCACCTCCGATTGATTTATAATGATGCGTATTAGGTGCAAAATGGGTGCATAATTCTGATTATAATCTGATACCATTTCTATTTCAATAGCCATGTGGATGGCGGGGGTGTAAATTTTTTGACGCGCGATGAATGGAAATGCGACCCTGTAGCATAGACTGTTAGTCTGTGGCAGGTATCCTCGTAGCATAGATTGTTAGTCTGTGGCAGGTATCCTCGTAGCATAGACTGTTAGTCTGTGTCCTGTGAAGAACCCGTATTTCCCAATCCGCGAAATCCGTGAAAATCCGCCCCAGGCCGGTAGGTTCGGTTTGATGAAGTTTAAGAAAATATTTCGGTAATAAACGGGCAATAATGCACGTCGCATTTGGGTGAGTACACCGTAAAATTGCCCTACTACAAACAGACGGGCTCGTAGTAGTGCGATTCATCGCACGTTCTGAAGCAATTTTAAGAAACAAATTTTAGGTTTTCACGAAGATTGGAAGAAGTGCTTGTGTTCGCTATCTTCCGCACTTCCACCCTTCCAACTTATCCGAAGATCAAAAACGTCCATTTAATATTGAAACTTGCTTAAGGGGGGATTAAGGGGAGTGTTTTTGCTTGGGTATTTCTGCGGGTTTCTTGTCGCTCGCGATCTTTTTATCCATCAACGTAGTTCCTTCCATTCCGATGGAATCCTATAACCGTGTTCTGCCCAAGAGTCTACAAGCATATTCCACGTTTGGTCTGCTATATCTACCGGATCTGGCAGGAGGTGGCTTAACTGTTCTGGGATATGGTCTTCGGATGCTTCTGAATAAATTGTTTTTCGGACATCGTTTAATAAAGCGCGCTGTTCTTCAAGCGGCATTTGATTCAACGTTGCTGCTATCATTTTTGAGGCCGCTTTCACTTGGGAGAGTGCGGCTTCTGATAACTGTATGGCACTGTCTATGGTTTCGTATGTTTCTTTTTCCATCATTTTAATTTTTTCGGACATGGAGATAGCTTCTTCGTGTGCGTGCTCGTGTTGTGTATCTCCAGGTTGAGTCCCTTTGACATCGTTTTGGTTTTCGATGCCAGTGTTGGACACATCAGAAACTGAGGCAGGGGAAGTGCCGTTGTCAATCTCAGTAACGGACGGTTCTATTGTTTCTTCAGGGGCTGAATGTACAGGATTGGTTCCTGCTGTCTGCTTCTTAGCGGCGGATGTATCCGTTGCTAATGGCGTTACACTGCGATATATCTTCTGTGGCTCAGCCCTCAGTATTTCTTGAGAAGGCCGATGATGTCCGAAATACCATAAAGCCGTTGCTACTATTAAGAAAAGTACGAGATAAGCGAGGACGGATAACTTTTTCATTTCAAATTTAGACTCCTTTTCCTACTATTCTTTTTTAATCGAAATGCGGAACATCCCGCGCCGTTTCGTAACAATATAAGATTGATCACCATTAATCACAAGAGAAACAACACTATCTGGCACTTCTGGCAAGATTTTTTCCCATTCGGCGCGATGATTCAAGCGATAGCCCCCTTCATTGCTGGCACCATAAATTGTCTGGGTATCCACAGTGATTCGATCAATGAGCGTGTGTATGCCTGCTTTATCGGTGATTGCGCGCCAATGCTCACCGTTTTCTGAAACCAAGACCCCCGCGTCCGTAGCAACATACACTGTTGAACCCGCAAAGGTTATATCATTGAAACGCTCAAAACGTAAGGGCAGACTTGAAGTCAAGTCTTTCCATGTGGTGCCACTATCGAACGATTGAAAAAGACTTCCACCGCGTTTCCCTGCGTAGACGGTTTCCTCAGAAACAGCAAGTCTCAGTTTTTTCATAAAGCCATTATTTTCGTCCTTGCTTTTGCCTTCATCTACCAGTCCGGTGTTAAACCATTCTGACTCACCGCGTTTCCATCTGAGAAGCTGCCGCCTATGTTCTATATAGAAGGTCTTGCCACTGACCGCAAAGGCACTGGGGGATATTTCATGCTCTATTAGATCCGCCCACGCCTTTGTATCTGTGATGGGAGGGGCTTCGCCAACAGCGGGTATCCCTTGGATAGGGACTAATACGTTTCCATTTTCAGAGAGACGACAGATGCGCGATTTATGCTCGGGAACTAAAGTCGCTCCGGCACCATAAAGTCCGCCGTTAGCAATTACTAATTTTGGGGAAATCAGACGGTAGGCTTTTTCTACTGGTTTTAGCGTGAGTTCACCTGAATTCAACGGAAGATTTCTCCACGACGCACCGCCATCGATGGATTTCATAACACCTTTGGCGTTGCTCGTGTAGATTGCATTTTTGAACCTTATTAAGTTGGATATTGAAACGTCTACTAACCCGTTCGTAAATGAGTGCCACGATTCACCACCATCGGTTGAACGTGTCAATTCGATGGATCCGACCTTAAAGAAGGTATTTTCGTCTACTGCTGCAAGAGTCGATGCTGTTATATTGGTGTCAGATTCTGTCCATGTTGTGCCCCCGTCCGTTGAACGAAGGTTTATCACTCCAGATACCAGGACGGTATTTCCAGCTGCAAAGACTTCAGCGTTTGAAGGGATTTTCATCTTGATTGATTTGTTTCTCGGTGTTATATCAGTCCACGAATCTCCCAAATCCCTTGATCGGAAGACTTCCCATGTCCTTACATCGGAATCGAGGAGGTTACTCATAAGCGCATCCAGGTACGCCTGCCTGCCTTCCGGGGTTTCTAATTCGGAAGTGTCTTGCCCTGTTCCGACGTAAAGAGTATTTCCAGAGACAGACAAAGCGTGAATGGCTTTTGTGGTAAGCGGCAATTTTTCCCACGTTCCTGAAGACAAGCGGTAGAGTCCCCGGTTTGTCCCGATAAACACTGTATTTTCAACAGCAGCGATTGCCCTAATACCACTGTCTGCTATTTCGGAGTTCAGTAGCATCCACTGCTTACCGGCATTTGTAGACCGGAAAATACCTTCATCTCGAAGTGCGAGGTATAAGGCATCATCCATTACCACCAGACCAATCGCGCGCCCTTTTGGACGCTCGCCAAGTTTTATCCATGTCTCGCCTCTGTCTTTTGAAGCAAACACGCCATTGGAAAAAACAAGATAGAGTGTGTCGTTGCGTTCCACTATCAGTTTGCGGTAATTGTCTACTGAAGCATCTGGTGGAAGTGGGCTAATAAGCGTCCAGGCGGGTGCATCTGGTGCTAATCTGTAGATACCGATTTTTGAAACCGCATAGACATCCCCCCAGGAACTTGCTAATATGTTTGATACTGAACGCCCTTTTGCTGGACCGCTTACTTGTACCCACTGTTGGTTTGTTGAGAGGCGCGGTTCCTTTTCTACTTGCGCGGCGGCAAGCATAAGAGATTCTGAAACTTGCGGACCGACACTTTTACTTCTACCAATGCTATCGAAACGTCCGGCTTGGTTTCGTAAATCCGGTTTCGTTTGTGTATCAAAGACAATCGGAGCATCAATGATTTCAACGGTGGCTTCTGATTGCGAGTCCAAGTTGTAGGGCTTCTGAAAATGGACAAGGTGTTCAGAACCGATACCGATTATCAGCAACATAAGGACCGCCGTTGCAGCGGAGACCGCCCACGGCACAATAGGGGGGCTGCTTGTCGGAGCAACCGGCTTAATATCAGCGACTTGCCGCATGATATTCTCTGCAAGGTTGGCAGGTAATTGGACGCTACCGAGCGTTTCGCGAATCATATTTTCTTCTCCCTTTAAACGGTTACGGGCGCGTTGGAGACGACTCTTAACGGTATTCGGGGATACACCCAAGAATTCGCCAATCGCCTTGCATGACATTTCGCCGAGATAGTGAAGCGTCATAACCGTGCGTTCACTCTCCGGCAGTTTTTCAAGGAGGGCTTTGACAATTTCACGCTGATGTTCAGCAGTCTCGGCTTCACTGCGCTCAGATTCATAATTAGCATAAAACGATTTTTCGATTTCTTCTATTGGCGTGACTTCTATTGATTGGTGACGGATTGCCGGTTTGTTTCTTTGGATCCAATTAAGACAAAGGCGATTCGCAATCACATAAAGCCACCCATCAAAGAGTTTCGGGTTCTTTAGCGTTGAAAGCTTTTTATACACTTGGAGGAAAGCATCTTGCGTAATTTCTTCAGCAATGTGAAAATCCCCTATCTTCCGCCATATAAGCGCATGAACACGTCTTTGGTACTTTCGGACTAAGACGCTAAATGCCTCGTCTTCGCCTGACAAAATCCTGTGAATCAATTCGACATTATCTCTTACCATTGGAATTCTCCGTAGTTTCAGGACGATTGCGAATATGAAATTATAACATCGTTCTGTTCTTTAAAGTTAAAGACACAATTATATACCCGAACGGTTGCATAATGCCGAAAAAATTCAACTTTTAACGCTGTTTTTTGGGAGAACCGTCGTCGGAATCCTATTTTAACGATTGAGCAACTATTACCTAAATCAGTTTGCGGTGCAAAATAAAAACGCATCCACAAAATGCTTGTGGATGCGTTAAAAAATGATCTACCGCATCGGCTACATGCCAAACATCATTCCGAACGCTTGAAAGAGCGGCTTGAAATCACCGAGAGTGAGAAGCAATTTTGCATCAATGCTGTCGTCCCGCGCTTTCGCAGAGAAGCCGATGCTATAGTTCTCTGGTAAGTTCATGAACGCACCAGAAACCATTTGTATCATGGCTGCACCATTTGGATCCATCTGTTCTACCACTGGCAGGATACTTTTAAACGCCGTAATTGGAGAAATTGCCAGAAGAACGTTATTGTCAGTCCCTAATCTATCGGTGAGTTTTTGATAACTCGGGTGTTCGGAAAATTTCTCACTATTTCCGGTGCTCCTATCAAGCGATGCTTGAATCAATTGCGGATGGGTCCCCGTTGCGAAAAGGAGCTGCCCTTCGCTAAACGCGTAATACCAGTGCCATTCCGGTGGCATCTGCTCAAACGGATCGGACGATGTTACGCCAAAAACCTCATTCGGATTAGGAAAAATGTAGCTTTTAATCTCAACCCCGTTGTGCATTGTAGATGGACCTGCGTGAGCATCTTTGTAATTGAGTTTTGCCAGAAACACTTCGTCCATATAGGTTTTTGCTTGCTGTTCATCTTTCAGGTCATAGATGAACAGAAAATTAGCTAAAGCACCATCCCCAAAGCCGGCAGAGACACTCCATCGGTCCGCCAGAGATTCATAAAAATCCTTCACCTGTTCGAGGAGTCGATCTCGCGTTTCTTGTGTATCTCGAATACGTTTTGGCGTAAAATCTAACCAAGATGTACTAATCTCGGTTTGCAATTTTGAACTCCCCTGAAAGGCAGCGTTCATAGTGGCACGATCTGGAAGGGCCCCGAGGTGCGTTAATTCGTCGGATACTTCCTGGACGGCATTCACGAACTCACTATCCGATTTGAATTCAAGTGAGGGTGTGATTTGCACATCGGTTCCTTCCACTTGAAGTTTGGCATTTATAGATTGCAGCTGCTTAATAAATTCTGTCCTTCCTGTCAGTAGGTCTTCAAAGAGACCTCCAATCACCAGAGACACCGAGCCTGAATTATTTTTCAGATTGTCTGTCATTGATTGCCATTCTTCCTCAAGTGAACCATCAAGCGAAGCGATAACGCCTTCGATGTCAAAGCAGACACCTAACTGATCCCTGCCTTCAAGCATATCAGTAAAGAAAGATTGATAGCCTCGGTTCTCTGTGATAGCCTGTATCGTTCCATGACGCGTATCAATAACATTTTCACAGACCGTACGCTGCTGTGAGAAGACGAGAATGTCGTCTAAGATAGCAAAACTGTTGCCATCGCCATTTTCGCTCCAATAGGCAGCGTCTTTATAGGCTGTTGGTGCGCTTCCACCGGTTTCCGTTTCAATCACCTGCTTAACCGTTTCGGTGTCCTTTAAATGGATAGCTACGGAAAGCTGCAGAGGTTTCAAACGGGTAAGGAAGATTGCGAAATCTCGGTTCAAATCCAATCCGATGGCTTCAAAACCGGCTAAACTCTCAAAATTAGCACCGAGGGCACCCGCTAACATTTGGGCGATAATTTCTGGGGATCCTGATTGCGGTGAAAGGTCTCTGAACAGTGTGTTAATCTTATTATTCAATTCAATCGCGTTCGGACAATAGATAATGCCCAAGGTTTTTTCTGGAATTAGATGTAGCACACTGTCGCTCGAAAGAGCATCAGATGAAGGCGTTTCTACTGCCTGATCGGACGCTGCGTTACTAACGCACACGAATAGAAGTGTCGTCAGAAGTGCTAACATTGCGATGACGGGTGAGGCTAAAAATTTCTTTTTCATTTTTCTCCTAAAGATAATGCCGCGTAGCATTAACCCTTTTCGTTTCCAAGCGAAACGTGAAACATTCCACGCTTGTTGGTAATAATGTAAAGCTTGTCATTGGCGAAGACGAGTTCTCGGATGCCATCAGGGACTTCTGGGGAGACCTTCTTCCAGTTACCACGATTATCCAAACGATAGGCACCGGCATTACACACCCCGTAAACCGTAGTGTCATCAACAGCAAGACTCGCAACAATGAGACGCTCGCCTTCAGTGTCCGTGAGCACACGCCAGTGTTCCCCGTTTTGCGAAGTTAAGACCCCTTTATTCGTTGAAACGTAAACCACTGCACCTACAAAGAGTATCTCTTTGAAACGTTTAAATTGAAGCGGCAGGTTTGGCGTAACGTCTTTCCAATTGGTTCCCTCATCAAACGATTGAAAGAGTTTACCGTCCCGCATACCGGCGTAAATAGTTTTCCCCGAAACAGCTAATCTGATTCCCTTACGACTGTTGTGAGGTTGTTTCCCTGAATCTATGAGGCCTGTACTGACCCATTTCCATGTGCCGGGTTTACATTTGAACAGTTCCCGCCTATACTCAATATAGAACGTATTATCACTAACTGCAAGCTCGCCGAGTGTCACCTCACCTGCTAATAGATCTTCCGAGTAGAGTTCGTCATCAAATTCGAGGGAGGGGAGACCTTTGACCGGAATTAGCGTATTGCCATCGGCGGACAACTGGAAAATGCGCAATTTGCTTTTTCTTGTAGGAGCACCGAAAATGTCTCTTTTGCTTTCTTCAAGGAAAACCCCGTAAGGGATATCGTCAGCGACAACTAACCTCTGATTCGGAAAATCAGGATCGCGAGGCGAATTCAAACCGACGCTAAAGTTAACAGGAGTCCATGACTCGCCACTATCCGTTGATTTAGCAATTTTGCTGTCGTTGTGGACGTAAAGACCGTTTTTGAACGCCACTAAATTCCGCATGCCGGTGCCTATCATTCCCCGCATAAACGGATGCCACGATTCACCGCCGTCGGTTGTCCGATGGAGACGATATTTACCCGCATAAAAGGTATTGTCATTGACACCTACAGTTGGCATGTAAGATGGAATATAGAGTATTTCTCCGAGGTCTGTCCATGTTTGCCCGCTGTCTCTTGAGCGGATGCCATTACTGCTGCTCACTGCTAAAAGCGTCTCGCCAGTAACCATAAGTTTAATGTCTCGTGCTGGCTGCATAGCGAAAGAGACCTTTTTCGGTGTTATGTCAGTCCATGAATTCCCTAAATCTGTTGAATGGAGAATCGCCCAATGGATTTTCCCTTTCATGATTGAGTCACCGTACTGTTTCTGAGCTTCTGGCAATTTCATGCGTGAGTAGTCTGGACTCACTGCAACATAAAGGTCGCTTTCAGAGACTGCGAAGGAGTCAAAGGCGTTAAAGGGAGAACGTGTCTCTATCGGCAATTTTGCCCATTTACCTGAATTAAGTCGGTAGAGGCCTCGGTTTGTAAGGGCAAACACAGTGTTTCCAATAGATGAGACTCCTGAAATTTTTTCGTCTGTTGATTCCGCATCAAAGTTAAAGCCGTCGTTAAAGGCTATCCACTGTTTACCAGCATCGGTAGAGCGGAAAACACCTTTTTTCTCAATAGCAAGGTAAAAGACTTGGTCTGTTATTATCAATCCGACAGCCCTACCTTTTGGACGACTACCGAGCGCATGCCACGTCTTGCCACGATCTGTTGAAGACAGCATTTCTTTAACAGAGACAATATAAAGTCTATCATCTCGTTCTGCCATCGGCATCGGATAGAGTTGCCCATTCGTTACACTTGCATTGACGAGTGTCCATGTTTCCTTGTCTGGGGTCAGTTGGTAGAGACCGATCGGTGAGACGGCGTAGATATCTCCTGTGGCACTCGCAAGAAAGCCTAAGATAGAAACGCCTTCTGGACCACTCGCTTGTCTCCACTGCTGTTTTGTTGACGTGCTTTTTTTATTCACTACCTCCGTAGCCGCAGCCAGCACAAAAGGTTCCGAGACTTGCGGTCCAATGCCACTGCGCTTACCGTCGGTTTCAAAACGTCCTGCTTGGTTTCGTAAGTCAGGTTTTGCTTGTGTATCAAGCACAATCGGTGCGTCAATGATTTCAATAGTGGTTTCGGATTGGGCGTTTACATTGTAAGGGTTCTGAAAACGGGCAAGGTATTCGGAACCCACACCCATTATTAAAAAGATAAATATCGCTGTTGCAGCAGAGATTGCCCACGGCACTAATGGTTTGCTGCTTGTCGGGGCTATCGGTTTTATGTCTGCGATTTGCCGCATAATGTTCTCTGTGAAGTTGGCAGGGAGTTGCACGCTGCCAAGAGTTTCGCGAATCATGTTTTCCTGCTCCTTTAAACGGTTACGGGCGCGCTGAAGCCGACTCTTAACGGTATTTGGCGATACACCTAAGAATTCGCCAATCGCCTTACACGTCATTTCGCCGAGATAGTGAAGTGTTACAACCGTACGTTCGCTTTCTGGTAGTTGTTCAAGGAGGTTTTTGATGAATCCACGACGATATTCAACAGAGGCATTCTCGCGTTGTTCATCTTCGTACGAACGGTAGGCTAATCCGTCGATTTCCTCTTCGCTTATGGTTTCTAACGATTCCATTTGTGGCTTCTGTTTTCGGTACCAAGCAGTACAGACCCGATCGGTGATAACATAGAGCCATCCCGCAAACTGATTCGGATTCTTCAATGTGCCGAGCTTTTGGTATACCTTGAGGAATGTGTCCTGTGTCAGTTCCTCTGCAGTGTGGAAATCGCCAACTTTCCGCCAAGCAAGCGCGTGGACCCGCTTCTGGTGTTTCTTTACCAATGTGGTGAAAGCATTCTCATCACCTGTCAAGAAGCGATTAATAAGTTGTGCATCTTCGTTTTTCATCAAATCTCTCCTATTTCCCCCAGGTCGGTAGGTGCGGTTTGATGAAGATTAATTTTTTAATCTTCATCAAACCTCGCCAATAAACGGGTTTGCGTAAGTCACTTTGATAACGCTGGTAGTCTTGTTACTCTGAAACCGAAGGTTTGATTTCATATCGCGTTAATTCAAGCGTTTTCTCTTCAGGCGGCTCCAACCCAAGTTCTTTCTCTTCCTCGGACAACTGGTGATTGTGGACAAATTTCACAATACCAACATTAGGAGCTAACCAGAGTGTTGCCAAAGATACATCCGTCTGCTCTTGATGCACCGGCTCTGGGCTGACTTCAAGCCCAACTATCTCAGGTGGAACTATTTTTATTGACGCATCTGTTCGGTACTCGATCACCAAACAATCCTCAAAGGTACCGGCAGGAGTTTCGACAGTTTCTGTCCCAGAGACGTAGCCAGTCTCTACGAGAGTCGTATCGGTTTTGACGGTCTGCTTTGTGGGGACTCCCGGTATTTCAGGCATTCCCTTGAATTCAGTTGTCATGTTCACTACAATGTTTAGTTCAAGGGCAGTCCATTCTTCATTGAAGGGAGTAGATGTCGGTAAGAAGTAAAAGTAGTCTTGTGATTCTACCGCAACATCGTAATCTATATCAATAGAGATGTTTAATCCCTGAGTAGCTGCATCCTGCTGTATTTCTTCACGTGCCTGTGAAATGATTTTATCCATCTGTTGCGATTTAATTCCGTTGAACGCATTTTCTATTTCGGTGCCAGCGAAAAACGCTACCCATTCGTTACTGGTTTGGTAAAAATAGGGCTGAACATAATACGCGAAATCTGCCCAATTGTCTATCGTAGGTTCGTAACTGAATGCCCGGTAAGTTTCGCCATCAACTTCTTCTGGTTCTATGGCGTAGCGCGTGAGTTCATTGCCGTCTTGGTCTTCGTAGGTCCAGGAACTGCCGACTGTATCCGGAAAGTAACGGTTCGCCCATTCATTTCCCATCAGGGTCGCGCTGAAGCCGAAGATGAATAAAGAGATTGAGACAAATCCAATTTTTTTCAACATGAGAGATTCCTTTCACAATTTTCGCCACGGTTTTGTTTTTCCGAAAGCGAGTATAAAATTAAAATATACGAAACTTTTTAATCCCACTCGACTGCTGTTACTATTAATGACGCGATTTAAAATGCGAAAGGTTGCATAGTCCGAAAAAAATCTGAATTTTATTTTATTGAGCCTTGACCCTGAGAAGTGCTTCTCTTGCCTCCATACGGGTTTGAACATCATTGGCATGCAAATCCGGTGCGATCAAATGGATTCCTGATACGTCCCCAAGATATGTGAGTTCATAAGCGGCAGCACGTTGAATCATCGGGTGTGTGTGCGTCAGTAACGTCTTTAAACCCGTACGGGTCGCTGCTTCGGCCGCGATAGCCTCCCAATCTGACACGAGGTGCGGGGCATAATTGTTAGCGTAAAACCAAGGATCGGTCAAAACGTTCCGCCGCTGAATCTGCGTATTTAAAGACCGTAGTCTACTCAGTGTTACCGCCCCTTTCTGGCGTTGCTTCCGATCCCAGTGTCGAAGTTCTCGCTGTGCAAGTGCTGTCAGCCATTCCACCGCGCTGTCATCTCCGAGCTGTTGGAGGGCGAGCGCAGCTGTATCGGAGTTTTCTCGGAAAGCGATACGTCGCAGCCGCTCAAGTGCCCGAGCATCTCCGTTCGCACGCAATGCCTTCATCGCAAGTGGCTGTGATACATGCGATCTATCTAACATTTGAATCCAGAACGGGGTCAATTTGGGTGCCGTGAACTTTGCTAACGCATTGAAAGCCCACTCACGGAGCACAGGGTTTCTCTCGGAATCCGATGCAAGTTTTTTGAGGAATGGGATCGTTTTTGACAGTCTTAATTCTCCAAGTTGCTGTAAGGTCCTGATTGCCTCGATGCGATGTTCTTCTGTCTCAAGTTCGCCACCTATACGAGCAAGCATCCTGTTCACCTCGTCTACCGTGGGAGGCTCGATATCAAAATGTACTTCGGGTGCTGTGAGTATTCCTGTCCACGCCATAAAATCATATCTAATCCCGTCTGACATGAGATGCAGACGTGGGCGAATAGTGTAACGCCCGGCCTGGTCTAACGAATAAAAAGAAGTAGAAAGAGGCGTAGTGTCAGTGAATGTACTACCGGGCTTTAGGGTATGGTAATCCGCCGCTTTTGGAGGCGCGCGGTGCCCTGGGAACCCTCTAAAACTCGCCAAAGTCCCATCCGGCTGCTGAATCTCCAACTGGTGCAAAAAAAGAATCTCTGGCACCGGCGAAATTTTAATTGGACGGGGCCCGATGTTCGTGATGCGATAGGTCAAAGCGATACGTTCACCGTAATCATAACGCGGTTGCTCGGTTTCAATTTCCAACTTTAGCGGGGCCGTCCCTGACAAGACAGCCAAAACAGTGTGGATAGCATCCCGGATATTTGGGGCAGCAGCGTGTGTGAGATCTGCCAAAGTCGGGTGCATCTCAACAATTTTTAGCTGCTTGATGAGATTCAGCGTGTTAAGTTTTACCCTTGTATCCGAGTCAGCGAGCAACCGCGGTAGATATATAGCTATCTGCGCTTTCCATAATTGTCCAAACCTTCCGAGAGTTTCGATCGCTATCACGCGTATCGGATATGATTCATCTAATGCAAGCGTTGCGACTGCATCAACAGCCGTCTTGCTATTAAAAGTTGCTAAAGCACGCAACGCTCTATGATCCGCCTGCTGCTTTGTAATCTTCAAAAGCGATTTGAGCCCTTCCTCTCCCATATTTTGCAATGCGTATGAGATTGCATCTTGAAGTTCGTATGCATCGGTTTCAAGATAAATCTGTCCGTAGAGCGGGGCGAGTTCAGGCGCGCGAATGTTCCCTAAGATGCTTGCAATTCTGTCACGAATTTCGGGCGATTCATGCCGCGCAAACTTCTCTAATAATGGCGGTACAACCGAGGCACCAAACTGTGGAAGTTCCATGACCACGTTATCTGCAAACCTTGAGTCAATCAGATTCACTAAGGTCGGAAGCGTCTGTGGATCGCCAATTCGAGCGAGTGTTTCTGCCGCTCGCTCCTGAAAAGAGCTGTCAAGTGTTTTCTCATCTAAAATGTTGAGGAGAACCGGTACAGCCCGTTTATCTCTGAAGGTGCCTAACGCGAACGCAGCATCCATTCGGGTTTCTGGATCCGTCAAGCGACTGACCAACATCGGAATAACGCGCGCATCCTGAAACCGACTCAGCACTTCAACAGCAATGTTCTGTGTCGCCCGATTCTCGTCGGCATCTAAGTGCTGAATCATTAAGGTTCGCGCGTACGCGGTATCAATCTCGGCGATTGCGGCCGCTGCTGTGCTGCGAACGTATTCATCGGTATCCTGTAGAAATACTTCTGTGAGTGTAGGTAACGCACGGGAGTCAGGGTAGGAATTTCTCAAGAAATAGCAGGCGTGCCAGCGCACCTCCCGGCTTTCGTTTGTAAGCGTTTGGATCAGAAAAGGAACCGCGTTATCGCCCATCAAGGCAAGATCGTACCCCGCTTCACGCCAAATGTCCCAATCAGCAGTTCGTAACTTTTCGAGCGTCTCCACCGCGTCGGGCCGGGTCTCACATCCTACGACGATAACTAAACACAGGATCCATATTCCATATTTCATAGATCAAACCTCTCTATTGCGTTTTAGTATACTCTCTTACAGTGCTGGTGTCAAGATAAAGCTTCCCTTGACAGAAAATTAAAAAATAGGTATACTGACAGACATCATGAAACTCTTATCTGTAAACGTTTCAAAACCGAAGCCTATTCAATACGGCGGAAAGACTATCCGAACCGGCATCTTCAAAGAACCGGTATCCGGCACTGTCATGCTTCGAGAAAAGAACATCGACGGTGACGGGCAAGGCGATCTGCGGGTACATGGCGGCACCTATAAAGCCATCTACGGGTATCCGTTTGAGCATTATGCCTATTGGCAGCAAGAATTGCATAGAGATGATTTAGCCTACGGGCAGTTCGGCGAAAATCTCACCGTTGAAGGACTGCTGGAAGAGGCAGTTCACATTGGCGATGTCTTCCAGATAGGCACGACAGTGAAATTACAGATTACCCAACCGCGCGTACCTTGCTTCAAATTGGCATACAAAATGGGGCTGCCGGAATTTCCGAAACAGTTCTTAGAGAGTCGGCGCGTCGGGTTCTATTTCCGAGTACTTGAAGAAGGCGAAATCACTGCTGGCGATGCAATCACACGCAGTGAGGCCGCACCTGAACCGATGAGTGTCACGGAGATCGTTAACCTCCGTTATTTTGATAGGGACAATCATGAGAAGATCGCACAAGCCAGAAAGCAACCTGCGCTCTCACCAAGTTGGAAACGGGATTTCACGAAAATATTAAACAAATGAATATTTTTAAAGCAACAACCAAACAGGAAACAAGTGAAGCAGCTGCACATATCGCCAGTAGAAAACTGCGAGAGGCAATTGATGCCAACGAACAAGCGAGTTTCATCGTTGCGACGGGTGCGTCACAATTTGATTTCCTCGCAGCACTGACCGCAGATGAGACGATTGACTGGGACAACACGACGATGTTCCATCTCGATGAGTACATCGGCATTCCTGAGACGCATCCTGCCAGTTTTCGCAAGTATCTACGGGAACGCCTTGTGGACATCGTTCACCCCGGAACAGTGCATTTTTTGGATGGCGAGGCGGGTGAACCGCAAACCGAATGTGATCGACTCAATCGGATCATCTCGCAACATCAGATTGACGTGGCGTTTGTCGGTATCGGTGAAAATGGACACCTCGCCTTCAACGATCCGCCAGCAGATTTTGAGACAGAGGATCCCTATATCCTTGTGGAATTAGATGAGGCGTGTCGTCTTCAACAGGTAGGTGAAGGCTGGTTCACAGGACTTGATGAAGTGCCGAGCCAAGCGATCTCGATGTCTATCCGGCAGATTATGAAAGCACAGACAATCATCTGTACAGTGCCAGATGAACGAAAGGCAGAGGCGGTACGGAACTGCTTACACGGCGAAATAACGCCGATGCACCCTGCCTCTATCCTGCAAACGCACCCGGACTGCACAGTGTTTCTCGACACAGGATCCGCTTCTCTGTTATGATAACCCAAATTGCTACTAACGGATTTTAAGCGTTTCAACACAGTTTTTCAGACACTTTCCCTACCCCAGAGGGGTGATATGTCTATAGAAGAAGGTATATCAATGTCTTGCACTCCAGCGGAGTGCTATGTAAGTAAATAAGTGGCAACTTGGGTATGATGACGGATATTTGCTGATTTCTGGAAATGGAGCGTATTGATGAAAGATAAAGTCAAGGTCGGGATCATTGGTGTCGGCGGGACAATCAGCAGCACAACTGTGATTCTCAATGGCGAATCGAATGTCCAACTTGTCGCTTTGGCAGACTTAGACCCAGCTCGCAGGAAAAGAGTCTTGGGCGATATTAAAGGTGTCCGCCTTTTCGACGATTATCGACAAATGTTCGACGCGTGTGATTTAGACGCTGTCTGCATTGGACTGCCGACGTGGATGCATGCACCCGTTTCACTGGAAGCAGTCGAGCGCGGAATGCATGTACTCTGCGAAAAACCACCCTCGAACGATGCAGCAGAGTTGATACCCGTCACACAGCTTGCCGAAAGCAAGGGTTTGGTCTATATGTTTGTTCGGCAATCTCGGTTCACAGCGCAGTTGATGGAAGGACGTAGACTCGTACAAGCCGGTGAACTCGGTGACGTATACTACGCCGAAACTCGGTGGATACGGACCCGGTGGTGTTCCGCACGTGGATGGCGACACGATAAAGCAAAAGGTGGTGGTGTGCTGCTCGATCTCGGTATCCATGCCATTGACAATGTCTGGTTTATGATGGGGTGTCCGCGTCCCACAGAGGCGATGGCTGGGTTGTATTGCAACTTCGCCCATCTCGCACCACCTGAGCAAACCTATACCGCAGACGATGCAGCATGCGGATTTGTACGGTTTGAGAACGGGTGCACCCTACACTTCGCAGTCGCCTTTTCGCTGAATACCACAAACCGACACGCGCCGGCAAAAGGGAGCGATCTGGTCAAAAGTGAGGTTCAGGAATTCCATCTTTACGGCACAAAAGCAGGACTTGAAAACGGAAAAATACTCGTTGGAACACCGGACGGTGTTAAGGTTAAGCCCATGAAACCAGCACCCCAAAAGGCAGATGATATAACGCTTCAGGCACAAGAATTCATCCGAGCGATTCGGGAGGAAGACGAACCCCTCAATCCCGGTTCGCAAGCGGTAATGCTAATGCAAATGCTTGATGCTGCAATGAAATCCAGTGAGATTGGCAGTGCTGTCGCGATTCAACCTGTTTCATAACTTCAAAACGGAGAACGGCAATGTCTATACAACACAATCAAGGCGGACTCACTGCACAACAGAAGCAGCAATTCCACGAAGACGGCTTTCTGTTTGTCCGGAACGTCCTGCCAAATGCGGCACTTCAACCGTTGATTGATGAACTGGCACAACGCGTTGATGATGGCGTTCAGGCAGCAGTTAAACATGGAATCCTTGACCCGTCAGATACCTATGACGACGCACCTTTTGAAACGAGACTGGGCATGGTATCAAGTGCATGTTCCAATCCGAACTGGATTTGGAGCAACTTTTTCCGCGACCAGAAGATTCGGACTGCTGGGATGTTCACACTCCGAACTGCCCCCACGCTCCTTGATGTGGTCGCATCCCTCATCGGTGAGGAAGTCTTAGCGCATCCACAGTTTAATTACCGCGCCAAATTGCCGAACCAGGACATTACGGTTATCCCGTGGCATCAGGATTTGGCGTATCTCATACCGGAAGAAGCCGGTGAAACGTTGGTTGTGAACGTCTGGCTCCCACTCGTTCAAGCAAATGAAGAAAATGGGTGCATGCAGGTCATCCGAGGTTCACACCGCTTCGATCTGATTGGACACAACTACCAAGATCCGACTCCCGGACATACTGGCGGCAAGGGCATCAGCGATACGGAATTGCCGCCAGGCGACATCGTCACTGCTGAATTGGATGCAGGGGATGTCTTACTAACAAGTGAGCGGGTTGTCCACCGCGGTCTTCCAAATCGTTCTAACACTGTCCGTTGGAGTGTGGATACGCGCTACAGTCAAATCGGTTTACCAACAGGTCGCGCATCCGTTCCCGGTTTCGTCGCTCGAAGTCAGGTAAATCCCGGTAGCGTCGCCAAGTCTCATCACGACTGGAATCGCCTATTTGGGTCCAGTTGATGCCCCGAAGGATTATTACCAATTTTTGGACGGAAACGCTTTACATATTTCCGACCGAAACTTGCTATTGCCACAATTTGAATATGGATAATGCTATCATTTTGTCTTCAATGTCGCCCAGACGGTTGACAATTTACCTTTAGGCGCAACATTGTAAGGTTCGATGGATTGAAAATTCTGGAGGACTTCATCTGCTGTGAGAGGTCGATCGTAAAAACGGACTTCATCAATCATACCTATGAAGTGACCATGTGCTTTCCCCGGAAACTTTCTTGCACCAAGATGGACAGGTGCTGTAAATGGCGAAAGTGCTCTGTTCCCCCCGAATCCATGGTTGCTTATAGAACCGGGCACACCGTCTATATAGATAACTCTTTTACCACTTCCGCCTACGCCTTCATTTATTATATAGTCAATTGTATAAACAATGTGATGCCATTCGCCATCAAAAATACCCACACCCATTGTGCTACCAGCACCGCCACATTCTCTCGGCCCTTCAAAGTTAAAGTAGTAATGAAGAGTTCCCTCATTAATCTCAAATTTATTTCTTATATTAATGCCATTGAGTTCTATTCCCCAATTAGGGCATTCATCATCATGCGTATTAATGAGCGTCATCCAATCCTTCTTGTTAGTGGTTTTGATCCATGCTTCAAACGAAGATGTACCAAACCATCTACCAGAATCCCCAAGCGCGGTTAGGTTAACAAGGGCACTGACACCATCGAACTCAAGTGCCTCTCCTATCTTACCTGGAACAATTTTAGGATTTCCTCTGATTGCGCCGTTGTTGTCACCCCAAACATCTTTTGCTGTTTTGTTAATAATGTGAACTTTATCAAAGGTCCAATAGCTGACAAGCCCATCTGTTACAATAGAGGCAGGTGCCGTATTGAGAGAGAAAATACCGATGATTATCGCAAATGTCATAAAATGGATTCCGTTTTTCATTGGAGTTGCTCCTTTTGAAAGAGTGTTAACATCATCCAACTTGCCACCTATACATAACTTTTGGGATGGCAGCAAACCGCACATTGGCACTGAACCTACGTTATTTAGGATGATTAGCAAGTTCCGTGCCAATCCGAGCAATACTATACTGGCGGCGTTTTCTACAAAGCGCAGAGGAGACATTGCACAAAACAGGGCATTCTTTAGACGCGACTGCCCGAAATGGGGCGTACTTAATGACTCAGGCTGCCTATAACCTTTTAGTTAACAACTTGGGTTACATAATAATAAAAAAATCTTGACATTTGCAAATTTTTGTGTTATGCTGAAACGGTATGAAATTGATTAGAGAAACTTCACTTACACTTATTTAAAAGGAGATAACTTCTTATGCTGTATCGAATATTACTTTCCGCATTGATCCTTGCAGGGTTGATATTGATGCCTTACCATGCGGAAGCATTAGACCTGAAGGATAAGGAACTACTGCTCTACCTGCCATTCAATGAAGGCAAGGGAGCTGCGATGGAAGATCTGTCCCCACACGGAAACGATGGAGAACTCGTCGGAAAAGCGGATTGGGTTGATGGTAAATTCGGAAAAGCCTTGGGGTTCGAGCAAGCGGGCGAGGTCAAGGCACCTTATATTGAACTCAACGAAAAGAGCTTTACTGTGACGATGTGGGTCAAACCGGCGTTAAGCGGCGGAGACCAACAGTGTGTTTTCACACAGACACAGGTTAATGCCGTAAATACGAGTCTTCACTACCGTATCTACAACAATGGCACTGTCCGTATGGGGTTTTATGGCAATGACCTTGACGCTCCAGCTGCGGTTAAAGCCGACAAGTGGGCGCATATCACTTTCTGGCTGGATGTGGATGGCAAGTCCCGACAAATTCACATTGACGGTAAGTCAGTCGTAGAAGATGCCGGCAAAGCGGGGATTGAGTACCTCGGAACGGCAGGCGATACCATGATCGGCTCATGGGGCGCGACCGGACAAAAATTCAACGGGGTCATTGATGAGGTTACGGTCTGGGATCGGGCTTTGTCGGAAGACGATATTGCGCGGAGCATGGAAGACCTAACGGCTTTACCTGTAGACCCCGCAGATAAACTCGCAACCACTTGGGCAAGTGTCAAGGCATCGCATTAGATCCCGTTTGCACTGACACATCTCTCATGTTTCTATTACAACCCAAGTTGCCACTTTGTAGCATAGGCTGTTAGTTTCCTGTGCCTCTTCGGGTTCTCCGAAAATGGCAGGAAACACGCCAAGTTTTTCGCAAAAATGACCGCTTTTCACTGAAAAATGGTGTTCGTGCGTCTAAAATCGTATAGGTAGCAGGTTGGGTTATTATAATGTAGTGGTGCATCAACTGCACCACTACACAACTTTTAAGCGTCCCCAAACTGTTTCCGAAACAGCGAGACCGTATCGTGATCCGGATGATTCGGCAATTCAGCCGGTGCCGTCCACGCTTCGGCAACATCTGTTAATTTCACAGGCTTGCCATCGTTCTCCAAGACCGATTTCCAACCCGCAAGGAAAACGTTCGTCTTGTGCAGAATCTGATCGAACGTCTGCGGCATCTCGTTATGGAGTGCCATGTTCTGGAACGCCCAAATCGTCGGCAACCAGATTTCCGTCTTGTCATACGGATAGCCAGTACCCGTGTGGATTCTAAAATTCTCGCCGCCGTAAGCCTCCTGTGTATGGACCTGGACAGTGCCCCAAGAACCGCTGACTTGATGGAGTGTGCCGTAAAATTGTCGTCCGTTGTCATCAACATGCTCCAAAGTAATGACTCCGGGCGGGCTATGCCAACTATCGGCTCGGTACGCCACGGACACAACTGAGTTCCCGGCTTCTGCAATCGCTTTACAGACCATATAGACACCGTGAATCCCGTGTGTCGGATAGTCGTCAAACGAGTTGGTCGCCGTGTAGCAGACGACCTGTTTATCGCTTGCCCATGCTTTCGCGCGTGAGATCGCATCGTTGTGTTCATGGCTTGACGGTGCAAGGATCGTCGCACCGCTTTTTTCTGCGAGTTCAATCATTTGCTTCGCCTTGACAAGCGAGTTAGCAAACGGACGGTTGATCAAATTGGGCAACCCCGCTTCGAGATACGGTTCGTGGAGGATATGGTTCCACGGATGATTATAATAACCACCGGAGATCACGCCATCTACTTTTCCCAACATATCATCAAAATTTTTGACGGCTGTGCATCCGTAAGTCGCAGCGATTGCTTGTGCCTTCTCATATTCAATATCCCAACAGTGCGTAATTCGCATGCCTGTAAACGGCGTGTCTTTTTGACCTGCGCGAGGGTTAATGTGCGGTGCCCATAGTGGCATGTGCGAATACGAGTCAACGTTCAGAAATCCGACGCGGAAAGGTTCAGTGTTAGGTGCTTGCATGCCTGTCTCCTTTTATAGGTGTCAGCTTTCAGTCCTCGGTTTGCCTCACAGTGAGAGTTGAAAGAAGTGTCTGATGTACGCCAAAATCCTCTTGCACTGGTAACTGGCAACTGGCAACTGATAACTTTCTCTTACATTGTGACCCAGGTCGAGCCGTTCTCACAGGACTCAACCGCTTTATAAATGAACTGCATACCCCGCAATCCATCATGGACTGTCGGGAAATCATAAGCCTCGGTTGCCATCGGGTCGCCATCAATATATTGCCGAATGGCTTCAACGACACCGACATAAATCGTCGCGAATGCCTCCAAGTACCCTTCAGGATGTCCAGTCGGGATACGTGCGCTTGCCGCTGCTGCATCGGAAAGGTAACCCTGACCGCGCGTAAGCGTCTGCCTCGGTTCACCATAACGATAGAGTTCAAGATAGTTCGGATTCTCTTGCGCCCATTTCACCGCGCCTTGTTCGGCATAGACACGGAGCGTAAGTCCATTTTCCTCTCCGGTAGCGATCTGACTTATACTTAAAACGCCTTTCCCACCACCTTTGAAACGGAGTAAGGCATTGACATCCTCATCCAGTACTCTATCGGGAAGGAAGGTGCTTTTGTCCGCACAGAGTTCGGTAATCGGGTCACCGGTGACGTATTCGAGCAGGTTAACGCAGTGCGTACCAACATCGCCCATCGTACCGCCGATCCCTGACTGCGCCGGATCCACGCGCCATGCAGCCTGCTTCTGACCGAGTTTCTCATGTGGCACCATTAGGAAGTCCTGAAGGTATTCCACGATAACCTTACGGATTTGTCCCATTGAACCTTCCGCGAACAACGCACGCGCATGCCGCACGAGTGGATGCCCCGTATAATTGTGTGTCAACGCAAAGACAAGCCCCGAATCTGCGACGAGTTGGACGAGAGCCTCTGCCTCGGCAAGACTGTAAGTCATCGGTTTATCGCAAACCACATGGAAACCGGCATCCAAAAAGGTTTTTGCGATCTCAAAGTGGGAGATGTTTGGCGTAACAATACTCACAAAATCGATGCGTTCATTTTCGGGGAGTGCTGCTTCCGCTGCTGCCATCTCCGCATAACTGTTATAGCAGCGGTTTGGGGCGAGATATAACTCTGCACCAGTGATCCGTGTGTTTTCTGGGTCCCGCGAGAAACACCCCGCGACAACTTCGATTTGCTGATCGAGCGTGGCAGCGATACGATGAACGCCACCAATAAACGCGCCCTGCCCACCACCTATCATCCCCATTCGTAATTTCCGTTTCCAAGATTCCATAATCCATCACTCCAATTTAGTTGTCAGTGTTCAATAACTATCTTCAACGCAAGCCGAGAATGTCTCGGTTCCGTGCTACGTCCGTCTCGCCGCCAGCGAAGTCATCGAAGGCGACATCGGTTGTTTCAATGATGTGTTTGGCAATAAAGGGGGCACCCTCTGCCGCCCCCTGTTCTGGACTCTTGACACAGCATTCCCATTCCAGCACTGCCCAACTGTCGTAGCCTGCCTCGGTGAGCAGTGTAAACACCTGTGTGAAATCCACTTGTCCATCGCCGAGCGATCGGAATCTCGCTGCACGTCCAGCCCAAGACTGATAGCCACCGTAAACCCCAACCCGACCTGTCGGACGGAATTCAGCGTCTTTAACGTGAAATCCTTTGATGCGTTCCCCATAAAGTCGGATGAAGTCGATATAATCGAGTTGTTGAAGCAGAAAATGGCTTGGATCGTAGTTGAGACAGGCAGCGGGATGATCGTTTGTATAATCCAAGAACATTTCGTATGTCGCACCGTCATAAATGTCCGAACCGGGGTGGAGTTCGTAGGCGAAGACCTGGCCGTTATCGTGTGCCAGATCCAACAGTGGAGACCACCGTGCCGCGAGTTCCTTGAACGCCTCTTCAATAATCCCGTCCGGACGTTGGGGCCACGGATAAACAGTGTGCCACGCAAAACCGCCTGAAAGTACCGGGATAACATCAAGTCCCATGTTCACCGAAGCATGGATACATTTCGTCAATTCACCTGTTGCCCATGCTGTTCTTTCATCTCCACGCAAGCCGGGTGGATGGAACGCCTCAAACATAACTTCGTAGGCGGGATGCACAGCCAAGACTTGCCCAGCGAGGTAGCCTGCCACCTCCGTCGCTTCAAGCCCCATCTCGTTAAGCGTCCCTTTAAATTCATCGCAATAGGTTTTGGATTCAGCGGCTTTTCCAAGATCAAGCACACGCTCGTCCCAACCGGGAAGTTGAACGCCTTTGTACCCTAAGTTTGAGACCCATTTCCCGATATTTTCCATAGTGTTATAGGGTGCCTCGTCCCGCATAAATTGGGCGAGGAAGATAGCAGGCCCTTTGATTTTCGGCATTGTTCCTCCGCTTTTCTATTTCTGTAAGTTCTAAAAATATAAGCAGTGTCGGTGTTGTTGTTAAATACACCGCTCCGTTTTGAATAAACAAAAAATAAATTACCAAATCTTCACGGACTTTGGGTATAATATATAGAAGTCCCTATGAAATGTCAAGGGTTTTGGATTGTTCAGAGTTTACTGAAAGGAATCAAAGAGTTGGAAAACCCCATCCACGGCTTGGCTGTCCGCGGGATAACGAAACATTTTCAGCGAACCAAGCGGACAAAGAAAAAACTACGTTTTCATCAAAAGATTCTCAACCTTTTCAAGCGAGAGAGAGAAGTCATCCGGGCGGTTGACGATATTTCTCTGGAGGTTAACATCGGCGAAATCTACGGGATTCTCGGTGCAAACGGTTCCGGGAAATCGACCCTCATTCGCCTTATTTCGACGTTACTTTTGCCCGATGCTGGAAGTATTCACGTCTTCGGAGATGATGTTGTAACACATAGTCTGAAGGTGAGACAGGTAATGAACCGAGTTTCTGTTGAAGCCTCCTTCTTTAAACGGCTCTCTTCAGCAGAAAACCTGATTTACGCTGCCCGTCTCTACGGTATTTCCGCAACGGAAGCCGAGCGGAAAGCAAAACGGATTTTGGAAAGACTCGGCTTTGATCCGGATCGGATGGACGAGGAGATGGAGTCGCTATCGCGCGGCATGCAGCAAAAAGTCGCTATCGCACGTGCGCTGCTGACAACCCCAATGCTCCTTTTACTTGATGAACCCACAACCGGGCTTGATCCGAAATCTAAGCGCGATGTTCAAGCCTTTATTGAAGAAATACGTCGAGAACGGAACGCTGTTATCGTCTTGACGACGCACGATATGGTGGAAGCCGAGAAGTTGTGTGATAGAATTGCGATTATTGATAACGGACGGTTTATCGCGGAGGGAACTGTTGAGGAACTCATCGCCAGCACGTCATCAGAGAACGGTGCGCCCGGGACATTGGAAGATGTCTTTATTGCATTGACCGGTAAGCAGATAGAGGAGGAAGCGTAACAGTGCTGAGTCTTCTACGCGAAACTATTGTTTCCTACGCGTTCATTGAACGCAACTTTAATCTGCTGAAACGGTATCTGAGTTGGGAAATACTCTTTTTCAGTTATTCCATTGTTAATGCGCTAACAATCGGCTTGATTATGGTAGGGCGTGGCAGCAGTAAAGATGTGCTTTATCTCGTGATTGGCGCATTAATCTGGGGGTTTCTCTCAATTATGATGCGCGAGGTCAGCGATGCGATTACGTGGGAACGCTGGGAAGGCACGATCGAATATACTTTCATGGCACCCATCCACCGCATCACACACCTTGTTGGCTCTTGCCTCTTTGCAATCCTATACGGACTGTTACGAACGGGTCTGGTATTGGCGATAATGCCCCTCTTTTTCGGCGAACATATCGACTTAGGAAACGCAAATTGGCTGACAATGATAGTCACTGTTGCTATCTCAAGTCTCTCGTTCATCGGTATCGGACTGATGGCAGCAATTTTCCCTTTACTCTCTCCAGAGAAGGGACAAGCCGCAACCGGTATCATCCAATCAATGCTATTGTTGGTTTCCGGTATCTACTACGAAATTGAGGTGTTACCGGTATGGCTTCAGCCGATTTCCAAAATTTCGCCTGCGACCTATACCCTCAAATCCATTCGTGCAGCGATGCTTGATAATGCATCAATTGAGAGCCAATTAGGAAATCTGCTTCTATTACTCATCATCGGTGTGCTGCTCATCCCACTCGGATTTTGGGTCTTCCATCTCGGTGAAAAGTACGCAAAACGCGTCGGTAGACTAAAGAGAAGTGGATAAATTGTTATATCCGATTTGGGTTTAAATCTAATGGGTGCGGTTTCTAATCTCACCTTAGTTCGCTCGTCAATCCGTCTAACCTGCTACTCGGAAGATACCGGTACCAAATTAAGGCGCAATCTACACACTATAGTGAATCCAAAAAATAAATAAACGTATTCGTAGCATAAACTTTTAGTTTGTGCCAGTCTGAATGCCTGTTATAGGTATTCAGACTGTTTGAGAGTACAATTATAGGTTTTTACTATAAATTGACACGTATGGTGCGGTTTTACGGCGTACACGCCTGCCCCTTGATAAGGGCGGATAAAGGGCGGTGTGAGCTGCACTCAAACCCCACCCGTAAATATAACTATCTAACACGGAGGCGTGAATGTCAGGATATTATAGATCCCCAACAATTTGTCAGGATACCATTGTTTTTGTATGTGAAGATGATTTATGGACAGTTCCGGTTGAAGGCGGTGTCGCTCGGCGGCTGACATCGAATCTCGGTCTTACAGGGTCCCCGCGTTTATCACCAGATTGTGAGTTACTCGCTTTTTCAGGACGTGAAGAGGGACCGTCAGAGGTGTATATCATGCCTGCCCTCGGCGGCGAAGCCAAACGGCTCACCTATCAAGGAAGTAATGTAGCTATTATTGGCTGGGATACGGAGGGTGAGCATATTCTCTATTCAAGCGGCGCAGGGTTAGCGTTTGATCCCTGGATATGGAAAGTTCATTCACAAGGCGGAGAACTCCAACGTCTACCCTACGGGCCCGCAAACCACATCGATTTTAGCGATACTGGCGGTGTTGTCATCGGCAGGTTGACGCGGGAACCCGCACGCTGGAAACGCTACCGCGGTGGCACCGCTGGACAACTCTGGATAGACATTGAAGGCGACGGGCAATTTCAACCGCTCAAACCTGTGGATAGCAATTTCACGACCCCAATGTGGATCGCGGAACGGATCTATTTTATTTCTGACCACGAAGGCGTTGGGAATATATATTCCTGCCTGCCTACCGGTGAAGACATTCAACGCCACACGCACCAAGATACCTATTACTGCCGTTTAGCGCAAACGGACGGAACCCGTATTGTCTACCACGCTGGCGCGGACCTGTTTGTTTATGATCTTGAGAGTGACGCTGAAAACCGCGTTGATGTTGACTTCAGGAGTCCACGCATCCAAAGACACCGCAAATTCGTCAATGCGTCGGGCTACCTACAAGAGTTTACCCCAACACCAGATGGCCACGCGTTAGGATTAACTGTACGTGGTAAACTCTTTACAATGGCGAATTGGGAAGGCGCAGTCCTTCAGCACGGTGAACGTGATGGGATACGCTATCGCTTAACGCAGTGGCTCAATGACGGTAAACGGCTCGTTACGCTCTCGGATGCTGACGGTGAGGAGGCACTTGAAATTCACACCCGCGATGGCTCTGCTGACATTATCCGCCTTGACGCACTTGACATTGGGCATGCTCGGGAACTTGCGGTCTCTCCACAAACTGAGAACGATGAAAATGATAGTGTGCTTCTTGTCAACCACCGTTTTGAGCTGCTGCACATTGATTTGGAAACGCACGAACTCCGGACACTCGACAAAGGGCATTATCACAGCATCCGAGGCGCAGCTTGGTCCCCTGATGGAAAGTGGTGTGCATATAGTTTCGCACCAACAGAGACCACCCGCTCAATAAAACTCTGCAAGATTGAAACAGCGGAGACATGGCTCGCCACTGAACCTGAATTCAGCGATTTCGCACCCGCGTGGGACCCAGAAGGGAAATATCTCTATTTTCTCTCCTATCGAGAATTCAATCCTGTCTACGATGCACTCCACTTTGATCTCGGTTTCCCTACAGCGATGCGTCCCTTGTTGATAACCTTGCAGAAGGAATTAGGCAACCCATTCGTGCCGGAACCGCGTCCGCTTGAAGAGGAGAAGGAAGATAAAGACAAAGAGGATGACGAAGAAAAGCAGGACGATGGGGATAAGGCATCTGACGAAAAATCTGAAAAGAAGAAAGATAAACTTGAACCGATCACCATAGATGTGGAAGGCATTTCACAACGCGTCGTCGCCTTCCCTTATCCACGTGGACGTTACGGACAAATTGCCGGTCTTGAAGGTAAAGTGATTTTCACCGCGTTTCCGGGAGAAGATACGCCGTCCAGTGGTGATGGCAGTGGTGGACCCAGAGGCACCCTCCACGTCTACGACTTCAAGGAACAGAAAAAGGATACGCTTGTTTCAGGTATCGATGGCTTTCGGCTCTCCCGTGACGGGAAGACGCTCGTTTATGTAGCCGGAAACCGTTTGCGGGTTATCAGGGCTGGCAAGAAAGTAGAGGCGGGGAAACCCGAAAGTAGAGGTGGACCGAGCCGACAAACGGGTTGGATCGATCTCAATCGTATCAAAGCCTCTGTTGTGCCTACAGCCGAATGGCACCAGATGTATCGCGAGGCGTGGCGACTGCAGCGCGATTTCTTCTGGACAGAGGATATGTCCGGTGTGGATTGGGAGCATGTGTATCAACGGTATCTGCCGCTCCTCAACCGGATCGCGACGCGCCGTGAATTTTCGGACCTGATGTGGGAGATGCAAGGTGAGCTTGGCACTTCACATGCGTATGAAATGGGCGGCGATTACCGAAGTTCGCCGAACTATGCACAAGGGTTTCTCGGCGCAGATTATGCCTACGATGCAGAAAGCAACGGCTATCGTATTACCCATATTCCCCAGGGAGATGCTTGGGAAGCGACAAAAGATTCGCCGCTCAACACACCCGGGGTTAACGTCCGCGAGGGAGATGTTCTGCTCGCTATTGCCGGGCAGCGTGTCAGCAAAACCGTCTCACCGGGTGAACTGCTCGTGAATCTCGCAAATCAGGAGGTTCAAGCGACATTCCAAAATGCGAACGATGGCGAAAAACGTGTTGTTACGCTCAAAGTGTTGGGCGGTGAAAGCGAGTTACGATATCGCGAATGGGTGTCACAAAATCGACGATACGTCCACGAAAAGACGGACGGTAAAGTCGGATACGTCCATATTCCTGACATGGGACGGCGAGGGTATGCAGAATTTCACCGCGGTTTTCTCGCTGAGGTGAGTTATCCGGGACTGTTGATTGATGTACGCTACAATGGCGGTGGACATGTTTCGCAGCTGCTTTTAGAAAAGTTGGCGCGCCGTCGTATTGGATATGACGTACCACGCTGGGGTACACCCCATCCCTATCCAGATGCTTCCGTCTTGGGGCCGATGGTTGCTGTCACCAATGAAAACGCCGGTTCTGATGGCGATATTTTCTCGCACTGTTTCAAGCTGATGGAGTTGGGACTACTTATCGGCAAGCGCACGTGGGGCGGTGTTATCGGTATCTCACCGCATCAGTCGTTTGTAGATGGCGGCGGAACGACGCAACCGGAGTATTCTTTCTGGTTTGTTGATGTCGGTTGGAACGTTGAGAACTACGGCACAGACCCAGATATCGAAGTAGATTACCGTCCACAGGATTATATCACTGATGCCGATCCGCAGCTGGACCGCGGGATTGAAGAGCTCCTCCGACAGATGGAAGAGAACCCACCGCAACTCCCCGATTTCGGTGAACGCCCGCGTTTAACATTGCCTACACTGCCAAAAGTGTGATATGATATGCATAACGTCGCAATTGAAAAGGAATGTGTCTGTTGCAGGCACATTCCTTTATTGTGTTTTGGAAACTGGTATAAGTGCTAAGAAGTGCCCTTGTTATAGAATGGATTTGAGTCGACTGTCGTGCATTAGGTTATAATATTTTTCAGAAAAACTTGAAAACTGATTAAAAATATGTTATTATATATGTATAAATTTTAATTTGATAAGAGAGGCAGTCATGCAAGATAATTCTTTTTTTGATGAATCTAAGGAACGGTCACAAGTCAAGACAAGAATTGTTGAAAAATACTTCTGGGCTTGGGCGAAAGTTATAATTTCAGCGGTTAAAAAAAGGAAAAAGAACAAAATCGGTTATGTAGATCTTTTTGCAGGTCGAGGTAGGTACGAAGACGGCACAGACTCCACCCCACTTCTTGTCCTGAAGAAAGCATCTGAAGATGACGACATACGTAATATGCTCGTTAGTGTCTTTAACGATATGAATCCTGAGCATGTTCAAGACCTTCGAGATGCGATTGACTCAAGTCCAGAGGTAAGTATGCTCAAGTGGAAACCCCGCGTTATAAACAGGGAAGTTAATGAAGAACTTGCTAAAGATTTCGAGTCTATGAAAACAATACCAACTCTATTTTTCGTAGATCCGTTTGGGTACAAAGGATTGTCACGCCAATTGATTAGTTCTTTAATTAAAAACTGGGGATGTGATTGTATATTCTTTTTTAATTACAATCGCATCAGTATGGGCATTAATAATAAAGCTGTTGAGGGGCATATGGTTGCACTTTTTGGAAAAGAGCGAGTAGATGAGCTCCAAAATCTGCCGCCTATGAGATCATCCGACCGCGAGTTATTCATAATTGATTCAATATCCCAATCGCTGAAAGAAAAAGCAGGGCAATATGTTTTACCATTTCGCTTCAAAGACGATCGTGGTACGCGTTCAAGCCACCATTTGATCTTCGTTTCTAAGCATAGAAAAGGCTATGAAATTATGAAAGAGATCATGGCGAAAGAAAGCACTAACTTAGATGAGGGTGTTCCTTCGTTTGAATATAATCCCGCGACCCACCATCAATCTTTTTTATTTCAGTACTCACGTCCACTTGAGGATTTGGCTGATATGTTAATGGAATATTTTGCCGGAAAAACAGTGACGGTGAAACAGATATTAGATCAGCACTATAATCGTTTCAGCGTTGGCACGCGATATATTGAGAAGAGCTACAAAGAATGTCTTACCAAACTTGAAGTTGACGGAAAAATCCAAGCCGAACCACCAGCAAGTAAACGCCAAAAAAGAAAAGGAAATGTTACATTTGGGCCAAGTGTCAAAGTAACATTCCCACCAAGGGAGGGCCCTCAAAATGGCGACCAAATCCAAAATTGAATGGACACAATCAACTTGGAATCCAGTTAGAGGCTGCACCCGCGTTTCTGAAGGATGTCGGTTCTGTTACGCCGAACGAATCGCAGCGAGGTTTTCAAAAAAGGGGTTGGCTTATGAAGGTCTTGCGAAAATGACTAAGGCGGGACCAAAATGGTCAAATGAGGTGAGGCTTGTTCGAGAACTGCTTGATGCACCGTTGAAATGGAAAAAACCTCAGTTGATCTTTGTTAATTCCATGAGTGATTTATTCCATGAAGATGTTCCGTTAGATTTTATTCTGGATGTTTTTGACACGATGAGCAGAGCGGAACAGCATTATTTTCAAGTGCTTACGAAGCGATCAGAACATTTGGTTAAACTTAGCAGTGAAATACAATGGCCCGAAAATGTGTGGATGGGAGTCAGTGTTGAAAATCAAGATTACACATTCCGCATTGACCATTTGCGAGAAACGGATGCTCATGTCAAATTTCTCTCTCTTGAACCATTGATCGGCGCACTTCCAAACCTTGATTTAACTCACATAGATTGGGTTATTGTTGGTGGAGAATCCGGTCCTCATGCGCGTCCTATGCAAGAGGAATGGGTAATTGACATTCGGGATCAATGCCAGCAAGCTGATGTTCCCTTCTTCTTCAAACAGTGGGGCGGTCGTAATAAAAAGCGAAAGGGTAGAACTTTGCAGGGCCGGAAATGGAATGATTTCCCAATTTCCTATGTCGGTAATGGTGTATAACTTTTTTGTACCTGTTCGTTCTATTTCCTTTAAGCACGTAGATTGGGTTGAACGGTACTATTCATGTTGTAGTTTTCAGAGGAGCAAACCGTAACAGAAGAAGAGGATTCCACAATACTTGGGTATTTTATCATAAGGTTTTGAGTAGAGTGCGTAAGTAAAAGTCTTCAAAGTAATAAGAACAAATTTCCATATTTGCCTGCCTAATAAACGGAAGGAGTAAGTGTTATGATAGCCACTCTAACGGAACTAATTAAAAGTTGATCAGCTTGAATGGGATTTAGCAGAGATAAAAAAAGAGTTAATCAAACTTCAAGCCCCACTCATGAAATCGCTCACACCCGAGGAGCGCAAAGCAATAAGAGTAGCTCGCTCCCAAGCACAAAGGGAAAGATTGCGTCCATCAATTGAAAATACACTCGGAAAACCCGATTCTGATGTTGAAATCCCTACGGCAGAAGAGCTTCAACAACTTCTATTAGAGGAAGGCGTAAGACCCGAGGATAATCTGGGGAGTCGTGCGATCATCGAAGAACGGGAGAGGCGGAGCTCGTGAATTTTTTCTGGTTAGATGCAAGCGCATGCCTCGAAATCAAAAGGCGTAGAGCAAGTAATTGAACCGCATCTGTCTTGATTTATAGTAAAACCTACAATTAATGACACATCTATAGAAGGCGAGGTTCCAAACCCCGCTTGCAGTGCTTATTATGTAAGGACTCATGCAAAAATGCGTAAGTCCTATCTTTATGCTCATTGTTTTTAATTTTACCACATTAACGAGCGTTTGTCAAACATTTAACGTGAACAATGTTAAACGGAGGTACAAAACATGAATTGTCTTAAACGAAGAACCTGTTTGAATTTAAGAGTTTTTAGCGTTTTTTTAGCGTTTTTTGTGTTGGTGTGTTCAGTATCTGCACAACCTGTTATAGAATTAATATATTTCGTACCAAAAGATGTTGACGATTTAGACCAGCAGGTGGATTTAAAGAAAATAGTGGATTATGTTGCTGAAGGACAAAAATTCTTCGCCACTGAAATGGATAGATTAGGGTTTGATCCTAAAACATTTGAATTTAATAAAGATATTGTTGTTGTGCATGGAAAGAAAGGATATGCCGCCTATAAAGAGCTTAACGATCTGCGAGCCGAAATTCCGAATCGGAGTGCTTGGCATAAAGATAATATCCAAGTTATATTTCTTGCGGGTAGATATGATTGGCTAGGGCTTCCAGGTGTTATGGAACAGAAATGTTTTGCAAAAGTAAACGATCCTAGTGATGTTCGGTGCAAAGATTACGTTATTATGCCGTGGGGTTTAGGAGATAAGCTCAATATAGAAACTATTACCGCTCATGAAATTGGACATGCGTTGGATCTAGATCATATCACAGGAAAATCTAATTACCTTATGAATCGAGTAAGAGAAGTTGTCCCAGGTGTTGAAGGTAAACTCCGTGACTTAGAACTGAGTATAGAAAGTGCGGAAATTCTTAACGCTTCAAATGAAGTTTCATCACGTCCTGACCTTATAATGGTAAATACAAAAACTGATATAGATGCAGATGTAAACGATGACGGTTATATTGACCTGTATGATGTTTTAATTGTGCGTAGTGGTATGCAAAACTCCGTGAAGTATGACACAGATCTGAATAATGACGGTATAACAGACGAGGTGGATTTACTTATAGTGAAAGCAAAAGCAATGGAAGCTATTGTTGCAGCATCGCCACGAAAACGAAAGGTGAACATCACCACTTGGGGCGCTGTCAAACAAAAATAAAACATTAGGTGGTTCCCTTAAAAGTGGGCATCAAAAAAGTTTTTGGCTCATGTCAAAAGTAAGTGCGATTATTTTTGCGAAAGCAGTCACCACATGGGTTTTAAATCTTCGTTAGCACATAGTCTTTACATGAGCGAAGTTTTTTCAAAAATTTTTGAAGAGGACATCTAAAATGAAAAAACTAATTTATCGATATTTTATCAACGATAGATATTCATGTATAGAAGAAGCTTGTTCCGAATATGATTATGTAGGTTGTTTCCTTGATAGTTTTGGCACTTCAAAAGCACTTCGTGCAAAAGTGCATAAACCCAAAGATGAGGAAGAAGCTCAAAAACTGGATGAGATGTATGAATTCGCTGTTGAATATCATAATAAGAGTGTTAACGAACCAGAAACTTTTATGTCGTTTATTGATGATATGAGACATTATATAGTGGCAGTGGCTGGTTATTATGAATTCAAATGGTATTTAAAAGGGTTTAAAGAAATAATATTTAGATAAGGATAACTATTATGAGTTTATCTATAATTAGAGCAACTGTCCACTCAGTTATAAGAGAGACAAAAAACACATGCATATACTCTGTGCCAACGTAGGAAGCACCTCGTTCAAATACCAAATTATTGATATGGAGACCACGACTTCTTTAGTCAAGGGAGGCGTGGAGCGCATCGGTAATTCACCGTCTGCCTTTACGCATGCCGTGCCGGGGAAGCCTACCCGCGAAGGCGAAATTGATGCACCGACACATACGGCAGCAATCGCACACGCAATGGAGCTAATTACCGATGCCGAAGTCGGTTGCTTTGAGGACTTAGGACAATTGGACGGGGTTGGATTCAAAACGATTCTCGCTAAAGGCTATTGGCGTTCGGCACGGATTACCGAGGATGTGATCGCAGCACTGGAGGCATCCACGCCGCTCGCGCCGATGCATAATCCCGCTTACATCGCCTCTATCCGCGCCTTTCAAGAACTGCTACCGGCGACACCACTCGTCGCAGTCTTTGAGACATGGTTCCACCAAACAATTCCAGATTACGCCGCCGAATTCGGGGTGCCTCGCTTCTGGGTAGAGCAACACGACATCCGTCGTTACGGCTATCACGGCGCGTCCCACCGCTATATCTCTGAACGCGTGCCGCAGCTGCTTGGACGGGAATCAGGAGAAGGGCTGCGCATTATCTCGTGTCACCTCGGTGGCAGCTCATCCCTCTGTGCCATCAAAGACGGTGAATCTGTTGATACCTCAATGGGAACCTCTACGCAATACGGGATGATTCAGTCTACCCGTTGTGGTGAGTTAGATGCGTTTGCGGTGCTCTATATGCTCGACAAAGAAGGGGTCTCTACCGATGAGATTCGTCGTCAATTGATTGAGGATTCAGGATTAAAAGGTATCTCCGGCACGAGTGGCGATATGCGCGATGTAGAGGCAGCAATCGCAGCAGGCGATGATAATGCCCGTTTAGCACTCGATACTTACGTTTACGGTGTGAAGAAGTATATCGGCGCGTATATCGCCGCACTGGGTGGCGTGGATGTAATCGCTTTTGCTGGCGGCATCGGTGAAAAAAGTGCTACAACCCGCGCGAAGATTTGCGGTGGACTTGAGTGGTGCGGCATTCACTTGGATGCCGCGAAAAATGAGCAAGTGACCGGCGAGGCTGACCTCTCAGCACATAACAGCCGTGCTAAGATTTTGGTTGTCGCTACGAATGAGGAATTAATTGTGTCGCGTGAAACTGCCAGAGTTCTCAAAGCGGGTAGTTGATGGAAGTCACGAGCACAGCTCATTTTACATCAAGTATTCCCGTTCTCGGAAAATTCGGATAGCGAGCCACAGCAATCCTACCGTTAGAAGCAAAATTACGAGGAGTGCTACCCACGCTGGCGGCGGGGATGCTCCTAAAAAGTCATCTAATAAGCCCCGAGACAGCTTATAACGCGGAAATACACTCAAAAGGTAGTGTGATATAGAGAGCCTCTTGATTCCCATCTGCATGAATGGTGCTGCAGTAATACGTTCCCACCCCATCACAAACAACAATCCCCAGAGGACAGGGTGCTTGAACTTCGCTGCTAATGCGGCAGCAAGTGCCCCATACGCTAACAATGACAATGCCATTGATCCAGTATAGCGCAGACTCATGCCTATGTGATATAATATATTCTTATCGAGTTTTGAGTGTGTCGCGACAATACAGGTTAAAATCAGGTGGGATCCGCCTATAATAGCAAGCGTGCCGACAAGGTACGCTGCGAATTTACTCAGCAGAATTGTCGATTTGTGGAGCGGGCGCATCTGAAGATAGGTTAAGCCTTTACCCTCAATTTCATCGGAGATGATTGCGGTCCCGTAAAAAATCGCGCAAAGGTTCACCAAAAGTCCATACAGAATTAGCGTTATCTGTGGTATGAATCCGTTGACCGTTACCCTACCGCCCACCGTAAACCGGAATATGAGAGCGATAACAAGCGATAAAGCGCAGCCGATCAGAATCAGTACAGTTCGCCGGGTCCAGAACATTTGCCGCAATGTCACTTTGGAGAGGGCGAGATAGGAAGGAAATACATTCGCGTTGGTAAACATTAATAACCTTTCAGAGTCTGAGAGTCTAAAATAATATTAACATTAATTCCTGAATTTAGCAAATTTTTTTAGGATTATATAGTAAAATCCGAAAATAAATTCACACGAAAGATCCTACCATGAATTTTCTCCCTTACGATTGGGTTGCGATCGGCTACTTAGCATTCACAGGTGTACTCGTCCTGATTTTCCGCAAAAATGTTGCACGTTGGTATCTCTATTTGCTGGCACGCCTGCTCTGTATTATTGGCATTGTATCACTGACATTCACTAATGAATATACACCCTTAATTTTCCAATTCCTACGGGATTGGTACCCACTCTCCACGATCGCGCTTTTCTATATCGAGATAAAAAAATTGACGCAGATGGTGTTTCAACGTTATTTCGATGAAACGCTGATCTATTGGGAAAAACGGGTCTTTAAAGGGATGCCATGTCTTGAATGGAGTGATCGATTTCCTTCCATGATCCTATCAGAAATTTTACACCTCTGCTATTTTAGTTACTACGTCATGGCTGTGTTTTTAGCGGCATGGCTCTATTTCAGCGGGCGGATAGGTCCGTTCCAAGAAACAGTCTTTGCAGAGACATTGGCGTTTAATCTGAGTCTACTCTGTTATCCGTTTCTACCTACCACCGGGCCCCGATACCTGTTTGAAAAGATTCAAGGTAAACTGTCCGAAGGTTTTTTCTTTCGATTGGCACATTTAGCCGTCTCAAGAGGTTCCTCGAAAGGCACGGCGTTCCCAAGTTCGCACGTTTCGTTATCCGTAACTGTACTGCTCTGTGCCCTGCGTTATGATAGCACAGCATTTCTGATTCTACTGCCGATGTGTGTAGGGCTGACGCTCGGCACTGTTTACGGTAGATTCCACTATGTGATTGACGCTATCGCAGGGGCAATTTTGGCAGGCATCGTCTTTGGTATCACGACTATACTCCTTTAGTTCTCAATTACTCCCTGTCTTTTATCTGAACACTGCTTTTCCCTTGACAGCGTTTTGGATAGCATAGTACACTTAACAGCGTAATTGAATGTGAGTGACCCTCACAGAAGAATTTCCTTTAACCACGAGAAACAAAACTTTGTTTTCATGCCCCTCAAGGAACGCCAAAAAACGTCAAATACATTTCGGTAACGACGTTACCGTTGTTCATTGATAGAGAAAATCGGAGATCCGTATGTCCAACCCATTAGCGATTTCAGGCGGCACACCTGTCCGCAACATAGAAAGCGAACCGTGGTCCTCATGGCCCCTCGCGACAACCGAGGAGTGGGAATCGAAAATCGAACCGCTGCTCCGAGAGGTCTATTTGAGCGGGAGCGAAGGCTCCGGTGGCACGATGATTGAGCGTTTCGGTGACCAGTACGCGCAGTATACTCGAACAAACTACGCACTCTTCATGCCACACGGCACCGATTCAATTAGTGCCGCCTTAGCCGGTGCGCTGGATCTCGATGGCTTCAGCGATGGTGGTGAGGTTATCGTGCCGAACTATACGTTTGTAGCAACGGCAAGTGCTGTCTTGGAACGCCGATGCACCGTAGTGTTCGTAGACATCTCGCCAGAGACATTTACGATTGATCCAGCCGGCGTTGAAGCGGCTATCGGTCCAGAAACGCGTGCAATCTTGCCCGTCCATCTCGGCGGCCATCCCGCAGATATGGGGACATTACAAGAGATTGCCCAACGTCACCAACTCGCAATCATTGAGGACTGTGCACAGGCACACGGTGCCGAATACCAAACAAAGAAGGTCGGATCTCTCAGCGATGTCGGCGCGTTTAGTTTCCAAGCATCGAAAAATCTAACCTCCGGTGAAGGTGGCATGGTCACAACAAACGACAAAGACATTCACGACCGGGTCTGTGCTTTTATGAACGTAGGACGTGCCCCCGGTGGTGCAAGATGGGAATACCCACGACTCGGCTGGAACTACCGACCCTCAGAATACCTCGCAGCAATCCTGCTCGTGCGGTTGGAACGCTTAGCGGCGCAAACCGACCGCCGTAATCGGAATGCCGCCTATCTCTCCGACGCTTTAGACGCAATCAACGGTATTACACCCCCACAACTGGCACCCTGGGTTACGAAGCACGGTTATCACCTCTACTGCCTGAAGTATAATCCTGAAGGTTTCGGTGGCAAGTCCCGGCAGGAGTTTGTCAATGCACTTTCTGCTGAAGGCATTCCCTGTTCCATCGGCTACCGTTCCCCACTTTCGGAGGAACCCGGAATGGCACACGTCGCAGCGAAATATCCGCACCTCATCCGGTCATTGCCTTGTCCAAACGCTGCCTTAGTTTGTGAACAGAGCGTATGGCTTTTCCAAAATCTCTTTCTCGGCTCAGAAAAGGATATGGACCAGATTGTGGAAGCGATCGCCAAAATTCAAAAGGCATGGAATTGACCATTAATGCTAAGTATAAAGTTATAGGCGTTGGCGCACCTCCTGAAAATTTCTGATGCATCCACAAAGCAGCAAACCGCTCCTTGTTTACGATAATGACTGCGATTTTTGCCGATACTGGGTTGCCCAATGGCAACACATCACCGGCGATCGAATCGACTACGCGCCGTTCCAAGAAGTCGCTGCAGAATTCCCCGAAATACCACTTTCAGCGTTTGAGAACGCAGTCCAGTTAATCCTACAGAACAGCACAGTTTTGAGCGGTGCAGAGGCTGTTTTTCGTGCTTTGAATAACGGCTTACTTCTCTGGTGCTACTATCATCTGTTTGGGTTCAAGAGTGTGTCAGAGGGAGTCTACCGCTTTATTGCACTGCACCGTCCATTCTTCTCTACATTGACGCGCTGGTTCTGGGGAACACATACCGAGCGAACAACGTTCTATCTCTCGCGCTGGCTGTTTCTACGCGGACTCGGCTGTATCTATCTCATCGCCTTTCTATCTTTATGGGTACAGATTCACGGATTGATTGGGAGCAACGGAATTTTACCGGCAGAACAGTATTTAGCCGCTGTTCGTCAACAAATCGGAACCGAAGGCTACTACCTTCTGCCAACACTGTTTTGGTTGAACCCCTCAGATGCTTGCCTCCATTTCCTATGTGCTGGCGGTGTTGTGCTGTCTTTAATCTTAATCGCAGGTTTCTTGCCGACGGCTACGCTCATCGGTTTATGGATGTTCTATCTGTCGCTTGTGGCAGTCGGTCAAGCCTTTCTTAGTTTCCAATGGGATGTACTGCTCTTAGAGGTGGGTCTTTTAGCAATATTTTTTGCACCGCTGCGAATCCGTGATGCGTTCACACGTGTGTCTGAAACTTCCGGTGCGTTCCTATGGCTCCTACGGTGGCTCTTATTCCGGTTAATGTTCGCCTCCGGATTCGTCAAACTTGTGAGTGATGCGGTGTGGCGAGACCTCACTGCGCTCAATTTCCACTATGAAACGCAGCCGTTACCGACATGGATCGGATGGTATGCGCATCAATTACCGGAGTGGCTGCACAAAATCTCGGTTATCGGTATGTTCGCCGTTGAACTCGTCATCCCGTTTCTCATTTTCGCACCACGACGGTTACGGACTATTGGATGTATCGGATTGATTGGACTACAAGTCCTGATCTTATTGACAGGAAACTACTGCTTTTTTAATTTACTGACAGTCGCGCTGTGCCTCCTGCTCATTGACGATGTAACGTGGAAAGGTCTACTATCCAAAAGATTCATGCCGAGGTTCCAACCCGCCGAAAACTCGCCTCACCGATACAGGCGTGTCTGTATCGCAGTCGTGGCAATGCTTCTCTTTGTGTTGAGTGGTGTCCGATTCGGCGGGCAACTCTTTAGAGATGTACGATTTCCTGATGTCGCTTGGATTAGACCTTTTCGGAGTGTGAATACCTATGGACTCTTCGCAGATATGACCGAATCGCGTCCAGAAATTATTGTTGAAGGTAGCAACGACCGCATAACATGGGAAACCTACCGTTTCCGATGGAAACCCGGCGAACTCACAACTGCACCCAAATGGGTTGCACCGCATCAACCGAGACTGGATTGGCAGATGTGGTTTGCAGCGCTTCGCGGGAGTTATCGAAATACGCCTTGGTTCCCCCATTTTATAGGGGCACTGCTACAAGGTAAACCTGAAGTCTTGCAGCTGCTGGCGGAAAATCCGTTTCCTGACACGCCGCCTCGATATGTTCGCGCAACGCTTTACGATTATCATTTTACCGACATCGCCACAAAACGCTCGGAAGGGACGTGGTGGTACCGAGAACGGAAAGGACTTTATTGCCCAGCAGTTTCACTCCGGTAGAACGTAGTTGGCACCTTCTATTGTGCCTTTCAATTTCATAGGACTTACGCAGACAGGCGATAAATCGCCTTACTACAAACAAATATACGTTGGAAGGACGTGTGTTTCTCAAAAGCAGTCCGGTTCGTAGTAGCGCAATTCATTGCGCTTTGCGTAAGTCCTGTTTCACATACCAGATAGGAGCATTTATGCCCAGCCAATTCTTAAAGGTTGCATTGGAAGCAGCCAAAAATGCTGAAGAGATTATTACCGCCTACTATACTGGCGATACCATGAAGGTTGAAATGAAAGCCGATGAAACGCCGGTCACCCTCGCTGATAGAGGCGCGGAAAAAGCCATCCGCGAAACTATCAAGCAAGCATTTCCCGACCACGGGTTTTTGGGTGAAGAGTATGGCATCGAAGAAGGAGATTCACCATACGTCTGGATTATTGACCCGATTGATGCCACAAAAAATTACATCCGTAAAATCCCGATCTTTGGCACGCAGATCGCGCTGATGAAAGGTGAGGAACTCATCCTCGGCGTTTCCAATGCACCACTTTTGAACGAACGCCTCTATGCAGAGGCAGGAAGTGGTGCTTTCCTGAACGGCGAACCGATCCAGGTGTCCGATGTAGCGCAACCTAAGGACGCAATGGTATGCCACGGGGGCCTGAAGTGGTTTGTAGAAAAAGGCACCTTTCCCGGCGTTTATAATCTCATCAATGACGCTGCACGCACAAGAGGATTTGGCGATTTTTACATGTACCACCTTGTGGCTTCTGCAAGAGTGGATGCTGTCGTTGAAGCAGCGATTAGCATCTGGGACATCGCCGCTATTACCGTTATCGTGCGGGAAGCCGGTGGGAAGGTAACAGATATACAAGGACAAGCCATCACTAAAGATACCGCTTCATTAGTCGCGACAAATGGTGTCTTGCATAACACCCTATTGAATTATTTTAATGATACGCAATCACAGAATCAGTAGCGTTTAGCAATCAACTACCAAAAAGGTCGCGTCCGTGTAAGTCCACTCCAATCAATTTCAGTACCAAAGGACAATAACATCTCTACTTTTTCTGTCGGTCGGAGCATGCAACCGAGGGAACGGAGCGGATTTTCATATCTACTTCCGTCGGCTGTTTTCCAAGCACGTGGTGCAGGAATCGCTGCTTGCACCGATGCAATAACCGCCATCGGGTCTTCATCTGGCACCATCGGGTCGCGCACCAAGCCTTGCGGATGGTGTTTTGAAGACTCATCCCATTTTGCATAACCGACGATGCTTCCTTCGCGACGTAAAACGCGATATTGCTTCATATTGAACTGATGCACCTCTGGATATTCAGGATTCCAGTACACAGGAAAATTCTGGTCTGCCCATCTCTTTTTAATATCATGCAAAACATCAAAATCTTCAGGATTTACCTCCGTCCATCTGAGTTCGGAAGCATCGGAACGTGGCGAGAGTTGCGTGCGTACCTCCCTTGTAACCTCTTGACATCCGATCTTCCGATATAATTGATACGCTTCTCTTGTGTCCGTATCAAGAATACATCCTCGATAACCTTTCCGCTCAAGATACGGATTCAGTTCCTGCATCAATCGGGTGGCGATACCTTGACGACGCATATCAGGGGCAACATACATAACTGTTACCATCCCAAAATCTTGGGGTTTACCCTCAAGATACATATAAGTTTCTGAACCGAATACATGTCCAACAACTCTTTCATTGACAGATGCTAAACGAACGCCTTCTGGTTCGAGATATCCGTCGTTAAACTTCTTTCGGTAGTAATCTCTGCTGATATTGAAGGGCCCTGTTGACAACAACTCCCAAACTGCGTTATCGTCACCGGGTTGCCAATGTCTGTAAGTAATTGTATTACGCATTATGTCTCCTCTAATTTTTTCTTAACTACCTATCAATTTTACCACCAAGCGGTTCGGTGGTATCCCGTCAAATCAATTTCCTGACCGAAGGATGAGAGCATTATAACGGTTGTTGTGGGTTCAAATGTATAACCGCATGATCGAAGTGGTGCCTCATACCTTCCGCCTTCCGCTGTTTGCCAAGTGCGGATTGTCGGTATTGCCGATTGGAGCGATGCAATAACTTCCATCGGATCCATCTCTGGCACGATAGGATCACGGATTAATCCGTATGGATAATATTCTGAAGGTTCATCCCACCTTGCATAACCAATAATGTTTTGACCACGACGTAAAATACGGTACCCACCCATATTATACTGATGCACTTTTATGCTTTGTCGATCGCAGCTAACCGGAAAATTCTGTTTTGCCCACTTCTCATCCAACTGAGGTAAAGCACTTAAATCGCTTAGGTTCACTTCCTCCCATTTGAGTTGTGATGCTTTCTGATTTGGTGGAAGTTGCGTTTGCAAATCTTGTGTAAATTGCTGATAACCAACTTTCTGATACAATCGAATAGCTGCTTCTTCATCTGTATCAAGAATGCTCCCGCGATACCCCTTTTTCCGGAAGTATGCATGTAACTGGTGCATCAAGTGGGTCGCAATACCTTGCCGACGCGTATTTGGATCAACATATACAAGGCCTACACAACCAAATTTCTGAATCTTTTTCTCAACGAGGAATGAATCGGACATGCCTAATACGTGTCCAACAGCTTTTCCACCAACAAAAGCCAAACAAATCCCTTCCGCTTCAACGGACCAATTCCTAAACTTATTTCGATAACTGTCTTCACTGCTAAGTTGTCCTGACGGCACTAACAGCTCCAAAATTACGTCATCATCACCGGGCTGCCAATGTCTGTAAATGATCTTATCCCGCATAGTCTTCCTTCCGGGCAAAATAGTTTTCATTTATACATCAAAACGGATGCACTTTTCTGGCGGACGCGAGATATGATTTCCTTGAATATTTCAAGTGGATGTGTTATACTACATATCATAGCCTTATAAGGGCGACAGGTTTGTTAGAAGGAGAACACTAAATGCACCTTGACTTTCAGGACGTGCTGGATCTGTCTTATGTGGTCGATGAAAAGAGTCCATGCGAGCTGCCAATTGATCCTGCCAAAATTTATGACCAAGCGACGTTGGAAAAAGATGGCTACTTTGAAAGCCGGATTGACACGTCTGGACACTACTCTACGCACATGGATGCCCCCTGCTTAATGTACCCCGGCGGCGCAACTATCGCCGAGATTCCAAAGGAGAAACTGACCGGAAATGCCGTCCTGATGGACTTTTCAGCGATTAAGAAACCTAACGACGCTGTGACCGCCGAAGACGTTAAGGCGTGGATAGCCGAAAACGGTGAAATCCCACAAGATAGCATCGTCTTTATGCGAACCGGGATGGACAGATTCGTCTACCAAGATAACTTCAACCGAGAGTGGATAGGTTTCAGCGAAGATGCCGCCGAACTCCTCGTTGAAAAAGGCATAAAAGTCATTGGGACAGACGCATGTAGTATTGACTCGGTAGCAGGGCACCCACCGTTACATGACGGTTTACCGCCCGCACATCTCGTTTTCCTCGGAGCCGGGATCCCGCACGTTGAAGATCTGTGCAATTTGAGTCAACTCCCAACGCATTTCTATGTCGTCATCGCGCCCCTAAAGTTAGCACGGAGTTCCGGGGCACCGACGCGTGTGTTCGCGTTCGTGTAAGTATCCTAAAGATGTAACTCTCCTTCAGATAGGATGCGGTTCTGCAACCTCGTTCGACAAGAGAAAAATGATACCTAATATCCCCGAACCGATCTTAAATCTGTTATATGAAATCGGTGAAGTTGCAGGAAAAAACGTCTACCTCGTCGGCGGATTTGTCCGGGACCTCTTGCTCAAACGACCGAGTCTTGACATCGACATCGTTGTAGAAGGAGACGCAATCCGAGTTGCAGAAACGATCTGTGAGCGGTGGAACGGGACATTGGAAGTGCATCCACAATTCGGCACTGCAACCGTCACACCTGAAAATATCGACCTGCCCAAAGTAGACTTTGTCACCGCACGTAGTGAAACTTATCAAGGTGCAGGCACGTTACCTATAGTGCAAAGCGGGACAATCACCGACGATTTGCATCGACGAGATTTTTCAATCAACGCCCTGGCAATGCGCTTAGATATAAATGCTTTCGGCACTATCGTTGATAAAACAGGTGGTCAGGAAGACCTTGAAACAGGCATCATTCGGGTACGCCACAATCGGAGTTTCATAGACGATCCGACGCGTATCTTTCGCGCTGCGCGGTATGCTGGACGTTACGACTTCCGTATCGCTGAAACCGATGAAATTCTGATTCGGGAAGCTCTCCCGATATTACCACAACTCAGCGGTGAACGGATACGCAACGAAATTGATAGGGTACTTCTTGAGAAGCACGCAGCCAAAATTGTAGAACACCTCACACAACTCGGTGTATGGGAAATTATCGCTACTGACTCGAATATATCGGCTACGTTCACATACAATCCTAAGAAGGCAGAACAGGCAGTCTCTTGGGCATCAACGCACCTCGGAGATGAAACGTTTCAGCCAGAACGCGTCCGATGGATGACTCTCTTCGGCACTGATAGACCGATATACCAAATTGAAGCCATCAGTTTTAGACTGATATTAGAGCATCAACTTCAGCGATTGGTAAGCCGTTCTCAGGCAATGAAACACAACGTTTCGCTTGAAAAGGTGACAGGTTCTGCCTTTGAAAAACTCGGATTCCCGTTGTCGAAGAACACATCTATCGAACACCAAAACGGAATGTGGTGCATCGTTGATAATGATAACATGAGAACCTACGTATGTGGAGAAGGGAATCTCTATCGCGTGCAAACACCGCTCACTGCTTATAGACAGTTGGAACAGACGTTTACGCCGTTAACGGAAACAGTAAAGCCGAGCGAGATTTACCAGTTGTTAAAACCGTATCCAATCGAAGCATTAGTACTCGGTTATGTAGATGCAACCGTGCCGGAATGGAAACGCGAAAAAATAAAAGAATACCTTCTCGTGCTTCGCAAGGTTCAACCCTTTATCACTGGGAAAGATTTGATCGCGTTTGGTCAAAAACCCGGAGAGACGTTTAAAACGCAACTCTGGAAACTATTCGCTGCACAGTTAGATGGAGAGATAATAAAAAAAGAAGAAGGATATTCTCACTTACAGAAAATAAATAATAATGGCTAATTTTGATCCTTTTGCAGCAATACTTTTGGTTACACAGTTTATTGTCCTGTTAACCTTCCATGAGTGGGGACACGCCAAATCCGCAAACATGTTAGGTGATCCAACCGCCCGCGATCAAGGACGCATGACACTCAATCCAGGTGTACATATTGATATGATCGGGACAATTATACTACCGTTAATCGCTTCGTTTTTCGGAGGCGCCTTTTTTGGGTGGGCAAAACCAGTACCGGTGAATCCTTACAATCTGAAGAATCCGAGGCGAGACCTGATGCTGATCGCCGCAGCTGGGCCGTTCATGAATATTGTGCTTACTTTCGTGATCTTAGGCGCGGTTAAACTACTTATAGCATTTACCTCATTTGATCCATCCGAATCCGAGCTGCATTTTGAGATTAACAGGCAATTAATTAGGATGGGATTTATTAGTATTTTTCTCGCCGCGTTTAATATGCTCCCACTCTTTCCATTAGACGGCTTCAGTGTGGTGAGAGGTCTACTACCGGAACACTTAGCACGCGGATTTGAAAAATTGATGCCATACGGAATGCCGATTCTGATGTGCCTCATTTTTCTGCCAAGTCTCTTGGGCATACCGAACTATATATTCGGGTTCTTGACCGATATTAGCTACGCAGTATTCAATCTAATAGCCGAAATCGTCGGCTTACGATGAAAATTTTGGACACCCCGGCCCGGTAGGTGCGGTTTGGAACCGCACCGGGCATCTTCAGAAGATTACCGAATCTACAACGCTGAAAGCGTCAAATATGCTAACCGAAACAACTGAAACCCTTGGAAATCAACATTTGGAAACCACATCTACTGCCACAGCACCGATCTACTCGGTCAAGTTAGAGGGCTTTGAGGGTCCCCTTGATCTGCTCCTCCATCTGATTCAGAAAGAGGAGATGGATATCTACGATATCCAAATCGCGCAAATCACGGATCGCTACCTCGAATATGTCAATTTAATGGAGCAACTCGATTTAGACGTGGCATCCGAATTTTTGGTGATGGCAGCGACGCTCCTGCATATTAAATCGCAGAGCATCCTTCCACAACTCACCGCAAACGCTGAACACCCGATCCGCGACCAAGAGCAACTCGTTAAACAACTCTTGGAATACAAACGCTTTAAAGAGGCTTCTAAGGTCCTTGATGTTTACGCCGAGCGACAGACATGGGTCTATAATAGAAGTCCCAAGCTGCACGCAGATTTAGATGGGACACGCGCATTCGAGATTAGAGCTACCTTGTTTGATCTACTGACCGCTTTCAAGACAGTGAATGACCGGATTGCGGAGGTAGATGCCGAAGAATTATACGAGACAGTCGAAGAAGAAACGATCACTGTCGAAGATAAAATCGCCTTTATTGAGAGACAGTTGGAGATTGCAGACCAACTGCTATTCGATGAGTTGTTCCCGTTATCTTCAAGCAAGACGGATCGGATTGTCACATTCCTTGCCATTTTAGAACTTATTCGGATAGGAACAATCGTTACGGTTCAAACCGACCATTTCGAGAGTATCTATATCGTTAAACAGGAGCACCCGCCAGATCGCGAGATCGCGCCACCGCCAACCGTAGAAACCCCGCGTTCAGAAGAACGCCGCTATTAGGAACTATGTTTATGGATTCTGATAATCTTACTACTGTTGTTTCGATAGAAGAAGTAGATCTCATGTCGGAACAAAAACTTAAGTCAATCTTGGAAGCGATTCTATTTGCAGCGAGCGAACCCATCTCCATAGAACAGTTCCAAGACGCGCTGCCAGACATCGGCAAACGTGCTATCCGAAAAGCACTCACCGCACTCCAGGACGAGTACCAAGAAATAGATCGAAGTTTTCACCTCGTTGAAATAGCGAATGGCTACCAAGTGTCCACGCGCCCGGAATATTCAGAATGGATACAGAAATTTTATACCCGACAAGTTCGCGTTACGCTGTCGCCATCCGCGCTTGAAACGCTCGCAATCGTCGCATACAAACAACCTATCACGCGTGCCGATGTCGCAGCAATTCGCGGCGTAAACAGCGACAGCGTCCTCAACTCGCTCGTAGAGAAAAGATTGATTCGCATCACTGGCAGAAAAGAGGGGCGCGCCCTACTTTTTTCTACAACCGACGAGTTCCTGCAACAATTCGGATTGAAGGATGCCTCTGATTTGCCCTCACTTGATGAAATCGACGAACTTCTTACCACACCAAACGGGAGTGATCCCGCCGAAAACCTACTTCCACAAATAATGGAGGAGAGTGCTGAGCAATGAATTACGATGCATGGTTCCAGTGCAGTGAAGGCTGTGATGAGACCTATCCACTCACTGAAATTATCTATCGGTGCAGAAATTGTGATGGATTGTTAGAAGTCCAACACAACATGGACGGACTGAAGCAGCGCAGTGCGGCTGATTGGAAATCCCTCTTTGAGCAGCGCTATAGACGCACACAATACCCTTACGGGAGCGGGGTCTGGGGGAAAAAGGAACTCGTCTGCCCAAACATTGATGATGATAACATCATCTCTATGTATGAGGGCGGCACCAATCTCTTCTGGGCAGAACGATTCGGCGAGCAACTCGGCTTACACGACCTGTGGATCAAGCAGTGCGGCAATAGCCACACCGGTTCCTTTAAAGACCTCGGAATGACAGTCCTTGTCTCAATGGTTAATCAGATCATCGCCGAATCTGGAAACATCCGTGCCGTTATGTGTGCCTCGACCGGCGACACCTCCGCGGCTCTGGCTGCTTATGCCTCTGCAGCAGGTATACCCGCAATTATCCTCTTGCCGAAAGCGAAAGTTACGCGTGAACAACTCATTCAACCTATCGCGAACGGCGCGCTGACGCTTTCGCTGGAGACAGATTTTGACGGATGCATGGAGATCGTCCAAAAACTCGCCGGACGGAAAGATTTTTATCTCGCCAACTCCATTAATTCCCTCCGCATTGAGGGACAGAAAACAATAAGCATTGAGATCGTACAGCAATTTAACTGGGAAATCCCAGACTGGATAATTATCCCAGGGGGCAACCTCGGCAACGTCTCCGCACTCGGACTCGGTTTTTTGATGATGTACGATCTCGGTATCATTGACAAACTGCCGCGCATCGCTTGTGCTCAAGCTGAACGCGCGAATCCGCTCTACCGAAGTTATCAAACAGGGTTCACTGAGTTCAGCGCGATTACGGCGCAATCAACACAAGCGACAGCAATTCAGATCGGAAACCCCGTTTCGGTGCATCGCGCCATCCGTACCTTAAGACGATTTGACGGTATTGTCGACCAAGCCACAGAACCTGAACTTGCAGACGCTGCAGCAAGAGCAGATAGGACAGGGTTGTTCAATTGCCCACACACCGGTGTCGCATTGGCAGTACTCATAAAAATGGTGGCGCGTAAACAGATTCTTCCAGATCATAGGGTCATTGTTATCTCCACAGCAACCGGTCTCAAATTCCCAGACTTTAAGGTGGCATATCACAACGTCGCTCCCGGCGAACCTGCCCCGCGCTACCTAAATGCCCCAATTGAATTGGAAGCAGATTATGAAGGTGTCTTGAAACAGATTGGCGCACATCTCGATGCATAACACTTGCCTATAAGACTGCAAACGGAATTGTACAACGATAAAGATTTGCAACAAATCCACAAAATATGGTATAATCTAAGCGTTAACTTATAAACTTCATCAAAATTAATAAGCAATAGGAGTGAATGAATGTCAGAACAGTATCAGCCTAAGCCTGAGCACAAGTTTACCTTTGGATTGTGGACCGTCGGTAATCCAGGACGCGACCCATTTGGTGATGTTGTCAGGCCGCCCCTGAAACCTACTTACACTGTCGAAAAATTAAGTGAATTGGGCGCGTATGGAGTCAATTTACACGATAACGACCTCGTGCCATTTGATGCTTCAGCCGCTGAACGCGATAATATCGTTAGCGAATTTAAAAAGGTTCTTTCAGATCACGGCATGAAGGTCCCGATGGCGACAACCAATCTATTTTACCATCCGATCTTTAAAGACGGTGCTTTTACTGCCAACGATCCGAAGGTACGCGCATTCGCCATTCAGAAAACATTAAATGCTATTGATCTCGGTGTAGAACTCGGGGCAACAATTTATGTCTTTTGGGGTGGCCGCGAAGGTGCAGAAGTGGATGCTGCTAAGAACGGGCCGGATACCGTCAAGTGGAACCGTGAAGCGATGAACTACTTCACGCACTACGTCCAAGACCAAGGATATGACCTCCGATTCGCGCTTGAGGCAAAGCCGAATGAACCGCGCGGCGACATCTACCTCCCGACAACCGGCCACATGCTTCACTTTATTGAAACGCTGGATCACCCGGAAATGGTCGGCGTCAACCCCGAATTCGCCCATGAAACGATGGCAGGGTTAAACTTCATCCACGGCGTCGCACAAGCTTATGAAGCCGGTAAACTCTTCCACATTGACCTCAATGACCAGAAGATGAGCCGTTTCGACCAAGACTTGCGCTTCGGTTCCGAAAATATCAAAAGCGCGTTTTTCCTCGTCAAATTCCTTGAGGATGTGAACTGGGACGGCAACCGCCACTTTGACGCACACGCCTACCGAACTGAAGATGAACAAGGGGTCTGGGACTTCGCTGCAGGATGCATGCGCAGCTACCTGATTTTGAAGGACAAAGCACGCCGTTTCAACGAAGACGCAGAAATTCAAGGGATGCTCGCGGAACTGCAAGCACGGGACCCTGAACTTGAAGCACTCATGGCAAACTATAACGCCGAGACCATCGGAAAACTGAGAAAGATAGACTTTGAACCGGATACCCTCGCACAAAAAGGACTCGGATACGAGAAATTGGATCAGCTCACATTTGAAGTTTTAACCGGAGTTAGGTAACCTCTCGCTCCGTTGAGAAAGCTGGAGCCTGCCCATGAACACGCTTATTATTGCGGTTTTGAGCTTTATCGGTTTCATCGTCGCCTATCACACCTACGGTAAATGGTTAGCGAGAAAGATTTTTGGATTAGATGCCCAAGCGACGGTTCCGAGCCAAGAACTAAAAGATGATGTCGATTATGTGCCGACCAAGAAGGAGATCATTTTTGGACATCACTTCACAAGCATTGCTGGCACTGGTCCCATCGTAGGCCCCGCAATCGCCGTCTTTTGGGGATGGTTACCGGCGTTGCTGTGGGTCGTTCTCGGTTCGGTCTTTATCGGTGCCGTCCATGATTTCGGCGCGCTTGTTGTCTCACTCCGCAACCGCGGGCAAAGCGTCGGTGAAGTCGCCGGCAGAATGATAGGGCCCCGCGCAAAATTTCTCTTCCTTTTCGTCCTCTTTATGGGATTGACGATTGTCCTCGCAATCTTCGGTTTAGTCATCGCCCTGATTTTCTCCTACTATCCCGAATCCGTTTTATCCGTTTGGGTGGAAATCCCGCTCGCTGTAGCCATCGGGCTCTGGATCTACCGCAGAGGTGGGAACATCCTCATTCCATCCATTGTCGCACTCGGTATTATGTACATAGCGATGGGGGTCGGGGCGTACCTCCTGCCAATTGATTTAAGTCAAATATTCGGTATCCCGTTACTCGGACAAACTTACCTGAACGTCGTAGTAATTTGGACGCTCGTGCTTTTTGTCTACTGCTTTATCGCCTCAGTACTACCCGTATGGACACTCCTGCAACCCCGTGATTTCATCAACAGCCATGAACTCGTATTGGCACTGCTCCTATTGCTACTCGGACTCGCCGTAGCAGGTTTCACAGGCAAAGCAGACTTAGTAGCATCCGCACCCGCTATTGCGTCAGACATCCCCCCGGACGCTCCACCGATCTGGCCCTTCCTCTTTATCACCATTGCATGTGGTGCCGTTAGTGGCTTCCACTGTATGGTGAGTTCCGGGACTTCCAGCAAACAGGTCGAATCCGAAGGTGATGCGCAATACGTAGGCTACGGCGCAATGTTGCTTGAGGGTGGACTCGCCGTGATCGTTATTCTTGCCTGCTGCGCTGGTATCGGTATGGGGATTTTCAATCGTGTTGGCACAGGCGCGAACTACACGTTTGAACCTATTGTCGCAGCAGAAAGTACTGCTCCGGTTACCAATCACGATGCATGGAAAACCCGTTACGCGACCACCACAACTGCGATAAACGCTGATGGCACGACACGTGTTGTCGGCGGTTGGGCAAGCCACAATCTCAAAGCGAAGGTAAGCGCGTTTGTTGATGGCGGTGGAAATTTCCTCGCATCCCTCGGCATTCCACTCAAGATGGGTATTGCGATTATGGCGGTGCTCGTCGCCAGTTTCGCTGCCACAACGCTGGATACAGCAACACGGCTTCAACGGTATGTCATCTTTGAACTCGCGCAGACGGCTAACATCAAGCCACTAACAAACCGGTACATCGCGACAGCGTTTGCCTTGGTCCTCGCTGCAGCTGTCGCCTTACTGCAGGGACCGAGTGGACCCGGTAGTGGTGGTTTGACACTCTGGCCCCTCTTCGGCGCAACGAACCAACTTTTGGCTGGATTAGCCTTTATGGTGATCGTCTTCTATCTCCTGCGCCGTAACAAACCGATCTGGTTCGCGTTCCTCCCAATGATCGTCATGCTCATCATGCCCGCGTGGGCAATGCTGCATCAAATGTTCGACCCGCAGACCGGATGGCTCTTTACCGGCAAATATCTCCTCTTCGGATTCGGTGTTGTTGTAGAGGCGTTGCAGATATGGATGATCGCTGAAGGGGTCATCGCGTGGCAAAATGCCCGTGGAAATTACCCAGAACTCCCACCCTTAGAAAGTGTCGCTGCCGATTAGAACGCACAGACATAGATGTTGAAACCTAACGGAGGACGCAATAATGAAACATACAAACAGGCAACACAGATTAGAACAACTGAGGCTCCGCGAGACGAAAGGGACTTTGACAAAACAAGAGCATGCAGAACTCCTATCCATCTTCGCTGAGTTAGATGCTGAGGAAGCAGAAGCATTGAAGCCAGCAAAGGAAAAGAGTCAACAGTTACAAGAAGAGAAAACCACGCTTGAAGAAACTGCTTTGCAATTACAAGATATTGTTACTGAACATAAGCAATTGCTAACCGATGCTCGCGCATATCTGATGCGGCTCCAATCAAAACGCGCCCTACTTGCCGATAAGTATTATCGCCTCACCGGTCAAAACCTCTCACAAGGATAATCAAAACAAAGTGACAAAATGGATGCATCACAACGAGAGAGGGGCCGCCAGCGTTATGCATACAGTTGTGGATATTGTGGTGTTCACGAATCAGATGTCGGTGCAACATTAACGGTAGATCACCACCACCCGACAGCCCACGGAGGCACAAACGATGATGAGAACCTCGTTTATTGTTGCCACCGATGTAATCAACATAAAGGAGCATATTGGCACAAAGTCCAAATTCCACACATTCGCTTGTTGCATCCACTTGCAGACAACCTAACCTTACATCTTCGTGAACAACAGAATAGTGAACTTATTGGCGAAACTACCGAAGGGACATTTTACATTCAACGCTTACGTTTGAATCGCCCTCAACTAATTGAACACCGTCGTCGTAAACACGCAGATCAAAAAACGCATAATGAAGTTAAGGCACTGCGTCAACAGATACATGATTTACAACAAGAGTTAGATCAGTTAAATTTATCTATCCAAGAAACGCTAACTGAAATTGATCAAGAAACCACATAAACACTGTTATCATTTCAGTAGAGGGCCCAGAGGTGCCAGCGATGTCAAAAAAACAAGCAAAAACCGAAGACCTCCACAACTATCCTGTCGATGCAGACATCTTCCGAAGGACATTCAACGGATACGTTCAGAGATTCAATACTATTTTTTTTACTGTAGTCTTCTTGATTTGCACGCCTTTCATAGCATACGCGATTGCATGGTACTTAGGGGAGGCAAAAGTTGATGTTACAGGCTTCTTAAACCTTTGGCATGCAAGCGAATCTCTACTGTTAGACGCCGGATTTCCACATATAGTATTCGGAATGTTTGCTTCCGGAATTATTTCAGTAGGTCACTTCGCTTTTGGGCTTATCTCAGTCGGTGGTTTCGCTTTTGGCGTGATTTCAATCGGGATGTTCTGCTCTTGCGGCATTATATCTATAGGTGTTATGTTCTCTGTTGGTGTGATCGCAATTGGGTATTCGCGCGCTTATGGGGTCATCGCTATTGCTATAGGGAACCAAAAACCTTTTGAAAAAGGCGTATACATGAACGGAAAGGCTTTCGGGGTCTTTGCGATCGGGCGGGAGGCACGAGGCGTTTATTCGCTGTCTTATGGAGAGGAAGGTGAAGGCACTTATCAGTTTTCACCGAAACGTCAGGACCCAGAAGCCATCGCACTCTTTACGCGGTGGTACAAGAAATTCAAAAACGCATTCGTTTTGCCTTCTTAAAGCGACTCACACTTTTGCAAAACGCACCTTACCTTATCATCGTCCTTTATATTTACAGATGAATCGAGCAGCTGAAACGGTGATGCCTCGAACTCTGTCTTGAGGTCCTTGAAAAAGAAGTGATGCACATAGGTTGACGCTCCCCAATAAAAATTATCGCCTTTTTCCAACGTCTCATAGTCCGTTGCAAATTGATGATAGTTGTCATCGTAAATCGGTTCGTAATTGTCAAAAACGGCATCAAGGATGGGTTGAGAGATAAAAAGTTGACCGTCCGAATAGAGCACCCGCGCAACCTCCTCCAAGAACGCAATCCGAGCGGCGCGATGGGGTATATAACAGTAGACGTTCTCCAAAAAAGCCGCCGCGAACGACGCATCAGGAAACGGTAATGTCGGCGGTTCATAATGCAGAAACGTCGCGTCAATACCCTTTTCCTCGGCAATTTGTTTTGCTTGTGCAATCTGTTTTTCGGCGATATCAATGCCGGTCGCAGTGTATCCGTGCTGTGCGAGGGCAAAGCACAATCGACCTGACGCACAACCGATATCCAACAGACAACTGCCTAAAGGGAATTCCTCGACAAACGCCTGCTCGTGCTGGCTCAATCCCTGCTCCGCTTCCTCCCGACGGCTATCCAACTCATTAGATAGGTTGAATTGTTCCCTCACGGAGTTTAGTAATTTTTGGAATTCTTGTGATTTTTTGGTTTGCATATAGAAATTTCACTCTCATTGCTGCTCCATTTGCAACTCAGGATCGCCTTCTGGAGATTCCGACAAATGCTCACCAAACCAAGTAAGTACTCGCTGCCAATAGTCAACCACATTCGGATAACGTCCTTGTTGCGGTGTATGCCCTTCATCCTCATATCGTGCTAAAACTGCCTTTTTTCCGAGTCTACGTAAACCGGAGAACATTTCCCCTGCCTGCGGAACAGCATTGTCGTCTAATGCACCAACAATCAATAATAAGGGGGTTTCCACCTTGTCAAGGAAAAAGATGGGGGAGTTTTCAATATATCGTTCTCGGAATTCCCAAAGGGAACCTCCCATTTTGCCCTGACTCCTCTCCGTCCAAGTGATCCAAGGGCTATCTCCGCCTTCTGTTAAATATCCATAGAAACTAATCAAATCGCTAATCGGTGCACTACTGACAGCAGCCGCAAACCGAGACGTTTGCGTAATCAATGCATTGACACAGTACCCTCCGTAACTGTGCCCCATCACTCCTAAACGTTTGGCATCCGCAATTCCCCTGTCAACTACTGCATCTATACCAGAGAGAACACACTCGGTTAATTCTTGAATCGGTGCGTTGGTTTCCATAGGCATATCTGGAAGAAAGACAACGTAACCTTGCTTCGTGAACAGAAAATTATGTCCCGTACCATCTGTTCCGAAATCGTTGCCCCTGTGTGATAAAAAAGAACCACCATAAACCTGTGTGATTAACGGGTACCTCTGTCCTTCAACATAGTCTGCGGGGAACAACAATGCGCCCTTTAGCTGTTTTCCAACGGGAGTCTGCCAAGTAATACTCTGAGAAGTACCGAGAGGTGCCTTTTCAATGCCGGAATTTAGGCGGGTAAGTTGCCTTGGGTTTTGAAAGTCAGCATCCGCTATCCACATCTCGGACGGATGGTTTATATCTTCAACACTATAGAAAATATCACCCGTCTGAGGTGCAACATCCATATTTTCCTTCCTATTATACACCCGCGTCTCTTCAACCAACCTCGTGATTTTTCGAGTTTCCAAGTTGATGCTATGAAACCCATGTTCTGTCCGCCTCAACGTCTGAACAGACACCGACTCAGCATTGTCTGGTGACCAGATGGTATCTGCTTCAGCTTGTTGAACAAGCCGAACAACACGTCGGTCAAATCCATCTGTTAATTTTTCAATGGCTCGACTGGCGACCTCAACGCGCCAAAGATGCCCTTGGGCTACACAGAACAGGTGTTGGCTATCTTTGCTCCATAAAGGCGGGTGTGAACTGTTTGCCAGTTCAATATCGCTACTCTGCGTGAGGTTTACTTGGCTACCGTCAGTTGTCGAAATGAGAAAAAGCTCCGATTTTGACGCTTCGGTTGAGAGCGGATACCCCTCTGTTGTATAAGCAATATAGCGACCATCTGGAGACCAACTAAACAAAAGTCCATGGAACTTAAGTGAATCCGCAATCAACCTTGGCGGAGTGCCATCAAGCGGAAAAAGATAAAACTCGTTCACGCCTTGAGCGTTTTCTAACTTCTCAAATCCTCGAAAGTTCACAACCCCCACAGTTGTACCATCAGGTGAAAGACGAAGACCAAATGGGTGGAATCCTTGCGCTAACGTCTGGACTTCACCCGTTGCGACTGTTATCACCCCTACATCTGAGCGAAACCAATGTCCCCACGAGGGCCACCATAGTTCAGATTCACCTTCGGAGTTTTCTTTGTTTATAGGTGTTTCCCCAGGAGCACAACTTGCAAAGACTGTAACAGATACCGCTTCTTTGTCTGGCAGTGTTTCTTCGATGACCTCTGTTTCCGGTTGCAGCTTGACAACGATACGCGTTCCATCAGGTGTCCAGAGCGGCGGTGGACCGCTCTGCGAAAACGGTCGAATTGCAACCTCACTCGCGAGTCGCGGCTCATTTTCGCCCCTTTCCCATATCCATAACTGTGCTTTCCCATGCCTATCCGAATAAAAAGCCAGTTTCTCTCCATCCGGTGACCATGCTGGTCTATAACTTGTCCCCCAATTCGGTGTGAGATTTCGTGATTCTCTGTTCTTAACAGTAGCAAGCCAAATTTCACTTCCTTCAAACCCAATGTTCAAACCTGATGGTAGGAAACGTTCAGATATCCTCCTTGCTTGATGTCTACGATAATTCTGAACAGCAACAGCAAGCTGATTGCCATCGGGTGAAGCAGCAATTGAATGAGAACGAGAGAGAAGTTCTAGGCAAAGAATATCATTAATACTCGCCCGCATATCGGCATACTTCATCATTCCATCCTTGATTTTGTGTCCTATGCGCTTGGGTTCTGTTGTTCCTACAAACGAGCCCTTCAAAAGTCGTATGTTTTTTGTTTTTTTCAGAATGTTGGAAATATAAAACTTTGGACAACAATTGTCCAAAGTTTAGTAAGATGTGGTATTGATAATTTATCATTACCGAGATGAAAGCAACACCTTAGTTGCAAGGAACTGTGAGAGAACTTTGTCGATCAAAGCAAATTCTCTAATCCGGTGAGAAATCTGTAATATCTGTTAATTCTGATTCTGCTATCAAGAGCGGCATACCTCGCAGTACACCACGGTTCGGCGTACATATAAGATAGGTCATCGACTCGAGTATCGCAACCACAAGTTCTTTGTTACGCGGATCCGGTTTCCCCACCTCCACATAATAGTCTTTGCCTCGTTTCTGATAGGCAATACTGAAAATACGTCTATCTGAGACCTCCCAGTCCAGCGTTTCTTCCGCAAATTTCTTAACAGATTCCCAGACTTCCTCTGCTTGGGCATCATCTTTCGCTTTAGGAATAAAAAATTTTGTTTCTGTAGTCATCTTGATTCCTCTCAAAAATCATCTGGTACAGGGAACACTGTGATTTAGAAATTCTGAAGTGATAACATTTATCCATCAGCTAGGCAGCTACTTTTTCGGAAAAATAGCGATCTAACAATTCTTCCAAATCAAACAGAGAACCATTTAAATGGACAGGATCGATTGTTAATTCTGTTGCCTCAAGGGCAAAATCATCTAACAACTCTGATGTAATAACCGTATTGTCCAGATCAAACAGATAATGATTTAATTGGACAAAATCTGCGTTTATTTTCTCTGCAAATGTGGTGCCTCTTCGGTTCACTGCGTTAATGCGATCCTCAATTTGCGATGCAAGCAACCGCTTTCGCGTAGATTCCACTACTTCCTCAAGGATACCCTCCTCTTTGAGGAAATCATCAAAGTTACCACCAATATACTTATTCATAATCAACCTCTTACTTTGCCGTAGGACGCAAAGAGGCGAGGCATGGAGACCTCGCCTAAAAATAAAAAATGAGACTCTATTAGCACAACCTTATGCCGGAAGCCCGTCAACAGCCGTAAAGAAATCAGCGTTTGATGCGCTAAACCCATACTGCTGCTCCACTTCCCGAATAGCGATCTCTGTTGTGAACAGATTATCGTAGGTATCCGGGAACTCCACACCCGTTGTGGCATCACGGAGTAGCACCATGTTATAACCATACCTTGACATAGATCGGATACCGTAATCCCTGCCCAATACACACCAATTCGTTGCGAAACCAGCAAAGATCAGATGCAAAATACGCCGCTCCTCCATGAGTTCATGCAACTGCTGCCCCGTTGCAATCACAAAGTCATCATCTTGTACATCAATTGCGGGAGAGACAGCGAGTTGTGAAGCGAGTTTATCCCAATGGATACCGATCCCCGGCGGTTGGCTGCGCGGACCGCGATAAACGGCATAGTCCCCCTGGCGACCACGGAAATCGGAGGGCGGCCATGTCGAAGGTGTTGAAGGCTCAGGCGGTTTGTGGCGTTTAAGTTGCGGATACTGCTCCGCCACCGGTGGCGATGGCGCATGCACAATCGTCAAACCCGCTTGCCGCGCCGCATCTATCACTGGCACAACGCACTCGGTCGTTACCTGTGCTGCGCGTTCTATCCAACTTTCGATGAAATGCACATTCCACAAATCAACGAGAACCAAAGCCGTCTCATCAACCGGCAACGGCATCTCAAACTCGCGACGGATGAACGCCGTTTCACGGCACGGCACATCTGCCGGTGTACTATCCTGAAAGTAGCGGACACGCAAATCTAACGTTTTCATTCTGGCTCCTGAAATAGCGTCTCATCAAGTTCTGCATTCAACGTGACACCAGTTACTCGGCTTTCGCTAATGGGTTGACCGTCCACATTCTGCACAATATGATATGGGACTTTGATGCCATCAACATCGCGGTAATCATCCATGAACGTTTCCCTGTTCGCAGTCATGCCTTGACTCATCTCGCGATAAGAGATTTTCACAATATAATACGTCTCGTCGCTAATGAAGACTTTTAGCATCTCACCAGACGGCTGTTGAACAGCCAGCACGTGTGTTTGCTTACCTTGCACATCTTCTGTACCCGCATATTGGATCGGGATCTCGTTTTGTGAAAGGTTCGTCAAAAGCCATACGTTCTCACGGAAAACCGCATCCTTGAAACTGTTAGCCACCTGCGGAGGTATCGGCTGAACGCCCATCGGTGTCATCGCAAATCCAGCAGTGCCATCAAAGACATAAGCCATTTCGCCTTGGGGCATCTTCATATCCTGTCTAAATTTATCGGGGTAAACATAGTACGATTTGCCCTCTATCTGCATCGGTCCTGCCGGGGTATTGGCAGATGCCTGTACTTCCATAACGATATTTTTCACTGCTTGCAGCTTCTCAAGTCCACCGTGCGCCTCAACTGCTGCCGCGAGAATTTCTTTGGCTTTCGCCATATCCGCTTCACTCGTCTCTGGCATCGGTTCCGCAGGCGGTGGTGCCGGTTGTTCTATCTCAATCTCGCTGACCTCGCCGAACTCATCAAGCGGGCGGTCGAAACTCTCTTTATTCCCCACAGCAACAATCGTGAGCGCGTCCGGGTGGAGATACTTCTGCGCGACTGCCTGCACATCTTCTGCCGTGACTTTGGCAATGTTATCGGTAAAGGTTTCAAGGAAATCCGGCGCGAAATCTCGATAAGCAAGCATCATCTGTTGAAAAGCGATTTGAGAACTGCTCTCGAAACCGAACACAAACGAATTGATGAGCGAATCTTTCGTGCGTTGCAGCTCTGCCTCCGGCACGGGGGTATCTCGGAGCCCTTTGACGACATCAATAATGAGCGAAATCGCCTCTGCTGTTTTGTCCGTCCGGGTTTGTGAATAAGCGAACCATTCCCCCGGATTCGTGTAGTAAGTTGTTTGCATGATGCTGCCTACCATGTAGGCGAGACCATGCTTCTCACGCACTTCCCTCATGAGACGCGAGGTGAAACCCCCCTCTCCGAGAATATCGTTCATGACGCGGAGCGCGAAATAGTCCGGAAAATCGGGCGTGCGTTTGATGCCGAAATGCCCGATGAGCATTACCGACTGAGGGAGATCTTTGAAAATATAATTGACAGACGGTTCCAGGGTCGCATCTACTGTTGGAACGTCTGGAAACGCGATCTCTGTGGATTCCCATCCCGCAAACACCTTTTCAAGTTGCGGAATCAAGGTCTCGGTATCAAAATCACCCGTAATCGCGAGCATCATATTGTCCGGTTGATAATACTTCGCATGAAACGCTTTGAGATCCTCAACGGTGATGCTTTCTATCCCCTCAATTTCAGAATACCACCCGAAGGGATGATCCGTCCCATATAGGAGTGCTGAGAAGTTACGCCACGCAAGTTGGATAGGATTATCATTTCGGCGACGGATGCCTTCAACCGCTTGCTGCTTGCGAAGTTCCAATTTTTCCTCACGAAAAGCAGGGTTTCTCAGTACATCCGCAAAGATTTCTAATCCCTTTTCAATGTCCTCTGCAAGCGTTGACAGGTTAACTGTACCATATTCACGCGACATGCCGACTTCAACGGAAGCCGCCATAGATTCCAATGCCTCGTTCAACATGTCCGGTTCACGCGACATCGTGCCGCCGGTTCGCATAACACCCGCACAGATGGATGCCAAACCCACTTTATCCGCAGGATCATAAATGTTCCCGGTTTGAATCAAGCCGTTGATGTTGAAAAGCGGTAACTCATGATCCTCAAGCAGGTAGAGGGTCATCCCATTTGAGAGTACCCGTTTCTCTGGAACCGGCGGTTTAAACGTAATCGGTTCAAAAGTGAGTTCTTGGTGCGGTTTCGCGAATGTAGGCTGGACACTCCACACAATAAAACAGGTGATGAGTACAGCGATGACAAGCCCGGTAGATGTTCGTCTCTTCATTATTCTTTACCCTCCGCGTCGCCACCGGCGGGGGCTACATCCTCTTTTTTGACGAGTGTGCCGACGGTGCGGTTGCTTTTCGTGAAATACGTTTTTGCGACCTTCATAATGTCCTCTGGCGTAATTTTATACATATTTTCGCGCCAACCCAGTATATAACGCCAGTCCCCAGCGATCCCTTCATAGAAAGCCAACTGCTGTGCCATTCCAGCGTTTGAACTCAGGTTCCGGATGAAACTGGCATCCACCTGTTTAAGAATCCGTTTAAATTCCTTTTCCGAAACAGGTTCGGTTTTAAGCCGTTCAAGTTCCCCATAGATCGCTGCTTCAACATCAACGGTCGTGTGTGGTGAACGCGGGGTGCCATTTAGAACAAAAAGATTATTGTAACGCGCACCTGGATACCCATTGATTGAATTAGCAGAAACGGCTATCCCCTCCTCAACAATGTTTTTGTAAAACCGAGAGGTGCGTCCATCGGAAAGGATCGCGCTAATCATATCCAGTACATAGTCGTCAAAATGTGGAAGTGTCGGCTTATGATAGCCTATCATCAGCTGCGGCTCCGCGTCATATTCAACTTCAATCCGGCGTTCGCCTTCCTGTGGTAACTCTTCAGTTGTCACTTCGCTCGGAAGCGGTTGTGACTGCATATCACCAAAGTACTTATCAATAAGCGCAATCGTATCCTCTATGTCGATATTCCCGACAATCACCATCACGGAGTTATTGGGCGCGTAGTGGATCTTGAAAAATTCTTCCGCTTTGCGTCGATTCAGCATCGCAATATCGGAAGGCCATCCGATAATCGGCATGCCGTACGGATGCGCCGTAAACGCAGCAGCGATAAACTGTTCATAGAGTTTGCCACCAGGACGCGTATCCACACGCATCCGACGTTCCTCTTTGACGGCTTCGCGTTCCACATAAAATTCACGCAGCACAGCGTTCTTAAGACGGTCGGATTCAAGCATCGCCCACAACTCTAACTTGTTCGATGGCAATTCCACTGTGTAAATCGTGTAGTCAACAGAGGTACCAGCGTTGAACCCTGTGCTACCGTGTTGTGTATAGATTTCAGTATATTCACCGGTGACAATCCACGCTTTCGCGAGCTCCTGTTGCGCTTTCAGTGCCTTTTCCAATTCGGCAACCTTATCAGCATCTGCTCTTGAACCTTTCGCACGTTCCATGTCGAGCGCATCGCCTATCCGGTCAATTTCAGCAAGCACGACTTTTTCTTTTTCATAGTCCTTTGTGCCAATCGTTTTCGTGCCTTTGAACAGCATGTGTTCCAACATGTGAGCGATACCACGCGTATCGTCCGACTCATCCACAGACCCCGCTTTAAACAGGATGTAGGGTGCGATCGTCGGCGAGGTGTCACGTTTAATCATCAATAACTTCAGACCGTTGGGATAAACATGCTCCACCACACGGTCTGCAAGGTCCTGTGCTGATGCCATTCCGGGCAACGCAACAAGGAATACGATCAGCAAGTAACGTATTCGTTTCATTTTACATAATCACGGCAGTTTTAACTCAGAAAATGCCGCTTCCTTTCCATATAAAAACCCTCAATCATAAGATAGGGTACAGAATTTTCTCATATAAATATAAACTTCAACTGGAAAATTAAATTGTAGAACAAAGGCGAAAGAAGCCTCGATTGAATCATCGAGGCTCCCTACGCTTTACTCTTTTTCAACGTCACCCAGTAACCCGACAAGGGCAAATCTGATGTGTGATGAGAGGGCAGAATTCTCCGCGCGGAGGTCTGCACCTTCTTCGTCTGGATACATGACATGTGCTGCCACCGCGCGCTTTACCCACCGTTCCGCTCGGTCATCGTAAGGAATATATTTCTCTTTCGGAGCAGTGCAAGCTGGACATTCCTCTGGTGGGCTAGCCGCTTCTTTCCACAAATAGCCACAAGCTATACAAACAAACATTCTAAAGTCCTTTCTCTGTGCCTCAGAAGATTAATATTTTAAATATTGAATCGCCAAAATTATTAATCCTCTGAAAATCGAAATTACAGGTTTCAAAATTATGATTAATAACCACATTTTAGCAGATTACATTCTAAAATGCAAGTTTAAAATTCAGACGCTAATTTAACTTTAAGTTGCCGGTAATAGATGGACGGAACAGCAAAAAGGGCAGCACAAATGATTTTCTGGCGGGTAGTATCCAAAGGAAAGAACATAGCGGAACTTGAAAACGACACGCTAAACTTCAACACGTACAAAGGCAAGGAACGCTCCGGAGAGAAAAACAACGAGAAACAGCGTTAGCAACAGCAAATCTACTGCTGCAGCGTTGAAATCGCGACCGAGACTGAGTGTATCTTCAAACGTCGGAATTGATTCTGGACTGATGGTCTTTTTTGACATACCCGCATACGTTCCAATGATATGGAGACTCTCGGGATCCGCTCTATCCATATCCGTGACAAATTCGCGGTATTCACGGGCGTAACGCTGCACATTCTCCACAAATTGTTGGTGCCGTTCAAACCCAGTGCCAGCAAAAACCTCAAGAAGGTGCTGAACGAGCACAACCGGTGAGACGCGGGTGACAGAACGCGCCAGTTGAATTTGGGCATGCTGCTGAGTTAAGTATTCGTGGCTCAAGCGTTCCCGCTCCGTCACGTCTTTGATGACATATTCACCCCCTAACTCCATTTTTCGCGCCGGATGCTCAGGCATGTCTTGCAAACGTGCGTCGTATTCAGCCCTGAGTTCATTGACACGTTGTATAGCGCGTTCGTTGAATTCGTCATAAGTCATCGATGCTGAAAATCCGCTTGCAATAGAGGCGAGCGTACTCGGCATAAAAACCACGAAGGTGACCCACAGCAATAGAAGTATCACAAGACTCGCTGCACTCTGCCGCACACGCGACGATACCAACAAACCTAACGCAAGAAACAGACACAGGTACAGCATCGCAATGAAAAGAATAATGCCTAAACGGCTCCACGCATCGGTACCAAGTTGGACCTCGCTGGCGGTGGAAATTACCAACAGGTTCATCAAAATCGCGAGCGTAAACGGGACGCTAATACTGACCAACGCGCCTAAAAATTTCCCAATCAACACGGTATGACGCGGTACCGAGTTTGCCAACGTCAAACGGAGTGTTCCATGCTCGCGTTCGCCAGAAATCGAATCAAAGGTGAACAGGATCGCGATGAGACTCAAGACGTACCCGATCACAAACCCCCAATCTATTTTGATAGTGTCCGGACGAATATTTTTTCGATTGAGAGTTGCAGGCATATAATCTAACTGCCAGAAGCCTGCTAAGTCATTGGTGGCCCAAGCGTAAAATCCGCCGTGGACATTATCAGCCAAAAAGTCCTCACCACCATCTGCACAGAAATGGAGAGATGACGGCTTTTTGTAAAGATAACCGGGGCCCTCTTGCGCAATCTGATACAAATGTGTTCGATCTCTTAAGCGATTCAACGATTTTGTGGCGGCATCGTGATATTTCTGCATCCGCACAGGATGTTCCTGGAGATGCACAATCGCATTGATCAGCATCAAGCCTAAAAGCAATACTGTTGTCAGCGCAAATCGGAGACTATTCAGATTGTCGTAAATTTCTCGTTTCGCAATATGCCACATAAGTAGTCAGTTACCAGTTACCAGTTACCAGTTACCAGATAAGAGGGTTTTTATGAACCATTTCCTTCTTCTCTTAACTGACCACTGGAAACTGGCCACTGGGCACTGTTAACTCCTTCACACTTCACTTCTTTGGAAAACCCAAAATATCCCAATGAATAGGACGAGGTTGATTATCAACAGTAGACAAATATCTGGAAAGGCACGCGCTGCATTTATTGCGACATCGCTTCTCTGAAAAGAAAACTGAGGCAAACTATCCCAATCTACTGCGCCCTTGTCGGCAGAAAACCATTGCTGAGCCCCGAAAGCGTTCTTATCATAGTAATAATCAATCAAGGTCCGTCGATACCTTCGCGCCGCTTCAAAAAAATCTCTGAGTCCGTGCAGGTCTGTCCCCGCCCACGCTTGCGTTGCCGCATCGTACATCCCGACTGGCGAGCCTCTCAAAAGAATGCGATCGACAATTGCTGGTTGAACGAAGATAGTTTCGAGTGCCTGTTTTCGGACAAGCCATGCGCGTTCTGCGGCTTTGACGATCTGCGGTCCAAGGAAGCGGTAATAATCCTGCGCGTGCGGTACCTGAGGTTTGGAGGCTTCACTCAGTTTATCAATATTTGAAACAGCGTGGTAGTCATATCTAAGTGTTGATGAATCTCTATGAAAGTATTCGTGGTGGTAGCCCGATCCCCATATCTGGTTGAAATTCGGACCCGCGCCTACCATGCCAAGGTGCGGATCTTCTCCTGGAACGGCATCATTCGCAAGGAACTGCTTTCGCTCTCTGTCGAATGCCTCCCATATCTGTTTAATCTCCTCGTAAGCGGATACCATACGCGGTTGAGAAGTCTGAGGAGGGGCAATCGCGGCAAGAACCGCGTTTGGATACACCAACACCCAAAACCCCCAGACAAACATGGCAAGCATCAGTGCTGTGCCGGTTCTGCGGGTTACCGCTGAAATTAGCATACCGATGAGGTAGAATACCGACAGATAGACAATTGAACTCAAGATGATCCCACCGATACGGAGGAAATCACCGATACTCAGAGAAACAACGGTGGATGTTGTCAGCAAAATCACCGCGAGGAGCAGACTCATCAGCAACGGCACAAGCAAGCAGAGCATCGCACTGATGTATTTCGCAAGCAGGATTTGACCCCGACTCACCGGATGTGTTACGACCAAACGCAATGTGCCGCGCTCGCGTTCCCCCGCAATGGCATCGTAGGCGAAAATAAGGGCTATTAGACTCAGAACGACCTCAAAAATAAAAACAATATCAATCGAAGTGAAGAGGTTGAGAAGTGGATTCGTCAATTTATACGTGCCAGTATCCCACAGTGTCGGCACAAAACTGTGAGATACCCAAATCTCGTTGCCCAGCCGTTTATCCAACCCGACATTGAAAATACTCAACGGATTTGGTGGGCGGGCAACATGCAATCTTCCACCCGAATAAGTCTTCAAGTCCTGCGATCGCCGATCCTCTGTTTGGAGAGCAGTGTTGTAAGCTTCTAACCGTCGCTCATAATCCTTGATAAGCACAGCGGTATTTGCCACCACAAGCAGTAACATAATGAGGACGGCTACGGCAAAACGGAACGTCATCAAGTTATCAAGGAGTTCTCGGCGGATAAGCACTGTTAACATGGTTTACCCTTAAAATCAAACTGGATACAACATTATTAGTCCTTCAATGTTGAGTTTATAGGTGATCCGGTTCGTAGTAGGGAAACCATTCATTGCCCGTTGTTCTCACTACTACGAACTACCCCTCAAGTTCAAAGTTGAAAGACTATTATCCTACTTCTGCCCGAAAACCTTCAGAAACTCTGGATCATCCTTTACATCCGCAAATTCAGGTGTCCCAAGGAAAGACTGATAATACTTACCGCGATTCCAAGCAGCCAAGACAATGTCATGCGCAAATTTTAAATGATGTAAAGTCTTCTCGCGATTACGCTCAGATGCCCAGACGCTCACAGCAAGCATGAAGTGACCATAATCGTTGACAGTGTCCACATCAATAGCGACTTGTAGGAAACGTTTCGCCTCGTCATACTTCTGTAACCACACTAAGCAACAACCGATGTCGTGCGCAGCCCAGTGAAGATTGCCGAGGTTTACAGAATGACCGGCAGTCCGTTTCTCCAGCTCGTCTTCAATAAACGCGTGGACTTCCGTAAGTGCTTGATCGAAACGATCCCAATCTTCCTGTCCACTATATACCAGAAGTCGATTCGTTCTGACAGCCAACCAGAACCTGAAATAATGCTCCCAATCGGTATCGTCATTGAAACGCTCCAACTTTTCCATACCAAGAAGCGTCTCATCTGACCGGCCGTAAGCGCGTAAGATTTCTGATCCGATTTGCAGGAAATTGCAACGGTCATAGCGACTCAATTCAGGGTTCTCTAAACGTTGAGATGCATCATTATAAAGTTGAACCCAGTCATCAATACGACCTTCCGCCTTCCAGCATCCAGCATGCTCTAAACAACTGCTAAGCACATGCAACACATCCGCATCTGACATGTGCTCGCACGCCCAATGATAAAGCCGAGCCTGTTCCTCGATAGCTTCCTTGTTCCGCCCAAGCATAGCGAGACAAACACTTAACTGCCGATGCGACCAGAAACGTTCCTTATTGTCTGAAGCTACATTCAGATACCTACCGTGCAGAGACACACTTTTTTCTATCCCAGGTTTGCCCATATACTTATATATCTCATGAGCGAGACGCGCCAACTCCGGCGTGATTTCACCCTTAAGTGCTTCCTCAACCTGATTATGTGCCTCTGTAAGAATGTCCGCCCCGGAGGTCGGATCGGATTTTGCTTGCGCCATGAATGAATCAAACTTGCTCTGAATACTTTCTAATTGTTTCACAATATTCTCCTTCAGATTTTCTGATAACTGTACATCATTAAGAACTTCTTGAACCAAGCGTTCTTGATCTACTCGCAGACGTTTTCGCGCACGTTGAAGTCGGCTCGTAATTGTATTCACCGATACGCCCATGAATGCACCGATCTCTTTCGTTGACATTTCGTTGAGATAGAAGAGTGTTACAACCGCACGCTCACTCTCCGGCAGTTTTGCCAAAAGCTTTTTCACAAGGGCATGACAACGCTCGGTGCGCTCTGTCTCGCACTGTTCCGACATGTAGTGTGTGTAGGAGGACTCCTCAATTTCTTCCGCAGGTGTATCCTCCAGCGATTGCATCACACGTTTCTGTTCTTGCCCCCGCTTTTGCTTGCGCAGCCAATCAATGCAAAGCCGATTCGCAATGACATAGAGCCACCCAGCAAATTGATTCGGATTTTTGAGGGTTGAGAGTTTGTCGTATGCTTGAAGAAAGGCATCTTGCATAATATCCTCGGCGTAGTGATAATCACCGATCTTCCGCCATATAAGGGCGTGAACGCTCTTTTGGTACTTTTCGACCAAGTTGCCAAACGCAGCGTCGTCGCCGGATAAAATTTTGCGAATCAATTGAACATCGTCTGCTCTTTCCACGGAATTTCCTCCTCATGTATGCCTTCACCAAAAAGTTTAATCATAAGAAAGGTTTTCTAAAATTAAGCAATACGCTACGATTTACATCTTCTATTATTAAAGACGAAATTTTGACCATAAAACGTGCATCAGTGGAAAAAAATGAAGAAACCTGATGTTTTTAAAATTTGTTTTGTGAGTATACGCGATAAAATGCCGATTGCTGGGAGTGTTAATAATACTCAGGGGCCTTCTCTATGAAGCGTTTTAAGGCATTCTCGCAAGTTTTTTGGAGAGGGACGGAATTTGAAATTACACGCTCAAATTTACTGTTTGGTTGACTGCGCTTTCAGTTCAGCGATACGATCCCGTAAAGCCGCGGCTTCCTCATAATCGAGATCCAATGCGGCTTTTCGCATCTGTCGCGTCAGGTCTGTATTTTTCCAACTTATCTGTCAACCCATGCATTCATACTTTGTCGTAATGCATCTAACATCTGAATGTAACGTTCTTTCTGTTTTGCATTCTTGCCTGCATCAACGAGCTGTTTCCAGAAATGGTCCGATGAAGAATTGGTAGATAAAATACTGAAAGCGTATTTGTAGTATTTAAACGCATCATCAAAGAGATCATTTGCAACGCATGCATGCCCAAGTGTCATTGGATAGTGATGGCTTGTACCTGCATAGCCTTGTAATGCACGTTTGGCATGGTTCAGCGCAATTTCTGGGAAGATACCCTTTTCAAGGAGTTCTTCAGCAAACCTGCGTTGGTAAAATGGTTCCTGTTCGCTGACTTCTCTCTGTCGAATTTCCAACCATTTTGTGTAGACAAGTTCAGCTTTTTTGAAATCCCCTGTTTTTTTGTAGAAATCGCCTAAGAGTTCATGCAAAACCACACTCTCTTCCATTTTCGGTTTTATCTCTTCAAGGATAGCAACCAGCTTTTCCGCCTGCGTTTGGTCAGTGTAAAGTTCGGAGATTGCGCGAATTGCTGAATTATGGGTGGCTTGTGTCAACGGTACACCTAATGCCCGACGATACACCGCAACAGCATCTGATGTTAAGTTCTGTTTAATATATAATTTTGCTAACAGAATGTAGAATTGGTATACATCTGGCCTAAGTTCAATGGCTTTTTCATAAAAGGATGCTGATTTTTTCAAGTGCTCAGCACTTAAACTGCCAAATATTAGACGTGTGTAGGGTTCAAGTTTCGCATCTCCAACAAGTTTGCCATCATTTTTATTAGGTGAACTATCGGAAATGCGTCCCTGCGTTTCTGTGTCAAATTTCCAATATCCGACCAAACCGTCTTCATCTCCCTTCAACTGCTTGTTCATATCGGAACGAATCTGATTTTCGGTACGCGCGATGTTCCAGATTTGCACTTCATCAATTAGTCCGGCAAAAGAAGCGTGTTCAGATATTTCTTCTTCATGCGAACAACCGATACGGAATGGCAGTGTGGTTTTACTTAAATTGTTCTGAAGGTCAAAGTTATTGCTTCCGACTTCAGAACCGTTAAGATAAAGTTTCATGACATTATTTCTTGTATCGATAGTTCCCGCAACGTGGTACCATTCATTTTTTTGGATAGTTTCACTTGCAGACGCAGTCCATTTAATAAAAAGTCCATCTGGGGATGCATCAAAATAAACGCAACCTTCATCAAACAACCAGAGCGCGAATTGACGATGAGAAAGATCAGGGGTTCGTTTGTCGCCTTTGAAAAGGACAGTCGTACAGGTGTTTGGAAAACTTGTGGGTCTGATCCAGGCAGAAATCGTAACTTGTTCGGTGATATTGTTAATGATCTCACTGTCCGCGATTTCCACGAAACTCCCATCGCCATCTAAGCTTAGTGCATGACTTTCAATTACTTTGCCTACCGGACGATCTACGCTTTGAAACAGATCCCCCAACTTTATGTACCACTGGACTCTTTCAGGTTGCAGTATAGTAAGTTTTTCATACTGTTCAATCGCTTGTTTGATATTACCATTGGCTTCATAACTTTCAGCAAGGGTCAAGATTAGCTTGGGATCGTTAGGGTTCTTCTCAACCTTCTTCAGTTGTTCCGGTATCCATTTTTCATAGAGTTTTCGTTCTCTGGAGATCTCACGGATTGCTCTTTTTGCCATATCTCGTGTGCTGTAACTTCTGGCTTTGCTTGCCATTTCCTGATACAGATCAACAGCTTCAATGTATTGTTTTGTCTCACGGTAACTTTTTGCAAGTATAGCGCGCAAAGTATCTTGAAGCCTACTATCTGTATCGCTATCACTTTTATCAATCGCGGATTTGGATAGTTCAATTGCCGGTTCATACATCCTATTTTCTATGCAGATTGTTGCGAGCACGCCAAGAAACCACACATCATCTTTTTCATTGCAGGATGCAAGTGCCTTTGCAGCTTGGTTGAGCATTTCTTTCGCTAAATCAGGCTGTTGGTTTTTGCTCAACGCAGCCGCAGCATAATAAAAATAACGGACATTGTCGGATCCTGCTTTGCCAAGTGCTTCATACATTTCAGCAGATTTCTGATAATCCCTTTCATCCCAATAGATTCTTGCCAAGATTATTCGTGCGGTAGGATTCTCTTTATTTTCTCTAAGTTTGCCTTCATAATGTGCTTTTAGCACTTCAAGTTTACCTTGGCTTTTGAAAGCCCTAATCAATGAATCGCGAGCAGACTCAAATTTGTATATCACCGCAATTCTTACCGAAGTAGTTGTAACTCTTTCCGATGTGTAGGACCCTGCTTTACTGTTTATATACGCATTCGCTTCTGTTTCATAAGGTTCTAGTACTGAGTCCATATCACCGAGTTGTATATATACCTTGAACAATTCAGAATAGATTCTATCTTTCTCAGAAGAACTAGCTGTCATGTCATGTGCTCTCTTATATGCATTAGCAGCTTTTTCCAGTTGTCCGGTTTTGTGATAGTATTCGGCATGGGCTTTCTGCATCTCGAATGTGAGTGTACCAACATCTTCTGCCTTTTGTAACTTTTCTTCTAAATTACCATAATAACGATAGAGATTAAGCAATTGTCGTTCCAAATTTTTCTGTTCCCGTCCTGATGGGGTAGATAGAATGGCATTCTTCAATGCGAATCGTGATGCATCTATGTCCTCATTGAAAAAGTAAAGTTGTGCAAGTTTAACATAAATTTGTTTATCACCGTATGCTAATTCAATTGCTTTTTCATAGTTCGTGATGGCTGCATCTACGTTATCTTCGTCTGCATAGAGTTTTGCTAACCGTGCGTAATGGAAACCAACTTCTGGATGCGTTTGGATGTATGACTGCAAGAGTTCAATTGCCTCGTCCACTTTGTCAGCGGCTTGTAAACTGTTAACAAGTGCATCTTGATACGCCGTGTTTTCTGGCGCAGCTTCAAGCAGTTGGCGCCAGGTTTGAGCAGCTTTTTCGTGCTGATTTGTGCGGGTGTAGAGTTTGGCAAGTTCCGCTCGAGATTCAAAGTCTTCAGGTACCGCTTTGGTAATTCGTTCGTAGATGTCTATTGCTTCCGCTATTTTGTTGTGATGCACAAATTCTTGAGCCTTTTTTACGAATTCTTGGACAGTCGAGCGTTTCTCTTCGGTGCTCATTTCCTGTGCCTCAAGTCTGGCTGTGAAAGCACTTGCTGCGATTAACAATATGAGGACGACTAATAAGAAAGATAATTTAGATTGTGCCATTCAGATACTCCTCCTATTAAGGTTATGAGGGTTTTTTGGAAATAATAGTGCGATTACTAATAGGGACTCTCTCGACTACGCAGTGTCATATAAATTTCCAAGCCTGGTAACACATCCCTTCTCAAACAAGTCAAGAAAAGAGCGAATATTATTTTTCACTATTTTGTTCTGGTACCTGTTCCTTGAGTTCTGATATTTGATCTCGCAATGACGCTGCAAGTTCATAATCAAGTTCCAATGCGGCTTTCCGCATCTGCCGGGTCAGGTCCGTAACGATCGCCTCAATATCTTGCGGCTCCATATCTTCAATAACGGCAGGGGGCGGCTCCGACTTCTCAGTCTTATACTCGGTTTCCGATTCAGCGATAAGCTCCTGAATCGCCTTTTGGATAGTAGCCGGTGTGATATTGTTATCTGTGTTATATTGTAACTGAATCTCGCGACGGCGGCGTGTCTCCTTCATGGCTTCTTCCATCGCTTCTGTAACATTATCGCCGTACAAGATGACTTCACCATCAACATTCCGCGCAGCGCGTCCAGATGTCTGCACAAGCGATCTCACAGACCGAAGAAAACCGGGACGGTCCGCGTCCAGAATCGCAACAAGAGAAACCTCCGGCAGATCAAGCCCCTCCCGAAGTAGGTTAATACCGACCAACACATCAAAGACCCCTTCTCGGAGCTGGCGTAGAATGCGAGCACGGTCAAACACGTCAATCTCAGAATGCATATAGTCCGCACGGATACCCGCTTCGGTCAAGTACTCGGTTAAGTCCTCCGACATCCGTTTGGTGAGCGTCGTGACAAGCACCCGTTGTTTCCGCTTGACACGCTCCTTGATCCTGCCGATGAGATCGTCTATCTGTCCCTTCACTGGATGGATCGAAATTTCGGGATCAATCAACCCTGTTGGGCGGATAATCTGCTCAACGATTTGGGCACTGTTTTCCATTTCGTATGGACCCGGTGTTGCTGAAACAAAAATAACCTGGTTAACCCGCGCTTCAACTTCATCGAAACGGAGCGGACGGTTGTCCAACGCCGAAGGCAGACGAAACCCATATTTGACAAGCGTCTCCTTCCGAGAACGATCACCACGATACATGCCGCGCAGTTGCGGAATCGTAACGTGCGATTCATCAATAAAGAGCAAAAAATCGTCTGGAAAATAGTGCATCAGGCAATAGGGCGGATCCCCCGGTTGCAACCCTGAGAGATGCCGTGAGTAGTTTTCTATACCCGAGCAGTAGCCTACCTCCCGCAACATCTCCAAATCAAAACGGGTCCGCTGTTCAACGCGTTGTGCCTCCAGCAGTTTATTCTCTTTCTCAAAGGTCAGAATCTGGTCTTGCAGTTCAAGTTCAATATTAACTAAGGCTTGATCAAAGATTTCACCATCGGTCATAAAGTGCTTCGCAGGATAGATTTCAAGGAAATTCCGTTGTGCTATGATTTCCCCTGTCGTGGTATCAATCTCGCTAATCCGATCAATCTCATCGCCAAAGAGTTCAATACGATAGGCGTTCTCACTGTAAGCAGGAAACACCTCAACGACATCGCCACGCGCACGGAACACGCCTTGCCAAAACTCAACGTCATTACGCACATACTGAATATCGACCAAAGCACGTAGAAGCGCATCGCGACGGACAACCTCCCCGACTTCCATCTGAACTCTCTGGTTTTCAAATTCATCGGGCGACCCAAGACCGTAGAGACAGGAGACACTCGCAACTACGATCACATCCCGACGCGATATTAAAGACGCTGTTGAGGCGAGCCGCATCCGCGTGATCTCCTCGTTAATGCGGACATCTTTTTCAATGAAAGTATCCGTAGACGGGATATAGGCTTCTGGTTGGTAGTACTCGTAATCGCTGACGAAGTAGTGAACGGTGTTATTCGGGAAAAATGTTCGGAATTCGTTATAAAGTTGTGCGGCAAGAGTCTTATTCGGTGAGATGACAAGTGTCGGCAACTGGACGTTCTGAATCACATTCGCCATCGTGTAGGTTTTTCCTGAACCCGTCACGCCGAGCAGCGTCTGTGCTTTGTTGCCACGTTCGAGGCCTTCTGTAAGTTGGGCAATCGCTTGCGGCTGGTCGCCTTGCGGTGAGAAATCTGAGATGAGTTCAAATTGCTGTTCACTCAATTCCGAGTCGTCATCTGCTGTGGCATCGATTTTGGTTAGCAATTCCCAATTCTCTCGCATTTCGGCTTTTGGCTCCTTGTTCAGTTTTTGATGTCTTTGCGCTATCGGTTCACAAGCAAAGTGGATATCAAGATCACAAGAAATTTGTTAGGGTACACGGTAGGTTTTATATAGTATACCACATTCTGCCAAAGATGTGTAGAGAGATATTCGCTATCTATGGAGATTACAAACCCCTTTCGGTTCTTGGCCTTCAATAAAAGGTTCTGTGCTAATATTTTCCTCGGGACAGGCACCTGCGCGTTTGATAAGCCCACTTTTTTTATCAATATCTCGAAAAACGATGCCATCAGGGACAGGAAAATCTTTCTCAGGCCCTCGAGCAGCATCAATCATAAATCTGGCCCAGATAGGCAGGGCTGCCCACGCGCCTTGTTGATTGTAGTTCTTGCGCCTCGGATCTTTTCTGTCAAATCCGACCCAAACACCGACAATCAGATCCGTAGTATAGCCGACGAACCAAGCATCTACATCTTCATTAGTTGTGCCTGTCTTACCTGCAGCGGGTCGGGTAAGTCCCATCCTTATTGCGCGCCTGCCGGTTCCATGTTTAATCACATTTTCCAAACACGAGGTGATTTGATAGGCCACCTTTTCATCTAAGACAGGAGTGCGTTCCACCTGATAATTGGCAGGCGGATAAATAACTTCCCCCGTTGTATCCAGAATATATTGTATATGCCTCGGCTGCGTCCGATACCCGCCGTTGGCAAAGATGCCATACGCGGAGGTTAACTCAAGCACTGTCATGCCAGATGCTCCTAAGGAGAGAGATGGGAATGGCTTCATTGGACTTTTAATCCCCATCCTTTTTGCCAAATCTATGACGCGATTGAGTCCCTCCCATATACCGTTCTCAGCTATAGGTGTCTCCAGCACGGCCTTCGCCGTTGGGACGTTAATGGAACTCGTGAGAATGTCGCGCATGATGACCTGTCCGCTAAATCTTCCTTTCGTATAATTGTCTGGAGCCCACCATTGCCCAGGAAAAGGTTCCATCCCCCACTCTTTATCAATAATTACCGTTCCGGGTGTTACAATTGCAGGCTCTTCTAACAAGGCAGCAAACACAATCGGTTTAAAGGCAGAACCCGGTTGTCGTATTGCGGGGCGTTTCGCGGACCCAACAGCACGATTATAGAAATTAAACTGACCATCGGTTATATAAGAATCCCTACCACCTACCATCGCTTTAATGTGTCCTGTTTTGGGCTCAAACGCGATGAGTGCTGCTTGCAAATAACCATCAATCGGGTCAATCCTATTCGGATTCCGTTTGTTCTCATCATAATTCGGGAGATGCCTGCCCCATTTTCCATCCATATAACGCAAATGCGCCGCGACCGCTTCCTCAGCAACAGATTGCATAGACATATCTATTGTTGTGATAACCTTCAACCCGCCACTGTACAATTTTCCCTTAAGTTCAGGAAGCTGTCTGAGTTCTTCGTGTACGTATTGTAGAAAATGCCAAGCGTCCTTCTGTGCCATTGTCACGCTACTTCCGGGCAGATTCTGCGGGAGCAGTGGCGCGTTTATACTTGCCAGCCATTCAGATTCACCAGCGATATAGTCTTGTTCTAACATTTGACTGAGTACTATATCACGCCGATTTTTGGCTTCTTGTGGATTATAAAAAGGCGAAAAAGCCGCGGGCCCTTTCGGAAGCGCAGCGAGCAAGGCACACTCATGATTCTCCAACTCGGATACCGCTTTATCAAAGTAACCGCGCGCTGCTTGTTGCACGCCGTGGAGCGTTTTGCCACCAAACCTCGACCGCCCTAAGTCCACATGATTCAGATAACGTTCTAAAATCTCATCCTTAGAAAAAACCTTCTCAATTCTCACCGCAAGCAGTATTTCTCTGGCTTTCCGTACATAATCTCTTTTCGACCGCTGTTCAAAAAGGTATATATTCCGTGCTAATTGTTGCGTCAACGTACTTGTCCCCGCCAAACGCTGACCATATAATAACCTGTTTTTGAATGCGCCACCGAGACGTATGATATCAACCCCCCAATGCTCATAAAAGCGTCGGTCTTCAATCGCAATGAACGCACCTTGTAATCTCTGCGGCATTTGGAGCAACGGAATCAAGCGTCGCGTCGTTCCCTTATCCTTATCAGCTATGTCATCTATTTTCTCCGGTTGAAGGTGAAAATTTTGGCGCGCAACATTGTCCTCGTTCAGAATAGATACAATCTTTCCAGCTCTCACAGAAATTTGAACGTGGCCCGCCTCTACATCAAGATTCGGATACGTAACATCCCATAGATCCTGATCCCGTAGATGGATGCGAACAGTACCGTTTTCCTTTTTAGCGTCCAATGCCTGAGCGTACTCCCCAGGCTGGCTCAATCTCGGAATGATTTCCGATACTTTCTTATATTCCAATCGCTCCAATTTATCAAGCAAGAACGCTATTTTGTCCGCCGTCTGCACTTCACAAACCGAAGAGTAGACCTCCAGATGTTGCTGCCATGTTTCAATAGCAGTATATTCAAGATCATCAAATTTGATGTCCCGCACATCCTCCCAACATCCAATGAGCATGCCACCCGCAAATCCGATCCCCCCAAAAGCGACTATAAATACCAGGATACATACAACCCAAAATAGGGTTAGCAAAACTTGAGAAAAGTGGTATAAGAGTCGGAACATTTTGTTTTTGCCTCCCGCCTAACACGCAATCGGGTAGGATTCACGGTGTTCTATCATCTACACCCGTTTTCCGCACCCGCTTAATTGTACAACCGATCGCCCTTGTCTTTTTCGAGGGCTTCGGAATATCTTTCCCGCCAATCACTAAATCCAAAGCGTCCTTGAGATAGTGTTTCGTCGGTTCTTTCCGACTATTATCAATCGCCCCGGCATAGCGGAGGACACGTTTCGCATCCAGAAGAAATACTTCCGGCGTTCTTCGCGCACCGAAATAATCGGCGATTTTGTTCTCTCGGTCTTTTAGCACCGGAAATTCAAAACCGTGTTTCTTACTATATGCTAAAATTTCCGCAACCTTTTCTTGTTTGTTTGAATTGATGCCGATAAACTGCACGTTCTTTTCGTCATAAGCCTTAACTAAGTTAACAATCCGATCCGTGTAATCAGTCGCTACCGGGCACTGTGTGGCAAGGAATAGTACCACCGTAACCTGTTTTTCCTCACTCAATTTGTACAGCGTGAAATCCGTGCCTTCAGCATCTTTGAGTGTAAAATCCTTGACGACAGCGTCAAGCTTTACTTTTTCCGGTGCCTCCTTCGCAAACGCTGCCCCTATAGTTCCGATAGACAAAACTATTGCCACGCACACCCAACGCAAAACGGTAAAATGATCTTTCCCAAAGAAATGTGTAAAGAGATTTAGACACCGCATTTTCTAATTTTTCCCTTAATATAAGACGTTAATAGCACCATTAGGTTTCAATTTTTTCGCACGCAAGGGGCCGCCCGAAAATAAAATTTCATTTTTTACTTGCATTCTTAAACTGCATATAATATAATATATACATATAAACTAATCCTTACATAGGAGATTATCCATGGCAAAGTTCTTGACTGCAAGACAACGCGAGATCTTTACCTATATTCAACAGCGCATCAAAGAGGGGTATCCACCAACAATCCGTGAAATCGGTAGTAAATTCGGCTTCTCCGAAAAGGCGGCACACGACCATCTCAACGCGCTTGAGAAGAAAAAGTATATTGGACGGGAAGAAGGCAAACCCCGTGCAATTTCCATCTTGAAGGAAGCGGACCCCAAACTCGAAACCAGCAAATGGCTGGAAGGACAAAACGCAAACCCAGCCTTAGCGGAAGTCCAACGCGACATTATAGAAATCCCGATTTTCGGACACGTGGCTGCAGGTGAACCCTTACTTGCATCCCAGAATATTGAAGGCACACTTCCTATTCCGGCGCGCATGGTCAACAATTATGAGTGTTTTGCCCTGCGTATCATCGGGTCCAGCATGGTCGGTGCTGGTATCCTTGAAGGCGACTTTGTCATCGTTAGGAGACAAGCAAACGCTGATCCCGGCGATATTATCGTCGCACTCGTTGAAGACGAAGCAACTGTGAAACGCTTCTACATTGATGGAGAACGGGTCCGGTTACAACCTGAAAACCCTGCAATTGAACCGACCGTCTTTAATGTTAATGACGTGATGATACTCGGTAAAGTCATTGGACTCCACCGACAAATGTAGCAAAGACCTTATTCCCTTACCTCAATGTGATGGGCAGAACGAAAGTCTCTGCCCATTACCCCTCAAAAACTAATCCGAATCCAAAAAATCAGTCAGTTCGTGTAAGTGAGAAAGCTGGACATCCACCATAGATGGATCTTCGCAGGTCTTCACTTGATTTCCAACGAACCATGCTGTCCACAGCCCCGCATTTTTGCCACCGACCATATCTGCCGCGTAACTATCGCCAACGTAGATGGCATGTGCCGGGGCAACCCCTAATTCCGACAAAGCCGCTTCAAAAATACGAGCGTCCGGCTTGGCTATCCCCAAAACCGTAGAATCTATGATCGCCTCAAGCAATGGGGTCAGTCCGTATTCATCACACCACCCGCGAGTATTCCCAAAGTTATTGCTAATCACAGCAAGTTTATAGGTACCATGAAGCATTTCAAGCCATCGCCGATTGTTTTCAAGATGCTCAGCAGCACCCGCGCAAAACCAATCCACATATTCATCTTTCATCTGCTCACTTAAACCTAACCGCTTGTAAATTCCGACCGCAATCGCATCAGCCGTCTCTCGCAACGAACAACGCGCCGCATGTTCAGAAGCAACTGCCCCGACGGGTAGCATTGAACCATCTTGGTAAGACCACTCATGTGAGGGGTCCCCGAGGAAGAATTCTGTTATTGTCGTCTTATCTGCCACGTCAAACGCTTCACGCGTAATTTCTGGGTGCTGCGCGTGGATAAACTGATATGTCCGTTCCAACCAATGGATACCGTTTCCATCTAAAGTCCCGCCGAAATCAAATATTAATGCACGGATGTCCTTCATTCACTCTTCCTTTTTTGTTTCTGATTCTGAGGTTCAGGCAACTGATGCCTCTTGATGTAATTTTATCTCTAAAGCTTTTACGACTTCAGCGGGATCAATTTCCGTCATGCATAGGTGCGGCGCATCCTGCCGATAGCACGTCCGTCTGTAGCAGGGACGACATACCACAGGTTTTTCAACAACGGTATGCCCCACACCATAAGGTTTATGGCGTACCGGATCCGTTGGACCGAAAAGTGCTATCGTCGGTGTACCAACCGCTGCGGCGATGTGCATAGGACCGCTATCACAGGTCAAGCAAATTTCACATCTCTCTAAGAGTGCACCGAGCTGTAAAATTGAGGTCTTGCCGACGAGATTAATTGCCGGTAGCGAAGTCGGCAATGCTGCTGCAAGCTCCATTTCTGCTGATGAACCCGTTAGCACAACGCTTGTATCCGCTGTCCGACGCGCAATTTGATCGATGACCTCGACGAAATTTGCTATATCCCACCGTTTTGTGCGCCAGGTTGTGCCGAAATTAAGAGCAATAAGCCTGCCGGTCGAAGAAACACCTTCAGCATGCAAGAGGTCTTGAACCATTTCTCGGTCAGCATCCGTATGCCAAAACTCCAGAAAATCTGGAGATGCGTCAATATTGAGCAGCCGCAGTACCCGTAAATACCGATGCACCTCATGGACACTTGTATCATCCTCGCAAGATGCCGTTAGCAACATACCACGCCCGCTAACGCTTGTCCCGACACGTATCGGCACCCGTGCAAGGAAGGGTAGAAATGCGTTTCGGAATGAGGCGGGATGCAACACAACAGCAACATCAAACGCAGCCCCGTGTATCCGACGGACCAATCCCGTTAGGGATCGGTAGCGTCCACGGTTTTTGGTATCAACGATGCAAGTATCAACATAAGGGTGCGTTTCCATCAAATCCGCCACAAGCGGGCGCAACAGGAGTGCCAGATTAGATTCGGGATAGGCATGTTTCAAAGCACGCAAGGCAGGCGTCAGTAGCACCATATCGCCGATCCAACCGCCTGTTTGACACACCAAAATATTTTGCATCGTCGCACCAGTGAAAAGACGACAAGATATCTACCTTAGAGAAAGAACGGGTTTGACCAGGCCTTCTTACCAGTTTCGTCTGTTATTTCAACGCGAACGTATTTAGCACCGTTCGGAACGCTATAGGTCGCCTCCGTCAAGAGCTCACCGTCCGATGGAAGAATTCGCCGACCGCGACTGCACTCCGCTTTAAAAACAATCGATTGCGCCGGCGAACACTTAACCGTTACTTCTCCATCCTCTAACGCCAAATCGATAATTTCTGGACCCAATGTCGAATAAAACGCGCCTGTTCGGAACGCTTTCATGATGCTCTCAATTGTCAACTCTTCCGCCTTCACCATAATCCATCCGTGAAAACAGTCGTGTTCGGTTCCGTGTGCATCATCCGAAGCGATACCCAGCACCGGTCCGCCTCTATCCAGCAAGTCATCCCACGCTTGTTCCGAGAAACCTTTGCCGATACCCATACAAGTGTCGTTGTAGACCTCAATGGCGAAGTACCCGCGTAACGGCAAATAATCGGTAATGGTGTGCCCGGACCAATAGGGATGACACAAAACGGCTTCACCTCCCTGCGCTTTAATCTCATCAAGCACAGCGTTCGGATGCATCTTCGCGCAATTGATTGTCTCATGAATATTAATCGCTACAAAGTGATACGTCGCACCGCCATAAGGGTTTGACGGATGAACCTCGCTCCCTGATATTGCCAAAAAATCGGATGTACTGTGAGCACTCACATCGTTAACCTTACGGTGATCTGTTAGCACGAGGAAATCGTAATCTGCTTCACGGTACGCTGCGAACCGATCTGACATGGAAAGCTGCCCATCAGATTCCGTACTATGACTATGTGTATTCCCTCGGTACCACTGTCCCGGTTGCTGAAAAGGATTTGCGTTGAACATTGGTTGCTCCTTGTTCCGTGATAATGTATTTCAAGTCTTTAGGGATGATGCCTTACGCCATTGGATGGGCTTCACACGCCCATATCTATTTTAGCATATCCAGAATCCGCTTGTCAATAATTCCTCAAACGACACTATCACCAATCCATCATCCGTTCGGCACACCAAGAGGGGCGCATCACAACGTCTTCTAAAAGACAACCAGGTACTTCAAGATGTTTACCCTAAAAAAAGAAAGGGTTCGACCAAGCCTTTTTGCCGCTTTCGTCTGTTATTTCAACCCGAACATATTTAGCACCGTTCGGAACGTTATAGGTCGCCTCCGTCAAACGTTCACTATCCGATGGAAGAATCCGCCGACCCCGACTGCACTCTGCCTTAAAAACAATCGATTGCGCTGGCGAACACTTAACCGTTATCTCATTATCTTCTAACGCCAAATCCTCAATTTCCGGTCCCATTGTAGAATAGAACGCGCCCGTCCTGAGTGCTGCCATGATACTTTCAATCGTCAACTCCTGTGCCTTGACCATAATCCAGCCGTGGAAGCAATCGTGATCGGTGCCGTGTGAATCATCGGAAGCGATGCCAAGAACAGGGCCACCTCTATCCAGCAAATCGTCCCACGCTTGTTCAGAAAACGCCTTGCCGATCTCCATACAGCCGTCATTGTAGACCTCAATTGCGAAGTAACCGCGCAATGGCAGATAATCTGTAATTGTGTGCCCAGACCAATAGGGATGACATAAAACAGCTTCGCCGCCCTGCGCCTTAATCTCATCAAGCACTGCGTTCGGATGCATCCTTGCACAATTGATTGTCTCATGAATATTAATCGCTACAAAGTGATGTATCGCACCACCGTATGGGTTTTCAGGATGCACTTCGCTTCCTGATATTGACAGAAAGTCTGACGTGCTATAAGCACTCACGTCATTAACCTGACGGTGATCCGTTAGCACGAGGAAATCGTAGCCTGCTTCACGGTAGGCTGCGAATCGATCCGACATGGACAGTTGACCGTCGGATTCTGTGCTATGACTATGTGTATTGCCACGGTACCATTGCCCGGGTTGGCGGAAAGGATTTGCGTTGAACATTGATGACTCCTTATTCTGTTATAATCTATTTCAGTCTTTAGGGCGAATGCGTTAATTCATCTTGCTCTGACGTTCGAGCGGTTTCTGTCAACGCCGCATTGAGGTCGTCTTTGAATTGGTTTTCATATCTCTCGTGATAGAATGACGGGACACCGATGACGCGGTATTTACTGTTTTCTGTCAGGATTTTACTGCGATATTCAGCACAGATTTCTTTCAGAAACGCCTCTTTCCACCGATCATTTGCTGCCAGATGCTCGCCTTTGGGTTCGATGAAAAGTTGGTAGGATAAAGCGTTCCCGTTTTTCTCACGTAAGAACAGCACAAAGTCGGGTTGAAATCCGCGTCCATCAGAGAAGTTGTAGATAGAGAAATGCCCTTCATTGCGCAGCAGATAGATGTCTTCATAGTTTTCCTCCGATGCCTGAATCCACCTATCTAACATCTGCACGAATGCCTTTTCTTCGCTCGTGCCGTAAATATTTTCAAAAGCAAACCAGTCGCTGACTTTGACCAGATACGCCAAATCGCTATCATCAGCACGCGGTGTGTCTACATTGAATTTCAGGGTTTTATCGGTGAAGACAGCGCGGATCTGCTGCGTATAAAAGTGTTTCGTGCCTTCGTATTCGGTGATTTCTTTGCGAATTTCGGATTCTATTTGACTGAGCAGCCCTTCACATGCTGCCAACTTTGCGGGACGATTCTTTTCCAAGTCAGCGAGGTTTCCCTTGAAAGTAATTGCTAAACCTCCGAGATAGTTTTCCGAAGTGATAAATTCTCGGATAGATACCAAGTGAGGTAAATACCGTTTAAGCGACGCAAAGGTGAAAAACGGATTACGCGCAATGGCAGCTCTAACGATATTCTGTTCAATATCAACTATCTTTACATCTCGGCTGCTTTGCTTCCCTTGTCTCACCGGTGTCTCACCGTTTTCCATGAGAGTCGTTACGCCGCCAGTGCCTGTATAAATGGTATGCGCATAGTTTTTCTGCTTCACATCCAGTTTCGCTAAGTCGGTAAGAGATTTGACATGCTGGTAATCTTTCGGCACCTGTTTGTTGAGCCAGACAACACCGTGTTTGTAAAGTGCCGTTTCTTTGAACGCATCTTTCAACTTGAGTTCGCGAGTCTCGGGACGCGCGTCCATCATGCCGTGATCAACCAGGGCAGTCCGAATTTCGGAGATGTAGCGTGAATCGTGGATGCTATGATAATGGAGTTCTTCCAACACGCGGAGTTCGTGGTCGAGGTCTTCGTCAAACTTACGGCGGAATTTGTCTGTGTGGTCTGGGAAAACAAAAGGAAAATAGCGTGCGCCACGTCCGATAAGTTGTGCCTCGGATATCGTTGTTTTTCCGATTTTGTTTTTTCCTGAGTCGCGCGCTTCATAGCAACGGACAATGTCAAAGAGGTTCAGCACATCCCACCCTTCGTTAAGTTTCTGCACGGCAAAGATGGCACGGATAGGGTTGTCCTTGTCTTCAAGGTTGTTAAGCCGCAGCTGATAAGTCTCCTTTTCCTTGTCGTTGTTGACCGAGAGACAGTGTTCCTCACGGAATGCTTCTTTTAGACGTTGGACTAACGCCTCGGTAGTCATCTTTTCATCAAAGAAACGGAACGCTCGTTGAACAATTTCAAGCCCCGATTCTCGAAAACTATCAATCTGATCGGTGGTAAGTTCATTAATCAGTTTGTGGAAGTTTGCCTCGTTCTCTTGCGATTGCGCAATTGTCCGCTGTGCCTTGAACAGAATGACAGGTTTTAGATGGATGCCATTATTCACCGCAACCTGTTCTTTGTACTGATTGAGAATGAGTGCTTGCAAGATGCGCGATGTCTGATCTAAATCGGAGTGTACAAGGACGACCTCTTTTGAGAACCGATCGTTGCGAAAATTCACCAGATCATAGCGATAGACAATTTTGTTCCGGTACTTATCTACAATATTTGGATTTTCATAATCGTGTGTGGCAGTGAATTCCAGCAACAAGTTATCTTCGTTTGCGATAAAGATGCTTTCGACTGTGTTTTCCCAACTCGGTTTCTGATCCTCCAATTCCAGTTCCAATTGCGCTCTTGTCCGGACGTTCATGTGGTGCGCTTCATCTGATAAGAGAACGATTTTCTCGTCTGCGAAATTCTCAGCGGTTAAGGCGTTCTCCTTTTCGGTCGTCATATCGGTATGGAGTTGCTGGATTGTTGTGAAACATAAGTTGATGTCGTTTTCGTTGACACCCTCGAAATTGTCCACCTGTGTCACAGCGACCTGTTTCCCTTGAAAATAGATGTTCTCATTGAAAAGGTATTTTGCGGCGCGCGGATTGAGAAAATTGTCTTTCGTTTTCTCAATGATATTGGTGGAGTTAACGAAAAAGAGGAAGTTGCGGTAGCCTTTTCCATAGAGGTAGAGGATCAAGCCTGCCATGATAAGCGTTTTACCGCTGCCGGTCGCCATGTTGAACAACAGGTGTAGAGGTTTTTCCTTACCTGCAAGATCATTGTTGAAGTAGTGGATAAAACTCGCGAATGCGTCTTCTTGATAAGGACGCAGTTCAAACGCAGGGTTCAGGTTTTGCGTAATGCTATCCGGCATTTCGGGTTTGGGGACCCCGAAATTAAATGCGATTTCAAGTTGTTCATGTAAAAATTGTTCAAGCATCATTCTTTCAAAGTTTGTTTGTCATTGCCAATCGCAAGGTTCATAAATTCTAATTTACCAGCGTGGAGTAGGTTATTCAGGGCGCGTTCTGCATTCTCGGAGACAACAGGATCCCTACTGCTAAGACCCAATTTTAAGATGGTGTTTGCTTCCTCTGTCTGAATGTAGATGTTTTTATTGTGAATACCATGGGTTAGTTTTAAGAAACACTCAACAACCTCAGCTGTATGTTTTGGAAGCATTTGACATAATTCCTTTAGATAAATTTCCCAATTTTCTACTTCGCAATCTTCTGCTTTGCATACATCTATGACTTTGGAATATGACTTCAATCGCCATTTAGGTTCCAAACACTCAGCTTGCAACCAATAGGTAAAATATCGAAGTTCTGTGGGTTCTTTCTGTTTAAGTCGCCAATTAAAAAATTTCTTTACGCTGTCTTTCATATTTTTGTCTAAGTCTTTTCCGGTGCTTGACAAGCGATGTCCTATATTGTTGAACAAATTTGCCCAAATTTCTCGTTTTTCGTTAGTTTGCTGGTAAAATTGTTCAAGTAAACTTTCTTGACCTTTAAGTGGGAACATCTCCCACAGATAATAGGTAAAAAGGCGTTCACCGAAGATATCTATTGGTTGTCGTGCAATGAAATTATGCTTTTTGAAATTAGATAAATGTTGTAAGGCGAAATTGAAATCGTCTTTAATAATTTCAAATATTTGCTTAACTGCCCCATTGCAGAGCATAAAGCTACTAAATGCCGCGTACCATTCTTGACGTTTACTTTCTGCTTGTGGGAAAAAATCTGATTTATGTGCAATTGCCCATTTCTTATTGAAATTGCAAATCGAAAGGTAATTCTTGCCCAAAATGGCATATTCAGGCGGTGTCAAAAGGTAACCGGTTTCTGAGGAGAACCGTTTTTCAAGAAGCGTTGTTACTTCAGGAGTTTTGCATTGCGGTTCATGTCTATGTAACCAGAAGCCGAATTTGGCAAGGTTATCCAATGCTCGGCTTCGTGTGTTATTGATGCCTTCTGTGAGCGGATCCTTGCGATATAATCTGTTTGGATTGCCTTCATCTAAGTTCCAATCATATTGTGTGCAAAGCATTTCAAGGATATTTGCGAGTTTTTCTCGGGCAGTAATCGGGACATCTACATCTTTTTCAAGACATACGCCGATAAAGTCGCCGACAGCTCGTCGTGCATTGGTCCAGTTCTGGTTCTCACGGGATTCATCACCTTGTTTATAGTCTCGATTGTGTTCTCGGTCTGGATGTGAAAGGACCCATTCACTGAATGTTAACCACTCGTTGAGTTGGTCGAAATTCCTTTCCTTAACCAGTGCTTGCATTGCATAAATCATCACACGTATGTAAATAGGCCTCTCAATCCGATCACGCTTTTTCATCCAAAACTTCAGTCTGTTAGGATCGGGTATGATTGACTCTCTGAAAACGGTCTGAAAAGCATTGGCAAGTGTCTCAATATTAATCCTTACAAATGAATTATTTTCATAGGACTCATCATCCTTTTCCCACTCGTTAATAAAATTAAGTAACTCTTCATCGGTGAGATTAGAAAGGTCTGCAGGGGTACGTGGGCTGCGCTCAGAAACACCGACGCTTCTAACTTCATTTTTATATGGTGGATAATCCTCATCGGAAATTGGTTTATTGATTTTATTTTCTAATTCTCTGAAACGAGTTTCATATTCTCCAAATAGGACAGATTCAAATGGTCTTAGCTGCATCCAATGGAAACGCTGTTGGCGTTCTTTGAAGCGTTCCTCAGTAAATTTCTCACCTAACCATCCTTCTATCCAATGACGATAATTTGCTTTTGATGGACCCTTAAGGATAGCATCGAAAATACGAGTCCGTTCTTCTTCCGAAAGTAATGTATCTTTGAAGTGTTGACAAGCAAGTCGTATCATCTGCTGGAATTCAAAATGATGTTCCCACAATCCATAATCTTTGTGGGTCAGGATTAGTTCTCGTATCCACGGTTTAGTTTCCTTGTTTGGGTATTGGGCATAAAGGTGATGACGTAGGCGTTTGAAAATTTTCCACTGTTGCTTTCGTAAAATTTTGTCTAAATCTGCAACTGTGTTAGATGGTTTTTCAAACACCTTCTCGCATACAAATGTGAGTGTACCCACAAGTATTTTCTCGGGTCTTCCGCTGTCACTATCCGTTTCACGAAGACGTGGGCACCATATATCAGAAAGATCAGCTTCTGTACCACGGTCTTCCTGATGTGTCCGCAAATGAATCATATCCTTTGTAGTATCAATAAGAAGGCAGGCAACTTTGTAAGGTTCCTTTTCAGCAAGTGAACTAACTCCTTTGGATATTATATTTGAGTATTCCGAGGGACTATATTTACGAACAGGATCAAGTTCAGGTGCAGACTTAATCAGTATTTTTGCGAGTTCCAATGCTGCCGGTGTCTGATTCTCTGCTGTCCATTTTGCCAATATTTTCGCGAATTTATGTGTTTGGAGTTGATGCTCCATACCCGTATACTCAAGTATTTTATCTCTTAGTTTTGCCGACTGTTTTCCGGTCAGCTGCAATGCGATATCTAAAATTCCATCATACACAACTGGGTTATCAACTTTCGGCAGATTCACTACCAAATCGATAACTTCATTCGGTAAATCGGTACATACGTTTTTGAGGTATCGTATCTCTGGCCAGTAAGGGAATTGAACCGTGCCATCATCAAACCTTAAACTTTTCGGAGGGTATTTAAAATATCCACGTTCAGCAAGAGGTTTAAGCCACAATGGATTTTCTAAACGCGAGAAAAAATACTTGCGAGCGGTTACCTTTTTGATTGAGGTAAGTGCCTTATTTACAAATTCATCGGTTGGCTTCGTCCAAGATTTCATGGATATTCCTTAGCTGCTCAATTTCGCTGGCTGCAGCAGTAAATAAAAGGTTTTCAAGGTATCGAAAATACATTTCGACATGTAGACATCCGCTTGTCGTAAGAAAACCCTTTATCGTCTGTCTGTGTAAATCCTAAAAATTAACTGAGTGTTAATTTTTTTTGGTTTCGTGGACGATCAGTTTCTTGAACGTAAATTATGAACATTTCGTGAACATGGCACGGATTTTCATGAACATTCATGAACATTGGCGATTTGTTCAATTTTCATGTTCGCAGTATATGCGGTTGTGAACCCATTCAAGGCGTGGGTTTGTGAGCGAAATAGGTTCTGTGTACGATGATCTTTTTGCTAAAATGTTCATAAATGTTCACGAAATTGTTCACGATTCTTTTTTGTCCTTTGTAAACAGAGCAAACGCAGTCAGAACGTTGGACCATGACGTTTTTGAATTCTGGGACTATGGAATTTTCATGAACAATTGGGCAATTTTAATTTTTGCCTATCTCTTTTCAAAATGCCACAAATGTAGTGTTTGATTGGCTTGGTGGCACTTGATGGATTCGGTTTATTTTCAAGTTGTTCATGAAATGCGAATTTGATCGGTTAACGTTTGTTAATTTGGTTGGTATACAGCTCGTGTTATAGGCAAGGTTGCTTCGATTTTTCAAATGCTGCTACATTATATATGATACCCTGTTTATGTAAAATAACATATATAATGTAGAAAGTCAAATTTATTCAGGTTCCAATTACCCTTGATCGGCAAACGATGGCATCCCAGGCGTGTGTCGGTTCTTCGCCAAATCTTCATATACAATCCGGGCGATTTCGGGTCCAATTTTCTGGAGTTCTTCTTCCAACCCCGCTTCTTGGATAGGAACCGTGGCGACGAATGCCCCTTTGTGTAAATCAATGGGAAAACCGTTTTCTTGTTCAACACCGTCGCGGGCGTACCGAACCCTTGCTCCGGAGAGCGGGCCGTACTCCTCATAATAATAGAGTTCCACCCGCAGGAGTTCAATAGAATCAGGACCTGGTATTCGTCCAGCCAGGTCAAGCGTTTTAATCCTAAGAGGCATCTTATTAACGTTGTCAATAATATGTTTCATGAGTGTATCTCCGTTTGCGTTAAAAGTGATAGTTCTGGATAAACCTCGAAGCGATTCTTTACACATGTTACGGGGATATTTCCGTGTGCAAGAATTTCGGCATCCCGTAAGGCGCGTACAAGTGTTTCTAATTCAATTGTTAAGTTCGGCGAGCGAGGGGTGCCTTCGCTCGCAGGTGGTTGCATGGCATATTGTATTAGAAAATCCCCCATACGTCCGGGATCAACAACGCCTAATAAGAAATCAGGTAACCCATCATGCTGGTAGGGTGGCCCCGAGCTTGGCGGAGATGGTAATATCTGTGCAACCTCCTTGACTGGATCAAGGAGTTGTAATCCGGTCGGCAGCGGTTCCTGAATCTCAATTTCATGAACGTAGGCAGGATCCTCTGGGGTAGGCACTCTCTCGCTGCTTACCATCGCATAATGCCAAGCCACCGCGTAAGAACGCGTAAGAGAAATAAAAGGACTATTCACAGTGCTTCTGGCAATATGAAGCATCTGTCGAGTTATGGTAGGGGTCATTCCGGGAGACCTGGCAACAAAACCTTGTTCTATTGGATCGTTGAGATACCAATAAGTGTTAATACCTGCCCCACGATAGAATATCGCCATAAGTCCCTTTTTTATTCTTTCTCCTTTTCTCAAATGTAGATACGTATTAAGTTTACCTCTTGTTGGGTGCAAAAGTCAAGTGAAAAACTTAACCGGGGGTGTGTAAAATTTTGGAAACCAGGTTAGCATGTAGTATGGATTGAACGACAACTGACAAATACACCGTCCGCCCCAAAACATGCTTGAAACACAACAAACCGCTGATACTACAAAAAACACAATGAACTCAATTTTAGGCTAAATATCGATCTCATCTAACCCCACGTAGGGCTATCGGCTAGGGCAGACTTAATAATAGGTGACTTCAAGTCGTAACGGGCAGCAACTGAATTAACCAGTTCCATGAACCAGTCCGCTGCGAAAGGAGCAACAATCACTTCTTGGATGAGTAGAGAAAGATCAACTTCATAACACACACCGCTGAGACCTTCGTCACGAAGTTTCTTAAATGTTTCATCATCCTTGTGACGTACCCAACTAATCGCCCTTACCTCGTGTTCATGTTCAAAACTTTTTCGCTTGTGTAAGAAGGGATAAAATCCATTGTTTTCAGGAATAATTGCATTCTTATAGTCGACGTAATTGACCCTCCCAATAAAGATTTCTTCGCTGCATATAAAACTCTTTTTGAATGAATCGAAATTAGTCTTGATAGCAATGCCATCTTTCTCTCTAGCGTATAATCCCCACATAGCCTCTGATTCATGAATGTTTTCGTGCCAACAACTGATTAGTGTAAAGCGACGTGACTCCTTTAAATGTTGTGCGAAGACTCGGAGAGTATCCTTAGGAATGTCTGGGTTCGCTATAGGACGCAACACCGCGTTAACTGTCGGAACAGAGCCTTCAAAAGGGTCTCTTAATTGATCTGCCGCCGGAAAAAATAATGATTGTTTATCCAAAAGGGATACAAATTTTGTGAAGTCCATGTACCTCCACAATACAGCATTAGATGGTGGGGGGTTGAAAGCGGGATGTTCCTTATACATTTGTTTTTCTCACTTTTCAGAGGGTTTTGATGGCCTTTCATGTGAAATTTTTCGAGCATTTTCTACCCTCCTGGTTGGAGTTAGCATTAAATTTCAGATGTCACTAACCGTTCTGAATCACGTCTGCAATCTCCTGGGCGATTTCTGCAATTGTAGAGTTTGATGTATTACGAGCAATTTTGTCTGCCAGAGATGGGCTATGAGAAATAATTTCCTCTTTGGTAATCCTATGCCAGAGTGGTAAGATTACTCGCCCCTCAGTCATTTCTCGCGTTACGAGACCATCCAGTTCGTATTGGGGCCAATTCTTTTCAAAGAATGCTTGTGAGAGTACTACTATACCAAATTGACTTCGCGCGAGACCTTCGTCAATTTTACGTCTCAAACTATCGCCGATACGTAATTCAAGTTCGTCATACCACACACGTAGACTTTGGTCGATTAACGCCTTTGCAAGCGGACGCACAATTTCATCTTTGTCTTCTGTAGCATGCGAAATGAAAACATCATAACGATATTCAGTGTTACCTATTGAAGTTGTGTCATCCATCGAGGTTATGTCACGGACCAGTGGCGAAGGTGGCGTTGGTGAGTATTCCCGAATAGGGGGCAGGGCATCGGGCAGAATTCGGACAGATGAACGGACTCGACCGCGAAGTCCTTGTAAATCGACAATTAGGTGCCAGTGGCCGTTGCGCGGGACCACCAATCTCGCAGGTGAACGACTGACAAGCCCTCCAGAGTATTGGTGTCGCCTGCCTGCCCTATATTTTTGAAAATTTGAACTATCCAACAATCGCACATTGGCAGCATTACCCTGCAAAGTAACTTCAATGGTCGTACCACGTGATAGATTTCCGAGATCATAATGTGTAAATTTCATTTGTTACCATTTCTCCTTTTCATTATAAGAGGTAAATTCAGTATAAGAAAAACTTTAACCTGAGCTCCGGTCGAACTTGGATATGAGAAAATTAACGTTTTCAGAAGTTAAATTTGGAAATGCCGTGCTTATCTGTTCTCGACTCACTTTTGGGAATGAAGGCTGCTGGTCGCGTAATCTACGGACACAGTATCTATCTGCGTCAAGGAGAGGTTTCACCAACTGAAACGCGGTTCTATAACTCGGGAGAGACGGAGGTGGATACGGATTTCTCAAAACCTCTTTTATATATAGATCAGCGAAGTAACAAGCAACCCCTTCTTCAAGGTTGTTGGCATCATTGCTGGCTGTCGGAGCGAGCAAATGAATCGCTTCATGAGCCATTTGATAACACGCTTGTGACAAGTCTGTCGCAGCCTCCAAACTAAGTCGAATAACAATGTGCTGACGGTTTCCAGGATACCAGATATGAGGTATATCGCCAAAAAATTCTACTCCGAGGATGGTGTACGATGAGTCACGCGGTCCGAACAATTCCTCAGCCCTGTAAATCATGTCACCCAATCGAGAAGCTAATGTCCACCTTGAGCTGCCATCCGACTGCTGTTCATTAACAAACAACTCACTATTGATGATTATCGGTTTCATAGTTTACCCTTTTGAACATTCTGAATTAATAATATATGGTCCTTCACCAAGTGTTTTTTGAACGAATTTAAATAGTAGGTTAGAGATAATAGTTGAGTCTCTTATTCACTATAAAATGCCCTATTCAGCACCTTATCTGCCGACCTGACATCAAAATCCACATTCTCTATTTCGGAGAGGTTGATGTAGAGTTGATTCTTATCCAATGAGTCCTATTGTTTCCCACACCATTGTTGGAAGACAGAAATATGCGAAAAATTATTTAACATTAAACAGAAAATGTATTATACTTTAAAAAAAGTCGGGGATGAATGGCTCCATGCCATGTGATTGCAGGGCCGCGGTTCGCGCAATCCTATATCTCTGGCTTTCTTTATTCACCATAAAACGCCCTATTCAACCTCTTATCTTCCTCACCAACTGCAAAATCCGCATCCTCTATTTCGGCAAGATTAACATAGAGTTGGTTCTTATCCAGCAGCGCTGCCAGTAAGTGTTTCTGTTTCTCCATGTCGTCAATGGCGATGAAATCTTTTACGGCTTCTTCCGGCATTTGTTCGTTGACATACCAGTTCAGGAACGAGTTTTCGGCAATGTCTCGCCAGAGGGCAACGAGTTCTTCAGAGGATTGCGCGGTTTGAATTTTGTCCATATAGGCTTGATTGTATGGCATTAGTTCGCAATAGATAAAATCGCCAAGGTTTTCTTTTTTTATTACTTTTTCAACACGTGGAACGGTAACGCTTTCAACATAATCCATCTGTTCCACTAAAATAAATTGGTGATTGCTGTCAGCTTCTTTATTCACCTCCAAAATGGCATGAGCGGTTGTTCCGCTTCCCGCAAAAAAATCAAGGATTATATCGTCTCCCTCTTTTTCCGTGAATATTTCAATAACATCTTTGACAGCATGTATTGATTTGGGATAACTAAAAACTTTTTGACCTTCAAAAAGGTTCTTTAATAGTTTTGTCCCATGGGCGGATGCATCATATTTGCTGTCAGTCCAAACACTTTTAGGTCGCGTGCCTTCCTTAATTTTATCAATAATTCTTACCTTCCATTGACCTGATTTGTTTTGCTCAATTTTTATTTCGTTATCATTGACATGCTCTAAGAAGGACGGACGTGTTTTCCGCCAAACTCTTTTCCTGCCGTTGCTATCTAATGGCAAGATCTCAATTTGTTTCTCAGAAGTCTTTTCTAAAGAAATTTGTTTTTTTTCGGGTAGATAGTAAATTGGATAATATGAGTTTGGTCTTTCTTCAGGAGTTGAAAGTCCACCCGTTCTTAAAAAATCACGCCATCTGAAAAGGTTTTTTCCTGTTCCTTCAGTGTATTGACTTTTTTGTTCGTCAGTCAGTTCAAGAAAATTGATTGTTGGTAAACCTATCTGTTTAGAATAAATATGTAGGTATTCATGGCATGTAGCGAAATAAGAATCAGTTGTTCTACCGCTAGGTTTACTCTGAACTATGAGTGTCCCTATATGATTTGCCCTACCAAAGATTTCATCACACAAAACAGCCAAATAAGCTTGTTCTTCATCATCAATTGCCACCACGATCAAACCATCGTCTCGTAATAAGTCTTTACGTAGTGTTTACATTTTTTTGGCAGTAATGAGTACAGCTGCGAAATAGACGAAACCGAGGTAGCGACGGGCGTATTTATCATAACGTGTAGCCACCCGACGATACTGCTTCAACCGATGAAAAAAACGTTCGATAACATTACGAAGTTTATACAAGTCTTTATCATAAGGGCGATCTTCAAGACGGTTCTTCCGGGGACGGATCACCGGAACACTTCCTTGATCAACGATCTCTGCTCTCAAAGCATCCGAGTCATAGGCAGCATCGGCAATGACAGCGTCGCAGGTGTAGCCAGCAATCAACGCAGGCGCTTGTGTCACATCGTGACGCGCACCTGCCGTCAAGATAAAGCGTAATGGCAGAAAGGTATCACTTACAGCCGCATGGAGTTTCGTGGTAAAGCCACCATGACTTCGCCCGAGGGCTTCACCGGCTTGTCCTTCATTTTTTTTTTAGGGGCACCGGCTGCAGAGGAATGCGCCCGAATGACCGTTGAATCCACGAGGAGCGCAGAGATCTCACCGGCATCATGGAAATGTTCATGGAGTTTTTCAAAGACCCCAGCATCACACCATCTGCCGAAACGTCTATAGATAGTATTCCAATAACCATAAACTTTCGGCAGCGCACGCCAAGTGGCTCCCTGTTTTGTTATCCAGACGATTGCCGAGAGAAAACGTCTACAGTCTTCGGGTTTACCGACATAAACGTTTCCTAACGTTTTCAGAAACGGGTGGATGCTCTGCCAAGCAGCATCACTAATCATCATAGGAAAATCTTGAGTGTTATCTATCTTTTGAGTTTTCATAGAAAATAGTCTACCAATCCATGCTCAAAATGTCAATAACTTCTAAATGTAAACACTACCTAGCTATTTCGAGCCTATTTCTTATAAAAGTGAGCCAACTCGAATGATTAAAGGAGTTATTATATCCAAAAGTGCTACTTTCTCCTTTAGTATTATACGGTGGGTCGATATAAATGAGTTTGACTTGTCCGCGGAATTGCTGTTTGAGGGTGTGGAGTGCGATGAGGTTGTTGCCCTTGATGATGAGGTTTTCGCGAATCCTGCCGTTCTCATCCCGTTGGATATCCGTTACGTCTTGTTCACCGTCGCCGGTGTGGCGTTTCCAGTGCGTGAGGACTTTTGGATCAAACATCCGATTGATTTCGTCTTGGGCAAGGATTTCATTGAAGAAAATCTCTTTGCGCTTTTCCTCTTCCTTTGTCTGTCCACCCTCTAAGACACAGTCCTTGTAGGGCCAGACGAGTGAGACTTCGCCGCGTTCACGGAGGAATTTGCCTTCAATATTCAAGCCGATCTTGTTGCGGAATCGGGTGTAGGCATTGGCGAGGAAGTTTTTATCGGTGATGTAGTTAATGAAGGTATTATGATTGAAAATCCAATGCCCGTCAATCTCGTCAAAGAAGGTTGCTTTTATTTCATTGTCGGTAAGCAATAATTTGATGAGGTCGTGGTCAAGTCGCCATGCGTGGTCTCTGACAGCCGCGGGGATGAGTTCACCTGCATCGTCAAGGAAGTCAGATTTTTCTTTAAGGAGTGCAGTCAGTTTTTCGTTGAAGTTTTCTCTTGGCATAGGAAGCAGTAACCTTCATTTTGTGTAGGATAGCAGCAGTTCGGGGATAGCGTTTTCAAACCAACATAACTTATTTTAAGTTTACCATGTGCCAAGCGAAAAGTCAAGGGAAACGTTTAGCAAATCAGGGCCATTTAGTTTTAAGATTTGTCATAAGATGAGGTTAACTGCGAGTTTAGGTTCTGAAGCGAAAAGTCTCAATGTTTCAGCGATTTTTGTATATCCGTTAAAGCGTAAGACCGACATGGCAGTGTTGCGTAAGGCTGCCATAACGTGAGGCATACTTCCCGTTCTTGCTTGTGAAGCATCTTCACAGAATGCTGTGTCTCGGACCCAATGGACTTTGTTCTCTATAGTCCAATGTCCACGCTGGAGTTTGATCAAATCTTTTGCGGAGGCGACTTCGGGTGAGAGACTCGTTATACAATACTGTGTATGACGGCTGACTTCACCTGTTTTGGTATTTTCTCTATGAGTTTTGTAGCGATAAACCTGTGCGATCCCTGGCCAGTTGATGTAATCTGTCAACACTGTGCTTGCTGTAACCGTGCGCGTTATGATACACCCGCGTGCTTTTTGAACATCGGTATGTGTATCAAGATGTGCGCCTTCTTCGGTGTGTAGGCTCTCAAAGCGTCGCTTTTCAACTTCGGGTGTGTCTGTCTCGGAGAGGGGTTCAAAGAGTTGACGAATATCCTCATACATCTGTTTGTGATTCTCTTTGACGGGCAGTGCGTAATCTGCCTTATTTTCAAGCACTTCTTCACAAAAGGTTTTCTGTGTCAAAAGCGCATCAGTTGTCACAACTTTGCCAATGACATCAAACGCTTTGAGGAGTTGCGTTGAGATCGGGATCTCATTCGTTTTTCCATCAACGGCACATTCTGCCAGCACAATACCTGTCTCATGAGACACAGCGGCGAGTAAATGTGTGCGGAACCCGGTCTCTGGGTCTTTAGAACCACATAACTCTTTACCATCAATGGCAATACCCTCTAAACCCTTGGTTTTCAAAACTTGAAAGTCTTCAAGTTTTGAAAACACCCATTTCGTTAGGGAGGCTTCGAGACTCACGACATCAAGACGCTTCAAGAGATTATGGATCGTCGCGGCACACGGGGGCTTCGCAGACCTGAAACCTAATGCTTTCGCCAACTCAGGTTGGTTTCGTGCCCAAGTCGCTATGGAAGTATACCCTTTATGATTCGCAAGTAGACCGATGACGATCAAAGCAAGAATAGAGTTCAAAGGGTGACGTTTGCCTTTTTTATGGCGAGGATCCAGCACTTCTGCTAATATATCAAGTAAGTGGCAAGAGGAACTGCTTGTCATGATTCACCTCAAAAAATATGGTCATTTTTTACGGTGAAGTATAGCAGATGCAGCCTGAAAAGTCACGCTGCATCTGTTTACATCAAAATATTAACAGATGTGAAAAATACTGCCGAAAAACCGAAAACTAAATGGCCCTGTTAGCAAATGAAGGTCGCGACTGAAAGTCGCTCCTACAGGAAGATAGATAGACCCTGCACAGATGTTTCCAAATACGAAAAAGAAAACATTGACAACGAAACCGACTTGTGATATAATTTTGCAAGCGCAAGAGACAAAAACTTATGGAACAAGAATATGAAAATCCGCTATCTTCATATTCTCTCCGCGGGAGAAAAATCTTATGAAATCCTACAGGCAAATCGTTGAGGAAGCCAAAACAGAAATACCAGAAGTAACGGTTGCTGAGGTAAAAGCCGAACAAGATAAAGAGAGCGATTTTGTGTTACTCGACGTGCGTGATGAAGACGAATATCGCGCCGGTTATATCCCTGACGCTGTCCACGTCACACGTGGCATGCTCGAATTTTCCGTTGAAAACCACATTCCAGACCGGGACCAAAAGGTCATCATCTACTGTGCAGCAGGGCTCCGTTCCCTACTCGCCGCGAAGTCGCTCCGTGAAATGGGGTACACCGACACCGTTTCCCTCGCAGGCGGATATCGCGACTGGGCAGCCGCAGGCTTTCCAACAGTCCAAGATAAACCGATGAGCCATGAGCAACTCGACCGCTACAGTCGGCATTTTATGCTCACTGAGGTCGGTGAGCAGGGACAAGCGAAACTGCTTAATGCCAAAGTCTTGATGGTCGGTGCCGGCGGTTTAGGGTCGCCCGCAGGCGTATATCTCGGTGCCGCAGGTGTCGGACATCTCGGTATTATTGATTCTGATGTCGTCGAATTAAGTAATCTACAGCGTCAGATACTCCACCGCACAGAATCAGTCGGCACACCGAAGGTTCAATCCGCAACGACAACAATTAAGGCGTTGAACCCTGACATCAATATCACACCCTATAACCTCCGTCTCACTGCAGATAACGTTGAAGAAATTTTCTCGGAATACGATCTGATTGTAGACGGTTGCGACAACTTCGCGACCCGTTTCCTCGTCAACGACGCTGCTGTACTGATGAATAAGCCCATCGTTCACGGCAGTATCTTCCAATTCGAGGGACAGGTCTCGCTCTTCAAGCCGCACGAGGGACCTTGCTACCGATGCCTATTTCCCACACCGCCACCCCCCGGCATGGTGCCCAGCTGAAGTGAGGCAGGTGTCCTGGGCGTGCTCCCAGGCGTAATCGGTGTCATGATGGCAACTGAAGCCATTAAATACATTATCGGTATCGGCGAACCACTGATCGGCAGGCTGATCCTCTACGATGCACTCGGCATGACTTATCGTGAGATGAAAATTCCTAAAGATGAGAACTGCCCACTCTGTGGTGATACCCCTGTTATTACAAAATTGATTGATGATTACGACGCAGCGGCTGAGAATCCAGAAACCTTCGCACCTGCTGCTGACTAACAATTACCTCTTGATATGGAGATTTAGGCAACTCCGAGGAGAACGTATATGTTACCTTGTCCTGATTGTAATAATCCACTGACGCAGTTTCCGATTGAACAAGACGACGCAGACCTCGTCAGTTGTGATGGCTGTTACGGCGTATGGATCGTCCACCCAGGGGATGATCTGGAGCGTGTAGATAACGTTACCTTTGACGACCTCGTCGAAGCGTACGGCACTGAATACCCGATTGATGTTGACCCAAGCACGGTCGAACTTCCTGAAGAAGTTGAAGACGCATTGGTGTAAAGAGAGTCGGACACGCAGTTTTCTGATATAACGGGCAATCAATTGCCCTACTACAAACTGCAAAAGCTTGACAACAGTGGAAAAAGCGTTTTCGCATCTGTAGTTCACTCAGATAGACGCACGTTTCAACGATCACCATAAATGCTCTAAAAAATGTGGAGAAAAAGTAGCATATTTTCGGGAGGCATTTTGATTTAAATCATCATGATTGAAAAAGAATTTAGAAACGAAGTGCCTCCCGGTAAAGTTATTGTTTTCATGTTGCTTATCGTTTCTCTTTTGGGGGGGATGCCACTGTCGGTGAGTATAGGTCTAAAAGGGTTTCCACCCCTAAAAATGGCGTATCTCCGTTCCATATTAGGGCTTGTCATTGTTGGAGGCGCAGGTCTATACTATGGTATGTCACTGCAAATGCGTCTTAATGAGCTGCCGCGCTTGTCCCTGATCGCAGCACTTCACGCATTGCATATTATTACAATAAACATTGGCGGATTGTATACCACTGCCGCCCGATCGACAATTTTTTATAGCCTCTACCCGCTTTTCGTAGTTCTCTTCGGACACTTTTTCATTCCAAACGATAAACTCTCTATAACGAAAACACTGGGGCTACTCACTGCTTTTGGCGGTGTTTGTATCGCTATCATGCCTGATTTACAAGGCGGAGGCATAACAGATTACCTCATCGGCAATGTAATCGTTATCCTTAGTGCCGGTTTCTTGGGACTTCGCATTGTACTTACAAAGGTGTTCGTTCAGGAGATTTACCCGCACAGATTACTCGTCTGGCTATTAGCGTTAAACACACCTTGTTTTTATTTCCTGAGTCTCATTTTTGAGAGGGATACATCTATTCAATGGACAATAGCGAGTTCTGCAGGATTGTTATATCAAGGCTGTATTGTTACCGGTTTCTGTTTCTTAGCACTGACATGGGTATTAAGAAAATACAAAGCAAGTAATCTGGTCGTTTTCAGCTTCCTGATTCCGATCTCCGGGGTTTTGTTTAGCCATATTTTGGTAGGTGATGAACTGACACTCAGTTTGTTAATGGGGACTGGGTTAGCAGCAACCGGAATTTATCTGGTAAATAGGAAGCGTTAAAGTATATGATAACCCAAGTTGCTACTCACAAATTTTGATGTTTTTGCTTGGGTATTTCTGCGTATTTCAACGAAGGGGCTTAGGCGTTTCCTCACCCGGTAGGGGTGATATGTCTATAGAAACTCAAAAAAAGTGTACACTTTTCTTTTTTTTCTGCTATAATACTCTTAATCTAATTTTCTAAGGAGGTTTTTAATGCGAGTTATCATTCTATTGGCAGTTCTCAGCCTAATTGTCACCCCCGCATTCGCGCAAAAATATATCAGTTGGGAAGCGGAGAACTTTGACGATATCAATGGCGACAAATTTGAGATTTTTGATGTACCATCTGACCAAATCGGCACCGCCGCTGAAGGGGTAGACGATTACACAGTCAGTGAGGCATCCGGTGGCGCGTTCATCGGCTCTGCCAACGGGGTTGGAAACGATGGTGATGCATGGGTAAAATATAACTTCTCAGTCGAATTGGACGATTGGCACTTCTGGGGACGTGTGATTGCCCCATCGATTAGCGATAATTCTTGCTACTGGGCATTCGATATTGATGATGCTGAGGCACTCTCTACGAATAACGCCACCATGAATATCTGGGATTTCTTTGAAGTGGAATCGCTCCGAGTCAACTATACGACTGACTGGGTCTGGTTCCGGTTGAATACACGCGACGGTCCTTTTGAAGGAACGGAACTTGTCCAGCACGGCGATGATCCGGTTCCGGTGAATTTGTCCGCGGGTGAGCATACACTCCACATCGTCCATCGCGAAGATGGAACCCTTATTGACCAAATTTTCGCGACAACAGATATCGAATTCGATCCAAATGAAACCAATCCGCAGACCGCTGTCGAACCCCAAAACAAACTGACAACAACTTGGGGCGCACTCAAAAGCGGATTCTAAGTCGAACAAACTCTTAAAGGCATCCACTTGCTGGATGCCTTTATTTGTAATTCCTACCACGCGGGATATACGGAAAATTGGAAAAACACTGCTATTTCTCGCCCGGCCCCAAAACAATCCACCTTTTATTCACTTGCCTTATACTTGTTAACTGCATCGCTATGCCGAATGCAGCTGAAACGACACTCCACTTCACAGACCAGACACAGGCAGCTGGCATCCATTTTAAACACACCAACGGCGCATCTAAACAGAAATACCTACCTGAGACCATGGGAGCCGGTGGGCTCTTCTTCGACTACAACAACGACGGACATCTCGACATCTACCTCGTTAATAGCGGCACCCTTAGCAGTGATGCGCAAGCCACCAGAAATATAAATCACGCAGACCTTCTTTACCGCAACAACGGCGATGGGACGTTTACTGAGGCAACCGCGGAAGCAGGACTCCAACAAAATCACGGATACGGCATGGGATGCCTTGCCGCAGATTACGACAATGATGGCGACGCGGACCTCTATCTCACGAACTTCGGCAAAAACCAACTGTTTCGGAACAATGGCGACGGCACCTTCACAGACATTACATCTCATGCGGGTGTAGGGGACCGCAGCTGGAGCGTCAGTGCCTCCTTCGGGGATTTCAACCTTGATGGATATTTGGACCTCTATGTAGCCAATTATCTCGACTATCAACTTGAAACCGCCCATGCCTGTTTCCTGGAGGGTGTTCATATCTACTGCGGTCCACATGAGTATCCTGGCGCAAGTGATACGCTTTACCGAAACAACGGTGATGGCACTTTCACAGATGTCACAGCCCGTGTAGGACTACACAACGCTGGCAAAGGATTAGGCACGCTCTTTACAGACTACAACAACGACAGTTACCCTGATATTTTCGTCGCCAACGACGCTGTCCCCGATTTTCTCTACCGCAACAACGGCGATGGCACTTTCACAGATGTCGCCATCACAACTGGAGTCGCCTACAATTCAGAAGGTCGCGCAACCGCCAGTATGGGGATCGCCACGGGTGATTACGATAGCGATGGGTTGCCAGACCTCTTTGTCACAAACTTCTCTTTGGAAATTAACAGCCTCTTTCACAACGACGGCGACGGTTTCTACACGATGACCACCTTTGAAACTGGTCTCGCTGATCCCAGCTTTTCGCAACTCGGTTTCGGCACCCAATTCCTTGACGCAGACAACGATGGGACGCTTGAACTTTTCGTCGCAAATGGACACGTGTGGGATAATGTATCAAAGATTACGCCATCTCTCTCTTATAAACAGCAGTGCCAGATCTTTGGTAATATCGGAACAGGGCAATACAGAGACTTATCCGAGACAGCCGGTCCATTTTTCAAGCGTCCGGTTGTCGCGCGCGGCGTAGCCATCGGCGACTATAACAACGATGGCGCAGTGGATATCCTTGTTACATGCTGCGGTGAAGCACCGGCACTCTTACGAAACGATTCTCAAACAGTCCACCGAAAGCACAATTGGGTGAAAATCCGGCTCGTCGGTACTAAAAGCAATCGCGACGCTATCGGTGCGAAAGTGTGGGTGCAAACAAATAAGAACACGCAGTTCAAAGAAGCGACTTGTGGTGGAAGTTACGCATCCAGTAGTGATCCTATCCTTCACTTCGGTATCGGCACACAAGAAATGGTTAAATCTATCAAAGTCCAATGGCAAAGTGGACGTAGCCAGACAGTCGATTTTTCAAACGCAGAGAACCCGGTGAATCAAGTTGTTCCTATCATAGAAAACCCGTCAAATACGCAGGGTCCCTTGTAGCATAGGAAACTGTTGGTCTCCTGTGCGTGTATGAGGCGCAACCTAACAGGATACGCTACAAAAGAGAAAACTAAATCTCCCCGCGGACTTCTCTATTTTAGGTTGACATTACGCTATATCCGCGCGTATAATAATAATATTATCAAATCTGATAATAGAGGAACGTTTAGAACACCTCAATTTTTTGACTTCTTATTATGTGAGGAATAATCGAATTGGCTCAACAAAAAGCGACCAATATAACGTGGCACGAAGCAACTGTCACGGCAGAAGATCGAGAAAAATTACTGAATCAGAAAGGCTGCGTGATTTGGTTCACCGGACTCTCCGGCTCAGGTAAATCGACATTAGCGAACGCAGTCGAACAGGTATTGCATCAACAACAGCACCACACGTATGTCTTAGACGGCGACAATGTACGACACGGACTGAACAAGAATTTAGGCTTCTCACCAGAGGACCGCGAGGAAAACATCCGCCGCATCGGCGAAGTCGCGAAACTCTTTGCCGATGCAGGCACAGTTGTCATGACAGCCTTTATTTCGCCTTACCGCGCCGATAGAGATCAGGCAAGAGCACTCATCGCTGAGAATAGATTCGTTGAAGTTTTCGTCGACTGCCCCCTTGATGTTTGCGAAGAACGGGATACGAAAGGCTTATACAAAAAGGCGCGTGCTGGAGAGATTAAGGAATTTACAGGCATTAGCGCACCTTACGAACCGCCCCTGAACCCAGAGGTCGCAGTGAACACCGCAGCACTCTCTATTGAAGAATGCGCGCTGGCAGTTGTGGAAGCTCTTGTGAAAGCCGGTCTCGTCCCCGCAGGGAATTAGTAACCTCCTCTTTCACCGGGGGCTGCCGAACCGAGATACACATATCCGATGGAGCCTCGATTTTCGCTACCAAGATGCCAAACAACCGACGCTCCGCACAACACAAGGACATCTACTCAACTCGCAAAGGACACCAGAGGCGGTTGTAAAAGATGCTAAAGCGTGGGCAGAACTCGAATTTTCCTAAATTCAAAATAAGCGCGCGAAACTTGAAACGAAGTGGAAAGCGGATATACGGAGAAGGACAATCTTGCTCAAACTGTCCACACCGAACCGCAAGGAAAGTTAAAAGAATGAAATTAATTCAGTTTCACCTACCTAATTTAGGCAAGCGGGTCGGAATTGTCACCCGCGACGAGGAAGTGATTGACGTAACAAGCGAAGAATCCGCCGGGGTCTTAGAAGTACTTACACTCGCACATCAAGAACAGGTCAGCCTCGGGGTCATACTCGCTGACATTCAAGAGAAGGTCGCAACACCCGCACCGATGCAACTTCCCTCGTTTGCAGATACAGATAACGCAGTAACCGAACCCGAAGGACTTACGCTAAAGAAACTTGATGTCGCCCCCGACGAAAATGTACCACATCTCTTACCGCCAATCGACGCACCTGAAGTATGGGGATGCGGTGTAACCTACAAACGGAGCGCAGAGATGCGAGACGACGACACCGAACAAGACATCTACAGCCGGGTCTATCACGCGGACCGTCCTGAGATATTCTTCAAAGCGACACCTTCACGCTGCGTCGGTCCCAACGGCTTTATCGGCATCCGAAGCGATTCCACACTGACAGCGACAGAACCAGAACTCGCATACATCCTCGGTGGCGACGGTGAGATCGTCGGCTATACCCTCTGCAATGACGTATCCGCATGGGACATTGAACGCGATAACCCGCTCTATCTACCACAATCCAAAGTCTTTTACGGATGCTGCGCACTCGGACCGATGTTTCTCACGCCATCCGAAATAGATGATCCCTATGATTTGGAAATGCAGTGCACCGTCCTACGGGATGCAGACGTTATCTATCAAGGCGAAGTCAACACTTCCCAAATCAATTGGAAGTTTGAGCAGCTCACCGAATTCCTGATGCGGGATAACCCAATTCCGCTCGGCACCGTCGTCTCAACCGGAACCGGTATCATCGTCCCAAACGAGCTACCGCTTGCCGCGGGGGACGTTGTCCAGATAGACATCGATGGGTTCGGCACACTCTCAAACCCTGTCAAGCAGTTTTAGGAGATACCGCGTAATGCACCACAATAGCGAACCTTTTATCGGTAGGCATAAAACGGAATTGGATACACCCGCACTGCTGATTGATCTCGACAAAATGGAAGCCAACATACAGACGATGGCGAACTATTTCAGCACAGTCAACGCGGAGCTGAGACCACACGTGAAAACACATAAAACACCGATCATCGCGCATAAACAGATTGCAGCGGGTGCCATTGGTGTTACATGCGCGAAACTCGGTGAAGCTGAAGCAGTGATTCACGCCGGTATCCGAGACGTGCTGATTGCCAATCAGATTGTCGGACCTCAAAAGATTGCGCGACTCATCAATCTCGCGAAACATTCGGAGATTATGGTCGCCGTGGATAACCTGCAGAACGTACAAGCCATCGCTGAGGCAGCTGCTGCTAAGGGCGCGACCGTTAGAATGTTAATAGAGGTGAACATCGGTATGGATCGATGCGGTGTTGAACCCGGAGAACCGACACTGGAACTCGCAAATCAGGTACGCCAAAGTCCAAACTTGGTTTTTGAAGGCTTAATGGGATATGAGGGGCATACCGTCGCTAAACCGAACCGATCAGAACGCGATGCCGCTGCACGCGAGGCGATGCAACGCCTACTCGACACGAAACACTACCTCGAAAAACACGGTGTGGAAATTCCCATCATGAGCGGCGGTGGGACTGGCACCTTTAATATCACCGGGAGCATTCCAGAAATGACTGAGGTGCAAGCGGGGTCCTATGTCCTCATGGATGCCACCTACCGAAATGTGGAAGGTATCGGTGACCATTTCGGCTGCGCATTGTCGGTTTTGGCAACCGTTGTGAGCCGTCCAAACCCTGACCGAATAATAGTAGATACGGGCTTGAAGGTACTTGCCAAGGAATTCGGTATCCCACAACCCGTTGGTGTAACGGGCGTAGAGATGACTGGACTTTCCGAAGAACACGGAAAGATACAGGTATCTGACGAAAATGTTTCCCTCAAACCCGGCGATAAACTCGAAATTCTACCAACGCACTGTTGCACGACAGTAAACCTCCACGACAGGTATTACGGCATCCGTAACGGGATTGTCGAATCTGTGTGGGAGATTTCAGCAAGAGGAAAAGCACAATGATCGCAATAGGAGGTAAATTCAATGCGAACTAACAAATTACAGCATATTTGGAAACCGTTCTATCTTCTCAGTCTACTTACCGCTGGTTTTCTACTACTATATCAGCCAGCTTCAGAAGGCTATATCGCAAAACGTTATTCTGTACCGCAGATCGTCAAAGAAAGTACCAATGTCGTCGCTGGTACCATTACGGTGGTCAACGCGAAACGACAGACTGCCGATATTAAGGTTGAAGAAAATCTCAAAGGTGCCAGCGAATTTCAGGTAATTAAGATGCGGTTTGATGTCTATAAAGGAGAGGCAGATCATCGGAAAGAAATTATCCGTTTCCTAAAACAAGGTGAACCGATAATCATCTTTTACGAGCAAAAAGGCGGACGCATCAATAGCATCGCACATACAAGAGGGAAATGGTTCCAAACCCAAGTCACAAAACAGAGAGACAGAGGGTGGGGCAGGTGGATGTTTACGCACTTCGAGAAATACCTCAATAGAGACGAAGTTTCAAAGCGAGATTCAACCCCTGATTTTCTGAAAGAACTTCGCGGTATGTTAGGGGAAGATGCTATCCAACTCTTTTATCTCCGGACAGACAGTTATAAGGACGAGTCCCCTGTTATCTCTAACATCAATTCGATAGAAGAACGTTGGATCGCCTATCAAGGCACAACGAATCGAGATTTACCTGGCCTCGGCAAAGCAGACATCTTATGGCTCGGCTTCCGCACGCTCTCACGAGATGGGAGATACCGGCTTAACAACAAACAGGAAAATCGGATTAAAGAATTCGTGAAGAACGGCGGAGTCGTCATTGTCTCTGGTCAAGATAGCGATGAAAAAAATCCTTGCCGGACAGGGTGGTTACCCGAACCCCTCAACGGCGTAGAGAGCTCACGACGCAATGATTTTAAACCGACTGCCGATGCCGGTGAACTCTTTAAAGCACCCCACCGGATTCGTTCAGGGCAACTCGCACTTGACGACTCATGGAGCGGGTGGAATCAAAAATATCAAGTTCTGGCGACCACGAACGGCGGAAAAGAGATCGTCGTCGCTAAACTCCCATACGGCAAAGGTATGTATCTTATCACCAATCTCCGCAACAGTCAGAAAAACGAAGTCTCTCAAAACCGTCGGATGCTGGAAAACCTGGTGCATTTTGCCGTGGAATTCCTAAAAGAATCCAAGTAACACACGAGGAAATCACAGATGAAAAGAGGAAGTTTAAAACAGACGCTAAAGGGACGTAGATATAAGCGGTGGAGATTCAGTTTCTCTACGAAACTACTGCTAATGCTGTGTTTCACCCTTCTTTTCTTCGGCACGGCAAGTCCAGCACACGCAGTTATCCCGCAGCTGCTGGGACCCCTGACGGCGCTATTGAGTATCGTCCCACAGATTCTCGCTTTTGTTGGTGTCGCGCTGATAACAGCACTCGTCTTCGCGCGGGATACCACGAAAATGCTCTTCTACAAATTCCGGGACTTCGCAGCGGCTCACAAAATTGCTGTCTCCGTCGTTAGTGGGATTATTCTCCTCGGAGCCGTCTTAGGAACTTATCAACTGCTCCAAACACCGACGCCTACGTTTGAAACAAACGTTCAAAACGCTGGCATCGGGAATGTAAAAGCCAACAGGACCTGGGCAACTTTCCGTGGGAATAAGAACCGGACAGGACATTTAGACGCACTCCCAGGGCCGACAAACGGAACACCCCTATGGGTTTTCAAAGAAGAAGAAGCCATAACGTTTGACTTCTCTTCATCGCCCGCAGTTGTTGGAAACCGACTCTATATCGGATCTTCACACGGTTCATTCTTTTCATCGGCGGGCGCAACGTACTGTATTGATATAGAGTCGAGAGAGGTTATCTGGCGGCACGTTTCACCGACCCCAATCTTCTCGTCGCCCGCAGTGGCGGGAGGGCGGGTCTACATCGGCGAAGGATACCATGAACATAGCGACTGCCATCTCCGGTGTCTCGACGCGAAAACAGGCGAACAGATATGGGCCTTCCAAACGGCGAGCCATGTCGAATCAACGCCTTTTATCAGTCAAGGCAAACTCTACTTCACAGCGGGGGCTGATGGCATCTACTGCATTGATGCCTTAGAAGGACAGGAAATTTGGCACTATAAAGGCGTTCATGCCGATATGTCGCCCGTTGTACATAATGGCAAATTATATTTCGGTACAGGCTACGGCGATTATCGGATTTACGCTGTTGACGCGCAAACAGGCACTGAAATCTGGTCGAAACAGATGCCCTACCCGGTCTGGGGCAGCCCGAGCGCGTACGAAAATCTCGTCTTTTTTGGACTCGGACGAGGGAATCTTTCCGACAGTGATCCAATACCCGCCGGTAAGACCGTCGCACTTGATACGGAAACCGGCGACATCGTATGGGAATACGAGGCAAAAGATGCTGTCCTCACAGCAATCGCCGTTCAGAACGGCAACGTTACCTTCGGCTCCCGTGATGGATCCGTCTACTGCCTCCGCGCCACAGATGGAAAACGCAACTGGCAAACCGGACTCGGTGCACCAGTCGTCTCCTCGCCGGCTATAACACCAGATACCGTCTATGCGGCAACGAAAAACGGGCACATCTACGCCTTATCCACTGAAGATGGAAAAGTAAAATGGGAATTTAATACAAGAACTGTCACCCGAAACATAAACCTCTACTCATCACCCGCGGTTGCCAATGGATTCGTATATATCGGTTCAAGCGACCGTTATATTTTCTGTTTGGGTGGCGATAACAACGATAAAATTATCGGCGACCGCTAACATGGAGAAGGAAAATGAAAAATTATATTTGCATCGCAACGGCACTATTGGTTTTACTCGCAAGCACTATAGCGGATGCACAGTGGCGCAGTAAAACCCATGACGAATATAAGGCACTCACCGGGATTGATGTTAAGATCGACGGTGATCTTGGCGAATGGGACGGAGTCCTTGACACAGTCACAGGCACCGATGGAAAACCTTTCTGTGGCGTTGAATATGAAGGCAACGTCTTTCAGGAACACGGCGGCGGAAAATGGAAGGGTGCAGATGATCACGAAACCTGTTTCATGATCGTGTGGGATTCAAAAGCCGTCTATATCGGGCTTATTGTCACCGACGACGAGCATGAACACGCAGCCGCGGCCGCATGGAACGGTGATGGCGCACAACTCGCCTTTGAAATGAGCGGCAAACGCTCCGCTGGTATACAGATGCTCCTTTACAATATCGGTTTAGACGATAAAGCGAAAGATATACTCCCTGGGGCTTTAAATGAAAAACCCGGTGGTAACGGTATCGTCCCTGGCGACGACATCGCTGTTGTCCGAAACGAAGGTGAAAAGAAGACCTACTACGAACTCCGATTCACCGCTGAAGAATTGCAAGTAAAAGGTGATAAATTCAGTGATGGTGATGAATTCGGGCTCGGTATCTGTGTCAATGACGGCGACAAAGCCGCCGGACAAAATGGACAAAAGGGCTGGAGCGGCTGGTACACCCACTCTATCGTCCATGGAAAGAATTCTGAAAAAACGGGGCTTGTCACGCTTACCAATGAAGTCCTCGCTGTTGAAGCGAAAAATAAATTGGCAACGACATGGGGACAACTAAAGTCTAACCGATAACCAAATTAATCCTACATATTTGTAGCACAAACTTTGAGTTTGTGTCACTCTTTCTGTAGCATAGGAAACCGTTAGTTTCCTGTGGCACTTTCAAGGACGATGAGAGCACTAAGAATTGTTTGAGAGTGCCCTCTTAATTCTAAAATCTGCAATAAAAAGAGGAACTAAAAATGAAAACTGTTTTTAACTGCACGACGCTGTTCACAATCGCCGTATTCGTATTTACAACCAGTATCGCAAACGCACAGTGGCGGAATGAGACGCACGATGCCTACAATGCACCGACAGGCATCGCCGTTCAGATTGATGGAGATTTGAGCGAATGGGGCGGGATTATGGATACGGTTACAGGTACCGATGGAACAGCATTCTGTGGTGTCCTGTTTGAAGCCAATGGGGGCGACATCAAGGCTTTTGAAGAATACAACGGCGGTATATGGAACGATGCCAACGACCACGAAACCTGTTTTATGTTTACATGGGATGAAGACGCGCTTTACCTCGCACTCAGCGTCACCGATGACGATCATGAACACGCAGCCGCTGCCGCATGGAACGGAGACGGCGCACAACTCGCTGTCGAACCGACAGGTAAACGCGAAGCAGGATTGCCCCTCTTTCTTTACAATATCGGTTTGGATGGTGCAGCTGAAAACGTCATCCTACAGAATGAGGTAACGAACGGTAGTCCCGGACTCGCCGCCGATGACGCTGCAATTGTCCGAGACGAAGGCGCGAAAAAGACCTACTACGAGTTTAGATTCCCCGCAACAGAACTACAAATTGAAGGCGATCAATTCAGCGAAGGCATGGAACTCGGAGTCGGCATCTGCATCAACGACGGTGACACAGGCGATGGTCAGAATGGACAAAGAGGTTGGGACGGATGGTATCCGCATGCTGTTGTCTACGGTAAAAATTCCGAAAAGACAGGACTCGTCATACTCAGCAGTACGGCAGTAACCGCCGTTGAACCCGCCGATAAGTTAACCACAACTTGGGGCACGTTGAAAGCCAGCCGATAACACGACAAACAAATCTACAAAAAGCCGCCAACAGTCTTGGCGGCTTTTTTATGCTCCGCTACCTAATGATCGTCGTCGTGGTCATGGTCATGGTCATGATCGTGATCGTGGTTGTGGTCATGGTCATGGTCGTGATCGTGATGAGTTGCTTTGTGATAGTGCAATCGGAGCAGATCGACACCAAAATCGTCTGCGATGTGCCGCCACACGGAGTGAATATGGTTCGCATCGTTCTGTGTGTTATCATATTCCACAAAGAAGAATGGACCGTGCAGCCTGTAATAGTGCGGTGTCTTCGGTGCTGCATCGCCTGCCCATGCAAAGTGGATGTCGTTGACACCACCTTCGCGTAGTTTACGGCGTTCAATTTCGGCAACTTCGTCAGGGAGGCGGTCAATGTATTCATGGACGAGATCCATCAAGATTTCGCGTTGTTGTGTCTCCATGGACTCTGCTGCCAACCCTTCAACACTCTCAAACTCAACTTTAGGGACATCGCGCGTCAAAATATCGGACGGTGCCTCTGCATTGATGATTGTCTCACGCTTTTGCGTATCGTTGAGACTCACAAGGAGCCTCCGCGCAATATCTTCTTCGGCAGCAAGCACTCTTAATCCTTTTTTTTCACCCTGCGGCACCTCTGCCGGATTAGAACCGAAGAATGACGGGTTCGGCGAAATGAGTTCGCGATTGACGACGGTAAAGTTGAGTGAGACATGGTGTCCCTCAGCACGCCAACCCCACGCCCCATTGCCTGTCGGATCCCCAAATACAGTGAAAAAGTAGAACCCCGGATCACGGACAAGTCGGGCTTGCCCCGCAGCCTTTTCAATCTCACCGAGTGTTGTCTCTAAATTGATAATTGAGCGGGCTTTCTGATAGCCTTTCGCACTCAATCCGCTTGCCATGAGCGCGAACGCCGCGTCCTGCTGTTTCGTGTTGAGCTCTTTGAGAGAGACACCCTCGCGTTCCCACATTTCGATCGGGATGTAGTGCCACCGGAACCGCTCGTTCCCGTCAAAGGGGAGTGCCGCCTGCTCGCGTAAAGCGGGTGTCAATGTATCCAGAAAGTTCCCCGCTGCCTGTGCCATCCGCTCGGCTGTTGCCGAAGCAGGGATAAACAAGGGCTTCAGTTCAGTATCAGTATGTGTGTGTGCCACAAATAAACCTCCATTACCGTAGGGCTACAGTCAAGCAGACCGCGCCCTACAATCCTATGAATTCAGTTTCCTTACGAAACCTATTTTAAACCAACTGCCCACGAAATTCAAGTGTTTTAATAAGGACGAGAAACTCTATAATTTCTTAAAACTGAATGCCGCTGCGAAAATTCTTGACAACCGCTCATAAATTTTGTAAACTTATTTTAATGGCTTCCGTTTAAGAAAGCATTAGCATGCAATTGTCCTCCTCTGCCTTAGGTTAGGTGAGGCAAAACCTCAAACCGATACGCAACAAGTCGGGACTCATGGACAAATTGATTGATGATGAATTGTTAGTCGCTCAGTTTCAAGCCGGTCGCCAAAATGCCTTCGATGAGTTGATGAAACGTTACAAATCCAAGATTTTCTCGTACCTGCTACGTTCCGTCAGAAATTACGAGGATGCCGAGGACATCACCATTGAAGTCTTTTTCAAAGCGTACCGCGCCCTCGAAGGTTGGCAACCGAAAGCCAAATTTTCGACATGGCTTTACAAGATTGCGTCCAATCTTGCTATCGATTACCATCGTGCGAAGGCGCGTAACCCTGTCTATGCGTTGGAGGATACAGAAATCCCTGAAGCGCATCTCGTCGCCACCGATCTCTATAGCGATCCGGAGAAACAACTCGAAGAGAAAGAACGCGGCATCATGATCCGGGAGGCAGTTGATCAACTCTCCCCGAAACAGAAAGCCGTCTTCATGCTAAGCCGATATGAAGGCTTGCAGCTGAAAGAAGTCGCGGAAACACTTGATATGGCAGAAGGCACCGTGAAAATTCACCTCCATCGCGCAGTCAAACGACTACAAACGCTGCTACGGCCATTATGGGAAAATAATGAAATTTGAGGGTGGGCACGCCATAGCGCGTGACACCGCAGAAAGGAGAAAAGTTTATGCCTAAGTGTAAGAAATCCGAAGGGCAGGCTATTGATTATGCTGCCAAACTTCTGCCACCCGCAGAAGAGGACCCCTTCGAACAACATCTCAAGCATTGTCAGGATTGCACCGAAGCCGTAGAAGCTTATAGAGCCGTCCTTGAATTAACAGACGAGGCGCAAGAAGAACTCGTGCTGCCCGAGCTCGCACTTCAGAACATTGAAATGAACGTGTACAAACGACTCGCCGCCACACAACAAGAGCAAACGCTCCTCACACGGATCCGTGCCTACTTTGCGAACCTTGGATCGCCCTTCGGCTGGTACAAAACCGCTGCCGTCAGCAGTATGGCTATCGCCTTGATTATCGCTGCCGTTTTCGTCGGAAAACCTTTCCAACCCCAGCAAACTTTGCAGTTAACCGAAGCACAATCCGCGGATGCCCGCATCGAACAATATCGCCAGCAAGGTATCCAACGGAATTTAGAGGAGGCACTGATTACACAGCATCTCCGAAATGATGCCTGGGAAACTGAAAGCCAGTTCTACCGAATGAAAGAGCAGGCACAAGGTACAAATTGGACCAAGGTCGCAGACAAACACCTTCAGAATCTTCAATCCGGGAATCCGACTTTACAATAGCACAATTAAGGGATATTATTAGCCATGGAAACGTCACGCAGGCTTACATTTCTCTTACACGCACTGCTGGTAATCCTCCTCAGCCCACTTGCGCATGCACAGCTTGATGAGGTCAACACCTTAGTTCAAGCAGGACGTTATACGGAAGCCAGCAACAAACTTGACGCGCTTGCCAAGTCTGCTAAAGACATCGCTGTGAAAAGTTTGTGCTACTACCAGATCGGCGAAATTCATTATAACTATACCCATCAGTACGCAAGAGCTGCCGCGGCTTACGATAAAATCATTAAGCTTGAAAAAAAAGGCATTGCCGCCGTAGAACTGTATCTTGCTATTATTAAGAAAGGCGATGTCTACAGTCGCATGGGCAATTACCGAGACGCTATCGAAACCTACAATCGATTGATTAAACTTGCCCCCGCCTCACATTTCGCACACCAGACCGGTTTACAGAAGGTTCGCGACATCAATACCGCACTCGCAGACCTCAGAGAACAGCAACGCATCGCTATTCAATACAAGGGGACCCCGCTTGCCCTCATCGCCGAATTTCAGATAGCAGAACTCTATAGAAATCCCTCTCAACTCAACCAACCTGAAAAGGCAATCCAGAAGTATGAAGCACTTCTAAAAGCGCATCCAGAAGCGATGGTCGCCCCAGAAGCCAGATGGCGGATCGCAAACTTAAGGCATACCCTGCTCAACCAATCCGCACTCGCTATGGCAACCTATCGGAAAGTTGTTGACGATTACCCGACGAGCAACTTCGCTGCCGAGGCGCTTTTCCAAATGGCAAATATCCATCGTACGACCGAAAAGTATTCGTTAGCGATCCCCGTATTTGAGAGACTCAAACACGGATACCCCAATTTCTGGAATATGCACGCCGTTTTCTATTGGATGGGGGTCTGTTATGAGAAAAACTTGCACTATCCCAAAGCGATTGAGGCGTTTAAAACCTTCCGCCACGTCTATCTGCCACACCTTGATCCAGGATACTTAGGACAAATTTCAATGCACGATATGAGTTTGTCCGAAGTGAAAGCAAAAATTGGTAAGAAAATTGAGAAACTGACACAACAACTGTCGGAAGTGGAAGCGGAACGGTTGGACACCGCGCGTTCAGAACAAAACTTCGCCTTAGCCTTAGATATCGCTCGAAACCTCGTCACTACGGCACCCAATACACCGCATGCAAAGCAGGCAGCGGAACAACTCACTATGCTTCAACACCTCGCTGCGATTCAAAACCTGCGTGAGCAGCTTCACAACGGAACTTCGGGGCCCGTAGAAGCAGCACGTGCCTTGTTTCAAATCGGCACTATCTATGAACGACAGTTACAGGATTATCCGAAAGCAGTTGAAGCGTATCAAGAGGTCTCAAAATACCATCCAGACTCGACCTACGCTGCTGAAGCCCTCTATCGTAGTGGACTCGTTCTCGCGAAGCAGCTTGCCGCGCCTAATGAAGCGATCGAAACTTACAAACAGGTGATCGCATCGCACCCGAACACCTTACAAGCGATGATGGCGAACTTCCAACTCGGTGAACTCTACAGAGAGCTGCATCGCTACAACGAAGCATTACAGGCTTACGAGACAACTATCGGCTACCCAGAACGCGACCGGTATCTCGCTGGCGGATATAAGGATAGTTTCGCCGATAGAGCACAATTTCGCATCGGGCGCGTCCACTACGATGACAACCGTTACGATGAAGCACGCTTTGTTTTCCAGACGTTCATTCAGAACCGAGAGCGGTCTCCACGCCGCGCTGCTGCTTACATCTACCTCGCCGCTATCAGTGAAGAGCGCGCCGAAAATGCCCAAGCCGTTGACTACTACAAGAAGGCGGAAACCTTACTCAAGGATGATCCCGTACAAATGCGGATGCTCATTGAAGAAGCCAGCACCCTCGGCACCCTCCAATCCACCGACCCAGATGCAGTGATGCACTACCTCAAAGAAAAGCAAAAACGCCTCTCAACACAGTAAACAAAATCCGACTGATTTTTTGCTTTCCCAATAGAACTAAACAGTAACCACCCGTTGTTGTCCTTCTCTATCTTCTGAAGGAATAATCCGAATCTCAATATCGCAATTCAACCGAAAGCGTCAATTTTAGAAATAATAACCGTCGCGCCCCCAGGCCCGGTAGGCTCGGTTTCCCAACCGAACCATAACCGTCGCGCCCCCAGGCCCGGTAGGTTCGGTTTCCTAACCGAACCGGATCCTACGCGGAAACATTGAAGACTTCAAAAACCTCTTCAGTCCTATAAGGTTTATTTGCTTGGGTATTTCTTTAGTATGTTTATACCACATAAATTTTGACTTCCAAATAGGCATGTGATACAATAGATTAAGACTTGGCACCTAATCAGGCCATTGTAGCATTTGGGGTTACAAACCCCGCCTACGGAGAAATACGGAATGAAACGCTTTGGTACCGAAGGTCGTTTGTATCTTGAGGATAACTACGTTGTTCCGCGCACAGAGGAGACCGCAGATTTCATCGGCCGCGTTAAACAAGGTAAATATATTGTCCTTTTCGCACCCCGCCAGACCGGCAAAACGACCTTTTTCCGACTCGCGCTTGATAAACTCACCACTGAAGATTTAACCTACTTCCCGATTCAGCTGAACTTTGAGGAATACGAAGACTATGCACCCGCAGATTTTTACACCCGTGTCTATCAGGACATTCGTCAAGAAATTGAGGATGTCCTCCAGAGACGTGAAGAGGTTCCTGCTGAAACGTTCACGCACTTCTTGGATAACGTGGAAATAAACGATCATGTTTCGATGCGAAGGTTCTTTGAAAAACTCACAAGTTTTCTAAGAAATCAGAAGATTGTCCTGATCATTGACGAATTTGATGCTATCCCGCGAGACGCTGTCAAGGGGTTCCTCCGCTCGCTACGCCGTATCTATCTTTCCGGTAGGACGCGATGCCCGCACAGCGTCGGTATCATTGGAATCAAGAACATTATCCAACTTGACTACGACAGGTCCATCTCGCCCTTTAATATTCAGCAAGAATTCCATTTACCCAACTTCACCCTTGAACAGGTGCGGGAGCTCCTCGCACAGTATACCGACGAAGTCGGTCAAGCCTTCATACCCGAGGTCATAACTGTTATTCACAAACAGACAGCTGGACAGCCCGTTCTTGTCAATCGACTCGCACAGATTCTTACTGAGGAGATGGACATCCGGAGAACCGAGCCGATTACGATGGAACACTTCACAACGGCGCACGCGCAGTTGTTGCGAGAACGAAACACGAACATCGATCATCTGACGACTAATGTTCAAAGAGACCCGCGTTTTGAGCAATTACTCATGCGTATTATGGAGCGCGATGAAGGGGTCCCTTTCAACCCGCGCAATGACATAATAGATGAACTTACCACTTATGGGGTCATTAAAAGAGGGGCTGATGATATGTGTGAGATTCTTAATCCGATCTATTTGTATTGTATCCTGCAGGTATTCAAACCTCTTGTAAACGGATTGGAAGAGGAGTACTTTCCTGAAGATGATGATTATCTCACACCTACAGGGCAGATTGAACTCGCGGGGTTACTTGATAATTTCCGAGATTTTATTGCACGGGCAGGGTTCAGGATTCTACAAGTGCCAGACACCCCACAGGAGTCAGTAGGACGGCATCTCCTGCTCGCCTATATGGATGAGTTTGTGAGACGCATTGGCGGCGTTATGCACATTGAAGCGCAGACAGGTCGTGGGCGGATGGATATTATTCTCACGTACAACAACCGAAAATATATCATTGAAACAAAGATTTGGAGAGGCATGCGCCGCTATCAAGCCGGTAAGCAGCAGCTCGCGGCTTATCTCAAATTAGAGGGAGCTACCGAAGGCTATTATGTCGTCTTTGATCATCGAAAAGAGGCAAAACCCCGCGTTGAAGCAGAGACGTTAGCAGAAAACCTAACCATTCGGAGCTACGTCATTCCCGTCCTTCAAGATATTCCTTCTGAAAATCAACCCCTCAAATCCGAATGATTTTTTGCTTTCCCAATAGAACTAAACAGTAACCACCCGTTGTTGTCCTTCTCTATCTTCTGAAGGAATAATCCGAATCTCAATATCGCAATTCAACCGATTAAGAAGCCGCATCAATCGCTCAAGGCTATAGTCAGAAAGTTTAGCTGCCTGAAGGCAAGAAATGTCAGCCTGTTTAACACCAAGTAACTCCGCCGCTTCTCCTTGAGTTAACTTGCGTTCCTTGAGGATGCGGAAAATCTCGGTGCCCAACTGCGCTTTTAGCAGTTCTTTCTCAGCAACCTCATCAGAAAAACCCAAATCTTTAAAAATATTACCGCTGCCTTTTTCAACTTTAATTCTATTGCTCATAATCCACTCTCCATTTCCTTGGCCCGTGCTAATCTTCGTTTAATCAAGTCAATCTCTTTCTTAGGTGTCCGAATCCCACGCTTTGATTTTTTTTCAAAACAATCCACAAATTAACAACGCGTGCGACGCGGCGTGTACAACCTAATAGGTTTGCGGCGTACTCGCCCAGATGCGACGTGTATCATGCTACAGCAATGCACAACCTTTTCTACGATGGGACTTCTATACGTGCCAACAGTGAAGGAGGCATTTCCACAGCATAAGGTGCCGCCGCTGTTAGACGCTTATGCGAATTAGGTAACCTTTTGAGTTCTGTGGTCGTGTGTGCCTGAATATCCTGCAGCGTTGGAAAATCGTAGACCAATTCGCCGTCTTCAATAACCGGAACAAGAAGCGGTTGCCCCTCGGAAACATCTTCATCCCAAAGCGTCACCTGATCTTTAGCATAATTCCCTGCGGCATCAGTGATGCGATAAATCTGTTTTTTGCCAGGTATCGTCGCTTTAGCAGGCTCATCAAGCGACTGTTTCCCGACAGGTCTACCATCACTTTCGACCATCTTATAGACACCTCCGAGCGCAGACGGAGCCCCTTCACCCGTGCGTGGATTGAAGTTAGCACCCGTAGCCAGCCGCGTGCCGACCCCGAAACTATCAAGCGGCGCACCGTTTTCGAGCAAAGTGTCTATCTGGAACTCATCAAGGTCATGGCTTGCGATAATCTGAACGTAGTCAAATCCCTCAGTATCAAGGATACTGCGCACCTGTTTGCTGAGTGTCAAGAGATCACCGCTGTCCAATCTAACTGCGCGCAACCGTGTGCCACGCGCTTCCATCTCTTTGGCAACGATACAGGCGTTCCGCGCACCTTGGAGCGTATCGTACGTATCAATCAGGAGCGTCGTGTTATTCGGGAAGGCTGCGGCATAATCGCGAAACGCCGCTAACTCAGTAGGACGTTCAGAGATGAATTTATGCGCCATCGTACCGACGTAGGGAATACCGAAGTAGCACCCAGCAAGTACCAACGACGTGCCACTTGCACCCCCGATAAAGGAGGCACGCGCAGCCAAGATACCAGCATCCCTGCCGTGTGCACGGCGCGCCCCGAAATCAAAAACAGGTCTACCGCGAGCGGCTTCCACAATCCGAGAGGCTTTCGTAGCAATCAACGTTTGGAAATTCATGACACAGAGCAGGTAGGTCTCAAAAAGTTGGACATCTCGAGATTTACCCGTGACGTTGATAATCGGTTCATTGGGGAAAACAGGCGTGCCTTCGGGAACCGCGAAAACGGAGCCGTCGAAACGGAAATCTCTGAGCGAAGCGAGGTAGTCAGCACTCAGATCCCTACGTTCTGCCAACCAATCGAGTGTCGCATCGGTAAAACGCAAATTTAAAATGTAGTGGACGACCTGTTCCAACCCAGCGGCAATGAGATATTGACCCTGGGGGATTTTACGGACGTAATAGTTCGCTGTAATAATAGCATCATGATCCGCATCGAAATCCGCTTGCCCCATCGTCAGTTGATAGTAATCAACGAAAAGTGCCATCTCATCCACTGAAAGCAAAGCAGACTTTGCTCTTTCCTTCCATCCAATGCCCTTCATAGACCGGCTCCCTCAGTGACAACGAGTCTCTGATTGACAGATAGATTCCGATGTATATCTACTTGACCGGAGGGCCAGGCGATTTCAAGCGTGTCAACTTTTGGATGTGCTTTGAGACCGATTTCAAGAGACAGACTATTCGTCGAACCGAAACCGCATCCACCGCTAACCTCTCTATAAATCACGTTATCACCAACGTGCAAAGTTACCTTGGCACCAATGCCGTCTCGATTGCTCTTGACACCGACCAGCTTCAAAGTAAGCCAATTGTTTCCTGCACCGGCATTCTGATAGAAGAGATTGTGCCACTGATCGCCAATGAACGCACCACCGACGGGCACGTAGATGTCAACATCGCCATCCGTATCAACATCGCCGAAAGTCACGCCGTGTCCTTTTCCGATGTTGCCTAACCCCAGAGCGAAAGTCGCATCTGTGAAAGTGCCATCGCCATTGTTGCGGAAGAGCGCGTCGCGTTCGAGCCGTCCCATCTGCGGGGCACCCGTCGCGAGATAGATGTCCAGATACCCGTCGCTATCAATATCGCCGAAGTTTGCCCCCATCGCGCCAAAAGCGTGATAGAGTCCCGATTCACGCGTGACATCGGTAAAAGTGCCATCCCCGTTATTGCGGTAAAGCACCTGTCGATCGCCATCGTGTGGTGCAGTCCCAGTAATTTGCCCGGCGATAAAGGCTTGAAACGAACCCGAATTCGAGATGAATATGTCCAAATCCGCGTCGTTGTCAACATCTAAAAAGAAGGTGACAAACGCATCCGTAACAGGGAGAGTCATGCCAGTCGTCGGGGTGACATCGGTGAACGTGCCATCCCCGTTATTGCGATAAAGGACATTGGACTGCCCGAAGTTGATGACATGCAGATCAATATACCCGTCCTTATCGTAATCACCCCAAGCGGTTCCGAGGGAATTACCGGTATTCGCGACACCTGCTGATTCAGCAGTATTCGTGAATGTGCCATCACCGTTATTGTGATATAAGACATTGGCGGCACCATCACCGATAACGCCGTCCGCGATGTAGAGGTCAAGGTAACCGTCGTTGTCGTAGTCTGCCCAAGCGGCGCAGAAACTGCTCTGCGGGTCTGCAACACCTGCGGCGTGTGTGACATCCGTGAAAGTACCATCGCCGTTGTTGTGATACAGCGTATTCTCCGCTGCGCCAGACCAACCGCCACGCGTGATATAGAGGTCGAGGTAACCGTCGTTGTCGTAATCTGCGAAAAGCGATCCCCAACCGCCTCTCGGATCAGCGATGCCTGCTCCCTCAGCAACATTGGTAAAGGTGCCGTCCCCGTTATTGCGAAACAGCGCGTGCGGTTGGAAAGTGCCGACTGCAACGATATCCTCATCGCCATCGTTATCATAATCTCCCCAGGCACTCCCGCGCCCCCCGTCAACCTTGTCCATCTTCAATTCAGGTGCGATATTTGTTAATAGAGTCGCCTGCGTTTTACCTGCATTGCTGCCAGCAGAGGTATTTACCTGAATTTTAAATTCTTCTGGCAATTCTGGTGGGTATCCACCCAGTTTGCTATACGCTGTCCACAAGTTCCATAGAGTTTCAGGATCGCCAGGTTTGAGACGGAGCGATGCTTTGAAATTTGTTACCGCTTTTTCAAAATCACCGTGTCGGAGATGGTAGACACCAAGATAATAGTATGCCCCAGAATGGCGGCGATAGTTTTGGATGATATTTTCAAATCGTTCCGCGGCTTTATCCGCTTCACCTAACCGGAATTCAGCCAAACCGAGTTGGAGCATCGCTTCCAGATTATTCGGTTCAAGTTCCAGGACCTTCTCAAACTGGCGTTTAGATGCTGAGAGATCCGGCACGAGCATCTGTTGCGGTGCACCTAAAAAATAACCCAACCGGATGCGGGCATCGGTATCGCCGGGATTGACATCCAATGCACTCGTAAGCGCAGCCGTAGAATCAGAGAAACGTTGTTGGTAACTAAAAACCTGTGCTAATGTCAGATATGCCCTTGATAACTTATCCTGTGCGCCTTGTGTCTGCTTCAGAAGTCCTATTAACATCTGTAATTCCACCTCAGCGGAGGCAAACTTCAGCTGTCTAATATAGGTGCGTGCTAACTGCATACGCGCATCGTGTGCATTCGCATCCATCTGCAAACACGTTTGAAACGCTTGTTCCGCTTCGGCGAAGTCACGCCGGTCTAAAGCATCAATACCGCGCTGATACGCCGCAGCCAATTGCGGATCCATTTTATCTGGGGGTGTATCCGCATCGCAACCGGCAATGATGAGAAGAATCAGGAAAATAAAATAAACTCGCATACGCCTCGCTATAAATCGCTTAACCTGACCTTCAACGCTTCTTTCTGAACAGGCTGCGTCAAATCCATGAGATAGATACGCATGTGATCCGAACGGTCAGAACTAAACACCAGCCGTTTTCCATCACCTGAGAGGCTCGGTTCAAAATGCGCACCGATGTGGTTTGTCAGTTGGGTCTTGTTTGTACCGTCAGCGTTCATCATCCAAAGCGTATAATGGTTATGTGCGTTCGAGACATAGATGATCCGTTTACCATCAGAACTGAAAGTCGGGTGATAATGGCTTGTATTCAAAAAGGTTAACTGTTTTGCTGTCCCGCCTGCCGCATCCATAATAAAAATCTGATAGATGTCCTCTACCATTGAAGAAAAGGCGATCTGCCTCCCATTCGGTGACCACGTAGGGTGTCCATCGTCCACGTCATTATGCGTCAGCTGCGTCTTATTGCTGCCATCAACATCAATGACATAGATTTCCAACGTGTCGTTATTTTCGGTACTCCCCGGCGTACTCGCGGCTTCCTGTGTCGGTGCCTTAGATTCAAAGGCGATTTTTTGTCCGTCCGGTGAAAAAACCGGCGCGCGATCCGCGCCATCCGCATCAACTAACGGACGCTGGTTTCTCCCGTCAATATCCATAAGATAGATGGAGGCACGGCTTGGGTCAGAACCGCTTGCTTGAATAGGTGGAAACATCATCCCTCCGCGAGTGCGTTCTGTAACGAAGGCAATTGACTTCCCGTCCGGTGAAAAAGCGGGCATATATTCGTCAAGTTCGTTAGTGTGTGTGAGTTGGCGAAGTGAATGATCCGTGAGATTCATGAGATACAACTCGGTGTTCTGGAGACGATCTGATGAGAAGGCGATCCAGTTCCCATCAGGCGAAATTGCAGGACTATAGTCGTCGTTATACTTCGCAGTAAACGTCATTATATTCCCTTTTTCGGTAAAAGTCTGTTCATAATCGTCGCTGCCTTCGGTACGCAGGCGTTGAACATGATAGGCATCTCCGGTGAGTCCTGCCAATTGAAGGAGAATCTCTTTTTTCGGAGAATCGCTGAGCAGACTTTGAAACTGGGCAAGCGCAAGGGAAGGGTCGTTACTGTGCCAATAGACGCGCCCAAGTGCAAGCACGACTTCCGCACGTTTTGGAGCCAACTTCGCTGCACTTCTGAAGGCGTTACTGGATTGCGGAACATCTCCTAAGCCTTCGTATACCAAACCGAGTTGATAGTAAGCCTCCGCATTGGAAGGATTCTGCTGAAGTGCCGCCTCAAACTGCTGAATCGCAGCAGTCGTGTCGCCTGTTTCAAGAAGTGCTTTGCCGCGTTTAATAGTGGCATCCTCGCCGCACGCGAGTAGGATTAAGAATATAGAGATAGATAAGTAAAAATAATTGCGCATTTGACAGTATCCGTTTTCGGTTTTCAGAGGAATAGTTATCAGTTATAGTAGAATCTGAAAACTGTTCAGCCAATGGCTATTCCTGCGTCACACGGATGCGCTGGTTTGTCGGTATATTATGCCGTGCTTGTGTGTCTCCGTTTAGCCATGTAACTTGTAATGTCTCAATCTGTGTAGCATTTCCGACACCAAATTCAACAACGAAACTGTTAGAGGACATATAGCTCTCACCGGCATAAACCTCTCGTATCTGTGTCCGATCCGCTGTCTTGAGTTGAATCTTCGCACCGATGGCATTCCGGTTCTGGTCTGTTCCAATGAGTTCAACGTGCATATAGTTGTTGCGATTGCCACCCTCATTGCGCAATAAAATCGGTGCAGCATGGTTGTTGACGATAAAAATATCAACATCGCCATCGTTGTCATAGTCACCAAACGCCGCACCACGACCGACACGTGTCGGAAGTGCCGTGATGCCACTAATCTCACTGACATCGCTGAAAGTGCCGTCGCCGTTGTTGCTGAACAGCGCATCAACTTGCGGAATAAGCACTTCCGGCTGTTTGAGTTCTTGGAAGGTACTACCGTTCGTAACGAAGATGTCCAAATCGCCATCGTTATCGTAATCAAAGAGTGCGGTGCCCCATCCGATCTGTTTGATACCCACCTCAGCCAACATCGCAGAATAAGATTCATCAACAAACCTGATGTGCTTACTTGGAGCGTCCTCTTTCAAAAGATTTCTGTAAAGCGCGTTCTCTTCATCCACCCAGTGACTCATAAAAAGGTCAACGTCACCGTCGCCATCATAATCGCCAGCACTCAATCCCATAGACCCCCGAAAATCAGCCGCCCATGATGCATCACTAACATCCGTGAAAGTGCCATCACCCGCATTGCGATAGACATAGTTCACAGAAGTATCATTTGCCACATACAGGTCCAGGTCATTATCATTATCAAAGTCGCTGAAAAGGCACTGCATACTTCTGCCACCGGGTGCCGCGATCCCTAATTCGGCAGTCGCATCTGTAAACGTCCCGTCTCCATTATTACGGTAGAAAACGTTATCCTGTGGCGCAAAGACATGTGGATTCAGCGCACTCGGTACCGGTTTACCAGATTGTAAAGACTCCTCCTGCATCTGTTCAAGTTTCTCTAAATCGTAGGTAACATAGTTGCAAACATATAGGTCCAGGTCGCTATCACCATCAACATCTGCGAAGGCAGCACCCGTACTCCACAGTTTACAACCAACATCAGCAGTTTGCGTCACATCACGAAAGGTACCATCACCGTTGTTGTGATACAGAACATTCGCGCCATAATTCGTTACATACAGATCAACGCTGCCGTCACCATCGTAATCAGCAAAGACGCACCCCATGCCGTACCCTTGATGCCCAACACCAGCAATATTGGTAATGTCTGTAAACGTGCCGTCGCCGTTATTACGATAGAGAACATTTGTCTTGCGATCGGGACTGACCTCTTGTGTAAATGGATGGGGGATATTGACAATATAGAGGTCAATGTCGCCATCGTTATCTATATCAGCAAAACCAGCACCCGACCCCATATCTTCTATGAGTAGACTGGAACGCGTTCCGCTCGAATGTCGGAAATGGATACCCGCTTCTCTTGTGACATCAACAAAGGTCGTTTCCGCCTGTAGCGTCACCGGTGTTAAAACGACTATCGCAAGCATGAGCAAGAAGAAACGCATATCAGTTTTTTCCAGTGCGATTTAGTACTGGTTAGTAAGTTATAAGTTAAGAGGTTTTTGATTGCGTTACATGACCCTCTTAACCAACAACCAACAACCAACAACCATTAACCTTTTTCTAAAAAATTCGTAAAAATGGTGCCGCTGCGAAAGCGTTCATCGTTGAGAATATTTTGGAAGAGTGGGATTGTGGTCTTTATGCCTTCAATCTCGAATTCGGACAGGGCGCGCTTCAACCGGGCAATCGCTTCTTCCCGGTCCCTACCGGACGCAATGAGTTTCGCAATGAGTGAATCATAGTGCGGTGGCACGGTATATCCCGTATAGATATATCCATCAACTCGGATACCGATACCCCCCGGTGGATGGTACTTTGTGACAAGCCCCGGCGAAGGCATGAAGTTGTTCAACGCGTCCTCGGCGTTAATTCTACATTCAATGGCGTGCCCTTGGATTTCAATATCGGATTGGTTGTATCCGAGCTCCTCCCCCATGGCGAGCCGAATCTGTTCTTTAATCAGATCAATGCCGGTAATGCTCTCGGAGATAGTATGTTCCACCTGAATGCGCGTGTTCATCTCCAAAAAATAGAAATTCTCATTTTTATCAACAACAAACTCAATCGTCCCAGCATTTGTGTAACCGATCGATTTTGCAGCTTTTGCAGCGGTTTTACAGATTTCCGAACGCAGTTTAGCCGGAATAGAGGCAGCGGGAGCTTCCTCAAGGAGTTTTTGCTGTTTACGCTGAATAGAGCATTCGCGTTCACCAAAGTGAACGACATTGCCGTGCAAATCACCCAAAATCTGGACCTCAATATGCCGCGCCTCTTCAATCCATTTTTCAATGTAGACATCCCCGTTCCCAAAAGAGGCTTCGCCTTCTGCCTTCGCAGTGTGAAAAAGAGTTAGCAAACTGGGGCGATTCTCAGCGATGCGGATACCGCGTCCGCCACCCCCAGCGACGGCTTTGATCCCAACAGGATAGCCAATCTTTTCTGCAAGCTGCGCGGCTTCGTCAGCTGTATCAACCGTCCCCTTTTTGCTATTTTTGCGTTTGCCGCTTCGGCTACCGGGTACAAGTTTTAAGCCCGCTTTTGCTATGGTCTCGCGCGCCTGCACTTTATCCCCCATAGTTTCAATATTTGTGACAGAGGGGCCAATAAATTTTATTTCGTGTGCCTCACACATCTCGGCAAACTGCGCGTCCTCAGCGAGAAAACCTGCCCCGGGGTGAATCGCATTGACATTTGCGAAATCAGCAACTGCGATAATATTCGCATATTTGAGATAACTTTCTGTTGAAGGTGGAGGTCCGATGCAGTACGCCTCGTCAGCATATTTAACGTGCAGTGCGTCTTTATCCGCGGTCGAGAAGATAGCCACCGTTTTAATCCCCATGTCTTTGCAGGCTCGGATAATGCGAACAGCGATCTCACCGCGATTTGCTATTAGTATTTTTTTTATCATATTTTGTATCTCACGATCTGCGGCGGCACGCCATCCCGATGATCCAGATCGGGCGACTTCAGAGGGATCGCGTGACCACCGAAGCGGATCACGCCTACAGCTGTTTCACGCGGAACAGAGGTTGCGAATATTCAACCGCCTCGCCATCTTCGGCAAGAATCTCTAAAATTTCGCAGTTAAACGGGGCTTCCACAGGGTTGTAAGTCTTCATGACTTCGAGCATGCCCACAGGTTCACCCGTGCTGACCGTATCCCCAACTTGCACAAAAGGCGATTCATCAGGGGCAGGCGCGCGATAGAAACGCGAAGGCATCGGCGCACTGATGTAGACACTCTGTCCATCCCCATCCACCTCTACATCTACCTTTTCCCCCGGCAAATGCGGTGTTCCTACCGTCATACCTGTCTCAGTCGACTGTGGCGCAGGCGCACCCGCATAGCCACCAGGGTTCCCCCGATCTCTGGAAACTTGCACCTCAAATTCGTTGTCTCGAACGCGTACCTCCGTGAGACCCGCGCGGTCGAGAATCTGAGCTAACCGTTCAACGAGCTCAAGGACATCACTGTAGTCTTGTTCCCCAGATTGAGATTTATCCTTCGGTCTGTTTTGACGCATTTCTGTTTTTAGTGGTTATCAGTTATCAGTTATCAATTTTCAGCGGTTACCAGTTATCAATTAAAGAGGGCTGCCGTAGAAATCTTTACAGAGAACGTAACTGTTCCAAGACCCCTCTTAACTTATAACCTATAACTTATAACCATTATATCCTTTCTACATATTTTCCGGTGCGCGTGTCAACTTTGATACGCGTTTCGTTTTGCACAAAAAGTGGAACGTTAACAACCCCACCTGTCTCAAGAGTCGCACGTTTGGAACCGCCGCTGACGGTATCCCCTCGCAATCCAGGATCGGTTTCAACAATTTGAAGCTCAACGAAGTTCGGAAGCTCAACCGAGAGCGGCACCGGTCCGTCCATTTTGACCGTGACAGTTTCTCCCGCTTTCAGAAACTTCATGCTATCTTCAACGAGAGCCAGCGGAAGCGTATGTTGTTCAAATGATTCGTTGTCCATAAACCACAGGACATCACCATCTCGGTACATATACTGCATCTTGTGATCCATCACCCGGACGGTTTCGATAGTCTCATTGGACCGGAACGTACGATCCAAAACTGCACCATCGGTGATACGTTTGATCTTTGTCCGCGCGAAAGCACTGCCCTTCCCCGGTTTCACATGTTGACAATCGACGATAGTGTAAATAGTATCGTTGAGTCGGATAACCAACCCGTTGCGTAAATCGTTAAGTGCTGCCATTTTCTCCTCTAAAGGGTTATAAGTGGTTGGTTAGTTAAGAAGGATTATGAATTTCTGCTCTTTCTTATAACCAATAACCAATAACCAATAACCAATAACTAATAACTACTAAAGCAAAGCGAGTGCTTTCTCTAACGCCTTGGCTCTATGACTCATCTCATTTTTTATATCTTCACCCAATTCTGCGAAAGTCTGATCGTAACCATCCGGCACAAACACTGGATCATAGCCAAACCCGCTCTCCCCTACCGGGGCATGCCTAATATGTCCCTCACAAACACCGAGAACGCCTTCAGGTGGAGTGTCCGGGTGGACAACTGCAATCGCGGCGACAAAACGGGCACGCCGATTAGTGACACCTTCAAGGGCTTGAAGAAGCTTCGCAATCCGGATCGCATCTGTAGCGGCTTCACCCGCCCAGCGTTTAGAATGGATGCCGGGCGCACCGTTGAGCGCGTCTACCTCTAATCCAGCATCATCAGCGAGGGTCAGATAACCTGTGTATGCTGCAATGACGGAGGCTTTTTTTGCGGCATTCTCCATATATGTTTTGCCATCCTCAATGACCTCTGGCGCATCAGGATAGGCGTTCAAGGAAATCACCTCATATTGGTTTTGACCAAGAACTCGCGCCTTAGCAAAACTATCTGTAGACGAGTTCTTCGTCAAAGGTATCGGTTCTCGGTTACCAGTTAAAGAGGTATCTGGTGAATCGCACACTTCTTGTGCCTGACAACTGATAACTGACAATTGATGACTCCTCAGCATTTCTGTGAGTTCGCGGACCTTGCCTTGGTTACGCGTCGCCAATACCAGCTTCATCTAAATCCTCCAACATCATCCGATTCTGTAATCGGATGAGTTGTTGTATACCACCAACAGCAAGATCCAACATCTGATTGTAATCCTCCCGTGAAAACGGGTTCTCCTCCGCTGTGCCCTGTATCTCTATAAATTTCCCACTCCCGGTCATAACAATATTCATATCAACGTCTGCTGTTGAATCTTCGGTGTAACAGAGATCCAACATCGCTTCACCGTTCACAAGCCCGACACTCGTTGCGGCGATGTTATCGGTAATCGGAAATGTTTCGATCCTGCCACTTTTGACAAGTTCCTGACAAGCATCCCAGAGTGCGATAAACGCGCCTGTAATCGATGCCGTACGTGTACCACCATCGGCTTGGATGACATCACAATCCACCCAGACTGTTCGCTCTTCTAAGGCCTGCAAGTCTACAGCAGCACGCAGGGAACGCCCGATGAGACGTTGTATCTCTTGTGTTCTACCGCCAACACCGCCACGGGTTATCTCGCGCTGCATCCGTTCAGAAGTTGAGCGCGGTAACATCGAGTACTCCGCTGTCACCCAACCTTTCTTCTTGATCCGCTGCGTGCGCATGAACCGCGGCTGCTGATCAATAACGGAAGCTGTACATATAATGCGCGTGTCACCCGTTGCCACCAGGACTGAACCCTCTGCATGTTTGATATAGTGTCGTTTAATCGTAACCGGCCGCAACTCATCTGGCCGGCGTCCATCCGCTCTCGCCATTTTTCACCCCATTTACAAAATTTTCGGAAGCACCCCATCACGATGATGCGGATCGCGTGACTTCCGCAAGCAGTGCTAATGCCTTTGTGTAACTTTTCCGTTCAAGATAGTGTCGTAGCATTTTCGGTGCTGTTGGGTCAAGCGCCTGATGTAGCACGTTAATTTCCTCCAATTGCTCCAGTATATCTTCCCCGGTCTCAATGCGTGAAAACATTGTCTCTAACGCTTGTCTGAGTGCCAAAAGACCATCAACTTGCATCCGATGCCTCCATTTGCTGAACGGCTTTACAGGTCCGCAGCGAGACAGTCTTCGGCGGAGCATCATAGCCTTTCCACATATAAGGATCAACGCCTGAAACTGGGATAATGCAGCGCCGGTCAGCACTCGCTGGACGCTCACCTTCCCGAATAGACCAAGGTAACAGCGACCAAGCGTTACAGTAATGGCTCACCAAAACCCTGCGAAACGTATCGCCACGGTTCTTACGCGACCGATGCAGCAGATACCCGTTAAAAAAGACTAATGTTCCCGTTGTAACTTCAACCGGCACCTCACCCGTGTCATCAAAACCGTAACTTTCCTCCGCAAAATCAAACTCATCTGGATTTTCATGAGACCGCTGCGGATAGAGATAGCCTTGACGATGTGAACCGGGGAGCACCCATAAACACCCGTTTTCGACTGTCGCATCATCCATCGCGATCCAAGCCCCAATTAAGGAACGATCACGCGTCGGAATGTAGATTTCGTCCTGGTGCCACGCCTGCCCTTGAAAATTTGGCGGCTTCACAAAGAGCATGGACTGCATGCATTTGACACTGCCGTCCCAATAAGGCAGATGCGCAGCAGCTATTTGGCTCAAGATACCGCAGATTTTCGGGTGCTTGACGTACTTCTCAATGATTGGGCTGACAAAATGTGGTTGATGAATGCAGAGAATACGGCTGATAACCTCAGCATCGCTAATATCGTTCGGGAGCGGTTTGAGGTTCTCGCACGGATGACCGCCTTTCGCGATCGTGACGGTGTCCCGCCGCAGCTCCTCTATTTCATCAAGCGAGAGCAGATCCGGGACAACAAGATACCCGTTCTCCACAAAAAAATGGGTCTGCTCATCAGATACGATTTTCGGCACTTCAATCGGCGCACTCGCTTCAAAATTCATAATTTTAATTATTGGGTTTCCTCACCGATTTTTCCGTTGTCAAAATCGGGTTTCTGATTTGGTTCAACGGCGTTTGACACTCATCCGTTTTCTGAGGCTTGCAACAACGGCACAAGCGACTCTTAAACGAAAAATGTTTTAGGACTTACGCAAAATCACAGAATCGGGAATAGCTATCAGCCATCGGAAACCTTCAGCAAAGACGCAAGCGTTACAAGACACCTCTTTTCTTTACTGATTGCTGATTGCTGAAGGCTAATTGCTAAACGCGATTGGCAAGGAACATTTCTGTTACCGCCAACGCAAAAACTGCTAACATGAGATAGATCCATACATTTTGGTTCTTCTCAACATCTTCATGGAATTGCGCTACGAGTTCCGCAGTCGGTTTCTCCTCAACGGATTCGTCCGCAGCACCCTTCAGCATACTTGTTAACTCTTCTACATCACGTGCCGCAAGGTCAGATTCTGTTGTGTCAACATTGACGATAAAATAATGCGGGGCTGCCCCAGAGGTATGGACTGAGTAGATGCCCGGCACCGCAGTGTCATCATAAAAAACGCTACCCTGCGACGAAGCTTCAGTAGTATCTTCGTTCCGCTGCAAGCGAGTTTCAACGTTGTTCGGATTAAACACAGCGATTTCCTTGCTACGCGCAGCACCGCTATTCTCATCGTCCGAAACCTTCAGTTCAACGCTATCACCGACACGATAATTCGGCGCAGCGTCTACATCCTTAAGCGCGAGATACTTAATAGACTCATGCAGGAACGGTAGATAAACCGCTCGAATCGGTAGATCGTTCCATTCTCGGTCTATTGTCGAGGTAAAACAGAGCACACGTCCTAAGGTCCCGTAAGGTTTTTCAAAGAGTGCTGGACTCCCATCATCATAAGCAGCAATGACGGTCGCATCTTTTGTAGGTACCGCCTGAAAAATCCTGTAGAACCGGGCCTTACCAAAATCCCCGTGATTCGGCTCCTTGAACGGCACGAAAATCGGGTGTTCGTATTTCACTGTAGCGAGTACACGGAATTGCTCGCGATCCAACGCATCGCCGACCGCTTGCACAAAGTCGCACGGCATTAACCCGTTCTCACCACCGAGCTGTTGTTTATAGGTCTCAGCACCTATATTATTGCCAACTGTCACAATCAAACCACCGCCAGCAGCGACATAAGCCTTCACACGCTCCGCTTCACCGGAAGAGAGTTCTGCTACATCCGCAAGGATCAGCACATCTACGCTTGTGAGTGTCGAGGCATTCGGTACCGAGACGGATTCGGTGAAATCAATTTGGACAGCATCACTCCCGGATGCCAATGCCTTTTTCATGAAGAAAGTTTCTACGGTTTGATAACGGCCGCGCGTTCGCGGTTCTTCCCGGACAGCGTGGACTTTAATCGACTGTAGACTTTGCAAAGTAAAATATCGCTTGTTGTCAATACCGAGCGCATCTTCTGGCAGTTCAACCCAACCCGTATGTGTCGTTTCGTCTTGAAACTCAACTTTAAAAACAGCGTCCGCGAGGTCATCTGGTGCTATGTCAAGTTCAACACTGTCAATCACATTGCCGTCTATGAAGAGACGTACCTGCAGATTTTCAACCGGTTCATCACCGAAGTTACGTACCCGCGCAACAAGCTGCGACGCTTTCTGTTCTTTGAGTACAACAGGTGGAACGCTGATCTGGGTAATAGCATAATTCTGCGGTTTTTCTGCACGAACATCAACAAAGTGGATTTGGATATCGGGGCTAAGTTTATCCGTCTCAATGAAATTCTCCCAGCCCCGCTTTTGCATATCCGCGATAAGATAGACCTGTTTCTCACCAATAGGGATAGGTTGTAGTATTTCATCGGCGGTTTGCATCGCGTCCAAGTAATCCGTATGCTCGTTAGAGGTTTCTGCGTTATCCAAAGCCGTCCGGATGTGTGCAAATTCTGAACCGAGCGGCGCAACGACACGAGCGTTATCGGACGAAAGAATGAGACCGGCAGCATCGGCGGAGTCAAGCCCATCAAGAATTTTGCCCACCTCTTTTTTAGCATTTTCAAAAATCCCTTCATACTGCATACTATAGGAGGTATCCAGAACAATAACAGCGTTTCGTTTTCCACCTGTTTTCTGGATAAATTCAGGTGCGTCAGCGAAAAATGGACGCGCAAACGCCAATCCGAGCAACGCCAATATCAGAATACGCATGAGCAGCAGCAACAACCGTTTCAGCTTGTGCCGCCGCACGTTCGTCTGATGCGACATCTGGATGAAACGGACAGTACTAAAAACCAGCCGCCGCGCACGCTCCCGATTCAGCAAATGAAGGATGAGCGGGATGGACGCACCTATTGCGCCGGCTATTGCAAAAGAGGCTGATAAAAAAGTCAAACCAAAAGGCATTTTTTAAATATTAGGTTTTGTTCCGTTTTTAGCGTCTTTAGTTATCAGTCTTCGGTGGTCAGGTAAAAGAGATGCGTGATAGTTCAAAAACCTCTTAACCAACAACCAACAACCAACAACCAACAACCAATAACCAACAACTAACCAACAACCAACAACCAATTAGAGAACCCCTTGCCGCTTGGCGAGATAAGAAGCGAGGGCAAGATCAATCGGCGTTGCTGTTGTTATTATATTGTAATCAATATCTGCTTGCCGTAAGGCGAGTTTATAGGTATCAAGAAACTCGTTGAAATTGCTTAGATAACTCTCCCGAATCGCTTGCGGGGTCGTGATAATCTCAGCGTCGTTTTCTGAATCAATAAATCGGATCAGTGCTTCTGAACTTCGCCCCGTCTCGAAATTGGCAAATTCAAGTTCCTGTTGCGCGAGCACGTGGAAGACGATGACTTCGTGTCCTTCATAGCGGAGATGTTCTAAGCCAGCGATGACCTCCTCATGATTTTCATCGTAAAGGTCCGAGACGAAGAGTACCAACCCGCGTTTGGTGAGGCGTTCCGCGATTTGATGCAGCGGTGTTCCCATCCGTGTGTTTTTTGTTGTCTGTAACGTCTCCAATGTGAGCAAAATCGAGTGTAAGTGTGATGTACTACTTCGCGCCGGCAGGTACTGCCGAAGCGCGTCATCAAAGTAGGCAAAACCGACTGCATCCCGCTGCTTCGCCATGAAATAGGCAAGCGATGCCATGAGGAAACTCGAATATCGCAACTTTGATAGACTCGGCGTTCTCGCACCATCTCCCTCTGTGCCTGCCTCGCTTGTCTGCTCATCATCCACAGGGTGCGTCATAGATTCGCTTGTATCTAAGAGCAGGTAACAATTGAGATTCGTCTCCTCCTCAAACTGCTTAATATAGTACCTGTCCGTGCGGGCGTAGGCTTTCCAGTCTATATGTTTCGGGTCGTCCCCTGGCATATATTGTCGGTATTGTGAGAATTCAACACTAAACCCGTGATATGGGCTTTTGTGTAACCCTGAGATAAAACCTTCTACAACGAATTTCGCAATTAATTCAAGGTTGCCAATTCGCGCAAGGATCGTTGGATCTAAGAATGTACGTCCGACTGTCGAATTTTGCTGCATCTGTTTTTAGTAGCTGTCAGTTGTCAGAAGAATGGTTTCCAGTTATCGATTATCAGTTGTCAGTTACAAGATGGGCTCGTTAAACGAAAACCTCTTAACTGAAAACTGAAAGATTTTTCGCAGAAAAATCGTACTGAAAACTGATAACCATCTATTGCTTCCTCAAAATAAGGAGCGTGAGGTCGTCAAACTGATCCGCTTCTCCTTGGAATTCCATGACTGCGCTGTGAAGGTACTTGCGGATACCCTCGGCGGGTTCATCCTTGCACGCTTTTGATGCCTCTACGAGTCGATCTTCTTCATAATAGTCGTCTTCAATGTTGACGGTTTCTGTAACACCGTCTGTATAATACACAATAACATCACCGCTGGCGAGTTGGACATGTTCCGCTTCATATTCGGCAATGCTGGTAACCATATCGTTCGGAAACATGCCGAGCGGAATACCACCAACATCCTCACCCAACCACTTGTAAGTGCCATCCTTTCTGATGAGTAGCGGTGGATTGTGCCCCGCATTAAGCGTCGTAAGAATATCTGTTTCCGGGTTAAGATGGCTGTAGAAGAAGGTCGCATATTTCTCCTCTGTACCGCTGGCGTAAAGTAGCGAGTTCAGGATCATCGCCATGGTGGCGATTTTGGCGTACAAGGAAGACTGGTTAAGTGCCTCTTGTTTGGCACTTTCTGCACGCGACAATTCCGAGATAAGGCCCGCACGGAGCGTTGCCATGAGCAGCGCCGCTTGCATCCCTTTTCCAGAAACATCGGCAATTGCGAGTCCCCAATGGCCCGTAGGTAACGGGATACAATCATAATAGTCACCGCCGACAGGACCACGCGGTTCATAATGCCCCGCCACTTCGTATCCAGGGATGTCTGGCAAGGTCTCAGGAATCAGGTTCTCTTGGATTTTACGCGCCTCTTCCATTTCTGCTTGCAACTGACGCGCTTCAAGTGCCTCCTGATGCAGCTGCGCGTTCTCAATCGCGACACCTGCCTGTTTCGCAAACGAATCAAGGAGGATTTCATCTTCATCCGTAAAGGAGGTAATTCTGCCACCCCGTTCCTCTTTGTCACCAACGACAAGAACCCCCAAAATATCACCATCGCGCCCAGGAATCGGGACAGCCATCAAATTTTTGCCGCCAAAGAGGGTGTCGAATTCAGGCAAACAGTGCCCCGGAATCCCTTCCTTAACAACAGATTTCAACACTTCTACGGATGTCGCCTCTTCGGATAGCGGTGTGTCCTCGCCATAAGAAATAACGAGTCCATTCGTCGTATCCTGCACCGTGCTATTTTCAAGCAAGTTCTCTGGAAATGCATAGTGCATTTCAAGTGCCTGTTGCTCGGTGTCTGTGAGCATGAGCGCGCCAGCGTTCGCGTCAAGCAGAGAGACCGCTTGCTGGACCACCTGTTCCGCAGCCGCCTCAGGTTGTAGCAATTGACAAATTTGGGGCGCGCTTTCCGCGAGCATGAACAACCGAAACTTTTCGCTCTGGATGCCCTCCACCATCTGCGAATAGGCAATCGCAATCGAAATTTGGTGCGCCAAGGTCGTCAGCAACTCCATTTCCCACGCCTCTAATGCGTCCCGTGCCAAAAATGTGCCCAGACCAATCATGCCCAGAAATTCATCTTGAATTTTTAGCGGAATCCAAAGACGTATATCAATCGTTTCTGAAAGTTTGGTACTACGGGCGAAGAATTGTTTAAGCGGTTCTGGAGGCGCAGCGTTCTCAATGAACGGATGCTTCAGTAAAGCCTCTAATTCATCGGGTTCAACAAGGATTGGCGCGAACGTCTCGTCAGGGGTCGCCGCAACGACATCGAGGTTTTGACCGGTCGCATGGTAACGCAGTATCGCGCCCCGCCTGATCTGCAAAGTGCCGAGTGTGATGCGGAGATAGGTTTTGCTCGAATGATTGAAATTGCTATGCCCGGAGATTAACGTTTGACCCAAATTCTCCAACTCAGATAGGCTGAATATGAGCCGCTCCATCGTCTGTTCTGCGGTGCTTTGTGTTTTATCGGTTTGCAAACTATCTCCTAAAGGCTTACTCGGGGCTTTCATAGTGTTAAATCCAGCAATCGATTTCTAATTTAATTATAAATGGTTTCAGCAGTCAGTAAGAGAGTGTTCTGTTTCTAATTTATTATAAATGGTTTTCAGCAGTCAGCAAGAGAGGCGTTCTGTAACGCTTGCGTCTTTGCTGATGGAAACCGATGGCTAATGGCTATTTTCATAGATTCGCAATAGCAGCCTCTTCATCCGGGAAAATACCTGCGTATTTAGCAATCGCCATCATCCGAAAGGTACGTTCTTGTGTAGCCGACAATCCACAGAAATTCAAGGTGCCTTCACGTTCGTCAAGCGCCTCTATAATTTCAATAAGTATGGATATACCGATACTGTTAATGAGTGTTGTTTGTTCAAGGTTGATGACCAGCAGTGTGTAACCATTCTGAATCAGCTCTTGTGCTTTCTCAGAGAGCTTTTCTCCGAGCGCATCATTTAAATACCCAGCTGTCTCGATTATCGCGTGTTCTTTTGACTCGCGAACTTGAATATCGAATTTGTTCAACAAACCGTTTACCTCCTGTAAGTACCTAACATGGACTTGCGGACCACCCTAAAAAAGAAAAATCACATAGTATTAAAAAGGTTAAAAAGTGCCGTTTCGCAGCACATTTGAACACAGATTCCTGGACTATCCGCTACCGGTTCAAAATTATGCTGCCCGCATAACGAAAACGACACAGCGACCTATGAAGGAGTCTTCTTTTTTGTGAAGCTAACAGTGGTGCCGTTAGGGCTGCTTTCTATAACCACCTCATCCATTAAAGCTCTAATAATCTGTAAGCCTCTCCCGCGCTTACGCAAATCGGCGTGTAAAGTCGGGGTACCCAGTAAGCGCGTACCGTCTAATGTATCCGCAGTTATCCCAACCCCTCGGTCAGAGATTTTGACCTGCAACTTATCGTCTGTAACTAAGAACTGGATATGCACTTCCTTATCATCGCTTTGGCTATGTTCAGAAGCGTTAATACAGGTTTCAATGATTGCGAGTTGAATTTCTTCGACCGCTTCCTCGTTGAAGTCCTTTAGTTCAGCAAGGGCAGAGCCAGTTTTTGCTGCGGCAAGTTCCATATCAGGATACATAGGTATCGTGAGGAGTATTTTGTGTTCATCTGACACGCTATTTTAACCTCCTTGCTATGGCTTGTAGTTATATAGGAAACCTACAAAATTCGTCTAAGTATGTGCTTTTCGTGGATCCAATGACTGCGAAAATTCAGATAGAGTTAAGTTATCTTACTATATTTTTTCAAATTATGTCAACATTTTTATTACGGCTATTTAGTTTGCGGTTTTTTTTCTCCAATTTTAGACCCCAAAATATTTTTACGAATCAGATAGCTTCGTCTCGTCAACAATCCAGCGGGCATCTGCTACCCGATCAGACGCTTCTGATCGGACTGGCTGATAGGTCGCGAATTTCACCATATCACAATTCGCGAGTAATTGCTGCACACGCGCAACACACTCACCACTTATCTGTGCACCGAGCATCGCGTGAAGCAGTGCTGTCGTCGTCAACGCTAACGCAGGAATTTGATACCGCCCACTAATGTATTCGCGGAGGACATTAGCAATTTGGGTATGATACGTTTCCATGTCTCCACGCTTTAACAAGTCGGAGGTTTCAATCGCCATCAATTGTTTATACGCGACTTCGTGCGGTAGCGGTGTGTCCACTTCTTCGCCTTCAGATACCGGTGAGGTTTGAGGCTTCTTTCGGAGGTAGAACCACGCCGAAACAGTTATAAACCCGAGTAGTACCGCGGCACCAATAAAATAGAGGAGCAGTGCTTGCGGCACCTCCAGTGGCGGTTTGATATCCCGTAAACTTTGACCGTCCACGGCTCCCTGCATAAAAATTTGTGTAAGTACAGACATACTTCCTGCAAAAAGGTATGATAACCCTAATCCACAAGTATTTCTCTCGCAATATGAGGTTCTATAACTATCGACTTCGGCGCAGTTGGGCAGGCATACTGACAGACCCCACACCCTGTGCATCCAGATTCAATCACCTCTACAATACCATCTGTCGTGAGGTGGATCGCATCCGTCCCAATCGGACACGTATCAATGCAGTACGTGCAACCCACATCCTGCGTACGCAGACAGGTTTCGCCGTTGAAGATTGCCAAACCTATTTTAATGTCTTCGGCATAAACGGGCTGCAAGGCACCACTTGGGCAGACGTACATACACGCCAACGAATCGCAGATAACGCACGGCTGCTCATCAGGGTCAATGTAAGGCGTGTTGATGAGGTCAGGCTGCGTACTCGCTTCTAAAGCGAAAATCGCGTTCGCCGGACAGTTTTTGACACAGTTACCACACCGATGACACTTCTCCAAAAATTCCGCTTCCGGCAATGCCCCCGGCGGACGCAAAAGATTACCTCTATTCGCGGCTTCAACAGGCACCTGCTCACTGACCCTGTCATCCAGAAATTCGGCGACCGGTTGCATCAGTTGATTCAGGGCTTCCTTGAAAAAGCCGCGCCTCCCTGTTTCACGCGCCATACGCTGGTTATCCTTGAAAATCGTGGGGCACTCTTGCCCCTAAATGACTATTCAGTGGGTTTAGGAATCCGGTAACAACATCTGTGGCTCCCTTGCATCAGATGTTCTTCTCGAACAACCTTCACACCTAAGGATTGACGGAAAAGTGCCAATTCGATCTCGCACACATGTGGATACTCTCGCGCAATGACCGCTATAGGACAGTTGTGTTCGATTAAGACGTAGTCATCCGAATTCTCGTCGAAGCGTGCCATGTACCCCTCTTCGTCACGGATACGTGCCAGCTCCTTGACGCGCTCGCAGAGCGTTTTACCTTCGAGCCGGAGCTGATACGCCTCCAACTGTGCTTTCATGCGCCCACGGAAAACTTTGTTGATAAAACCGGGACCGTTGAATTTGGCGACCTCATGCATCAACCCAACAGCAAAGTTCGCATAAGTCGTCGGAAAAAGGTTGTTGGCTTGATCGGTTAATTGATAAACGTGCGGTGGACGACCGCGGCCCTGCTTCTCTTGGTGGTGTTCAACCAAGCCCTCCGCTTCAAGGATAGCGAGGTGTTGTCGGACTCCCATTTGGCTGATATGCAAGGCAGCTGTCAGTTGACCGACTGTCATGTTGGCACGCATTTTCAGCAGCTGCAGGATTCGCATGCGGGTTTCACTCATTTCGCAATTCACGTGATTTCCTCAATTATATATATACGGTGAACTCTATCGGCTAATGACAATGATTTACATTCTTTTACAACTTTACAAAACATTATATCACAGATGCATATCACAATTCAACATATTTTGTAATTATTAGTTGTCAGTTATCAGTTTTCAGTTCGGTTTTTCTGCGAAAAACCTTTTAGTGTACCTCGCAGTGAGAGAAAGAGATTTGTGGAACTATCACAATCCTCATTTTAACTGATAACTGATAACTGAAAGGCGTACTCGCCGTACTGATAACTAATTTACCATTTTTCTTTTGTCTATATATCACTTCTATGATACAATTTTGCAAGAGTCACTTGCAAACTCTCAGTCAGAAGAACTAAGGAGAACGTCGAAAATGCGACACGAACTTGCAACAGAACAAATTGATTTTTATCAGGAAAACGGATTTCTTGTTATTGAAAACTTCCTAAATGCAGACGAATTAGAAGAATGGCGGCGATGCACCGATGAATCTGTTGAAGAACGGCTCGGCACCTCCATTGAACACATGACAAACCAGTTGGACCCGTCTAACTTTTATGCACGCGTCTTTACGCAATGCCTCCGGTTAGCAGATTCACATCCGGGCATGCGAAAACTCGTACACGACCCAAAAATCGGAAAAATGGCGACACGCCTCGCAGGGACTGATGGCATGCGTATCTGGCACGACCAAGCACTAATTAAGCCGCCGTCCGGGAACCCAACAGCATGGCACCTTGATGTCCCCTATTGGTCATTTGACTCACGGGACGCGGTTTCGTTTTGGGTCGCGCTTGACGATGCCACCCTCGCGAACGGGTGTATGTGGTATCTACCGAGCACCCATAAAACCGCACGCTTTGATAACGTCGGCATCGGTGAAAACATAGGCGCGTTGTTCAATGTGTACCCGGAATGGAAGAAATTTGAACCGCAATCCGCACCCTGTCCAGCAGGCTCGATGGTATGGCATAACGGGTTAACAGCGCACGGTGCAGGTGCGAACATGACATTCTCCCATCGCCGAGCGATGACGTGTGGCTTCATGCCTGACGGATGTACCTTCAACGGTAAGCGCAACATCCTGCCGGAGGACTATTTCAACGCACTCGAAATCGGCGACGTGCTTAACAATAATGTCCAGAACACACTCGTCTGGCACAAGGATTGGGAAACACAATAGACGCAATGCGACAGAAACAAGGATTAGATAGATTAGTCGTCAACCGTCAGTTTTAAGAGTTATCAGTTTTCAGTTAAGAAGGTTGTTGTGGAAGGGGACTTTTGTTGTAACCGCCATAGAAACCCTCTTTAACTGACGACTGGCGACTGACAACTGAAAACTACAAAAAAGGAGAATCGAAATATGGCGAAACAGCCAAATATCGTCCTAATGGGAGTTGACTCGCTCCTCGCAACCCACATGAGTTGTTACGGGTACCACAGACTGACGACACCGCACATCGATCGGTTCGCAGAGAGTGGTACGCTCTTTGAAAAAACCTACAGCGCACACATTCCAACAACGAGTGCTTACGCCTCTATGCTCACAGGGATGGATACGTTCAGCACGCAAGTCGTCGCGCTGCGCCACCAAGGCCCGCTCCGCGAAGAGGTCAAAACGTTGGCAGAAATCCTCAAAGATGCAGGGTACGACACCACCTGTGTCGGGTTCGGCGGACCAAGCGCACGTGGGTTTGACACCTATCTTGACTTCTCTGGTTGGGGGCCAGATGACTCTGGACGCAGCCCGAAAGCGGAAAACCTCAACAAAACAACCCTCCCAGAACTGGATCGGTTGATTGATCAGAGCGACGAAAAACCGTTCTTCCTGTTCCTGCGCCACATGGATCCACACTCTCCGTATTTACCGCCCGCGCCTTATGAACGCACGTTCTATCACGGCGACGAGTGCGATCCGAGCAATAAGTCTATGGAACCGGTGATGGCGTTCAAACCGTTTTGTGATTATTTCGCCTCTTGGATGCCACCGGGAATCACCGACAAGGATTACGTCATCGCACAATACGACGGTGCAATCGCTTATATGGACGCGTGTATTCAGACGCTCTTCAATGCGCTTGAAGCGCGCGGGGTGATGGACGAGACCATTATCGTTATCAACGGCGACCACGGCGAAACGCTTTACGACCACGAGTGCTGGTTCGACCACCATGGAATCTATGATGTCACCTTGCATGTACCGCTGATTATCCGTTATCCGGGGCGCGTGCCTGCTGGAAAACGGGTCTCAGGCTACAACCAACACAAAGACCTCGTCCCGACACTCCTCGAATTAGCGGACATTGAAACCGATATAGCATTCGATGGCAAAAGTCTGACATCCTTGATCAGTGGTGAGATAACCTCTTACGATAGTGAGTTCTATATCACAGAATGCACATGGATGCGCAAGCACGGTTGGCGGACACCTGAATGGAAACTCATCGTCGCCCTTGAACCCGACTTCCATTTCAAACCGCCCGTTGAACTCTACAACCTCATCCAAGACCCCGATGAGAATGAAAATCTCGTTGAGAAACATCCAGACATCGTCAACGTTTTGGAAAGACGCATGAAAAACTGGATCCTCCAGCGGGAGAAGGAAACAGGATTGCCGAACCCGATTATGAATCAAGGCGATTGGCATGGACATAAAGGTGTCGGACCCTTTAAATCATCGGAACAGGCGTACGATACCATGCACATCGGGAATCCAGGCGAAGCCGCACGCTTACAAGCAAAATCGAGGGATGAATAGTTATTAGTTATCAGTTGTCAGTTATCAGTTATCAGTGAAGAGGTCTCTGATTAAATCCGCTCTGCATAGCATCAAAAACGCAGCTCGTAATGAAATGGAGAGCGGATTCAACAAAGGCATGTCAAAGTTTAAACCCACGTTATTTAACCGCAAGGAAAATTAAAATTATGCCAGATTATAGACGAGATGAAGTCTTAGGACGATTGAGGACAGAGTTGGATCGAGGCAAACACCTGCTCGCTGTCGGTGCCGGAACAGGTATCACCGCAAAATTCGCCGAGCAGGGCGGCGCAGACCTGATCGTAATTTACAACTCTGGTCGCTACCGCATGTCAGGCTTTGGCTCCTGTGCTGGACTCTTGGCTTACGGCGATGCGAATGCCATCGTCATGGAGATGGGAGAACGCGAAGTATTACCTGTCGTCAAAGAGACACCGGTTATCGCCGGGGTCAACGGCACAGACCCTACGCGTCGGATGAGCAACTTTCTCAAACAGGTCCGCGATGTCGGTTTTGACGGCGTGAATAACTTTCCGACCGTCGGCGTGATTGATGGTACTTTTCGCGTGACACTCGAAGAGACAGGGATGGGTTTCTACAAAGAGGTCGAGACTATCGGCATCGCACATGAGATGGACCTTTTCACGATTGTTTATGTCTTCAACCCTGAAGAATCCGAGAACATGGCGAAAGTCGGGGCGGATGTCATCATCGCCCACATGGGTACCACAATCGGCGGCACCATCGGTGCAGAAACGGCTTTCACGCTCGAAGATGCGGCAGTTCGTGTCCAAGAAATCTGTGACGCTGCGCAATCGGTAAATCCAGAGGTTATCTGTCTCGCGCACGGCGGGCCCATCTCAAAGGCACCGGAGGCAGCGTTTATCAACGAGAAAACAGACACCGTCGGCTTCGTCGGTGCCTCCAGCATCGAACGCTTCGCCTGCGAAGAGAGCATCCCGCGCGTCACCGCTTCATTTAAAGAGTGAAGATCGGAGGATTCAAGCTACTTAGGACTTACGCAGCCTCCTTTGCATGCGGGGGTTTAAACACCGCATGCAGGGCGTAATACGTCCGTTGTCATGGAAAAATGCGTAAGTCCTGATAGAGGTATTGATGTACAGCCCTGTAAGGGCGACATGTTTATAGAAACGGCATCTCTACGAAACTAAGCCCCGTAGGGGCGACATGTTTATTATGCTTGTACTGTATAAGGTGCTTCAGTAGTAAGGTGTACTGCCATCGGAAATTCAGGCCACTGTCTAAACCAAGATTGTAATATAATGACAATCTAAATGATTTTTAGCAAAATCTCTTCAAAAAGACGACGAGTAAATAGTGGAGAAATTAATGTCCAATACGGTTAACGAAATAGAGATCCTAAATGCGGACGATGCTGAACTGATGCGTATCAGTCGAGAAGGCACACTGTCCCTGAACTTGAACGAAATGAAGACGATCCAGACCCACTTCGGCGCGTTAGGACGCAACCCGACCGATGTAGAGATAGAGACCATCGCCCAAACATGGTCTGAGCATTGCGTTCATAAAACGTTCAAAAGCATTATCCGCTATTCCGAAGACGGGAAAGCCCCTGAGCAGATTGATGGTCTGTTTCCAACCTACATTCAGCGCGCAACCGAGGATATCGCAAAACCTTGGTGTGTCTCCGTTTTTTCAGATAATGCCGGCATTATTGAATTTGATGAGACATTCAATCTCGTCTTCAAAGTAGAGACACATAACCACCCCTCAGCGATTGAACCTTACGGCGGTGCTGGCACCGGCATCGGTGGTGTAATTCGCGACTCACTCGGCACAGGGCTCGGTGCAAAACCGATTCTGAATACAGATGTCTTCTGCTTCGGAATGCCGGATACACCTTACGCGCAGCTGCCGAAAGGCACACTCCACCCAAAACGCGTCTTTAAAGGCGTTGTCGCCGGTGTACGAGATTACGGCAATCGGATGGGGATTCCTACCGCTAACGGGGCAATCCTCTTCGATGCGCGTTATACTGCGAACCCACTCGTTTTCTGTGGAAACGTCGGTATCATACCGAGAAACCGATGTGAGAAATCCGTTGAACCCGGCGATCTCGTAGTCGCTATTGGTGGGCAGACCGGGCGCGACGGCATTCACGGCGCGACCTTTTCCTCCGCTGAATTGGACGATACTTCTGAAAGCCTCGGTAGCGTCGTGCAAATCGGCAACCCAATCATGGAAAAGAAGATCGTTGACGCGTTGCTACAAGCGCGCGACCGCAACCTTTATCGTTCAATCACCGATTGCGGTGCAGGCGGATTCTCGTCTGCTGTCGGTGAAATGGGCGAACATATAGGTGCCGAAGTACACCTTGAACGCGTCTCGCTAAAATATGAAGGGCTTGCCCCGTGGGAAATTTGGCTCTCCGAAGCGCAGGAACGCATGGTCATCGCTGTGCCGCCCGAAAATCTACCGGAACTGATGGAGATATGTGAGGCAGAATTCGTTGAAGCCACAGTCCTCGGTACTTTTACAGATACACATAGACTCCAAGTTTTCTATGAAGGCGCGATGGTCGCCGATTTAGAGATGGAGTTCCTGCATAACGGACTCCCGAAACCCGTGAAACAGGCGATTTGGCAGCCACCCAAACATCCTGAGATGCCATCGCGAGACGCAGCAACGAAAGACTATACGGACGATCTCAAAAAACTTCTTGCCAGTCCAAACATCGCCAGCAAAGAATCCGTCATTCGGCAATACGATCACGAAGTCCAAGGCGGTGTGGTTATTAATCCACTCGTCGGTGTGGCAAACGATGGACCGAGCGATGCATGCGTCGTCACCCCTGTCTTAGGCAGCCGAAGAGGCGTTATCGTCGCCAACGGTATTAACCCCAAATATAGCGACGTGGACCCGTATCTCAGTGCCGCAGCAGCGATTGATGAGGCTTTGCGAAACATAGTCGCTGTCGGGGGTAGCCTTGAAAAGACCGCATTACTCGATAACTTCTGCTGGGGAAACCCCGACAAACCTGATCGACTCGGCGAATTAGTCCGCGCGGCGAAGGCGTGTTATGATATCGCGACCGCCTACGGCACCCCTTTCATCTCAGGGAAAGATAGCCTTTATAACGAATACCGCGACACGACGACCGGTGAGCAACGCGCGATTCCGTCAACGCTCCTCATCTCCGCGATCTGTGTCATCCCAGACATCTGTAATGCCGTTACAATGGATGTGAAGGCTCCCGGCAATTTCATCTATGTCGTCGGCAATACATACACTGAATTGGGCGGATCCCACTACTTCGGTATTCACGGACATATCGGAAACACCGCACCTGCCATCCGTCCTGATGAAGGCAAGCGAACAATGGAACGACTCAGCACGGCTATCAATCGTGGATGGGTGCGTTCCTGCCACGACTGTTCCGAAGGCGGGATCGGCGTGGCAGTCGCGGAGATGGCATTTGCTGGCGGATACGGGATGTCCCTGAGCCTTGATGACATTCCCACAGGTGACGAGATTACCGCTGATGACTATCTCCTGTTTTCGGAGTCAAACAGCCGTTTCATTGTAGAAATTGAACCGCAACACCGAGACGCTTACGAAAACCACATGGCAGATGTCCCGATAGGTTGCCTCGGCAGTGTCACAGATACACCAGAATTCGTCATCACGGGGAAAACGGGACACCCGATCGTTGAGACCTCAATTGATATTCTCAAATCTGCATGGCAAACACCGTTGCATGCGTAACTTTTAAGCAAGTGGTGTGTTCTATTCATAGGAGGTGATAGACCCCTTGCTAAAGCATAGGGGCTTCCGCAAAGTTGTTTTTCTTTACAGAAGCATTCGTGGCTTCAAACGACATTGCTTTCATTTTGAGAATGTCAAAAACGAAAGTCTTACGATGCCTAAGCACAAGGGACGCTACCCCGACCCCGCACCGAAGTGCCTTATGAACATTTTGACGTGCTGCGAGAGGCTATTAACCTCTTTACATTCTCGTGGGATACGACATGACTCGGATTTCCCGAACACGTGACGAGCATATTTTAGATATTTATTGAGGCGTATGAGGCTTTTACACAGTTGTCTCAAATACCAAGCAATATACCAGTGCATCAACTGCAACCAATGCCGAATACAAAGAAAAGTGTATCACATTTTTAGTCAAAAGTCAAAGGTTTTTTTGACACAATACAGGAGCGGTTCTGTATCCCCCGTCTAAAGACTGGGGGTTTTAGAACCGAAGATTTGGATAAAAATGATGGAACCTAAAGTACTCATCTTACGAACCGCAGGGACTAACTGTGATGCAGAAACAGACACGGCGTTTCAACTCGCCGGTGCTCAGACCGCGTTAGTCCACATCCAGAACCTCATATCCGGCAAAGTTAACCTAACCGACTATCAGATCCTCGCGATTCCAGGCGGTTTCTCCTACGGCGATGACATTGCAGCCGGTATTCTACTCGCGATCGAGATGAAACACAAATTGACGAACGTGCTCAACCAGTTCGTTGCAGACGGTAAACTCGTCATCGGTATATGCAATGGATTCCAAGTACTGGTACGGACAGGCTTGTTACCGGGCATAGATGCGTCCGCAGAGATGACACAACGCTCGACACTCGCAATGAACACCTCCGCAAAGTTTGAGTGTCGGTGGATAGACTTAGAGACACAAGAAAGTCCGTGTGTCTTTACCAAAGGCATCAAACCACGCGTCTATCTGCCGGTCGCGCACGCTGAAGGACGATTTACTGCACCAGCAGATGTTTTGGCTGATTTGGAAGCGAATAATCAGGTTGTATTTCGGTATGCCGACAGCGCATATCCAAACAACCCGAACGGTTCAGATGCCGATATCGCTGGAATCTGTGATGCAACAGGCAGAATCTTCGGTCTAATGCCACACCCAGAACGGTTCCTGACGAAATGGAATCATCCACGCTGGACAAGGCTCACAGAAACACAAGACACCCCTTCTGAAGAAGGCGATGGACTCGCTATCTTCAAGAACGCTGTTAATTATGTCAAAACATTTTTTTAACTGCAAAGCACTACTCGGCTATTTCCTTTATTCAGCCTCGCGGACTCTGACTAATCTACATCTCTTTGAATGGAAGCCCGTAATTCTCTCAGGTGACGGTGCAAATGTATCGAAAACCCGTCGGAAAAAACGGAGCAGAAACCCAAATATTTAAAAAATAAAAAATGCAAGAGAAGCTATCGCGTCGCCTACTTCCATTCTATATGAAGCTACCCGTTTTTTGGGCGTTCATCATACTTTCAGTGTTGGGGCAATTGCTCTGGGTCGCTGCCATCTCACAAGACATACGCATCGACCTACGCTGGTCAAGTTTCGGATTCGGTTTAGGGATCGCCTTGGGGTTTATGCAGGGGAAGTGGACATCCCGGTTATGGCAACAGTCCTATCTAAAGGTGCTAAAGCGGCAGATAACTTTCTGGGACGCGAAAGGCGCGAAACTCTTAACTTTCTACACCTGCGTTGCACTCAGTGTACCGGCTTTCTGTCCTTTCCTCATCCGTTCACTCAGCACTTTAGCAGGGGTCCAATCCTATGTCTTCGGCTTCATCGGTGCAATGAATGTGGCATTGCTATTATGGGTCCGGCGCATCCCGAAGTGAATTAGGAATAGTTGTTAGTAAAAGAATTTTGATACATGTCAAAACACACATTTAACTGAACACTGACAACTGATTGAAAAATTTGTCACAGATATGCTAAACTTTATATAAAATGGATAAACACAGCGTCATTGTCGGAGAATTCAACATGCGTCCACTGACAATTTCCTTACCAGATTATTTATATGAAAAACTAACACAACAAGCAAAAGTATCTAAAATTTCGCTTGAAGAATTTGTGTTGTTTCAACTCAAGCGCGACGAAGCAAGTGATATAGCCCTAACTTTTTTACAAAAGCGCGCTGGCAGATGCTTGACGACAGGAGAACCTATTCTTAAAGAATCGGCTCCACTTGTTTGGGTAGTCCCCATTTTCACCAATGTCGAACCTCCTGTCAGAGTTGGGGAGATACTCGTTGATGCTAACACCGACGAAGTTTTAAGCACAGAGATGGATGTGGCTGAAATGATTGAAAACGGACACGTTAGTTTTGGGTTTGAGTCTTTAGCTATAGAAAAACAAGAACGTTTGACGGAACTTCTGGCATTGAATAATGAAAGAGTGTTAGAATCGGAAGATAAGCAAGAAATGGAAGCACTCGTTGCTGAAGAACAGGCACTGCAAATCCAAAATCTTGAAAGATTAGAGAAACGGCTTTTGTCATAAGCAGGACGTGATAATGCGCATAAGTGACCAGATGCGCGGTAAAGTGGCAAGCCGCGCAAGTAAACGGTGTGAGTACTGCCAACATCCTCAATCAATTTCTACTTCCCGTTTTCAAGTTGATCATATTAAACCAAGGGCGGCAAATGGACCGACAGAGTTGAGCAATCTGGCACTTGCCTGTTCACACTGTAATTTGCACAAAGCCACGCGTCAAAAAGGAATTGACCCATTGACAGGAAGGGTCGCTAGACTTTTCAACCCTCGAATTGAGGAGTGGCGAACTCATTTTCTCTTAAACCGAGAAAATGGCGAAATTGAAGGACAAACACCTATAGGTCGGGCAACGGTCATAGCACTCCAGATGAATGCTGAGCAACCGATTCAAGCGCGCCGGAATTTGATAAGATTTGGGGTTTTGTGAAAGTTTCAGAGACGCTATCAATCAAATAGTGTTTAGGCATGAAAACCTCCGATAGCTTTTGGGGTTTTCGCATTTAATTAACTTACTCAAACATGAACCTTGATAGAAACCAAGAAAAAGCCGTGAACCACCTCACGGGCCCCGCAATCGTCATCGCAGGACCCGGTAGCGGTAAAACAACAGTCGTAACCGCACGGATTCTCAACCTCATCCAGACGCATAACATCCCACCGCCACAGATCCTCGCTATCGCCTTCAATAGAAAGGCCGTTGAAGAAATGGAAACCCGAATCTTACGGGAACTCACGGCATCCGAAACCCAAACACTTCAAAAACCTGTCATCCGTACACTCCACGCCTTCGGTAAAGACATTATCACCGAAAACTATCAACGCGCCGGATTTAACCATATCCCTGAAATCTGGGCAGGACAGATGGATCAAATCATCGCAGAAGAACAGCGACTGATTGAACGCGAAGCCGCTACAACCGAAGTCGCTATCTATAAAATTGAGCACAAAGAGACCGGCAAATGTTACATCGGGCAGACGACGAACCCAGAACGGCGTGAAAAAGAACACTTCACCCATTCATCAAACGACAGACTCCGACAAGCCATCCGACATGAAGGCACGACACAATTCAGTTTCAAAGTGATAGAATCGGTCAAAGGACGAAAGGCGAATCGTCGTGAAGCGCACTGGATCGCATACTACAGAGACCGCGCAAGCGTATTCAATCGTGCAGACCCACTACGGAGGCAGTATAGCAACCAACTCATCCTTGAGATGTTCTGCCAGCATTTCGGTATCCCTTATGAAGAAAATTTCGACACACACCCTGATTTCGAGAATCTCCGCGACCGTTTCAACGACATAAAAGAGACAGTCATGCGCGCGAAACGTCAAGTCACCACAGGGCTGTTCGATCCAACCACACTTGACGACCCAGTGGCGCGAGCATTTGCAATAAAATACGAAGACCTCAAAACCCAAGCAAACGCTGTCGATTTCGAGGATATGATTATCCACGCCGCGAATCTACTTGAGATTAATCCTGATCTCCGCCAAACCTATCGCGACAGATTCCCCTACGTCCTTGTCGACGAGTTCCAAGATATTGCACCCGCCGACTTCCGACTGATCCAACTTTTATCCGAAAACCTTTTCGCTGTCGGTGACGACGATCAGGCGATCTACGGATTCCGAGGTGGCAACTCAGAGATTATGCTGGCATTCACCGACGAGAAGGACGTAACAAAATATGAGATCACGCGCAACTACCGCTCCACATCAACCATCGTTGAACACGCCAGGGCATTGATTGAACGCAACGCACCCCGAATCCGAAAAGACCTCCGCGCCTACAACCCGATACAACTGCACATAAAAACCGTAGAGACAACCCCTGAAACCGCCGCAGCAGCTTTACGACGCGAGTTGGAATCATCACATGAAACCGCCGTTTTGGCACGTACCAACTACGAAACCGATCAGATTCAAGCCATACTTGGCAACCATCCAGCAGCCCCTGAAATAACAACAATCCACAAAGCAAAGGGGCGGGAATGGGAAAAGGTTATCCTCATCCACAACACACTGGAGCGACGTTTCCCGCGTCGTGATAGTGAACGCACAGAGGAACGTCGTGTCTTCTATGTCGCGATGACGCGTGCCAAGGTGGAACTCATCGTCCTCGGCGGGAGATGTCCTTTTGTGCCAGAGTTCGAGAAAATCCACAAAAACCTCAGCTACTATCTCCGTCAGTTCACCTATTGGCGAGCAAGAAGAAAATTAAAGAAAGAGGGTGACACAAAATAGAAATTGTGGTATAATGATTATCAAAAATCAGTTTGGACTGGCATAATTCGCAAAAAGCCAAAGGAAAAAAGAAATGACAAACGAAGAACTCTATCAGGTAATGAAAGATGGTTTTGATCAAGTCAACCAGCGTTTTAATGAAGTCAATCAGCGTTTAGATAGGGTGGATACTCGATTAGATGGAGTGGATATTCGGCTCCGAACGGTTGAAAATGGTATATCGGAACTCAAGGGTAAGCAAAGCGCGATTGCAGGGATGCGAAACTGGATAACAGCAGCATGTGCTATTGGTGCCTTGATTATCTCCATTGTTGTCGCTATTTTCAAATAAACACCCAAACGAGTTAGACATGTAAAGCATAAATAGACTATCGTTTAACTAACACGACCGTAATATTACATTTGAATCCATTCTTTTTTTAGCAGACGCGATTTTGAAAAACCAAACCCTTCATCCCGGCGTAACGTTTCGTGCCATCGCGCTCGGTTTGCTACTGATTCCGGTGAATACCTACTTCATCATGGCAAACCACCTCAAGTTCTGGAGCACCCTCCCGACCACGATGTCGCTCATCTACAACGTGGTTATCACGTTGATGGTGCTTATCCCGTTCAACCTATTGCTAAAACGGTTCCTGCCAAAGTTCGCTTTCAGACAAGGTGAACTCCTGACAGTCTTCGCCATGCTCTCGCTCTCCTCAGCAATTGCCGGGCATGACATGATGCAAACCGTCATCCCCACCATCTCCGATGGATATTGGTTCGCGACCCCCGAAAACGAATGGAAACAACTCTTCTGGCGATACCTCCCAACGTGGCTGACATCTAACGACGAAGCAAGCCTGAAATTGTTTTACGATGGCGAAAGCACTGTGTATCGGAAAGTCCATCTGCTCGGATGGCTCCGCCCTATGCTCTGGTGGACGGTGTTTCTGACTGTCCTTATTTGGGTGATGATCTGCATCGATGTTTTCCTCCGAAGACAGTGGATTGAGAGTGAACGCCTCACCTATCCAATTGTGCAGTTGCCTTTGGAGATGACAAGGCTTGACGGACGACTTTTCAAATCGAAAATGATGTGGCTCGGATTCGCCATCGCAGGCGGTATCAATCTCATCAACGGTATACATGTCCTCTTTCCAGAGTTACCCGAAGTCCCTGTACGGCACGCCGAGATCGGTCAATACTTTACCCAAAAACCTTGGAACTCTATCGGTTGGACACCCATCTATATCCGCTCATTCGCTGTCGGACTCGCTTACCTCATGCCGTTAGAGATGTCGTTTTCAGTCTGGTTCTTTTATTGGTTCTGGAAAGCGCAACGAATATTCGGGAGCGCGCTTGGACTCGATATTTTGCCGGGATTTCCTTATGACTGGCAGCAGGTCATGGGCGGCTACCTCGTCCTCGCCTGCTTCGCACTCTGGGGCGGACGCCGCTTCTTTTTTCGCGTGATCAAACACATTTTTCGCGGATACCGGGCACCGGGTGAAATCGACGACAGCAGAGAGCCGATGCGTTACCGATGGGCAGCATTCGGATTAGTAGGTGGGCTGATATTTCTATTTGTCTTTTCACATCAAGGCGGCATGGCACTCTGGACAATAGGGATCTACTTTCTCATCTACTACCTATTGTCGATGAGCCTCACGCGTATCCGCGCCGAAGTCGGTCCACCGACGATCCGTACCTACGCAACACCACACGACATCATGACCGATATTTTCGGGACCCGCATCCTCTCACACGGTAGCCTCACGATGATGCGTCTCTACCTCACCTTCAACAGAGGGTCTCGCGCACACCCGATGCCCCATACACTCGAAGGTTTCAAACTCGCAGAGGAATCAGGTATGCGTTCCGGCAGGCTCATCGTAGCGATGATGTTCGCGGCGGTCGTCGGGATTCTCGCATCGTTTTGGGCATACCTCCTCGTCGGATATAATATCGGTGTTGTCAGTGATCTCGGTACAGGCGGATATAACCTCTTGCAAAAATGGATCTCGCACCCGACTGAAACCGATGCTGCCGCCGTGACTTTCATCGGTGTCGGTGCTGCCTTCACAGGTATCCTCTGGTGGCTCCGGACTGTCTTCCCGTTCTGGCCCTTCCATCCTGCTGGCTACCTCGTCGCCGGTGAAAAATCGACGATCGGCAGGCTCTGGTTTTCGATATTTCTCAGCTGGGGCATCAAAACGATATTGCTGAAAGTCGGCGGGATTCGGCTGTATCGCAAAGCATATCCGCTCTTTCTGGGGCTAATCCTCGGTGAATTCATGATAGGCGGTATATGGGTACTCATCCGGCTTTTCACAGGATTACAGATGTATTCGTTTTATAGATAGTTATCAGTTGTCAGTTATCGGTTACAAGAGGTTTTTGAGAGCCTAAAGTCTTTTTTTCTCACTGCAAAGCAAACTGAAAGATTTTTTCGCAGAAGAAATCGAACCGAAAGCTGATAACTATTCTTTCTGACAACTGACAACTGAAAGATTTTTTCGCAGAAAATAAGTTTACACATGTAGCATAGGAGACTGTTAGTTCCTGTGCCGTAGAGGTTTCGGAGTTCGGAAGATGTATAAGGAATTAGGGTATCCACTATAAAAGTATCGTAGACCTCTTGTGACTGACAACTGAGTACTGAAAGATTTTTTCGCAGAAAAAATCGTACTGGTAACAATTAAAAAAGGAGTCGAAAATGAAATTAGTTGTGCTTTCCTATAGCCATCACGGACGGAGTATGGCACGCACCGCAGAAGGACTCGGACACGAGATTATCGGGGTTATGGACAGCGAAGCCAAACCCCGACAACAGTTGATGGACGACTTTGAATGTCCCGGATTCGAGACAGCCGCCGAATGCCTTGACACCAGCAAACCGGACGCTGTCCTTGTCGCTGGCAAACATATTGAAATGGGAGATCATGTACAGGCATGCGTAGAGCGGCGTATCCCATATCTCTTGGACAAACCGTTTGCCGACTGTGCAGACAGGCTCCGTCCCGCCGCGGAAGCATCCGAAAAACACGGGGTCTTCAGCGCGCTTACGTTACCGAACCGTGTCAGCCGAATTGTGAGTGTTGTTAAAGAGATGGTCGCTGATGGCAGCTTCGGAGAACTGACGTTATATAACAGCAGACTCAACAACGGGCCCCCATCCCGTTACGATCCGACACCCTCTTATTGGCACAACACTCCGAGTATATCCGGTGGCGGATGCTGGGCAGTTGAGTCAGCACACGGTATTGATACATTCCTCCAGTTCGTCGGCGATGAGCCAATTACAGTCGTCGGCGCGGTCATGTCGAACGCCATGTACAGCCGAGGTGTGGAGGATAGTGGTATCGGGGTGCTGCGAACCGAAAGCGGCATCACCGGCATTATTGAATCCGGTTACAACTATCCGTCCGGCACACGTGGCGGCGATCATTTCTTCCGATTTATTGGAACAAAGGCATCGGTGTTTGAGCAGTACGGTCGCAACGGTGAACCCTTGATTGAAGTGCATACGACTGATGGTGTGCAGTTCAGCGAGGACATCTCGCACGGCGCACGGATACAGAGGATAATGGGCAAAGCGTTTGACGCAATCCGAGACGGCGATGCCTTCGAGCCGACGGTGGCTGATGCAGTAAAGATTCTTGAAATTCAAGATGCCGTCTACGCACACGCCCGGCAAGGCGTGACAACTCACGGTCCGCATCCGATGGGTTAACGCCGTTCCTGATGTGTGGTAGGATCCCGTCACTCAGTAAATACAAGCGTTACACAGGAGTCCTTGTTTCAAGGAAACGGAATTTCCAAACTTTTACAAATTTTTCTCACTAAGAACCTGTTCAATTCCCGGTGTCTTGGTACAGGCGCGACACGCCGTGTTTGGCGATTAACATAGATCGTATGATTACCGCCTTCGCGAAAAAATTCGCAACCATGTTTTTCAAGATGACGAACGAACTCGCGCCTTTTCATAACTGCACAGAAATAGGCTCACGAATGACATCTTGTAACTCCGCTATGTCTTCTTCAGCAAGTGCGCGATTCGCCGCAAGCGTCAGTTCAATTGCCTCTCGGAGATTCGCCCTTGTTTCTTCAAGCGTTTTACCCTGTGTATTCGCACTGGGTAATTCTTCGACAAATCCGATGTAACCCTCTGGGACTTTTTTGAAAACTGCGTTAAATTTCATCCCCGACATCTCCTTTCGTATGACTATATCATGACTAACACTCTATGGATACTATACCCTATTAACTTGATTCGTATTGTTTGCGTTGCCGAAGACACAAGGTCCTGCCCCTACAACTTACGGTATTTTGTATTATACTTGATACTTAGATTAAAATGCAATTTTTTTTACAATTTCTGTTGACAAGACGGCATAACTAACGTATACTTTTTTCCATACGCGCGGGGATAGTTGTTTACAGTTAACGACAAAGGAGATCAAATATGCCGAATCTAAATGTTTCACAAACCCTTGCTTGCGCTATTGGTGCTGGTCTCGCGTTAGCACCCACGTTGATTGGAAATGCTGCAGACAGCGACCCCATTATTACACCGGGTGCGGAACTCACAGAACTCTTTAGCGACGCACATTTTACAGAAGGACCCACCGTCGCGCCAGACGGCACAGTCTATTTCAGCGACATCACCTTTACAGATCAGACGGATATGCAAGCCGGACATATCATGAGATACAACCCGGAAACCGGAGAAACAACCGTTTTCCGTTCGCCGAGTGGCATGTCCAACGGTATGGAATTTGACGCACAAGGTCGGTTGGTTATTGCAGAAGGTGCAGATTTCGGGGGACGCAGGATTACTCGGACAGACATGGAGACGGGTAAAAGCGAGATTATCGCCGGTCTCTATAACGGAAAACCTTTCAACTCACCGAACGATCTCGCAATTGACGAGCAGGGTCGCATCTATTTCACGGATCCACGATACGCCGGACAGGAATCCGTTGAGCAACCCATTTTTGGGGTCTATCGGATTGATCCTGACGGTTCTGTTCATCTCGTTGTCACGGATGGCGGCAAACCGAACGGTGTAGCGGTCTCACCGGATCAAAAGACTCTCTATGTTATCAGTCACGACAACGGCGCAATGGGGAGTAACCTCCCCGATGAGATGGAACCACATAAAGGACAGATGGCACTCCTCGCTTATGATCTCGCGCCGGAAGGCACGGCGACTTTCCGAAAAGTACTCGTTGATTACGCACCACAGGACGGGCCAGATGGAATGGTCGTCGATGCAGAGGGGAATCTCTGGGTGGCAGTGCGCGATGAAACCCGACCCGGGGTTCGCGTTTACACACCTGAAGGTGAAGAACTGGCATACGTCGAGACACCCGATAAACCCACCAACGTCGCATTTGGACACGGCAAAACGAGCAAGGTGCTTTACATCACAGCAGAACATTGCCTCTACAGCATCCAAACGACGAAAGAGGGGTATCGCCTACCACAGAAATAGCACTGCCTAAACATCTGGATGAAGATCCTGCCACGGTGTCGCGTTTTCATAAGCGTGTCCAACTCGACACAACAACGGCTCTGTCAAATGTTTTCCGACAAACTGAATGCTCAACGGTAATCCTTCGCTATTCATGCCACACGGCACAGATAGCGTCGGCGCGCCGTTGTAGTCAAACGGCACAGTGAACCGTTGAAACTTCGGATCCCGGGGGTCATACGGTCCGTATAATATCTCTGGCGTGACAACGTGTGGCGGCGCGGACATCGACGGACACACTAACACATCAATCTCCGCAAATACGCGTCTGAGATGTCCGGTGCAGGCGGCTCGCAAGTTGTTCGCCTTCGCGTATACCGCGCCTGAGACCTTCGCGCCCATATCAAGCCACCCTTGGAACCAAGGACCGTAGGCATCTCGTCGGAAGGGATAGAAGGCTGCGTGTGCCACCACCGCCTCGGTAGCACACAGTGTAGGCCATGCGGAAACATATTCGTCCACATCCGGCAATTCCACTTCGACAATTTCAGCACCTTGATCCGAGAAGATGTCCACACCCGCACGCACTGCTTCGGCGAGTTCAGCGTCAATACCGTTTGTTGCATAGTTATCGTCAAACCCGATGCGGATACCTTGGAGGTTTTGTCCTATTCCCTCAAGCATATTCGGCACCGGGTCCGGCAGAGAGGTCGGGTCGTTCGGGTCAGGACCAGCGATCGCCTCCAGTATAATCCCCGCATCCGCGACACTTCGCGTCATCGGCCCGACGTGATCCATCGATTCAGCAAGCGCGAGTACACCGTAACGGCTCACTCGTCCCCACGTCGGCTTCAGTCCGACAACACCACACGCCGCTGACGGAAAACGAATAGAGCCACCCGTATCGCTACCAAGCGAACCGAAACACAACCCCGCCGCCGTCGCAACACCGGAACCGCTTGATGACGAACCCGTCCACCGATCAGGATTCCACGGATTCTGGGGGATAGCAAAATTACGGTTATAGCCGCCCATTGCCCCTTCCGTCAGATTGAGCTTACCGAGCAGGATCGCACCCGCAGCCGCGAGTTTTGTGATCACCGTGCCATCAAACGCAGGCACATGCTCCGCAAGCACCTCCACCCCGCCCATCGTCCGGACACCCTTGGTAAAGCAGAGGTCTTTCACTGCAATCGGGACACCGTGAAGCGGACCGCGATACGTTCCAGCGGCAATTTCCCGTTCCGCTTCCTGTGCGGTAGCCATAGCCTGTTCTGCTGTCACAGTTGCGTAACTCTTCAATTGACCGTCAAGCTGCTCAATACGTTCCAGCATCGCAGTCGTAACGTCCACAGGCGACAACCGTTTTGAAGCAATCTCTTCCGAAATCTCGGTAATCGTTCTGAAGTGAAATGGTGTTTCTCGCATATCCGTTCCTTATTCTTATGGTGAATCCTAAAAATAAATAGACATACTTGTAGCATAAACTTTCAGTTTGTGCCAGTCTGAATGCTCTTAATGGGCATTCAGACTGTTTGAGAGTACCCAATTAATTATACGTTTACTATAAAAGTAGTAGGCATAGTCCCTATGCCGTTCACGCTAATTGATCCGCCTACTCCTCAATCCGAATCTTATACACACCGCTATAGGCAGTACCTGCATAAAGAAAACCGTCAAGCACCGCTAACGACAAAATCTGGTGAGGCAGTGAACCGACGGGTTCCCACCATCTTTTATCTGCCATCCATCGGAAAACGCCTTTACTATAAGTGCCTACGTAAAGCTCGGTGCCAACTGCCGCCATTGTCAAAACTGCCCTATCATCCAAACCATCATTTATAGGTGTCCAAGCATCGCCACCATTAACGGAACGGATGACTCCCTTACCCCAAGCGGATGCGTAAAGCGTTGATCCAACCCACCTCAGCCCGGATACACTACTACCTGCTATATCTGTTGAATTGACAAGTCTCCACGGTTTTTCTGCACCCGCTGAACGATAAATTTCGCCTCTACCAGTTCCAGCATAGATCTTCTCTCCATTTACCGATAACGCTGTGATGAAGTGTCCTTTCAAACCAAGATCCGTGGTCCATGGATCTGAGTCTTTCTCCCACTTATAGATCCCGTCACGTTGGGTGCCGATATAGAAAGTCGTCCCGACAATCTCCAAACATTGAATCCCAGTCAAGTCTTTATTAACGATAACTTGAGCCAACGCGTTGCTCTCGTTATCCAACCGGAAAACACCGCCTACGACACCGCCTTCGGCGAGCGGCGCAAACCTAATAGCACCTGTGTAAAGTTCTCCACCCGAAACGGATAACGTGGAAAATAGATATTCATTCGGCCTTGATGAAAACTTCGCGGGTTGCCACGCTTCTCCACCGTTAACTGAATAGACAAACCTCTCACTCATTCCGGCGTAAATCGTCTTTCCTATAACCGCTAACTCGCCAACCGACGTATTCGTCAATCCGGTGTTGACTTCGATCCAAGAATTACCACCGTCCATCGTGCGAAAGATACCATCTCCTGCAGTCCCAGCGAAGACGGTGTCTTCATTGACCACCAATAAAGTAGAGACCGTCCGATCAGTCAAACCGTCATTGACGGCTGTCCAAGTATCGCCGTTATCGTCGGAACGAAAAACGCCACTGCCATACGTCCCAGCGTAGAGCGTCGCGCCAAAAACAGCTAATGCCTCGACGGTATGCCGCATCTCTTTCACTGCAATACGGGTCCATGAATCGCCCTCATCATTAGATCTAAAAAGTCCGCCTCCATTGCGCACACTTCCGCCCACGTAGAGCAGGTTCTCCATAGCCGCGAACGCGTCAATCTGCTCCAGAACAAAATCAACATGTACAGCGTTCAATTCATCCGCATTGTCCCTTTTGCGGAAAACCCTATCCCTGGCTCCGGCGACAAGAGTTGTTCCTATACGCGAAAGTTCATGAATTGACATAGGTCCGAACCCGTCATTTACCTGCAGCCACGTGGCACCGTCATCATCTGAGTACCAAATCCCCGTATTTAGAGTACCAACGTATAGACGGTCACCAATAACCACAATACCACTGATGGATTCATGCTCTTGGAAGTTTGAAACGTGATGCCATGTGTTTCCGCCATCAGTGGATGCGTACAAAGTCCGCCGCGTACCAGCGTAAAGCGTCCCTCCCTTTTGCACCAATGCAGGAACACCTGTGAAACCCTCTCCGGGTTCGTAGTGTAATCCAGTATTAACGGGTGTCCAAGTATTGCCACGATCCGTTGAACGGAAGATACCCCCACCCTCTGTTCCAGCAAAAAGCACGCCTTTAGGGGCTGCATAGAAAGTGAGAATCTCGCCACCGTAGGGACCGTTGGTTTGCACCCAGCTGCCGTTCACATCTGCCCCAAGTCGAGGCACCATACCGATACAGAATACCGCCGCAGCAATCCAAATGACAGGAAACATATTTCTTGTCTGTTCTTTCATCCGTATGTCCTCTTTGTTAAAAGTAGTAGGCACAGTCCCTGTGCCGTTCACGCTAATTGATCCGCCTACTTCTCAATCCGAATCTTAAATACACCGTTATAGGCAGTACCAGCATAAAGAAAACCGTCAAGCACCGCTAACGACAAAATCTGGTGAGGCAGCGAACCGACCGGCTCCCATCGCTCTTTAGCTGATATCCACCGGAAAACGCCAGTAAATGTGCCTATATACAACTCGGTGCCGTCTATCCCTATTGAGGCAGCAGATGCCTCGTCCAAGCCATCGTTGATAGATGTCCACGAATCACCACCGTTAACGGAGCGGAAAACGCCGCCATTCCAAAAAGTAGCATAGAGTGTTGATCCAATCCACCTTAGATCAGACATACCACTATTCGTCATATCTGCTGAATGGATTGGTTCCCACTGTCCATCCCGAAAACGATAAATTTCGTCGTTCCCAGTAGCAGCACAGACACTCTCGCCATTTCCCGATAACCCCCAGATGTAGTGATGTTCTTCTAATCCGAGATTGGTGGGCGATGGATCCGATCCGCTTTCCCACCGGATGACTCCGTCATGCAAAGTACCGATATAAAAAGTCGTCCCAACGACCTCCATACATTCAATGAGATCCAAATTCTTATCGACAATAAGTTCAACTAAAGTATTGTTCTCTGCATCCACCGTAAAAATACCAGCGATCTCCTCACCTTGTTCGCGCGGTGCATATCTAACGGCACAAGTATAAAGTTCGCCATCCGAAACGGATAGTGTGGGAAATCCATATCTAATCGACTTTGACGGAATCTTTACAGGTTGCCACGATTCGCCACCGTCAACTGTATAAACAATTTTTCCACCAACGTTAGTGTATAACCTATCTCCAACGACTTCCAATTCGCTGATTGTTGCATTCGTTATGCCGGTATTGATTTCTATCCAAGAATTACCCCCATCTATCGTGCGAAAAACACCACCGCCAGAGGTACCAGCGAAGACAGTGTTTTCATCGACTGCTAACAGCGTAGAGACCTCCCGATGCGTTAATCCATCGTTGACGGCTGTCCAAGAATCACCTTTATCATCCGAACGGAAAACACCATCGCCAGGGGTGCCAGCGTATAACGTTGTCCCGTAGACCGCCATCGCCTTAACGGTATATGTCATCTCATCTGTAGCGATGTTTGTCCAAGAATCACCCTCGTCATCGGACCGGAAAAGTCCACTGCCTTCTTCGCCCATATACCCAGCTGCGAAAAGTAGGTTGTCCATAGCAGCAAACGCGTTAATCTGTTGCTCAACAGAATCATCGTTGATAGCCGTCAATACGTCCTCATTCGTCCTCTGACGGAATACCGTATTCTCAGTTCCGGCGACAAGGGTTGTTCCTATACTCGAAAGTTCACGAATTAACATAGCCCCTAACCGATTGTTCGGCGGCACCGGCCGCCATGAATCACCGTCATCTGAATACAAAACCCACCCATTCACGGAGGCAGTGTACATGCGATCGCCAATAGTGACAATCACCGGCTGCCACGATTCACCGCCATCATCTGAATACCAAACGCCCTTATTTAAGGTGCCAACGTATACGCGGGCACCTATGAACATAATATCACTGACCGATACAAACCCTTTTCCAAAAATTGGAACTTGGTACCACGTGTCGCCACCATTGGTCGATGCATACAAAGCATTAGTCGCGCCAGCATAGATCAATTCTCCGTTATGTGCAAATGCCCTAATAGACAAACCCTCTCCCGGTTCAAAACGCAATCCAGTATTGACCGGGGCCCAAGTATCACCACGATCCGTCGAACGGAAGATACCACCACCGCTTGTTCCGGCAAGTAGCACACCTTCAGGTGCTTCATGGATGGCGAGAATCTCTCCACCGTAGGGACCGTTGGTTTGCACCCAGCCGTCACCTTTGCCCTCAGCATTCTCTACATCTGCCTTCAGTTGCGACATGAAACCGATGAAGAACACCACTACAGCAATCCAAATGACGAGTAGTCTCCATCGAAATATACCTTTTATCTCTTGTCCCATCTGTCTGTCCCTCCTTTTTGGCGACCCATTCTCTAAAGACTTTACTTGCTGATTTAAACAAGCACATCCCAAAAAAGTTTACAAGAGGCAGAATAAGATAGGTTCAACCGACTAATTCAAGTCGCTCACACGCGGACGTCCCAAAAGGCTCATCAACCGATCATCCGCATCTTGCAGTACCTCTTCAGGCACAGGCACACCGTTACAAAGGCTAAACCGCCAATACGCCCAATACGCCGCATACTGCGATTGTATAATATAACGCGTCTTACCGGAAAGGTTCGGCGCGCCACGGTGCCAACACTGCGGATCCTGCAGGTAAATGTCTCCCGCCTTACAGAAAATTGAGACCGGCTTATTGCCTTCAAACTCAGGATTGTCTTGGTCGTTCGGATGTCTGCCGGAGTAGTGGCTGCCGCGCACATACTGCGTCGGTCCCTCCTCAAGTGTCCCAATATCGTTCAACGCCATCTGGACAGTAAACCACATCACAGGCATCCGCAGGCGCGGATCGTGGCGCGGCATCTCCTCAGTAACAGGGAAATGCACCGAGCCGTCCACATGCCACGTGTCTATTGAGAGTCCGGGTAGATTCCGTAGCACATTCTGACCACAGAACTTGCAATTCTCACCGACAATCGCCTCCGCCAAACTCAGAATCGGCTCACGGAGGAGCATATCCCGAAAAATCGGATCCAGTTCAATCGTATTCCGTAATATAAAGGGCAACGCTTCACCGGACTCAGCGTGCGCACCCATCTGGATATATCTAACGTCCGCAAGGTCTGGATTGGTTCGCTCCATGAGTTGCGCATCCGCGAAAAGTGCGTCCGACTTATCTCGCAGCGCGGTAACCTCAGCATCTGTCAACACCCCCGGAATATGGACAAAACCATCACGGAAGAATTGATCGGCAATCTGTTTTGTTTTTTCTTCACTAAAACGCTCACCCTTAAGTATCAGACTGTTCGCCATGTTGTTTCCCCCTTTAGTTATTCTCAATCCAAATAATCCATCTCTGGTAACAAATTCCAACGGTACTGATCCGCCGGTTGTGTGTTCCGTCCCCATCTACCGAGGAGTTGTGTGTCCGCACGCTTCGCTGTCATCTGCGCCGCGATCCGTTCGGGGTCCCAGCCGTCTAATACCTTCTCTGTCAATCGCGCTAAGATGTCTTGACACTTTGGATCGGCTGCGCGGTCGTGCAATTCGTTCGGATCTTCCGCCAAATTGAAAAGCTGCGAAGGCTGCCCGTGATA